>CAJQMR010000005.1 GCA_905479495.1 uncultured Anaerolineae bacterium
CTCATGGCTTGGTCATTCGCGCCGGGAACTTTGCGCTACGCCACATCGCCGACATGTTTCAGGTGCCCTACAATGACGATCCGCATTATCCAGATGATCCCATCAGCGTAACCCAGGCTGAATTTAATGAGGCCTATGATCGGCTACTCGGTCAGGGCGTGCCAATGCAGCCAGATCGGGAAGCGGCCTGGCAGCATTTTGCCGGGTGGCGGGTGAATTATGACAGCGTGTTGGTCGCTCTGGCTCGCCTAACGATGGCACCGGAAACAGACTGGTTGTCCGACTACACCTTTGTTCCGGCAAATACGGAAATGGGGGAAACAAGCGGCCGTTTGCAAAAAGTACGGTAAACGGTAATCGGTAAACATACATCCGATTATCGATTACTGAAAAAGTAACAAATCTCGTTATAATAAACCAACCCAATTTGGCTACGAATTGCCCACGGAGCAATGAGTTGATAAAGCATAAGATAAGTTGGCTGGGTGGCGTGAGCGCAAGCCAAACGGCCGTTACTCACGACACCGACACTGAAAAAGAGCAGGATACCCACCAGGAAGAAGCTATTGAGCCTCTCTGGAAGGTGATTGCCCATGATGATCCCATCACCACGATGGAGTTTGTGGTGCGCATCATGGTGCAAATCTTCAAAAAACCCATCATCTTTGCTGAGGCAATCATGTGGCAGGTCCATAACGAAGGACTGTCGGTGGTCGATACGCTGCCCAAAACAGAGGCAGAACGGCGCGTAAAAATGGCCACGATGGCGGCACGCTTGGAAGGGTTTCCCTTCCGCTTCACCCTCGAACCCGCCGATTAGCCATCCCTTTTTCCCAAAATCTGCATATAATCCTGACCGGGGAAGCCTGTTCCATGAACAGCCTTCCCCGGTTTACAGACCCTAAGGGTTTGCTTTAAGTCAACGATGGTTTGACGCTACCAAACCCTTAGGGTCTTTGCTGTAACGTCTAAGTACAAACAAATATAAGATGAGGAGTGAGCATTCTCAAATGCGAACGGGTTCAGCCAGGACGCATCTGAGGATGCTTTCTCCTCACCCGACAAAACAAATTTGTTTGTACTTAGTACTGAAGCAAACTTCTTTTGACGGATAGATACTGTGGAAATTTGCTTCAGTTTAAGTGTTCCGCTCCAAATGCGTATCCGTATATTTGTTTGGCGGAACACTAGATTATTGCGTTTTATGGAGTAATTGATGATTGCCAAACGCTTGGCGCTTCGACCTAGTGGACCCGCCACGATTGGGTCCGCCTACTACGGTTTTTTCTGGCCGATGGTGGCCATGTATGCGCCTTATTTCAACGTCTACTTGCTAGAGCTTGGCTTTAGCGGTACGCAGATCGGGGTGTTAGCGGCCGTTTTCCCCCTTTTTGCCCTGGTGGTTGCCCCCTCTCTTTCTGCATTGGCCGACCGGCGTGGTTGGCGGCTGCGCTTGCTGCAAATCAGCCTGGTGGGGTGGGCAGCTGTGCTGCTGCTCTATCCGCTCATGACGGGCTTTACCGCTTTTTTGCTGCTGGTTATCGTAGAATCGGCCATGCGCAGCCCCAGCCTGCCCATTGCTGATGGCATCATTGCCCGCATGGCGGCACGCCACCGGCTCAACTTTGGCGATATGCGGCTGTGGGGATCATTTGGCTTTGCGGCCGTTTCCATTTTGAGCGGCATGGTGTGGCAGCAGGTAGGGTATCGCACCATGTTCCTGGCAGCGGCAATTGCCATGCTGCCTGCGCTCTTCATCTCCCGCAAGCTGGAAGAGGGGGAAATGGCGGTGACAAACGGCCGTCGCTCCATCCTCTTTTTAGCCCAGGATAAAGGGCTGGTGATTTTGTATGTCAGCGCCTTTTTGCTAGGCATGGCCATGTTTAGCACCTTCATCTTTGGCGGCGTGTTTATCAACCAGCTGGGCGGCAGCGAAACGCATATCGGGCTGCTCTTTGGCCTGTCAGCGCTAACAGAGGTGCCGGTCATGCGCCGCAGCGGCGCGATCATTCAACGGCTGCAAGGACCCAAAACGTTGCTGCTGGCTATGTTTATCCTGGTGATCGCTTTACTGGGATTCGCCCTGGCCTGGTCGCCCATCGTGTTAATTATCGCCGGGGCCATTAAAGGGGCTGGTTACGGCCTGGTAATTGTCGTGATGGTGCAGCTGCTCAACGAACGTGCCCCGGAAGGGTGGAACTCCACGGCGCAGTCGGTGTTCCAGGCGGCCTTCCTGGGGCTGGCCCCCTTGCTCACCTCGGCCCTTAGCGGTTACATTTATGATGTGTGGGGTGCAGATTTACTCTTTGGCTTGATGACGGCCGTTATCGGCTTGAGTATTATTTTGCTGCTGCTCGCTATGCGCCAAAATTGGTTCGCCCCGCACAGCTGGGAAATAAATTAGGTTGGGACACGGATGAACGCTGATTTTCACAGATTAAATGCTTTTTCTTCCCCTCTCCGTGAATCTCTGTGTCAACTCTGCGAAACTCTGTGTTCCTCTTTTTTGAAGGAGAAACCTGTATGAAACTGCTATTCATTGGCGGCACCGGCATCATTAGCTCCGCCTGCTCACAACTGGCCCTGGAACGCGGCCATGAACTGGTTCTGTTCAATCGCGGGCAATCCAGCCGCCCCATTCCCGAAGATGCCAGACAAATTCAGTCTGACATTCGCAATCTGGCCGCAGCCAAAGAGGCCCTGGCCGATGAGCATTTTGACGTTGTGGTAAACTGGGTCGCTTTTACCCCAGAACATATCGCCACCGATCTAGAATTGTTTACGGGCCGCACCGGGCAATACGTGTTTATCAGCTCCGCTTCAGCTTACCAGACGCCGCCCACCCATTTGCCCATCACTGAATCGACGCCGCTGCATAACCCATTTTGGGCCTATTCGCGGCAAAAAATTGCCTGTGAAAACCGGCTACTGCGTGCCTACCGTGAAACAGGCTTTCCGGTAACCATCGTACGGCCGTCTCACACCTACGATCAAACCCTGCTGCCCATGCGTGGCGGCTACACCGTTGTCAACCGGATGCGCCAGGGCAAGAAAGTGGTGGTGCACGGCGACGGCACCTCCCTGTGGACATTGACCCATCACCGCGATTTTGCCAAAGGGTTTATCGGCCTGCTTGGTCATCCAGCCGCCATTGGCGATGTGTTCCACATCACCTCTGATGAGCTGTTGAGCTGGAACCAGATCTTCCAGCAGGTCGCCGCCGCGGCCGGGGCAGAAGCCCAACTGGTGCACATTCCTTCAGACACACTGGCGCACCATGATGCCGATTGGGGCAGTGGTTTACTGGGCGACAAAGCGCACAGCATGATTTTTGACAACAGCAAAATCAAGCGGCTTGTGCCCGATTTTGTGGCGACCATTCCCTTTTGGCAAGGCGCGCAAGAAATCATTGCCTGGTACGATGCCGATCCAGCCCGACAAGCCAGCGATCCCGTTTTTGACCAGCTGCTAGATGAACTCATTGCCAAGTATGATCCCGCCTAAATCAAATGAGCGGCACGAGCGTCTTTAGATGTGGCATGGGGGTGCGCCGTTTGTATTTGAGAGGGTGCGCGTCTCCTTTGGAGGTGCGTTGCGCTTCAGGTAACGGTGCGCTAAACTCGCCACTTTTACGGAACGATGACGAATATCATTACTTAGGACAGCGTCGTGCCACTCTTACATGATTTTGGCCATTTGTGCATAAACATTATCAGGGAGAAAACCCATTGCTGTTACCTTTACTAAAAACGATGCGTCCACGGCAGTGGACTAAAAACGGTTTTGTTTTTGTCGCCCTCTTTTTTGACAGCAAGCTACTAGAAGTAGAATATTTGCTGCCCACGATAGGTGCGTTCATTTTGCTGTGTCTCATGTCCAGCGCCGTTTACATCATGAACGACCTGGCCGATATTGAGAGCGACCGCCAGCACCCGGTGAAAAAGAAACGGCCGTTACCCGCCGGAACCCTCAATCCCCAAGTTGCGCTTGTTACGGCCGTTGTTTTTGCCATCGGCAGCTTAGTCGCTGGCTTCTTGCTCAACTGGCAATTTGGGCTGGTGCTGTTGGCCTATCTGGTAAGCCAGATTGCCTACTCTTTTTGGCTCAAGCATGTGGTCCTGCTAGACATCTCTATCGTGACGGCCGGTTTTGTCCTGCGCATTGCGGCGGGGGTGACCGTCATCGACGTGCAGCGTTTTTCCCCCTGGCTCTACCTGTTTGGCGGCTTTTTGGCCCTGTTCATGGTGCTGGGCAAACGGCGACATGAGCTGACGCTGCTGGGCAGCAAGGCAGACAGCCATCGGGCTATCCTCAAAGAATACAATCTCGAATTGATCGACCGCATGCTGGGGATTGTGACCACCAGCGCCATCGTTTCTTACAGTTTGTACACCTTTTTGTCTGAAGGGCTGCCAGAAAATCACCTGATGATGCTAACAATCCCCTTTGTGCTGTACGGCATTTTCCGCTATCTCTATTTGATCCATGTGCAGGAAATAGGTGGGGCACCGGAAGAAATTTTGCTGCGCGACCGTCCGTTTCAGGTCACACTGGTCTGTTTTGCTCTGGTAGTGTTCCTCACCCTCTATATTTTTTGACGATGATGAGACAGGTGCGACGCACTTATGAACGGCGGCATTCAGTGAAAGTGCGTCGCACCTCAATTAACTTTGATGACCGAATTTAACCCAATAACGGAAGCGACGGCTCCGGGCAAGATTATTTTATTTGGTGAACATGCGGTGGTATACGGCCGTCCCGCCATCGCCGCCCCTATTTCCCAACTACGCGCCAGAGCCACTGTCTCCCCGTCTTCCAGCAACAATTGCTACCTGATTGCTCCTGATTTAAACCGACACAATCGGCTGCAAGATTTGCCCGATGATGATGCCCTGGCGCTGGCCGCCCGGCTGGTGCTGAAAGCAGGCCAGATCGAAACCATTCCAGACGTGACCATTCGCGTCAACAGCCAGATCCCCATCGCCAGCGGCATGGGCAGCGGCGCGGCCATCGCGGCGGCGATCATTCGCGCCCTGGCGCAGCACCTCAACCGGGCCGATTTACAAAGTAACGAAATGGTTTCCGCGCTGACTTACGAGGTTGAGAAGATTCACCACGGCACCCCCAGCGGCATCGACAACACCGTCGTGGCCTACGAGCAGCCGATCTACTTTGTGCGCCAATCGCCCCAAAACCAGATTGAGCCGTTCACCGTGGCCGCGCCACTGCGCTTTGTGGTAGCGGACACGGGCGTGCGCAGCAGCACCAAGGTGGCCGTGGGCGACGTTCGCCGCCAATACAGCCAGCAGCCTGCCCAATTTGCCCGGATTTTTGATGAATGCGGCCGTATTGCCCAAGACGCTCGCCAAGCCATTGAAGCGGGGGATGTACAGCGGGTGGGCCAACTGATGACCAAAAACCACGCCTGGCTGCAAACAATGACGGTCTCCTCGCCAGAGCTGGATAATTTGGTGGCGGCGGCGTTACAAGCTGGGGCGTTGGGGGCGAAGTTGAGCGGCGCTGGGCGCGGGGGCAATATGCTTGCTTTGGTGGAGAATGCGGAGATGGAAACGGCCGTACGCGCCGCCCTAACACAAGCTGGGGCAACGGCCGTTCTTACCACCGTCCTTTCCTAAAACAAATCACAAACTTAACCAATAGAAGAATCACAAATCTCTATGGATTCTGGGACAAATAGTCATCAGGCACTCAATTTAGCCACTCTATCTGCTGGTTTGTAAAATGCTTTTTTACTTTGTGCACGCTTCTCCAGCTTCAGGTATACGTACGCAAACGCAAATGCGCGCAGATGCCTTCCCAACAGGTTATGATACAATTGCGGCTTAACAGTTCTGCTGAAACATTTCAGGAGTTACCATGTCTGCACAATCGCATGTACAAGAAGGAACCCTCGGCGTGATAGATATTTCGACAACGGCCGTTACTACCATCGCTAACCAGGCAGTCAACCAATGTTACGGTGTGGTAGGCATGGCCAATAAAAATTTAGCCAATGGCATCGCCAACTTGCTCTCCCGCGACAGCAAGCGCGGTATCGATGTCACCATCGAAAACGGTGTGATCAGCGTCGATGTTTACGTCATCGTGGAATACGGCGTCCGCATTCGGGCCGTGGCCGAAAGCATCCAACACACCGTTAAATTTCATGTAGAAAAAGCACTGGGCATGACCGTTAGCGAAGTAAACGTTTTTGTCCAGGGCTTACGCATGGGGAAAGAGAATAGCTAATTTTCGGAGAAGAATTCGTGACACAAACCCACACTAGTGAAGCCACGCAAACGGCGCCACCACCGCCTAAATGGCTGCATTGCAACGGCCAGCAACTTAAAAAACTGGCCTATGCTGCCCTCACCTGGCTGGACCACAACCACCAACACGTGAATGCGCTTAACGTTTTCCCCGTACCGGACGGCGATACGGGCACCAACATGCTGTTGACGATGCGCTCGGCCTACGGCCGTATCCAAAACAACGAGGACGAACACGTCGGCAAAATTGCTGAGCAGTTGGCTCACGGTGCACTCATGGGCGCTCGGGGCAACTCCGGTGTGATCCTGAGCCAGATTTGGCGCGGGTTGGCCAAAGGGCTTAAAGGCAAAGAAGCCTTCGATGCCCAAGACCTGGCCGATGCCTTCCAGGCTGCCTCAGAAACTGCTTATGGTGGCGTGATGAAGCCAGTTGAAGGCACCATCCTCACCATTATTCGTGAAGGTGCCAGCGAAGCAACTGACGCCGCCAAAAAGAGCAGCGACCTGCGCTTTTTGCTGGAGCGGGTATTGGAACGGTGCAATCAAGCTCTAGAACGCACGCCAGAACAGTTGGCCATCCTTAAGCAAGCGGGGGTGGTTGATTCGGGTGGCCAGGGGCTGGTCTACATTTTTGAAGGCATGCTGCGCTATGTGCATGGCAAAATGAACGAACTCAAGCTTTCGGCCATGCCTGGCAGCAACCATGCTGGTCTGCAACACCAAATCACGGCCCAGGAATTGGCGATGCCGGACGGCGGCGCAATCGAAAATCCGTACGATGTGCAGTTCATTTTAATGGGTGACAATTTAAACGTGACCGAAGTGCGCGACCGCATCGACGCCATGGGCGACTCCACCGTGGTAGTGGGCGATGAAACAACCATCAAGGTGCACATCCATGTGAAAGACCCTGGCGTGCCCATTTCTTACGGCATCAGCCTGGGTAAGATCACCGATGTGGTGGTGGAAAACATGCAGATGCAAATGGAAGAAATTGTGCATGTGCCGGGGGCGCAAACGGCCGTTCCCCACACCCCACCTCTCATCAAACCCACTGTCCAACCAGGGCAAATTGGCGTCGTGGCTGTGGCCGCCGGAGACGGTTTGGCCGACATCTTCCGCAGCATGAACGTATCCTTTGTCGTGAGCGGTGGCCAGACCAACAACCCCAGCATCGAAGAGCTGTTTCAGGCGATTCAGGATGTGCCGACCGACAAAGTCATCATCTTACCCAACAACAAAAACATTATTTTGGCTGCCGAAGCCGCTCGCGACCTGAGTCCCAAAAACGTAACCGTTGTGCCCACCAGGACCGCTCCGCAAGGACTCAGCGCCCTGTTGGCTCTTGACCCGGATAGCGATTTAGACAAAACCACCGAAGCCATGATCGACGCCGCAAAGGAAGTGTCTACCGGGGAGATTACCCGAGCCACCCGCTCCGTAACGCTGGACGGCGTGGCGGTAAACGAGGGTGAATTTATTGGTCTGGTAGACGGCCGTTTATGCAGTTCCGGTACGGAGTTAACGGCCGTACTCAATGCCGTACTCACCGCCATGGAAATGGAAGACCGTGAACTACTCACCCTCTACTATGGTCAAGACATTGCGGAAGACGAAGCCAGTGAGCTTGCCAGCCAGATCGAAGAGCAGTACGAAGATATCGAAATCGAGCTGCTGTCCGGTGGCCAGCCTTACTACTTTTATATTTTAGGGGCGGAATAACGCAGTCCTTTCCCTCTCCTTGAGTGAGAAGGAAAGGACTGCGGCAAGGGTCAATTGAACGCCCACCTTAATTTGCCTTAATACTTCTACATGACCATCAAAATTGTCACCGATAGTGCCTGCGATGTGCCACCTGAACTGGCCCAGCAATTCGATATTACCGTCGTGCCCGTCTACATCAATGTGGGCACCACTAGTTATCTGGAAGGCGTAGAAATCAGTCGCGAACAATTTTATAACCGACTGCCTACCTTTCCTGAATACCCAACAACGGCCGCTCCAGCCATTGGCGCATTCACCCAGCTCTATGAAGATCTAACAGCAGCAGGCGCGACCCAAATATTATCGATGCACATCGCCCATGATTTGAGCGCCGTTTACAACACCGCCCGTTTGGGCGCGGCCGCCGCCAAATCAGCTCCGGTCACCTTGTTCGACACCTGCCAGATTACTTTGGGAGCGGGGCTGCTGGTATTGTTGGCAGCCGAAGCTGCGGCCGCAGGCCAAACAATTGCTGAAATCGTAACCATGCTTAATGAAAAGGTGCGGCGCACGTACGTTTTTGGCATGATCAACTCACTAGAATCGCTGCACCGCAGCGGCCGGGTGAACTGGGCCCAATTTGGCATCGGTACCCTGCTGCAAATCAAGCCCATCATGATGATTACCGATGGCGTTATTTCTGCAGCGGCCAAGGTGCGAACACGCAAACGCGCCCTCAGCCAGATGCTTAAAATGGTGGCCGAACTGGCCCCCTTCGAGCGCCTGGCCATTATTCACGTCAACGCCCAGGAAGCAGCCGAAGAGCTGCGCCAGCTATCTGGCGATCTGTTTGCCAGCTTGTCAGAAGCCACGCCGCTGATTCAAGGTGTTACCCCAGCCATTGGCACGCATTTGGGCGTGGGGGCTGTGGGGTTTGCGGCCGTTTTGGCAGAGACAACGGGTTAAGAGATTGTCTTATTTTCAATCTCTAATCTCCAGTCTCCCACCTCTCTATACAGCAAATTTGATTAAGACCGATCCATTAGGATAAACTCTCTCACATGAAAAAAGCTTTGAAAAGATTGCAACGCGTATTGGATTTAGAAGCCAGCCAGGGATACAAAAACAAAGCTGTTGTCGGTGGTATTCGTCAGTTTGCTACGTTTTGGGTAGGCCAGGCACGGGACGAAGCCGTTAGTGAATTGGATAAGGCGCTTGTGGAACAGGTGGCGGAGGTGCTGTCGGATTATGCTCGTCTCCCCGGCACCGAGGCCCGCGCCAAAGCGATCGAACAGCTGCAAAGCAAAGTGCAGCAGCGCCAGGCACAGGAGCCAGCAGGAGCGCCCAAACCCAAACCGGCAGAAGCTCAGCAGCCAACGGCCGTTTCCCAACCAAAGCAGCCACCGCAAAAAGCCGCGCCACCACCAGCCGAAGAAGAACCCGACGTTCTCCCAACTAGCGAAAGCGAGCCGGTGCCACGCAGCAATAAAGCCAGCAAATGGAACCGGCGTCCTGCCAGCCGCAAACCGGTGGACCCAGACCCAGAAGGATTAGTGCAATCGGTAACGGCCGTACGCGGCATTGGCCCCAAGCTGGCCGAACATCTGGCCAAACTCGGCGTCACCACCATCGAAGACATGCTCTACCTCTTCCCCCGCCGCTTTGATGATTACACTCTGATGAAGCCTATCCACAAGTTGGCTTACGGTGAAACCGTTACCGTCATTGGCACCATTTGGGAAACCCGCGCCCGGCGCACCCGCAACAATCAGGTGTTGGTGCAATCCGTTATCAGTGATGGCACGGGTCAGGTACAGGCCACCTGGTTCAACCAGCAGTGGCTGGTTAGCAAGCTCAAAGCGGGGATGCAAATTGTCATCAGCGGCAAGGTAGAGCAATATTTGGGTCGCCCCGTCTTTAATTCGCCAGAATGGGAGCCGCTGGAGTTGGAACCGCTGCGCACCCGGCGCATTGTGCCTATTTATCCGCTCACCCAGGGATTAAGCAGCAATCGGATGCGCGACATCATGCGCAGCACAGTGACCTATTGGGCACCTCGCGTGCCGGATCCGCTGCCAGACAGCATCCGCCAGCGGCAAAAACTGGAACCACTGCCCGAAGCGCTCCAGCAACAGCACTTCCCAGACAGTCAACATGCCCTGCATGAAGCCCGTCGCCGCCTTATTTTTGATGAGTTGTTTTTGTTGCAGTTAGGCATGCAGGGCTTTCGGCATGAGTGGCAGTCACAGCCGGGGGTAGAGATTGGAGCGGATACGGCCGTACTCGACCAATTCCAACAAAGCCTACCCTACACCCTCACCGCTGCCCAGCAGCGTGTCATCCAGGAAATTGCCCAGGACATGGCCACCAGCACCCCGATGAACCGCCTGCTGCAAGGGGATGTGGGTGCAGGCAAAACGGTTGTGGCCGCTGCCGCCCTGCTGCTGGCTGCCAAAGCCGGTTACCAAACGGCCCTCATGGCCCCCACCGAAATTTTAGCCGAGCAACATTACAACGGTCTCAAGCCCCTGCTAGAACCGTTCGGCATTCAGCTCTGCCTGCTCACGGGCAGCACCTCGACGGCTGAAAAAACCCGCATCTACGATGAACTATCGAACGACCAGATCGATCTGGCCATCGGCACTCATGCGCTCATTCAAGAAAATGTGACGTTTAGCAACCTGGCGCTGGCCATTGTGGATGAACAGCATCGCTTTGGCGTCGATCAGCGGCAGGCGCTGCGCGACAAAGGTCCATCCGATGGGGCATACAGCCCACACTTGCTCACCATGAGTGCCACCCCCATCCCACGCTCGCTGGCGCTGTCGCTCTACGGTGATCTCGATCTCTCTATTTTGGATGAGATGCCACCCGGACGGCAGGAGATCAAAACACGCTGGATTCGCACTCGAGAACGTGAGCGCGCCTATGCCTTCATCCGCAAGCAGGTGGAAGAAGGTCGCCAGGCGTACCTCATCTATCCGCTGGTGGAAGAGAGTGATAAGGTGGATGCCAAAGCGGCCGTTGAAGAACATGCGCGGCTGCAAGGTGCCGTGTTCCCGGATTTGAAGGTGGGGTTGATACACGGCCGTTTATCCGGCAAAGAAAAAGAAAGCGTCATGCGCGACTTTTACGAAGGCAAGCTCAACATCCTCGTCTCCACCTCCGTTATCGAAGTAGGGGTAGACGTGCCCAACAGCACCGTCATGCTCATCGACGGTGCCAACCGCTTTGGTCTGGCCCAACTACACCAGTTCCGCGGGCGTGTCGGACGCGGCGAGCACCAATCCTACTGCATTCTCGTGGCCGACAGCGACACCCCGGATGCCGAGGAGCGTCTGGGCGCGCTCACCCAAACCAACGACGGCTTTGCCCTGGCAGAGAAAGATTTGGAGATTCGTGGTCCGGGTGAATTTTTCGGCCGTCGCCAAAGTGGCCTGCCCGAACTCAAGCTCGCCTCCCTGCTAGACATGGATATGCTGCAAATTGCCCAAACCGAAGCCCAAACCATCGCCGAAACAGATCCTGAACTTGAGCAGCCCGAACATCAGCTGCTGCGCCAGCGCGTTGCCCGCTTTTGGCAAGCTGCGGGAGACGTTAGTTAGTTTTAGTTGTTAGTTGCTAGTTGCCAGACCTACAGGAGAAACTATTGATTACAGCACTTTACACAGGCACCTTTGATCCAGTTCATTATGGCCACCTCGATTTGATGATACGGGGCTCAGGGCTTTTTGAAAAGCTCATCGTCGCCGTCTATGATCACAAAATCCCGACAAAATCGCTGCTTTTTTCGGTGGATGAACGCGTCCAGATGATAGAAGAAGCCCTACAAAACAACCGTCCGGACAATATCGTCGTGACGAGCTTCAGTGGATTAGCGGTCGATTTTGCCCGCACGGTGGGTGCCAAAGTGTTTGTGCGCGGCCTGCGCGTTTTCTCCGATTTTGAGTTTGAATTTCGTCTGGCGCTGGCCAACAAAAGATTAGATCCTGGCATTGAAACAGTTAGCCTCATCACCGATGAAGATCATACTTTCCTTAGTGGCACCACCGTGCGCGAAATCGCTTCCTTAGGTGGGGACGTCAGCAGCATGGTGCCGCCCAATGTGGCCACAGCGCTCTACGCTCGCTTCAACGGCAAGGATTCAGACTCATTTAATCGGCCTGTGCCATTGCGTGATTAATCATTTAACCACTATAATATTTGCGGTTTCCGTATAAGAACAAGACCTTAACGGTCTGGCTAGAGCTAAAAACGAGCTTTACAAAACTGGGATAACAGCATGGATATTCAACATTTGGTCGATCGATTGGAACAAGCGCTCAACGACAGCCCGCGCATACCGCTCACTGCCAACTTGCTTGTGAATGAAGACCGCATTTTCAGCATCATTGACCAGATGCGTGTGGCCGTTCCCGAAGAAGTAAAGCGTGCCAACCGTATTGAGGCCGAAAAGGATCGCATCCTGGCCCAGGCCAAGGAAGAAGCCGAGCGCATTCGGGAACTGGCCAAGCAGGAAGCCGGTGAGCTGGTTAAGCGGGATGCCATCACCATGTCATCTCAGCAGCGGGCCGACAACATTTTAGAACGGGCCCGTCGCGATGCTGAAGCGCTGCGCCACGACGCAGACGCCTACGTGATGGAAGTGCTGGTCAAGCTGGAGGAAGATTTGCTGCGTTCCCTCTCTGTCGTGCGCAACGGCTTGAACAAAGTAGAAAGGGAGCAGGCTCCGGAGAGTGCGCCGGGAAGCGATTAGTGCGGGAAGCCACAATTTTTTCTTGGGAGTGACTAACTTTGTAGGCATACAAACTCAATCACATGCTTCTTGTCAAACGGTCGTGCCCGATTATGTAACTGCCGCTGGTTCCAAGCATGAGCAAATGCTTTCACATGACGGTTTAACCAAGCCAAGTTGCGAGAAAAACAACGACTCTTACGTACCAACCGAGTGAGATAATGCCGTAATTCTGCATTGCCTCCTTCAACTGAGTACGTTTCGCTCTTATCTCTCAACGATAAATGGTAACCGCGACGATAAACTAAACTATCATACAGAGGAAACTTGTCACTGTAATATTGAGCGGCAGGTGCCTCATCAACCAGCTTCTGAGCCACTTCCTGCGTACGTTGCACAACGGGCTCAATCCCGAGAAAACAGCGGGTTTGCCGGTCTACAATGGTCATGATGTAAATTTCGTTTTTTTCTCACCGATAAAGGTGAACAGCTCATCCTGTTCAGCCACTTCCACTGGCCCATTAGGGCCAGGCAAGGTTGATGGTAATTTATCAGCATATTCTTTAAGCCAATTGGCTACCGACTGCGGTGCGACACCTAGGTGACGTGCTGCCTGCCGTTGGCTATTGCCATCCAGAACCAAGCGAATGGCCTGTTGGCGGATGGCAATTGGATGGCCATTTGGTTGCGGCTGTGGCACATATTTCCGGTTGCAGGCTTTGCATTTGAAAATCTGGCTACCAGCCGTAGTTTTGCCGTTTTTAACTTGATTATCTGTTCGGTGACAGTTGGGACATTGGTTCATCTGTCTTTTATACCATGCCCCTATGATTAGTCACTCCCTTTTTCTTGACAGAGAAATAGTGAAGGCTATAATTGCCAGTCGCGGCTCATTTGCCGCTTGTTTTTTGTTGAGACGATATTATTAGCAGACGGCTGTTTTATTAATCGAAAGCTGGCCTGAATTTAGTTAGAGAGGATGTTGTCATGGGTGCTGTACCAAAGAGAAGAATTTCCAAAGCACGTCGCGGACGGCGGCGGACACACGACGCAATAAAGACATTTCACCTGGTGGAATGCCCAGACTGCGGTAAAATGAAGCGTTCCCACCACGTTTGCCTGGAGTGTGGCAAATACAATGGTCGCCAGGTTTTGCCGGTTGCCGAAGCGTAAAGAGTGGAAAGAGGCCGTGATTTTGCGGCCTTTATCTTTTTTAAACACTTAATATTGGACATTTTCAAGTGAGTAGTGCATATCTTTTCCCTGGACAAGGGTCACAGCACGTGGGCATGGGGTTGGAACTTTACCAAAACACCCCAGAGGCGCGTGCTGTTTTTGATCAAGCTGATGAACAGCTTGGCTTTGCCCTCTCTACACTTTGCTTTGAAGGGCCAGAAGATACCCTGACGGATACGGTGAACCAGCAGCCAGCCCTGTTTGTCACCAGCCAGGCCATGTGGCAGCGGATGCTGGCCCAAGGTTGGGAGATGCCCGCTTACATGGCTGGGCACAGCCTGGGTGAGCTTTCCGCACTAACAGCCGCAGGCGCACTTTCTTTTGCCGATGGGCTGTGGCTGGTGCGGCAGCGTGGCGAATTGATGAAGGCTGCGGGGGAGCGGGAACCAGGGGCGATGGCCGCCATCTTGGCCTTGGACATCCCGACTGTGAAAGCAATTTGTGAGCAGGCCAGTGACAGCAATGGTTCTGTCCAAGTCGCTAACGATAATTGTCCCGGTCAGGTCGTGATCTCTGGAGATGAAATTGCTTTGATCCGGGCCATGGAACTGGCCGAAGCGGCCAAAGCACGCAAAGTAGTCAAGCTGCCCATCACCATTGCCGCCCACTCTAAACTGATGGCTTCGGCGGCAGAGGCATTTGCCCAGGCAGTGGATGCCACGCCTATTCAATCCCCAAACGTACCCGTCATTGCTAACGTTACGGCCCAGCCACTCACCACGCCAGACCAAATTCGAGACGAACTCAAGGCCCAGCTTACATCTGGTGTTGCCTGGACCGATTCGATGACTTATCTATTGGCGCAAGGGGTGGACACGTTTGTAGAAGTTGGCCCCGGCGACACGCTGCTCAGCTTTATGAAGCGTATCGACCGCAAAGCCAGCCGGGTCAAACTGACTTTTGGCGATAATTATTAATGGATACCCGCCTTCGCGGGTATGACAAACAGGTGGAGGAAGTGTGGTGTCTTTGTTAGCAGGAAAAGTTGCCGTAGTGACGGGGGCGTCTCGCGGACTGGGTCGGGCTATTGCTGAAGATTTAGCGGAGCATGGTGCCAAAGTGGTGATCAATTATAATGCCAGCAGCGCCGCTGCCGAAGAAGTGGTGGCCGCTATTCAGGCAAACGGTGGCGAAGCAACGGCCGTTCAGGCCGATGTCTCCCAGTTTGATGCGGCCCAAACGCTGGTCAAAACCGCGATTGATACCTACGGGCAGATCGACATCCTGGTAAACAATGCCGGTACCACGCGCGACACGCTGCTGCTCACGATGAAGGAAGACCAGTGGGACACAGTCATTGACACCAATCTCAAAAGTGTGTTCAACTGCTGCAAAGCGGCCGTTCGTCCCATGATGCGGCGTAAACAAGGCGGCCGTATCATCAATATTTCCTCCGTTGTAGGCTTGATTGGCCAGGCCGGACAGGCTAATTATGCGGCTTCTAAAGCGGGCATCATTGGTTTTTCCAAATCACTGGCCAGAGAAATCGGCTCTCGTGACATCACTGTCAATGTTATTACGCCGGGCTTCTTCCCCACCGCACTCACCGAAGTGCTAGACGATGCTGTTGTGGAAGGCTCCAAAAAAATGATTCCACTGGGCCGTTGGGGAGAATTGCCCGAGGTGGCTTATCTGGTATCATTTTTAGCATCAGACAAAGCAGCTTACATCACCGGTCAGGTTATTAGCGTGGATGGCGGCATTGCCATGTAGCGCAACCAGACCAGGAACCTATTGCGCACAAGTAGGGAGCAAACAATAATGGATAATGTACAAGAAAGCATTGGCCGTATCGAGGTGGCCCCGGACGTATTGGTAACGATTGCCCATTACGCCACGTTACGCGTTGAAGGTGTAGCAAAAATGGCTCCTATTCCTGCCGATGTGGCGCGGCTTTTCCGTCGTGAATCACGGCAAGCAGGGATTTTGCTTAATTTAAGCGATGATAATAAGGTTAAATTTGATATTTACGTTATAATGAGTCCGCACGTGAACATTATGGAGACCAGCAAACGCCTGCAAACGGCCGTTGCCGAAGCAGTGGACACGATGGTTGGAATTTCTGTAGAAGCTGTCAACGTGCATGTTGAAGATGTTGTCTATACTCAGGAAGAATCAATCAACTGACCATTGCGGCTAAACGCTTCCTGGTAAATGGTCAATTCGTCTGTTAATTATGAAAACGAGACGTCGCGCTAGGCGCGTAACACTGGAAACGCTTTACGAGTACGATATCGCCAGCCACCTGCCAGGTGAAGTCCTGGAGCGGCGTCTGCTGGAAAACCCAATGGAAAAAACGGGCGTCGAATTTGCTTCCCGACTTATCCAAGGTGTCATCCAGCATCAGGATGAGATGGACACCCTCATTGCCAAATATGCGCCCGAATGGCCGCTAGACCAGATGGCCGTGATTGATCGCAATATTCTCCGAATCGCCATTTTTGAATTTTTAATTGAAGCAGAAACCCCCGTCAAAGTCGCCATTAATGAAGCCGTTGAATTAGCCAAAACATATGGGTCAGACAGCGCGCCCCGCTTTATCAACGGTGTGCTGGGCACGCTGGCCGATCATATTCCCCAGTTGAAAGAAAGATTTCTACCCCTGCCTGTTCCTGAATAACCCACCCTAACCCATGGCCACCATTGTTTGTTACGACATTCACGGCAATGCAGTCCCCGTCGCTGCTGAGTCGATTACTTTTCGTCCTGCTGTCTATGGTATTTTCATCGAAAACAGCCAGGTTTTGCTGCAAAAACAACCACAAACGGATCTATGGCATCCGCCTGGGACGATGCTCACCACCAGTAATCCGCCAACACAGGTCATTCGCCATTATTTCCGGCAAATCACAGGACTTACGCCAGTCATTGGCTCGCTCTTGTATGTCGAAGATCAATACTTCTTGGATGAAGCGCGCCGCGCCTGGAAATTATCGGCGATGTATTATGCCTTGGAACGGCCGTTAACCACCGCCACCAGCCTCACCGAAGAAGAAGAGACAACCCAAACCCAATGGGTTCCCCTCACTGACCTACAGCGTGAGCAGTTCCAGTTTGGCTATGAAGCCGTTCAAGCTGGTAAATTACAGCAGCAATTGTGAGCTTGACACACCCCAGGCATGATGCTATCATGCGCCCACCATGAACCAACAGCGATTTTTTAGCTTCTTCTTTTTTAACAACGTCCGCGCCGCGTTTGCGCCGGAGGTTCGTTCTGCCTGAGAAGAAGCAGCGCTAAAAAACGAACATCCTCTGAAAGACGCGGCCAACCCCGCGTCTTTTTTTGTTTGTTTAGCCAAGAACCGTTAAACTTTTCGTTTGGAATTATTGGCCTCAGAGGGCAGAGAGATTTAAGAGAAAAATCTGCAAGCGCTATCTGCGCAAATCTGTGTAATCTGCGGATAAAAAATTAGGAAGTTAATTATGCTAGACCAACTGGAATCATTGTATGAAGCATCGCTGGCAAAGCTGGAGGAAGTGGACAGTACGGCCGTACTCGAAACCTGGTACCGCGACACCTTGGGCCGCAAAGGGAGCATTTACCTGATGACCCGCCAGGTCGGCCAGCTGAGTGCTGACGAACGGCCGATTTTTGGTAAGCGGATCAACGTCGTTAAAAATGAGCTGGAAGCCGCCTACGAAGCGCGTCTCGCCGAGCTAAAAGCGACCGAACTGGCCGACAAGATCGCCAGTTCCGCCATTGATGTGACCTTACCAGGACGGCCGTTAACCAGCGGCGGCCTGCACGTCATCACCCAAACCCTGCGCGACATCTACCGCATCTTCGGCGACATGGGCTTCCAAATCTACCGTTCTCCAGATGTGGAAACCGACGCCTACAACTTTGAGCTGCTCAACTTCCCGCCGCACCACCCGGCGCGGGAAATGCAAGACAGCTTCTACACCGAAAACCCGGATGTGATCCTGCGCACGCACACCAGCGCCGGACAAATCCGCGCCATGCGCGAATATTATCCCGAACCGGTGCGCGTCATTCTGCCTGGCATGTGCTACCGCAACGAGCAAATCACCACGCGCAGCAGCATTCAGTTCACCCAGGTAGAAGGGCTCGCCGTGGGCACCAACATCACCTTTGCCGACCTCAAAGGCACGCTCACCGAGTTTGCCCGCCGCCTCTTCGGAGCCAACCGTGAAACTCGCTTCCGGGCCAGCTACTTCCCCTTCACCGAACCCAGCGCGGAGATGGATGTGACCTGCTTCTTGTGTGATGGGAAAGGGTGCCAGGTGTGCAAACAGACCGGCTGGCTGGAGATTTTAGGCAGCGGCATGGTGCACCCTAACGTGCTGCGCAACGGCGGCTACGACCCTGAGGTGTACACCGGCTTCGCCTTTGGCATGGGGCCAGAGCGCATCGCCATGCTCCGTTACGGCATCGACGACATTCGCCAATTCTGGAACAACGATTTACGGTTCCTAAAACAATTCTAATTACCAATGACTCAATTACCCAATTGCAATTTGCAATTAAGTAATTAGGTAATTAGGTAATTGGGTAACTTCTCGGAGTTTTCCATGCTTGTACCACTCTCATGGCTTAAAGATTTTGTCACCATTGATAAACCCGTTGAGCAGGTAGACCGCCTGCTAACCAACGCGGGTCTGGAAGTAAAAACCATTGAAAAAATCGGCATCCCCGGCGCGGCGCTGGAATGGGACCGCGAGCTCGTCTTGCTGGCCCACCTGCTCAAGGTAGAGCAGCATCCCAATGCAGACCGGTTGGTACTGGCGACCGTGGATTATGGCAACGGCCGTTCCAAAACCGTCGTCACCGGCGCACCCAACTTGTTCGATTATATTGGCCAAGGCGACATCAGCAGTTTGCAGATTTTCTCGCCGCTTGCCCTCGAAGGCTCTGTTTTGTACGACGGCCACAAAGACGGCCGTTCCACCACCAAACTCAAAGGGCGCGAACTGCGCGGCATCTACAACGACGCCATGCTTTGCTCCGAAAAAGAGCTGGGCATCAGCGAAGAGCACGAAGGCATCATCCTCATCCAAAAGGACGCCAACTCGCCCGATTACCAGGCTGGTACGCCACTGCAAGATGCGTTGGGCGATGCCGTACTGGAGATCGACATCATCCCCAACATCGCCCGCTGCGCCTCTATGGTCGGCGTCGCTCGTGAGTATGCCGCCCTCACCAAACAGCCCATTCGCTACCCCGATTATTCGGTGAAAATGGAGGGGCCGGATGTGGACGGCCGTATCACCCTCACCACCGAAAATCCCGAACTCAACCCTCGCTTCGTCGGCTACCTCATCGAAGGCGTGCAGCAAACCGCCAGCCCGTACTGGATGCAGCATAGGCTCCGCCTCGCTGGGCAGCGCCCCATCAACGTCGTTGTTGACATCTCCAACTACGTCATGCTGGAGATGGGTCAGCCCAACCACACCTTCGACTACGACTTCTTGCGCCGCCGCGCCGACAAATACAACCCCGACGGCCCCATCCAAATCAATACCCGTCTGCCTCACGACGGCGAAACGCTCACCACCCTGGACGGCATTAGCCACAAGCTGGAGCCGTACAGCATTTTGGTGACCGACCCGCTGGGCAACCTCAGTTTGGGCGGTGTCATGGGTGGCGCGGACAGCGAAATCAAGCCAGAAACAGAAAACGTCTTCCTGGAAGCCGCCGCCTGGAACTTCATCAACATTCGCCGCACCAGCACCAAGCTGGGCATTCACACTGATGCCGCCTTCCGCTTCAGCCGGGGCGTGCACCCCAGCCAGGCGCTGCTGGGTGCTAATCGCGCCGCCGACCTGCTGCGCAAACTAGCCGGTGGCACCGTTGCCAACAGCGTGCTGGATTATTACCCCAATCCCCCCGAGCCCGTCACCGTGACGCTGAAGCTGGATTATGCCCGCCGCCTCAGCGGCCTGGATTTAAGCGGCGCGGAGATGGCCGAGCTGCTGAAACGCCTCGAATTTGAAGCTGAGGTGCATGACGATCATCTGGTCGTCACCGCGCCAGATCACCGCATGGACATCGAAGGGCCGCACGACCTGGTAGAGGAAATTTGCCGCATGTACGGCTACGACAACATCCCCTCCACTGTGTTGTCTGATGTGCTGCCACCACAGCGGGGCAATCCCAAGCTAGAGCAGGAAGAGCGCATCAAAGACACGCTGGTGCAGGCTGGCTTGCAGGAGCTCATCACCTTCCGCCTCACCTCCAAAGCACAAGAAGCGAAGTTGATGCCTAAAAATCATGCGGCCGGGCCAGATGGTCGGCCGTACGTTACCCTCACCAACCCCCTCTCTGCTGAACGGGCCGAAATGCGCCACAGCCTGCTCGCTTCCGTGGTAGAGATTGTCGCTGACAACAGCCGCTACCAGGATCGGCTGGCCATGTTCGAGGTCGGCCCCATCTTCATCGCCGATGAGGATGAAATTCTACCCACCGAGCAAACGCGCCTGTCGCTTGTGATGAGCGGTCAGCGCACCGTTCTGGGCTGGCAAAATGGCGAATCCGGCACCTACGACTTCTTCGATCTGAAGGGTGTGCTGCAAGCGCTGTTCACCGAGCTTCATCTAGACATCAGCTACGAACCAGTAGAGCATCCCAGCTATCGGCCCGGACGCACTGCCCGCCTGCTGCTGGGTGAAACGCAAGTTGGTGTCATGGGTGAACTGCATCCGCTGGTGGTAGAGCAGTTCGATGTGCAGTTGGAAGATGATGACCAACCCGTCCTGGCCGCCGACATCGACCTGGAGGCGCTCATCGCCCACATCCCCAGCCATTACCCATACGATCCCATCTCGCCCTACCCGGCCGTGCATGAAGATATTGCGGTGGTGGTAGACAAAGGCGTTGCTTCCCAAGAGGTCGAGGAAGCTATCCGCAAATCAGGAGGGTTTCTACTCAAAGATGTGGAACTGTTCGACCTGTACGAAGGCAGCCAGATTGGTGCAGGCAAAAAAAGCCTGGCCTACCATCTCACCTTCCAGGCACCTGATAAAACCCTCACGGACAAAGTGGTGCAAAAAAGCCGCAATAAAATCATTGGCCAGCTCAAACATCGCTTAAACGCCCAGCTGCGCGAATAAATAAGGATGGGTGAAACGTGATGCGCCTAGGCGCATCACGTTTCACCCATTCTCCCCCTTTCAAATCTCAAAGCCCCCCACCTATTGCCAGCAAATCAAGTGGCGAAGTGCCCAAATTTTAGTGCCAACTATTGGTTGACATGCCTAAAGTTCAGTGATATAGTTGATGCATCAACTGTTGAGGTATCAACTATATTTTTGGAACCCGTTTTCCCAAAAGGTCCACTGAAACAGCATGAGCGACAGAGAAATGCTCTACAACCTTCTAAAACAAACCTTCATTCTCCTCGATGATGGTGACCGTCGGTTATTTGGTCAATATAATCTCAGCCCCACACGCTATTATGCATTACTTCATATTTTGGAAAAGCCAGGACTCTCTTCCAGTGAGCTAAGCGATCGCCTTTTATGCGACAAAAGCAACGTCACGCGCATTGTCAAAGGGCTGGAAAATACCGGTTATATTTTGCGCAAACCACATGAAACAGACGGCCGTACCCTCCGCCTCTACCTCACCGAACAAGGGAAAGCCGTCTGCACAGAAATATCCGCCGCTCATCAAACATATAATGAACTTCGCCTCAGCTGCATCAGCGAAATTTCGCAAGGCAACCTTCTGGAAAACCTTTCTTTGCTAAATGATTCTTTACAAGAAGAATTATCACTGCCGCTCCTGCCAGTTAATGGATACAATGCTGAATAACTATAAATTCAGAAGACGCTTCTACAAGCGAGAATAAAGTTCATACGCATCATAACTTTACAATTGAGTCTTAATCAACAAGAACAAAAGATTAGCCTTGCCCACTGAAGGAGGTGGTGCTTTCCACAAAACCGTCAATAAGTACGCCAATATTTTCAAAATCAAAAAATTTAAAAGAATTTTAGGAGAGAGATGAACACGAAAAAATGGTATATCCTAGCAGTTTTGTTTTTACTCGGTGCTCTATTTTTGAGCGCCTGCGGTGGTGCTGATGAACCCGCCGCCGAAGACACAGTCGAAGAGCCCGCGACAACAACAGACACCACGGCAGAAGAAGCGGCTCCAGCTGAAGAAGAAACCATGGATGAAGAAATGCCAGCCGAAGAAGAAGCCATGGAAGAAGAAGCACCAGCTGAAGAAGAAACCATGGAAGAAGAGGCGGCACCAGCTGAAGAAGAAGCCATGGATGAATTTGACGTTTCCATTACAATTTGGGCCGATGACACACGCGCCCCAATTCTGACGGATCTTGCCGAATCCTTCCAGGCCGAATATGGTGTTGGCTTAATCGTTGAGCAGGTAGCCGACATCAACGATCAATTCCCAATTGCTGCCCCGGCAGGCGAAGGCCCCGATATACTTATCCTGGCCCATGACCGTATTGGTGGTTTCTTTGCCAGCGGTTTGCTAGCCCCCATTGATTTAGGTGACAAAGTTGATGAATTTTACCCAGTTGCCATTGATGCCTTCACCTATGAAGGTCAATTGGTAGGGATGCCCTACGCTGTTGAAAATCTTGCCTTTTTCTACAACACCGACATGATCGAAACACCGCCCACCACCTGGGACGAGTTGATAGAGATGGGTGGAGCCTTGGTTGACAGCGGTGACGCTACCTATGCCCTGGCCCTTACTGGCACAACTTACGATGCCTATCCGCTGCAAACCGCTTTTGGCGGCTACGTATTTGGCGTTAACGAGAATGGTTATGATCCAACAGATGTTGGTATCGACAGCCCTGGCATGATTGCCGCTGGCGACTTCATTCAACAAAATGTAGAGGCTGGTTACATCAGCAGCAGCACAGACTGGGATACCGCTCACCTGCAATTTGAAACTGGCGAAGTACCTTTCCTGATGGCTGGTCCTTGGGCTTTGGATCGTTTGCGCGAATCTGGTGTTCCGTATGCTATCACAACATTCCCCGCTGCTGAGCAAGTTGGCCAATCCTTCCTAGGCGTACAGGGTTTTGCGGTTAATGCGCTGAGCGAAAACGTGCTCTTGGCCCAAACATTCCTGACCGAATTTGTGGCCACCCAAGACGTGATGCAGGAGTTAGCTAGTGCTGGCAATCGTCCTTCTGCTTTTGTCTCTGTGACCAGCGATGACCCTGACATCGCTACGTTTGGGGAAGTCGGCGTCGATGCCGTTCCCATGCCAGCCATCCCAGAAATGGGTTCTGTCTGGGGCAGCTGGGCCGATTCCTTCACCTTGATCATCAATGGTGAGCAAACGGCTGACGAAGCGCTTACAAATGGCGCCGCCCAAATCCGTGACCTCATTGGCGGCTCGGCTGCAGGTATGGTCAATGTGCCTGGTTCCTGGCAAGTGGCCTCTGGTCTTTGCGAAGGCGATTGGGACCCGGCTTGCACGGGCACAGCCTTAACCGACAATGGTGACGGCACCTATTCCGCTACCTTTGACGTGCCAGCTGGCGAGTACGAAGGTAAAGTGGCGCTTGACGGTGCTTGGACAGAGAACTATGGGGTTGATGGCGTAGCTGATGGCGACAACATTGCCTTTACCGTAGATTCTGATGGCCCGGTTACCTTTACCTGGGATTCCGAAACCAAGATTCTAACCATTGAAATGGGCGGATAATTCCGCATGATATTTGAGGCTCAGAAACGGCCGTTTCTGAGCCTCAAATTTTTACTTCAAAACACACGGGAGTTCATTGCTCCCACTCTTACAACTACCCTAAAACCGCATCCAGGAAGAGAAGAATTCCCCCAGGAGTAGGAAGGAGGTTAGCTATATGGCAGTTCAAGCGCTCAAAAAGCCGCAACCACAACCGACCGGGCAGAGTGCAACGCTGTTTACTGTGGTTTTGCGACTCGTTTTGTTGTTAGCAATCGATGCATTTGCCATTTGGTTTGCTGTGCGCGCCTTTGGCGAAGGCTTTGCGTCCCTCGGCATTGTTGTCACGCTTATTGCCGCCGGCATCAATTACATTATCCTCGTGCGAGACATGTACCCGCTGCGCTGGATGTTGCTTGGCCTGGTTATGATGAGCATGTTTGCTATTTGGCCAATCATCCTCACCATCTTTGTCGCCTTTACCAATTATGGCGATGGTCATCTGCTAACCAAGCCACAATCTATTGAGCAAATTTCCAAAGAGCGCTACTTGCCAGAAGGTGGAACCACCTATTCGTGGACGGGTTACACCAACGAGAATGGCGACTATGCGCTTTGGCTGCAAAATGCGGCTGGAGAAAACTATCTTGCTTTTCCGGGCGTTCCGCTTATACCAGCCAGTGAGGCAACAGATGCAACTGATTTTGACGAAAGCGGGATTCCTAATGAGATTGGCGACTATACACGTCTTAATGCCATTCGTATCGCGGCGGATAAAAATATCCCTGAAATTCAGTTTGGTTCTGAATTAGATGGGGTGAAAATTCGTTCCGCCAGTGAAGCGGCCCAGCTACAGCAAAAGTTTGTCTATGATGAAGCCAACGATACGCTGATTGACCAGGAAACAGGCACAGAATATCTTCCAGTGGACGGCCGTTGGACGGCACGCAATGGCGCAGAACTTACATCAGGCTACCGTGCCAATGTAGGCGTCAACAACTTCACGCGCTTTTTCCAAAGTTCTGCTCTCAGGGGACCACTCACGCGGATTATCATTTGGAACTTTGCCTTTGCCTTTCTCAGTGTTTTTTCCACTTTCGCGCTTGGTTTGGGCATTGCCTATATCTTCAATGACCGCACTATTCCTGGGCGAAAAATCATCCAATCATTTTTGCTCATTCCCTACACCATTCCCAGCCTGATCACCATCCTCATTTGGAAAGGGATGTTTAATAACGAAGTAGGCGTGATCAATCGCACATTGACGGAACTCTTCAATATTGCCCCTCAGTGGACAGTTGATCCCACCTTGGCAAAGTTAGCCATTCTGATTGTAAATTTATGGCTGGGGTATCCCTACTTCTTTTTGATTTGCAGTGGTGCCCTTCAAGCAATCCCCTCAGATCTGTATGAAGCCGCCAAAGTTGACGGAGCCAATGCCTTCCAGAGCTTTTTCAAAATCACCCTCCCTCTTCTGCTCGTGGCTGTAGGCCCCCTGCTGGTGGCCTCTTTTACCTTTAACTTCAACAACTTCAACATCATCTTTCTCTTTATCGAAGGAGGGCCGCCGATTGCGGGATCGCTCACCAGGGCGGGGCATACAGATATTTTGATTAGCTACGTCTACAACCTGGCCTTTGCCGCTGGACGTGGTAAGGAGTACGGCCTGGGGGCAGCGATTACTATCGTCATTTTCGCTATTGTAGCGATTATCACACTCTTTCAATTCCGCTATACCAAGATGTGGGAGGAGGTTGGTGAAGGTGTCTAATTTAACATTCAAACAACGCAGATATCTCTCTTATACAATTCGCTGGCTGGTCGCGCTGATATTGATTGCCTTTGCCATTTTCCCGGTTTTGTGGATCTTATCAACATCACTTAACCCATCCAACACCCTGGCAACGGCCAGCCTGATTCCCAAAAACATTGGCCTGGACAACTACCGGACGCTGTTTAATACGCCGGAGACGCCTTTTGGCATCTGGATTTGGAATTCAATAAAGATTTCATCGATCACCACAGTTCTATCGGTGACAATTACCACGCTGGCCGCTTATGCTTTTTCCCGCTTCCGGTTTAGGGGACGCGAAACCATGCTCAAAGGAATTTTGCTGATTCAAGTATTTCCTGGGCTGTTGGCCATGATTGCCATTTTTACATTGGTTACCCAATTTGAAGCGATCGTTCCGGCTATTGGCTTAAATACACACGCGGGCTTGATCCTTGTCTATTTAGGTGGGGCAATGGGTGTAAACATCTGGCTGATGAAGGGTTTCTTTGACACCATTCCCCGGGCCATTGATGAAAGTGCCATGGTAGATGGCGCGACTCATTGGCAAACGTTTTCTCAGCTTTTGCTGCCATTGATGCGGCCGATTTTAGTTGTGATTGCCATCCTAACTTTTATTGGTACATATGGTGACTTTATTCTGGCCCGAATCTTGCTAAAAAGCACGGACCAATACCCTCTAATGGTGGGCCTGTTTATTTACACCAGCGGCCAGTTTTCCCAAAAATGGGGGCCATTTGCTGCCGGCGCTTTGCTGGGCGCTTTGCCCATTATGATCATTTATCTCTTGTTGCAAGATCAAATTGTGGGTGGCCTGACACAAGGGGCAGTGAAGGGATAAATAATTGTAACTTGTGAATGGTTAATTTTTAATTGTTAATGGATTACGGCCGTTTCCGCCCCGTTATTCTCTGGTAATTGGGTTGGGAACGGCCGTTTGCCGCCAGGACCTTCTATGAAAACACGTCTACTTCTCGCCTTTTTGTTTACTTTGCTGCTGCTGGCTGCCTGCCAGGAAACAGACACACCACGACCAACGGCCGTCTCCGACACCCCAGATAACAATCCCGAAGAAACGGTGGCGGCAACGGCCGTTCCCGAACCCACCAGCACCCCACTCCCCGCAGCGACAGCCACAGCCGATCCCTTTATTTCGGGCACCAATGATAATCCCTGGTGGAATGACGTTGTTTTCTACGAAATCTTTGTGCGCAGCTTCTACGACAGCGATGGCGACGGCATTGGCGACCTGAATGGCGTCATCGAAAAGCTCGACTATCTCAATGACGGCGATCCCACAACCAACAACGATCTCGGCGTCACTGGGATCTGGCTCATGCCCATCATGGTCTCCCCCAGCTATCATGGGTACGACGTGGTCGATTACTTCCAGGTAAACCCAGATTACGGCACCAACGACGATTTTCTCCGGCTGATGGATGAAGCCCATGCCCGAGGCATTCACGTCATTGTCGATCTGGTGATGAACCATACTTCGAATGAACACCCCTGGTTTATCGAATCCCAAGACCCCACTTCGGAGAAGCGTGATTGGTACATTTGGGCCGAGGAAAATCCCGGCTATCGTGGACCAGACGGGCAGGTCGTTTGGCACAACAGCGCCAGCGGCTACTACTACGGTGTCTTCTGGAGTGGCATGCCCGACCTGAACTACGAAAATCCCAATGTCACCTTTGCCATGTTTGAGGCCGCCAAATTTTGGCTGGATGAGATGAACGTCGATGGCTTCCGTCTGGATGCCATTAAACACATGATCGAAGAGGGTGAAGGTCAGCAAAATACCCGCAGCACCCACAATTGGCTGCAAGAGTTTCATACCTTTTACAAAGCGGTAGACCCAGACGCTCTCACCGTGGGCGAAGCGTGGACCAGCACCCAGCAAGTAGTCGATTACACGGGTGACGAAGTAGACATTGCCTTCCAGTTCGACCTGGCGCTGGACATCATCAACGGTGCGGGGGCAGGGTTAGCCCCCATCTTTGCCGACACCCAGCAAGAAGTATATGACGCGTTTCCGTCCAACCAGTACGCCACCTTTATCACCAACCACGACCAAAATCGGGTGATGTCGCAGTTACGCGGTGATGAGGCCCAGGCGCGCGTAGCCGCCGCTATTTTACTGACCGGCAGCGGCGTTCCCTTCATTTACTATGGTGAAGAGATCGGCATGACGGGCATCAAGCCAGATGAGGATATTCGCCTGCCCATGCAGTGGGCCAGCAACAGTCCTGCCGTTGGCTTCACAGAAGGCACACCCTGGCGAGCGGCCGCTGCCGATTTTCCCGAACGCAGCGTAGCCCGCCAAACCGATGACCCCGATTCGCTGCTGAGCCTGTACCGTGACCTCATCCATTTGCGCAACGACCATGAAGCGCTGCGTGTCGGCGACTGGACACTGGTGGAAGCCAACTCACCCCGACTCTACACCTTCCTGCGTCAAACGGAAAATGAAACGGTGTTGGTCATCATCAACGTGAACAAAAACGCGGTTTCGGCTGAGGATTACAGTCTGGAATTGACGCTGGATGGGCCAGTTACGGCCGTTTCCCTTTATGGCCTCCAACCAGGCAGCAATCCTACCAGCGGCAGCTATGTGCCCTACGACGAGATTCCACCACAATCCGTTCATATCATTCAATTGCTGCCGGAAGAATGATGCGCTGGTAGAAGGAAGAGGCAAATGCAATCGAAAAAACTTCTCTTTCTTGTCATATTCATTTTTTTGTCCGCCTGCCAACGGGCCAAACCCGCACAAGAAACTATTGCGGCAAACGACACGGCCGTTTCCACCCCACCAACCACCCTCTTCCACAACGTCAGCCGGATGGCGGGCATCAGGCAGACCCGCCAGGGCAACGACCGGGCCATCGGCCAGGCCTGGGGCGATTATGACCGCGACGGCTGGGTCGATTTCTACGTCACCGACACCAAAGGCCCCAACAGCCTCTACCATAACAACGGCGATGGCACCTTTAGCCATCCTCCGCTGGCTGAAACCGTGGCCCTGCCAGACGCTTACAGCGGCGGCGCCTCCTTTGCCGACTACGATAACGATGGCTGGCTAGACCTGTATGTGGTCAATTGGGGACAAAACCACCTCTTCCACAACGAAGCTGGCCAAGGCTTTGTCGATATCACCCGCCAGGCAGGCGTAGGCGGTGAAGACGCCAACAGCCAAACCGCCTCCTGGGGCGACTACGATAACGACGGTTGGCTGGACCTCTACGTGGCCAACTGGTCCTGCTATCCACGCTGCGGCCGTCCCAACGAGGGCGAATCCGACCGCCTTTACCACAACAATGGCGACGGCACCTTCAGCGATGTAACTCGCCTGCTAAACGGCCAAACCTTCGGGGCCGGCTTCGTCGCCAGCTTTACGGATTACGACAATGACGGCGACCAGGACATCTACCTGGTCAACGACGAATTCCTCTTCCCCATTGGCAACAAGCTGTGGCGCAACGATGGCCCCGGCTGTGAAGACCGCCTAGAGGGGGAGCTTGCCCATTGCTTCACCGAAGTTGCCAGCGAAGCCGGAGCCGACACCCGCGTCATGGGCATGGGGCTGGCCACGGCCGATTACGACAACGATGGCGACTTTGACTTTTATTTCTCCAACGCCGGGCCGATGACTCTGCTGCAAAATCAGGGGGATGGCACCTTTGGCGACGTCGCCGATCTGGCGGGTGTGTCCGTGCCAGATGGG
Organism: uncultured Anaerolineae bacterium; assembly: GCA_905479495.1. GTDB lineage: Bacteria > Chloroflexota > Anaerolineae > Promineifilales > Promineifilaceae > Leptofilum. Next base: position 29,098 of record CAJQMR010000005.1, read on the forward strand.
GTTGCCTGGGCCGCCACCGCGCTGGATTACGACAATGACGGCTGGCAAGATTTGTACCTGGCCGTCATGACCACCGCAGATCACAGAGGTCTGGCAGCCAACCCGCTCTTTCATAACAATGGCGATGGCACCTTCAGCCGGGTACGCACCGGCAGCGGGGCCAACGACGTAGGACCAACGATGGGCATTGCCACGGCCGATTTCGACAACGACGGCTGGGTCGATTTGCTCATCGGCAATAAAGACAATGGCTACAGCTTGCTGCGCAATCAGACCGGGGCGCAAGCAAACAGCCATTGGTTTTCGCTGGCACTCACAGGCAGCGGTCCGGTCAACCGAGATGCCGTCGGCACGCGCGTCACTTTGCGCACGGCCGATGGCAATACCCAAATGCGCGAAGTGCAAAATGGCGGCAGCCTGGGCGCAGGCAACGAGCTGACGCTGCACTTTGGCCTGGGCACGGCCGTTTCCATCGACGAACTCACCATTCAGTGGCCAGACGGCCGTACCCAACAATTCACCAACATCCCCGCCGACCGCCAAGTGAATCTGCCCTATCCGCTGGATGCCACGGCCGAAGCTGCCCAACAGGCCGCACTTTATCCCGTCACGGGCGCACCAGCAACGGCCTTCAATCTGCCCACAACAACCCTGCTCATCATCGCCAACGGGGTAGCCTGGCTGGGCGTGCTGCTGCTCATCTTGCGCTATCGCGGCCGTTTGGGCCTTGGACGGCAAAGTGTGCGCTGGGCCGGAGTAGTGGTGCTGGTTGTTTTTACGGCCGTTTACCTGTTCAAAAGTCTGCAAGCAGCCGAAAAAACGCCAGAGGTCACACAATCCGCCCCCGCGCTGGCGGAACTTTTGGCCCAGGCCGGGGCCACCTTACCCTTGCAACAAGCCGCTCCCTCCGAGGCCGAGGTGGCATTGGGGCGGGCTTTGTTCTGGGATCCACTCCTGAGCGGCAACAAAGATACGGCCTGCGTCACCTGCCACCATCCGGCAGCGGCTACAGGCGATGCCCTGCCACTGCCCATCGGTACCGGGGGCGAAGGATTAGCCCTGACGCGTGTTTTGGTAAACGGCCGTGAGGTACTCGTCCCTCGCAACGCCACGCCTATTTTTAACATGGGGCTGGACGGCATGGATGTCCTCTTTTGGGATGGGCGTGTGTCGGGAACGGCCGTATCCGAATTCGACAGCCCAGCCAACGATGATTTACCCACCGGCCTGACAAACGCCCTGGCTGCCCAGGCCATGTTCCCCGTCACCTCACGTGACGAAATGCGCGGGCGGCGCGGCGATGAAGATATTTTTGGCGACCGCAATGCGCTGGCCAGCGCCAGCGATCATCAGTTCAGCCGCGTTTGGGATGAATTGATGGCAGAAATTTTGGCAATACCGGCTTATCAGGAAATGTTCCAGGCCGCCTACCCCGATGTGCCTTTAGACCAACTGGGCTTTGAGGATGCCGCCAACGCCCTGGCCGCCTACCAGGCAGACGTGTTCACCTTTTTAGACAGCCCCTGGGACCGCTATTTGCAAGGGGATGTGTCAGCTTTGTCGCCGGACGCATTGGCTGGGGCAGAACTGTTTTATGGCAAAGCAGGCTGCGCCCGCTGCCACAGCGGTTCACTCATGAGCGATTTGCAGTTCCACAATATTGGCGTACCCCAGATCGGCCCAGGCAAGGGCAATGAGGAACCCTACGATTACGGCCGTGCCCGCGAAACCGGTGACGACAGCGATCTATTTGCTTTCCGCACGCCACCGCTGCGCAATGTGGCCCTCACCGGCCCCTGGATGCACAATGGCGCTTATGCCACGCTGGAAGCGGCCGTTTTGCACCATCTCCACCCAGCCCAGGCAGTAGAAAATTATGATTTCAGCCAATTGTCGCCATTGATGGTGGCCGAAGATTCGGGGGATACGGCCGTACACACCGCAGCCCTCAACGCCACCTCCTTCGCCCAACCCTGCCCAGCCCTGACCGATGCAGAAGTGGCAACCCTGTTGGCTTTTCTAGACGCACTCACCTCACCATCCGCGATGGATTTGAGCCACACCATTCCGGAGTCAGTGCCTAGCGGCCTACCCGTGGGCGGTTCTATAAACTAATTCTATGTGTGGCTTGCCGCACAGGCGGTAATTCACACGCCGAACAACCGAGACGACAACAAGAAAGAGGCAAAAATTAGATGGATGATTTTGTTTTTGGTTCGCTATCGACCACTGAAAAAAGGCTGAAATATTATCAGGCGTGGCGGCAAGGTGTGAAACACCACAGTCTAATCGAGCCGCGTGCCCCGCAAGAGGGCGACGCGCCAACCCTTACCGTGATTGTGGGCTTGCCGCAATTGATTGACAAGATTGACTGTGAGCTGACGCTGCCGAATACGCCAGCTTTTCCATCTGGGAAAACCTATCCACTTCATCGCAGCGAAACCAAGTGGGATTTACTCAACTGGCAATATATGCAGCTGTGGCAGGTTACGCTGCCACCCCAGCCAGAAGGCACCATCGTACGCTATACCATTAAAGCGTACCCCGCTGATGGCTCGGAGCCAATTCTGGCCAACGATGGCGAAGTTTTTTCTTACTACGTGGGTCCCAGCGAACCACCTGCCTGGAGCCAGTCAGCCGTTGTGTATCAAATATTCCCAGACAGGTTTTATCCGGGAGACGGCCGTTCCTGGAACGCCACCAAAACCCTGAATGACATCTACGGCGGCACCCTGCGCGGCATCATCCAGAAGCTGGAATATGTGGCCGAGATGGGCTTCAACACCATCTGGCTCAATCCCTTTTTCCCTGACGACAGCCACCACGGCTATCATGCCACCGACTACTTTAGCGTTAACCCCAGATTAGGCAGCCTGGAAGACATTCGGGAACTGATAGATACCGCCCACAGCAAGGGCATCCGGGTGCTGCTAGACTTTGTGGCCAATCATTGGGGCCGTGAGCATCACAGCTTTCAAGAAGCCATTCAAAATCCAGACAGTCCTTTTGTCAATTGGTACCATTGGATCGATTATCCGCATGACTACGAAACCTTTTTTGGCGTGATGGATCTACCTCAGGTCAACGTCAATCATCCCGAAGTGCGGAAATATCTGCTAGACAGCGTGCGCTTTTGGCTGGGGGATGTGGGCTTCGACGGGCTGCGGCTCGATTACGCGCTGGGACCAACCCATGATTTTTGGACCGAGATGCGGGCCACTGTTAAGCAAGTCAAGCCCGATGCCTGGATTTTTGGCGAAGTGGTTGAGACCCCTTCAACGTTGCTCAGTTATGAAGGTCGCCTGGATGGCTGTCTGGATTTCTCTTTGGAACAGGCGCTGCGAGACACGTTTGCGCTCCACCGTATGACGCTCTCTGAATTTGCCAGCTTTGTCATTAAACATGAGCGCTTCTTCCCGGAAACATACAGTCGGCCCAGCTTTTTAGACAACCACGACATGAATCGCTTTTACTTTGCCACCGGCCACGACAAGCGCAAGCTCAAGCTGGCAGCGCTGTGCCAGTTTACCCTTATCGGGCCACCGATTGTGTACAACGGCAGCGAGGTGGGGGTGCGCCAGGAAAAGGGAATGCAGGAACCTGATAGCCAGGGGATGGAAGAAAATAGGCAGCCGATGCTGTGGGGCCAAGATCAGGACGGGGACATTCGGGAATATTTCCGCTGGCTGATCCAGTTCCGCCACGATCATCCGGTGCTAGGACACGGCCGTTTCGCCATTATTCAATCAGAGAAAGACACGCTGGTTTATGCTCGCAGCAGCAACACAGAAACAATTTGGGTAGCGCTCAATACCAGTGATGAGATGCAGGAAATAACGGCCGTTTCTGACCAACACCAGCATACCTTCAACCTGCAACCCTGGTCCGGCGATGTCGCCTGTTTTCCCAAGAATGCTTGACAGGTCAACCAGATTCTTTATAATCTTGCGGAATTCACAAGGATTTGCCGCAAGGCAATCCCTGAAAAAGCAATGATCAGGACGAGTAGCGGCTGAGCCTGTTGCAGAGATCGGAAGGCCAAAGGCTGAGAGCCTCCGAAACAAAGATAGCCCCGAAAACCCCCTGAGAGCGACTTCCTGAACAGTAATTTTGAGTAGGGAAGCACGGTTGGCCCCGTTAACGGCCGTCTTGAGAGTATTCAGTAATCAGTAAACAGTAATCTAATCAGAACCGTTTACTGAATACTGATAACTGGTCACTGAATACTGAATTGGGTGGAATCGCGACGCCGTCGCCCCATTGTGGGCGCGGCGTTTTTATTTTTTCAGGTGCGACGCACATTCAAAAGTGCGTCGCACCTCGAAGCAAAACGAGGTAAATTGTATGAACACGAAAATTCCCATCGGTATTCTGGCTGCCACAGGCTCAGTGGGGCAGCGTTTTATTCAACATTTGGTAGACCATCCCTGGTTTGAGATTGTCGCCCTCACCGGCTCAGAGCGGACTGCGGGACGGCCGTATGGCGAAGGCGTTAACTGGCTGCTGCCCGGCGATCCGCCCCCTGCCGTGGCCGACATGATCGTTAAACCCACTGAACCCAATCTGGAACCGCGTGTCCTTTTTTCCGCCCTGCCCACCGCCGAGGCACGGGAGTTGGAGCCAAAGTTTGCCCAGGCTGGCTACATCGTCCTCACCAACGCCTCGCCGTTCCGCATGGACCCCTGCGTGCCGCTGCTCATCCCAGAAGTGAACCCAGAGCACACGGCGCTCATTTCCCGCCAAAAAGAGGAATATGGTTGGGACGGCTGGATTGTGGCCAACGCCAACTGCTCCACCACGAGCATCGTTTTGCCGTTACAAATTTTGCATCAGACGTATGGGTTAGAAACGGCAGTGGTCACCACCATGCAAGCGATTTCCGGCGCAGGCTACCCTGGCGTTCCCTCGCTGGACATCATGGACAACGTCATTCCATACATTGGCGGCGAAGATGGCAAGCTAGAAACCGAACCGCGCAAACTGTGCGGCACCTACACCAACGGCGCGATCGAAATGGCTCCCTTCATGGTCAGCGCTCAAGCCAACCGCGTCCCCGTCATCGATGGCCATTTGGGCAGCGTCTCTGTCAAGCTCAGCCAATCTACCTCTGCCGAAGAAGTGATTAAGCTGTTCCAAACGTGGCAACCGCCCGAAATCATTCGTAACCTGCCCACGATGCCAGAGTCAGTCTTCATTTACCGGCCGGAAGCCAACCGCCCCCAGCCTCGTTTGGACAGAGACGCAGGAAACGGTCTGGCCTGGACCGTCGGCGGCGTGCGTAAATGCCCGGTCAACGACATTCGCTTCCTTTCCATCACCCACAACACCCTGCGCGGCGCGGCCAGCGGGTCCGTGCTGAACGCGGAGTTGTTGGTGAAACAAGGTTTCATCAAATTATAACCATTGTAGGGACGAAACGACCGCGTCAAAAGATTGGTCCAATCCTTGAAGATTGGACCAATCTAGTTTAGGGCGAAACGGTCACCGGGTCATCATACCAGGTGGGGACAAGCTGCACCCAGGTGTTGCCGATTTGCAGGGGAAAGGGATTCCCCTCGGCATCGGTGAAGGTAAGCAAGTCGTTGCGGTTTTCGCGGTGCCACGTCACGGGGAACTGCTGCCCATCGCGCAAAATGAGGCCCGTACCGCTACCCCACAGCTGAATCTGCACCGACAGATGGGTGCAGACGCCGTTGGTAATCTGCTCACAAATGGTGGCGTCTTCTACGTGGAAAGGAGCAATCACCACAATATTGGCGGCGCTGACCTGCTCACCCGTGTTGCCGTCCAGGTGGGGTTCCCCGGCGGCCCAACGGAAGTATCTTCCAGCAGTCTCATCATAACGCCACTCCACCGTCTCCCACTGGTAATCAATGGCTACGCTGCTGGCTGGCGTGCCGCCTGTTGGTGGTTCGCTGGCGAAGGTGAGCAGACCGTTGAAGTTAGGCGGGGTGTTCAGCCCCAGCGCTTCTAATCCCTGGCGGAAGACATCGGGACGGCCGTACAAGGTGTGCTCAAACGGTTTATCTTCCCCCGTGCGGTAGTAGCCGGGGTCGCTGGAGCGAATGAGGCGTTCGGCAAAGTCGGAGGCGTTGAGACGCTGGTTGACGCCCACGCTGGCCCCAGAAAAAGCCAGGGCAGCATCGTACATGGCGGGCAGTTCCACGTCAATCAGCCGGGCGCTGCGGATGGGGCCTACTTGCTCCACATCGTTGCCGTACATGATGAGCGTAAAGCGCGTGATGCTGCCCTCAGTGGTGTGTTCAAACACCCAGTCGGCACTGTTCAGGCCGGACTGGGGTCGGACGTAGCTGGGGGGCGCGTTGGAGATTTTGATGGCGAGCGGCCGTCTTTGCAGCTGCGCGGGATCAGCCACCAGTTCACCCGTCAGCGGGTTACGGTCGGTGCCAAAATCGGCGGCGGTGAGCAGATTTGTGCCAGCGGCCACTGGTTCTATAGTGGGTGTGCTGGTCGCGACGGCCGCAATGGTGGGTGGCGGTGGCAAGGTTGTGGGGGTAACGGCCGTTTCCAACACATCTGTGGCCACCGGCGGTGGAATGGGCGTTGGCGTCGCTTCGTCATCACCCCCGCAAGCAATCAGCAAGCCTATAAATGTTAGCAACAGTAGAAATTGCACACGTTTTTTCATCGCTTGAACAACTCTCCTTTTGGCAAAAAAGTTAAAACCTCCGGGAAAACTTCGCCGGAGGTTTATTTGCCAATCGGGCATATTTTTGCTGTTGGTCAGGGGTTTGTCAAGAGGCAGCAGGGGGATCGTTGGGTAAATATTGCCAAATTTTATCGACCAGTGCGTTGACCGCATAGGGTTTGGCCAGGAACCCAGTACGGCCGTTGATCATTAATTCAGGCGCAATTTGCTGCTGCGAATAACCTGAGGAAAGAATCACAGGTATTTCTGGGTCAATCTGGCGCAGTTCATGCAGCGTATCAATGCCATTGATGCCCGGCATAGACATATCCAGTACCACCAGCTGAATTTCCTCTTTACGTTGGCGAAACACAGCAATACCGTCCTGGCCATTAACGGCCGTTAACACCTCAATATCATGCAACTCCATAATGTCCGTAACTGCTTCACGTACGGGTTTTTCATCATCAATGACCAAAATGAGCCTGCCTGATGTATTGGCCGGTTGCCTGGTGGGTGGGACGGAAACGGCCGTTTCCTTTTTCTGGCTTGGGGGAAATAACAAACGAAACAGCGTGCCCTGCCCTGGCTCACTTTCCACATGCATCCCCCCGTGATGATCCCGCACAATGCCCAATACCGAGGCCAGGCCCAATCCCTGGCCAGCTTCCTTGGTCGTAAAAAACGGATCGAAAATCCGGCTGCGAATCTCAGGCGTCATACCCATGCCGCTATCGCGTACGGTTAAACAGATATACTCACCATCTGGCAGCACACTGCCCGTCCAATGCCAAAAATGGGCATCATGGCTCATGATCATTTCCCGGCCGGTACTCACCCAAACATGCCCGACATCTCCCTCAATTGCCTCTGCCCCATTCAAGATCAGGTTCATAATGACTTGTTGAAGCTGGCTGCGATCTGCCTCAATCAACGGCAAATCGACAGCCAGATCAGTGTGTAGGGAAACATTTTTAGCAATCGCTGCCTGAAAGAGATGAACATTGTTCTCGATTACCTGATTTAGATTGACTGGCGTCATTTCTAGTTGACCGCCGCCTGCGTAAGCCAACATTTGCCGGGTTAGATCGGCCGCCTGTTCAGCAGCCAACACGGCTTTCTGGATATTGGCCCGTGCGGGCATATCTGGCGGCAGCTGACTGATGGCAAGACTGGTTTGAACCAGCATCGCTACCAGCAGATTATTAAAATCATGGGCAATGCCGCTGGCCATAAGCCCCAGGCTTTCTCGCTTTTGGGCCTGCTGCATTGCTTCCTGAGTACGCTTGCGTTCAGCGACTTCGTGCTGCAACTGGGCATTGGTAATTTGTAATTCGGCCGTGCGCTCGACGACGCGCGCTTCCAATTCCTGATGCAATTGTTTCAAGGATGCCTGGCTCTGTTCCAGCTCCTGATTTGCTACCTGCAAATCAGCAATAGCGCATTGAGCGTCGGCGACACTTTCACTGAGACCTTCAATAAGCTGTCGCAGCAGCAGCGTATGCAGCACCAAAGCCACGCCGAGAATGACAAGATCATCGATGGTCGGTAAGATGTTGTAACGGGTGGTGATGATCCCATTTTGTTCAGCCATGTAGGCTAAAGTAAGGGCAGCAACATTGAGCCCCATAAAAAAGAGGGGGGTTTTGCCGCGAATAAATAAGCTGACAGCCGCCACAATGACAAAATAACCCACCACAGATGAGCTACGAATGCCATCAAAAATGCACATCAACCCCGTCGTAATCACAAAGCCAGCGCCACATAGCAGCCAGGCAGCCTCCTGAACGTGGCCAAAATAGACGAGGCCAAGGCAAACTAAGGCAAGCGTTAGAAAACCAACAAGCCCCGCAAATGCAGCGATTCGTGCAAATCCAGAAAACCGGGTCAACGGCCGTATAAGTACCAGCAACAGCAGCATGGTGGAACTAAAGGCCAACAAGTACCGATTAAGCCAATACGCCTGCCGATTTTTCTCAGGATCATCAAATTTTGGCGGTGCAAGATAATGTGCTAATGCATTCATAGACTAAAGACCCAAACGGCCGTTGCCAATCTCAAAACGTATCCTCAACTATGTGATCTTTATTTCACAGCGCGTGTTTAATGCTTTCGCACCTTCATTTATCCGTGAACTATCTGACGGTTCTCATATCGTTGGCGGGTTGTGTGATGGGAAAATGCAGCTATGTAGAGAAGAATCTATTCTGCCCCTGCTCGTTATTTGCGGCAAGAAAATCAGTCCCGTGACGATTTTACTTAATTCGGGTTTAATATTACGCAAACGACGACGACAACTTGACAAGATACACACCTAAATGTGATTGAGGAGCAAAGCATGCAAAAACAATACGGCCGTATCATCGGCTGGGGTGCCTATGTACCCGAGAAAATAGTCACCAACTACGACCTAGAGAAAACGGTAGACACCAGCCACGAATGGATTGTACAGCGCACCGGCATTCATCAGCGCCATATCGCCGCTCCCCATGAAACCAACGCAACTATGTCTGTAGAAGCCGCGCGGCAAGCCCTACACAAAGCCAATTTGGCCGCAGCCGACCTTGACCTCATCATTGTGGCCACCACCACCGGGGATCATCTAACACCAGCTGTCTCCAGCCAGGTACAGCATATGCTAGGCGCAACAGACGTGCCTGCATTTGTGCTGTCCAATGGCTGCACAGGCTTCTTGTATGCGCTCACCACAGCTCAACAATTCATCAGCAGCGGTGTTTATCAGAATATTTTGGTTATTGGCGCTGAGCTGTTGAGCCGGTATGTAGATTGGACTGACCGCAACACCTGTGTCCTGTTCGGTGATGCGGCCGGGGCCTTTGTGTTGCAAGCCACAGAGGAAGCCTGCGGCGTATTGGGCTTTGACCTGGGCTCAGACGGCAGCGGCAGCCAGCACATCATTGCCCATGCGGCCGGCTCGGCTGAACCGATAAATGCCACGACTTTCGACGAAGGCCGCCACTTTATTCGCATGAACGGCCGTGAGGTATTCAAGTTTGCTACCCGCATTCTGGGCACCACCAGCCAGCGGGCCTTAACCCAGGCCCAGTTAAGCCTGAACGATATTGATTGCATTGTGCCGCACCAGGCCAACCTGCGCATCATTCAAGCAGCGGCCCGTAGCATGAATCTGCCCATGGAGCGCTTTTTGGTGAAGGTCCATAAATATGCCAACACATCTGCGGCCTCAATTCCAGTCGCAATTTGTGATGGTCTGGCGTCGGGCGAAATCAAGCTGGATGATAGATTGCTGCTGGTCAGTTTTGGTTCGGGGCTTACCTGGGCTTCGGCCGTTTTGCAAATGGCCCCCATAACGGAATTCGCCTATGCGGTCGCGAAGACAGCCTCTCCAGAGGTTGCAGAATTGGTATCATCTAACGGGTTCACACATTGACAGCCGTCTGGCAATGGCTATAATTGCCAGCGTATTGGCCCAAGTGGCGGAATTGGCATACGCGGCAGGTTGAGGGCCTGTGCCCTTATGGGCGTGGAGGTTCGAGTCCTCTCTTGGGCATGGAAACGCTAGCACAGTAGGTGCTGGCGTTTTTTGTTTACGACTGGCAGTCCTGTGGAGTAGAAGCTATGCTCTAAACAGTTCAGGACTGCCAGTCGTTCATGTTTTAGGATACTGATTGGAAACGGCCGTCTTCCCGCAAAATCTGCTGTAATCCTTCAGCCAAACCAACAAGCGGGCGAAACCCTAATAGCTGCTGCGCCCGACTAATATCGGCCACCAACCGGGGAACCCCGCCCGTTTTTTGCTGATTCGTTAACTGATTGACGCGCTTGCCGGTCACCTGTTGAATGTGCGACACCAACTGCGTCAGACTCGTTTCCACACCACTGCCAATGTTGAGCACCTGCCGATTGACCGCCTTGGCCGTAGCCGCCGCCAAAAGCGCCGCCACCACATCCGTCACATAAATATAATCACGCGTTTGCTGGCCGTTCCCGTACAGCACCACGGAGCCACCCGTGAGCGCCTGGTGCAAAAAGCGGGGAATCACCGGGGCATGAGAGACTGGCAGCCCTTGCCGAGGTCCGTATGCATTAAAAATCCGCAGGGCCACTGTCTCAATGTCCCACAGCCGGCCGATGGTGTGGATGTATTGCTCAGCAGCCCACTTGCTCACGGCATAGGGAGAATCTGGGTTGGGTATGTCGTTTTCATGGACGGGTTGGGTGGGCAAACGGCCGTAAACCGCTCCTGAAGACGTAAATACCACCCGCCGCACACCCGTGTCGCGCATCGCCTCCATTAGGCTCACTGTACCCCCCACGTTGACGGCATTGTACGCTTGCGGATGCAGCACCGACTCTGCCACGGAAACCCGTGCCGCCAGATGGTAAACACAATCTACCGCCCCCAGCAGCGACCAAAGCAGCGGAATATTGTTGATGTCTCCCTGTGTAAACTGAACGTCTGGTCGCAGGTGACTGGCATCCCCGTTGCTTAAATCATCCAGCACAACCACCGCATGCCCATCAGCAGCCAGCTTGTTTGCCAATACGGCCCCCAAAAAGCCAGCCCCGCCCGTTACCAAAAAACGCATGTAATTTCCTCAATGAACAAGAAAGCCCCGGCTGAAAATCAACCGGGGCTTTGAATTATCGTTTATGTGGGCTGCTTAATACTCAAGCAGCTCGTCTACACGTCCCTCAATGTCTGGCTCGTCAAAGTCGCCTTCTTTGGCCCAAGCAGAAAGCTCAATGGAGAAATTCTCAAAGAAGCTTTGCGGCGGCAGGGAACCTGCCCCGTACTGCATTTCTTTAATTTCTGCATTAATAATGAGCGTGGCTGTTTCTAGCACAATTACTTCATTTTCGCGGGCCAACACAGGTTCCCCTTTGGGAGCCAGCTTCGCCTTCAGCGCTTCATCAAAAAAAGCATGATCACTCATCACTACTTTGGTGATGGTACGAATATCGTTTTTGTCAAACAGCCATACTTCTAAGGCCGTTACGTTTTTGGGCGTGTCGCTGCCAATGGATTCCGCAATGCCCACGCCACATTCACCAAGGAACTCGCCGCCAGAATTTTCAATACTGAAGGAGTCGTCATAGTTATCACGGCCGTATACGTAATCACTTTGGAACCGCGCAATCGGAACTGCGCTGACGCCTTCTTCACTGGCCATGCTAGGCGCACTTTCTGGCATGTTTTCGTAGTACATGTCTACATTGTCGTCATCTTCAGCCATCATGCTGTTACGCCGATTCAAGACAACAACAATACCGGCACCCACAAGCGCCAACACTAGCAATAAAGCCAAAATAGTGCCAAGGTTGGAATCCTCTTCAGGTTGCGGTGCAGCCGGGAGGGAACCATCTACGCCTGTCGCTGGTAAAGCATCACAAGCTTGCCCACCACTTTGCACAATGGCAATAGCATTCAGACGTTCTTGAGCAGCCGGATCGGCCGTGCGGTTGTTGCGCAAATCACAAATGTCAGCAGCCGCATTGGGCCAGGTAGCCAGGGCACGCGTAACGAGACCTGTGTTGCCGGGCTGTAAGGAATAGGCATCGGCAATGGTTTGCAGGTAGACATCCTGTTCAGTCTGTTCCAAGTCCCCAGGACCGGCACCGGTCCATTCAACAGGGAAGAGGTACCAGCCGAATACAGTTAAGCCAATAATCAGGCCAGCGATAAACGCAATAAGGACGGACAACTCCGGTCGATTCTTTATAAAATCCATGTGGCACCTACCTTAAAATTGCCCCCATTTTGGGACATTATGAAAATGACATAACATCCCCTCTGCAATTCGTATCTTACCATAACTGTTAAGTGCGTCAAGTTATGGGAGTATGGAAAGAAATCGTGGAAATTAGGATAAATATCTTTTTGTTGTTTCCTCGGCTTCCATAAATTATTGTCATACTCTCAATGCTTTTCCTCTGTTTTTGCCTGTGGTATACTTTTTTAAGGTAACCAGTGGCAATAAAAGGGATTTTACCTACGGCCGTATCGTCCAAATCCCTCAAAATTCTACGCCAACTGTTCGGAGAATTAACACTGTGAAACATTTTCTTAGCATCGCTGATCTATCCCCTGATGAACTGCACAACTTGCTCGATTTAGCTCTTTCCTTGAAACAAGAATGGCGAAATGGTGGCAATCAGCCCTTACTCAAAGGCAAAAGCCTTGCTTTGGTTTTCCAAAAACCATCACTGCGTACCCGCGTTTCCTTTGAAATGGGTATGGTGCACTTGGGTGGGTATGCTCTTTATTTATCACCCAACGAGATCAAGATGGGTGGGCGCGAGAGCGTGGCCGATGTGGCCCGCGTGCTGTCTGGCTATGTGGATGGCATCATGGCCCGCGTCTTTGAGCATGACCACATTTTGCAGCTGGCTGAGTTTGGCTCTGTGCCCATCATCAATGGTTTGTCTGACTATAATCATCCAGCCCAGGCATTAACCGACATTTTTACCGTTCTGGAAGCAAAAAAGCGGCTGGAAGGGTTGAAATTGGCCTATGTAGGGGATGGTAATAACGTGGCCCGTTCTTTATTATTTACCTGTATGAAGGTCGGGATGCACTTTGCCATCGCCACACCGCCCAACTATACCCTCGAAGAAGATGATTATTCGCTTGGGGACCAGTTCAGCACGGCGGGCGCTTCTATAGAGGTATATGAAGATCCGCGTAAAGCAGTGGCAGATGCGGATATTATCTATACAGATGTATGGACAAGTATGGGGCAAGAAGAAGAAACGGCCGTTCGCCTAAAAGTCTTCCCCCCCTACCAGGTAAACCAACAACTTGTAAGCTTGGCTAGACCCGACTGTCTGGTGATGCATTGTTTGCCCGCTCACCGGGGCGAAGAAATTACCGACGAGGTGGCTGACGGACCCAATTCCGTCTTGTTCCCTCAGGCGGAAAACCGGATGCACGCCCAAAAAGCGATCCTGGTTGAGCTGTTGGGCAAATCCTAAAAACTATTTGGAGGCTTTAGCGTGGCAGGAAATCGTGCCCGATTCGAAGAAGCATTAAATCGCGGTCATTCGTATAGCTGGGACCAAAAATGGCAGGAAGCGATCCAGGAGTTTCGGGACGCCATCACTGAAATTTCCAATGAGCCCGCTCCCTATGCCGGTTTAGGCATGGCCTATTTGGAACTCAACCAGCTTAAAGAAGCCCTCGAAAATTACAAGCTGGCGGCGCGCTTTTCACGCGGCGACGTCATTTACCTGCGCCAGGTCGCCGATGTGCAAGAGCGGTTGAATATGTACGGGGAAGCAGGAAAAACGTACATGGCCATCGGCGAAATCGAGCTAAACCGGCGACGTCTTACTGAAGCTATGGATAACTGGAATAGGGCCGTGCGCCTGGAGCCAGATTTGCTGCGCGCTCACCAACGGCTGGCCTCTATTTATCAACGGCAAGGCTCGGTACACAATGCGATTCGAGAATATTTGGCCATGGCCCGCATTCTCAATTCGCAAGGCGTGGCGGATAAAGCGTTGCAGGCCTGTCAGTTAGCGCTAAAGCTGGACCCACGCAATGCCGAGGTATTGACCGCCATTGAGCAGCTGCGCAGCGGCGAAAAATTGGCGGGCGAATCGGATTCACCTACTTATCAATCTTCGGACAGCATTAGCGAAGTGGCGCAGCATATGGCGGCGGCTTTGCAAGAAAAATCGGGCAACGGCGCAGCCAAAGCCGCTGATACCGCCAGCCCAGTGCAAGATGCCCGTCGGCTGGCATCTGAAAAACTGGCCGAAGATCTTTTTGATGATGAAAACGTTGAACTGAATGCCCAAACGCTACAACTGAGCACTCTTATCAGCAAAGCGCTGGACTTTCAGACACGCAACATGACCAACGAAGCCATCAGCGCGTATGAAGAAGCGATGGGGATGGGTCTAGACAATACGGCCGCACACTTCAACCTCGGTCTGCTCTATCAGGATAAGCTCCGTTTTGAGGATGCCATTCGTGAATTCGAGCTGTCGGTGAAAGACCATGACTTCCGGCTGGCCAGCTATTTTTCTCTAGGTGAATGTCATCGGGCACGGGGACGTATTGAAAAAGCATTGGAGCACTTCATTAACGTGCTCAAAATTGTCGATCTGGCCACCGTGCAGCACAGTCAGGCGGACCGACTGATTGAGCTATATGAAAACCTAGCTGACAGCCTCATGGCCCAGGGTGAACGAGACCAGGCATCGGCGTTTGCCAATGCCCTGGTGGAATTCCTGAGCCACAAGGGCTGGGAAGACAAGGCCAAAGAAGCTCGTGGCCGCCTGGATGCCATCTCCGACTCTGGCATGATGATTTTGGGGGATATGTTAACGGCTGGGTCAGAGCAAGTGTTAGAATCGCTTTATTTGAGCCAGGAATATGCCAGACGCGGCATGTATGATACGGCCGTTGAAGAAACCTACCGCGCCATTCAGCTATCCAATGATTATTTGCCGGCCCACATGCAGTTAGGGGAACTGCTGGGAAAACAAGGCCGTCGCGAAACGGCCGCGCAAAAGTTCATGACGATCGCCGACACCTACCGTAACCGGGGAGATGTGAATGGCTCCATTGTGTCTTATGAAAAAGCGGTGGAAATGACCCCGCTGGACCTGTCGTCACGCGGTCGGTTGATTGATATGCTGAAGCAGCATGGACAAATCGACCGGGCTTTGGACCATTATTTGGCTGTGGGCGATGCCTACTACCAGCTGGCTCAGGTTGACAAAGCGCGCGACACTTACCAGGAAGCCTTAAAGTTAGCCCCGCGTGGCTCGGCTGAACACAATTGGAAATCGCGTTTTTTGCGGCTGGCTGCGGAGATTGATATTCAGCGGTTTGATTGGCGACGAGCCCTCACCGCTTACAAAGAGCTGCGTCAACTGGATCCAAATGATGAGCGAACGGCCATCACGCTGGTTGATTTATATTACAAAGTTGGACAGCCAGTTAACGCTGTGGGTGAACTGGACAATTATCTAAAGCAGTTGGTGCGCGGCGGACGCGGGGCCAAGGTTGTGGGCATCTTAGAAGATATGGTGCGACAACGGCCGTCTGACAAAAATTTAGTTGATCGCTTATCACGCCTGTACCTGCAGCAAAAACGCCAAGCCAATGCCATTGAAATCCTGGATAAGTTGGGCGAAGCGCAACTTGAAGCGAATGAAACACAAGCCGCCTATGCAACAATTGAAAAAATTCTGGCGTTGAATCCTCCCAACGCAGCCAGCTACCGGCAATTGTTAGCCCAATTACGGCCTTAACTGTAACACCAATCTATGAACGTTTTTTCCTGGGAAAGTTTTGCAAATGCACTGACCCGCTCTACAAATCTGTGGCTCAGTGCAATTGATATTTTGTTGGTAACGGCCGTTATCTTCAGCACGTTTTTGCTGATTCGCGGCACGCGTGCCGTACAGGTGTTACGGGGTTTTGTAGGACTGGCCCTCATTGTTTTGCTGCTCTCTTCTATTCCCGGCCTGACCGCTTTTCGCCAACTGGTGAGCTGGATTTTACCCACGCTTTTGCTTTCCATCCCCATTATTTTTCAGCCAGAATTACGACGCGCGTTGGAGCAGCTGGGGCGAACCGGCAGCTACTTTCGGTTTTTTCGCAAAAACGAGATTAGTCCGGTGGTCATTGCTGTAAAAGATGCCAGCATTCGCCTGTCGCAGCGGCGACACGGGGCACTCATTGTGTTTGAACGTGACACTGGCTTACAGGAATATATCGACACCGGCATTTTGCTCAACTCCGAAGTATCACCTGATTTGCTGCTAACCATCTTCAACAAAAACACAGAGCTGCATGACGGTGCCGTGATTATGCGAAACGACAGATTGGCTGCCGCCGCCTGTGTCATGCCCCTTTCCACCAGCAGTCTGACGGATCGGCAAATGGGCCTGCGCCATCGTGCCGCCCTGGGCATTAGCGAGGTCAGTGATGCCGTGGCTGTGGTTGTCTCGGAAGAAACAGGCCAGGTATCCATTGCCCATAACGGCCGTGTGATTCGCCGCCAGGATCCTTCCCGACTGGACGATATTTTGCACGCCTTTTTGTACAACCGGCAAAATAACAAGAGGTCAGAAGAAACATGATGCGCCTGACCCGTTCCCTCATCGCTAATTTGGCCACACTGCTGCTCTCTCTTCTGCTGGCTGTCGTCATCTGGGTTCAGGCCATGCAGGTTGAGGACCCCACTATCAAGCGAGCCTTGCAAATACCAGCTACTTTTATAGGCTTGCCAGAAGATGTGACCCGCGTCAGTCCCGCGAGCAACAATCCGCCCGTGCTCATTTCTTACGAGGGACCAACCTCCATTGTCACGGAATTAACCCTGGAAGATTTCACAGCCATCATTGATCTGAGCGATGTGCCCTTGGGTAGTGACGTCAGCGTTCCTGTGGCAATTCAGGCAGAAAACACCCAGATTACCTTGGAAGACCCCGTCCCTGGAACCATTGTTGTCCACTTAGAAAAATTGGTTACGCGAGACATTGATGTTGAACTTGAAATTCGGGGCGATGTCGCCCGTGGTCATACAATGGACACGGCCCTGATTGATCCACCCGTGATCACGGTGACAGGTACAGAAAGCGAAGTAGAACGTCTTGATTTTGCCCAGGTTACGGTTTTCTTGAATGATGACACGCAAACTCGCATCGAAACACCACAACCACTCTTTTATGATCGACAAGGTCGGGTGGCCAGCGTAAGTGGGCTCCAGCTAAGTGCAGACCAGGTAGAAGTGACAATCCCCATTAACGAATCAGCTGATTTTGCCAATAAGGTCATTACGGCCGATGTGATTGGGCAAGTTGCGCCAGGTTATCGTGTGTTGGGCGTCACCGTAGAACCTTCCAGCGTGCTGGTAACCGGACGGCCTACCCAACTGGCCTTGCCATTCCGGGTACAAACCGAGCCAATTGACATAACGGGTCTGACGGGAACGTTTCAAGATCAGGTTTCATTGGTTCTACCAGAGGGCATTTCTCTGGACAGCGTGACGGAAATCACGGTTACCGTGCAAATTGAACCATTTTCGAGTACAAAGATATATAATTTGCCGATTGAGCTTTTAGGCATTAGTGAAGAGCTGGACGCGACCATCGAACCTGATACACTGCGGGTTGTGCTTTTTGGTCCATCTCCCGTGTTAGACACATTAACAGAGCAGGAAGTACGGGTTTCTCTGGATCTATTTGGATTGGAGCCGGGTGAATACACGCTTGAACCAGATGTTAATGTCCCAGATCGTGGTCTGGAACTACGGTCAATTCAGCCCTCAGTTATTGAAGTCATCATTTCTGAACCACTTACGACCACCAAGGAACTAACGGATACGGAAGCAACGCAACCGGGCACATTTTACGTACCGGTTATAGAGGATGGCACGGAAACGGCCGTTCCCCCTCAAACAAACCACGCCCAGCTAAACTTACACTTTGCCTGGCAGCCTAATCAGAAACCAATCTAAAAGTGCATAAAATCTTATGGCAGCAAAACCTATAGTCGCGTTGGTCGGCAGACCAAACGTGGGCAAATCAACTTTATTTAATCGCATCGTCGGTCGCCGGATGGCGGTCGTTTCAGAAACGGCAGGCACCACGCGTGACCGACTTTACGCCGACAGCGAGTGGAGCGGCGTCGCCTTTTCGCTGGTAGATACCGGCGGCATCGAAGTCACCGCTGGGTGGCGCACGGAGCCACTTTCCGAGGATTCAGAACAATTCTTGCCTTACATTCGCCAGCAAGCCGCCGTAGCCATTCGGGATGCCGAAGTAGTGGTGCTGGTGGTGGATGGTCAGGTGGGCATCACGGCCGCCGACCGGGAAGTAGCGGACATCTTGCGCCAGTCCAACAAGCCAGTGCTGGTGGCGGCCAACAAGCTGGAATCCACCAAGCTGACGGACAATGTGTATGAGTTTTACGAGCTGGCGCTGGGGGAAGTGTTCCCAATTTCAGCACTGCATGGGTACGGTACGGGCGATCTGTTGGATGCAATTGTTACGGCCGTTCCCCCCTCACCCCCTGACGATGACACAGAAGACAATTCTATCAAAATAGCCATGCTGGGCCGCCCCAACGTGGGGAAATCCACCCTGGTCAACAAGCTCATTGGCGAAGAGCGGGTCATTGTCAGCCCCATTGCAGGCACCACCCGCGACGCCATCGACACCCAAATTAAGTGGCACGGCCAAGATTTCACCCTGATTGATACCGCAGGCATCCGGCGGCGAGGCAAGATTGACCCCGGTATTGAAAAATACAGCGTCCTGCGCGCCATGAAGGCACTCAAGCGGGCCGACGTGGTGCTGGTACTGCTCGACGCCGAAACGGGCATCACTGCCCAGGATGCCCATGTAGCGGGCATGATCACTGACGAGACGGCCGGAGCCATCGTGCTGGTGAACAAGTGGGATGCTATCGAGAAAGACAGCTACACCATGAAGGAATACGAGGACAAAGTACGGCAGGACCTCAACTTTTTGCCTTACGTGCCGGTACTGTTTATCTCCGCCATGACGGGGCAGCGCGTCAGCCGTATTTTGCCTCATGTGGTAGATGTGAACGAAGCGCGCTACCAGCGCATCCCCACCAGCGCCCTGAACAAATTCATGCGGGACGCCATTACCCTGCATCCGCCACCGGGCAAGGGCGGTAAGCGGGCCAAGTTTTTCTACGTGACCCAGGCTACCGTGGCTCCCCCCACCTTTGTCTTTTTTGTAAACAATCCTGACTGGCTCAATTTTGGCTACAAGCGCTTTTTGGAAAATCGACTGCGGGAGCAGTGGCCGTTTACCGGCGTCCCCATTCGGCTCTTTTTCCGCGCTCGCAGCGAGGATCGCTTTGGAAAGTAAGCTAACAAAAGATTGGACCATTTTGCTCCTGAAAAACAGTGCGTCCAGCAGAAAAAATGGTCCAATCTAACGTAGGCTTTTTAGCGCAGAAGCTCCAAATTTGGCTCACCCTCCCAGCTAACATCCAGCAACAACTTATCGCGATAGACTCTTTCAGGGCGTTCGCTGCCATCTACCGGCACCAAACGCACGTCAAAGTCACCAATACGATCATCGATAATTGTGTAGTAAAGGGAACGGCCGTCTTCCGTAAAAAACACACTTCGGTACCCAAATCCAGCATCATCGTCTAATTCAACTTCAGAAGAATCTTCTGCCCAGGGAATACTGTACAGGGCAACATCGTCCCCGTCATCCTCACGTCCCCAAAAAACAAACTGTTCCTCAGAAGCATTCAGAATGGTCAAAGACGACCAATCCTCCACCAAAAAATAACCGTTGGCCTCTGATAAACTGGTGACGTACACCGTATCGTTGCTTTCATCACCCCTCAACTGCACCAACAGCTGTTCGGCAGCACGGTTCATGTAGGAAAACAAAATGTCGTAATCATCCGTAGCCAACAGCTCAATCACTTCACTGCCATCGTTGCTCACGCTATAAAGCACATTTTCATCCTCATTTTCCGCCTTCAACAGAAAATAATCTTCTGTGGGAAATCCTTGCAGCGTGACAACTTCATCTTCCAAGAGTTCCGTCATGGACCCATCCGCCACGCTGTACACATAGGCCGCCATCTCACCGCCAGACTCAGTCAGGAAAATGGCATAATCACCATCTTCTGATTGGCCTGTCAATCTAATGTCATCGGCTTCAAGAAGCGCCTCGCCACTGGCGTTGATAAACAGACCCAATTCGTCATCATCTTCGTCCAGCTTACCTATCACATAAAGGGTCTCCCCATCACCAAAAAAACCAAACAGATCGATAACGGCAAATTCATCACCAAAGGATTCACCCTCTTCTGCGCCTGGTTCAATCAGAAAAATTTGCGCCTCATTATTATCTGCCTCTAGATAAGCAAACTGGGTAAGCTCCTGGTTGTAGCGTATCCGACTGCCAACATCTTCTACTTCGTCTAAAACGACAGTCTCATCTTCGCCATCCAGTGAAATGACGGTAACAGTGGTGCCATCATCTGGGTCAAGGTCTAGCTGCACCACGCCGTTTTCGTTCACAAAACATAAGCTACCACGAGCCAAACGTGACGCCTTTGCCCCATCCTGAGAAACGTAACAGCGATAATTATCAAAGGATTGAAATTCAGTGAGATAAACGGCGAACGGATCTGCTTCAAATCTCCCAAACAGTCGGGCATCGGCATCTACTTCTAGCAGTTCAGCAGGCCCTTCATCCCCAATTTCCATTTGTTCAATCCGGATGTCGTTGCCGTCCACATACCAGAGCAAAATTCGGTTTGTGTCCGGCACAAAAACCGCCATGTCACCCTCAAAAATAAAGGTGCTTTCCACATCTTCTGCCAACGACAGCCATTCTGTTTCTTCTGCGCCAACGTCTACCAAAAAGATTTCAGCCTCGCCATCCCTGTTGTACTCAGCCAACAACATCTGATCCCCGCCAGAGCAGGCGGCCAACAAGGCAATGGTCGCCAACAAAAGCAGCAAAATCAGCCAGGTTCTCGTGTTCAGTTTCTTAAGCATCATGCATTTTACTCCTTGTGGATCATCTTTTATGGAAACAATTTTGTAATGGGCGTTTTGGGAAGCGGAAACAAGTTACAGTGTAATTATTGTAAGCGCTTAATGCAACCAACCATCAGCTGAACGAAAAGAACCGATTCAGGGCAGTTATGGTATCATTTACCCTCTTTACAGAAGGATGAATGATTGATATGGATGCAACAACTTACTACGTACAAACAATGCCGGGTGTGGAAGAGATTGCCTGGCTAGAGATTCGGGACAAACTGCCGGGGGCCAAGTTTGGTGAAACGGTCTTCGCCAAGGAGCAAAACGGGCTGCTTATTTTTAGTTATGCCGGCGATACGGCCGATTTGTTTCAGCTGCGCACGGTGGAAGATGTTTTTGTGTTGGCAGTTTCTATTGAAAAGGTGCCGCGTACACGGCAGGTACTGCCGCAAATTACGGAGATGGTAAGCAATACGGCCGTCTTCCAACAGGCCATCGACATCGCCATGCCACATCGCAAACAGCCAGGACGGCCGTCTTACCGCGCAATTAGTCGTCTGTATGGCAGCCACAAAATTTATCGCAAAGAGCTGGGAGAAGCGGTGGAGCGCGGCATGAAAAATCGCTACCCGCGCTGGCGACTGCTAGATGACCACGCCATGCTAGAAATCTGGATCAATTTGCTGGGCTCCCGCCTGGTAGCTGGCATTCGTCTGACAGATCGCACCACGCGCCACCGGTTTAACAAGCCGGTAGAACTGAAGGCCGCGTTACGGCCGTCCGTGGCCGCCGCCATGATCCACCTGTCCCAACCAGAAGACGATGACATCTTCCTGGACCCGATGTGTGGCAGCGGTACGCTGCTGATGGAACGGCGCTATGCTGGAGCATATGACCAGATGCTGGCCGGGGATATTGTGCGCGACCGGGTTTGGGCCACGCGGCAAAATGTAGAGGCGCTGCGCAAGGAGCCGCCCAGCAACTTTGGCACCCTGCATACCAATGCCGCGCAGCTGCCCCTGGCCACCGGAAGCATCAGCAAGGTAGCGACCAACCTGCCCTTTGGCAAACAAATTGGCTCGCCCAAGGCGCTCAAGAAGCTGTATCCGGCGTTTTTTCGAGAATTGGAGCGGGTGTTGGGGACAAACGGCCGGGCTATCGTCCTCAGCAGTGAATATGATTTGGTCAAAGACGCCGTGCGCGCCTGCCCCAGCCTGGAAATTTTAACCGGTTACTCCGTCGCCGTGCTGGGTCAGTGGGGCCGAATTTATATCATCCGCCACAATTGAAGAAAAACGTAATTGAGTAATTGAGTGATTAGGTGATTTTTCCAACTGCCCAATTACCCAATTACATAATTACTCGATATCTGGCGGCTGAATATCGATCAGCTCGTCGTAGTGGGAAATATCGACTTGCCAAATGCTTTCGCCTTCCTCACTGTCTGGCTCTGGCTCACGCACCACAATGCGCACCAGTTCAAAAGTTTCTGGCCGAATCCACAGCTGAATATCCACTTGCTCTGGCCCAATAAGATAGCCACTCATTTGATAGACATTTTCGCCAGTAGCAACGGCCGTTACGCTGTAAAGCAATTCATCCGGCCCGTCACTCTCCGCTAAATTCTCCGACTCGGCCAGAGCCACCTGCGACAAATCAGCCAGCAACACCGCCTGGATGCCAATGTCGTCGTCGAACAGAACCGCCGGATTGAAGCCCCAGTTGGGCGGCAGCACTTCCCAGTCGCCCGTAACCACATTGGTTTGCCATTGAATTTCGGCCACGCTAATCACATCCACATCGGTAATGATGCCGGGACCGATGACCCGCACCGTCGCCAGGGCGCGATCCGGGGCCACAAATGCACCCCTCGCTCGCCGGAAAGAAAGCGTTTCGCCTGCATCCAAAAAGGCAGGCGCACCGTCTCGCTCGATGGTGAACTGAAAACCATCACTGTTTCTCATCCGTTCGGCGGCACGCTGCACCAGTTCCTCGGCGGAGATTTCGGGTAGGGCCGGTTGGCAAGCGGTTACCCACAATAACAAGCCAAAAAACAACACCATCCAGAAAAGTTTTTTTCGATTGAACCACATCATTTTGAAGTCCGTTTGCCTTTTATTGGATTTGGTTGAGGCGGGATTGGAGGTTGTGAACGGCCGTTTCCCACACTACAAATTTATCACCCGCCAACCACAACTCGCGCAGTTCCGATTTAGCCAGCACGCGGGCGACCGCTTTACGCGCCATCTCGATGTACTCTGGCTTTACCGGCATCGGGCTGTTTTCTGCCAGCCATTCAGCCAACTCCTGTGGCGGATCGTCAGGCGGGAATCCTGCGGCCGCGGCCACGCACTCTGCTGCGGCCAGCACTTCCTGCGCTTCAAACAGATCCAGCTCATCTGCCTCGATCATGGCCGCCACCCCAGCCAACGTGCGATCAATCAGGCGAAAATCATTCTCACCAAAATCGTACAGCCAATCCTGGGCAGCGTCATTTTCAAAATTACCGGGACCCCATGCGCCCATACCGTCCTCCTTGATACAATCCGCAGATTACGCAGAGCTGCGCAGATTTTGAACTTTTAAGAACCAAAATCTGCGTGTATCTGCGTTCATCAGCGTCCTGTTATTTTTTGTAATTATGCGAGGGACGGCAAGTGCTTGTCCAGCGGAGGGCGGTTGGCACGAAAGTCTCTCATGCGTTAGTCATAGATGAAAACGGCCGTTTTATGGCGAATTGGTTATGAGCATTTTCCCAGAAACTGTTGGGCAAACAGAGCCACATTGGGGCAGTTTCCGGGAAAATTTAGTTTAGGCTTGGCGGGAACGGCCGCGTGACCGCCGCCGCTTATTCTTTTTGGGTTTGTCAGATCGATCTTCCTGACGGGGGGCTTCTTCTTCCAGCGTCGCAGGCGGCGTATGCAGCGACTGTTGGTACAAATCATCCAGCAGCATGGCGATGAGCTGAACGCCTTCTTCATCCTCGGCCAGCTCTTTGACCATGGGCACAAAACGTTGCAGTCGCTCCACTTTTAGCTTGTCGCGGTCGCGCATTTGGGCTTCCAAACGCACCGTCATCCGTTCGGCGACCACATTAGCCAGTCTCTCTTCATCGGGAGACGGCCGTTCCTCAAATTCAATGCTGTACTGCTTGGCAATACGCTTTAAATGCACCTGCTCCGTAAAATCGCCCACCAGGCTGATGGCCACTCCCGTCGCGCCAGCCCGTCCCGTGCGCCCGGCACGATGAATGTAAATTTCCGGATCGTCGGGCAGTTCGTATTGGAATACATGGGACAAGTCAGAAATATCGATGCCGCGTGCGGCCACATCAGTAGCAACACAGAAGCGCAGCTTGCCTTTACGCAGCTTGTCCATCACCTTTTCCCGATCTTTTTGCGCCAAATCGCCACTCAGCTCGTCGGCATTGTAGCCAAAGCGCTGCAAGACCACAGCAATGTAGTGGACGCGCTGTTTGGTGTTACAAAAGATGATGGCTGAATCGGGATTTTCCAGCTCAATCAGCCGAACCAGCGTCCGGTCCTTTTCCATGGGAGAGACCATCACCACCTGGTGTGAGGTATCGGCCACATGCACATGATCGCGGCTGAGGCTGAGGAAGTCTGGCTTCTCCATGAACTGGCGGGCCAGGCTGCGCACCGTGGGCGGGAAGGTGGCGGAGAACATGCAGGTGAACACTTTTTTACCGGGCAAATATTCCTGTACCCGGCGCATGTCGGGGTAAAAACCCATGCTCAGCATCCGGTCAGCTTCATCAAAGATCAGCACTTTGAGCTTTTTCAGCGACATGGAGCCACGCAGCAAATGGTCCAACACACGCCCTGGCGTCCCCACTACCAGATGGGTACCTTCGCGCAGCGCTTTTAGCTGGGGGCCATAGCCGACGCCACCGTAAACGGCCGTTACCCGCAAACCACTATCACCAATCAACATGGTGGCCTCATCGACCACCTGCTTAGCCAGCTCCCGTGTGGGTACCAGCACCAGCGCCTGGGTGTCGTCCTGGTGGCGGTTCACCAGCTCCATGATGGGCATGATGAAGGCCCCCGTTTTGCCACTGCCGGTACGCGCCTGCACCATCAACGGCCGTCCCGCAAAAATATAGGGCATCGCTTTCGACTGTACGGGCGTCAGGCTAGTCCAACCGGCACGGGCCACGGCTTCACTCAGACGCGGCGGCAAATGCTCCAACCGCACCGACGGCAGGCTGTCTTCTGGTTCTTCAATTTCGTCTTCTGGTTCCAGATGGGTGGCGTTTGGCTCGTTAATTTCTTCTTCTGCTTGTTCGATTGTTTCTGTTTCACTCATTGATTTTTTCTGCAAATTGCTTCGTTCCTATTTGGCAACTTTTAGGGGTTGTCCAGACAAAAAAGGCAATAAGCCCTCATAATATTTTGTTTTGCCACAGAGACCACAGAACTTTTAGAGAAAAAATCTGTGCTGCGGGATTTTTCTTGTTTCGATCTGTGAGTCTAGCGCAAAACGGCCGTTTCCGCACCTTCTTTAATCTCTGTGCAGGGGCAGGCTGCAACAGCGAAACGATCCCCCCGTCTTGGGCGGATCGTCGAAGGGCAGCTCAATCACCTCTAACCCGCGACGCCGCATCTCGGCATTTACCCGGCTGGCGCGGGTGCGGGCAATTACCTGCCTGGGTGAAAGGGAAAGGACATTGGTGGCCAAAATTTGCTGCTCCGCCTTTGTCACCTCGATGAGATCGTACTGTTCCGCAATGGCGGCTGGCATCTGGGTCAGCCCATCAGGGTAAACAAGGGCACTGCGCTGACCCACGGGCACAAAGCTGCAATCCAGGTGCAGCACATTTTCACCATCAGCCAGCTGCTTGAGCGGCACGGGAACCACCTCAAAGTGAGGAAAGCGGCTGGCGAGATAGGCTGCCCCTTCTGGTCCGGTGCGCTGGCTAAGACCAACAAAGATACGGCCGTTATCCACAATCACATCGCCCCCTTCCACCACAATATCATCCGGCACTTTGATCACCCGCTGGGTCCCCATTTGGTCCAAAATCGGCAGCAAGCCCAACCACTCATCGCGGCGACTCTCTCGCGCCATTTGGGTGACCACAAACGTGTCGCCAATCACCACGCCGATGTCGCGCGTCATTAGCTGGTCCGGTACGCTGTCCAGCGGCTCTGGCTGTAATACTTCTACACCGTGACTGGCCAGCGTTTGCTTAAAATCACCCAGTTCGGCCATCACCCGCTCCCGCGTAGGACGGTCAGGGGCAAAATAATATTGCTTTTGGGTTTCGTTGATAATCGCGGGCGGGATTTTGTGAAAATTGTCAGGATAGCCAATGATAACAGACCGCAAACGGCCGGTTTCTGACGTGACGCAAAGGGTGTGCATGACGGGTTGCCTCCAGGTTGTTCAGTGAGTTGTGGGTGTCGTAAATCCGTACAATATGATAAGGAGACGGAAACGGCCGTCAAGTAGCTATTCCTAGGACTGGCAGTCCTTGGCTATACTGTTTGCCAGGCGCAAAAGAGCAGCAGCCCTAAATAAGAAACCGTTGCCAACAACGACGGCCGTTTGACCAAAAACCAGACTCGGGGCGGGACAAACAGCAGAACCAGCAGCACAAACACACCAATCATGCCCAGCCAGCCGCTGAACAATTGCGTAGATTGCAGAACGGCCGTTCCCAGCAGCAGCATGCCGTTCACCCCCAACAAACCCAACAGCGCTAGCCCACTGTAGTTGCGCGACGTTTCTTCAATGGTCACCCGCACCGAGGCGCTAAGCACCAGCACGTAAAACAGCGACGCCGCAATCCACGCTCCTGGGCCATAGACAAAAAACGCCGAAGATTCCCCCGCGCCCAAGATGCGATCATCGGCTACGAAGATGGAGTCCCAGTAGCCCAGCTGCTGCAAGATCAGTATCGCTAATGCCAGGGCAAAAAAGATGGCCAGCAGGCGCATGGTGAGCGTTTTTGTCAGCCAGGTGGGCAGGCGAGAAACGCGTTCAGCATCGGCGGCGGGTTCCAGTTTGCGAATGAGGTAAACGGCCGTACAGTACACCACAAATGCCACGCTAAGAATCAACACATTAATGGTCGATGGCTCCGCAAACAGCGTCGCGAGCGTCGGCAGCAGCAAGATGAGTCCAGCTGCTCCAGCCGCATCTGCCAGCAGTGGTAAAATTGTTATAAATCGTTGTTTTTGTTTCAAAGATGTCCTCTCAATTTAGCGGTGATCTTATCAGAAACCTGGAAAAAGCAATCACGAATATGACGAATGAACGAATAACACGAATCAGTACCAGATTATTCGTTTCATTCGTCAATTCGTCCCATTCGTGATAAATCTTGCCAACGGCACAACGATCCACTAATCTTTAAACCGAAATCTGCGCAAATCTGCGTAATCTGCGGATTTTACAACAAGGACAACGCATGAGTGAGTCGTTCCCCCCAACTGGATTTGTTAAAACGAAATCGGCCATGCCGGGCATTGAGGTGTACATGCCGCGCCCACCAGAAGAAGACGGCCGTGAGGTCGTCGATTTTCGCTGTCCCCACTGTGATGGGGCCACCGCCTACAGCACCGACGATGGCGGCCTCACCTGCTCCTTCTGTGGCTACCATGAAGCACCTCAGGTTGAAGTGGTCGGCAAAGGTGCCCAGGAATTTGAGTTCACCGTGGAAACGGTGGAGCGATCTACCAATGGCTGGGGCGAAGAGCGCAAGGAGTTGGTCTGCAATAGCTGCGCCAGCCACATCACCCTTTCCACGGAGATGCTCAGCCACACCTGCCCCTTTTGCGGTTCTAACGCCGTGGTGCAAACCCGCGCGCCACAAGACGTGCTGCGTCCGCGCTTTTTGGTGCCGTTTGCCACCACCACCGAAGATTGTCGTAAGCAAACGGCCAAATGGCTGCAAAACAATTGGATGCTGCCCAAAGATTTGCAAAGTCTAGCCCGCACCACGGAGTACACCCCTATCTACATTCCCTTTTGGACCTTTGACGCCCGCACCACGGCCAGCTGGCGCGCCGAAGTGTACAACACAAACGCCAAACGCCGCCGCCATTCTGCGCCCAACTGGAAGTGGGAACGCCACTTCCTGCTCAAGCTGGGCGACGGAGACGAGGTGTGGGATTGGGAATCCGGTGCGGTAAGCCTGTTCACCGATGATATGCTCGTCAGCGGCAGCAGCCAGCTGAGTCTGACACTGTTGAGCCAACTGGGCGGCTACCAGCTGGGTGATTTGGTGCCCTACACCGCCACTTTTCTGGCAGGCCTTTCCGCCCAGGCGTATGAGGTGGACCTGGAAACGGCCTGGGAACACGCCCGCAGACTAATGCGGGCCCGCACCAAGGAAGCGTGCCAGAAGCAGGCCAGCGCCCAAAACATGCGCAACTTCAGCATGAACCTGGACTTCAGCGAGGAGAGCTGGCGCTATATTTTGCTGCCGCTTTACCTGGCCACCTACCGTTACGGCGACAAAGTTTTCCAGGTGATGGTCAATGGGCAGACTGGCGTTATTGCCGGGCAACGACCCGTAGATTGGCGAAAGGTGGGCTGGATATTGGCTGGGGCATTTTTACCGGCGCTGCTGTTTGCCTTGATTGCGGCCGTTTTATTAGGCAACAATGACGACATCGGCGTTCTGTTTGGCCTGCTGGCAGGTCTCAGCCTCATTCGCTGGCTGTTTTTTGTGTTTAATACGCTGCGTAAAGCGGGCAAAATGGCCAAGGGATAGAATGGTTAATTGTTAATGGCCAATGGTTAATGGTTAAGTTGATGGATGAAGTTGAATTAACTCAAAACGGAAACTGGATTGAAGTGTGGGGAGCAGATTGGGTGCTGGAGGGGTGCGCCAGCTGCAACGGGGTGTTTGTGCTGCCACCACAGAAAGTGAGCCAGCGCTGCCCCTTTTGCGGGCAAGCAGCATTGGCCCAAATGGACCCCTCAGATGACCGGCCCATCTACACTCAGCCGCCAGAATTGGTGGTGCCGTTCCGCACGGCGGAGGACCGGCTGCGTGCCAGCGTGGGTAAGTTTGCCAAAAGCATCTGGCTGGCTCCAGCCGATCTTAATGAAAATGCGCTGCTGAGCCGAATGCAGCCCGTTTACCTGCCAATGTGGCTGGTCGATGCCCAGGTGCAGGGCGAATGGCAGGCGGAGATGGGCTTCGACTATGAAATTGTGAGCCATCGGGAAGAATACCAGCACAATAACTGGCAGACAGAGCGCGTGAAGGAGAAACGAGTGCGCTGGGAGCAGCGCCTGGGTCGGCTCAATCGCCAGTACGAAAACCAATCTGCCCCGGCTCTGGATGAACAAGAGCAGGTAGAAGCGAAAATCGGCCGTTTTAACCTGAAAGAAGCCAAGCCGTTCCAGCAAGATGACCTGACAAACGCGATTGCCCATCTGCCCAACCGCCCGCCGGAGGATGCCTGGAATGAGGCGGTGGTTGGTTTAAAAACGGCCGTTACCCAAGATTGTCGGCTGGCCAGCGAAGCAGACCACACGCGTGGCTTCAAATGGTCGCCCCAATTTGCCAACCAGCAGTGGACCCAACTGCTGCTGCCCATCTACACCAGCTACTACCTGGATGATGAAAACCAGGTTCGAATGGTGCTGCTGCATGGTCAGACGGGCAAACTGTATGGTGTGCTTCGTGCCTCCACAAAGCGAGCTTACCGTATAACAAATATGATGCTAAAGGCCGCATCCGTATTTCTGGGAATCGCGACGGTGCTGTTTCTAGTAGACCTCTTGGGAGCAGAGGGAGCGGAATCCTGGATAACTCTAGCGCTCTTACTGATGGTTGGTCTTGGCGTAGCGGCCTTCTTGCCCGTGCTTTACGCTTTGATCGTAAACGCCACCCAGCGGACAAAAGAGAGAGAAAAATAGAGCAGCCTCCATTGCCGACAACTGGCCGCTGAGGCTGCAGATGCGGCCAGTTTAAGCAGTTACAGGCTGTTTCATGGTGCGGCGTGTTAGCTGCATGACCTTTTCAATACTTTCCCAATCGTGCGTATAAGCGGATGAATCTACGATGTGCTCTGGATCGTCAAAATATTTGCCAGTTGTCTGGGCCACATCCGGCGAGAGCGCCAGGTATGTGTAGGTTTTGGCCATTTCCTCAGGGGTGATGGAAAACCGGCTCTTGAGGGAGTACATTTTGCGCAGCAACGTGGGTAAATGGGGGTAGCGTTCGTCCACATCAATCTGCACATTGGTCACGCGAATTGCGTTCGCGGTAACGGCCGTTTCCCCCAACATCTTCGCCAACCAATACGTATACATCACCTGCGCCTGCTTGGATTGATAATACGCTTTTTGCACGCTGAACTTTCGCTCCCGAAACTCTGGATCGTCTAAATCCACTTTAAGGAAAGGATACGTCACCAATCCCTTGGAGGAGATGGTGATGATGCGCCCCTGTTCGCTGCGTTTGAGCGCGTCTAGCAGCAAATCCGTCAACAAAACGGGGCCAACGTGATTGGTTGCCCAAATTTTTTCCACGCCTTCTTCCGTAAAGGCAATCTGCTTTTGGCGAATATCGAAAGCGGCCGCATTCTGAATCAGCACGTCAAGCACCTCATAGCGGGCCAAAAAAGCCTGGGCAAAGGCCCGAATGGATGATTGCAGCGACATATCGACGATCATCAGCTCGACATCTTCATTGTTAGCCTGCTGGCGAATGTCGGCCAGGGCCGCTGCGCCGCGCTGCTGGCTGCGGCAAGCGATAATGACTTTGTGCCTTTGTTGCGCTATTTGAATAGCAGCCGCTTTGCCAATGCCAGAATTGCCGCCAGTGATGATGCATACTTTTTGTTTCATGTTGCTTGTTCCTTATTTATTTCTCCGGAAACTGCCATTCAAGGACTTGAACCATTTTGAAGTTTCTGGGGAAATTCATGCCGTTCCCATGCCTCTTTCTAAAATATGGAGAACCTGGTCAAATAATCTT
Organism: uncultured Anaerolineae bacterium; assembly: GCA_905479495.1. Taxonomy (GTDB): domain Bacteria; phylum Chloroflexota; class Anaerolineae; order Promineifilales; family Promineifilaceae; genus Leptofilum. Next base: position 60,206 of record CAJQMR010000005.1, read on the forward strand.
TCTGCTTCGGGTGTTTCAAAGAGGGAACGGCCGTCTTCCAACACACCCCTATCTTGCAAACGGTTAAGCAAATAGCTGCCTAATTCTGAAAAAATCGCGCTGAACAGAAACGCCGCCAAATCGGGATCAATTTCCGGAGAAATGTCACCCATTACCTGACCTTGTTCCACCAGCTGCCGGAAGAAAACGGTCGCACCCACCCGCGCCTGTTCCTGCATTTCCACAGGCAGCGCACCGCTGCGCACCGCCCGGTAGCCAATCTGGCTCAGCTGGGGCCGGGCCAGCTCAAACTTGATCCCGGCGGCACTGAGCCAGCGAATATAGGCAAAGGTGCCCATCTGCGGATCGGGCGGATTGTCGCCTAAAAACTGCGCCTTAGCTTCCGCACCCAGCGTCAGCAGATAGGTGTATAAATCTTCCTTGTTCTCGAAGTATTGGTAAAAGCTGCCTTTGGCAATGCCCGCCTGGGCCACGATGCGCGAAATCGAGGCACTGTCGTAATCATTTTCGGAAAACTCAGCCAGGGCCAGGTCGATGATGCGCTGCCGTTTTTCATCTGGCAGATTAAAAAAAGTGTCTTTGGGCATCTGTTTTTGTTCCTAAATCCTTATATGACCGACCAGTCATATGACCAATCGGTCACATTATACAAAACGGCCGTTTCCCTGTCAATCCCCATACCCCAAAAGCAATCAGCCAGATGTCACTCGGTGCCTGTGACATTTGTCAACAGTTGCTTAATTTCATTGACGCTCCAAATTTGAGTTTGTATAATCCCCCTCAGTTACATAGATTTGCATAGATTTTTACTATTTTACGATGGTTTTAGGCACTTTTTATGAATAACTTTCTCCCCGAAACTGAGCAGTGGCTCACCCTTTCTGATGCAGCGTCTTTGCTAGGCGTTCACGGAACCACCCTGCGGCGCTGGGCCGACAATGGGCAAATCCCTTTTATGCTCACGCCAGGCGGCCATCGACGGTTTGCCATGTCCGATCTGAATCAATTTGCGGCCAGTCGGCGTCAGGCACAATCTCCTAACAGCATTGAGCAGCTCTGGGCAGAAAATGCGCTTATACAAACCCGACAAACTATCTCTGCCCACAAACAGGACGATTGGTTGGCTCAGTATGATGACCAGATGCGGGAAGAACATCGGCTGTTAGGCCGCCGCCTGATGGGGCTGACGCTGCAATACATTTCTGATCCAGAGGCCAATGGCAACCTGCTCAAACAAGCGGAAGAGATTGGTCAACAATACGGCCGTCTTTGCCACCAAACCGATATGCCGCTCACCCAAGCGCTGCAAACCACGCTGCTCTTTCGGGACATGCTGGTAGACACGGCCTTCCAACTACCTAGCTCCGCTTCCATCAAACCAGAGGCCAACCTGCGGCTGATGCGCCGCATCAATGAACTGCTCAACGTGGTGCATTTGGCTATTGCCAAAAGCTACGAACAGCAACCATAAATAGTAGAGGTGCAACGCACTTTTTCCAGGTTATTCAGCCCCAAATTCTGCAAGTGCGTCGCACCTGAATAATCATTTTCAAAAAACGTCAAGCAATTTGATACCAGTTTTCAGGCAAGCCGGGATGTGTGGCGACGGCCGTTTCTTCCGCTTGCCTGGCAAATCACAGAAAAACTTTTGTATTAGAAAGCAAGGTTGTTTGTGATTTGCCCCAGTAAAAGCTAAACGTGACCATGTCTTATGTAAAAGCGGGAAAGTTCTTTGAAAAAAGTAGAGTCATTTCTCCCGCTTTTACTTGAGCAAACCACAGAGAAATCGCTCTCCGGTTTTTAAACTATTTTCTGTGGTTTGCTTAATTCAAGGCTTTTTTTAGCTTTTACACTGCATAAGGAAATAGATGTGATGAATCAGCAAAACCTTGAGATTGTTATTGTTGGCGGGGGGATTTCTGGCCTGGCCGCTGCCTATTATTTAGAAAAAGCCGCGCGGCAGCAAAATTTGGCCCTCCACACCACCGTTCTGGAAAAAGAAGCCCAGCCAGGCGGCAAGATTGCCACCCAGCAGCAAAATGGCTTCGTGTTTGAAGGCGGCCCGGAATCGTTTGTGACCCGCAAGCCGGAGGCGTGGGAACTATGCCATGAACTGGGACTGCAAGACCGGCTGGTTGGCACCACGCAACCAGGCAAAAATTATGTGCTGCACAACGGCCGTCCCGCCATTGTCCCTTCTGGGCCAGGCAGTTTCCTCTCCACGCCGCTGCTCTCACTTGGTGGCAAGCTGCGCCTGCTAAAGGAACCCTTTGTCAAACCGCGCACTGAAGCGTCTGATGAATCGTTGGGCAGCTTTTTGCGCCGCCGCCTGGGGGATGAAATGGTGGACAACATCGTCAAGCCCGCCATCGGCAGCGTCTATTTGGGAAATGTGGATGCCATGAGCGTGCAGGTGTCGTTCGGCCGTTTTGCCGAGATGGAGCAGCAGCACGGCAGCGTTGTAAAGGGCATGTTTGCCCTGATGAAAGAAAAGCGGGCCGAGCGCAAAGCGTCTGGCGAAGCGCGCCCGCCCAAAAAGCCAGCCTTTGCCACGTTGCAGGGCGGCCTGATGGAGTTGGTGAACGCGGTGGCGGCGCAAATCGAGGGCGATATTTTGCTGGAAACGGCCGTCTCCAACCTGCGCCACGATCCTACCAACGCCAAACCGTACACAGTGGAACTGCATGACGGCCGTTCCCTAAACGCCGACATGGTGGTTTTGGCCACGCCTACTTTTGTGATGGCTGATTTGCTGAATGGTGTGGTGGAAACGGCCGTCACAGAGCAGCTCCGCACCATCCCCTACAACCCCGTCACCACCGTGAACGTCGCCTTCAACCGCAGCGACATTGCCGACCCATTTGATGGCTTTGGCGTCGTGGTGCCAGAAAGCGAAACCTCGCAGCTGCTGGCCATCGAAGGCATGAGCGCCAAGTTCCCCCACCGCGCCCCGGACGACCAGTTTGTGCTGCGCGCCTTTGTGGGCGGGCAAAAGCAGCCAGAGCTGGCCGATTTGCCTGAGGCCGAGCTCATCAGTCTGGTACGGCAGGAGCTGGCCCAAATTTTTGGCATCAGCGCCCAGCCAACACAGATCCACATTCAGCGTTGGCAGCCAGCCAATCCGCAGCCGCCCGTTGGCCATCTGGCGATGATTTCCGAGATTGAAAAGCAGCTAGCCAACGAACTACCCCAGCTCTACCTAACCGGAGCAGGACTACGTGGCCAGGGCATTCCCGACTGCATTCGCCAATCCCGCAGCCTGGTCGGGCAAATCATGGCCGATTTACAACCCGCGAGCCAAACCTTGGCCGCCTAGCCGCCCCCAATTGTCATGCTGAACGCAGTGAAGCATCCCTACGAACACAAAACAGTGAAACCCTTGACCAGCAAGGATTTTGTCTGGCCAACTTTAGAGGGATTTTTCGCTGCGCTCAAAATGACAAGTGAAGGTGTTTTGTGTAGCCGCGCTTTCTTAGCGCGAAAGAGCGAGGATTGGAATCCTCGGCTACAGCGTTTAACAAGAACCATTTCGCACGGCGCATTCTCCACACATTTTTTCTTTGCACCGGCAATCCAGGATTACATGCGCCATCTGCGTTAATTTTTTAGGAGACTTTAGGAAATGAAGCGAAGTTTTAACTTAATTCGGTTGGCGGCCGTGCCGCTGAGCCTGACGCTGATCAGCATTTTGGCGGGCAGCGTCATTAATCGAGTCATGGTGGTGGAACTGGGCCTGCCCGTGACGCTGGCCGGGTTGTTTCTGGCTGTGCCGCTGCTGGTCGCCCCCGTGCGTGTCTGGCTGGGACACCGCTCCGACGCCTACCCCATTCGCGGCCTGCGCCGGGAACCGTACATCATTATTGGCGCGGGATTGGCTGGTTTGGGAGCGGCCGTTTCCGTTTCCCTCGTGTTGCGTACAGAAGCGCTGTTCAGTTTGGGAGCCATCGCCACGCTGGTGGCCCTGATTGTGTATGGCATCGGCAAGAACCTGACGAGCAACACCTTCCAGGCCTTGCTGGCCGACAAATTTGAAGCGGGCGCACCGCGCTCCCGCGCCGCCACCTTGTATGAAGTGGTCAACATGATTGGCCTGATTGCCGGGGCAGGCATTGTGGGCGCCACGTTGCAGCCGTACACGCCAGAAAGATTAACCACCGTTGTGGTGGTCATTGGCGCGATGGCCCTGCTATTTGCTCTGTTTGCTGCACCGCGCCAGGAACCGCGCGACGTGGCCAACCGGGGCAGCCAGGCCGCCCGTTCGCACGATTTCCAAACAACCGTGAAAGCGGTGGTGCTGGGCAATCCCCACGTGCGCCGCTTTTTTATGGTGGTGATGCTGACGCTGCTGGGGACGCAAATTCAGGATGTGCTGTTAGAGCCGTATGCGGCCGTTCGCTTTGGCATGACGGTGGGCGAGAGTTCGCAACTGACGGCGTTTTGGGGGCTGGGCACGCTGATTGCCATGCTGGCCTCTGGACTGTATCTGATTAAGCGGTTTGGCTATCTGCGTATTTATCGCATTGGTCTGGGCGTGGTGGCGGTGATGTTTTTGCTCATTGTGGCCGCCGGTTTTGTGGGCAATGCTAATTTGCTGCGGCTGCTGGTGGTTTTGCTGGGGCTGGGCACCGGGCTGTCTGCGGCCAGCTTGCTGGTGTCGATGATTGAGTTCACCACGGAAGCCCGCGCCGGTCTGCTGATTGGCGTCTGGGGCGTGGCCCACCAGCTGGGGCGGGCCTTGGCCAGCCTGCTGGGCGGCATCATTGTTGATGGGCTGCTGTCGGTTTCGGGTGGCAACGTGATGCTGGCCTACGGCACGGCGTTTGCCCTGGAAACGGTGCTGGTCATCCTGGCCATTCAGCTGATTGGCCAGGTGGATGTGGCTGAGGCAAAGGTGTCGGTGGCCCAGGCGGGGGAAAGGTTAACGGCCGTTCCTGCCGTAACCGATTAGAGAAAAAAAACGCAGAGGCGCAGAGGGGTTTTCTCCACGTCTTTGTGTCTCTGCGTTAAAGATTTTTGAGGGTTTTGGCTGCGGTTTTGGCGACAGATTTACGGCCGTCTTGCTGCAAGCGCTCCAGGTGGGGAATGAGCCACGCTTTCAGCGCCACATCCTGTGTGGCCCACTCGCCCAGCGTTTTCATCGTCTGGTTAAGCACAATCCAGTCGTTGTGATTAGCCAAATTGCGTTTGAGCACCGCTTCCGCCTGCTGGCGCTGCATTGAGGTCATGAGCGGAGCCAGGGTTTGAAACAAATCCGCCAGCGTCCACTGCGCCGACGCCTGATCCAGCTCGGCAATTTCCGTCAGGAAACCATCAATGAGGGGCACCAGCCATTCCGGCTGTTCGCGTGAGATACGCTTGAGGGCATTAGACGTGCGCAGCCGCACCACGGCGTCATCGCTCTGGTAGCAGGCATACAGCTCCCCCAGCCGTGCCCGATCCGCTAGGACGATCTCCACCACCTCCACCGTCCGCCCCAGCGAGTTTGGGTGCCCGCCCGTCAGCATATCCTCAAACGATTTACTCTCCATCGTCTGAAACCAAAGTCTACTCTTTGATAATCATTGGTAAGTAAACAAATTCGGTGCCTTCGTCAAATTCATAAGCACCAATATCACAGACAAAGCCTTGCGGCCGTATAATGCCTCGTTGATCTCGTGATGGACAATCCACATTAGAACCAGCATTAATCGCTGGGCTATTTTCAAGCAAAGCGTGGGTTTCGGTTGAGCCGCCATTGTCTTGAAGTGGGCCAATGAGCGGCAACGTTGCGGGCAAGTCATTGGCTTCTGTTAGACCGCAGCTGTCATCACTATCCAGATTGTGGTCTTGTGAATGAATAAAACCCAGAGACTCACCGCAATCACTTGGGGAGTTAAGCGCAGTCAGCATATTGCTAAGGTTAACATTACTGTCATTAAAAGCACCAATGCCACCAGCAAAATAAGTAGCTGTATTGCTTACAACAGTATTATTGGTCAAAGTAACTTCGGCCGCATTCGTAACATATATACCACCACCAGCAAAAACAGCACTATTCCCACTTATTGTGCTATTCCGAATAGCTATCGTTTCACTTATACTCCCGCCTGAACCATAGATAAAAATACCGCCAGCCGATCCCGTTGAAACGCCACTTGAAGAACTATTGCCGCTTATTGTGCTGCTCTCAATTAACAATGAACTTGCAGAACTAGCAATTCCCCCCCCTATGGCATTCCCTCCACTAACAGAAGAGGCAGTATTGTTGACAATTGTCGAATTAACAATTACGACTTGGGCTGCTGCACTAAAATTACTAACATCAATACCTCCCCCACTCGCCGTAGTCGAGCTCCCAGCTATATTGTTAATTATCTGACTGTTCAAAATAGTGAGCTTACCACCTGAGCTAGAAATACCACCACCTTCACTGGCAAAATTATCGCTGATAATCAAACTGTCAAGGGTCACGTTACCCCGTTCGACATAAATGCCACCTCCCCAGTTAGTTGTACTGCCGCTGGGTGCGTTCCCATTTGTGATTGTCATGTTTGTTAATGTTACGGCAACACTCCCATTGATAATAAAAACTGAATCAGTATCTGTACCATCAACAATCGTGCTGCTTGGGTCTGCGCCTTGAATGGTAAGCGATTTGTTGATAACGACATTTTCAGCATAATTTCCTGCAGACACATTGATGAAATCAAAAGGCATAGCGTTATCAACTGCACTCTGAATCGTGGCGTAAGTACAGCCACTTGGGCAAACATCTAATGACGCGGCTGTTGCCTTATTGGCAAGCCAAAATACGGTATACAAAGTAGCTACCGCAAGAAACAAGGTTATTGCTATTTTTTTGTACATGGCTGTATGGAAACTCCCTCTCGATGATTTTTAAATGCAACTGGTTTTTCAAGACCCCACTGACTAAGGGGATTTTACTTAAAAACCTACTTCTAGCAAATGAAAAACGGCCGTTTCTCAACGCAACAAAACCTCCCGCAGGTTTCACAAAGGAGCATCCTTATCCTTAAAACCTGCAGGAGGTTGGCTCCTATGACTTCAGCAAACCCTTCTCCGCCTGGGCTAGCAGCCACGGCTCCAGCTCAGAGATGTTTTCACTTAGCCGGGCCGCCGCGACGATGGGCAGCCAACGGCCGTATTCCGCCCGGCCACCAGGACGCAGGGCAAAATAACGACGCAGGTAAATCGTGTGAAACAGCCGCACAAACAGCTTTTCCACGCCACTCGTCTGGCTGCTGGCTGCGGCTCCCAGCGCAATAACGGACGAACGCGCCAAATCCGCCAGCGGGTTGCCGCGCGTGGCGTCGATCCAATCAATGACAGTTTCCCCCTGCGGCGTGGCCAATACATTGCCCGGATGAAAATCGCCGTGGCAAATCGCCGCACCGTCGGGCAGCGTTTCCAGCGCCGCCAGCGCTTTGGCCCGCAATGCCTCCGGCAAGGCCTGGGCACCATTCAGCTTGCGCACCAGCCGCTGGCGCTGGTCGGGAATGTCCAACCGCAGGGGATTGGTATGCATCTCCGCGTGCAGCGCCGCCATGCGCCGGGCATAGCGGACAATGGTCCACGGCTTCCGCGGCATCAGGTCCCACAAAGCAACGCCCTCAACGCGTTCGTAGATGAGACCGGTACGGCCGTTCACCTGCACAATCTCCCCCACGGCAGGTACAGGCAAGCCGCTGGCATGAACGGCGCGCCCCATTTTAGCCTCGTATTCAATGCTCTCTTGACCAAACCAATCGTAAAACAGCTTGAGAATGTGCCCGTCATCCCAGGCATAAATTTCGGCGGTACGGCCGTACGCAATGGGGGCACCAAGATTTTTGTCCATTTTTCGCCTGCCTGTTGCTGTCCACTGACAAACCGGGTTATTGTAAATGAGAAACGGCAGTCTCCCCAATTGGAGGCAGATCCCCGTACGAAAGTCCCCTTCAACACGGCCGTTTCTTACAGCAAAATAGAGCGAGAAACGGCCGTTACGCCACAACACACCGTTGTTTGGTGGGATTTGGGGCGGGAGGAAACGGCCGTTTCTTTACAAAAACCAACAATTCCTGTATTTTCCCGGAAACTTCCCTCATGCTTACAAGAGCAGTTTCCGGGAAAATAGTTAAGCCAATGAGGCACACCATGCTATCAGACATCTTGCAGAAAAAATTAGCCCGACACTTCTATTTCCGCGATCTGAACAAAGATGGCTATGTAGAGCGCAGCGATTGGGAACAATGCGCCAAAAATCTGGCCGCGCTGCGCGGCTGGGAACCTGGGTCTGCTGAGTATAAAGCAGTAATGACCCGGCACGTAGCCATGTGGAACACTTTTTGGCTGCCCGCCGACCAGGACCAAGACGGCAAAGTGATTCTGGAAGAATATCTTTATCTAGCGGATACCCAGCGGCGGCTCGGCTTCACCTACGAAATGAGGCAGGTTACCTACTTGTTTGAGGCCATCTTCGATATTATTGATCTAGATGGAGATGGGCAGATTACGCGCGACGAGTACAAGCTGTTCTTTGAAGCCTGGGGCATCGACACCGCCCTGGCCGACGCTGCCTATTCCCAAATGGATTTTAATGCCGATGACCGCATCGCACGCAGCACATTTTTGCAGTACGGCAGCAACTTCTACATCAACGATGAGCCAGATGTGGCCGGCAACTATCTATTTGGCCCCTACGAATAAAGCAAAAGTGACAGCCCCTTGACTGCTCTCCAATAAAATAATCAACCTAGAAATGTCATTCCCGCGCAAGCGGGAATCTACACACCTGGACTCCCGCCTGCGCGGGAGTGACAAGCAAGGTTTCGATTATTTGATTAAAACAAACAAGTGACTGCCACACCATACTTAACAACTACCAGGCGTAAGCCTGCGGTGCCTCACCGCCCGGCCCAGGGAAAATTTCATCCAGTTTTTGCAATGTTTCTGCATCCAGCTCAATTTCGGTCGCTCGCACGGCGCTTTCTAACTGCTCCATCGTGCGCGGCCCAATGATAGGCGCGGTGACGATGGGCTGGTGCAGCAGCCAGGCCAGCGCCACTTCCCCGGCCGGATGGCCCAATTCGCGGCACAGGGCCTCGTACTTCTCCAGCTTGTCCCGATTTTCATTCACCCGCTTCTCAAATGCTTCACCCTTGCGCCGCCCGGTATTCATTTTCTCCAGCGCGCCGCCCAGCAGTCCGCCATCCAGCGGACTCCAGGGGATCAGCCCCAGGCCATAATGATCGCAGGCAGGAATCACTTCCAGTTCCACCATGCGGTTGTTGAGATGGTAGATGCTTTGTTCACTCACCAGCCCCATCATGCCCCGTTTGGACGCTTCCTGGCACGCCGTGGCAATGTCCCAACCTGCAAAATTGCTGGACCCTACGTAGACCACCTTGCCCTGGTCCACCAAGCTGCCAAAGGCTTGCCATGTTTCGTCCCAGGGGCAGTCGCGGTCAATGTGATGCATCTGATAAATGTCGATCCAATCGGTTTGTAAGCGTTTCAAGCTGCCTTCGCAATGCTTGCGGATTTTGTAGGCGGACAGGCTGCGTTCGTCGCTGTTGACCTCTGGCAGGTTGGCTTTGCGCGTGACGGGGTTAAATACTTTGGTGGCCAGCACGGTCGCCTCACGCCGTCCGCCGCCCTGAGCAAACCAGCGCCCGATGATTTCTTCGGTGTAGCCGTGCTCCACTTCCCAGCCGTAGACATCGGCCGTATCGAAGAAGTTGATGCCTAGCTCCAAAGCACGGTCCATGATTTTGTAGCTATCTTCTTCGCTGGTGTGCCAGCCAAAATTCATCGTTCCCAGGCAAAGATTGCTGACGACGACGCCATGTTTGCCCAAACGTTTGTGTGTAACTGCCATTGTGTAGCTCCTTTATATAATGGATGGGAGGTGGCCGGTAACGGCCGTATCTCCCACAAAACAAAAAGCGACAAGCACCTAATGCTCATCGCCCTATTAAACCTTCTTACTCCTTCTTTAATGGACGCTTTTTACAAGCTTAATGTTAGCCCGCAGCCACTCGTTGATTAGCTGTTGAACGTCAATATTTTTTTTCCTCAGCCAGCTTGCTCATGTATTCATCTACATCAGGCTCCAGATAAACAGGAAAATGGAAATCGGCTTCGGCATCATAAAATTTGCCCCTTTCCGCTTTAGAAAAATCGTATTCTGCTTTCATTATTTTATTCCTTGGTTGTACTGATGCAACTCGTTTGTAGTTGCCTTCCGTGCAGAGATGATACGAATTTCTGTTTTCGAATATTGGCAACTTCTTTCGCGGGATCCCAATCAAATTGATAGCGCAAAGCAAAACCTCAACATCTTCAGTTGAATAAGATTGTAAACGAAAAGCGGCCGTTTCTCCACCACATTCCTAAAAATCAGAGCAACAACTCAGCCTCATACGGATAATGCGACAGCAACTCGTAACCGTCCGGCGTAATCAGCACCTGATCCTCCAGCTTCACGCCAGGGCCACCTTCCCAACGACCCACGTAGCTTTCCGCGCACAGGACCATGCCCGGTTCCAGCACACCGTCGTAACTGAGCGCATTCCAGTTCCAGGGGTAGGGCACATCGGGATACTCATCGCACAAGCCCACGCCGTGGTACAGGCAGGAGTAGTAGCGAAATTGATCTTTGGGATAGACAACGGCCGTATGGCTAAGCTCTTTAAAAGTGACACCAGGGCGCAGGATTTCTGTGTTTTTGCGTACCTGCTCATAAGCCATCGTGTAAATCTCTTTTTGTTCAGGAGTGGGATCGCCATCGCCACACAGCCAGGTGCGCGAAATATCCACACAGATGCCGTAGGTGCCAATCAGATCGGTGTCAAAACCCATCAGCTCGCCCGCCTGCATTTTGCGGCTGCTGCACTCCTGGAACCAGGGATTGGCGCGCGGGCCAGCCGCCAGCAGCCGCGTCTCGATCCACTCCCCGCCGCGAGCAATATTTTCCGCATGCAGGTAGCTCCACAACCGCTGCTCCGTCACACCCGGCTGGAAATGCTGGCGCATGATGTCAATCGAATGGTCACAGGCCACAATCGCCCGGCGCATCGCCTTGATTTCTTCCTCATGCTTGATCAGCCGCGCCCGCTCCATTATCTCTTCGCCGTTTTTGATTTCCAGCCCGTGCGCTTCCAGGGCATGAATGCCGGTCGCCGTAGCATGATCCAGCGCCAGGCGCTTGTTGCCCCCACCATATTTTTCCACCAAATCAGCAATTTCGGCTGCCCAAACGGCCGCTTTACCCTCATAATGTTCCCCCGCGCCAAAATAATAATGGCTGGTCGCCGGGCGCACTTCGGTGATGAGCGGATTGTGGTCGCTGAGAAACTCGCAGCCGTGGAACTCAAAAATGATGACCGGCCCTTCTGTAGCGACAAAAGCGTAGCGGGCGGCGTTGTGGGTGATCCACAGCTGCATGTTGGTGCTGTCTGTGGCATAGCGGGTGTTGAGCGGATCGTAAAGCAAAATGCCTGCGTAATCGAAGGCGCGCAGCTGTTCACGCACCCGATCCAGCCGGTACTGCCGGATCACCTGCAAATCGGGCGCGGGCAGCCCCACCACGGCCCATTCGGACTCGGCCAGTTCGCCGGGGCCAAGCACCTGCATGTGCAAGCTTTGGGCGTATTCAATCGTTTCTGCTGAGGGCTGCTGCAAAGCACTGATCTTCGAGCGATGTTTGCCAACGATGGAAGGGGTCGTCATATTGAACTCCTTGTTTGTCACCCAGTTTCTTTGAAAAAGAAATTTGGGCCGCAGATGAACGCTGGTTTGCACAAAGGTTTGGTTGAGAGGGGGGTGCGGTGTTGGGGAAAATTATACGGGAGGTACGGCCGTTCCTCCAACCCCACCCCGTACTAAAGTCACCTTCAACACGGCCGTTTCCTACCGCACAATATCCTATGGAGAATGCAGAATAGGCGACCCGCGTGAAGAACGGCCGTCGCAAAGGAAAATGCAGCATAATGAAACAATCGAGTAAATCTAAATCCCGTTCAGGAATAATTTCCCCTTCAAATAAACGATTATCCGGTGAAATTGGCGTCTTGCTGGTTTTACTGCTCATTTTGGCCATGCTGTTAGCAACTAAATCAGCCAAAGGTGCAGGTACCGTCGGCAGTGGCACGCCCGGCAGTTGTACCGAAGCGGCGCTCAATGTAGCCCTTTCTGGCGGCGGCAGCATCAGCTTCAACTGCGGCGGCAGCCTCACCATTACCCTCACCAGCCAGAAAACGATCAACAATAACACCACGATCGACGGCGGTGGGCAAATCACGCTCAGCGGCGGCAACAGCACCCGCCTCTTTAATTTGCAAAACGGAGCGAACCTGACGTTGCAAAACATCACCTTGCAAAACGGCAGCAGCAGCAGCGATGGCGGGGCCATTTATGTGGAGCGGCTCAGCACCCTCACCCTGACCAACAGCGCCATCAACAACTCCACTGCGCCCAACGGCGGCGCAATTGCCCTTAATGGCTGGGGGTCCAGCGACCCCGGCGGCACGCTCATCGTCACAGACAGCAGCTTTAGCGGGAATAGTTCCACGGCAGGGGCCATTCCCGGCGGGGGCAACGGCGGCGGCGCCCTGTACATCACGGGTGGCTCGACGGCCACCGTGAGCGGCAGCACCTTCAGCAACAATAGTTCCGTCAACGGCGGCGGCATTCACATTTTGGGGGCCAATCTCACCGTGAGCGACACAACGTTTAGCGGCAACGTGGCCAACAACAGCGCTGGCGGCGGCGGTGGCGGGGCCATTTATGTGGATGGCACCAAAAACCATAGCGGCACGATTGATATTTCCAATAGCACCTTCAGCAACAACCAGAGCAACCAGCTGGGTGGAGCCATTTTCAGCTTCCCCGAAGGCACAGGCAGCACCCTCATTGACCAATCGTTATTTGACGGCAACTCAGCCACCGGCAGTGGGCAAGGCGGGGCAATTTATCATCAGAGCGCCACCAAAAATGGACCATTGAGCATTAACACCAGCACCTTCATGAACAACAACGCCCACGCCACCGACGGCAGTGCCAGTTCTGGCGGGGCACTCTGGCTGCTGGATGCTCCAGTCACAATTACCAACAGTACGTTTGACGGTAACGATGCCACCACCCCTATCCCCCTTGAACCGGACGATTGGCAGCGTGGGTTCGGCGGCGCTATCCGTACCAGCAACAACACAACCATTGTAAACAGCACAATTGTGAATAACACGGCAGGTTTTGTTGGCGGGGCCATTGCGGGGCCAGCCACGGTGCGCAACACAATCATCGCCAACAATGATGGCGACAATCCCTGGGATATTCAGGAAAACTGTACAGACGAGCTAACCAACAGCGGCAACAATATTCAATTTCCGCAAAAAACGACGGGGAACTTCAATGATTATGAATGTTTTGGCAGTCAAACGGCCGTAAATCCCCAGGTCGGCACAATTGGAGACTTTGGCGGCCCCACGCCCACCGTGCCGCTGCTGGCTAGCAGCCCAGCCATCAACGCAGGCAATAACTGCCCCACCACTGACCAGCGCGGTTTTGCCCGCAATGGCGTCTGCGACATCGGTGCTTATGAGTTTGGCGGAGGTTTGCTCATAAGCAGCATGACTCCTGCCTGGTCTGGCTTGAACAATGTGCAAGACGTCACGGTGACGGTGCAGGGAGCAGATTTTACGCCCAGCATGGTGGTGCGCTGGGACGGGGCCAATCGTACCACGACGTATGTGAATCAATTTATGCTTACGGCCGTTCTCCCCAGCACCGATCTGGATACCCTCGGCAGCTACAATATCACCGTCTACGATTCAAGCCGCAGCCTGGAAAGCGACCCGGCCACCTTCACAGTGGTTAGCGAGCTGTATGAGACGTTTTTGCCGGTGGTGATACGGCCGTAATTAGCGAAAAAACGGGATAAGCAAGCCACCAAATAATCAAGCTTCCCCATATTCAAATCGCTTCAACTTTATGTCAATACCCTTTGCCACTCAGGCAAATGGTATTGACATTTTATTTTTTTGGTTATATAGTTCATTACACGAGTAGTTAACCATGTAACTAACTCGGCTTTTCAGAAGTCGGTTAGTAAACCACAGAGCATAGGTGCATTGCTAACAGCAAAAACTATCTGTGTTTTACTTTAAAGGAATATAAATGAAACCGCAATTTGATCCAGATCGACCGATCTATTTGCAAATAGCCGAGAGCATTGAAGATGATATTCTGCAGCAAGCTGTTGCCGAAGAAGAGCAAGTTTTATCCACAAATCAGTTGGCGACGATGTACCGTATTAACCCGGCTACCGCCGCGAAAGGGCTCAATATGCTGACGAGTGAAGGCATCTTGTACAAAAAACGGGGCATTGGCATGTTTGTGGCCACTGGTGCCGTGGCCAAAATTCGAGCCAAAAGAAAAAAGGCATTTTACGACAATTTTATTGTCCCGTTGTTGAACGAAGCCAGCAATCTAGATATTTCCAAAGAGGACATTCTGGACATGCTAAACAGTGATACGGAGAACCAATGATGAGTCAGGCAACCATTCTAGAAGCAACGCAGCTTAGCAAAGCTTATGGCTCCATTGTGGCCCTAGATGAAGCCACGCTTCGCTTTGAGGAAAACAAAATTTATGGCTTGTTTGGCCGAAATGGCGCAGGGAAAACCACGCTGCTTGATATTCTTTCAGCCCGCATCTTTGCCGACTCAGGATATGTTCGCTGCTTTGGCAAAGATATTTTGACAAATCCAGAAAATATCAGCCAGCACTGCTGCTACATGCCTGAGAAGCATTATTTTCCGGGTAGATTCAAGGTGCAGACGTTTTTAGCACATGCCAGCGCTTCTTTTCCTCATTACGATGAGCAGTATGCAGCCAAATTGTGCCAAACGTTCAATTTGAATGTGGAACAAAAGTATGAGCAGCTCTCGCGAGGTTACCAATCTATTTTTCGCATTGTGCTGGGGCTGGCTGCCAGGGCACCGATCACCATTTTAGATGAACCAGTGCTTGGACTGGACGCCGTGGCCAGGGACAAATTTTACGGGGAACTAATTGAGACGTTTACCCAAAACCCACGCTTATTTATTGTCTCGACGCACTACATTGAAGAGTCAGCAGACTTGTTTAATGAGGCGATTATCCTCAAAAACGGCAAGATCATTCGGCAAGGATCAGTTGATGAGATGGTGGCGAATGTGTTTTATGTGTCGGGCAAAACAACACAGGTTGATACATTCCTAACCAACCAAACAGTGATTGGGCAACAGGTTGTGAATGGATTGAAAACGGCCGTTATCGAAGGTCCCCGCCCCCAACAATCTGTACAAGGTTTGAACTTCTCAGCCTTAACCATGCAAAATTTGTTCATTCATCTCACAAGTGATGAAGAAACACGGGAACAATGAAGATGAATAAAATTCTTTCCAACTTCAAATTCAGAATGGGCTACCAACGAAACTGGTTCTTGTGGAACCTGGCCATCTATTTCACGATTATCCTTGTGGTTTTTTATGCACTCATCCAAACAGGCCTCATTAACAAAAGTGAAGGCAGCCTTGTTTACCGTATTTGGCTATTAGTCTTTTTTCAATTTGCCATGTCCGTCAGGTTCAAAGAGGATTTTGATTTCTTTTTGGCGTTTAGCAATACACGGAAGGAGATTTTTTACTCCTTCGCCACTGTCGGAGTTACCTACAGCGTTCTCATCAGCGGCATCATTGTTCTGGAGAAAATCGTTATTGATTTTTTGAATGGTTGGCTGGGGTTTCAAAATGTTGTGGATCCGTTCCATTTCTTTGCGCCCTATGCCTCAGATAACCTCTTTTTGCTCTTCCTGTTTTTCTTGATGCTGTCAATTTTGACCACTTTTTTAGGGCTGCTACTGGGGTCTTTGTTTTATCGGTTTGGCAAATTGTTCCGGCTCATTTTCTGGGTAGTTATCTTCTTTATTTCGGCCATCTACCTGCCGCTGCTAATGTGGTCGTATTATCAGGAGAATCGGTTAACGGCCGTTTTCAGCAACATGGGTGAGTTTTTGGGAGGTTTCAATGTGCTGGCAAGTTCTGGTTATCTGCTGCTAATAGCGATTGTGCTGGGAGCAGCCGCGTTTTTAAACATGAGAAGACTACCGCAAAAGTAGCTCTAGTTCTCTAATTTTTACCCAATTATTGATAATTTAGTAGGCTGTGGACTGCCAGTTTGTCTGGTTGGTTACCGCTGCCAAAAAGAAGAAAAATCATGACGACCTTAACGTCAACTGTACAGAGTAAAGCAAAAGATGAGGGGCGAGAAACGGCCGTATCCACCCGCCGTCACGATGTCGATTGGCTGCGCACAATTGCCCTTGGCCTGCTCATCATCTATCACGCCAGCATCAGCTTCCAACCGTGGGGGTCGCTCATCGGCTTCCCGCAAAATAAAGACACGCTGGAAACGATGTGGCTCCTCATGGGCCTGATCAGCGTCTGGCGTATTCCCATCCTGTTTGTCATTTCTGGCATGGGCGTTCGTTTTGCTATGGAGCGCCGCGACTGGAAGCAACTGCTCAAAGATCGCACGGTGCGGATTCTCATTCCCTTTGTGTTTGGGATTTTTACCATCGTTCCCAGCTTCATCTACATCATTCTCAAGTTTTATAACCTGCCGCCAGAATACAAGGTTGAACCTGGCCATCTCTGGTTCTTGGCCAACATCTTTGTCTACGTGCTTCTGCTCATGCCCATCTTCTATTTCCTGAAGAATCGGCCTGACAACATCCTGTTCAAAGGGCTGGCTAAAATGCTAAATTGGCCTGTGCTCATCATTTTGGTGGCCTTGCCCTTGATGTTGGAAGCATGGTTGGTAAATCCAGAAATCTACTCTACGTATGCTATGACGGCACACGGATTCTGGATGGGTTTGATCTGTTTTGCCGCTGGCTTCCTCTTCATTTCATTGAAGGATACTTTTTGGCATGCCGTTGAGCAGTCGCGCTGGTTCACCCTGCTCATTGCCTTCTCGCTCTACCTGGTTCGGTTTTTGGTTTACCTATTCGAGGGCGCACCCAATTGGATGACCGCTTTGGAATCCATGAGTTGGATGCTGGCCATCATTGGCTTTGGCTCCCTGCATCTCAACAAGCCATCCCAAAGCCTACGTTATCTCAACAAAGCGGTCTACCCGGTTTACATCATCCATATGCCCGTGCTATTTGTTTTGATGTACCTGATGTTGCCGCTGGCCCTTTCTCCCTGGACAAAATTTGCGCTAATGGTTGCTGGCACCTTTGTCATTTGCCTGCTGCTGTACGAATTTATTCTCAAACGGATTAAATGGCTGCGTCCATTGTTCGGGATGAAAATTTAAACAACCAATCGGCACAACAGCTCACCCATCTTTACTAAACGACGCAAAGGTGGGTGAGTTTCATCTTTTTAGTACAGTCTCTCTATGAACACAAGCAGAAAAATCAATCAGGCTGGTATTTTTTGGATTACGCCAGATGCAGCAAGTGAATCCGAACTTGGTTATTACCAGCATCCTGATGTGGTTATTCAAGACAATGTACTGAACCAGAGCCGCCTGAACACAGTTGTTGTCTGCGCCTTGACATCCAACCTGCGGCAAGCAAAAGATCTGGACAATGTGCCGCTGGAAATAGGTAAGGCAAATTTACCCAAAAAGAGCGTGATTGTTGTGTCAAAGGTATCTTCGGTCAACAAAACGTTGCTTGGCGAGTACATTGGCTCTCTCACAGAACAGCGAATTAAGCAGGTTTTTGCAGGTAGGCAGTTTTTACAGAAAAGCTATTTTGGTCGTTAATTACGGCCGTTTCTCCCCTCACCCAACTCACAAAAAGAACACCTCACAAAGTTTGGATCGATAATGGATCGCGCTGCATGTAGACTGAAGCTGTCAAATACCCAAGCGCAATGCGGTACGGTACTGTACTGTTCCCACCGGTTGCGTACTTAGCCAATAAGGAGAAACAAACATGGCATCTGAATTACAACAAAAGAAGTGGGCCAACATGTTCAACATGTTCGATGTAAATGGAGACGGCAAAATCGAACAAACCGATTTTGACCAGTTCCACAGCCGCCTCTATGAAATGCGCGGCATTGGTCCAGGAGATGCACAATTTGATGAGTTGAACGGCCGTTTTGCGGGGTTCAGCCAGGCACTTCAGCAAGCCACAAATTCCAAAAGCATCACCATAGCTGACTGGCTGGCCTTTTTTACCCACGTCGCGGCCTCACCAGAAATATACGAACGGGTCAGACCAATCTCTGAAGCGATTTTTAGCCTCTGGGATTTAAATGGCGACGGACATGTTTCGCTCCAAGAATACCGCAAACTATGCACCGTGATGCGGCTGGATGAAAAATATGCAGACCAAATTTTCGCCAAGCTCGATCTCAACCAGGACAAGCGCATCACCGTTGATGAGCTCATCACGCTTTCGGACGAGTTTTTTGTGGGGGATGATCCCGATGCCCCAGGTAATCTGTTTTTCGGCCCGCTAAATTAAGGTTGGTGGGGAAACGGACGTAAAAAACCTGCCTAAAGCCAGCAAGTGGGTTTTAGGCAGGGTAACCATTCAGTTTCGCAGCCGCTTGTTTATTCCAAATAACCCAGCCAGTCTCGCTGATAATCAATCATCGTGTCCAGCATCGCCTCCATGCCCTGATACCGGGTCACAATTGGGTCCACCAGCAGTGCCTGCAGCGCCAACTCACGCGATTGCTGCAGAATCGCTTCGGCCGTCAGGTCGTGGACGGCAACCTGGTTGCGTAGCAAACCCAAAAAGCCTTTGGGCAACTGCCCCATCGCTATCCCGTGAATCCCATTTTTATCCACTGTGGCAGGAACTTCGACAACCAGCCAGTTGGGCAGTTCGTCAATAAAGCCGTTGTTAGGAATGTTGACCGCTGGCTCCTCATAACCAGAATCCGTGACGATTCCCTCAACAATCGGCACAAACCGTTCCTTGATTTTTTGTTCGATTTTTGGCTCAATCTTAGTCAGATAATTTTTGTAGAAGCGGTAGAAATCATTGATCCCCTTGTGATCCGTCACATCGTAGGCCCATTGAATGTATTCGCCAAAATGACTATCGCTGGTGATGGGCAGCACGCCAAACCGTTCCAACACAGCCTGGAAAACGCGCCGCTCTGGCCACGCTTCGGTTTCAGCGATTGGCGCACGGCCATTGACCGTTGCTGCGCGGCCCGTTTCCTTAAAATATTTACGGGCCGTGTCCAGCAAAGGCATATTGCCAAAAAATTCCGGTGCCCGCGCCCGAATATCTGGGTAAGCATCCGCCCCGGTGTCCCGATACGTTGCCGTGAGCACGGCGCTGAAATGATTCAGGCCAGCAGCACGGACAGAGAGATCGGTGTACGGCCGTTCCAACACCAGCGGCAAAAAGCGTTCCAGCGACTTAATTTCATGGCACAGCCCAATAAACTTCAGCTCAGGAAAGGCGCGATGCACGGTAGTACAAATCCGGCTCATCGGGTTGCTGAAGTTGAAAACATAGGCGTCGGGGCAAATCGCCATCGCATCGGCACAAATCTCCAGGATGGGCGGAGTGATGCGCAAGGCATGGAACAAGCCACCGGGTCCGCCATTTTCGCCATACACTTGCTGGATGCCAAACTGCTGCGGAATCCGCCAATCCAGCTCCCACAGCTCAAACCGGTCGCCCACTTCAATGGAAATGATGACAAAATCTGCGCCTTGCAGCGCCTCGGCCCGGTTGGTTGTGGCAGAAATTGTGTAGGGCAGATTGTGGGCTTCAATGTATGCCTGACTGGCTGCCTGCACCGTTCCCATGGTCACCGGATTGATATCATGAAGCACAATGTGGCTACCCGCCAACACCTCGCTCTGAAAAATATCACCAATCGTCCCATACCCAAACTGAGCGCTGCCGGCTCCAATTAAAACAATTCGTTTTTCCATAATAAATTCTCTCACTTACCTTCAAATTTTTGACGAATTATAGGGGAGTTCATCTCAATTGCCCCCCTTTTAAAAGCAAATACCTGCCATAAACTGGCAGGTATCCGTTTATTTAATCCAGTTTTCTGCAAGACATCGCAGCGTAATTCTCCATCCCGCACCAGGCAAAACGAGCGCTTCTTTACTTATCAACAACCCAATCAGGCTGTCTAAATTCCCATATTGCTCAAACTATTGATGAGCATTTGCATGCGTGTCGTTAATTGCGGATGGTCAGCTTCAAATTCTGCCAGAAACTCTTCCAGACGCGTAGCCAGAGAAGCCGGATCTAATGACTCTGGCTCCTGGACAATGAGCTGGATTTCGGCTTCAAGCGTGTTCAACCGTTCTTTGGTTTCGGGAGAAACGGCCGTTGTTTGTTGCAACGTCTCGTGAAGATCAGATATTTGGGTTTGTAAGGTTTCTTTTGTCATTTCGATCCTTTATCGTGCAATAGTTAACCAAAATCAGAATAAATTCCAAGGTATATATTACAAGAAAATGACACAAGGGTCTTGTTTTACATGCCGTAACGAACGCCCGTAAGCTGTTCAGACACCTGCCACAACTGGCGAGCATCGGCCTCGTTATAGGAAGCGTCCGCGGATGTAACCACAACGGGATACCCGCTCCGCTCGCCGGGGCCATCGGGACCAAAATATTGTCCACCCTTTGCCACTGGATCAACGGCGGCGCGAATGGTGGGCAGCGCGCCCATGGCGGCACTTTGCATCATGAGCGGTGCCAGCGACATCAATGGCTTCAAATACCAGCGGTCTACCATATGCGCAGCAAGATTCGTTTGGGAAATGCCTGGATGGGCAGCCGTGGCCATTGCCTTGGCACCCAGCGCTTCAAAGCGACGCTGGAGTTCATAAGTAAAGAGAAGATTAGCCAATTTGGAACGGCCGTATGCCCCCATCGGCGTATACCCATTTCCATTCTCATACATCAAATTGTCAAAATCCATATTGCCCCTATGATGCGCGGCGCTGCTCACATTCACCACCCGCGCATCGGGGGATTTAAGCAGCAGCTCAAACAGCAATCCAGTCAAGGCAAAATGCCCCAGATGGTTGGTGCCCAACTGCCGCTCAAAGCCATCTTCCGTCTTGCCGTACGGCACCATCATAATGCCCGCATTGTTCACCAGCACATCCAGCTGGTCATATTTCGCCTTGAACGCCTCCGCAAACGTACGCACAGAGGCCAAACTGGCGAGATCGAGCTGCATGATTTCCGCCGTTGCCGTCGGAACCTCAGCCTGAAGCGCCGCCAGCGCCTTTTGCGCCTTGTCCATGCTGCGGCAGGCCAGAATAGTTTGCGCACCTTTGCGGGCAAACTCTTTGGCCGCTTCATACCCAATGCCGCTGTTGGCTCCCGTCACGATAATCACTTTGCCCGTCAAATCCGGCATATCGGTGACGGTCCACTTCCCTGCGGAGTAGGCCAACTCAGCCTTTTTTTGCAGGCGCAAATATTGCACCAGCCCAAACCCGGCGGCGGCAATAGCCAGGCCGCCTATCATTTTTTTATTCATGTTTACTCCTTTCCAAAAATAAGCACTTAAGACAACGTGCGCTGGCGCATACCAGCCACAAATGCGTCGTCGCCCACCTGCTCGCGCATGCCATATGTTTGCACGGCATCATCACCCAGCAAGTAGCGCAATTGGCTTTTGCCATCGGTAGCCGCTTCGTAGATACCTGCCGCAATAAATTCGGCCGTGCTGGCTTCCGGGCCGTTGCTGGCACGGGCAGCCATTAATTTTTGTACAGCGGGAGCGTAATCTGGCAGCTCGTCCGGCATGGCAAAATCCATCGAACGGCCGCCAAAATCGGTAGTCACCCCGCCTGGCTCAATTAGCTTCACCTGAATGCCAAGCTCACCCAACTCATAAGCCAATGATTCTGTAAAGCCTTCCACGGCCCACTTCGTACTGTGATATAGACTAACAAAAGGAAAAGTCACGCGCCCGCCAATTGAGGAAACGTTCATGAACAAGCCAGCTTTGTTAGCCCGGAAGTGCGGCAAAAAAGCGCGGGTTACTTCCATCAGGCCAAACACATTTGTATCAAACTGGCGGCGGATTTGTTCCGGCGTGGCCGCTTCAAACGGCCCGGCCAGGCCATACCCAGCATTGTTCAACACAATATCCACCGTCTCGTAATCGCTCAAAATTTGGGTTGCTGCCTTGTCGATGGATGCCTGATCGGTCACGTCGAGTTGATACAGCTTAACCTGGTCAATTTCGGTCAGTTCAGTTTCATTTTCCGGTTTGCGCATGGTAGCAGCCACTTGCCAGCCTTCGGCCGCAAAATGTTTGGCGGCAGCTTTGCCAATCCCAGAGCTTGCTCCCGTAATAACGATTGTCTTCATTTTAAAATCTCCTAAATTTTTGTCTCTAGCTGTTTGGATGGTTCATAAAGTTGCAATTCTGATCAAAATTTGTACTGGATGCCGGTCAGCTCTTCCGAAACTTCCCAGAACCGCTGGCGCAGCGCGGCATCATTCAGGGCGTCGTTACAAGGCTGCTCGGTAGGATAGCCACGCACGCGGAACGTTTTGGGTCCGTAAAAAACACCTCCTTTGGCTGCGGGTGCCGTCGCAGCGTGAAGCTGCGATAAAACGCCCATGCTAATGTCTTGGCCAATCAGGGGACCAATGAGGCGATACAGAATGCGCTCACTCAGAGGGGCATCAGATTGTTGCAGGCTGTTCTCCTGTAAATTGGTCATCACCAGGCCAGGATGCGACGAATTGGCGATGGTGTCATGCCCAGCGGCTTTCAAGCGGCGGTCGAGTTCGGTAGCAAAGACAGCGTTGGCCAATTTGCTTTGCCCATAGGCCGACCAGCGATTGTACGCTTTTTCACCCATCAAATCGTCAAAATGAATGCTACCGCCAAACGCCGCACTGCTAGAAACGCTATGCACCCGCGCCCCCGGCGTACGGGTCAAAACATCCAGCAGCAGCCCCGTCAGCGCAAAATGAGCCAGATGGTTGACGCCCAGCTGCATCTCAAACCCATCTTCCGTTTCCGTGCGCGGAATGGCCATAACGCCTGCGTTGTTTAGCAAAATGTCTAGGCGGTCATATTTGGCTTTGAACGCAGCAGCGAAGGTGCGTACAGAGTCCAAACTGGCATTATCCAGTTCCATCACGTCCAGTTTGGCGTTAGGCGTTTGCTGTAAAACTTCTGCTTTCGCTTTTTCTGCTTTGTTTAAATTGCGGCAGGCCATCACCAGTGTTGCACCTTTGGCGGCGAATGCCTTGGTGGATTCTAATCCCAGGCCGCTGTTGGCCCCGGTGATAACGACAACCTTGCCCGTCATGTCCGGCATATCGTTTTGTGTCCATTTATTACTCATATGATTTACTCCTCTTTTGCATTTTTAGATTGATTAGTCAGTCAAATTTTACTAAAAAAAATTAGGGCGTCACGCCCTTCCAGAAAATCTCAAAGCCCTGGGTGATGTGCCGGGTCAGCGGCATGTCGGTTAAATTGTGTTCGGTGGCGTAGGAAACGGCCGCTTCCAACTGCGCATTAAAAATCAGCCCCAAATAAGCGGGATCGATATTAATCAACTCACCATCAGCAACACCCTGCACAATCATGTCGTAAGCAAAGGCTAGCTCAGCCGCTTGGCTTTGCTGCACCTCCTGGCTTACCAAGTTAGACAACTTTAGCTGATTTAGCAGGCTGTTTCGCCGGGGAAAGCGCAGCCCCCAGTCGATGTGGCGGAACCAAATATGCTCCACGCGCGCTTTAAGCGTGCCATCTTGGGGAAAACCCGCCAACAAATAAGCGACCCATTCTTGCTTAAGCTGCTTGTACACCGCATCAATCAGCCCGTCTTTGGATTCAAAGTAATTGAACAGCGTACCGGTCCCCACACCCGCATGTTTGGCGATGCGTGAGGTCGGTGTGTTCCAAAACCCTTCCTTAGCGAAAAGGTCTATCGATGCTTCGATGAGCTGTGTAGCTTTATCGTTCATGTGACGCAGTATACATCAGATTGACTAATCAGTCAATATTTGGTTCTCGCCACAGAGGGCGCAGAGATTTGAAAGAGTTCTGTTCTCCTGGAAGGCACTTCTCTTATTCCTCTGTGACCTCTGTGGCCAATTCTAATCCAATCGTGCGTAATCTTTGCGGTTTTCTCCGCCCATTTGGGCCAGCCAGCGGGCGAAGCGGGGCGAGAGGTTGTAGACAAAGGTGAGCAGTTCCAGGTAGCGGGGCAGCGTAAGGATTTGCTGCTTTTTGACGACGGCCTGGAGAACGGCCGTTGCTACCCGATCCGGCGTCAGCGCAGGCAAAAATTGGGTAAACGGCGGCATCCGCTCATTGGAGACATGCTTGCGAAAGAAATCAGTACCAGCCACCGTCCCCAGCCGCACGATGGTGGCGTTGACCGGTGAGTTAGCCAATTCCGCGTGCAATATTTGGGTGTAGGCATCGATAGCTGCTTTGGTGGCGGCATACGCCGCCGACGCGCCGCCCACAAACGCCCGGCCCGCCACGGAGCCAATGTTGACAATGTGGCCGTACCCTGCCGCCTGCATTTTGGGCAGCACAAATTTGGTGCCAATCACCAGGCCATCGTACCCCACGCGCATGGTCCGCTGCGCTTCTTCGATGGACATCTCGGTAACGTCTGCCCAGCGCACAAAGGCAGCATTGTGAATGAGGAGATCGATACGGCCGTTCCCCAGCCAAATCGCATCGAGCCACGCCTCATATGCCACCCGGTCCGTCACATCACAGCGGCTTAGATGAATCTGGCTGGCCGTGGGCAAAGTAGCCCGTTCCACTTCGGCTTTATCCAGACTGCCCTGCGAGAAGCCACAGGCAAAAACCGTCGCCCCCTCAGCCGCCAGCGCTTGGGCCATGACCCAGCCAATCCCCTGCGTGCCACCCGTCACCACACAAACCTGGTTTTGAAACCTTAAACCCATCGTGCCCTCTTTTTTAACGCAAAGGCACAGAGGCGCAGAGAAAAATCTGCGGAATCTGTGTAATCTGCGGCTGCTATTCTCCGTGGAGCGTCACCACTAGGCGACGGCTGCCGCCCCGATTGCGATGTTCGCACAGATAAATGCCTTGCCAGGTGCCCAGATAGAAACGGCCGTTCTTCACCGGCACCGTCACGGAACTGCCCAACAGCACCGCTTTGATGTGCGCTGGCATGTCGTCTGGCCCCTCGTAAGTGTGCACAAAGTAAGGCGCGTTTTCTGGAGCCAACTCATTAAAATGGCGCTCCATGTCCTGCCGCACCGTGGGGTCCGCATTTTCGTTCAGCGCCAACGAGGCCGAGGTGTGCAGGATAAAAATGTGGGCCAGACCGACGTGAAAATCACGCAGTTCCGGTAGTCCTTGACTAATTTCGGCCGTCACCAGATGAAATCCTCGGCTTCGTGCCCCCAATCGAATCTCTTTTTGAACCCATCCCATAAGCAAATCCCCGCAAGAAGCTGTGCAAATCAGTTAAATAAGAAATTAATCTTTACAATACTTGTACAAAAAGTGTTCAATCTGTGCTAGAATGGCACTATCTATTAATCTTACTTGGGATCAATAAAACATGAAACTACATATTAACGGAACAGATTACGACATTTCAGAGGATCCACCCCGGCCCCTGCTTTGGGTGCTGCGCGACGAACTGGGGCTAACCGGCACCAAATTTGGCTGCGGTGTCGGTATTTGCGGTGCCTGCACGGTGCACATCGATGGCAAAGCCGTACGCAGCTGCGTGACCCCGCTCACGCAGGTCGAGGGCGAAGTGCGTACCATTGAAGGACTCTCCACCGTTGCGGCCAATGGCACTATTGAACTTCATCCAGTACAGCAGGCCTTCTTGGAAGACCAGGTGCCCCAGTGCAGTTGGTGCATGAGCGGCCAAATGATGACTGCTGCCGCTTTCCTGGCGCAAAATCCGGCTCCCAATGAAGACGAAATCGTAGAGGCGATGGGCAATAACTATTGTCGCTGTGGCTGTTATCATCGCATCAAGGGTGCGGTGGCAAAAGCGGCCGTACAGTTAGTCTCATTGGAGGAAACGGCCGTATGACCCAAAATCAATCTCCCCCAAGTAACATCAAAAAATGGCGCGTCTCCCGACGTGGGTTCCTGATTGGATTGGGAGCCACCGTAGCGGCTGTGGCCGTCGGCGTGCCTATCGGCTTGCCCCGCGCCCGCCTGGCCATCGCCGACTTTATTGCCACCGGTGGTTCTTTTGGCGGCGTCAATGCGCCCCCCACCAGCTGGTTTGAAATCACCGCCGATAATCGCATCCGCTTCTTCAACCCTAAAGTAGAAATGGGCCAGGGCGTCCACACCTCGCTCACCCAGATTGCCGCCGAAGAGCTAGAAGTCGATTGGGAACAGATCGAAGTGGTGCAGGCAGGCACGGCGCAGGGGTTGAACGACAGCATGGGCACGGGCAACAGCAACTCCGTCTCCAGCACATTTACTCCCATTCGGGAAGCCGCGGCTACCCTGCGGGAACTGCTGCGCAGCGAAGCCGCCCGTCAACTGGGCGTGCCCGCCGCCAGCCTGAGCATGGCCGCCGGCATCGTCACCGCCAACACCGATCCGTCTAAATCGCTCAGTTACGGCGAGATCGTCGCCAATGCCGACGTGGCCAGCTGGGAAATTCCCGAAGAAGCGCCCGCGCTCAAGCCCGCCAGCGAATTCCGTTACGTGGGCAAAGCCACGCCCCGCGTCGATTTTAAAAGCAAGCTCACTGGCGAAGCCAAGTACGGCTACGACATGCGCCTGCCCAATATGCTGTATGGCGCAGTCGCTCGCCCACGTACCATTGAGGGCAAACTCACCAGCGCCGCCGCTGGTGAAGCGCCCAATCGCCCTGGTGTGGTCACCGTCGTGGCCGAGGCTGATTTTGCTGGCGTCGCCGCTGAATCCCGCCTGCAAGCGTACGCCGGGGTAGGCAATATGGATTTGGAATGGGAAGACGGCCGTCCCTGGCAGCAGTCCGAAATTGACGAGATTGTCACCGTGGGCAACGGCACCCGTGTGGTGGCCCAAAAAGAGGGGGATGTGGCCGATTTACTCGATGGTGACGTACTCACCGCCGAGTTCCGCACGCCGCTGGCCGCTCACGCCCATCTGGAACCGCAAGCCGCCCTGGTGGACGTGCAGGCCGACAAAGTGACGGCCTGGGTCTCAACTCAGGCAGCGTACGTGGTGCGCGGCGAATTGGCCAGCGTCCTGGATATGGATGAGGAGCAGGTGGAGGTGATTCCCACCTACCTTGGCGGCGGTTTTGGCCGCAAGCTGAACGTGGAATCGGCACGAGAAGCCGCCATTTTGTCCAAAGCGGCGGGGCGGCCCGTACACGTGGGCTGGAACCGCACCGAGGATATGCGCCACGGCTTTTTCCGGCCCTCTACACACCATGTGATGAAGGGGATGGTGGATGGAAACGGCCGTATCCAGGCCCTCCAGCACGAAATTGCCAGCGGCGACGTGCTCTTCTCCTTCTTTCCTGGTATCGCGTCCGCCATTGTGGGGGCCGATTTTGGAGCCTACCGTGGCGCACGCCTGGAATACGATGGCATCCCCAACCGCCAAATGGTGAGTTATCGCACGCCGCTGCCCGTGCCCACCGGCCCCTGGCGCGGCCTGGGGCTGTTGGCCAGCACCTTTGCCACCGAAAGTTTCATGGACGATTTAGCCCATTCGGCAGGCATTGACCCACTGCAATTCCGCCTGAACCATCTGACCGACAGCGCGTTGAGCCAGCGCTTTCGCACGGCGCTGGAAACAGTGGCCGAGATGGCCAACTGGGGGGGCAGTCTGCCAGAAGGACACGCGCTTGGCCTGGCTATTAATATCGATGCCAAAACCATTGTGGCCCAAGTTGCCGACGTGTCCGTGGAAAATGACCAAATTCGGGTACACAACGTTTACTGCGCAATGGACCCTGGCTTTGTCATCAATCCAGACGGGGCCACAGCCCAGGCACAAGGAGCCATTGTGATGGGGCTTAGCTCCACCTTTTTTGAGGAAATCACCGTAAAAGATGGCGTCATTGAGGCGGCCAATTTTGACCGGTATCCGTTGCTAACCATTAAGGAAACGCCAAATATTCAGGTGAATCTGCTGCAAAGTGGTGAGGAGCCGTTTGGTATTGGCGAACCTCCCATCGGCCCCATTGCGGCGGCCGTAGGCAACGGCATCTTTGCCCTAACCGGCCAGCGGCTGACACGCCTGCCGCTGCGGTTGGGCTAAACGCAGACAAGGAGCGGCAGTCCTGACTTTAGCTATTTGAAATAGTCTAAGTACGGATGGCCGCTCCTGTTTTTTCACCTTAGTTAAGCACTTTTTTGTCAGATTATCCTTTCTGTGCCCACAGCCTGACCTTCATGTTAAAATACCCCACCGGAACAAGAACATAATTACTTTTTCACCGTTCATGTAAAAGCGGGAAGTTTTTGAAATGAAAAAAGCCTGATTTACCCGCTTTTACTCAGGTAATTGGCAGATTCCGTCGCGCTCTTTTTTGAAATACTCTCTCCCAATTACAGCAATCCTACAGGGGATAGGCAAATTTATGAAACTGAGAATCAATGGCACAGAATACGACGTTGCCGAGGAGCCGCCACGCACTTTACTTTGGGTATTGCATGACGAATTAGGGCTGATTGGCACCAAATATGGCTGCGGCGTAGGTATTTGCGGCATCTGTACGGTTCAAATCGACGGCGAGGCCGTGCGCAGCTGCGTGACCCCTCTCTCAAAAGTTGAAGGCGAAATCCGTACCATCGAAGGGCTGGCTACCGTTGCCGATGACGGTACAAGGGTGCTGCATCCCGTGCAGCAAGCATTCCTGGAAGACCAGGTGCCGCAGTGCGGCTGGTGCATGAGCGGCCAAATGATGGCCGCTGCCGCCTTCCTGGAACAAAATCCAACACCCAGCGAAGAGGAAATTATCGACGCCATGAACCGGGTTTACTGTCGCTGCGGCTGTTACCATCGCATCAAAGGTGCGGTGGCCAAAGCAGCTGAACAGATGGCAGTTGGGGAGGGTACGGCCGTATGAGTACCAATCAATCCCCCCAAAGCAACGTAAAAAAATGGCGTATCTCCCGACGTGGCTTCCTGATTGGCCTGGGCGCGACAGCAGCTGTGGCCGTGGGCATCCCACTTGGCCTGCCAGCAGCCCGCCGCACCATCGCCAACTACCTGGCATCGAACGATCCTTTTGGCGGCATCGCCGCCCCGCCTACCACCTGGTTTGAGGTTACGGCCGATAACCGCGTGCGCTTCTTTTCGCCCAAAGTTGAAATGGGCCAGGGCGTGCATACCGCCTTTGCCCAAATCGCCGCCGAGGAATTGGAAGTTGCCTGGCAGCAGCTTGAGGTAGTCCAGGCCAGCACCGCCAAAGGGCCAGGCGATGCCTTTGGCACAGCCAACAGCAATTCTGTTTCTAATAACTTTGCCCCGATTCGGGAAGCGGCGGCCACCCTGCGGGAAATGCTGCGCCAGGAAGCGGCCAATCAATTAGGCGTACCGGCGGCCAGTCTCACCGTCGCCGCAGGCCGCTTCACCGCGACTGATGACCCGGCTAAAACGGCAACCTACGGCGAGATTGTGGCCAATGCCGCCGTGGATAGTTGGGAAGTGCCCAAGGAACCCCCAACGCTCAAACCGATCAGCGAGTTTCGCTATGTGGGCCAATCCATTCCCCGCGTGGATTTTGAGAGCAAGATCGTTGGCGAAGCGCAGTTTGGCTACGACATGCGCCTGCCCAACATGCTGTATGGCGCTGTGGCCCGACCCAACACTATTGAAGGCAAATTAACCCGCGCCGCTGAGGGTGAGGCAGCCAGCGGCCCCGGCGTGGTGACAGTGGTGGCGCAAGATGATTTTGCTGGCGTGGCCGCCGAGTCTCGCCAGCAGGCGTATGCGGGTGTGGCCAAGATGGAGCTGGAATGGGAAGACGGCCGTCTCTGGCAGCAGTCTGAGCTAGATGAGATCGTCACCGTAGGCAACGGCACCCGCGTGGTCATCCAAGACGAAGGCCAGGTGGATGATTTATTGGCAGGCGATGTGCTCACCGCCGAATTCCGCACGCCGCTGGCCGCCCACGCTCACCTGGAGCCGCCAGCTGCACTGGTGGATGTGCAGGCCGACAAAGCCACCGCCTGGGTTTCGACGCAAGCGGCAGAGGTGGTACAGGGCACGCTGGCCAAAATTCTAGGCATGAACAAAGATCAGGTAGAGGTGATTCCCACATATCTGGGCGGCGGTTTTGGCCGCAAGCTGGACCTGGAAGCGGCGCACGAAGCGGCAAGATTGTCTCAAGCCGCAGGCCGCCCGGTGCACGTGGGCTGGACCCGGACCGAAGATATGCGCTACGGCAATTTCCGTCCCTCGACGCATCATGTGCTGAGAGGAAAATTGGATGGGAACGGCCGTATCCAGGCCCTGCAGCACGAAATGGCCAGCGGCGATGTGTTCTTTGGCTTCATTCCTGGCATTGCGGGAGCCTTTGTGGGGGCCGATTTTGGCGCGTACCGTGGGGCGCGGCTGGAATACGACAGCATCCCCAACCGGCAAATGGTGAGCTACCGTACACCGCTGCCGGTGCCCACCGGTTTCTGGCGCGGCCTAGGTTTACTGGCTGCTACTTTTGCCATCGAGAGTTTCATGGATGATTTGGCGCATACGGCAAGCATCGATCCGCTGCAATTCCGATTGAATCAACTGAGCCAGAGCGGAACAGGCGGCCGTTTCCGCCGTGCATTAGAAACGGTAGCAGAGATGGCCAACTGGGGCGGCAGCCTGCCGGACGGGCATGCCCACGGCCTGGCCATCAACATCGACGCCAGAACAGTGGTAGCCCAAATTGCTGAAGTTTCGCTTGAAGCTGACCAAATTCGGGTACACAATGTTTACTGCGCCATGGATCCCGGCCTGGTGATCAATCCAGATGGAGCCATTGCTCAGGCACAAGGGTGCATTGTAATGGGGCTGAGCTCAACACTGCTAGAGGAAATCAGGGTGAAGGATGGCGTTATAGAAGCGGCTAATTTTGACGGCTACCCTATGCTAAGGTTGAAAGAGACGCCAGAACTCCATGTACAGCTGTTGCAAAGCGGCGAAGCACCATTTGGCATTGGCGAACCGCCCATCGGCCCGATTGCTGCGGCCGTGGGCAACGCGATCTTTGCCCTGACGGGCCAGCGGCTAACGCGTCTGCCGCTGCGGTTGGGCTAGTTGCTGACAAGGACTGGCAGTCCTGACCTTAGAACCGTTTCAAATGGCTAAAGTCAGGACTGCCAGTCCTGTTTTCACGCTATTTTTCGCGATCGCGGAGGAAAAAGTAGAGGCCCAGGCCAACGGCCGTTATCAACAAAAGGCCCCCCACCACTACAATACCAGCAAGTAATAAGCCAGTTACGGACATCGATCCCCCTTAGGATTGATTATTCTTTTTCAAGAACAGATAGCCAACAACAATCGTGGCCAATAGCGTTAGGCCACCGCCACATACGATAATTACAACTTCAACCACACCCATTTTTCTACTCTCTATCGCGTAAAAAGAAGTAGACGGCAACGCCACCCACAACAACAAGACCACCACCAGCCACAATCAACATGATTGCCAGCATCGCCATTTTCCTTTAGGGCAAGATTTCTACAATCACGCCCTGTTCAGCCCATTCATACAGTTGCGCGGAATTTTCATTGCTCAACAGTATACACCCATAGGTCACGGGCGTGCCCAAATTATTGGTCCAGAGCAGATTGGCCCCATCGCGGGTGGGAAAGCCGTGGAAGCCGTTCATAAACTCGACATTAGGCGCAGGCTGGTAAATGCCCATGAAACTCGGCATCCACAAATCCCAGCTGGAGGCGTAGGCATTGGGTTCATGCGTTTGAATTTGGAACACACCAGGGGCGGTCGGGCTGGAAGCGATGCCGGTGCTGGCCGGCCACTCCCATTTGAGCGCGCCGTTTTCGTACACCCAGGCCCGCTGCTGGCTGATGCTCACCACGATGCGCTTGCCGTCCACCACAGGATACGGCAGCAAATCATCCGGCGAAGGAATGATGATGCTTTGCCCCACACTAAGCGCATCACCCACACCGGGGTTGGCCGCCTGAATCCAAGGATACGGCATACCCACCTTACGGCCGATTCCGGCAAAAGTGTCGCCCGCTTGCACCACGTACTGGCTGGGGCTGTGGTAAATGCGCAGGTTGATGTTTTCTTGTTGGTTTTTGATGGCCTCAGTAACGGCCGTTAACGCCAACTCTTCATCCAGATATCGATTTTCACCCAGAGCTGCATTGCGGTCGGTAAAAAATTGGGCGGCTTTGTCAGGGTCAAGCGTCCAGTTGAATTGGCTGGGGCTGCTGGGATCAACCGCCAGTGTGAGCCAGTCACCCCAAATTTGGGGGCCAACCACCCAACTCACTGCTTCATCCTGCACCGGGTCGGCAGCCTGAATGGTGATGGTGGTGCTCAACAAGGCTTCTGCTTGAGACACAAACCCACTTACATCCGTGATAGCAGGCGGGACAGTCTGCATCACCAGTTGAACTTCGCCGTTTTGGGCGGCGGTTGTGCCGCTTTGGGCCAGGGCTGCGACGGTGGCCGCTACATTCAGACTTCGCCCATCGGCGGCGGGTGTGGTGTGTACCTGCCCATTTTCAATTAGCAATCCAGCATTTACCGGCTCGATGGCCAGTTCAGCGGCGCGGTTTTGTAGATAGGTTTGGGAAACGGCCGTATCCAACACCCAGTTTGGTTCCACAGCCATCGTGCCCGTTTGAATTAGTTCTAGCCAGGCTTCGGGGGTACGGCCGTAGGCGTGAGCATTTTTGGCCGTCGCCGCCGCATCCAGGGTCAGTCCCAGGTCCGCCGGGGAGACCAACCAGAAGGTGTCTTCATGCGTCAGGCGGAGAGTTTGCTGATTGGTATTGTTTTGCAGCGCCACCGCTGCTTCGGTCTGGGTCATACGGCCCACGTCCACGTCCATCACCTGCACGCCGGGCATGACTAAGTCGCTCAGGTAGATGAGACCAGCCCCAGCAATGGTGATGAAACCGCCGGTTAATAATGCCAGCAGGACAAAGCCGAAGAAGAAATATTGGAGGAACGGCCGTTTGCGCTGAACAGGCTGCGGCAAAGCTTGAGGTTGCGCCGTCGCTGCGGGAAACCACAGTTCGGTGGGTGCATTCGCCAAAGAGTGTGGCTGAGCAGGTGTGGGATCATCTACAACCACATGATGTGGCGTGACGGGTCTACGGAAAAATTGGGTTTTGAGTTCGTTGGTTTGCATCGAAAAAGTCCTGCTTTATTACAGTTTTTGAATAATGATAGTATGCCGGACCTTGGTCCACCTTACATGACGCTTACCTGATTTCCGCCATGCTGCAAAGCTACGCCAGCTGGTTCTAAATTATTTCGAGCTGGAAAAACACCCCCATATATTGACACGGGAAGCAAATATCATTAATATTTCCATATCTGGGGCCAAGCCATTGCTTCCCCGGGTCAATTTAATCGCTTTGCTGCCTCACAGGGGCTTGACCAGCAAACTCATTTCACGTTAGCCCCGGTGGAGGTTGGATATGTTCGCTCGTCCCCCAACATAACCCTTTTTTGATGTAACTGAATATTGGTAGCAAACGGCCGTTCCTGGCACATATTCGCGTCGGGATTTTTGGCTTGTCTATTTTTTGCTTCCCGCCCACAAGAAATTGCGTGGCCGGGTTACTTTCGTTTGGGCAAATTGCCGTGGCGCAATCTGCCCGCCTATGGAGAACATCTCATGTTTACAACACCCGCAGTTTTGATAGCCTTAATCTCTGGACTAGTTGGTCTTTCGCTTCTGCTGCTCTTCCTCAAACCGTTGGTGGGGTTGGTGATCATCAGCGAAAAAGAAGTTGGCGTTGTCGTTAAAAAGTTTGGGCCGCGTCTGGCAGCGGGTCAGCTGATTGCCCTCAAGGGGGAAGCTGGCTACCAGGCAGACACATTGGCACCAGGCTGGCACTTTTTCTATTTCCCCTGGCAATACTCTGTCCGTAGAGTGCCTGTCACTGTTATTCCTCAGGGTCAAATTGGGCTGATTGTGGCAGCAGCCGGGGGAACCATTCCCCCGGAGCGCATTCTGGGCAAGGTCGTTCCCTGTGACAATTACCAAGATGCGCGTAAGTTCTTAATGAACGGCGGCGAAAAAGGACGACAGCTAGAGGTTTTAACGGCTGGGACTTATCGTATTAACCGTGTGCTTTTTACCGTCATTACGGCGCAGAATGCCGACTCACACGAGATGGCTCCGTCACAACTCCATGTCTACAGCATTACGCCGGATAAGGTAGGGATTGTGACCACGTTAGACGGCCGTTCCATCGACGATGGCGAAATCGCTGGAGCGATTGTGGATGGCCACAACAACTTCCAAAATGCGCAAACCTTCCTCAACAATGACGGACGGCGTGGCTTGCAGGAGCAGGTGCTGCTCTCTGGTTCGTGGAACCTCAACCCCTGGTTTGTCAGCGTGGAGCAGGTGCCCATGACCGAAATTCCTATCGGCCACGTGGGGATTGTAATTGCCTATGTGGGTAAGGCGCACAAAGACGTTAGCGGCGAAGGCTTTAAGCATGGCAATCTGGTGGAGCCAGGGCACAAAGGCGTCTGGGTGACGCCGCTGTATCCCGGCAAACATCCATTAAACACGCGCATCCTTAAAGTGGAATTGGTTCCCACCACCAATATTGTTTTGAACTGGGCCACCCGCACCGAAAGCCACAAATATGATGCCCATCTGTCCCCGATTACGGTGCGCTCGAAGGATGGCTTTGCCTTTAATCTGGACGTGGCCCAAATCATCCACATCGGCGCAACCGATGCACCCAAAGTGATTTCGCGCGTTGGCTCGGTGCAAAATCTGGTGGATCACGTGTTGCAGCCCATTGTGGGCAACTACTTCCGCAATTCGGCGCAAGAATATACGGTGCTGGATTTCCTCAGCGCCCGCAGTGAACGTCAGCAAGAGGCAACGGGTCATATTCGCAAAGCAATCAGTGCCTATGACGTGCAGGCGCTGGACACGCTCATTGGTGACATCACCCCGCCGGAGCAGCTCATGTTAACGCAAACTGACCGCAAGATTGCCGAAGAGCAACGCAAAACATACGAAATTCAGCAGATGGCCCAGTCTCAACGGCAGGAACTGGTGCGGGCTACGTCTATGGCTGATATTCAACAGGAGATGGTGAAGTCAGAGCAGGGCGTGCAGATTGCTGAACTCAAGGCAAAAGCGGCCGTTAAGGAAGCCCACGGTGATGCCGAAGCCACAAAGCTAAAGGCAATGGGCGAGGCTCAGGCGATTCAAGCGACGGGACAGGCGAAGGCGAAGGCGTACCGGGCAGGCGTGGAGGCATTAGGTATGCAAGGGTATACGGCCGTTCAGCTCATGCAAATTGTGGGCGAGCGGCAGGTACGGGTTGTGCCCGATGTATCCGTTAGTAGTGGCGCTGGCAATGGCATGGTTGATGGCCTCATGGGACTGCTGCTGCGCAATGAAATGAAAGAAAATGGCGCTGCGGCCATAACAAGAACACCGTCCAGCAAGTAATCGTCACGGTTTTGCTTTAGAAGGTGAGCAGGTGAATGACCTGTTCACCTTGCTCAATGCCAGTTTGGGGGAGGCCATTTGTTCTCATAGTAAGGCATATCCTCACATTTTTCGTGTCCCTTTCTTCACTTGCCAACAAAATTCGCCATCTTTAAGCTTATGCTTGACCTACTTTCTTGTACTGCCTTTTGGAGGAATCATGAACAATTTACGCCAGAACTTTTTATTTCGTTTGTGTCTGCTTTTTTGTTTGACGACGGTTTTATTATTAGCGGCTTGTGGTTCAGAAGAGCCAACACCTACGGCCGTTCCTGAAGAAGTCTCAGCCGCAACAGAGGCCCCCACCGAGGAACCTACCGCAGCGCCTACGGCCGTTCCCACCGAGACCCCTATCCCGCCAACCGTCACAGCCACGGACACGCCCACCCTCGTGCCCACAGACACGCCAGAACCCACCAACACCCCCACACCAACTGAAGAACCCACCGAAACGCCGCTGCCCACAGACACCCCCACGGCAACGGCCGTTCCCCCAACCGCTGTGCCGCCAACGGCCGTTCCGCCCACCGCCGCACCCATTGCTGCCCCCACTTTCCCCGAAACGCAGATTCAGCCGTTTGCTGTAGACACCTTTACTCGCTACCTGGGATTGGTGCGCGATTCTTATCGCAGCTTCAACAGCGAGATGTCATTGTTTGCCGAAACCAACAAGCCCGGCGACTGCGGCACCTTTAACGGGTGGACGCGGCTCTGGATCATTGAAGCGCCAGGCTTTACCGATGTACCAGCCGATTGGCAGCCGCTCTATGCCGAATATCGCTCCATGTTGAGCCAAATTGTGAACATTACGGCGGAGATACGGCCGTTGTGCAGTGGGCAAGGCGGGCAAGTCAGTGCCGAAACCACACAAGCCATCGTCAACTTTTTGGCCTGGGCCTACCCCCGCAGCGAAGCAATGGTTGCTGAAGCCGCAACCCTACCCCGGCCATAAAAAATGGGCCTCTACGCCAGTTGTTAGCGTAGAGGCCCAGTAAAGATTTGTCGGGATGGGCGCGTTTACTTAGCGACTTTCCCACTTCATCGCATCAAAACCAACGATGCGAGAGAGGTACGATTCACCCGTGACATCAGCCAATGAAACGTAGTCGCTGCCGCTGCCTCGGAACCAATAAGTTCCCAAAGAGACCCATTGATCGCTGTAGGCCAACTGGTTGACCACCTTCAGGTTAAACCCATCCCTGTGCGACACCCAGTAGCGGGCTGAAGTGGTCGTGGCGTTCTTAGACGGAA
Source organism: uncultured Anaerolineae bacterium (assembly GCA_905479495.1). Classification (GTDB taxonomy): domain Bacteria; phylum Chloroflexota; class Anaerolineae; order Promineifilales; family Promineifilaceae; genus Leptofilum. The sequence goes on from CAJQMR010000005.1 coordinate 97,106, forward strand.
TGAAGACAAACACCTCATACCGGCCTGCGGTGAGCGATGGATACCAACGCGCCCAGTTGTAACCACTGCGGGCATAATCGTCGTTGTACGTCCAGATCATGCCGCTGTTGTAGCCAGCCGTTGAGGAACGCCAGGACGAAGCTGTGCCACCAGTGATAAAACCAGGGCTGGTGTTATCGATCACGACCGCACCAGTTGGAGGCGGTGGTGGGGGCGGATTACCATTGTCCAACGCCCAGTTAAGCTGCGCTACAGCCAGGCCGCCATTCTCGTAATACTCCATCTGGATAGCTGCGTTGCCAGACAGGTAAAGCACGCCGGAATAATTAGCAATTGCCTGGTCTTTCCATTGATCGATTAGCAAATGGCCATTGACCCACAAACGCACGCCGTCGTCGGTGGTGGTAGTAAAGCGGTACGAACCAGCCGGGAAGTTGACGGTCCGCGTCCAGCGTACCGAGAAGTTGTCGGCGGGCAGGCCATTGGCAGGCACGCCAGACCCCCAGTTGAAGTTGATGTTGGCGTCGTCACGTACCAGTTGGGGCGAACCAGCCAGGGTGCGGTTGTTAAAGTATTCGCCCTTCCAGTTCACGATGTCGTTGGGCTTGGGTGTCCAGGTGAGTTTGGCCACGGCAAAACCACCATTTTCATAATATTCCACGACAATGTAATGGTGACCCGCTGCCAAAGAAATATCGGCGGTGAAGGTTTGGGCCGGATGGTCGCTCCACTGGTTGATGATAAGATTGTTGTCTACGTAGACACGCACGCCATCATCGGCCGTGGCGGTGAAGCGGTAGGTGCCCCCTGCCACGTCTATGTATTTGGTCCAGCGTGCAGAGAAGCCATCGGCGGGCAAACCACTGGGGCTACCCATGCCCCAATCCCAGTTGATGTTGGTTTCTCCCGTTTGCACAACCGGATTACCGGCTAAGGTTTTGTTGTTCCAGTAGGAAACTTGCCAGACGGAGTCAGTATGCTGGCCGATAGGACCTTCTTGAGCAAAAGCAGTCTGCTGAAACAGAAATAATCCTAAAATCAGAGTCAATATGGTTAATTTAAACTTACGATACATGGGTTGCCTCCTATACAATTTACAACGCTACAAAGTTTATTTAGTTTTCGGAGGTGCGACGCACTTCTGTGAGAAGTATTGATGGGTTTTATTTTGCTGCAAGTGCGTCGCACCTGCGCGGTTTTGTATAAGGTTGTCGTGGGTGAACGGCCGTTTGTAACACCCTATTATTCTTATTCACTCCCCTTTCACGGCTGGCTGCGTTCGGCCCAGGTGCCTTTGTAAAAATTCAGGACAATGAGCTGATCCTCAAAGTCCAGCAAATAAAGATAAGCCCCATCTTGAGTAAACTCTCGTTGGGCAGTCGTGTTAAACCCCGTTTCCGGTATCAAAGCCCAACCCAACCGCTGGCGAATCCAGCTGTTTTCACGCCATAGCAAACCAAAGCCGCTCTCTGGCACAAACAAGCCTTCCGGCGGATCGTATTCAATTTCAGGCATAGGGGCATCGCTGGGCGGCAGCGCATACTCCGGATACGCCTCAAAGGTCTGGCCAGGAGAGTCGTAGAGCACATAGATCATTTCTCCAGGCTCCCACCACAGCCCCTTTTCCAGCCAAAACATTATGCCATGTTCAAAGCGTTGGTATGCTGCGGCCGTTTCCAAGGGTGCGCCAGCCGGACAGGTAGCTGGCGGCCCACTGAAAAACCATTCATCTTCGTTGCAGTAAAGCATGATAGTGGCCGAGCTAACCGCCTCGCTATCGGCGGCAAAGGCACGCAGTTCTAGGAGCAGATTGGTCTTGGTGGTTGAGTCGATATTTAGGGTATACGGCCCAGATGTAGGCGCGCTGTGGCATGTCCAATCCTGCGTAAAGACAGGGGCCAGGCATAAAGCCGCCGAATTGCTTCGTACTTCGTATTCAACTGTGACGCTTTCACCAGGCCAAACAATGGACGACACGGTAGGATAGATGAGAATCTCTGCCCAATTTGGTGTGGGGGTGGGCGATGGCAAAACGGGGGCTCGCGTTGCGGGAAGCTGAATTGGGGTAGGGGTAGGCTCTTTTGTTGGCGTTGGCGTATTCGTTGCTGTCGGTGTGGGTGTTTGGCTAGCAACGGCCGTTGGCGTCGCCGTCACCTCAGCCAAAGCTGTAGCCTGAGCCGAGGGCGTCACCGTGACAAGAACCATCCCTTCCGGGATTTCCGCCACAGCGGTGGTCACCACCGTCACTTCAGGACGGCCGCTGCTGACTTTGGTTTCTACGCCGAATTCCAGCTCGCCACAGGCCGTTAACCATAGCGTGCTGAACAAAAATAGGGTCAACAGTTGTTTAAGAATAGATTTTTCTTTTGGGTAAAACATAACAACCTCCACACAGGGAACATATTTAATTGGCAGCATAGCAAATGGGTGTGACGGCCGTATGGCACAACGGTTATCATTTCGGCAGAGGGTGTGACAAATCTGTTACATCAGGCAGTGGGCAGGCGCAAAATGACCAAACTCCCTTGCCCCGGACGGCTGGAAAGCGAAACCTGCCCGCCGTGACGGTCGACAATCGCCTTGACCAACGCCAGCCCCAGGCCGCTGCCAGGCGCACCGCGCGCCGCCTTGCCCCGGTACAGCTCTTCCCAAATGTATGGCTGGTCGGTGGCGGCAATGCCAGGACCAGTATCCGCCACTTCGACGGTGACAAAACGGCCGTCTTCCCGGGCACGTAGCTCAATGGCATCGGTAACGGCCGTATATTTCAGCGCGTTTTCCAGCAGGTTGTAGATGGCCAAAAAAAGCAGATCGCGGTCGCCGGGCACGGGCGGCAGCGGCCAGGGAGCCTGGGGCACTGTTAACGTCAGCTTGCGCCCCTCGCTGCCAGGATGGTCCTGAGCCAGTTCAAACAGTTCGGCCAGCAGCGCCCCCATTTCTACGGGAACAAATTCCAACGGCCGTGTTTCCAATTCAGCAATCTTGCGCAAATCGGCCGTGAGCTGGCTCAGCCGCACCGTTTGCGCCTCAATGGAAGCCAACGCTTGCCGAGTGGTTTCATCGTGCCCGTTGCTGACGTTGGCCAGTCCGGCGCGCATGGCCATGAGCGGATTTTTCAGCTCGTGGTCTAATCGCTGCAAAAAACGGCGGCGATCTTCGGCGGCAGCAGCACGCAGCTCCCGTTTTTGCTGTGCCAGCCTGTCTCGCTGATGAAAATGCTGCCAGAGCGCAGCCGTCAGCAAAATGGTGGTAAACAGGCCGGTGAGGAGAACGGCCGTACTCAAGCTAATCCGCAAATAAAGCACCGGGTTTGGCAAACTGGTCTGGACAAACAACAGCGCCAGCAGCAGCCCCAAGGCCAGCGGCAGCGTGCCGCCCAGCCACACTTTTCGCTTCATGTTGCCCCCTTTACCGGAGCTACAAAACGGTAACCCTGGCTTGGTACCGTCTCGATAAATTTGGGATTGCTGGCATCGTCGCCCAACACGCGGCGCAGTTCGGCAATGCGGGAATCAACGGTACGCGTGCCCGCCGGATAAGCCCAGCCCCAGACGCTGTCCAGCAGGCGTTCGCGACTTACCAACTCGTCGGAATGGGTCATGAGGTACTCCAGCAGGGTCAGCGCTTTGGGTGTTAGGTGGATTTCGCCGTCGGCCAGCCAGGCGCGGCGGGTGAGGCGGTCGAAGGTGAGATCGTGGCTGATGAGTTTTTGCGTGGCGGTTAACGGCCGTTCTCCCGGACGCGCTCGCCGCAGCACAGCCCGAATGCGGGCCACCAATTCATGCGGGTCAAACGGTTTGTTCAGGTAGTCGTCGGCCCCTTCTTCCAGGGCCATAGCCCGTTCAAACGCTTCGCCTACCTGGGTCAGCAAAATGACAGGTGTCCAATCCCCCTGTTGGCGCAATTGCCGCAGCACGGCACGGCCGTCTAGCTTGGGCATGAGAACATCCAAAATGATGAGATCAGGGGCAGATGCTTTAACTTGCGCGAGGGCAGCCTCACCATCGGCAGCGACCAGCACGGTATAGCCGCTGCGCTCCAAAAAGGGGGCCAGGTTATCGGTGATGGCCGCTTCATCATCGGCCAGCAGCAGGGTAAGTTGGGCAGTCATGCCAAAATTGTAGCAGAAGTGGAGAACGGCCGTTGTGCCAGATTGGTTACATCTTCCCTCTGAAATCTAAACGGTTAATCGTTAATTAGACGCACCTTCCACGGCAATATAAGGCAAATATTGTTTCTCAAATGTGCTGCCCACGATTATCGGTGCAGAAACGCCAGATTCATACTGCCACACCATGGCACCGCCGCATTGCCGTTCGCCGTAGGCCAACGCTCTTAGCTGAACAGTGCCGCTGGCAACGGCTGTTAAGGTAAACACTGAACTTGCGGGCAGAGGTGGCCCAATCTTTGATGGCGAATCAAACTGAAAGAAAGGCCCATCTGTGCCCAGCTCGCTCAACGCCAGATCATACCCAACAAAAATACAGTCTGTACTGTGATTTACCAAATTGACAGTAACGGAAATCTGTTGGCCCAGGGGAATTTCATAGGCAGACGGGGTTACTTCTACGGAGATGTCGTAATAGGGGGTTTGGGTTGGTCCCAAGGTTGGCGTTAGCTGCGGCGCAGCTGAAGTCGTGTCGGAGCGGCCTATTTGTAAAAAGGACGCAGCTACAAAAAAAGCGCATCCAGAAAGCACAACGAGCATCCATACCCTTTGGCGCATGATTTATCCTCCCGTTTAACACTGTTACTGTAGCTGATTATAGTGGAACGGCCGTTCATCTGCCCAAAATAAAAAAGTCCGGCTCTCACCGGACTTTATGTTAATTAGCTAACCTGTTGCGGATGCGCCGCTGCCAGCGCAGCAGCCTGGTTTTTACTGGCTGCCAGCGGACCAAAAAGAGCAGCGCCACAATTGCGGCATAAATCCCTGGCTCAATGTACACGTTTTTCACCAGCCAAATAAAGTGAATCAGTACCAAAACCATGATGAGGTAGTTGAGCTTGTGCAGCTTTTTCCAGCGTTTGCCCAACCGCCGCTGCCACCCTTTGGTGGAGGTGATAGCCAGCGGAATGAGGAGCAAGAAAGCGGAAAAACCAACCAGCACAAATTTCTGCTCCACAATGCCGTCAATAATGAAGGCCAGGTCAAAGGCATAATCTAACCCAAGGAAGGTGAGGAGGTGGAGACAAACGTAGAAGAAGGCATAAAGGCCTAACGGCCGTCTCAGGGGAATCACCTGTTTCCAGCCAAAAATAATGGTGACTGGGGTCACCGCCAGAGACATCACTAGCAGGACGAGCGCCGTAGTACCGGTGTGGAACAAAATCTCCCGCACCGGATCGACACCCAGGTTGTTGCTGAAATATTCCCACAGCAGCACGCCCAGCGGCACCAACGCCCCAATGTGCGTGAGCCAGGTAAGGAGCCGGGCCGTTTTTTTGCGGTCCCAGCCTTTGGTTTGTGTGGATACGGCCGTATCCCGGCCAGAAATTACAGACATCGGCTTACTCTCTTTTGCTACCTTGTTATGTGCCACGGGTCGATTGCGTCGTGTCATAATCCGGATCATCATACAGGTAAGCCACCTGCTCACCATACCCATTAAACATGAGCGTCTTGCGCCGCCCAAATTCACCAATGCGTCGCTCCGTAGCCTGCGACCAGCGCGGATGATCCACATTAGGATTCACGGTGGCAAAAAAACCGTACTCATTTGGCGCAGCCTTCATCCACAAAGATTGCGGCATGGTATCCACCAAATCAATCTTCACAATCGATTTAATACTCTTAAAGCCATACTTCCAGGGAACAACCAGGCGAATCGGCGCGCCATTTTGCGGCAGCAACGCCTTACCGTACAGCCCTGTACTCAAAATCGCCAGATCGTTCATCGCCTCATCCAAACGCAGCCCTTCCACATACGGCCACGGGAAAAGCGGGCTGTTTACACCTGGCATGTTTTCCTTGTCTTCAACCGTTTCAAAGCGCACGTATTGGGCAGCAGAGGTCGGCTCCACTTCATTCAACAGCTTGGCTAAGGGAAACCCCACCCAGGGAATCACCATTGACCAACCTTCCACACAGCGCAGGCGATAAATACGCTCTTCTTGCTCAAAGGCTAGCAACTCTTCCAGGCCAAACGTCTTGGGCTTGTTCACTAATCCGCCAACTTCGACTTGCCAAGGCGCTGTCGGAAACCCTTTCGATAACGGGGCAACCGCTTCTTTGTTGGTGGAAAATTCATAATAATTATTGTAAGTCGTGATCTCTTCAAACGAGTTAAGGGAATCGCCGAGTTCATCTGTCGTGGCGCTGACGCTGCCGGGCATGGCAGTTTGTACCACGCTATCTTCGGCAGAACTGCCAGTGGCAATATTCGCGACGCCAGCAGCGGGTTCAGCATCAGAAGGGCCACAAGCGGCCAGCAAACCACTGGCAGCGACAGCAGCCGTACTTAGCGCTGCCCCACGCATAAATTGACGGCGGGACAAATAAATGGATTCGGGGGTTATTTCGGATGAAGGAATCTCAATTCCGGTTCGCTTCTTGATTAGCATCTGTTTACCTCGGATTTTGTTTGCTTCTCAGATAACTATACAGCGCGTACGCCATAGTTACCCTTCAGAATCTAATTATCTTCGATCTTATGATCATTTTCTAAATAAATCCTTATGAGATGCTTACAGTGAGGTGGAAAAGATACTGGAAATGCTGTGAAACCTCCCGCAAGCTTCATGCAAAACCTTCGTTCTGACACAAGCCTGCGGGAAACCCGGTTTTACGGAGCGATGTTTACCGGCAATCGGATTTCCTGGTAGCTATCATCGGCCCCACTGGAAATGGTAAGCAAGGCGGGGCCACTTGGCACGTCATCCGGCAGCTCCAGGTCAATAGACCAGAGGCCAAACTGATCGGCAAAAGCGGTACCAGAGGTAATAGGTTCGCTGCCACCGCTGGCAGAATCAAGCACCAGCATGATGTGCACGGCCTGATCAGGTACGTTAATGGCCACGCCAAACAAATTGGTCACGTTGCCCACAGTAAAGCTCAGATCGCCAGCATTACCCAATTGCAATGATGTTGCCTGGGCATCATCGGCGGCAAGTAGCTGGATAGGAACAAGCGCCTGGCGCCAGTCACCTTCGCCATATTCGCCAGTATAGGCTGCGGCACAAGCCAGGCCCGGGTCCACATTTTGCGGCAAAATAACAAAACCATACCAGCTGCCACCGGCCAGTGAGATTTTTTGAGCAGCGATAAAGTTTGTGCAGTCATCGATCAAGACACCGATAGTGAAAGCCCCGTTGATGAGGTTGTTGCTGTCGCCCTGCATGAGGAAGGCTTGACCAGCGACGGCCGTTTCCCCCTCAACGGGTCTAGAAAGTGAAATATAGGGTTGGTCTGTGGCACTGTCAAAGGCCAACGAAACAGGTTGTTCCGCCTGGGCCAGCTCGCCCAGTGCGACGCGTAAAAAGCCAGGGCCAGAAGCTGCTTCGGCCAGGGTGGTGGTAAGTTCCCAGCTGCCGCTGCTGCCATCAGGGGTGATTTGGGCAGAAACGGCCGTAAACGAGCCAATCGTCAACGTTAATGAAATCGGATCGGTGGTCGGTGGCTGCACCTCACCACGAAACGTCACCTCGCGCCCGGCCAGCAGCGTGGTCGCTGGGGCAGGGTCTACAATGGTCACGGTGTAATCAGGGATGGCTACCGTGGGGGTGATGGTGGGCGTGGGGGTAACCACCGGCGTGGGGAACAGGGCTTCGCCCGTTGGCTCTGGTTCAGTGGGAATGATTTCCGTCGTGGCCGTGGCCGGAACGGCCGTTGCCGGTTCATCAGTAGCGGTTCCTGTGGGGGAGATTTGAGAAACGGCCGTTTCCGTGGGAGGCGGTGTCGGTGTGGCGGTTGCGCCACAGGCCGCCAACAAAAGCCAAATCAAACCAAAAGGCAAAAATAATATCTTTTTCTTCTTCACGCAAACTTCCTCTAAACCTTCGCTGCTTAGTGCGGTTACGCACGTTTTTGGATTTTGAACGGGTGTTGGCCACGGTGAAAATATGCATAAACGCAAATTATAACAAACGCCTGGCGAAGACAGAACAGCTGGACTTCCTATTTAGGCAATCATTCATAATTAGCATCGGCAGGTGCGACGCACTTTCAAAAGTGCGTCACACCTCAAATTAAGATTCGATGGTGATAGCGATGGTGTGCGGTTCTCCCACGTAGTTGCTATCTTTCACCACAATCAGGCGTAAAAAGTAGTCGCCCGGCGGCAGTGCCTCGGCATGCAACATCTCCAGCGGGCCGTTAACCACCGGCTGGTCATGTGTCTCGCCCAGCGTCACCCAATCGACATTGTCCCCATTGGGGATCCCCAGCTCGATTTTGTAGAATTGCACAACCCCCGGCTCAAAATCGGCCGTGCCCATAATAGGCAGGATGCCACTCACCGTATCCCCTTGAGCAGGGCTGCTGATGCGGTAGACAGCCGCCCGATTCGGATCGCGAGCCAGGGCCAGGAGATCGTCGTTGCAAACGGCCGTTGGCAGCAGCGCGACATTGTTTGCCTGGGCCCACTCATGAGCGGCTTTCAAGCTCTCGGTATTGCGCGGTGGCGCAAGGAAAATCTGGGGCAAAGCGTCAGGTGGTAGCAGCGTGGCGTCTGTGCCTTCTGCCAGATGACAAAACAGCTGCGGTGGCGGCGCGTCTTCATCCGCCTCCGCGCCCAACAGCACCTCAGCGGGGACGGGCGGCAGCGGCACGGCGGGCATCCGCAGCACGGCTGGCTCGATTTCTTCCCAAGATACCAGGTTCGGATCGACGGTTTCGGCCACGGCGGGCGTGTTGTTCACCAAAAACAGTTCAGACCCGGCGGGGGTACACTCTGTGGCTCCAATGGTGACGGAGGGGATGCTGCATAACGGCCGTTCCTCCAATCCCTCTGGCCGCACAAAATCAGCGGGGGGCTCGACGCCATTCACCTGCAAAGTGGCCAGCAGGTCGTAGTTGGTGTAGACCGCCTGCATGTAATCGCTCCACAGCGGCGCAGCCCCGGTCAAGCCGCTGATATTGAGCATCTCGCTGTTGTCCGTATTGCCCGTCCAAACACCCACGACGAGGCCGGGCGTGTAACCCATCGTCCAGTTGTCGCGGAAGTCGTTGGTGGTGCCGGTTTTAGCCGCCGCCGGGAAAGGCAGCGCCAGCGGATTATTGCGCCCCATCGCCGGGACGCGCGCTTCGTCGTCGTCCAAAATATTGCTAATCAGGTAAGCTACGCGCGGATCAATGACGGAAACGGCCGCTTGCGGAGGCTGCTCAAACAACACCTCGCCGTTGCTCTTTTGCACACGCAAAATGGCGGTAGGCGTCACCTGGTTGCCACCGTTAGCAAAAACGGCATAGGCGGTAGTCAGCTCCAGCGGTGTCACTTCTGCACCGCCCAACGTGAGCGAGAGGCCGTAGTTGCTGGAATCCTGATCCCAACTGCTGATGCCCATTTGCTGGGCAAATTCCAGCATACGCGGCACACCTAAATCTTGCAGCAGCAGCACGGCGGGAATGTTGTAGCTGTTGGCCAACGCGGTACGCACCCGAACCGGGCCGTGGAAACGGCCGTCATAATTCACCGGCGAATACGTGTCCCCATTAAACTGCGGATAATCCACTTCCACATCCCACAACAAGTCGGCAGCGGTCCAGGCGGGTTCGCCATTTTCGCCTGGGGAGAGGGCGGCGGCATAGGTGAGCGGTTTGATGCTGCTGCCCGGCTGCTGCGCGGAGAGAGTCACGTTTACGTGCCCATCAATGCTTTCATCTTTGTAATTCACGCTGCCCAGCATGGCCAAAATCTCGCCCGTGCCTGGCTTCATGGCTACCAGCGCCGCGTTGGTCAGATTATGCTCTGGCCCAACGGCGGCGACGTGCTGCTGCGCTAGCTGCTCCGCCAGCCGCTGGTAATTCAAATCCAGCGTGGTGGTGACGCGCAGACCACCGTTGGCCACAGCCTCGGCCCCGTACAGCGCCTCCAACTGCTGCCGCACGTAGACGGCAAAGTGGGGCGCTTGCAGGCTCACTTCCTGCGGAGCAAAGCTCAACGGCTGCTGGTAAGCGGCCACGGCTTCATCCTGGCTGATAAATCCTTCGCTCACCATCAGATTCAGCACCAGCCATTGGCGCTCTTTGGCCCCTTCCAGGTTGGTAAGCGGGTCCAGCTCCACCGGGCTTTGCGGCAAGGCTGCTAGCAAAGAGGCTTCGCCCAGGCTCAGTTCCTGGGCCGATTTGTCAAAGTAGGTGTCAGCGGCGGCTTCGATGCCATAGGCCAGGTTGCCGTAATAAATCTCGTTGAGGTACATCTCCATGATTTCATCCTTGCTGTAATCCCGGTTCATAATCCAGGCGAGGATGATCTCTTTGGTTTTGCGGTTATAGGAGACTTCGGTGCGCTCTTCATAGTCGAAGGCGATGTGGCGGACAAGCTGTTGGGTGATGGTGCTGGCCCCTACGGGACGGCCGTTTGGATTGCGCAAATTGGCCACCAACGCCGCCACCAGCGAGGGGATGTCCGCGCCGGGATTTTCGTAGAAGCTGTCATCTTCTACAGAAACTGTGGCATGGATGAGGTGAGAAGGAATCTGGCTGATGGGAACGGCCGTACGCTTGCCCTCACCAAAAAATTCCCAAAGCAGTTCGCCATTGCGGTCAAAAATCTGGGTGGTTTCAAAAGTTTCCCGGTCCCGGGCTGCATCCAGCTTGGCAATACCGTCCTCAATTTCCTGCGACAGGTTGGAGTAAACCAACGTACCCGCCACCACCACGCCACCAAAAATGAGCATGGCCAACAGCAGAATGCCGCCAATGAGGGCGCGGCCCAGGCAGCCAAAACAGCCGCGTCGTTTACGCGCTGGTGGGGCTGCGGCTGGCGCTTGTTGTTGCGGTGATGGACTCTCAAATAAAGCCATCGGGCGGGTGGTGTCGTCTTTATACATGGTGTCTCCTAAAACAATTGATAATGGCGTCAGACCATCTACTAGCCACTATTAACTGTAACCAAACGGCCGTTCCCCCGCCTTTCGTCCCCTACACGATTGGATAACGACAACCTGACGCTGCCCTACGGCCAACAAAAAAGAGCGCCCCGCAGGACGCTCTTCTCGGTTATCGGTGTTCGGTAATCCGTAATCGGTAAAAACTGTTTACCGTTTACAGACTTTAGCCTCGGCGCAGCATAACTACACCAACGCCAGCCAACAGCACCAAAATAGCAGCTACCACCAGGACAATGCCACCAATGCTGCTAAAGAAGCCACCTTCTTCAACGGGGGCAGCGTCACCGCTGTCAGTGGTATCTGTGGCAGCAGCGGTATCGTCTACGGCCGTATCTGCTGAGGTTGTGTCGGCAACGGCCGTTTCCTGCGGATCGAAGCGGGTGCCAAAAGAAACTGAAATCTGGGCACCTTCTGTCACAGAAACCGCCCAGCTGGGGGACGTGGTGGGTTGATAATCCGCTGGCGGGAAGATTTGCACCTGGTACGTATCTGGTTCCAGATTCTCGAAGCAATACGGCTCGCTCACACCATCGGTGATGTGGGTCGTTACCGTGCTGCCACCCCGGAAAATGGTAACGGCGGCATCCGCCTGCAAGTTTTCTGACGCTTCATTGCGTGAACCATCCCCATTCTGGTCATCAAACGCCGCTACGCAAATGGTTCCTGTGGTAGGTGCAGTTTCAGCCACAGCCTCTTCAACCGGTGCGGCAGGAACTTCAGCGGCCGTTTCTTCGCTGGTGGCGGCACCTTCCACTTCAATCACCTCTTCAACGGGGGCTTCTTCACTGGTCGGTTCGGCCGTTGGTTCTGGCGCGGCAACCACTTCACCCGGCTCTTTGATGAGCAATTCCTGCCCAACCGCAATAAAAGCTGGATTGTTGTTTAATTCCCGAATGGCAGGCAATGCTTCTTCTGGCGTCAGGCCCAATGCCGGAGCATACTGAATGGCGATTGTCCAGAAGCTGTCGCCCGTATTTACAACATGAACAATTGAGCCATCAGGTCGGGGAGTAGGCGTGGGGAACGGCGTGGACGTTGGTCCAGCCTGGGCAACCGGGGCACTACTGCCACCGCCAGAGCTGGCCGGTACGTCACCCGTTGTACCCAAGGCATAGAGTCCAACTGCATCCATGAAAAAGCCGCTGTTCACATAGGGATGCCGGGACCCCATTTCCAAGAAAATAATCATGGATTCAGACGTCGCGGTGAAGTCCCAAATGTAGGTTTGCTGGGCCAGGTAGAAGGGGAATACGTTTTCGGCCGTCCAGGTTGGGCTGTAGGTTAAGCCAGCGGTACGCCAACCCGACCCCGTGGGACCAACGCTAAAACGAATAAAACCTGAATCGCTACGATATGGCTGCGTTTTGCCATTATCATAAGATTCCACAATATCTACATAGATGGGGGCAGAGATGCGATAGTTGCGGCCAACTTCCAGGCCAGAAACTTCTTGTGACAATGCTACAAAAAGCGGAGCCCACGGCTTGAATAGTTTCAACGTGTAGCTACCATCGCGGAAAAAGAGGGAGCGTTCATTTTCGGGCGCATCCTGGATGCTCCAGACCACTGTCTCTGGCCGGTAAGCAACGACCCCTTCTGTGCCCTCAAACGCAACACCATCCAGCCAATGCATCCGCCACCCATTTGGAACCGCTATTTGGGGAATGCTATCTTGATTAAAGTAGCCTGCTTCAAAGCCGGGATTTTCAAACAAATTCCCGGAAACAATTTCCTGAGCGGCAACATCGCTGCGCGGGAAACTAAAAACCGCTACTAATATTGTTGCTGCCAAGAGCAACAAGCTTTTTGCCATATTATTCTTCATCTTCTATCCTCCACACATCCAATACCCAGCAGTGGATTTTAGGTGGGTATTGGCTCTTCCATGTGTGTAAAAGCGGGAAAGTCTTTGAAATAAAAGGTTGATGCTCCCGTTTTTACGCAAGTAATCGGCCCAATTGCCATAGGTTTTTCGGCAAAAACATGTTGCCAATTACCCGTGTTGTTGCTAACTTGAAAATTTTGTCTAAACCGCTATCAACAGTTTGCCTAGACAAAAATATAGCGCAATGGCGAATTGCGCTACAAGCAAGCGAAAATTGTAACATACCGCTCAGGAAACAACAATTTTCGCAAGGTGTGATATGATCCGGCGCAAGTTCAGGACATGTTGCAGTTATGACCCATGACCGTCACCCCTTTACCCCCAACAGTTCCACCTCCAGCCTAGCACGATCCCCTGGCTGGCAGGCTGGCTTTTTTTTGTTTCTCATCGCACTCTTAGCCATTCCGGTTTTGCAGCCACTTTTTACGACACAAATTAGCTGTGGCTTTGACACGGTGTTTCATTTATGGCGCGCAGTACAGTCCGGCGCGCTGCTAGACGAGGGTATTTTGTTCAGCCGTTGGGCACCGCAGATGGCACATGGGTACGGCTATCCTCTGTTTTTGTATCAATCACCATTTTCAGCGCAGATTACGGCCGTTCTCCACACCTTCAATCTCAGCTGGCCAGTGGCACTCAATGTGGTTTACGGGCTGGGCATCGTCGCTTCTGGCTGGACAATGTGGTGGCTGGCCCGCACCTTTTGGGGCAACTGGGGTGGGCTGGTGGCAGCGGTCGCTTATCTGTATGCGCCGTTTCACGCTTACGTGGCCTTTTACCGCGCCAGCCTGTCGGAGACGGTGGCCTGGAGCTTGCCGCCATTGGTGCTGTGGGGCTTGTATCGTTGGCAGCAAGATAGAAGTAGATGGGGATTGGGTACGGCCGTTTTCAGCTTCATTCTGCTCATTTACACTCATGATGTAACAACCTATGCCTTCCTGCCCCTGTTTGTGGGCTGGGTTTTGCTGTGGGGGCTAAACGGCTGTTCCTGGCAAACCGTGTGGCGTGGCGGGTTGGCCTTGCTGCTGGGCATCGGCGGCAGTGCCTTCTTTTGGCTGCCCGCCATCGTGGAGCGCAGCGCCATCCAGTTTAGTCGGGCCAACAGCGCCTGGCCATTTCTCTACTTCAACAACTTTTTGCCAATCGATCAGCTTCTGGCGCTGCCGCGCAACGCCGATCCCAGCCTGCTAAACGATTGGCCACCACGCGCCCTGGGCAGCTTGCTGCTCGTTGTGGCCCTGGCTGGGGCCGGGCTGGCCTGGCGACGAACCGCAAGCAACCGCTGGTTGATTGGCTTTCTGCTGGCAGGATTGGCTGGCTATATTTTTCTCACTGTTGGTTGGTCGGAATTTTTGTGGACGGCCGTTCCCCAACTCGCCGCCTTCCAATTCCCCTGGCGCTTTTTGGCCCCCGCCAGCTTCCTGGCCGCCTTCCTGTGCGGGGGATTGGGGAATGGGACACAGATAAACACAGATTCCACAGATTTTTTCTCTCAGCGCCTCCGCGCCTCTGCGTTAAGTTTGTTAGCGATTGTCGCCTTGACGGTGGGGCATTGGGGCTGGCTGTACCCGGACGTGTGCGCTGCACCAGGAAATCTGTCTGTAGACGGAATGGTGCGCTGGGAGCAGGCGACGCAGACGCTAGGCAGCACCGCCAGTGGGGAACTGCTGCCCAACGCTGTGGAAATTGTGCCTGATCCCACTGATCCACCCGCCTGGGAAGCCCGACTTAATGAAACCTCCTTGCCTAGCGGAGCAACGATGCTAACCACCAGCTACCAGCCACTAACCACACAAATTGAACTCGAAACGGCCGTTCCCTTCCGGGCCACCTTGCGCATCTTCAACTTCCCCGGCTGGCGCGTCACTGTCAACGGCCGTCCTGTGCCCATCACCCGCTCTGACCCTGAAGGCTGGATAACCTTTCCCGTGCCAGACGGCCGTTCTACCATCCAGGCCACCTTCAGCGAAACACCGCTGCGCCAGGGGGCGGATGGGGTTTCGCTGGTGAGCTTTGTGTTGCTTTTGGGGCTACTTTGGCAGACAAGAAGAAGTAATCAGTATTCAGTATTCAGTAATCAATCACCGATTACCGATTACCGATTACCGATTACTGTTTACTGGCCACTGATAACTGTCGCGCTGCTGCTCATTGTCGCCAAAATCTTCCTGGTAGACGCGGGTTACACACCGCTGCGGCAGGCGCAGTTGCAGGAGGGCACGTTGGTGGGTGTAGACCAGCCAATGCCGGTGACGCTGGGCACGCCGGACAATCCGGCGCAGGTGCGGCTGTGGGGGCTGGATGACTGGGAAACGGCCGTTCCTGCCGACAAACCGCTCGCCCTCACCCTCTACTGGCAAGCGCTCCAGCCGCTGGCAGCCAATTACAAGGTAGGATTGACCGTACTGGATGAAAATGGCGTCCGCTGGTCCGAGGCAGGGCTGCGCGACTATCGTTGGCTGCGCAATCCACCACCTACATCGGGCTGGCCCACTGATCAATACGCCCTCACCGCCTTTTTTGTCGATATGCTGCCCGGCACGCTGCCCGGCGACTACGCGCTTCAACTCTCGTTTTTTGAGGAAGGCAGCCTGACACCACTTACTTTTTACAGCGCTGATGGCCGTCCGCTGGGGCCACAGCTTGATCTGGGCACCGTCACGCTGCAACCGCCTGACAATCCTTGGCCAGCTACGATAGCCATGCAGCATCGGCTGGAAATCACCGATGGCACCACCACGCTGCTCGGCAGCAACCTGGATCGCAGCGAAGCGACGCCGGGCGATCCGCTGCTGGTGACGCTGTTTTGGTCTGCCACCGAAGAAAGCAGTGCCCAGCTTAGCCTGGTGGATGAAGCTGGGGAAGCGGCAGTCAATTGGCCGGTGACTTTCGCCGATTATGGACCGGGCGCGTGGCGCAGCCAGCTGCTCTTGCGGTTGCCGGTGTCGTTAGGGAACGGCCGTTATCAATGGCAGCTCACCTTCCCCAACAGTTTAACGGTGCGCTGGGGCGAACTGGTCATTACGGCTCCAGTAAGATTGCTGACAATGCCAGCGGTGGAAACGGCCGTTAACATCACCCTGAGCGAACAGGCCAGCCTGGTAGGATTTTCCCTGGAAGACAGGACGCTTGCAGCGGGCGAAACGATCAATTTGGAACTGGTGTGGCAGGCAGGGACGGAGATGAGTGAGAGCTACCGGGTCTTTGTGCATGTTTTGGGGGCAGACGGCCGTATCGTGGCCCAGGCAGACGGCTTACCAGCCAACTGGACCCGCCCCACCACCGGCTGGCTCCCCGGCGAATTTATCCGCGACGCGCACCGCCTCACCCTACCAGTAGAACTTCCCCCTGGCGACTACACGCTGGTGACTGGACTTTATTTGCCCAACGGCAGCCGCTTGCAGCAGGAAAACGGCCGTGACCACATTCCGCTGACAACCTTTACCATTCGCTGACCAGTTTAGAAGCTTTCATCACGCATGGGGCGAATAGACAAATGACACGAATAAAGCAGTTCAAAAATATTCGTTAAATTCGTCCATTCGTTATATTCATGTTTTCTTCTTCCCAACCATTACTTTTGTTTTTGTAGGATGATCAGTTCCTCGATGTTTTGGCGGGAGGGGACGGAATCGAAGGCAAACTCGCGGTGCTGGAGTTTGAACCTGTGTTCAGTGAGCAGTTCAATTACCGCGTCTGGCTGGACGACAAAGGGTGGACCACCAGGCCGCTTGCCGATGGGAAAGGCAAAACCGATGTACAGGCCATCGGGCTTGAGCAGGCGAGCGGCCAAGGCAGCATAGTCGTCCCGTCGGGCCGGATCGATGGCGCAAAAGCAAGTGTATTCCAGCAGGTAATCGAACCGGCCGTTCCATTCCTCACCTAACTCAAAAATATCCGTCTGCAAAATATCAACTGGATATGCCGGATCATTCAGTTCCTGCATGGCCCTCACCGCTTCCGGGGCAAAATCAACGGCCGTTACGGTAAAACCATGCCGAGCAAACAGCCGGGCATCGTGGCCGCGCCCGGCCCCCAACACAATCATCTGCCCCGGCGGATAATCGCCACTAGCGGCCAGCCGGGCAAAGGTTGGGGTGGGGTGGCCGAGGTCCCAAGGGATACGGCCGTTGGTATAACTTTCCTGCCAATAGTGTGAATGATTTGCATCGTGGGTCATTGGCTGATTATAACCAACTGATTCAAACGATGCTGGGGTCATTCTCCTCTGGTGGGCTGGTTGATGCAGGTAGGGGAACGGCCGTTGCAGAAAAAGGTACGGAGCAAATGGTTCTTGCCCCGCACCTTACACTGCCGAACAGGTTAACGCGATGCGCTTCTACAATTGTTTGCTAAGGAAATAACGCTGGTGCCCTACCGGGAAATCTGGCAGTTCAGCCATAACCTGGTAGCCATGTTGTTTGTAAAAGTCGGGCGATTGAAAGCTAAACGTGTCCAGATAAGCCCTCTTTGCACCTCGCTGCCGCGCTTCTTCTTCAACTTGTGTTAAAAGACGATGCCCGTACCCTTGACCACGCAGTTCTTTTTCAATCCACATCAAGTCGATGTACATCCAGCCCCAGTACAGTTCGGCAATCACCCCGCCAGCAATTTTTTGGTCAGGCGACTGCACGACAAAACAAAGGCGTGCAAATTGTTGGTCGCCAGCCTGTGCTTCGTTGTACTGATGCAGGCCGCCGCCGATGATGCCCCAGGCAGATTCTTCGGGTTTCTCAACGTAAGCAATGGTATATTCAGTTTTCATTATTTTGTTCCTCTTGATGAAATTTTATTTTGTTATGTCAACTTTTTGTTTTACAAAGATGCTGGATATTGTCGGCTAACCAGCAAGATGACAGGTGACAAAAAGAGAAACGGCCGTTCTATCTCCTCATCCGCTCTGAAGACACCGCACCAGCATAGTGGTTACGGCCGTATTTTTGGACTTCTCTGTCATTTGGGTATTTTTGAACATGCTTTCTCCTTGTGACTCGAATTGGTTCAATTATTCTTCAACATTGCTGCAAGCAACTGTGCTGCTACCATCTTGCCATTTATCGGCTGGAAAGTCAGCCCCTAAAAGGGGTATTTTGGCAACAGTCAACTTGGGTTCAGTGGGTTGGTACACAATAGATTGGTGGTAGAGTGCGCCTGTATCTGGCTCATATCGATTCGCTCAACATCCCCGGCTGCTAACCATGACCGAGAGTTGGCCAGGCTGTGTCTGTTAACACCTGGCCATCTGTAAGAGTTCTGTACTCACCTGAACATTATAACCGAATCCTGGGAATCCCTTTTCCGGTTATTCAACTTGTGTCGATTGGGGCAACGGCCGTTCGTCGTTACAATAAAGCAAAGCACAAAAAGGAGCGTTATCCATGCCGACACAATTTACGGGTTTTCCCCCTGAAGGCATCCAATTCATGCACGATCTGGTACAGAACAATGACCGCGACTGGTTCAATCCGCGTAAAGAACTGTATAAAACGCACATCGTGCAGCCCTCCATTGCATTTGTGCAGGCAATGGGCCAGCGCTTGCAGCATCTCGTGCCCAACATTCAGTACGACACGCGCACCAATGGCTCAGGCTCGCTCATGCGCATTTACCGCGACACGCGCTTTAGCCAAGACAAAACGCCGTACAAAGAGTATGTGGGCATTATTTTTTGGGAAGGCAGCGGCAAAAAAACTGACAATCCCGGCTTTCATCTGGGATTAACCGGACACGGAGCCGAAATTCATGTGGGCATGCATGGCTTTCCCAAGCCAATGCTGGCAGCGTACCGGCAGGCGGTTGTGGATGAGAAGTTGGGAGCGGCGTTGGTTGAGCGGGTAACGGCCGTACAAAAAGCAGGCTACACCGTTGGCGGCGAACATTACAAGCGCGTTCCTCGCGGCTTCGATCCGGATCATCTGCGTGCCGACTGGCTGCGCTACGCCACGCTTTATGCCAGCAGCGGCAATATTCCGACCAGCATCGTGACCTCAGACAATTTTTTTGACGTTTGTTTTGCTCATTTTGAACAAATGCTGCCTCTGCATAACTGGCTGGTTCAGGTAGCCCAAACGGCCGTATGATGGGTTTGGGTTTGGGCTGGAGACTAGAGATTGGCCAGCTACAATCTCCAATCTCTCATCTCCAGTCCCCAATCTCCACAAAAACGTGTTGGCGATTTACCCGTTGCGGTTTATCATTCCCGCCATGAGCGGAAAGAAAATTGCACCCTATGGTGCCTGGAAATCCCCCATCAGTTCAGACCTTATTGTGGCTGGATCGATTGGTTTGGGGCAGTTAGTCGTTGATGGTAATGCAATTTATTGGACAGAAGGACGGCCGTCTGAAAACGGCCGTAATGCCCTAGTCAAATGGACGCCGGAAAACGGCATCGAAGAGCTGTCTGCCGCCGGATTTAACGTGCGCAGTCGCGTCCACGAATATGGTGGCGGCGCGTACGCCATCCACGACGACACCATCTACTTCACCAACTTTGTCGATCAGCGGCTGTACGTGCAGTACCCATTCAGTGAGCCAGAACCCCTTACGACCCACGAACCGCTCCGCTTTACTGATGGCGTTGTTGATGCAGGACGTGGCCGCCTCTTTTGCATTCGCGAAGACCACACCACGCCTGGCCAAGAACCCAGCAACAGCCTCGTCAGCCTGAATCTGGACAGTCACAATGAAAGCGGCACCGTACTAACCGATGGCTATAGTTTCTATTCCTCACCACGCCTCAGCCCAAACGGCCGTCAACTGGCCTGGCTTTGCTGGAACCATCCCAACATGCCCTGGGATGGCACCGAACTGTGGGTCGCCGACCTGGATGAGATGGGCACCGCGTTAAGCAACGTCACCCTGGTGGCGGGCGGACCTATCGAATCTATTTTCCAACCAGAATGGTCGCCAACGGGCGAACTTTACTTCGTGTCTGACCGCACCGACTGGTGGAATTTGTACCGCTGGCACGAAGGCAAGGTGCAGCCGCTTTACCCCATGGATGCTGAATTTGGTCGCCCGCAGTGGATATTTGGTATGTCCACCTACGGCTTTGAAGGGCCTGACAGCATCATTTGTACGTTTACGCAAAACGGCCGTTGGCATCTAGCCCGGCTGAACACCCATACAAACAAGCTTACTCGCATCAAAACCCCTTACACGTCCATTGATTATTTGCAGGTTAGCAACGGCACAGCCTGCTTCATTGGCGGGTCAGCCACCCGGCCCAGCGCCGTGGTGCGGCTCGATTTGCAAACAAACGACTGCCAAGTGCTGCGCCAATCCACAGACTTAACGATAGACACTGCCTACCTCTCCGTGCCAGAAGCATTGGAATTTCCTACGGAAAACGGACTCACAGCACACGCCATCTATTATCCACCACAAAACCGGGATTTTGTGGCTCCCGAAAATGAAGCGCCGCCGCTGCTGGTGCTAAGTCACGGGGGTCCCACCAGTGCAGCATCCACCACGCTCAAGCTGGGTACCCAATATTGGACCAGCCGGGGCTTTGCCGTTTTGGATGTGAATTATGGGGGCAGCTCGGGATACGGCCGTACCTACCGGCAGCGTCTCAACGGAGAATGGGGCATTGTCGATGTGCAAGATTGTGTCAACGGCGCGAAATACCTGGTTGATCAAGGGTTGGCCGATGGCAACCGACTGGCTATTCGCGGTGGAAGTGCCGGTGGGTACACCACACTGTGCGCCCTCACTTTTCATGACACGTTCAGCGCTGGGGCCAGCCATTTTGGCGTCAGCGATGTAGAAGCCTTAGCCAGGGACACGCACAAATTTGAATCGCGCTACCTGGACAGCATGATTGGCCCTTACCCTGAAGCCAAAGAAACCTACGCGGCCCGTTCGCCCATTCACTTTACGGACCAGATCAACTGCCCGCTTATTCTGTTCCAGGGATTAGAAGATAAAGTAGTGCCCCCCAACCAGGCAGAAACAATGTTTGAGGCAGTAAAAGCCAAAGGCATCCCGGTGGCCTATGTGGCCTTTCCTGGCGAACAGCATGGCTTCCGCAGCGCGGAAAATATCAAACGGGCGCTGGATGGTGAGCTTTACTTCTACAGCCAAATCTTCGGCTTCGATCTGGCTGATCCGGTTAAGCCCATCGACATCGAAAACCTGCCCAACCCTACTTAATTCCCCGCCGTGTCATTCTGACCGAAGGGAAGAATCCCTCTGAAGACGAATCTGAAAAAGCCATGCCCGCGAAGAATGGGGTCTGTAGGGATTCTTCGTTTCACTCAGAATGACAATTTTGGCCTGTCATGTTGAGCAGGCAGAGCATCTCTGCGAGTTCCACTTTCGCCGACATGGTTTTTTATGCGATGATCTTTGTTTTATTCGGGGCGGTAAAACGAATCTGCGGGCAGCAGGGGATCTGGCTCCTCAAACGAATCCACAATTTCAACAAAAAAGACATTGGCTAACGCCCGAATCTGGTGCAAGACGCGCACCAGTTGGCGGGGACGCAGCACTTCGACGGCAAGATGTATGTGAACTTCATTGGGCGCACCGGGATCCGGCGTGTGGATATAGGCAATGTTGATGTCTTCATCGTTCATCAACTGGGTGATTTCAAAAAGCAACCCAGGGCGATCATACACTTTGACTTGTAGTTTAATCTGACGCACTTCTCGTGGTGCAGCTTCCCCCCAGGCTAGCTTCAGCTTGCGACCCCCTGCCAAACGACCAGGATTCAGCGTATGACATCGCTGGTGATGCACCGTCACGCCACCATCCCGCCGCAAAAAGCCAATAATGGAATCTGGGGGCCGGGGGTTACAAGTACCGCAGAGACGAATTTCACGGCCCTCAGCCTGAGTGACCACAAACTGGGCACCTTTTTCAGAATATACAATTTTGCCCAAATGGCGCGCGGGCCCCTGGGTCCACATTTCTTCTACCAACTTGGTAGTAACGGCCGTTGGCAACAGCTCCGCCCGCCCCAATTCATAATACATATCTCGGGTATTGTTATAACCAAAGGCGTGGGCCACGCGCTCATGTGGGTAACTGTGCATCCCTAACATGGCCAGTTCATCTTGCAGCAAATGGAGACCCTGGTAAACGGCCGTTTGCGGTGACAACCGCCTGAACCAACGACGGGCATGGCTACGTGCATAATTTGTCGTAATGTAGCCCAAATCTTCATCCAACCAGGCCCGCTGCGGCTGTGCCTTTTCCTTTTTCATGATGCGCACCTTCATGCCATCATGCAGCGGTTTGTTAAGCGGATACAACATATCATTCACATAGGCAGAGTGGCATTGGTTGCCCAAACCAGTGTGAATTGCGTAGGCAAAATCAAGCGCTGTAGCCCCCTTCCCCAGTTCAATGGCGTCACCACGCGGGGTAAACACCCGAATCTGCTGCCGAAAAACATCTTCCACCACGCCCCGCACGCCAGCGGTAGGATCTTGTGGCTCCACATTGATGTTTTCATTGATATTTTCAAAGAAAGCTTCCATCCGCCCGGCCACACCGCTGGTCCACATTGGGGTGTCTGCATAGAACCAACGTGCCAGCACCCCTACCTCGGACACTTTATCCATTGCCTCTGTGCGCAAACGCAGCTTTAAATGCTGTCCATTTGTATGCACCACTGTCGTATGCAGGGACCGATAAAGGTTATCCCGGGCGACCGCCACATAATCATCAAACGTGCCGGGGACTGGCTGCCACAGTTGGTGTATATATCCCAAAGCATTGTAACAAGATTGCCAACTGTCCATCAGCACCACCAGACGCATCGTCTTATCGACTTCGTAAAATGAGGATGCACTCTCACACAAATCCTGGTAGACGCTGTAAATGTTTTCCGGGGCTAAAAATACCCGCCGCACATCGAGGTTGGCTTGGAGCAAGCAGTCAAATATCTGACCGCTGATCATCTGGTACTCTTCCTGCTGTTCTTGATGGATTTGTATCAATCGATCGTGAATAATCCGATGTGCTTCCGGATCAAGCACTTCCAGGGACAGAGACTCCAGCTCATTTTTGAGCCACCAAATACCCAGCCGGTTGGCCAGAGGCGCATAGACAGACAAGGTTTCTTTGGCTTTGTAAATCTGCCGGGAGTGGGGTGTCGCTTTGATGGTGCGCATGTTGTGCAGCCGGTCAAACAGCTTGATGATGACAGCACGTACGTCATTGGTCATGGCACCCAGCAGCTTATGCAACGTCAGGTCTTCAATTTCTTGTTTAGACAGTTCTTTGCGGTTGGCAATGCCTTTGGTGACATCTTTTAGCTTCGTAACACCATCTACCAGGTGAGCCACCTCTGGACCAAACTGGATTTCAATTTCATCAATGGTCACTCTGGTATCCTCAGCGACATCATGCAAGAGGGCAGCCACCAGGGCCGGAGCGTCCAGTAAATATTCTGCGATGTAGTAAGCAACTGTTAGGGGGTGGGTAAAAAAAAGCTCACCGGATTTACGGCGTTGGTCTCCGTGTTCCCGGCGAGCGAGGGCAAAAGCTTCCTGTACGCAAATGCGATCCTCTGCACTAAGGTACTTGTTAACTTGCTCAAAGAACTGCCTACCGTCAGACGCAATGGTATGTGCCATAACCGGTAATGATATTAAAAACAAGCGAAAAGTAAAACTTTTTATACTTTCTTATAATCTACGAAACGATAGCCTACGCCTCTTTCCGTGAGGATGTAGTACGGATTGGCGGGATCTTCCTCTATTTTTTTGCGTAGATAGTTAATGTACAGTCGCAAATAATGTGTCTCATCCCGGTATTCATAGCCCCATACTTTGGCTAACAATGTTTCATGCGGCACCACCCAACCCGCATTTTGAATGAGGTGGTTAAGCAGGCGATATTCGGTGGGGCGCAAATCAATGCGCTCATCGTTGACAATGACCTGGTGGCGATTGAAATCAATCGAGAGGCGATCATCAATGCGCAGGATGGTTCTGGGTGGTGGGGCTGGCCATTCTGCGCGGCGGAGAACGGCCGTAACCCGGGTCACCAACTCTCGTGGACTAAACGGCTTGGTCACATAATCATCAGCACCCAGGCTAAGCCCCTGAATCTTGTCATCTTCATCGCTCTTAACCGTGAGCAAAATCACCGGCACGGTAGAAATTTCCCGCAGCAGCTTCAGCGTTTCAAAGCCATCCATCTCCGGCATCATCACGTCCATAATCACCAGATCCGGCGTATGCTGGCGAATTTGCTCCAGGGCAGCCAGGCCATTTTCGGCTTCAATAATTTGGTACCCTTCCAGCTCCATATTCATGCGAATAAACCGCCGCATACGGGATTCATCATCCACGACCAAAACAAGGCGCGGGGCTGTAGGTTCTAACGAGTCTGGTACTTGTTCAACCATAATATTTTTTTATCGTACAAAGCTAACCACTTCTTCGACATCTCCAGAGGGCATTATTTGGATAAAGTTGATCCGGTGCCAGGGAACCAGCATACTGGTGACTTCCTCATCCAAATAATGCAAATCCTTGCCATCGCGCAGGCGCGGATTATGTACTTGAATGAATTGGCTGGACGTATTAGGCAGCTCATCAATTTCGCATTCAAAGGCATCTTCATTTCTAATATGGACAATGACTGTGATCATACCGATTTCCTTATGTTAACTCAAGGCCCTAAAAGCTTGTTCGACTTCTGGGAAATGTTTCTGATGTTAGGCTAAATCCTTCGGATCTAAAATTTATTCTATCAGGGCAATTATGCACAAAAATCAAGGATCATAAAACAGCTAATCAGAACTACTGGTGTTCAAAAACAGGTGAACTAACAAATCACCAAAACGGATTTCATCGCCACTGCTTAAAGGATATGGTTCGTTGGGTGACAGGCGATAGTTGTTCAGCAACGTTCCATTGGTGCTGTTCAGATCAATCAGCATAATGCCTTCTTGTACAATTTGAATTTTAGCATGAAGTCGCGAAACGCCTTTTTCAGCACCCTCATCATCTGTCAAATCAATTTCTGGAACAAGGTCAGACGAGGCTCGTCCGATAAGCAATTTATCCTGCACCACCAGCTTGAAGCGGCGTCGGCTACTAGGCACAACGAGCAATATTTCCTTCGGTTTATCAGCTGGTGTGAGGGCTTCTTCTGTAAGGGGTGGGGGGGGTGGACGGTCCGCAAATTCAGAAAAGGGGAGTACGGCCGTATTCTCGCCTTCCTCCACCAACAAGAAACCACCACATTCACTACAAAACAGCGCCCCTTCTTCCTGCGAGGCGCCACAATCGCTACATTTAATCATGGTGCTCTTTATCCGGTTTTGCCCTGTTAATAAGCGCCCGCGTGCCATATTTTAACTTTTTTCGGCCCGCCAGCGACATGGTTCCCGCATTAGAAATCCGTGCCATTTCCTGTTGGGCCTGCTGCGCCAACGCCGTTTGGCCCGCTTCTAGAAGGCGGGTACTTAAATGTTGCATACGGGTTGTGGCCGCATCCAGATGGCCGGCTTCTACTTCTTGCCAAACCTTCTCGTTCATCCGATACATATTCATCACCCGCACCGCCTCCACAATATCGTCTGGCGGCATCTCTTTGGACAGCTCAGACAGCACATAGAGGCAAAACGTGTGTTTAAATGTTTGTTGGCTTAACTGTGGGCCAGGAATATCTGCCACCAATTCAATGGGAATGTTAATACGGGTTTCCACATCGTGCGGGGCTATTTTTAGCTCCAACAGGGCAGACAAGGGCGCGCGCCCCTCCAGATTCCCCAAATGAAGCGTCTCTTTATCCAGGGCCAACGGTTGGGAAAATGGCTCTAGCTTAAAACCATACTTGACGGACACCTTCTTGTGTATATCCGTTTTAATGGCCAGGTTTTGTGCGTAAAGGGTACCTAATCCTTGAATGCATTTTTGCAAATGTTCAATAATTTCATTAGGCTGCTCAATAAAGTTTGATTGTCCCCCAGATGGCGCGACCAACTCGTCTAAAAACTGATCGTTCCATTCCGTGCCCAGGCCAAAGGCACTGATGCCAATATTGTGCCCCGCCACGCGTTGGGCCAGGGCCAGGCATTGCTCCGCATCGCCGTAGGTGTGTCCATCCGTTAACAAGATAAGGTGATTGGTATATTTGGCGAGGTCCGCTTTGCCCAGCTCCTTCAGGCCAGCCTGCAAACCGTGAAAAATCTCTGTGCCCCCAGAAGCTTGAACAGAACGAAGCTGCCCAACAACGGCCGTTGGGTTTTCCACTTTACCAGAAGGCACCACCACTTCGGCTCTATCGCTAAAGCTCACGATGGAAAGCGTGTCGGCTTTGGTGAGTTTGTTGACAATCAGCTCGACGGCCGTTTTCATGTGGCTTAATCGGCTGCCCTGCATAGAGGTGCTTCTGTCTAGCACCAGGCTCAAGTTTAACGGCCGTTGTTTGGTTTCTTGCGTGGCTGGCGAAATATCAACCAGCAGATAAATAATCTGCTCCGTATCAGAAACCTTGATCCGATCTCGGCTGGCCCGAACCTGTAAATTAACCAATTCCAGCGACCGTGTTTCGACCAACAGGGAGTCATAAGTGGCCCGTCGCTCAGGATTGCTGAGTACCTCATAGGCAGTTACCAGGCGCGCGTAGTCAGGATTGGTCGTCTTGTCTTGTTTTTCTGGTGGAATCTGGCGGCACAAAGACGTATAGGCTGCCTTAATTTCATCAGGCGTTGCCTGGGACGTCACCCCTAAAATTTTGTAATACTCAAACTCTTTATCCATAAATCACGGCCGTATCGAGCCAGAATTCAATCTTGTACTATAAGGCAGGGATCATGCTGAGGGTGCAGGCAATGGGTCTGGGCAAAAGCAAGAAAGTTTTTGAAATTATTTAGCCCTTTTCCAGCTTTTACTTGAGCAGCTCACAAGAAAACATCCTTTTTATTTTGTGTTTTTTTGCGGTTTGCTCACTTCGCGCACTTTTGTAATGGCGCTGGCGTCTCACACAACAACAAATTTTCGAGATTACCCTCCTCTACGCTTGTTATAGCGGATTATAAGGAAAAGTCTACCACAACGGCCGTTACATTATCATTGCTGTGGGCAGCTAAAGCTGTTTCATACAGCTCATCCACAATTTGGGGCAAAGATATATCCTGCTCCATTACTTGCTGAATCGCCTTATCAGTCACAAATCCGCACAAGCCATCGCTGCACAGCAGCAACTTGCCCTGTTTAGGCAGCAAGCGCATATACGTATCTGCATCCACCTCTTCCCCTTGGCCAACCGCACGCAGCAGCACATTGCGGTAGCGATACATGGTGGCTTCTTCGGCCGTGAGCGTCCCGACATCTTGCAGGCGCTGCACCAGAGAATGATCGGCACTAATTTGTTCCAACTTGCCGTTGGCCAGCAAATAGAGCCGACTGTCACCCACATGGGCCACATGCAAGCGCCGCCCTAACACCAGGGCAATGGTCAAGGTTGTGCCGCTATCTACTTCGAGATCATCTTCAAAAACGGCCGTATTTGCGGCCTGAACTGCATCGAGCAATACCTCTTGAATGGGCACTTGGGTAGGCGGATCAACCGATTGCAACAAAGGCATATAAATTTTGCTCAAAATATAGTGGGCCGCTACCCGAGAAGCAATCCGGCTGGCCACATGGCCATTGGTATGACCCCCCATGCCATCAGCCACAATGTACAGGCCAAAGGGAACCATAGGAAAATGGCCCCCTGCCTCCGAGCTAAAAATCAGGCAAGAATCTTCGTTTCGTTCCCGAGCACCCACATCACAGCGCACACCAGCCCGCAGCGTCGGTTCCGACAAAGCACCTTCATGTTGCGACGTGCCAATATCGATAGTTTCTGACGCGTTAGGATCATTCATAACGGCCGTATCATCTAATTCGGCCGTTTGGGCCACAGCAGACGGATCAGCTTCCTGTTCAACAGGGGGCTGCTTTTGGGACTGATCTTCAGGCTCAATAAATGGAGGTGTTTCATTCATAATAAATTCCGATCTTTTGTGCATCATACCCAATTACCCAGTTCCGAGTAACTAAGCCGGTAATGCATAAATATAATGGTTGGTTGAGCCGATGTAAACCACCCCATCAGCAACAGTTGGTGAAGAAATAACAGGCGCGCCCGTGTCAAACTGCCAATTAACATCCCCTTTCTTGGTAGACAGACAGTAAACAATCCCATTGGTACCGCCAAAATAAACGGCATCGTTCCAAACCACAGGCGAGGAGGCAATTTGCCCATCTATCTCAAAGGTCCACAATTGGCGTCCGGTATCCATGTCCAGCACATACAGGCTGCCGTCTGATGAGCCAATGTAGACAGCTTCATTATGCACCGTGGGTGAAGAAACAATCGGACGGCGGCTGCGGAAACGCCAAATGATCCAGCCCGTATTGGCATCTAATGCATAAACCGTACCGTCCAACGATCCCACAAACACAATCTCATCAACCACGGTGGGCGATGAGGTGACACTACGTTTGGCCTGCGCCTGCCATTTTGTTTTGCCACTGGCAATCTCTACACAGAAGATGTAACCACCTTCGGTGCCGAAGAAGATGCGCTCTTCATCTACGTAAGCGGTAGAACGAACGGGCGCGTAGGCATTCGCCTTCCATTTTGACCGCCCCTGATGTATCTCCAGCGCATAAAAATGTCCATCATCGGAACCAAAAAAGACGTGATCATAGCGAACAACCGGTGAGGCATAAATGGCCCCATTGGTGGCAAAACGCCAATTTTGGCGACCAGTCCGCCGCTGAATGCAATATAAATGTTTATCTACGGAACCAATAAACACGTTGTCTTCATAAACAAATGGGGTGCTGCCACCGACGCTGTCGGAAGCAGGGAACTTCCAGACAAACTCGCCATTCTCGCTGTTAAGTGCGTACAAATTATTGTCATAGGCACCCACGTACACCATCTTGCCAGAAACGGCAGCTTTGCCCCGAATCTCATCTTCGCATTTAAACTGCCAGATGGGCTGCACCTGGCTAGGCACAGGCGCCGCAGCAGACCCTGTTGACGACACGGCCGTAGCGGCCGGGCTGCCGGTTGGGGGAACGGCCAGATTGGGGTTGCTGTCGAAAACGGCCGTACCCGGACGCTGCAACAACACTTCCAAGGCATCCTTCAACGCTTTGGCATCAGAAAAGCGGTCTTTGGGATCATATGCCAGGCAGCGCATGATGATGGCTTCAAAGGCGGGTGTAACGTGAGGATTCACTTTACCAATCGGCCGTTCGGCAAAGGTAAATGGCGGCTCCAGGCGGGGGTCTTGCCGCGTTAGCAGATGGTGCAGTGTGGCCCCCAACGCGTAAATATCGCCAGCAGGTTCCGCTTGCCCCCGGTACTGTTCTGGCGGCGAATATCCTTCTGTACCAATCATCGTGCCCTTGTCGCCCATCTCAAATACTTTGGCAATGCCAAAATCAATCAGGCGAATCCGCTCACGATGATCCAGCATGATATTGGAGGGCTTCACATCACGAAACACAATAGGCTGCGGCTTTTGGCTGTGTAGATGATAGAGGGCATCACAAACCTGCATCGCCCAGGTAATAGCCGTTTCCTGGTCCAGATACTCCGTTTGTTCTTCCAGCCATTCATCTAAATCTTTACCGCGAATCAGTTCCAAAATCAGGTATGAACGATCCCCTTCCGTAAAATAATCAGACACGTCAGGAATGGCGGGATGGTCCAGCATAGCCAACATGCTGGCTTCGCGCTCAAAAGATTTAATTGTCAGCGCCCGCATTTGCGGATCAGGGGTGGAAATGACCATCTCTTTAACGGCACACAGCTTGGTGACGTTGGGAAAGCGCATGTCGCGTGCCTGATACACCGAGCTAAACCCGCCTGCACCCAGAGGGCCTACAATCCGGTAACGCTCTTGCAGCATGTCACCTGGCTGCAGGCCACTGCGCTGCGCCTTTTTTTGTCGGCCGCGTTTGCTTGCGAGTTGTCTTGTGGTTAATCGCCCCATAATAATTGGTGGTGGTGGTCTTTTTCCTTTGTTGTATGCGGGTTTATTATAAGTTCACCTGACGCAAATAATCAAGCGACTCGGTACTAATAGCATGGAACTGGAGAACCTATCGGATTGTATCAGGCACAAACCTTCTGGTGCCAGACTCTTTCGCCGCCAACCTGGGCGGTGTAGGCTTCAATTTTGCGCTCTAAATCATCGTGGGTTGTAAAAAAGGAGCTTCTTTGCGAAACGTAGGCCCAAATGGCGTCAATTTTGGCCTGTACGGCCGTTGCCGATAAAGTAACACTGGTTGACTGCCATTGTTTGGGGGTGGGGGTTAATACGGCCGTAACCGCCCCATCTTTTGCCGCATAGGGATAATCTTCATAATAAAGAAGCGATTCGCCAAACACCTGCTCCGCCGCCAGCCGCGTCAGCCGGTGATCCACATGATTACCCACCGTTAAGGGAGCATAAATTTGGTCCGCCGCAGGTAGTTGGCGCAGCCGGGCTACCAGCCAATCGACCACAGCTTCATCGGCCGGGTGCTGAGTCGTTATGATCGACTCCCAACTAGGATAACAGGGCTCACCGGTAGCCGGATCGGGGCGGTAAATGCAGTCAGTCACCGACCAATGAAGATAGTCCGCCTGGAGGATTTGGCAGGCGACTACATCTTCGGCGCGGCGCACCCGAACGGCGTCACGCGCCAGCTCCCAGCGCTGGTGCAGCTCCCTGGCAAACTCAGATAACGGCACATCAGCGGCTGGCTCCCCAGCCATGAGCGTCACAACAAGAATGGGGGCGCGGTTGGTGGTTTCCTGGAAAATCTGCCCACCACAAGAAAGGGCGGCATCATCCAGGTGGGGGGATAGATAAATCGCTTTGTACCATTCACGCACGGGCCGTTCTCCGCTTGAGTTCAGGGCCATCCGGCGTATCGACCACATCATAACCAGCAGCCACGATTTGATCGCGCAGGGCATCCGCCTCGGCCCAGGCTTTGCTGGCACGGGCTTCTTGCCGCTGGGCCACCAGCGCCTGCACCGTTTCGGGCACGGGTTGATCATCTTTTGCTTCTGGCTGCCATGTGGCCATCCGCAAGCCAAAAATCTGATCAAACAGGAGGATGGTGGCTTTCTTCACCCCATCAGGCAAATCACTTTTAACGAGGTCCCACATCACGGCCAGGGCGCGGGGCATGTTCAGGTCATCATTGATCTGGTTGGTGAACTGGGTGACGTAGGTTTCATCCGGTTTTGTGGGAGCGGGCCATTGGGAAACGGCCGTACGCAATCGTTGCAGTGCCGTCGCCGCGCCGTCCATTGCCTGCCAGTTAAACGTCAGCTTGGCGCGATAATGCCCGCCCAGGCAGAAGTAGCGGTACACCAGCGGATCATAGCCGCGATCCATCAGCGTTTGCAGCCGTAAAAAATCTCCGGCCGATTTGGACATCTTCAGGCCATCCAGCTGCAAAAAGTAGCCGTGCAGCCAGAAGTTGGCCAGCCGGGTATCGTAACACGCCTGGGATTGGGCAATCTCGTTGGGATGGTGCACCATGATGTGGTCTTCACCGCCGCAGTGGATGTCGAAGAACGTGCCCAGATATTTAGCAGCCATCGCCGAGCATTCAATGTGCCAGCCAGGGAAGCCGGTGCCCCAGGGACTGTCCCACTCCATCTGCCGCTGCGCGTCCGGCGGGCTGAATTTCCACAAGGCAAAATCGGTGGGGTTGCGCTTTTCGCTCATGGCAATACGGCTGCCTGCCTTTAGCCCTTCGATGTTGAGCCGGGCGATGTAGCCGTAATCGTCCAGCTGGGAGGTGTCGAAGTAGATGCCGTCGCTGGTGCGATAGGCGACTCCCTTGGCTTCGATGCACTGGATCATGCCAATTTGTTCGGCGATGTGGTCGGTGGCCTTGCACCAGATGTGCGGCTCGTGGATGTTGAGCTGAGCCAAATCCTGCTTGAATGCCTGAGTGTAAATCTCGGCAATTTCCCAGGCGCTTTTGCCCGCGCGGCGGGTGCCCACTTCCATCTTGTCCTCACCGGCGTCGGCGTCGTCGGTCAGGTGCCCCACGTCGGTGATGTTCATGACGTGCTGCACGGGGTAGCCGTTAAATTCCAGGACACGCCGCAAAATATCTTCAAAAATGTAGGTGCGCAGGTTGCCGATGTGGGCGTAGTCGTAAACGGTAAGGCCGCAGGCGTACAGCTTGACTTCGGGTGGATCGAGGGGGGTGAACGGCCGTACCCGACGCTCGTAGGTATCAAACAAGTTTAACATGCTGGATAGCTTACCCTACTCCTGGGGTGTTGTCGAAAGGGGGAAGGGATTTTGGTAGAATGTGATCTATGTCATTAGGCGAAGAGTTTTTCCGACGGCCACTATTATGAAAAATTACCTTCTTCTTCTCTGTGGTGTGTTTATTCTGTTGACATCATGCCAGCCAACCACGCCAGGTCTAGCCGATCCCACAAAGCTAACCGTCTCAACTGCGCCAACTACAACAACTCACCATCTGCAAATAGAACAAACAGCAACGTCTCAGGCAACGTGTGCATTTATTAAAGATGAGGATGGTTGGCCTGTGCCAATGGTGGATCGGCCGTCTCTTGCTTATGATTCGCAACGGCAAAAAACAGTGTTATACGATGGGCATAGTGGCTGCACTTGGGAATACGATGGTACATTTTGGGAACTCATTGAAACTGAAACTTCGCCCCCTTCAAGCGGATCAGAAAAACTTATTTATGATTCAACGCAAGGTTTAATACGCTTAGTTGGTACTTTCCCAAACTGGAGCGAAGTCTGGCAATACAATGGAATAGATTGGCAAAGAGTTATTGCGGAAAATTCTTTCTATCTTTTTTCATCTGGCTGGGTTACAGCGGCCTACATGCCAGATAAACAAGCGATTTATCTTCTCGGAGCCTGCCTTGAGAAATGCAGTAACGAAGGACATTATTCCGGTTGGCTTTTTGAAGGAAAATCATGGGTGGAAGAAGGAATCATTCCATTTGGAGCTGACGCAGCAGCCGGGGAACCCACTTATATGACTCCAGAAGTCGTCTATCTTGAAGACAACCAGACTCTGGTTTTACAAACCGGGTTTGGAGGAAAAACTATAGGCTCCTGGGCACTCAACTATGATGGGAGAGAGTGGGAGATTTCCGAAGATAGCACATCGACGAGCGGAATTAATGATTTGCTTTTGTTTTTTGACATGGTATATGACACTGAGCGAAAGGTTGTCGTTCTGTTTGGTGCATTTCAAGAAGGCGAGAAATTAATCGTAGAGACATGGGAATATGATGGCATCGAATGGAAACAAGTTTTCCCCCAAAGATCGCCTTCCGTTCGAGTTTGGCATGCTATGGCATATGACTCACATCGAAAGGTCGTGGTTTTGTATGGGGGCTCAGATTATACCGATGACAATTTTCCCAACCTTTACGAGACATGGGAATACGACGGCGTAACCTGGACGCAAAAGTGAATTTGCCTTTTTCATGGGTCTTGTGGGGCGAATGGCCGTCTCCCTTACCAATTGGCTTCCCACCAGATAGCTCACTATAATACAAATCCTATGTCAAGGTTAACCCATCTGGATGAAAACGGCCGTGTGGTGGACAGATAACACAGGGATAGAACCGAGTGATAAATTCAGCGCCACATTCCCGACGTGATTCTTTGTTCCTAATCCTTGTTCTAGTCGGTGGTGCCGTCCTGCGGTTAACCCGGTTAGGCTACCAAAGTGAATGGAACGATGAAGCCTTAAGCGTTGTGATTGCCAAAGGCAGCCTCAACCAGATTCTGACAAACCAGTTTCAGACGCGTCACCCCCCCGGCTATTATCTGCTGCTGCATTTTTGGCTGAATCTTTTTGGCGATAGTGACTTTGCCCTGCGCTTGCTTTCAGCAATTGCTGGTATCCTGAGCATTTATGTGATCTATCTGCTTGGAAAAACCCTCTTCACCTCCAAAACAGGCTTGTGGGCCGCAGCGATTACAGCCATCATGCCCTACCACCTCTTCTATTCACAGGAGATACGGACCTACAGCTGGCTCTTTTTATTAACGGCCGTAATGATGTTGGGGCAGGCCAAAATTTGGCAAGGAAAAAGCAGCCGCTTCTCCACACGTTTTTGGTGGGGGATCTATCTTGTGGCCGCCGTAATAGGCCTCTCAATGCATTACCTCTATCCGCTGGCGGTAGGGGTAATGGGTCTTTATTTTATTATTCGCCGTTGGTCAGCAGGCGATGGGCCTGACTGGCGGACATTTTTCATCGTTCATGGAATCATGGGGGTGCTGTACTTGCCCATCTTTCTGGGGGCGATCCAGGAAGCCGGTGGCCCGGCGTACTTTATCGAAGAAACGTCGCTGGGCGTATTTTTCTCCATGCCCCTGGCCTTAACCGTTGGTCAGTTTCTAACCCTGACGCCTATGATGGCTGCCTATGGCCTGATACTGGTCTTGCTTATCATTTCCATGCTGCAAGTAGGGCGTGCCTTCTACCAAAAAGCACGAGAAAGGAGTGGCCTGGGTCTGATCGTTCTGGCTTACTGGTTGCCTATCCTCATTCTTTTTGCCGTCGCCTTGGTCTGGCAGCCGCTGACCGCGCCCCGCTTGCTGGTATTAGCTGCGCCGGGCCTCTATTTGCTGCTGGCCTGGGGCATGACACTGACCAAAGAAAAAACATTCAACCTGGTCCTGGTGGTGCTACTTCTGGGGTTTGGTTTATGGGCGGATTACCATTGGCTGTTTGTGACCGGGTATCAGAAACCACCAGCCCGTGAGGCAGCTTACCATTTGCAAGAAGCAGCCGCCGCCAACGAACCCATCTACTATGCCAATGACAGTGGCTTTCGCCTTTTTCATCACTATGCGCCAGAACTCGATCATCACCTTTATCTGGACACAGACAGCCCTCACGCCAATCCCAAAGTCATTCCCGAAGTCATTGAACTGACGGGTGGCTCCATTACAACACCAGATGACCAGCTAAACGGCCGTTTCTGGCTGGTCCTTCATCTCGACTTTGATGTTGACTTACAAGAAGAGATATTGGCTGAGTTTGAATCTCGTTATCATCGCATCGCCAGCGAGGACGTGGGCGGTATTTTGATGTATCAGTATGAAGCTGGGAATTAAGTGATTGGCAATTACGCCAGTTCATCGATTACCTGTTTCTACCAGCCGACCACAACTTTTAGCAGGAAATCTGAATGACAAAAAAAGCCCGTTGGTTTTGGCTCATTGTTGGCATTACCTTGTTAGGGACCGCCCTGCGTAGTTTTCGGTTGGGCTGGCAAAGCCTGTGGTTAGACGAGTTGTTCAGCGTCCTGCTGGTGCGCCGTAACTGGGCTGGTATTGTGGCCGGTACGGCCGAAGATATTTTGCCGCCGCTCTTCTACTTTTTACTGGACCTGGCCCTGCGTTTTGGTGAATCGGAAACGGCAGCTCGGCTTATTCCCTTCTTTTTCTCCGTTCTTACAATCCCCTTGACCTATCGCCTTACCAAAGAGCTATTTAATCGGCAGGCGGCCCTGGCCACCGCCATTTTCCTGGCCGTCAACCCTTTTCATATCCTGTATGCCCAGGAAGCGCGAATGTATACGCAATTCGCCTTTTTCAGCACAGCTGCTGCCTTCTTTTTGTGGCGGGCCTGGTATGATAACCAGCGGCGAGATTGGGTTTGGTATACGCTGGTGAGCATCCTCAATCTCTATACGCACAGTCTGGCTTTTTTAACCACGCTGGCCCTGGTTTTGTATGTCCTTATTCATTGGCGGCAGGGCAACGGCCGTTGGCGATCCTGGTTCATCTCACATGCTATCATTGGGGTCGCCTTTTTGCCTTGGATAGCGGTCATTTTGCAGCAAACAACCCGCCTCGGTTCTGAATTTGCCGGGGCCAGCCAATCACCGCTTACCCTGTTCCGGGCGATTTATCTCTTTCTGTTTAGCGCTACCACACCCTTACCGCTGGCTGGCGCCGGTTTGATTGCTGCCCTTACCTTACTTGTTTTTGCTGTCCTGACCAGGCAAAAAAAATCTGCCGCAAACGCGTCCATCCATGCTCAAATCACGTCCCCAGAAACGGATGGTGTCTCAGTGAAGCCTGCTAAAAAATCGCCCGTTTTATTCACATTTCTCATCTTTGCCGTGCCTGTCCTTGGCCTCTATCTCATCTCATTGTCACAACCCATCTTTGTTGAGCGGCGGTTGCTGCCTGCTTCCATTGGACTATATATTTTGCTAGGCTGGGCTGCTGCCCGTCCTGAGCCACGCTGGCTAAATCGCATCTTGGGGGTGGTCTTGGGAGCTGCTATGCTTTCCGCACTCCCTGGCTATTACACCGACCCTGGCCTGCAAAAGATTCCCATGCGGGCTGTGGCTCAGACAGTAGCCGACCAGATCGAACCCGGAGACGTGGTGATCCACACCTCAGACACCTCAGCCCTGGCCTTTATGATTTACCAACCGCACATTGCCAGCTTCTTTTTAAGCGGCGATCCTGATTATGCGGCCCAAAGCAATCGAGGGCGTGCCCAACGCATTGCCGGATTGGAACCAATAGACAGCGAGGAAGCGGCCGCAGACCAGCAGCGCATCTGGCTGATTGTCACCTTGGATCATGCAGTGGACTATCAGCAAGAGCGGCTGGCTGAATTTGATAACCGCTACACCCGCCTGGATCAGCAAAATGTGGGCGGCGTAGATATCTATCTCTTTGAAGGAGAACCCTAGATAATAAACTTAAGTTTGTGCAGGGTCACAGATTCCCATTAACCCTTTACCGTTAAAGCGTAAAGCGCCCTACGCCAATTGGCTTCCCACCAGATAGCTCACTATAATACAAACCCTATGTCAAAGTTAACTCATCTGGATGAAGCAGGCCGGGCTCGCATGGTGAACGTCGGCGATAAAGCCGACACCGTGCGTGTGGCTGTGGCCCGTGGCTCTGTGAAAATGCAGCCGGAAACGCTGGCTCTTATAATGGAAGGCAACATGAAAAAGGGAGATGTGCTGACGGTAGCCCAGCTGGCGGGCATCATGGCCGCCAAGCGCACCAGCGATCTCATCCCCATGTGCCATCCGCTCATGCTCAGCCATGTGGCCGTCACCTGCACCCCCAACCCCGCCGCAAGCCGCATCGACATTGAAGCCTCTGTCCGGCTAACGGGCAAAACAGGGGTGGAGATGGAGGCGTTAACGGCCGTTTCCGTCGCCGCCCTCACCATTTACGATATGGCCAAAGCCGTCGATCGTAGCATGATCATTAGTGAGGTACGTGTGGTAGAAAAATCTGGTGGGAAAAGTGGAGATTGGAGATTAGAGATTGGAGATTAGAAATTGAGTTTAATCTCCGATCTCCAATCTCCAGTCAACTAAACTATGGAAATTCAAATCAAACTATTCGCCACGCTCAAAGATCGAGCGGGCACCAACAAAATAAGTGTCACTGTTGAAGAACCCGCAACGGTAGCAACCTTGCTGGCGGCGACGGAGAAAGCGTACCCCACTCTGGCGACATCCCTGCCCATTGCCCTGGTGTCGGTGAACAAAGCCTTTGCTGGCAAGGATACGGCCGTATCCCCTGGCGATGAAGTGGCCCTCTTCCCCCCCGTCAGCGGCGGCAGCGGCGGCAGCGGCGCAGAAGCGCTGCCCCATCCAACGTATTTCTCTGTCACCACCGAACCGCTGGACATTCACGCTATCCATGCCCGGCTAACCCAACCCGAAATTGGCGCAGTTGTCAGCTTCACTGGCTTTGTGCGCGGCCAAACCCAGCGAGATGGCCTGCCGCCGGAAACGCTCTTTTTAGAGTACGAAGCATACAGCGAAATGGCTGAACTCAAGATGGCCCAAATCGCCCGCGAAATTTGGCAGAAGTGGCCCTTGGTCAAAGGGGTGGCGATTGTGCAGCGAATCGGCCGTTTAGACATTGGCGAAAACACCACCTTTGTCGCCTGCGCCAGCGCCCACCGCGACCAGGGCGTCTTCGACGCCGCCCGTTATGGCATCGACCGCCTGAAAGAAATCGTGCCCGTCTGGAAAAAAGAAGTCGGCGAGGATGAATCTATCTGGGTAGAAGGAGATTATCGTCCCACCGAGGCAGATAATTAGAGATTGGAGATTGGAGATTAGCGGCTGGTTTTAATCTCCAATCTCCAATCCCCAATCTCAAACTATGGAAAACTGGCAAGAACGCGCCCACCAATTCGCCCAAAAACACAACTTTTCCCACACACCCGGTGTTTATGCATTAGATTTACTCAGTGAATTTGGCGAGGTTGCCAAAGAACTGCTCAAAGCGACTGATTATGGTTCGCATGCCCCTATTGACAATCCAGCACTGGCAGATGAGTTAGGTGATCTGCTCTACAGTTTGTGTGAATTGGCAACGGCCGTAAACGTAGACCTCGACCAGGCGCTCACTGCTGCCCTGGCAA
The DNA here is from genome assembly GCA_905479495.1 of uncultured Anaerolineae bacterium. Classification (GTDB taxonomy): domain Bacteria; phylum Chloroflexota; class Anaerolineae; order Promineifilales; family Promineifilaceae; genus Leptofilum. The sequence goes on from CAJQMR010000005.1 coordinate 135,455, forward strand.
AATACGAAGCTCGCTGGCAAGAAAAAGGGCATCCTGGCAGTGGACAATGACAATTGAAGAGGTAATTAAGTAACTGAGTAATTGAAAAAATTACCCAATTACCCAGTTACTCAATTACTTCTCTTGGCATCACCAATATTGGGAGAAGAAGAATGAACAACGGAACGAATAATCATCACAAACAACATCGTGTCGTCATTACCGGCATGGGCTTGGTTACCCCCCTCGGCCACAACGTGCCCGACAGTTGGGCCGCCATCAAAGCAGGCAAATCCGGCACGGGCGATTTTGTCGTGCTCACCAAAGGCGAGCATGAGATGGGCACCATCTGCGAAGTCAAAGATTTTGACGCCGACAAATACTTAGGTCGCCGCGATGCACGCCGCCGCGACCGCTTTCAACAACTTGCCACCGTCGCCGCTCGGGAAGCCATCAGCCATTCTGGTTTAGAAATCACCGATGCCAATCGAGAGCGCATCGGCATTACGCTGGGAACGGGTGTAGGCGGCATTCAAACACTGGTTGAACAAGAGCATATCGTGCTAGAAAAAGGCATCAAGCGGGTCAGCCCCTTTGCCATTACCATGATTATGCCCAATGGCGCAGCGGGCATGATTGCCATCGACTACGGCATTCACGGCCCGTCCACCACCATTACCACGGCCTGCGCCGCGGGCTGCGACGCTATCGGCCACGCCCTGCGCACCCTCCAGCGCGGCGAAATGGATGCCATGCTCACGGGCGGCAGCGAATCGATTCTGGCCTCCGTGGCGGTTGGCGGCTTTGAACGCGCGGGAGCCACTTCCAGCAAAACCGACGGCACGCCGCAACCGTTCGACAAAAATCGGGATGGCCTGATTGTAGGGGAAGGCGCAGGCATGCTGGTTTTAGAAAGCCTGGAACATGCTCAAGCACGTGGCGCAACAATCTACGCGGAACTGGTTGGCTATGGCCAAACCACAGACGCACACCACATCACCGCCCCTGCCGAAGGGGGCGCTGGGGCTGCTCGCGCCATTCGCAAAGCGCTGGAAGATGCGGGGCTCACCGCCGCCGATGTAGATTATGTGAGCGCCCACGGCACAGCCACACCCCTGAACGATGCCTCAGAAACGGCCGCAATTAAAGCCGCTTTGGGGGAACACGCCTACAACGTTGGCATCAGCTCCACCAAGTCGATGACGGGGCACATCATGGGGGCAACGGGGGCCATTGAGTCTGTCTTTTGCACCATGGCCATTCAAGATCAGATCATGCCACCCACCATCAACTACGAAACCCCCGATCCCGACTGCGATCTGGATTACATTCCCAACACAGCGCGTCCGGCCAAAGTAGACGTCTGTATCAACAATGCCTTTGGTTTTGGCGGACACAACGCCGTGTTAGTTATCAAAAAGTTTCAAGAATAAATGAATCGATTTACTGAACTGGAAAACAACCTCAATGTGCAATTCAAGGATTACTCCTTGCTGGCACGTGCCCTGACCCACCGCTCCTTTCTTAATGAACATCCTGACGAAGCGTTGGAAGACAATGAGCGGCTGGAATTTTTAGGCGATGCGGTGCTGGACTTCATTGTCGGTGCCTATTTGTATCATCGTTTTCCAGAAATGGATGAAGGGGAACTGACCAGCCTGCGGGCGGCATTGGTGCGGGCCAGAACATTAGCCGGATTTGCCAGACAGTTGGAAATCGGCCGTTTTCTTCAGCTAGGTTTTGGTGAGGCAGAAAATGGGGGGCGGGAACGCACGCCGCTCCTGTGTGCCTCGTTTGAAGCTGTGATTGGCGCTCTTTATCTGGACCAGGGGTTACCTGCGGTGAAATCATTGGTCGAGCAGTTGGTTAGCCCGGCGCTGGCCGAAATCATGGCAGAGTCCCTGCACAAAGATGCCAAAAGCGAATTCCAGGTGTGGGCACAAGCCAGATACAACATCACGCCACATTATGATGTCATTCACACCAGCGGACCAGATCATGCCAAGCAGTTTACAGTGCATGTGCTGCTGGGCGATGCGGTGTGGGGTGAAGGAACGGGACGCAGCAAACAAACGGCCGCACAAGCCGCCGCCAAAGTAGCCATGGCCAAGGTTGAAACACTCGAAGACGAATGAGCCGCATTCTAATTACAGGGGGAAGCAGCTATTTGGGGCAACATCTGGTGTCTATGCTGGCATCGACGACGGCCGTTTCCCACAACATCCACTACACCTACCACCAAAACAACCCAGCCCTTCCTGCCCAAGGACATCAGGTCGATATTCGGGATGAAACGGCCGTACGCGACCTCATTCTTAATTTTCAGCCGGAAATCATTATCCATCTGGCAGGTTCTAATCGGGGCAGCGATATGGCCACGGTCATTCGCCAGGGCGCGGGCAACATCCTGTGGGCGGCCCGGGAAGTGGGTGCCCGACTGATTCACCTTTCCACAGACAGCATCTTTCGCGGTGATGCGGCACCTTATGATGAAACGGCCGTCCCCACCCCCATCAACGCCTATGGCCGGGCCAAAGCCGACGCCGAAGCCATCGTGAAGCAGCACCCCAACAGCGTCATCGTGCGCACATCGCTCATTTATGGCCTGCAAAGCATGGATCGTGGCACACAGTGGATGGCAGCTGCCCTGGCCAAAGGGGAGCCCGTTACCTTGTTTAACAACCAGATTCGCAACCCCATTTGGATCGACAGCCTGTGTCAGGCCATTTTAGAATTAGGCGATCATTCATACCGGGGCATTCTCAATGTAGCGGGCAACCAGGCCTTAACCCGCGCCGCATTTGCCCTGAAACTGCTCGATTTTTGGAACATTCAGCCCCGAGACAGCCTGAAGATCGCGCCCTCAACGGGTAACTGGCCTTTAAATTGCGAATTGGATCTGGCACGTGTTACGGCCGTCTTGCAAACGCCACTCCCTGGTGTTGACCAAGTTCTACAACAAAGCACCTCTAGAACTTGATGGCATAGTACCAATAGCCTATTGTTGGATTTGTGGGCATTGTTCTAGAAAGCGCCTTTCTGCTTACGTAAACTCTCGTTTACCCCCTTGACTTTTGCCGTTTGAATATGCTAGACTGCCCCCCTAGGAAGGAAGAGGCTAGCTGGCTCAAAGCTGTTAAAGTAACAAAATGTTATTAATGATTGATTAATATGCCGTTTGGGAAATATAGTTAAGAGCCAACTATAACGGGTGAGAGTCAACACCCCGGAAAACTAAAAATCTCGGAGAAAAGGGTAAATATGACCAAATTGACCACGCCATTCGACGAAATGGACTTTGTTAGCGTTTTGCTTAATGAAGGTTCTGAACAGGGCTATATCACATACGACCAAATCATGGAAGCACTGCCCGACGTCGAAGACAATTTGCCGTTGCTAGAGACAATCTTGGAAGAGGCTCAAGCAGCAGGCATTCCCATTTATGAAAATGAAGATGAAGTAGAAGCTCAAATGACCGGCGACGACTCAAATGAGCTTAGTGAAGCGTTGGCAAATGGCAAAGCTTTAGACCCAGAAGATGAAGAAGAGGCTTCCCCCCATGCCGCACCTCTATTTGATTTAAGCAATGTGCCGATCGATGATTCGGTTGGCCTGTATTTCCGCGAGATGGGGCAGCAGGGTTTGCTTTCCGCTGAGGAAGAAGTGACCCTGGCCATGGAAATTGAGGCGGGTAAAGAAGCAGAAGCCCGCATGGAAGATGAAATTTTAAGCCTCGACGAGCAGGATGAGCTAGCCAACCTGCGCGAAATTGCCGATATGGCTCGGGCGCACTTAATTCGCGCCAATACCCGTCTGGTTGTCAGCATTGCCAAAAAATATCGCGGGCGTGGCTTGCAGTTCCTGGACCTGATTCAGGAAGGCAATGTGGGCCTGATGAAAGCGGTAGAAAAGTACGACTACCGTCGGGGGAACCGATTTAGCACTTACGCCACCTGGTGGATTCGTCAGGCGGTGACCCGCGCTCTGGCCAACCACGGCCGTACCATCCGTATCCCCGCGCACTTGGGTGGCCGCATCAGTAAGCTGTATCAGGTCGCGCAAGAGTTGGAACAGGAATACGGCCGTCAGCCCACCGCTGAAGAAATTGCCGAACACATGGAACTGCCCGCCGAGCGCGTCCGCTGGATGCTGCGCACCAGCCGCCAGCCCGTTCACCTGGAACGCCCCGTCGGCGATGAATCCGATGCTGAACTGGGTGACTTCATTGAAGATGTAGACGCACCACCGCCAGCCGAAACGGTTGCGCAGAAGATGCTCACCGAAGAGCTGGGCGAGATTCTGGATCAGCTCACCCCGCGCGAAGCCCGCATCTTACGCCTGCGCTACGGCTTGCAAGATGGCGAATCCCGCACCCTCAAAGAGGTCGGCGAGATGTTTGGCCTCTCCCGCGAGCGCATCCGCCAGCTGGAAAAGGAAGCGCTGCGCAAGCTGCGCCATCCCAACTTTGCCGGACACCTCCGGCAGTACCTGAACTAACGACAAAAAAGGGGCCGAACGGCCCCTTTTTTCTTTCCATTTGTGTCAGTAAAAATCATGTTTGTGTAATAACATGAACTTCTAAATTTACGTTTAGCTTTTGCTGAAGTACATGGAAGATTTTTGTTAAATTATCCATTGTTGGGTTTCCCCTGGCAGAAAGCATACGGTGCAAACTTTTACTGGGCTTGTTCACCGTAACTGCCAACTCTTCAAATCCGACCGTCGAATTCACCAAATCACGCAAAACCAATCTGGCAGTTTCTGGTTCGCCGTTCAGGAAGAGTGAAATGGCTTCGTCAAGCAGAGCCGTAGCAAACTCTGGGTCACTCTGAATACGTTCCTGGATTGTTTCATGTACATCTCTTGTAACTGTCATTGTTTACTACCATCCTTCCGCTCTTTGTATTCCTGTAGCAGTGCGATCGCATTTTCTATATCTTTTTGCTGCTTTCTTTTTATTCCACCACCAAACAGAATAATTAGCTTTTTACCTTCTTGCGCCAGATAAATTCTGTAACCTGGCCCCCAATTAATACGGTATTCGCCAATCCCTTTGAACCACTTCACATTGGAGAGATTGCCTTGTTCTAACCGAACAAGCGCCACCGCTACTTTGGCTCCTGCTTGGGCATCTAAACCGTTGAACCATTTGCTGAATGGAATTGAACCATCCGCTCGAACATATTCTATTATTTTCACAACGCCACCCCAATAGTAACACAAACGTTACTATCCAGGCAAGTTTTGCACTTTTTGAGTATCCGATTGGTGAGTAGAGAAACGCTTCTTGTAAAATACGGCCGTATTTTACACCATTTCGTCTCGCAACGGCCGTTCCCCAAACCAATCTCCCTCTACGCATCACTCCAGACGTTCGGTATAATCGCAGGCTATGGCACTTTTGACGGCACACAACATTGGCCAGGCATTTGGCGCGTTTGACGTTTTTACCGGCGTCAGCGGCAGCATTCCCGACGGCGGCAAGGTGGGGCTGGTTGGCCCCAACGGTGTGGGCAAAACCACCCTTCTGCTGATTCTGGCTGGATTGGCGCAGCCCAGCGCAGGCAGCATTCATATCGCCAAGGGCACCCGGCTGGGCTACCTGCCGCAGGAAGCGGCCCAAGCGTTTGCTGGTCAGGAAAACAATGTCTTCGAGGAAATGCAGACCGTTTTTGACAGCTTGCGCGAGGATGAAGCCAATCTGCGCCAGATGGAACAGCAAATGGCCGACGGCGACCATTCCGAGGAGCTGATGGCCAGCTACAGCCAGCTGCAAGAGCGGTTTGAACATGCGGGCGGCTACGACTACCAGCTGCGCATCCGGCAAGTGCTCACCGGGCTGGGTTTTGCCGAGGAAGATTGGCAAATGCCGCTGCCCCATCTGAGTGGCGGGCAGAAAACACGCCTGCTGCTGGGCCGCCTGCTGCTGGAAAAGCCCGATTTACTCATCATGGATGAGCCGACGAACCACCTGGATGTGGCGGCGATTGAGTGGCTGGAAGGCATGCTCAAAACGTGGGACGGGGCGATTCTGGTCGTCAGCCACGACCGCTACTTTTTGGATCGGGTGGTCACCGTCATTTGGGAAATGAATCGCAGCGGCATGGAACATTATCGTGGTAATTACTCGGCCTACGTGCAGCAGCGGCAAGAGCGCTGGCAGCAGCAGATTCAGGCATACGAGGATTTCCAGCAGCATATCGAAAAAGAGATGGATTTCATCCGGCGCAACATTGCCGGGCAGCGCACGCAGATGGCCCAGGGTAAATTGAGCCGGTTGGCGCGGGAGGTCACGGCCGTTTCCATCGGTGGTCTCTCCGCGTTGGGGATGCTCAACAGCAAAGGCTGGCTGCAAACTGACCAGCATTATGGCATTACCCGCAACGGCCGTCTCGCCACAACCGTCGGTGAACTGCAACAGCAAATTGGCGAACTGCGCCCCCCGATACGGCCGTCTACCCTGCGTCTCCATTTAGACACCCAGCAGCGCAGCGGCGAGCTAGTTTTGCGCAGCAAAGATTTAACCATCGGCTATCCGGGCAACGTGCTGTTTGAATCTGAAGATATTGAGCTGCGGCGGCTGGAATGTGCTGCCCTGATTGGCCCCAATGGCGCGGGCAAAACCACCTTCCTCAAAACCACGCTGGAAAAATTGGACCCCCTGCACGGCGAAGTGATTTTGGGGGCCAGCCTGCAAATTGGCTACTTTGCCCAGGCGCATGATGGCCTCAATTTAGAAAATAGCGTGCTGGACGAACTGCTCAACTTCCGCAATTTGCCCATCAGCGAGGCGCGCAACTACCTGGCCCGCTTTTTGTTTCGCGAAGATGATGTGTACAAAAAGGTGAGTATGCTCAGCGGCGGCGAGCGGGGGCGATTGGCCCTGGCGATTTTGTCGTTGCAAGGGGCGAACTTTTTGCTGCTTGACGAACCGACCAACCATCTGGACATTCCTTCGCAAGAAGCCTTACAGGAAGCGCTGGAGCAGTTTAGCGGCACTATTTTGATGGTGTCCCATGACCGTTACCTGGTAAATGCCCTGGCAACAGAGATTTGGGTAGTGGCAGACGGCCGTTTGCGCGTCTACTCCGGTGGTTATCAAAACTATCTCAACATTCGTGAACAAGAAGCGGAAGCTGCCAAAGAAGCCGCAGCCCAGGCACGCCAAGCCGAAAAAGCCGCTCGCAGCAGTGACAACGGCAGCCAGCTCAGCAAAAATGAGCTGCGCAGGCAGGCCGAAGCCCTGGCCGAGGTCGAAAACGCTATCGAAGCAACCGAAGCGGAGATTGCCCAAATTGGCAAGGCGCTGCAAGAAGCGACAAGCGACGAATCTTTTGCTAAGATACAAACGCTCAGCGAGGCGTACGCCGCTGCCGAAACCAAACTAGCATCATTGCTGGAACAATGGGAGACAATGCATGAGTGACAACAAAGAAGCCACCACTTACGCCGGGAAGGTCATTATTGGACTGACAGGCAATATCGCCACGGGGAAATCGGCCGTGATGCGGCTGGCGCATGACCACGGTGCCCTTACCATTGACGCTGACAAGATTGTGCATGAGCTGATGGACAATGATGCCACCATGCAGGCAGCGATTGCGGTAGCTTTTGGCTCGGAGGTACGTCGGGAAGACGGCCGTATCGACCGCAAAAAGCTCGGCGAGATCGCCTTTGCCGACCCCACCGCCCTGCAAGATTTAGAAGCCATGATCCATCCTGCTGTGGGGAAAGAAGTAGATTCTCGCATTTTGGCCAGCAAACAAAACATCATTTTTATTGAGGCAATCAAGCTGCTAGAGGGCAATATCCGCGATATTTGCCACCAAATTTGGGTAACGCGCTGCAGTCCGCAGCGGCAGTTGGAGCGGCTGCGCGTTTGCCGGGGCATGGAAACAGAGGTCGCAGCGGTACGCATCAAAGCCCAGCCACCGCAAGAAGAAAAAGTGGCTCAGTCCGATGTGCTGATTGACACCAATGGGCTGATGAAAGATACCGAAGCCCAGTTTGATATTGCCTGGGCACGACTGCCCGATCCCACCATGGCCGAACCAATGACTCGCTTACCGCTGCCAGATGAATCAGAAAAGAATGGCTCCAAGCCCCTCACCGCCCGACCAACATCGCCCAAGGCAGCGCCCCCTAAAAAAGTAGAAAGCGAAGCACCGCCCCCACGTTTGCAGCCCAGTGACCGCCCCGAAGATTTGCAGGTGCGCCGGGCACGGCCGTCTGACATTCCCTCCATCTTGCTGCTCATCCAAAAAGCAACTGATGGGAAGGTTCAAATGAAACGCTCTGATCTGCTGCTGGCCTTGAGTGACCGGGGCTATTTCATCGGCCAGGTGGGAGCAGAAATTAGCACCGTCATAGGCTACAACATCGATAGCCAGGTCGCCCGCATCGACGAAATTTATATTTATCCGCTGGAGATGGCCACACAGACAGGCAAGGCCGTGCTAGAAGATATTGAAATCTCGGCGGCGTCTCACATGGGGCAAATTATGGTCGCCTTTTTGCCGCAGGATACTCCGGACGCCATCCGCGACATGTTTATGGCAGAAGATTATGTGCCAATGCCATTTGACGAAATGGCGCGGGGCTGGCAGTTGGCCATCGAGGAATCGCAGCCAGAAGGCACGGATTATTTGGTGCGGCTGCTGCGGGATACGCGGGCGGGCTGAATCATGGCCAGAAAAGCACCTTCAACGCAAAGGCGCAAAGAATGGAAGGCGCAAAGTTTTTTCTTTGCCACTTTGATCTCTTTGCGCCTTTGCGTCAAAAACATAGCTGGGCTTCGAGCGGCCTTGCGAGGTACAGTTTGATGCGCTTTATCTGGGCGTGGCTGCTATATACTTGGGGTGGCCTGCATCGCTATTTTGGCATTCAAAACAGCATGGCGCGGGAGCATGAGCGGGCGGTGCATTATTTTAGCCGGGCGTATAAGGTTGATCCGACGTTTCGAGCAGCGCGACTGCACCGGGGCATTTTGCTGGGGCGGGAGTTAGGGCGGATTGAAGAGGCGATTGCCGATTTTGATGCGCTGTTGGTAGAAGACCCAACTTACTACCTGGCGTTGTTTAATCGGGGGATGATGTGGATGGAAAACGGCCGTTTCCCCCAAGCCCTCGCCGATATGGAAACCTACCTCACCCAGGCCAACCCCTCCGACGAAAATTGGCCCGACGCCCAGCGCATCGTCCGCCTCCTCCGCGACATAAACCGAGAATAGCCTCTTTGAGCGAATCGCATTGTTATTAGTTCCTTGTGAAGGTATCCAGTACTGAGCGCAAAACTGCCGGTCAAGTAAAATCAATCTCACAATCTCACTAGACCGTTTGTTTAATCAAAACTCTTATGATAGTGTATTATCTAATTGGTCAATAAACTGAGCTTACTGACCTAACACAACAACCTTATTCGTATGGTAATTGTATATAGTTTATGCGTAGATAAACGGTTAAAATCAACTAGATATGCCAAAGGTTAATACGGACATTTTGACTTGGGCCCGAGAGGAAGCCCGCCTCAGTATAGTTGAGGCTGCCCAAAAACTAGGAATAGCCGAAGCGTATGGAAAGTCACCAGAAGAGCGATTAATCGAACTTGAGTCTGAGTCCGGTACGGCAATTCCATCTCGTGCAATGCTAAAAAAAATGTCCAAGTTGTATCGACGACCATTGTTGACATTTTATCTTTCTAAACCTCCGGGAAAATCTAACAAAGGTCAGGACTTTAGGACACTGCCAGACGCTATTGATCCTCGCGACGATTTGTTAGTCAGCACCCTTATTCGGGATGTGATGGCTCGGCAAGACTTGTTGAGAGCTGCCTTAGAAGAGGAGGATGAGGCCACCATATTACCGTATGTTGGTTCCGCAAGCGTTGAAGATGGTGTTGTAAAAGTCGCTGAGGAAATTAAGGGAACCCTAGGCTTCCACCTTGAAGATTTCAGAAACCAACGTTCTACACAAGAGGCATTTGCTTTTCTTCGTAGGTTAGTTGAATCTGCCGGGGTATTTGTACTTCTAATTGGGGATTTAGGTAGTTGGCACACAGAGATTGATTCTAAAGTGTTTCGGGGCTTTGCGCTGGCTGATCCTGCGACCCCTTTTGTAATAATCAATACCTATGATTCTTATGCGGCATGGTCATTCACACTATTGCATGAGTTAACACACATTTGGCTTGGACAAACCGGCATCAGCGACAAGAAAGCTGGAAATCCTATTGAGAAGTTTTGCAATGATGTTGCTAGCCATTTATTGCTTCCGGTAAGAGAACTAATGCAAATAAGCATCGACAAAAGCACAGTGCGAGACGAAGCTGCGCTAAAAATCGCGGAGTTTTCTAAACCACGTAATGTGAGTCGATCAATGGTTGCTTATAAGCTGTACCGATTAAACAGAATCGAACATGTCACCTGGCACAGCTTATCTGAGCTGTATTCAAGTCAGTGGATAGAAAACCGAAGACATATTAAAGAACAACGCAGACTTGAACAGGAAAAGCAAAAAGGTCCAAGTTCTCATGTCATACGAAAGTACCGACTTGGAGATAGACTCCCAACCCTTGTAAATCGGATGATGATGACGGGGGCATTATCAACTGCGAAAGCAGCAAAGGTGCTTGGCGTTAAGCCTATGAGCGTATACAAACTAACGAGTTTTGCTGATACGTCGTTGAGTTTCTAAGGAGCGACGTTTGTGCTGTATCTGATAGATGCCAGTTGCCTCATATATTTAAAAAACACTTTTTATCCTATTAGCGATGTCCCAGAATTCTGGGAATGGTTAGAGTATTTAGGTAACCAAGGTGTTGTAAAGATTCCAGTTGAAATTTATGAAGAAATTACTGACAGTAGCAGTGATGAGCTAGCAACTTGGGCAAAACAAGCTGAAATTAAATCAGCTCTCAAATTTGCGGAAGAGGCTGATGTTGCCCTGGTTCAACGTGCAACTGATGTTGGCTATGCTCCTGACATGAATGATGTCGAATTAGAGGAGGTTGGGCGGGATCCGTTTTTGATTTCTTATGCATTAGTTGATATTAGTCGCAGGTTGGTTGTAACTAATGAGGTATCAAAACCTGGCAAGACACGCCATCGAACACACTTACCTAATGCATGTATGAAGCTCAATATCAAATGGCGTACTACTGTAGAGTTTCTGCATGAACTTCAATTCAACACATCCTGGCGGGAGCATTTAGTGGAGGGTTTTTGGCCATACGTGCCTTAACCGATTGTACGGGCATTAATCAGCCCTGGACAAAGCCAAAGAGTTTAGGGGTAACAAGGTTGGGGAGCTATTAATGTTCTGCCACCGTAATTTCGTTCCAGATTTCTTCTAAGTCGGCGAAGGTAGCGATGGGAGCGACGGCTTCCATGAAGGCGCGGGGGGTGTGCGTGTTAGCTTGAATGTCGCGGAGCATGGGGCCGGTGGGATCGCTGCCGGTTGCGCCGGGAACGGCCGCATACGCACCATAAAAAGCAAAATACGCCTGGTTCAGCTTGCGAATGCCATAGCCATTTTCCAGAAAAACCTGGCGCTGGGCTTCCATGTACGCTTCCGCCCCCTCGATGTCCCCTTGGGCTAACAGTTCTTCAGTGCGAACGCGCGTAGCGGCCAACTCCGCACCGTAATCAAAGGCGGGCGGTGGCGCAGGTTGCGCTGGCGGCGTGGTTTCTGGCGATGGTGGCGGCGGGGCAAATTCGGGATAGTAGCGGTCGATCACCCTGGTGCCAATCTCCTGATCAAATATGGAGGCAATGGTTTCGTTGATGATGCGCACCTGGGGATCGCCGTAGTTCCAGCCGACGGGGAAGAAGGACATCCAATGATGGGACCATTCGTGTGAGGTGACTTCGGCCAGCCAGTTGATGCTGCTGGTTTCCATGATCATGGCGGGATATGTGCCCATTCCCCCGATAGGCACCACCAGGGCAGAGAGATCGAGCTGTTCGAAGACGGCCGTTTCCAACGCATCCATCTCAGCCGCCGACAGCCCCGGCACCAACGACACGCCATAAATCCGCTCAATATGGTCACGCGGGGAAATGATCAGCAGCGAGGGCAGCGGGGTCATCCGCATCATGACGGGGGGCCAGGCCTGGCCCAGTACGCCAAACTTTTCATCGACTAAAATCTGGCTAACTTGATCCTGAACAATCGCTTCGGCCACAGATTGGAGATCATTGATTTGGCTACGCAGTTGGGTGAGTTGGGTTTGTAGAACGGCCGTTGCGGCTGCCGGATCTATCACGGTGGGATCGGTGTAAATCTGGTTAATCTGGCTTTCGATCTGTTGGCTTTGCTGAATCAGCGAAAGGTAATCCAGCACCGTTTGCTGGCGGCTGGCTTCATCCAAAAAAGCGTCATAGTTGGACAGCACACCCTCGGCCTTGTCGGCAATGGCCCCGACTTCCCAGGACAAAAAATCAAACTGACGCTGCCCAACCAGCTGAGTAATCCGATAATATTCATCCCCAAAAGGTGGCCACTCACGAGTAAGCGTGAATAGGCAGAGCCAGCTGAGCAGCAGCAGTTTAAGCCAGAGTTTGAAATGTCGGGTTGTCATTGAGTGAAAAGTAATAAGTAAAAAGCGAAAAGTCCACTTCTTTTACTTTTCACTTATCACTCTATCACTTTTTACGCTTACTTTGAGGAGTCCGCATCCTCAGATGCGGGCGGCGGGCATCTGAGGATGCCCTTCTCCTCCCTGCGAATCTTAGGCGCGGCGGTATGGATTGTACAGTTTCTCCCATTCATCCAGCGCATACCGGTCGGTCATCCCCGCGATGTAGTCGGTAATAACGCGGTGCAACGGTGCTTCATCCAGCTTCTTTTTGGTGTCGGTGGGCAGCATGTTCGGCTCTTGTGCATAGGCCTGGAACAGCTCGGTGACAAAGCGTTCCGCCTTGGTCTGCATACGAATGAGGCGATAATGATGATACATGCTGTCCAGCAAGAATTTTTTCAGCTGGCGCACTTTGGTTTTAAACTCCGGTGAGTAACCGACTAGATTTTCGGGATGGGTTTGCACTTTTTCTGGGGAATCGATCTGGTTTTCTACCAGATTTTTGCCGGTGTGCTCCAGCACATTCATGACCGATTTGCCAATCAGTTCTCGAATGATTTCATGGCGGGTGATGTTGGTTAACGGCCGTTCCGACTGCCACCCAACCATCTCCTTCAGCTCCTGCCACAAGGTTAACTCATCCAACGCTGCCATCTCAAACATGCCCGCACGAATGCCATCATCTAAATCGTGGGCATTGTAGGCTATTTCATCGGCCAGATTGGCAATCTGCGCCTCTAGCGAGCCGCGTTTGTCCGGCTCATAACCCTCAGCATCACTTTTGTCGTAATCAGTCTCGTGTTTGATCATCCCCTCACGAGTTTCATAGGTCAAGTTGAGGCCGGGGAAATTGTGGTAACGTTGTTCCAGCTTCGTCACGATCCGGTAGCTTTGCGTGTTGTGGTTAAACCCGCCATGCTCAGCCATCAGGGCATTGAGAGCGTACTCGCCTGCATGGCCAAAGGGGGGATGGCCCAAATCATGCGCCAGGCAGATCGCTTCGGTCAGCTCTTCATTGCAGCCCAAGCCACGGGCCAACGAACGACCCAACTGGGCAACTTCCAGCGTGTGCGTAAGGCGGGTACGGTAATGGTCCCCTTCATAATAAACAAACACTTGTGTTTTGTACTCCAGGCGACGAAAGGCGGTGGTGTGAATAATGCGGTCACGATCTCGCTCGAAAGCAGGGCGAGAAGCCGATTCGGCTTCAGGATAGACACGTCCGCGGCTTTCAGCGCTTTTTAGCCCATACGGAGCCAGGGCCATTTGTTCGATCTTTTCTAATTCCTTGCGCTTATATATCATGGGAAACTCCTTCAGATGGTACGAGTGGCTGGCAAGTTGTTACGCATGCAAGCTCCTATTCACCAGCTAACCAACCACCAGCCACCGTTGAAATCAACTTGCTATAATTTTATGGTAAGTGTAACATAATTCCAGACGGTCTGTATCGCCCGTGTATAAATGGTTAAGGTTGCCCGCTGAACCAGACTGGTTCAATCGAGGGAAAAGCATATGCCGAATAAAAGAATTCATCCATCCATTGTGCTGCTGATGGTTGCCATTGCCATCATTTTGGCGGCGGGTGTCTTTTTGGCCATTAATGTCATACAAAACCGCAACAATGAGGCAGAACCGGAAATCACCGCCAATAATTTTCAGGTGTCAGTAGCAGGGGAGCAAATTTCGTTACAGGTTGATCCAAACCAACGACCCACTATTATCGATACTCAGGTAATAGACGACACGCCGCGCACGGAAGATGCGCCTGACCAGCAAATACAAGAAGTCACTGCCACGCCAGAAGCCACGGCCGTTCCCAACAATGAGCCGGTCGCCACGGCCGTTCCCCCGCCCGCTGTGGAAAAAATCATCTTTATTGATTATACCGTGCAGCAAGGGGACACGCTGTATAGCGTGTCCAATCGGCTAGATACCTCTATTGCCCTGATGGCCGAACATGGGCTCTCCGACACCAGCCTGGTGCCGGGGCAAGTTATCCGGCTGCCTCTTGGTAACCCTGATTATTGTGCCGGTAAAGGACGGCCGTATGCCGTTGGTGAAGGAGATACAGCCTTCAATATCGGTCAGCGATTTAACACCACGCCACAAAATTTACAGTCGCTCAATGGACTAGATGCCAATTTTACTATCAGAACTGCCGATATTATTTGCGTTCCGTAGGGTGAAAACAATGCGTATCAGTCGCGCTGAATTTAACGGCCGTAGCCAACATCTCCTCGAATACATCCATCAACAAAAGCTGACTGGCGTTGTTTTGTTTGACAGCGTCAACATTCTTTACTTCACGGGTTTCGCCTTCATCCCCACGGAACGCCCCATTGCCTTTGTCCTCAGCGCTGCCGGGGAACGGGCCATGCTGGTCCCCCGTTTGGAGGTAGAACACGCCCAGGCAGAAGCTGAGCTGGATAAGGTGGCTCATTATCTGGAATATCCCGGCGATCCGCACCCCATGGCCATCTTTCAAGATTTGCTGATGGAGATGGGGCTTATCAAGGAAAATACCAATCCTAAGTTTTTGCACACGCCCACGCCAGCCGCCGAAATCGTGATACGGCCGCACCAAGAAGCCCCCAAGCAATATCCGTTGGCCAGCAGCAGCCAAATCGGCGCGGATCATGATGGCTACCCCTGGATTTTCGGCTACGAAGGCGTCTCGCTTTCTCAACTCACGGGCATGACAGTGCAAAATATTCAGGGCAAGCTAAACCAAATGCAGGCAGTCAAAAGTCCAGCAGAGATTGCCCTTATAAAGGAAAGCTGCAAGTGGGCACATCTGGCCCATGTGCTATTGCAGCGGTATACGGCCGTTCAGGCCACAGAAACGGCCGTTAGCCTGCGCGCCAGCCAGGAAGCCACCCTGGCCATGATGGATGCCATCGGACCCTTGTATCGGGCGCAAAGCATGTGGCTGAGCGGCCCGTTTGCGGGCTATCGCGGCCAGATTGGGCGCAATGCGGCTATTCCCCATGCGCTGGCCAATAACATCACCTTTCAGCCCGGCGATGTGTTGGTTACTGGGGCAAGCTGCCCGCTGTGGGGCTACAATTCAGAGTTGGAACGCACCATGTTTGTGGGGAAACCCAGCCCGGAGCAGCAGCGTTTCTTTGCGCACATGAAGGCGGCACAAGAAGTGGCCTTTGCCGCAATGAAGCCGGGGGTGACGTGTAGCGCAGTGGATACGGCCGTACGCAACTACTACGAAACCCATGACCTGATGCCCTACTGGAAGCATCATACCGGCCACGCCATTGGTCTGCGTTACCACGAAGGCCCCTTCCTAGACACAGGCGACCAAACCATTTTGCAAGAAGGCATGGTTTTTACCGTGGAACCAGGATTGTATGTCCCTGAGTTGGGCGGCTTTCGTCACTCTGATACAGTTGTCATTACAAACGATGGCCTTGAGATGCTGACCTACTATCCACGCGATTGGCAGAGCCTGTTTATTCCCCTTTAGGGCTTGCCAGCAACAATAATTATGTTAAGATGTGAGCGATATGTATAAAGATTTATGGCGGCAACGGCCGTTGCTCACCCTCCCCCAAATCATTATCTTGCTGCTGGTTGGCGCAGCCCTCTTTGTGGCTGTCGATCTCAATCGTCGGGCTCAGGCGGGTCAGTTGGTTGGCGTAGGTGAAGGCGATCTACAAATACAAGTGGATGCTGAATCAACCCACCAAGTGGAACTCCAGGTGACACTAGAGTATGTACAAAGTGATGATTACGTAGCCGCCTACGCCCGGGATGAAGGGGGCTATTTATTACCGGGTGAAAAACGGGTAGTGCCGCTTGTGATTGAAGCGACGCCGCAGCCAACGGCCGTACCCACCGCCACCCCCGATCCCATCCAAAATGCACGCCCCTGGCAAGCCTGGTGGCACTTACTTACAGATGCCCCCCAGCCCAGACGCTAACCATAATTGGGCCTCATAATACATACTTTTGACTCTTCAGCCCCAAAATGCACCGGATTTCTTGCCAGAACTCCCCCATTTGTACTATAAAAAGGCCCTTCTCCAGTTGGTATCACTTGCTATTCAACTTTACATATGATAACATACGCCTCGTTGAGAGGTTTACATATTGTTATTATTGTATTGGTATTTATCGGCAAAAACTCTATGCTACGGCGGCGTTCTCCATCACCAAAACGGCTTCGGTTTCACTGACCTAACAAAAAGATACAGATGCGACGTAGCAAATGGTTTGAGTCAGCAATTTACTCCAGTGATGACACGCGACCCAGAAAACCCACTAGCCCCTAACCACACGATTAAAGAAGGGACGATCTTATGAGCCGTCGAACTATCTTGATTCTCGTTTTCGTATTCGGCATCGTAATGCTGTCAATTGTAGGTGTTGTTTTTATATTGCAACAAAACCAGCCAGTTGAAACAGTGACCGATGGCGAAGATGGTGCGCCAGCGCCAGATGGTGTGGACGTTGACAACACGGAACCTGAGGAAACTGCATCGCCACGTGTTGAAGTTGTGGTCTCCTTACAAACCGTTCCCCGTGGTCACCAAATGACAGCTGATATTCTAGCTTTAGATATGCGACCGGCTGAAAGTGTTGGCAGTAATGTAATTACCAGCATTGACGATGCGCTTAATCTCTATGCGCGAACCGACATTTATCAAGGTGAAACCTTAACTTATGACACCTTGGTCGATGATATTACCAAAGTGGGTTTGGAATCCTACGGACCCAGCTCGTTAATCCCGCCAGGGTACGTAGCCCAATCTGTGCCTATGAATCGGTTAACAGGTGTAGGGTATGGTGTTAGTGAAGGGGATTACGTAGACATCATGGTCACGTTCTTCTTCCGCCAAATTGACGAAGAGTTCCAAACTTATCTCCCCAATGACGCCGCTTTTTATCTGGAAGAACAAATCCAAGCTGTAGAAGACTCTGGATCCGGGGACCCTCTGCAAATTATTCTTGAACCTGTTATTTTCTTCGTTTCACCAATCGGCCGTTTTGAAGAACTCCCAACAGGCGATTTAGCCCATATCAGTCCAAACCAAGAAGATCTGGCTCCACGCCCTGTACCGGTCACCATGATTATTCAAAATGCACGCGTTGTCCAGGTTGGACAATATCGGTTGCCACCGGACCCGGCTGACTTAATTCCTACGCCAACACCAGAGGCTGTAGAGGAAGGAGAACCAACACCAACCCCGCCGCCTGTGGCAAATCCGACAGCTACGCCATCTCCGGCTGACGTTGTAGTGGTTGCTTTACAGCCCCAACAGCAGCTTCTGCTACGTTATGCGGTAGATGTAAACGCGCAAGTCTTCTTTGCCTTGCGCGGTGTAAATGATGGCCAACTGTACAGCGTCGAGAACATGACGCTAGACTATTTGCTTGAGCGCTTTAATGTTGAAGTTCCGCCAAACTTGGGCTATTCAGTCGAAGCAACGATTAGGCAGGTAACCCCAACACCGCCACCTGAAGAAGGATCTGCGCCTGAATAAGGCCAGATGGTCTGTCAATTGGCTAAATAAACAAGGACCTTGCTATGCGTCTTAGAACGTTCATTCTCCTGATTTTGGTATTAATACTGGTAGGTGCCTTAGCACTTGTTTTGCTAGGCAACAGTGGCACTGGCCCCCTTGCTGGCTTTTTTAATCGTGGCGGTGACGAGGACAATGGTGCTGTCGTTGAAGAAACGGATGGAGAAGACACAAGCGAACCATTGCTGCCACCCCCAACCGCAACCCCTGGCCTGGAAGATGTCGTGGTGGCCAAGATAAATATTCCTGTTGGCACAATGCTGACTGATGATCTGCTTGAGGTACAACGGTGGCCACGCACCAATATTGCCTTACAAGGCGGTTACACATTTACAGACACGGCTCGTCTGGTCGGCCGGATTGCCAAGGTTGATGTATCCAGAGGGCAGTCTATCTTAAGCCCAATGTTGGCCCTTAATCCAACTGATATTGCTTCTTTTGGTTCAGATCTTGCCCTGTATGTTCCATTTGGTCAGGTTGCGGTAGCCTTCCCGGTCGATCGGTTTAATGGCGCAGCTTTGGCTATGCGGCCAGGCGATGCCGTTGACGTCATGATGACGCTGCGCATTGTGGATATAGATCCCCAGTTTGGGACAGTTTTGCCTAATCAGATCGAGCGCGTCATTCAGTCGGCGTTATTAAATGGAGAACCATTCTTATTCCCTGCGGTTTCAAACGGCCGTCTCGAATTCATTCCCGAAGTCAACCAAGTTGCGGCCATTGTACCCAGCACCCTTGCCCTTGATGGTCAAGACTTTACAGAAGGGCTGCCCATCCCCAAACGCATCACGCAGCTAACCATCCAACAAGCCAGGGTGCTTTATGTTGGTACCTGGGTAGATCCAAAAGAATTAGAGCAACAGCAGCTTGCGGCCCAGGCAGCAGCACAGGCTGGGGAAGATGGTGCAGCCGGACCTACACCGACCCCTATTCCCTCCCGATTAGAAACCATACCAGATGTTGTCATCCTCAGTATGTCATCACAGGACGCGCTGGCCTTAAATTGGGCCATGATTCGCGGCGTAGATATTAATTTGGTGCTGCGTTCACCGGGTGACCAAACGGTATTTGTCACAACAAGCGTCAGCTTACCACAAATCATTGATCAGGGTGGTCTGGCTATTCCAGAACAATCTAATTTTGACCTGCATCCTTCCATGGAAGATGTAACGCTGCCAGTGTTGTCACCAACAAATCCCAATGAGAACCCATAGTTAATGAGTTGATTATCGAAATCTAAGTCTCTAGCTTTTGGCTGGAGACTTTTTATTTACGCAAATGTGCATCGGCACACAAAGTCTGGAGGCTAACTTGTCCGCAGATTTACCAGCCAACTACGATCCAAATGAATTTGATCGGCCATCGGTTACTGTCGATGTCGTCATTTTTTCTTTGGTTCATAATGAATTACAAGTTTTGCTCATCAAACGTCAGGCAGCGCCATATGCTGATATGTGGGCCATTCCCGGATCTTTTGTGAAGATGGATGAGTCTTTAGAGGAAGCGGCCGTTCGTGCCCTGGCCGATGAAACAGGTGTGGAAGATGTGTACACAGAGCAGCTTTACACCTTTGGTACACCCAATCGCGATCCGCGTACACGCGTCATCACCATCGCCTATTTTGCCCTGGTACCTCATGATGCCATCCATCCCCGAGCGGGTAAAGATGCCCATGAAACCGGCTGGTTCTCTATTTTACAGCTTCCCCAATTGGCCTTCGACCACGCCGAAATTGTTGATTATGCTTATACACGCCTGCGCTACAAGCTAGAGTACACTTCGGTTGGGTTTCAATTGCTGCCTGATGTTTTTACCCTCAGTGAATTGCAAAAGGCGTACGAAATCATTTTGCGGGAACCGCTCGATAAGCGGAACTTTCGCCGCAAAATATTGTCGGCTGAAATTTTGGAAGAAACCGGAGAAAAGCAAAAAGAGGGGGAAGGCCGCCCGGCCATGCTGTATCGCTATCGGGAAGATGCCGTGGCAGAAGTCAAAACACGCCGTTTATTCCCGTAACAAATTTACTCTACCCAGAGTGATTTTGTAAGCTCCACCCCAAGCACCACATCATCCCGCCCTACACGCAAGCGCATAGGCCCATTAAACGGGGCGCGCCCCATAATCTCAAAATCAGCACCAGGAACCAGACCCAACGACTTGAAATATTTTAGCCGTTCCGGCTCGTGGGTGCGGACCCGGCTTACGGTTCCCACATGCCCCACCCCCAGATTCATAATGCAGACATCTTTTACTTCGGGCAAATTACCTTCGGCATCAGGGATGGGTTCACCATGGGGGCAACGGCTGGGGTTGTTGGTCATTTCCGCCATGCGTTGGGTGATAGCGTCATTTAGCCCCTTGCCCATTTCATCGGCGTGTTCATGGGCTTCATCCCAGGTAAAGTCCATCACATTCACCAGAAACACTTCCAGGATTCTGTGCCGCCGCAGTTCGCGCAAAGCTTCTTCTCGTCCGCGCGGGGTTAATTCTATGCCCTGATACGGTTTATGCTTAACATAACCAGCGTTTCTGAGCCGTTTGAGCATTCTAGGCACGGCAGGCGCAGAAACGTGAAGCCGATCGGCAAGACTCGTCGTGCTTACCGTGGGCGAGTCTTCTTGCAACCGGTAAATTTCGGCAAGATATTCTCGCATTGCGACGCTAGGCTGAAAATCGTTGTTTGGCATATTCTGATATTATCTCGATCCGGGTTGTGCCGCCAACTCTCTAAGGGAGAGGAGGGTTAACTCAGGGTGTTTTTCTCTAATTCGGCCGTTGTGCGTTCAATTAAATCTACCAGTTCTGTTAACATGGCCGTGTCAAAACGGAACTCAGCACCGGCGCTGGCAAAAAGCTCAGGCAGGGTTTTGGTACCTCCCAACGCCAGGGCCTGGCGGTAATCGGCTAAAGCCCCGACGCGATCCTGAAGGCTGTTACGCCAGACTTGCAGGGCACCTATCTGGGCCATGCCATATTCAATGTAGTAAAAAGGCGCGGTGAAAATATGGGGTTTGCGATGCCACCCCGCCTCACGACTGTCCTCATGGCCGCTCCAGTCAATATCGGGAATGAAGCGATCATACAGTTTGGTCCAGGCAGCATCACATTGGCTGGCCTCGGCAGCTTGTTGAGGATGCGTATAAACCCAATGCTGAAAGGCATCTACAACGGCCATGTAAGGTAGGAAGGCAATGATGCCTTCTAGATGTTCAATCCGGGCGCGGGCGGATTGGGGCGAGGTATAGAAGCCGCCGTACTGATTGGTGAGATAAGGAGCCGCCAGTAATTCCATAGACATGGAAGCAACTTCACAAAATTCCATGGGGGGATCGGTTTGCCAGATGAGCGGGAGTTCGGCCGTTTCAAAAACATGAAAAGCGTGTCCGGCTTCATGGAGCATGGTTTGCACATCGTCGTGGCTGCCGACGCCATTCATAAAGATAAACGGCCGATTCCGCAAAGGCAGCGCACTACAATACCCGCCTAACGCTTTGCCCGTGCGGGTGTCCAGATCCAACAGACCGTCTTCGGCCATGGTGGCAAAGTAGCGGCTTAGCTGGGGATCTAGCTGGTTGAAGATGTTGAGGGTATGCTGGATGAGCGCGTCTTGGCCTTGATACGGCCGTAACGGTTCCCCATCTGAATCATCAACCAAGGCCCCCTTTTCTGGCACCCAATCCCAGGGACGCAGCCTGTCATAACCCAGCCGCTCCTTTTTTCGGTTTAGAATACGGCGCAGAGCCGGGACAACGGCCGTTTCAATGGCCTCGTGAAACGTCAGACAATCTTCTGGCGTGTAATCAAAACGTCCCTTTTCGCGGAACGCATAGGCGCGATAGTCCGGCAAGCCCGCATTATGCGCAATCTGTTGCCGCAGTTCGAGCAACTGACCATACACGGCGTTCAACGGCTCTCGCTGGCTCAACCACAAGTCGGAAATCGCTTGCCACGCTTTTTGCCGCACAGCACGATCTTTGTCATTCAAGAAGAAACCAAGCTGGCTCAGGTTCTTTTCCTCGCCATCCCACTCAGTTTTAAGACCCCCAGTAATTTTGTCGTATTCATTCTCCAGCTTGGACGCTTCGGTAAACAGGGGAATATTTTCTTCCCGGTACAGGTCCGCCTCGTTTTGCATGTTGCGCAGCACGAGCGTCATATCCTGCAATGCAGCATTGTTAGGATCAAAGGTCAGCAGGCGTTCTTTCAGCGACTGAACCGCAACCTGCGACTGAGGGAACACATCTTCTATCAGATCGAGAAATGCTTGTTCTTTCTCTTCATCCGTGGTGTCCTGCGATTTTTCGATGTAGATCATGGACGCGGCTTCAAACAACAGGCGGGTAAGGTCAGACCAGTCGGTTAACCATTGACGTAGATTTTCGGGGGTTAACGGCCGTTCCGCCAATTCCTTAAAATAAGGCGCAAACGTCTCCCAGTCGCGGGGATTAATCGCTTCAATTGAACGAGGCAGGACAAATGATGTCATGGCAAGCTCTCCAAAAAGGTGTTGATGAAAATAAAAAGCCCTTGCCGACGGGCAAGGGCTTAAAAATTGAGGCGACGACCGGATTCGAACCGGTGATAAAGGTTTTGCAGACCTCTGCCTTACCACTTGGCCACGTCGCCAGGAAACAAATCCGGCAGGCTTGCGGCCTGCCGGACATAAGAGCGGGCAACGAGATTCGAACTCGTGGCCTTCTCCTTGGCAAGGAGACGTTCTACCACTGAACTATGCCCGCAAAGAGAATTTCTTCTACACAGTTATACCAACTGCTTATTTATTTAGCAAAACTTTTTTTATTTGCCAAATTTTTAAATATGCCAGGACCCAGGCTCGAACTGGGGACACCTGCATTTTCAGTGCAGTGCTCTACCGACTGAGCTATCCCGGCTGGTAAACGACCTTGTTGAAGGCTGGGAAATTCTATCCAAAGCGGCATTGCCTGTCAAGTGCAGTGCGCCAAAAATGGGTCTCAATAAGCATTTATTTACCCTACCAGTACTCTAGGTTCAAAGATCAACGGCCGTCTTCCCTCTGGTGGTAAGAACGGGCTATGGTAGAAAGACGGCCGTTCTCTATACAATGGCTTTTAGGTTCTTCAACCAATCCTTCAAGAAGATAAATATGGGCAAGGAAGTATTATGGAAACAGTAAAAAACGGGGTTGCCAGCACCGCCTCAGATAAAAATCTGGACAGCATGCGCCTCTGGCTGGCGCAAAAAATCGAAACTTCTCTCCCGAAAACGCTCACCTTGGATCGTACGCCGCAAACCATCAAATTGATCCAGGAACGGTATCAGCTCGCTCGCCAACATGCCAAAATCAGCATCGCCCCGGCAGATGAAAAGCAGTTTTTCGAAGATCTGCTGGATGAGATTTTAGGCTTTGGCCCGCTGGAGCGCATTCTCAGCGATGAGGACGTCACCGAAGTGATGGTCAACCGCGCCGACCTGGTCTACATTGAAAAGAAAGGGCGATTAACCGAATCTGGCGTGACCTTTGTGGATGATGCCCACGTAGAGCGCGTTATTCGCAAAATCATTGAGCCGTTGGGGCGATTTGTGGGTAGAGATTCGCCGCTGGTGGATGCTCGCTTGCCCGATGGCTCTCGTGTGAATGCCGTTGTTTCTCCCTGTGCTATCGACGGACCCAATATCACCATTCGTAAATTTTCGCGCAACCCATTTGGCATTCAGGATTTGATCAACTTTGGCAGTATTAATGAAGACATGGCCAAGTTTTTAGAAGCATGTGTCAAAGCCAAGCTAAACATCGTGGTTTCTGGGGGCACAGGCTCCGGTAAAACGACCCTGCTTAACGTACTCTCAAGCTTTATTCCCGATGGCGATCGCATTGTCACCATTGAGGATGCGGCCGAATTGAGCCTGCTCCAGCGGCATGTGGTTCGTTTAGAAACCAAAAAGCCATCCAAAGTGGGTGACAGCGAAGTGACCATTCGTGATTTGGTCATTAACTCGCTGCGTATGCGGCCGGAGCGCATTGTAGTCGGTGAATGTCGTGGCGGTGAGGCATTGGACATGTTGCAAGCCATGAACACGGGCCACGATGGTAGCCTGACCACAATTCACGCTAACAATCCCCGTGACACCATCTCTCGTCTGGAGACGTTGGTATTGATGGCCGGGATGGATTTACCCCTTTCTGTAGTACGTAAGCAGATTGTTTCGGCCGTGAACCTGATTGTGCAACAAGCTCGCCTGCGCGATGGCAGCCGTAAAGTAACCAACATCACCGAAATCACCGGCATGGAAGGTGAAGTGGTGGTCATGCAAGACATCTTCAAGTTTGATGAGCAAGGGGAAACCGAAGACGGCAAAGTGAAAGGTGAGTTTGCCCCTGGCGGTATGCGACCGAATTGTGAAGAGCGTCTACGCAACTATGGCTTTAACTTGCCAGCCACCATGTTCATGGGCAATCGCGCTGGCGGACTTAGCCGCCGTATGCGCTAGATTTTTTAGTACACGCTATCAGATAAATTGGAAGAGTCTGACCGGTTTGAAGCTGAAAAACCGGTCAGACCTTTTTGATCCACCTCGACCCACTTTCTGGCCTGCGTTAAAATGGGCACATGAAAGTTTTCCTCAACAGCATCGGCTGTCGCCTGAACCAAAGTGAAATTGAAACAATGGCCCGTCAGCTCTTGGCAGCAGGGCATGAGATTGTGACGGAATCGGCAGAAGCCGACAAAGTCATCATCAACACCTGCGCCGTCACCGCCGAGGCCGCCCGCGATGCCCGTAGCCAAACGCGCCGCATCCACCGCGAGAACCCCAACGCCGAAATTGTCCTCACAGGCTGCTATGCCACTATTGCTCCCGATGAGCTGAGCAAGGTGCAAGGGGCTGGCCGCGTGGTGGTCAATCAGCAAAAAGCTAAGCTGGTGCAAATGTTGGATCCGAAAGCCCGCATCGAGCTGCCCGTGTTTGACCAGGAACCCGTGCTGCGCGAATTTTTGGCGGGAAGTATGGGAGCCAACACCCGGGCCTTCATCAAGGTGCAGGACGGTTGCGACAACAAATGCACCTTTTGCGTTACCACGGTGGCTCGGGGCGCGGCCCAAAGCCGCCATTTGGGCGATGTGGTTACGGAGATTCAGGCACTGGCTGCCGCTGGCTACCAGGAAGCGGTGCTGACCGGCGTACATTTGGGCAGCTATGGCCATGATTTTGGCAATCCCGCCGGACTACGCGATCTGGTGCAGGCCATTTTGCAGCACACCGATATTCCCCGGCTGCGTCTCTCCTCGCTAGAGCCGTGGGATTTGGCCCCAGACTTCTTCACATTGTGGCAAAATCCGCGCCTGCTGCCTCACCTGCACATGCCGCTGCAATCCGGCAGCGACAGGATTCTCAAGCGGATGGCGCGCCGCACCAGCCGCACCAGCTTCCGCGAACTGGCCGAAGCTGCCCGGGCACATATCCCCGACCTCAACTTGAGCACAGACGTTATTGTGGGCTTTCCTGGCGAAACAGAAGCGGATTTTGCCGACAGTTTAGAATTTGTAGAAGCGATCAACTTTGCCCGGCTGCATGTGTTTAGCTACAGTCCACGACCGGGAACGGCCGCTTCCCAATTCCCCCAGCAAATTAATGGCAAAGTCAAAAAAGAGCGCGCCCATCGCATGATCGACCTGGGCAAAAAGCTCAGCCACGAATTTCATCAGCAGTTTGTGGGGCAAATACTCAATGTGCTGTGGGAAACCAACGTGGGGGCAAACAACGGTGGCCTGAGCTGGGTAGGCTACACCGACAACTACATCCGCGTACAGGCCAACGGACCAGTGGACCTGTTCAACCGCATCACCCCAACGGAAATTACAGAGGTGGAACCAGACGGTGTGGCCGGGAAAGTGATAATTTAGGATTACGTTCTGGGGGAATTTTTCACTTCGTTCAAAACGGTTAGTGCAGATATTAGGGCAACCAAGAAGTTTTCAACATAACCAGTCAATTAACCATTAACAACCGGCTATTCACCATTCACCGTTAAATCGGCCGTCATGTACAGGCCGTCCATCTGGAAGTTGTGATGTTTGGCGTAATACTCTCGTGTACCAATGGCGCTGATGACGGCAATTTTGCCGTAGCCAGCCTCGCGCGCCATCTCTTTGGCCTTATCGATTAGTTCCGACCCCAGCCCCATGTGCTGCGCTTCGCCACTGCTGTCTTCCCCCAGGTTGAGCGCCGGACCATACACGTGCACTTCGCGAATCATGGCGTGGTTCTCCAGCTCTGGCAGCGGATGGGGCGCGTCGCGGTGCGGCAGCGAAAGCCGCAAAAAGCCCGCCAACTTATCATCATCCGTCTCAAAACTAAGAAAATGTTCGGTGGTGGCGTCTGTCTCGTACGTTTCGATTTTCAGGGACAAATCGCCAGGCTGTACCTTGTGGCGGCGCACTTCACGGCAGCGGATGCAGTTGCACTGCAAACCACGTTCCGCCATGCGCTGGAGGGCAATCTGGCGCAGGTTGGCTTTTTTGTTACCGGCCACCACGTTGGTCGTGGGGAAGTCGCGAATGACGCGGTTGAGGCGCACGTAGCGGGGCACCTGCACCTTGCAGGCGACGAGCAGTTCGGTGAGCGTTTCTTCGTCGTAGGGGTGGTATTCGCCGCGCTGCCAGTATTCGTACAGTTCGGCATTTTCCACCAACATGCAGGGGTACACTTTGAGTTCATCGGGGCGTACGGCCGTATCCGACCAAATCTTGCCAAAATCCGCTACATCACTTTCTGGCGTAGCCCCCAGCAGGTTGGCCATCCAGTGACCGTGAATTTTGAAACCCGCCAGTCGCAGCAGGCGGAAGGCATCGCGGGTGCTTTGCACATCGTGGCCACGATTGTTCAGCGCCAAAACACGCTCGTCTAGGCTTTGGATGCCCACCTGCACCTTGGTCACGCCCAGATAGCGCAGCCAGCGCAGCTCGTCTACATCCACATGGTCCTGACGCGTTTCCACCACCAGCCCCACGTTACGGCGCGGCCCGACGGCATTTTTCTGCTGCGCCTCGACCAGCGTTTCGGCATCTTCGCCATTCATGGCGTCCAGGCAGCGCTTGACAAACCACTCCTGGTAATCACGGCGGTAGCTGGACCAGGTGCCGCCCAAAATGAGCAGCTCAATCTTTTCGGCGGGATGGCCAATTTGTTCTAAAGCCCGAATGCGTGCGGCCGTTTGGGCATACGGGTCAAAGCCGTGGCGTTCGGCCCGCTGGGCACCGGGTTCGTCGTGCAGGTAGCTTTTGGGCATACGCACGTCGGTGGGACAAAAAATGCATTTGCCGGGGCAAGGGTACGGCTTGGTGAGCACTGTCACCACCGTCACACCCGCCTGGCTGCGGATGGGTTTCATTTGCAGGTGGGTGCGCACGTCGGGGTCAAATTCGGCCCAACCGGCCTCGCACAACTCTTCGTAGAGGCGAATGACGTTGCTTTTGGAGAGCCAGGGCAGCCCCTTCCGGGCGTAGGTGCGCATGGTGTGCTGGTATTTTTTGGAAGTTAACGGCCGTTTCCGCAGCAGCGTCTCAACCAACTCCAAAAACATCGGCTCCTGGCCTTCTGCCAACAGCACCGGCTCATTGCGCGACTGCCATTCGGCTACCTTCACCTGCACCTGGTCTGGTGGTATTAAAATGTTCGGCGTTTGTTTTTTAGCCATAAATTCAAATTATCAACATAGTTTTACGGGTTTGTTCACAGAATTTGCTTCAGTTTTGGTTAATTATCCACAGCTTACCCACAAGTTGTTCAACAAGGGTCAAGATAACAATCTTGCCCGACATCAGGTCAGTTCAGCCATTAATTCTACCATAGTGCGCAACGTCTCAACATCGAACACCGTCATGTTCATGGTCGTCACAGGTGAATCGAGCCAGAGCGACAGCCGCTCCTTCACGCGTTCGCGGGGGCCAACCAGGGCCACATCGTCGATGAGCGCGCCGGGAACCTTCATCATCGCCATGCCTTTGTCGCCCGCCAGATACAAATCCTGGATTTCTTCGGCTTCGGCTTCGTAGCCGTAGCGACCAGCCAGATTGGTGTAGAAGTTTTTGCCTTTGGCCCCCATGCCGCCGATGTAGAGGGCCAGGAACGGCCGTAGCATGTTGTAAGCTACCTCCACATCATCGTGAATCACCACGGAAACGGTGGGCGCAATGTCAAAATTGGCAATGCTTTTACTTGTGCCGTCCTCGGCAACGCCTGCTTTGGCAAACCCAGCTTCGATGTGTGGCTTGTAGATTTCGTCGTATTTGCTGGGGGAAAAGAAGATGGGCAGCCAGCCGTCAGCGATTTCGGCGGTGAGCTGCACGTTTTGCGGACCGATGGCCGCCAGGTAGATGGGGATGTCTGGCTGGGCTTCCAGAGTGCTTTTGAGCGGCTTGCCCAGGCCAGTGGCCCCTTTGCCCTGGTAGGGAATCTGGTACAGCTTGCCGTCGTAGGTCACGGGAGATTCGCGCTTAAAAATGGCGCGGACGATGTCTACGTATTCACGCGAGCGGGTGAGGGGACGGGCGTAACTCTCGCCATGCCAGCCTTCCACCACCTGCGGGCCAGATAAACCTAAGCCCATGAGGAAACGGCCGTTACTCAACTGGTTCATCGTCATCGCCGTCATGGCGGCGTTGGCCGGGGTGCGGCCCGGCATCTGCATGATGGCTGTGCCCAGTTTGATGTTCTGCGTCTGTGCCCCCAGCCAGGCCAGCGGCGACACCGTATCCGAGCCATACGCTTCGGCCGTCCAGGTGGCATACACGCCCAAACGGTCTGCCTCTTTAACTAGTTCAATGGGCAGCTCAATCCGCCGCCCGGCATAGCCCAACATGATTCCTAAACGCATAGCACCCTCCGTAATGGTAAATAGTGAATGGTTAACGGTTAATTGTTAATGGCAAACATTAACAGTGATGCAAATTGTATGGCAGGGAAGAGAAAAGCCAAAAAGATAAAGGGGGCGGCTAGAGAGGAGCAGCTTGTTCCAGCCACGCAACCGCCTCTGGCCACAGGCTTTTGGCTTTGGGGCGGAAGTAGCCAAAATGGCCCAGAGAGGTCATGCCCCACTCCTCAGGCACAATGTGCCGCCGGGTGAGGTTGGGGTAGGCGCGCATCATGGCATCTACCGAGCGGGCGGTGCCCCAATCGTCATCATCAATGCTGTAGGCCAGCACCGGGGCGCGGAATTGTTGGTATCGAGCCAGCGGCAGTGTCTCATCGTCCAGCAAGTAGCCCGGCTTACGGCACCAGCGCGACCATTCCAGGGCCACGCCTTTGGGTAAATCTTCTGCTGAGCTGATTTTGCTCCAGGGCATGTAGCCAAACAGGCGCGAAAGGATCGGTAAAGTGAGGTAAACGTGCAAGGCAACAGGCGCTTTCTGATTCCCACCCTGGAAGCGCCAGTAACCACTTTGTGAAGAAAAAGTCACCATAGCAGAAATTCTGTCGTGGTTGGGCAGGAGACCAGCCGTTTGCCCGCCATAACTGTGGCCAATCATAAACAGGCGACGCGGCCGTATCGTTTGTTCAACCCACTCAATCACCCCTGCCATGTCTTGCAGTGCCCAGTCGCGGGCATCGGCGGCAAAACCGCGCAGCGAGGTGGGCTTTGAGCCAGCAATGCCGCGATAATCGTAGGTAACGGCCGTATATCCCTGCTCCATCATAAATTTGGCAAAATATTTGTAATACCGTTGGGGAACGGCCGTTGCCGAATTGATCAAAACGACTGTGTTCGTCGGATTTTGCTCAGGTCGGTAACAGGTTGCCGCTAAAGAAAAGCCATCACAGGCGGGAATCGTCATTTGTTCAATCTGCATAACTGTCACCTCAGGCGAGTGCCGCCGTTAGCTGCGCGGCCAAATTATCTCGCACGAAAACCAGCGGCTCGGTGCTGCGCTGCGCCTTGCACAAAATCAGCGCCCCCTCAATGGCGGCAATGGTTAAAACAGCCAGCTCTCGGCCCTTTTCCACAGAAATGCCCTGCGCAGCAAGCAGGGCAGTGAATAAATTGATCATGTCATTAAAGCTGGCGTTGCATTCTACCTGGATGGGGTCGATGGTTGCGGCCGTTTCCAGCGTTACCGTGGCAATAGGGCAGCCGCGCCGGTAGTTGCCCTGATTCATCTCTTCAATGTAATAATCACAAAACAGCGCAATCGCTTCAATGGGGCCAGGCATCGAATCGGCAATGTTGTTAAGCGAAATCATGATGCGCTCGTTGGCCAGATTAACGGCCGCTGCCGCCAGTTCCACCTTGCCCTCGGGAAAATGGTAATAAAGCGATCCCTTGGGCACGCCGCTTTCGGCAATAACCTGGCTGATGCCGGTGGCATGGAAGCCTTGCGTACGCAAAAGATAAGACATCGTTTTTAGCAGTCGATTTCTGGTTTCCTCTGTTTTGGCATAGCCCATTGTGCCCCATCTCCAATTTAGACCAATCGGTTTAATTTTACCGATTGGTTTAATTTTGTCAATGGACCAAAAGAGTGTCAAAGGCTTAAGCGAGGCTAGTTTTTGCAGGGTTAAACGGCGAATAGGAATGAAATGTCCAGGCAAAGGGCAGTGCATTTTTCGTTTCAATGACCTGTTCTGTGTTAAACACGACAAGACGTTCTGCACCGGCGTAATGGGCAATTTGGGCGTCGTCCCAGACAATTTTGGCCTGCCCTGTTAATTGAAGCAGGCGATTACTCTCAAAATCAAAGAACAACAACCCCGCCTTGGGATTGGCCGCGATGTTGCCCAGGGTGTTAAACATCATGTTCCCGCTGTAGTCGGGAATGATAAGCTGCTGGCTGTTTTGTACATGGACAAACCCTTTATTGCCGCCACGATGAGAGGCATCGGCACCCCCTTTGGGATGGGCCGTGGCGATGAACAATGTGTCGGCCGTTGCAATCCAGTCAACTTGTTCTGTTGAAAGAGCTGTGGTTGTACTGCTTTCAGGCGGATCGCTGGCTAGTGGGCGCATTGATAAAGAGCGTTCCTGGATATATTTAGGGCAGTTGGCGTACACCTGGTTGGCATGAATGATAAACTCGTCATCGTGCCATACGGCCGTCCCGTTCAAGCGCATTCGTCGCCGGGTGGCAAAGTCAATGGCCAGCAGGCCCACCTGCCCACGGGCCTGTAAGTTGGCCAGCAAGGGATCGGAAGCCAGGGGTAAGGCTTGAATACGTAGAGTTTGCTCGTCCAACGTGTGCATAAAAGGAGGGGGGCCGGTGAGCAGTGAGGCCCACGGCCGTTTTTTTGAATCGGTTGACGCGACTATGGCAAACGGCCGTTCCTGCAAAAAATGAGCAGCAGCGGGCAAAATGGTAGGCTTGATGCTCCGACCCACTCGTGCCGCCATTTGGGCAACGCCCGCCTGGCGCTGCACGGCCAGCTCGCCTGCATGAAAAACGTTGTTCATGGTTGCCTTCCTCACAATCAGGTGCCGGGCGCAGACCTGTTTCTGCAAGCACCCAGCATCAAGAATAAATAAGAAAATTCACGCAAAGGCACAAAGGGGAAAAATCTTTGCGCCTTTGCGTAGCACAAAATTAATATCGACAATGCCTATTTCTAGAAAAACCCGCAGGTTGGTGCCTCACCAGAGGGGGCTGGCTGCCCGTCTGCACCTTGTGCGGCATACACTTCTAAACGAATCCCATCCGGGTCTTCAAAGAAAATTCCACCCGATTGCGCCCCTTCAGCGTGGGGCACAATGCCATCGTGGTACAGCTTGGCTCCCAATTGGCGCAGCTTGTTTTCCACCTGCTTTACTTTGTCAATATGGTCTACCGCAAAAGAAAGGTGGTGTAGCCCTGGTGTGCTGCTGGGGAAACGGCCGTTGCTCTGCTGCCACAACGTCAATACGGTTTCTCCATCATTTGCCAAAAAAGCAAAGGTGCGATTGGCTTCAGTTGACTCACCCGCCAGCTCAAAACCAAACACATCCTGATAAAACTGCTTGGAACGCTGTAAGTTGGTGACATTGAGGCCGATATGACCTGTGTTGAAAGTTGCCATCATTAACTCCTTTTTCTAACTGTCTAAATAAAACTATGATGGTTAGGATTGTAGTCAAAAAATTCTAACTTGTCAACTGCAATTTTGCTGGTTAAAATCCACCCATGACTGAGCCACAATTTGATCACATCGGGGGGCACCCTCTTATTGACTTTGTCAATACAGAAATTATGCGCGGAGACCAACGGATCGATTTATTGGCCACAAACACCGATGTTGTGGCCTGGCTGCTTGATGTTGGCTTGATAACAGAAGCGGCCGTTCAATTTAACTGGCACGACGACCCAACCTTGCTGGCAGAATTTCGCACTTTTCGGCAGCAAATGCGTGAGATGTTAGCCACCATTGTGGCGGAGCAGCCTGTTGCGGAGAAAACAGTTGAGGCAATTAATGGCTGGTTGAACTACTGGCAAGGCCAGCCAAGATTGATACATATCGACGATGACTTTGAAACGACTTTCGATTTTGTCTATACAAAAACCGGGCAACTATTGGCGCGCCTTGCTGCCGAAGCAGCCGATTTCCTGACGACAGTGAATTTGAGTTATGTCAAGCGATGTGGCAATGATGAGTGCATTCGCTACTTTCTGGACACAAGCAAAAATCATTCGCGGCGCTGGTGCTCCATGGAGGGCTGCGGTAATCGGATGAAAGCGCGGGCACATTATGCCCGGAAACAGTGAATGGGTTGTGTTGCTAAACAAAAAGAGCATTCTCAGCCACACCGGAAGACCCCGTTTGCAGTTGAGAATGCTCTTCCTTCAACTATGATTTTTAGTCAGGCAGCGGCCGGAGCCTTATCGTAGACGGGCCAGCAGATCGTCATTGTTTCGTCGGCGTGCCAGATTTCGTAGGTGATCATGTCCTGTTCCCAATTGGATTCCAAATTTTGGTCATGGACGTACTTGATGAACGGCATGGTTTTGTGAGGTACGGCCGTTCATCTTGCTTACATTCTTATTCAGTGATGCGCACTTCTGCTGCATCTACCGTCAGTATGCAGTCATGGAGAACAAAACATATGAATAGATATACAAATATTGGATATAGATTCGATATATGATAGGGAGCTAGGCAAACAAAAAGCTCCGCCGGTTTGGCGGAGCTTCTTGTGCCCCCACGGAGATTCGAACTCCGGTCTTAGCCTTGAAAGGGCTACGTCCTGGTCCCCTAGACGATGGGGGCAACGGGCAAAATTCTATCATTCTGCGGCAGATGGGTCAAGAAGAATGTATAATTCAGTATGAGCAGCTCCCCTTGGACGGTACGCGCACCGGAGAAAAGTGATTCCTCAGCACTGGCAGCCATCGCCACGGCCGTTTCCCAACCACGCAGCCACGTCACCCCGCAAGCAATCGCCCAAAGCGACGGCCGTTTCTGGACCATCACCCAAGGCAAAAAACCAATTGGCTACGCTACGCTGCTGCCGCTGCCTGGATTACCAGGCTTGTTTGAGCTGGCGGGTGGCATTACCCCTGCGTTTCAGCGGCAGGGGGCGGGCAGCTTTTTGTGGCAAACCCTTAAACAGGCTGTGGCCGGAACGACCCCTTCGGCAAGCTCAGGGCAGGCTGTTCAGCAAATCACCACCACCGTAGACAGTCTAGACACTTCCACTGCCCACTTTTTGCGCCACCACCAATTCGCCCTGGAACATGAAGAATACACCCTGATCCTCAACAATTTGCCCAGCCTCTCACTGCCAGAGCTTGCTATACCGTCTCCCCTGCAACGCATTGGTCGGCAAACGGCCGTCACCACCTTACCAGAACTGTACCAACGCTGCTTTGCCGACACCCCCTGGTGCCAACCATACTCGCCAGATGAAGTAGCCGCCACCTGGGAACCAGATGACGAATTATTTTACCTTGGCGAAAACGGCGACGATATCGGCTTTGTCTGGCTTCACTTTCCGGAAGCAAGCCTGGCCGAGATTGAGCCGATTGGCATTGTGCGGGAAAAACAGGGGATAGGTTACGGCCGTACCCTCCTCACCACCATCCTCAAACAACTGCAAGCACAGGGCAGCCAAACCGTTCGCCTGGGCGTCTGGGCCAATAACCAGGCCGCCATCAACTTGTACCGCGCTTTGGGCTTTCAGCACAGCAGCAGTAGCTACAGCCTTACCTATACCCTAAATGAAAAATGAGTCGCTCAAAATATGAGCCGTTCCCTAGAACTATCTTTACCTTTTGCCCAAATCATCCTACAATGAAACCATTGTTCGGATGGCTCTAAACAACATCCGCACCTATCCGATGCGCGGCAACTCCCACATTTTATCTTTACCCTTTGCCTTAAAGATTTTGGGAAACGGCCGTTGCCTTGCTATTTAAAAATGGAGAAGACAGCATGTTCAAAGATATCGCCGATGTACGCCACAGGTTAGGCCAACAGCAGTACATCGCTTCCGAAGAAATTGGCACCGTTGTTTACCTGGCGCACTCCCTCTGCAAGCCCATTCTGGCCGAAGGCCCGGCTGGGGTTGGCAAAACAGAGCTGGCCAAAGTATGGGCCCTCGCCGCCGGGATGCCGCTTATTCGCCTGCAATGTTATGAAGGGCTGGATGAGAGCAAAGCGCTCTACGAATGGGAGTACGCTAAACAGATGCTGTATACCCAGCTGCTGCGTGACACCCTGCGCAACGTATTGGGCGACGTCAACAGCCTGGCCGAAGCCGCCAACCGGCTGGCCCAGGAAGAAGATGTCTTTTTCTCCGAAAATTTTCTACTCCCCCGCCCCCTACTCACCGCCCTCACCTCCGATGAACCCGTCGTTCTGCTCATCGACGAAATTGATCGCGCCGATGTGGAATTTGAAGCATTCCTGCTGGAAGTGCTCAGCGATTTTCAGGTGAGCGTGCCCGAGCTGGGCACCATCAAAGCCAAGCATCAACCGATGGTGCTGCTTACCAGCAACAACACCCGCGAACTCAGCGAAGCGCTCAAACGGCGCTGCCTTTACCTGCATGTCGATTACCCCACCCAGGAGGCCGAACTGGAAATTGTGCGGCTAAAAGTACCGGATTTGAAGCCAGAGTTGGCCCAGCAAGCCGTGGCCGTGGTCACCCAGCTGCGCAACATGGATTTGCGCAAAATGCCCAGCATCAGCGAAACGCTCGACTGGGCACGCGCCTTAGTCACACTCAACGCGGACTCAATCGACGAGAAGACGCTCACCAACACGCTCACCGTGCTGCTAAAGTATGAAGCCGATGTGCAAAAAGCCCGGCGCATGATGGGCGGCGAGGATGGGGGGCGATACGGCCGTTATAATCGGTAATCCGTTATCCGTGAGCGGTAATCAGTAAACCGATTACCGTTTACCGACCACCGATTACCGAAGTTCGGAGAACGACAATGGATAACCGAATTGTTGAATTTATCAGAGGCCTGCGGGCCGCCGGGGTTCGTGTTTCGCTGGCAGAATCAATGGATGCTTTACGTGCCGTGGAAACATTGGGCATCACCCAAAAAGAGATTTTCCGTTCATCCCTGCGAGCCACGCTCATCAAAGAATCTGATGATTTTGCTGCTTTTGAAGAGCTATTTCCGCTCTACTTTGGCAGCGGCGGTCCGCCTCTACAAAATGCCTTAGAAGACCTGAGTCCTGAAGAACAAGAAATGATGCAAATGGCACTTAGTGCGCTAAGCGGCCGTATGCAGCAGCTGCTTGATTGGCTCTCCAGCGGCGAAGGCCCCACTAAGGAAGAACTAGAAGAAATGGCCCGCCGCGCTGGCGTGGAATGGGCCAACAATTCGCAAGAAGGGCAGTGGGTGACGCGGCGCATGTTGCAGCAAATGGGCTTTGCCCATCTGGAAGAGCAAATGCAAGAGCTGTATGAAAAGCTGCAAGAGATGGGCATGAGCCAGGAAGCCATCGAAAAGCTGATGGGCGTCGTGGAAGCCAACCGGGAAGCGTTGGCCGAGCAGGCGGCCCAGCAAGTGGGGCAGCAAATTGCCGAACAACGCGCCAATCGTCCTGACGACCTGCACGGCTCCGACCTGATGAACAAACCGCTGCAATCCCTCACTGAAGAGGACGCCAACCAGCTGCGCAAAGAGGTGCAGCGTCTGGTCACCCAAATGCGCAGCCGGGCAGCCCTGCGGCGCAAACGGGGCAACAAAGGCAAGTTCGACGCCAAAGGCACCATTCGCGCCAATCAGAAAAACAGCGGCGTACCCATCGAGCTTAAGTTCAAGAAGAAGAAGCTAAAGCCCAGCTTAGTCCTCATTGTCGATGTCTCTACATCGATGCGGGCGGTGGCCGAATTTATGCTGCGCCTGACGTATGAGCTGCAAGATCAGGTGGCCCGCGCCCGCAGCTTCGCCTTCAACTCCGACATGCACGAAATTAGTGTGACGCTTTCCGGCAGCCGGGCTGCCGATGCCGTCACCAAGGTGCTGTACGACATTCCCCCCGGTTATTACGCCACCGATTTGGGCAACAGTCTCAATTCGTTTTACAAAAGCCATTTGGATGCGGTGGACGGCCGTACCACGGTCGTCATTTTGGGGGATGGACGCAACAACTACAACTCACCACGCATCGACCTGATGAAAGATTTGCAACGCCGGGCCAAGAAGCTGGTCTGGTTCAACCCGGAGCACCGGCGCCAATGGGGCACCGGCGACAGCGACATGCTGGAATATTATCCGGTGTGTGACACGGTTAATGTGGTACGAAATTTGGCACAGTTGGCAACGGCCGTAGACCGCTTGCTGGCTGATTCGTAGAGATTGGAGATTAGAGTTTTTTCAATCTCCAGTCTCTAATCATCCAGCCTCAGATCAAAAATCTTTATCCCCCTAACTTTGCATTGGCCGCTTCGATGGCCGGAATGAGGCGATTTAAGCTATCGTTGATGCCCGTGCGCGCCACACCGTAATTGAGGCTGCTGAGGACTCCGCCACCACCATCGCACAAAGCCTTGATGCTCTCATTGGTGGCCAGGAAGTTTTCGACGGCAAAGATAAAATCATTGTAGATGCCAACCCAATCCTCGGGCACGCCACTGTACGTCGCACTGCGGATGACATCATTGTAATACCCCTGGTATTCCTGGCAGGTCTGCGATTCGCCATTATAAAATCGGTCCAGCAAACCACCCGACTGTTCAATGGCAGAACGGACGCCGTTCATGCTGTCACGCAGGGCTGTGGCTTCAAAACCAATGGGATTCGGCCGTACGGGCTGGGACGAGACGGGGTTTGGCGTAGCTGTAGCCGCAGCAGGGGCAGTTCCCATTGTGGCATCATCCCACATCACTTCATTGTGAGTTGGATAATTGGGTCCAGTATAGCCAGCTACCAAAAGTATGGATATCCGATCTGTTTGGGCCACCCCATCTACAGAAATAAATTGCCAGGTGTCTATGGGGCGAACAATGCCAGAACAATACGAAGTGTCTAACCAACGATCACTTTCACCAGTCACATTAATACAAACTTGTGCCCCAACATCACCAGGGTTTTCAGATACGGTTCGATCTTCGCCACTGCTTGACCAAATTTTGACCCAGACACCCGCTCTATAGGTTGTTCCTGGCACAATAATCTCGCCGCTTACTCGCTGGAAAAATGTGGTCCGTTGAAAGTTCACATTGACGCCGGATTGCTGCCCTGAATGGACAAACTGCGGCTTGTCGGCAGCTAAATAGATGGTGGGCTGTGCAGAACTGTTTTGCACTTCCCAGGAGGTGCCGCCCTGCTCAAAGCCTGGATTGTTAAGCAAATTGGGGCCAGCTGGGGCAGGTGCTGGCGGTGGTGCGGCCGCTGGGGGCGGAGCCGTTGTGGCTGTAGCCGGAACTGCCGTTGCCATTA
Source organism: uncultured Anaerolineae bacterium (assembly GCA_905479495.1). Lineage (GTDB taxonomy): Bacteria > Chloroflexota > Anaerolineae > Promineifilales > Promineifilaceae > Leptofilum. The sequence goes on from CAJQMR010000005.1 coordinate 173,391, forward strand.
CCGTATTTGTCACTGTTGGCATACTGGTTGGCGTTTCTGTAGATGGTTCCTCAGTGGGTGTGGGCGACTGTGTCACGGTTGGTTCTGGCGTGTCCGTAGGGGTTGCCGTTTCTGTCGGCACGACCGTTTCCGTTGGAATCTCAGTGGGCACGTCAGTTGATTCAGCAGTCTTGGTGGAGGGAACGGCCGTATCCGTCGCCACCTCCGTAACAACTGCTGTCGTGTCAGCTACTTCTGCTGCTGATTCCTCCTGGCAGCCGATGAGTAAAAGCAAACAACAAAGTATAAAAACACGGTAGACGTTTTTCATTGATGTATCTCCCTCAAATTAGCCGATAACAGAAATTATTTTAGCAAAGACAAGAAATGAGAGCAGTGTCAAATGTCACCAGAGCCAGCCAAATAAAGCAATATTGTGCAAGACAAAAGGGGAATAATCGTGTTACAGTAAGTAGGTTCAACAATGGCTGAATCAGGCAAAACAAGATGTATTTAAACGACAATCACAAATTTTGGCACAATTCCCAGCTTGATGTGAGTTTACTGCATGCTTTCCATCGGGATTACGCCTACCCACGTCACGGACACGATCATTACGTTGTGTGTCTCATCGAGCGAGGCGTGCAGTCGTTTACGCACAAGGGAACCAAGTATGTTACGCCGCCCAGTGGCTTGATTTTGATCAACCCTGGCATTGTGCACACAGGCGAACCTGCTACCGAACACGGCTTCCAGATGCGGTCAATTTACCCAACCGAAGCGCACATGCAAACGGCCGTTCACCAATTCACCGGTCACCACAACGCTATCCCTTACTTTCACGATGTGCGTATTGATGATCCTGTTGTTACGCGCAGCGTTTGGGCCCTGCATGAAGCGCTTATCAACGGCACAAACCCGCTGGAAATTGAATCCCGCTTCATCGCTACGCTGGTCCAACTCATAAAACGGTATGGCGAGGTACGTTCGATGGAACGGCCGTTTGGCCAGGAACGTGATGCCGTGCAGCGCGCCAGACACTATCTCGAAGAGAATTACGCCCAGCGGATCAGCCTCAGCGATCTGGCGGCGCAAGTGGCGCTCAGCCCCTACCACCTGCTGCGCGTTTTCCACGCCGAGGTGGGCCTGCCTCCTCACACGTATCTGCAAGATGTGCGCATTCGGCGGGCCCAGCGGCTGATTGAACTGGGTCAAACCCTGGCCGACGTGGCGCTTTCTGTCGGCTTTAGCAGCCAGAGCCATCTTACCCGTCGCTTCAAGCAAATTGTGGGCCTAACGCCCGGCCAATACGCCAGCCAAATTCAATAGGCATTAAAGGCATTAATCTTGTGTCACGCAAAGCCGCTAAGACGCAAAGATTTTCTTTCTTTGCGTCTTAGCGCCTTAGCGTGAGATTTCTTATTACCAATACTCTCAAATCCACAAGAAGGATATTTCAATGACTATCCAGCTAGCCATCGCCTGGCTTTTTACCTTTTTGCCCATCACCATCAGCCCAGGCCCAGCCAATTTACTGGTTTCTTCAACATCGGCGCGTGTAGGCACCCGTCGCACCCTGCCGCTGCTGTGGGGCATCGTGGTTGTGTTTGCCCTGCAAACGGTCATCATGGCAATTGGCATCGGTCAGGTTCTTTTTCGCTATCCCCAGCTGTTTACCATCTTTAAGATTTTGGGGGCGATCTACCTGTTTTATCTGGCACTGCAATTTTTCCGCTCCTCCGGCTTAAAAGAAATCAGTGAAGATGTCAAGCTAGGTTTTCGTGAAGGCGCGCTGCTGCAATTTTTCAACGCCAAAGCGTTAACGGCACCGCTCATCATGTATTCCCAATTTCTCGATCCAACAACGGCCACCCAGTCGCAAATTGTATTGCTGACCATTGCCCTGCTTGGCCTCATCATCGGCAGCCTGCTGACCTGGGTTGTTGGCGGCAGCCTGTTACAGCGCGTTTTCCAATCCGATTTTGGCCAAAAGTGGCAAGGTAAAATCTTCGGCGTGCTCCTGGCTGGGGTCGCCGTCTGGATTCTATTCCGTTAAACGCGCCGTACCGTTTCACCCCATATCCTCTCAGTTTGACCAATTTTTGCATTTCTCATCAAAAATAATTACCCTCATGCGTCTAATTAACCAGAATTAAGTACAGCTTTGCAGAAGCAGGGTTCGGGTTATTCAGGATCCGCTGTACTTTAAGCAGTTTGGCGCAGCGCTAAACGATTAGGTTTCGGAACAAATTTACGCCAAACTGAACGAAACTCTGGAGTAGGTATGTCGCATCTGGACAATCTGGTACATCGCTGTCAACAAGGCGAACTGGCCGCTTTTTCTGACCTGTTTCAAATGCAGGAAACGGCCGTTTATCGTCTGGCGCTGACCATCTTGCAAAATGAACAGGATGCCGAAGACGCCGTTCAAGATGTCTTCCTGCGCATCTTTGAGCAGATCAAGGGGTACCAGGGACAGTCGTCCTTCAAGACATGGCTTACGGCGATCACCGTTAACAGCTGCCGCGACAAGCTGCGTCGTCGCAAAGTGCGCCGGGCACTTTCGCTGGATTGGCTGCGCGGCCATGCCAGCCAGCACAACGTTCCCGCCGAGGCGGATCAACGGCAGCAGTCACAACAGCTCTGGCACCTCATCAACACCACGCTGGATGACAAACACCGGCTGCCGCTCATTTTGCACTACCATGAGCGACTCTCCTGCGCCGAGGTGGCAGACATGTTAGGCATTCGCATCAGCACCGTCTACTCCCGGCTCAACACGGCTCGCCAGCGACTACGAGAGCAACTCCAGACAGAAGCAGAACCATCACTTAAACGGAGCTAAACGATTCCCCGGAAACTTTCAGACAAAAGGAAACGCTTGAAAGTAGTTTCCAGGGAAATGCCAAGAAAGGTTCATTGAGGTTAATTAGAAAAACGTGGCAGAACATAAAAGCAAAGTCACATTTGAATCAAATAACGATGGCGCATTGTGTCAATTTGTGCAGCAACAGCTGCCTGATTATTTACACAATGATTTAACGGCCGTTGAACACCGGCAAATTCAAGCCCACCTGGCCCAGTGCGATAACTGCGCGCTGCAGGTACAAGAAGCCCGCCTGCTGGATGCTGATTTGCAAGCGGAAGCGGATCGCTACCAACCTCGCCTTTCCCGTGACGCGTCGTTGCGAGTTCAGCACAAGGTTTACCGGCGCATGCAGCGCAGCCTGGTCTGGCAGCGTACCGGGCAAGTTTTGCGGTTGGGTACGGCCGTTGCCGCTCTCATTTTGTTGCTGGGCGGCAGCTTCCTGTTTGGCCGCTTCTGGTTTCCCTTTTTAACAACCGAAACCAACACCGCCGGCGAAACAAACACCTTGCCAGATTTGCCCCCGCCGGGGCCAACGGCCGTTCCCACAGCCGCCCCATCTTTGCCTGAAGAAACTGTTGTTGAGCCACCTGCCATTCCCTTAGAAGAAGAAACGTCGCGGAACGGCCGTATCAACGCCTGGGATCATTGGGTTCCAGCCGCACCAGGACAAACACCAGAGGATTTGGCAAACACCATCGTCTCTACCGCACTGGCTGGCAACCAAGATTATTTGAACGAATTATTTGTGGGCATGGGGGCAGCCCAGCAACCCACGGCCAAGATGTGGCTTTTGGTGACGGGCCGCTGCCAGCACAACTTGAGCAGCGACGATTTTATCTTTACCCGCTACCCGATCCCGCTACTTACAGTCGCCTCCGTTTCCATCTGGTATGACAACCATCTGGTTGGCGAAATAAAAATGCGACAGATTCAGGGTGAATGGTTTGCTACCTTTACCCGCACACCAGCCATCAATCCTTGTTTAACCCAATAAGCCTAAAGTTTTCTATGCCCGTTTTGCCAGCCGCCAGCCATACACCTCACAATCTCGGAGCCGTTCGATGACGTTTTGGGCCTTCATTTTACGCCGGGCTGCCCGCCACTGGCAGATATTGCTCACGCTCAGCCTGGGCGTTTTACTTTCTACGGCCATGCTGGCCAGCAGCCCAATTCTGGTGAACACGGTGGTAGAATTTGGCCTGCGCCGCACCTTGCTGGCCGCCGATCCAGCCGTAAGCGACCTGCGCCTGAAAGCATTTGGCCGCTTTAAGGCAGACGAGTATGCGGCGGTCGATGCCCAGGTGCAGCAGATGACAAACGGCCGTCTCGGCAACTTCACGGATCAGCTTATTCCCGTTTTAGGTTCTCGTTGGTTTCATCCCTGGCGCGATGGCAACATTCTGCCTGAGGAGCGCCTCAACTTCCGCGCTTACGGCAGCGGTGAGACAGATATCCGGCAGCATGTCACCTTTGTAGCTGGGGATTGGCCCGCTGAAGCACAGCCCGCCCCCGGTGTTGCCGCTGTCGTCATTGGAGAGGAACTGGCCGAGGCATATGGCCTACAAGTCGGGGACACGGTGCCTGCCAGCGTCTCCAACAGCAGCGGCGAACCGGAATTCAGCCTGCAAATTAGCGGCATCGTGCAGCCTCTGGACGGCGGCGATCCTTACTGGTTTGGGGCAGCCAGCCCGTTGCGCTCTCAAAGTGATGGGCGCTGGCTGGCACAATATGCGGTTCTGGTGGATCAGGCCGACTTTTTTGACCTTATTACCGACCTGCTGCCTGATGGGTCTACCCATGAATATTATTGGCAGGTCATTATCGATCCTGGCAGCCTGACTTCAGCCCAAATTCCGCTGGTGCGCACGCTGCTGCGGCTACTGCGTGAAGATTTACGGCCGTTAACCCCTTCAGTCACCATCGACACTGGCTTGGATGAGGTGCTGGCCAATTTTGCCAACCAAAGTACGGCCGTACGCGCTCCGCTCTACTTCCTCACCGCCGAAGTAGTGCTGCTCACGCTTTATTACGTCATCATGGTGGCCGCCCTGGCCGTACGCCAGGTGGAGCGCGAATTTGCCGTGCTGCAAAGTCGCGGCGCCGCTCCCCGCCAAATTTTTCGCATTCAGGGCGGTGAAGCACTACTGATCAGCGGCGTCGCTCTGATCAGCGGGCCATTTTTAGGGCTGGCCCTGGTGCGCAGCATCACCCTCTTTGGCCCGTTAGCCGATGTGGGCGAAGCCAGCTGGGCCTTGAGCCTGCCCACCCTCGCCTGGTTGGCAGCCACGGTTGGCGCGCTGGCCTGTATCGTGGGGCTGCTACTGCCAGTAGGGCAATCCGTGAAGCGCACCATCGTCAACTACCAGCAAAGCAGTAACCGCGTTACAAAAGCCCCCTTGTGGCAGCGCACTTATTTGGACGTCTTTGTGTTGGCGATTGGGCTGGTGCTGCTGTGGCGTCTGCAATATTTTGGCGGCATTGTGGGCGGCGGTTCTACCCGCCCCCAGGTCGATTGGCTGCTGCTGCTGTCGCCGTTGGCATTGCTGGTGGGCGCAGGCACCATTTTGCTGCGCGTATTCCCCCTGTTGCTTCGCTTTTTAGCCGCAATTGCCCGTGGTGGACGCGGCCTGGTAGCCAATCTGGCCATGCTGCAAGCCGCACGTAACCCGACCCATGTGGCCCGATTGGTTTTGCTGCTGACGCTGGCCATTGCCCTGGGCATCCTGTCCACCGGCATCAACGCCACGCTGGACGCCAGCGAGCTGGAACGCGCCGAATATCAGGCAGGCAGCGACATTCGCCTGATTTCACAGCGCACGCTGCCCCTTTATGAAGTGGAATCCTTACCAGGGGTCACCGAGGCCAGCGGCATGTGGCGTGGTCTTGGTTCACTCACGCTAGGGCGGGAATTTTTGCGCTACGAGGTATTGGCCATCAACCCTGAAACCTTTGGCGAACTGACCAGCTACCGGGATGATTTCACAAACGAGCCCGTGTCCGTGCTGCTTGATCGGTTGGTGTTGCCGGATGTGACAGAACAGCCAGTGGTGCCGCTACCCGGCGAACCTGCCCGATTGGGGCTGTGGCTTTGGTCTGGCCCTGATGTTGAATCAGGCATTGAGCTGCGCGGCGATAGTGATTTGGACCGGATCGGACTGGAAGCCAAATTAACCACGGCCCAGCAAGATACATTTCTGGTGGAATTAACTTCAAATGAAACGGGCTACCCGGCAGACGGCTGGCGCTATTTTGAAGCAGCGTTACCCACTCTACCGGAGAGCAGCTATCCATTGGGGCTACATTCAATCTGGCTGCGTAATCGGACAATTGTTGAGGGAAACTTTAGTCGGACGCGCGGGGCACAGATGCTTTTGGCGCTGGATTCACTCACGCTGACAGATACTGTTTCGGGGGAAACGGCCGTAGTCTACGATTTTGAAACAATCACCGACATTTGGCGCACGACTGATCTTGGTTCAGACATTGCTTACGACTTCCGCCAGGTGCATTCCGGTGCTGGCAGTCAGTCCCTATTTTTGAACCTGGGACCGCTTGACCAGATAGGCTTTTTGCTGGCCAATCCAGCTCCCCTGACCGTACCGCTGCCCGCTCTGGCCAGCCAAAGTTTCCTGGAAAAAGCCCAGGCAAAAGTAGGCGACACGCTCAATCTGACGGTTGATTCCCAACCAAGGCGATTTGAAATTGTGGGGGTGGTCAATTACTTCCCTACCCTGTACGAAGATTTGAACGCCGGGTATATCATTACCAACCGGGCGCTGATGCTGGATGACCTTAATACGGAAACCAGCCAGCCAGTGAACAACAACGAGGCGATATTGGCGATTGATACGGCCGTTTCTCCCGAAACTGTCTCGGCGGCAGCCCTCTCTAACCTGGCTGGCATCCAAGGAGCCATCGAGCAAGAAGCCGTGCGCCTAACCATTAAGGCAGACCCGATGGCGCTGGGGCTGCGCAGCGTCACGCTGTTTGGCTATCTGCTCACCACGACGCTTAGTCTGGTTGGGTTTGCCACCCATTTTTATCTGAGCGCCAAACAAAAAGAAGCGATCTATGGCGTGCTGCGCTCTATCGGCATGTCGCCGGGGCAGCTTTATACCGTGCTGGTGTTGGAACAGATTGTGCTCATTTTGGCTGGATTGGCCATTGGCACGGCGCTGGGCGTGGTGCTAAACCAGATTACCCTGCCAGGCTTGCCCATTACCTTTGGCGACCGCCCGCCAACGCCGCCCTTTATTGCCCGCAATGATTGGGGCGCAGTTGTTCAGATTTACATAACGCTTGCCGTGGCCTTCTTCATTTCGCTTGGCATTGCCACGCTGCTGCTCTGGCGCACCAAGCTGCATCAGGTGCTGCGCGTGGGCGAAGAGTAGCCGGTAATCGGTAATCAGTGGTCGGTAATCGGTAAACCGTTCACCGATTACGGATAACCGATTACCGATAACGGAATACTGAAAATAGATATGATCCGCTTATCCATCCGTCACCTACTGCGCCATTGGCGCATGAACTTCATTGTCCTGCTGGGGCTGGTATTGGCCGCTGCCTTTTTGGCCGGGCTGCCGACCTATGCCACGGCGATTGCCGGGCGCAGCCTACGGCAGCAAATCGACAGCGCCATCGTCTCGGCACGCAACATTGAAGTGACGGGTGCGGGAATGAATGCGGCCGTTTATGGCCAGCTGCAAGATTATTTGGGCGACCTGCTGCTGCGTCGGGTAGAAGTGCAGACAACGGCCCCACAACCCCTGGCTTCTGCACTATACCGAAATGAGGTACCGCTGCCTTTTGCCGAATTTCTACGTTATGAGCCGTGGGCGTTTAGTAATTTTAACCAGGATGTCACGTTGGTAGACGGCCGTTTCCCCGCTTACATCGAACCAGAACCGAACAGCTTTGTGATCGAAATTGAAGCCGTGGTTGGCCTCGCCAGCATCGAGAACCTGACCTTTGACCAAAGCGCCGGGGAAGTTTTCCAGGTGGAAACGCTGCACGTAGGCGATCAGCTTCGCAGTGCAGATGGCAGCTTCCGCATCAACATTGTAGGCGTGGTGCAGCCCAACGATCCAGAAAGCGATGTGTGGTGGGGTGAGTTACGGCCGTTTGTCTTTGGACGCGCTCCACTGAACGGACCTAACCAGCCAGAAACCATTACGCTTGGGCTGCTTTTGCCCCAGCAAACGATGGATGAAATTTTTGCGGGACGCGCCCAGCGCAGCTGGCGGCTACTCCTCGACGCCAGCAAAATTACCGTGAACAATGTCGATCAGATAGAGGCAAATCTGAGCAACGCTAGCTCCGATTTGCGCGTGAATCTGGACACAGGCCTGCTGCTGATCATCAACGAATACCAGGCAGCACTGGCCAATGCCCAGGTCACCCTATTTTTGCTCACGGTCCAATCACTCATTTTTGTACTGTACACCGTGGCGATGATTAGCTCCTTTTTGCTGGAACAGTCGCGCGGGGTGTTGGCCACATTGGTCGGACGAGGGTTTAACGGCCGTCAGATCACGCAACTGTTTGCCATCCAGGGCTTTTTGCTAGCCATTTTAGCCGCAGCCCTGGGTCCGCCGGTGGCGCGTGGCTTGCTCATCCTTTGGGGAACCGCCACCAATACCGTGGTGCCCGCAACGCTGGCACAAGAATCCTGGCAGCTGTCGCTAGCCGCCGCCGGTTTTAGCTGGCTAACATTGGTAATGGCCATCTACGGCGGCACGCGGGGCAACATTTTGGATTGGCAAAAGCAGATGGCCCGGCCACCGTCTCAGGCGGGTTGGCAAAAATATTATATCGACATTTTCTTGCTGGTGCTGGGTGGGCTCATTTATTGGCAGCTGCGCGATACCGGCACCGTGGTGGCCCAACTGGCCCAAAACGAAGCACTGGCGTCTGCGGGTGTGTCTGATCCACTGCTGCTGCTAGGGCCATCGCTGCTGCTCATCGCTGTGGCGCTCATCTTTTTGCGGGTTTTCCCCTACTTGCTGCGCTTGGCCTCCTGGTGGGCCAACCGGGTGCGCGGCCTGATTTTGCCTTTTGGTCTGGCCAAATTATCACGCGATCCGGTGGGACCCAGCCGTGTGGTGCTGCTCATTAGCCTGGCAGCCGGTTTAACCCTGTTTGCCAGCCTGTTCAACTATTCATTGTCGGTACGGCAGGCGCAGATTGCGCATTACAACACCGGGGCTGATGTTCGCGTAGGGCTGCCCATTGATGCCGGAACGGCCGAATTTGAGGCAGTGGCCAATTTACCAGGGGTGCAGTGGGCTTCGCCGGTTTATTACAACGGCCGTTCGCGTCTGTCTACCAATTTAGGGCAGCAAGTACAAATGCTGGCAGTCGATCCGGCCACGCTGCCCCAGGTAAGCCGCTATGCCCCATTTATTAGCAGTGTCTCCATCGCCGACGTGATGCCTGCGGTGCAAGGCGTCGGCACCGACGGGGCGATTCCCGCCGTCTTTTCGGCAGATGCACCGCCTACCAACAAAGAGATCGGCGACCACATTCAATATGTGGTGGGGACACACCGCGTCACGTTTGAGGTGCGCGGCATCATTAGCAGCTTCCCTCTGCTCAGCGAACGGTTTTTCATTACCAATCTGCCCGCTGTGGAACAGGCAGTTGATTTACCCACCTTAAGCGAGCCGTGGGTGGGCCAGCGACAGGTGTGGCTGGCCGTGGACCCCGGCCAGACCGAAGCCGTGTCTGACCAAATTGCCAACGGGGATGGGCCTTTTGGCAGCTCCCTCCTGGCTGATGCGGAATCGACGGAAGCGCTTTTGCGCTCTAATTTGGTCGCGCAAGAGACGATTGGGGCATTTGAGCTAAACGCCATCACCCTGGCCGCATTAAGCGTGGCGGTCTTTTTGCTGGTGCACTTTTTTGCCGCCCGCCAACGCCTGTACGAGTTTAGCCTGCTGCGGGCAACGGGCATGGCGACAAGCCAATTGTTGGGTCTGCTCACGCTAGAAGGGATCATCATGATGGTGTTGGGGCTGCTGGCGGGCAGCAGCATTGGGGCCGGGTTGGCGGTGATTATGCGGCCGTTTCTATCACGGGTGTTGGCAACGGCCGTGGGCGGCGATGCCATCCGTCAAATTTTGGTAAACTGGCCCGAAGTGTTCACTCTGTACGGCCTGCTCATTGGCTTTTATGGGCTGGCCCTGCTGCTGCTGCTCTTCTTCCTGGTGCGGGCAGGCATTCACCGGGCACTGCGCATTGGTGAGGAGTAATTACTCAATTACACAATGACCCAATTACAAGATGTAATTCAGTAATTAGGTAATTGAGTAATTGACACGAGGCATTTATGTCAACTGAATCATTTATTTTTTGCGACAATCTGGTCAAGATTTATAAGGTAGCCGATCTGGAAGTGGTGGCTTTGCAAGGGCTGGACCTGGCTGTAGAACAGAGTGAGATGATGGCCCTGGTCGGCTCATCTGGTTCTGGCAAATCGACCCTGCTCAATGTCATTGGCGGGCTGGACGAGCCAAGTGCAGGCAAGATTTCTGTGAATGGCCAGGATTTACTAAAGATTTCCGATAAAGCAAGGGTGACGTACAAACGCAGCACGGTTGGTTTTGTCTGGCAGCAGCCTGCGCGTAACTTGTTACCTTATCTGACCGCACGAGAAAATGTGGAACTGCCGATGATGCTCTCTGGCGGCAGCGCGCGCCAGCGACGGGAACGCGCCCTGGAGCTGCTGGAAATGGTCAATTTATCTGACCGGGCCGATTTTCGGCCGGACCGATTGTCTGGCGGGCAGCAGCAGCGGGTGGCCCTGGCCATCGCTCTGGCCAACAACCCACCACTCTTGCTAGCCGATGAACCGACCGGACAGGTTGATTCGCATTCCTCTGACGAGATTTTTGCCGCGCTGCGCCGCATCAACGAGGCATATGGCACCACGGTTGTGATTGTGACGCATGATCAGCGCGTGGCCAATAAGGTGGATCGGGTGGTGGCGATTCGAGACGGCCGTACCAGCTCAGAAATTCGGCGCGGCGTTGATCTGGCCAGCGGCGAACTGCAAGAAGAAGAATGGGTGATTCTGGACCGGGCCGGACGCTTGCAGCTGCCGCAGCCTTATATCGAAAATCTGGAGATGAAGAATCGGGTGAAGGTGCGGCTGGAAGAAGAACATCTGTCGGTCTGGCCAGAGGTGAATAAGGCGCTGGCGGCAGCACAGGGCGGCAGCGAAAACGGCGATGTGTGGCGCCCCCCCCGCCTGGGGGAATCAGAGCCTGAAGCGGAACCGATGGCCCATCATCATCCATTGGCCCGCCGCAAAACGGCCGTTTCCGTGCAGCACCTAACGCGCATCTACAAAGTGGGAGCCGAGGACGTGATTGCCGTGCAAAACATCAGCCTGAATATCCCCAGCGGCATCATGGCCACGGTGAAAGGGCCATCTGGTTCCGGCAAGACGACGCTGCTAAACCACATCGCCGGGCTGGATGAGCCAACCGAGGGGGAGATTGTGATTGCGGGACGGCCGTTGGCCAAAATGAGCGAGCGGGAGCGGATCAATCTGCGCCGCAACGAAATTGGCTTTGTTTTCCAAACGTTCGGCCTGCTGCCCTTTTTGAGCGCCCGAGAAAACATTGAAGCACCGCTGCGACTGGTGAAAGCGAGTGCCAAAGAGCGCAAGCAGCGCGTCGATGAGGTATTGGAGCTTGTGAAGCTGTCGGCACGGGCCAGCCACCGCACGTATGAACTGTCTGGTGGGGAGCAGCAGCGCATTGCCCTGGCGCGGGCGCTGGCCAACAAGCCATCGCTCATCCTGGCCGACGAACCCACTGGCCAGCTGGACACGGCCACAGGTTACGCCATCATCGCCCTGCTGCGCAGCATCGTGGAGCAAACGGGCGTCACCGTGCTCATTGCCAGCCACGATCCCAAGGTGATTGAGTCGGTGGATTTGGTGTATGTGTTGGAAGACGGCCGTTTGGTGGAGACGATTGAGCAGGTGGGCGGCAAGGTACCTGCGTAATTTTAGGGCTGGAGTTCGTAGGGACGTACCAGGATTTCGGCGGAGATGCCCAATCCGGCCTGTAATTTGCGGATCATGTTGAGGGACAACGGCCGTTTGCGGTTAATCACCTCAGACACCCGTGCCCGGCTGCCCAAATACCGTTCCAAATCGCGCCGCTCTAACCCCTGACTTTCCATCATATGCAAAATTGCTTCAACTGGGTCAGGCGGCAAAATGGGGTGTTGCTTTTCTTCGTACGCTTCAACCAACGTTGTCAAAACATCTAACAAGTCGCCTTCCGGCGAGCCAGGTTCAGCCTCCCACAATTCATCAATTTTGGCCAAAGCCTCTTCATAATCTGCTTCTGTTTTAATTGGTTTTAGTTGCATTTCCACACCTTCAAATTGCCGAAGCATCCACTTTATCATACGCTTGATGCGTTCCTACAAACCGAATGTAAATGATGCTGTACTCGTATTTCACAGCCACAATTAACCGATATTGATTCCCTTTGATGTTGAAAACGACGCGGTTATTGGCAATAAAACTAGCATTTCGATAGTCATGCTTGATATCAGCTGGCGTTTGCCAATTTGCTTGCTGGGTATTCGCATACCAGGCGCGCAATGATTGCTCGGCATCCGGGTATTTTGCCCAGAACTCGCGCAGTGTTCGTCGGGAAATGATCCTCATCGGCACATTCTAGCACGATCCCATTTTGGGATCAAGAGTCGTTTGGTAGAGACGATTGAGTATTTTGGGGAAAGCAACTGAGTAACTGAGTAATTTACATCTACCCCAACTGGTCATTCTGAACGAAGTGAAGAATCCCACCGGGGATTCACTCGTTGAGGCTGTGATTGCAATTGGCGATGTACTAAGGGATGCTTCGTTGCATTCAGCATGACAATTTAACGTGGGGCAAGCGCTCCATTTTGCGAGACGCTGGGGGCTTGCCCCCAGACCCCCTTTCAGAAACCAGCAAAGCAGAAATCAAGAGCCAGAAACAACGGGAGAGACCACGCGAAAACCGAGATTGTTGAGGGAGAAGTCAGGATAGTACCAGTTGAGGAGCGTAACACGCGCGTACAGAGGATTGTAGTTCCAAGAACCGCCGCACAGCACGCGGTTTTTTTTGTCGGTTGGGATCTGTACTGGTCATGGGCAAATTTTAGCACAAATCGTTATCTGTCGTAGGGGCGGCCCGTCGGGTCGCCCCTACAAACGCCGATTTCTGTACAATATCTTGACAAAACGTACAAAGCCTGTACAATATGGGTATGAATACACAAAAATCACTCTCGAAAACTGTACAAATCGTGAACATTGTGGCCTTTGCTGCGGTGTTGACGGTTAATTTCTTATCCAATGCGCTGCCGTTGAACGGCCGTACCGCTGCTGAAGTTTCCGATGCCTTGCCCTCCTACTTCACGCCCGCTGGATACACGTTCTCCATTTGGGGATTGATCTACACGGCGCTGCTGGGTTTCATCATTTACCAGGCATTGCCCGCCCAGCGCAGCAACGCGCTGATTGGGAAAATCGGCTGGGCCTTTGCCCTCAGCAGCGTGGCTAATATCGCCTGGCTGTTTGCCTGGCATTACGGCGCTTACACATTGTCTGTGCTGTTTATGCTCAGCCTGCTGGTGACACTCATTTTCATTTATCGCCGCCTGGAGATTGGCAAACCGAACCCGGCGCTGCCGCTGAAGGACAAGCTTCTGGTGCAGTTTCCCTTTAGCCTTTATCTGGGCTGGATCACGGTGGCCACCATTGCCAATATCTCCAGCGTCATTAACTATCTGGGCTGGGATGGCTTTGGCATTGCCGAGCCAACCTGGGCCGCGATTATGATGCTGGTGGCCGTGGTTGTGGCTGGATTGCTGCTGTTTAATCGGCAAAATCTGGCGTATGCCGGTGTGCTGGTTTGGGCACTGTTTGGCATTCGTACAGCCCAGGCTGACGTGGCGCTTGTGGCCAATACGGCCGTTATCGCCGCCGTCCTCATCATCATTCTGGCCCTGGTAGGCACTTGGCGCACCCGGCAGGCAGCACCTTCCACGACGGCTCGCGCCAAGCCCGCCTAGAGGCAATCATGCACTTACCTACCGTAAAAGGCACCAACTTGGCCCGCCAAACGCTTACCTTTCCCGTTGACTTTGCCGGCGAATTAAATCTGGTTTTTGTGGCCTTCCAGCAGTGGCAGCAGCGGGAGGTAGACAGTTGGGGACCCCTGGCAGAAGATCTACGGCAAACCACGCCTGATTTTGAATATTACGAGTTCCCCACCATATACCGGATGAATTTTATTGCCCGCACCTTTATTAACGAAGGGATGCGGGCGGGGATTCCCAACAACGCCACCCGCCGCCGCACCATTACGCTGTACCTTGACAAACGGCAGTTCAAAAAAGCGCTCAACATCACCACAGAAGATCAAATTTGGGTCTTTCTGTTTGATAGGCAAGGAACTGTGCTGTGGCGCAGCAGTGGACCATTTACCCCAGAAAAAGGGCATGAGCTGGAAACGGCCGTTTCCCAACAAAAACTTCCTGTCTAACAACCGTGCATCCTAAAAAAACGCCGACGCATGCAGCACTGGCCGGTACCCATGCGCCAGGGCGGCCACAGTTGAAGGCGGCGTTAACACCACACCCTCGCCTGACTTCGGCCGCCCAATCGGGGCTTCATAACCCGTCGGAGTCCAGGGCAGCAGAACATCTTCCCATACCAGATACGGCCGTTCCTGCCATAAAACAAAAGTGCCATCGGGTAACCTGTTGAGAACGGCCGTAAACGTTCGCTTCTTTCTATCCTTGATGTAACGTGCTTTTGTTAGCCGCTCTGCATGAAGCACCTCATCCATTTGCTTCACCTTCACCGATTCCCCCAAATTAAACTGCGGATTTCCCGCCAGCCAGGCCTCCCGAAACGCCTCTGCCGCCGCTCGACGACATTCAAAACAGGGGCGATGCCCAGCCGCCAGCGCTGTTGCTTCATCTAAAAAGAACAGCTCCGTGTAGTTTCGTGGCTGCATCAGCGCACGCCGCCGTCCTTTGAAGCTGAGCAGACAAATGATCCACGCTTTGTGGGCAAACGGCTTCACAATTTCCTGCTGCGCATTATGCAAAATACCACGATTGCCCATAAACGTGCCCCGCGCAGCAGTGGCTATGATTTGCCCCTCCGGGGTCACTCGATTTTGTTTAGGCATGAATTCTCCTTCGTATAAACCTCTTTTTTGCAGGAAAACACGGTCGTTTTCTCGTTCAATATGATACGTGCGTCCAGTTTATTGCCAAATGTATTTGTATCGAGGGAGAAGATCATGACAAGCGTAGAACGTGAAAGACAAAGTGAACCACAGGAAGATTTGCTCAAGTGGGCCATCCGCTATGTGCTGATACCAGTTACCGTAGCCGCACTGGCTGGCGTTTTTGCTCTGGCGGTCGTCGATAGGCAGTTTGAGTTGCAAAACAGGCCCCCCGATGAGGATACCATCAACAGCATCTTTGCCACGATGACGGCCGTTGCGCCTCAATCGCAACCCGGGTCCAGCACTGTTCCCAACACGCCAACCATTGCCCCAACACCAACCAAAGAAGCCAGCGTGGCGGAAACCGGTGAACCTGTCTCCGAACTGCCTCAGGAGAATGGATATTCATCTGGACAAGCTCCTATTTGCGGGCAGGTGCCTGCGGGATGGCAACGGTACATGGTGCAACCGGGCAACACGCTTTTTTCATTGGCCCAACAAACCGGCACCACCGTCGCAACCATTCAACAGGCAAATTGTTTGTATGATTCACTAAAAGCCTATGAACAAATCTGGCTGCCAACCACCATTTCTAAACCCATCGAAGTAACGGCCGTTATAGAG
This sequence comes from uncultured Anaerolineae bacterium, assembly GCA_905479495.1. Taxonomy (GTDB): domain Bacteria; phylum Chloroflexota; class Anaerolineae; order Promineifilales; family Promineifilaceae; genus Leptofilum. Next base: position 189,114 of record CAJQMR010000005.1, read on the forward strand.
GAAACAGCTGTTGTCGCGTTGACGCCCGTTGTAAAAGAAACGGCCGTTGTGGACCCAATCATCACAGAAACGCCAACGATACCAGTTACTGAACCCGTTGGCTTACCAGACCTCGTTAACAGCCCTGGCAGCGTGCCCAACATCTCCGTTAGCTGCCCGGATGGGCCGGGGACCTGTGTAACCAGCGTCAATCTAGCGATAAGCAACGTTGGTTTGGCCGACGCTGATTTGTTTAATATCCAGGTATGGCTCGATCCGGCCCAGTCCGTGGTGCTTAACCAGGCGGTGGAACGTCTGATGCCCGGCCAATCCGTTTCCTTTTCATTGCTCAGCCCGCCAGGCGGCAACTGCTATGACCCGAACTGTACAGTCTGCATCATCGTGGACAGTCGTGAGGGGGTTGTGGAAGAAGACGAAACGAACAATCAGTTTTGTACGACATTTCCAGGGTAATGCAGGGGATGGATGGGGGAACGGCCGAGCAAGACGGCCGTTCCTCACAAATTATTCTTGCAAACCAACTGAGTTAATGTACTCCAACGACTGGTGACGGAAGTAGGTGTTGTACAGCTCGGCATAATGACCGCTGTCGGCCATGAGGCTGTCGTGGGTGCCTTCTTCGATAATACGGCCGTTGGCCATCACAATGATCCGGTCTGCATTTTTGACCGTGCTCAGGCGATGGGCAATGACAATCGCCGTGCGCTCAGCCATCACCACATCCAGTCCTTCCTGAATTTGCGTCTCGGTGAAGGGGTCCACGCTGGCGGTGGCCTCATCCAAAATGAAGATGGCTGGATTTTTGAGCAGCACCCGGGCCATGGCCACCAGCTGCCGCTGTCCCATCGAGAGATTGCTGCCCCGCTCGCCCACATCGGTATCCAAACCAAAGGCTAGCCCGTTTAACCATTCCCCCTGGCTGATGCGGTTAGCTGCGGCCCGCACCTCTGTGTCGTCGGCCTCGGGACGGCCGTAGCGAATATTGTCGCGAATGGTGCCAGAAAAGAGGAACGGCTCCTGCGGCACCAACCCAATCTGCCGCCGGTAACTGCCCAAATCAAGGGTGCGAATATCGAACCCATCAACCAGAATGCGGCCGTCCTGGAATTCATAAAAGCGATTGATCAGCTTGGCGATGGAGCTTTTGCCCGCACCAGTGTGCCCGACCAGGGCCACCGTCTCGCCCGAGGCAATCGTCAGGGAAAAATCGGGCAGTACGGTTTCTTTGTCCGTGTAGCTAAAACGCACGTTTTCAAAACAAATCTCACCCTGCAAAGCGCCGTCCAGTTGGCGTGCGGCCGTTTGCTGCACTTTTGGCTCCAAATCGATCAGGGCAAAGACACGTTCTGAGGCGGACAAACCATCCTGAAATTGGCTCCAAAACGAGGCGATGCTGGTCATGGGGAACCAGTAAAAGCCAACTGCCTGCATGTACAAATACCAATCCCCCGGCGATAACCCGGCCAGCCCACCCAAAAACGTATCAGGCAAGGTAGCCAATCCACCAGTGTAAACGAGTACGGCCGTACCCAACCCCGACGCCATCACCATAATCGGGAAAATCGAGATCAGCACCAGCCCCCGCCGCACGCCAACGTCATACCCCTGCTTGTTATTGGCGTAAAACGTCTCGTAGATGGCCCCTTCCTGGCGAAAGCCCTTAGCCACAATGATGCCACTGACCGACTCCTGAATCTGGGCATTTATTTTGGCCGTTACCCGGCGGGCATCCTGCGTCACCCGGCGAGCAATGCTGCGGAAGCTCAGCGCGATAACCACAGCCAGCGGCGTCATGCCGATGAGAATGAGCGTCAACCAGACGTTGATGCTAAAGAGCCAGCCGGTCAGGATGAGCACCAGCAGCACCTGGCTCAACAAGTTCAGCGACAGATCAACCACGGCAGCAAAATCTTGCGTATCGGATGTCACCCGGCTGACCACTTTGCCTGAAGGGTGCTCATCGTAAAAGGACAAATCATGGTTGATGGTGGCTTCAAACACATCTTCGCGCAGTTGCAACACCACGTTGCCCACAATCCGTGCCGAAAAATATTGGCGAATGAAGTTAAACACCCAGGCCGAGGCCCCCATCAGCGAGACACCGCCTGCCAGCAGCAGCATCGTCCGCGTGGCGGGATCAGCCGCAATCAAATCAATCGCTTTGGCAATGATGATCGGTCCGGCCGTGCCTGCCACCGAATTCAGGGTAATCATCGCCGCCACCAAGATCATCTGTCGCGAATACGGCCGAAAATAGCCCACAATCCGCGCCAGCAGCTCCCGATCCGAGTAACTCCGATCATAATCTTCAGTGTCTAAACCATCTAAAATAAATCCCATAACAACCTCTGTGCCCTCTGTGGCTAATCATATCTGGCGAAGATGCGCTGGTAGGCGGGGCTGCGGGCCAGTAAGTCTTCATGCGTGCCCTGGTCAGTGAGACGGCCGTTGCTCAACACCAAAATCTTATCCGCCCAGCGAATTTGTGACAGGCGGTGGGTGATGAGAAACGTGGTGCGCTGGCGGCTGATGCGGCGCATCGCCTGCTGAATCTGGTCTTCCGTGGCGCTGTCGATGGCGCTGGTGCTGTCGTCCAAAATGAGGATGCGTGGATTGGTGAGGAAAGCCCGGGCAATGGCAATGCGCTGGCGCTGCCCACCAGAGAGGGTCACACCCCGTTCGCCTACGTCAGTCTCGTACCCTTCGTTAAAGCTCTGGATAAAGTCATGCGCCTGGGCTTCTTTGGCCGCCTGTTCAATGTCGGCCTGGGTGGCGTTGGGCACGCCGAAGGCGATATTTTCCGCCAGCGTCCGCGAGAAGAGGAAGATGTCCTGTTCAATGGTGGAAATTTGGGAGCGCAGCGATTCCAGGCTCCATTCACGCACATCACGGCCGTCAATGAGGATACGGCCGTTTCCCGCATCAAAAATTCGGTTAATCAACCGGGTCAATGTCGTTTTGCCCGAGCCAGTTTGCCCCACAATAGCCACCGTCTGGCCCGGCTCCACCGAAAAGCTGATGCCATCCAGCACCGGCTCTCCATTGTAGCCAAACCGGACATCTTCAAACTGGACTTTCCCTTGAATGGGAGCCTGATACCCGGCCTCATTTTCGTCCAAATCCGTTTCATCATTGATCAATTCTAAAATACGGCGGGCGCTGGCCACGCCCAGCTGCACCAGGTTAAACGAAAAGATAGAAATAAATGTGGGAAAGCGCAAAATGCCAAACAGTCCCATAAACGTTACCACTTCGCCCAGCGTAATTGTGCCAGCGCGCCACAGCCACATCGCATGGAAAAAGCCCCCGCCCAGGCAAAGGCTGAACACCAGCAGCGGCAAATAACGCGCCTGAATCACACCCTGCTGCACAAAATAATCGCGGTACAGTCCCGCGTTGGTTACAAAGTTTTGGATTTCCTGCCGTTCCTGCGCGTTCCCCTTTACCACCTCAATGCCACCAATGGATTCGGCCAATCCAGCATTCACCTTGCCAAACTGCTCGCGCATGGAAAGGCTGATGGGATTCAGTTGGCGTGCATAGTCCCACACAGTAATGGTAAAAAGCACCAGGAAGATGGCAGGGACCAGCAGTAACTCTAGCCGCAGCGTAGCCATGAGGGCAATGGGTGCCACAATGCCCATAAATCCATCAATCAGCAACATGATGCCGGGGCTAAACATGATGTTCAGCGCCCGCACGTCGTTGGTGGCCCGAGCCATGATGTCGCCAATGCGCTGTCGCCCGTGGAACGTCTGGCTTTTGCCCAGCAAGCTTACATATAGTTCATCGCGGGTATTGCGCTCAACAAGTTGGGCAATGTATTCATTGGCGTAATTACGCACGATCCCCAGCACGCTCTGTGTTGCCACAGTGCCAAAAACAGCCAGAGACAAGGCCAAGAGTGCGGCCGTTTCCCAACTGGGTGCACTTATCAAATCAAAGGATCGGCCGATAAACACCTGAACATAGCTGGCAGCAAGGTTGTTGATAATGGCGGCAATGGTGACCAACAAAGGCAGCCACGGATATCGCAGCACGTGGGACAATATCCACCGAACCGGCCCGCTCCGATTGTAAACGTACTCGTTTTCGATACGAAACTCTTTTTTACTCAAAGTATCCTCTTTGTAAGACAGGCGAAGTTACAAACGCGCCAATTATAGCAAATATAGAACAATTGTGCGTCATGCCTTTTTTTATAGGACGATTGTCATCCATATTTAGTACTATCGTCGTTTTACCTCTGGAGAATGATTTGTTATCATGCACCCAGCGATCAGATCGGAGCCTGATGCGGGAGCCAAATTTCGGAGCCAGCGCATCAAAATCTCCTCATCCTTGCAACCAACCTGTGTATAAAAAAGTTTAAGGCCTACGGCCGTTTCGGGCGAAGGCATTGTACGGTATTGTCATCATCTAAACATCGCTTCCGAGTAGTTATTTTTGTATGGAGGATGTCTTATGCAGACACAACCCGACAGGGACAAACGGCCGTACGAACGGTCTCCCCTCATTCCTTTTACCACCGAGTCCCCAGCCCTGGCACGTTTGCAGGGTTTACTCCCCAAATTAGGCAAAGGTGGCGGGCACATTAGCGCTTCAGTTTACGACACGGCTCAGGTGCTGCGCGCCTATCCCCCTTCAGGCGGCGTTACGCCCGGCCTGGAGTGGCTCAAACGCCAGCAGCAAGCCGACGGCGGCTGGGGTAGTCCGGCTGCCCCGCTTTATCGTCGTATCTCTACCATTGCGGCCGTTCTAGCGCTGCATCAATACGCCGACATCATCGACGCCGCCGAAAGTATTGAGGCCGGGCTGGATCATCTTCATGTTCAACGTGAGCTGTGGGCACACACGGTGCCAGACAGCCTACCCGTAGGCGCAGAACTCATTTATCCTTATCTCATCGACGAAGCTGCCCGGCTCAATTTGACCATCCCACGCCAGGGCAACACAGCGCTGCTGGGCCAGGGGCGTAAAAAGCTAAAATATATTGCCCATATCAAACCAGATGCCGGTTCCCCACCCATGCACTCCTGGGAGGCCTGGGGCAGTGAGCCAGAGCCAGCTTATCTGGATGGTGCCGGCAGCATTGGGCACAGTCCAGCAGCAACGGCCGTTTGGCTATCACGGTTAGCCAGAGGAAAAGACACAGAGTCGCTGCGGCAGCAGGCTGAAATGTATCTGAATCGGGCGGCTGGCGTCACCGGCTTTAATATTCCAGGGGTTGTACCAGGCATCTGGCCCATGAACCGGTTTGAGCTGGCCTTTGGCCTTTATCCGCTGCTGGTAGCTGACCTGCTCGACAAAGAAGATCTGCAAGCAATGCTGCAACCGCAGCTAGATATGCTGGGCTTTGCCTTGACCGAACAAGGCATTGGCTTGAGCGATCACTTCTACCAGGATGGGGATGATACGGCCGCAGCGCTGGCTATTTTGCATACAGCCGGTTACGTGGTTGATCCCTCTGTTTTGAATCGTTTTCGTGGTAATGGCGTTTATTACGCTTTTGCTGGCGAGATTCAACTGTCTGTTTCCCTAACAGCGCGGGCGGTTCACGCCCTGCGGCTGTTTGGTCAGCGGGATGAAGCGGCGGTGCAATATTTGTTGGACATGCAGGGCGAAAACGGCCGTTGGCAAGATGACAAATGGCACATCTCCTGGCTGTACAACACCTTGCATTTGGTTTTAGCCCTGGCAGCGGAACCATTGGGGTATACGGCCGTTATGCACGCCCAAGACGATCTCATCCAAAGCCAGCACAGCAACGGCGGCTGGGGTGTCCACGACAATGAAGCCACTCCTTCCGAAACAGCTTATGGTTTACTAACCCTTTACACACTGTACAAAGAACGGCTGCTGACTGAATCGGGCCGCCACGCCTTCAAAAAAGGGCAGGCATTCCTGAAAAACTATATCGACCTGCCCAATCTGGATCGCACCTCGCTGTGGATTGAAAAAGAGCTGTACACGCCGCCGCGCATCGAAAAGATGTTTGAGCTATGCGCTCTGCTCGTCTCCATCAACTGATCTACATAGCCTGTAGCTGCGCTTTCTTAGCGCGAACACGTCACGAACGCAGTAAGAAACTGCGGCTACGGGCTAATTCCTTCCCTCAATTAGCTGCCCAACCTGAAATTTAGCTTAATAGCATGTAACCTTTTGCCATACCCTCCGTCTAAAAGTGTATAGGTAAGGATATTTACACAATAAATTTCGGAGGAATATCATGAAACCAAATATGGGAAGCACAGATCGTATTATTCGCGTTGTTTTAGCAGTTGTGGTGGCCGTTTTATACTTCACCAACCTCATTTCAGGAACGGCCGCAATCATCCTGGGCATTCTGGCCATCGTCTTATTGCTCACCAGCGTGGTTGGCTTTTGCCCGCTGTATGCGCCCTTCAAACTGTCTACGATTGGCAAAAAATAAAACGTCAGCACAAACAAAACAGCAACAAAAAAGAGCGACCGCCGTTGCTCTTTTTTGTTGCCAGTTGGCCGCGTCAGGGGCATGATCCCAGACGGTGAATTAGGAAACATGGCCTGAAAGCTCAGGAGAACGTATTCCCAGATTAACACCTAGGGCTTGAGCTAAGCTTTGCAGGGAAACGTCAATGCTGTTTAGTCCCACAATGCCCGCCAGCACCATCACAAGAAAATTGAGCGCATGGTACAACACCGCCAGCGAAGCGGCGGCTTCAGTCGGTAGGCCCAGCACGGTCATGGCCGCAATCACCCCCATGTGGAAAACGCCAATCTGCCCTGGCGAAGAGGGGGCAGCCACGGCAAACGCGCCCGCAATCATGATGAAGGTGGCATTGAGGAGAGAGGGCGGCAGATGTACCGCTTGCAACGCCGCGTTATAGGCCAGCACCACGGGGAGCCAAGTCAGCGCGCTTAACCCAAGCAAGAGGAGCGCAGAGCGCCACTGCGTAAAGGCACGCAGCCCGTCCAGCAAGTTGTCCAACTGCTGGTGCAGCTTGTCTGAAGCGAGTCCCGTCCATTTAGGCCCAAGCCAGGAAAGCAGTTTGTGGGCCAACTGCCGTTTATTTGCCAACAAAATCAGCCCCACAATCAACCCCACCGTAGCCACACCAGAAAATAATCCCGCCTGCCGTAACCACGCTGGTAGCGCCTCGATTTGCAGCAGCGCCAGCGGCAGCAGCAGCACCATCAACAGCATGTCCAGCAGCCGCTCCACCACCATCGTAGTCATGCCCTGGGGCACAGAAAGCCCTGGCTGCTGCCCCACCAGCAAGGCGCGAGCCACATCTCCCAGGCGGAATGGGAGCAGCTGCGTCAACATCTGGCCAATGTTTTGGATGTGGAACAACGTTGCCTGGGAGATATGGTTCCCCAACAGATACCGCCAGCGCACGGCCCGCAAGAACAAATAAATAAGAAGGTAAACGGCCGTTCCCAACAAATAACGTGGATTGGCCTGCTGCACAGCCTGGGCAATTTCAGATGGGTTGATGACCCAAAACAGGCCGCCGAGGCACAGCAAACTTATCGCCATGCCCAGCAAAAATTGTCGCTTCTTTTGTAAGCTTATCTGCATGCTGCTCTCCATTTTGACTTGTTGTGTCCTGCGGGAAAGTTACTTTGCGACCAGAAAAGTAACGGATTTGGGCAATCGGAATTTGCCACAGAGGGCACAGAAATTTTTGAGATGCTTCTCTAATTCTCTTTCCCCTCGGTGATCTCTGTGGCCATTCTCAGGCTACCCAATACCAGTTGGCGTAAAGGGCGGTGAACAGGGCCAGGAGGGGAAGGGATACGGCCGTAATCAGCTTATCGACCCAGGGATGTTCGCCCCACTCTGCCAGCAAAATAAAGGCGGGGAACAGCACCCACATGTAGCGCCGCTGGCTCATCAGCAAGCCGGAGCTGAAAGGGATGAGCACACCCAACAGCACAAAGGCGGCTTCAGCGTAACGTCCTTTGTAAAGCAGCACGATGCCCAAAATGAGGAACACGGTGACAAAAATGAAATCAATCCAGTTATCGAAGTGGATTTGCCCGCTGAGAAACGCATTGAACCAGCCCACCGACGGCCGTTGCAGCAAGTCTGCCACCACCACAAAAGGTGATTGGGGCACGCGCCCCCAGGCAGCCGAGGCATTGGCAAAAGCTAGCGCATCGCCAAAAACATACCAAAGATAGGCCATGTAGCTAACCAATCCCAACGGCGCGCTGGCTGGAACCAATAGCGCCCAGGGCGACTGCCGTTCCTCCCCCACATTCAGCCGCCACTGCCGCCACCATTCCAGCAGCAGCAGCGGCACAATGATGATCCCCACCAGGCGGCACAGCGTAGCGGCGATGGCAAAGGGCACGCTGGTGCGCCACTGGCCGCGTCGGGCAAAATAATAAGCGGCAATCGTCACCAGTAAAAAGAGGGATTCTGTGTAAATGGCCGAGCCATAAAAGGCCATGGGGAAGATGAGCAAATACCAGACGGCCCGCTCAGCCACCTTTTCTGACCAATTTTCAGCTACGAGACGGTAAAAGAAAACGGCCGTACCCAGCAGCGCCAAATTACTCACGATGATGCCCGAAACGGCCGCATCCCCTACCAGTGGCGCTAGCGCCACCATCAGCAGCGGCAGCAGCGGGAAAAAGGCGACCGACGGCAGCGGCACCCCTTGAAACTTATACCCCTCCTCCACGATGCTGATGTAAAAGCCGGTGTCCCAGCGGCTGGCAAACACATCTAGCAGAATGTTTTCCGTGCCGCGCAGGTGGTATGGTGGTGGCGAGGTTGCATCCAGCAGCAGCGGCACTGCCAGGTAAGCCACAATCAGTACCCCCAGCCGGGTAACAACAAACAAAAGCAGCGGCAGCCACAGCCAGCGCGGGATACTCAGGCTGGTCAGGCGGCTAAAAATTGTTTCAGTTAATGGTGAGCTGTCTAGTTTTGCGTCCATTTATTTTCCCATCATCACGCATCACGCCTGGGCTCCCGCCTTCGCGGGAGTGACAGTCAAATAAGGAATGCATGTGACTGTCACCTGTAAATTGAGTACAATGAAAACATTCCGGCGACCTGGCCCACATTGATTTTGGGAAACCATCTGTTGTGACCAAGCCGCCAGAACGTCCTAAGGCTGTAGTGGTGACGATAGTGCCGCTATCTCACCATTACAGCTTCTTACCGGGGCAGCCGCTGCCCAAAGCCAAAGACAGGCCCAGCAAACCCATCAGGTACCCCCACCAGAGGCGCATCGTGTCGCAGGCTAAAGCCTTGCGTAGCAGAGGCGTTCATGTCTACCTCCATCGTGATGTCGTACTGGCCGATAGCCATGCTGGAATCCGGGCTTTGCACCACAAACTGGGCTGAACCCTGGCCATCTGTCATCACGCGACCTAAGTAACGGCCGTTCACAAACAGAGTAGCCACGCTGTGGGCCGGAAAGCCAGAGCCGGTAAAGGCAAAGGCGCTGCCGGGTGCCCCTTCCGTGGCGTGCACCGACAGCTCCGGCGCGTAGACCCCGGCCATCATGCGCCACTCCAGGGCGGCGGCGGGACGATCGACGTAGGGCACCATAGCAACACCTGCCAGCAGGATGACTAAAGCCATAACCGTGCGGACCATCGTCCGTTGACTGAATTGTTTCATAGTTACCTCCTTCGCAACTACAAGTAAGGATAGAAATTTGTTAGCGGGAACGGCTTGGAACGGCCGTTCCCGGCATAACGACAATTGGGTAAAACATTCTGTGCTTTGCTCAACGCTGTACAAAGGGCAAGAACGTGCTGTTGCCCGTCGTACCAAACACAGAGCCAGGAAACCCACCGGGTGGGGATACAACCGAGCCAGTGCTGTCCACGGTGATAATTTTGAAGGCGGATACATTGGCATCCGTCTCCATCACTACGGTCAGCTCACCATCGGGCACGCCGGTTGTGTCGATAATGAAGCTGCCCGCGCCATTGCTGTCGGTGGTGACACCGCCAACCACCTGGCCATTCACAAAGATGATGGCCAACCAATTGGGCTGGTAGCCAGTGCCGGTAAAGGCAAATTGGCTGCCGGGTGCCCCCGTGTTATCACTCACGCTTAAATCTGGGGCGTAGGCGCTGCCAAAGGTTTCCCAATTAATGGCCGCCCGGGCATTGCCCACGTAGGGCAGCAGCAGCACACCACCCAGCAACACAAACGCGGTGATCAGCAACCGACTAACTGCTTCTTTTCGTTCTTGACTCATAGAGCCTCCTTTTATCTTTAACGCAGAGACACGGCGGCGCAGAGGAAACGTTTTTCTATATTGTTATCTTGGTTTTCCACCTGCCACCGCTTTCTGCAAAATAAAACTACCGTTACGGAACAGGTTCAATACGCGGCACCAGCTTGTAAATGGGTCCCATGGGGATGGCTGTAGTTTGCTGGAGCAGCGTCATTGACGGGTTATTGATGTAGATCGGCCGTTCATCAATCTGGCTGAGAATGAGCTGCTCCATTGCTGCGCCAGAGATGAGGAAGCGGTTGATGGTTTGCACATCGGGGCGCTGGCCCTCAACCAATTGCAGATATTGCACAGCGGGCACCGTATCCCACCAGCCCAGCACCAGCGCGTTTGGCTCCACCTCTTGCAAAATCGTCTCGGCCATCTCGCGCGTGCTCCAATCTTCTGAGCGATCCACCAGCCCCCAGTTCAACCAGGCAGCTAAAATGACTGCGCCCACGGCCAGAACACGAATCAGCCGAGGTGTGACCAGCGGCTGGCTTTTTAGCCAAAACAGGAGTTGCTGGTAGCCTACACCCAGCCAGATGGCCCAGATAAGATACGTGGGCAAGAACATGGTGTCTTTGTCGATGACGCGATAGTTGATGTAGAAGATGACATTGGCCAGAAACATGAGCAGCAGCATGCCACCCAGCCGCCAATTGCGCCGAGTCAACACGCCCAGGCCAAGCAGCCCTGGCCCAATGCCAATGGCCAGAAAAGCGGTCCAGAGCTGTACACCGTAAGCTGCCACCTGCGGCCAAATTTCGTTTAGCTGGTAGCCAAACATCTGCCCGGCAAAGCTTTGCCCGGTAATGAGCCACCACAATCCGGAAATACTCATCAGGTTGGCCGGGTGAAACAAACCGCTGGCGTCATATTCGCCTGCATAGTTGAAAATAGGTTGATTGACATAACGAATGGGTAAGATAAGGAAGACAGAGAGGCCAAGCAGGACGGCCGTTCCTCCCGCAGCCCATACCCGCCAATTTTTGAATTGGGTTGGCTGGCTGGTAAGCACGTACCAGGCAGCACCAGGCACCAACAGCACCGTCGCCATGTGGTTTCCCATACTGGCTGTCATTAAAAAGATAGGCAGCGCCAGACACAGCGGCGTGGGGTTATCGGCCCAGCGCAGCAGGCTGAGGATGATGCCCGCCATGAGCGCTGCGTGCAGCGTATACACCTCGGCAATGAGGGACATCGCCCAGAAGTAAGGCGCGGTAGCCAGCAACCCAAGCGCACCCAGACGCAGCCAGGGGTCCACCTTGAGGCGACGCAAAATTTGTTCGACTTGCAGCAGCGTTAAGGCGCTCAAAAAAGCAGAGAAGAAGTTCAGCCGGTAGCCCATATCGCTGCTGAGCGGCAGCCAGGACCAGACCTTGCCCAGCAGCAGGTACAGCGGATAGCCCGTGGCCCGGATGATACCGTTGGTGGTAACGGCCGTTGTAAATTCGGCGCTGTCCAGATTGTAAATAGTGGGAGCCAGTGTCAGCCAGTAGAGCAGCAGCGGCAGGGCAAACACGGTCACAGAGACCCAATCCAGCCGAGACACCTGCTGCCACAGGTCGCTTCTGGTTTCATTGGAACGGATAAAAGAGGGCAAGGTTGTTAACTTAAACATAATTCTCCTCAAAAAACAGCGACCAAGTGATGGGCCTCACACGTGATGGGCATCAAAGTGCTGGGCATCAGTTGGTCGCCATGTTTGGTGCAAGGCACCAGTGAGTGCTGTCGGCTGATAAAAAGTAACGGTTTTCAGGCTACCGGGGCAGTTTAATCATCGTCGCGACGGCCGTTGTCGTTCCCATTGTCATTGTCGCCATCCCCGCCGCTGCCACTGTTGCCACCATCGTTTTCATTACCATTGTCGTTGTCGTTGTCATTACCACCACCGCTGCCGCTGTTGCCCCCACCGTTGTCATTGTCATCATTGTCATTCCCGTTGTCGCCGCCGGAATTGCCGCTCCCGTTATCGTTGTTGTTGTCGCCAGCGTTTTCATTGCCGTTGTCATCACCCGAATTATCATTGCCATTGTCGTTGCTACCGGAATTGCCACCACCGTTGTCGTTACTGTCGTTGTCATTGCTGCTGCCGGAATTGTCGTTGTGGTTGTCGTTGCCATTGTCATCATCGTTGTCATTCACAACGGCCGTTGGCTGGCTGGTAGGTTCGGTCGTGGGTGTGGGCGGAACGGCCGTTACCGTTGCCGTCGGCGTCTCAGTGGGTGTACTGGTAGCTGTTGGCGTCGCCGAAACCATTGGCGTCATGGGGGTGGTTGGTGTCGGCGTGTTGGTCATCGTGCTTGTGGGCGTGGCCGTGGCCGTCATGGTGACGGTTGGTGTGGCTGTAGATGTTGTTGTTGTTGCTGGAACGTCCTGCAAGATGGTGATACTGCTGGCATAGAGATGTCCATGATGGGTACGGCCGTTCACCAACACAATGGCACCAACGCCAGCATAGCCATCCATCTGAGTTTGCTCATTCACCTGAACAGGTACGCCAGCGATGACCCAATTGCTGCCCTGCTTGGCATTCACCCGGCCTTCAAAAGAGACCTCAACAGCTTCATTGGTGCGCAAAACAGCCTTCGCCTCCCGTACCCGCTCCTGGTTCAGTTGCATGTTAAGGCTAAAAACGGCCGTAGCATTTTCCGTCTGCTCTAATTGGTAGGATTCCACCCACCGCTTGGTGTTGTAAAGCAGATCCCCAGGCAGCGCAGAGGCAGAAGCAAATAAAAATGTGACGCCAAACAAAACGGTCACCATTGCCAAAGAAACCACTGGGAACAGCATGCGCCGTAAATGACGCCAGGAAAACCACGCCTGCCGCTGACTAGAACGCAGTTGAGACGCTTGCTGTAAAAACAATTTTTGCGACTGCTGTTTGGCCGCCAGGCTTGGCTGCAGCCGCCGCTGTTGTAAGTGAGTTGCAACGGCTAAAAACTTCTCGATCTCTTCTGCAGCATGAGGATATTTTGCTTGCAACGCTTCAACCGAAACACCCGCTTCAAACTGCTCCAGGCAGTCAAATAAGATTTGCTCCTGAACAATCTTCATGCCGATGCTCCTTGAAACAAGGCACCTTGCAGCATGATCCGCTGCGAGATGGCAGCAATGGCCCGCGCTTGCAGCATTTTGATCGACCCTTCACTTTTGCCCATCGTGTCGGCCACTTCTTGAATGGGCATACCATAACCAAAGCGTAAAGCCAAAACATTTTGCTGATCCTCGGTCAACCCTTGCATCACGGCCTGCAAATTCTCGTTTTGCAAAATATCTTCAACCTGACGATGAGGCCCTTGCTCAGTCGAGGGAATGTCGTCGTGGAGCAGCGTAAAACGATCTCTTTTCTTTTTGCGGTAATGTTCTTTGAGTACACGGGAGGCGACTCCATACAGCCAGCCGCGCAGCGTGTTTTGCGGGGCCGTTTTATCGCGCAGGGCATTGAGCAGCCGCAAAAACACTTCGCTGGTCAAATCTTCGGCCGTGGGGGCGTCGTTGACGCGAAAAGCAATGTACCGATAGATCGAGTTGTAATATCTATTGTGCACTTCAGCCAGAGCATCCTGGTCTAAAGAGCGAGCGCGGTGGAGCAGTTTCATTTCGTCGTACATAAGAGCATTCCCAAAATCGTTAATTTATATGTTTGCATTGTAGATTTTTAGCTGCTGCGTCAACAGGGGAGAAAGTCGCGACCTGGTTCAGACTATGGATCAGACTTGATCAGACCTTAGTCCGTATCGGTAAATGGCCAAAGTCGGTATAATCGGGCCGCCAAAGCATACGCTTGATTCTCATGCACTCCGGTGTTAGATTCTGCAAAGGAGATCGGCATGGTTGCCAAAAAACAATTGACGCTGGCCCAACAATATATGTTTGTTAGCTTGGTGGTGATGTTGGGCGGCATGGTAGGGATTGGCTTGTGGATTAGCCAGCAGATTGAAACGGCCGTTACCAACCGCACCGCTGCCGTTACTGCCCTCTACGTCGATAGCTACATCTCTCCCCATCTGCAAGGACTGGCTGAAAACGAAAACAAGTACGCCGTTGACGTCGCTGCTCTGGAACGGCTGCTCACAGACACTTCGCTGGGCACCCAAATCGTTTCCTTTAAGGTTTGGTCCCCAGATGGAACCGTGCTTTATGCCACCAATCCTGAACTGATTGGCCAGCAGTATCCACTGGAGGAAGGACTGGCGGCTGCCTTTAACGGCGAAGTTGTGACCGAAGTCAGTGATCTGGACAAGCCAGAGCAGGCCCTGGAGCGAGAACAATGGGACTCGCTTATCGAAACGTACGCCCCTTCACGGGAGTCTGGCAGCGACAACATTCTTGCCGTTTCTGAGTTTTACCAGACTTCGGACGGGCTGGAAGCCGAAATTCGCACGGCCCAATATCGCAGCTGGCTGGTGGTCGCCGTGGTGATGATTGTGGTTTATTTGCTGCTGGCGGGTATGGTGGGGCGGGCCAGCAACACCATCGTTTCCCAGCAAAACGAACTTCAAGAGAACGTCACCCAGTTGAATGAATTATTGCAGCAGAATGAGGTGTTAAACGGCCGTGTCCGTCGTGCTGCCGCTCGCACCACCGCCCTCAATGAAAAAAATCTGCGCCGCATCTCCGCTGATCTGCACGATGGCCCCGCCCAGGATTTAGCCCTGGCACTCCTGCGTCTCGAATCGCTATCCGAAGCAATGGCGGATGCCAAACCAGAAGTCAGCCAGGATTTTCGAACAATTAAGCTGGCGGCCGAATCCGCTATGGAAGAGCTGCGCACCATTTCTGCTGGCTTGCGCCTGCCAGAAATTGCCCCCATTACCCTGGCCGAAACCATCCGGCGCGCTGTGCATGATTTTGAGAAGAAAACGCGCTGCGATGTCACTCTCACCTTGGGCACACTACCTGAGCAAGCCCCGCTGCCCGTTAAAATTACGGCCTATCGCGTGCTAAAAGAATCGCTGGCCAACAGCTTCCGCCACGCCGCAGGCAAAGGATTAGCGGTCAACGTTTACACGACAGCCCATACACAAGAAGAACTGTTAGTAGAAATCTCCGATAGCGGGCCAGGCTTTGACTTGCAAGAACCCTCAGTGTATGCGCGTCTAGGTTTGGTGGGAATGCGTGAGCGGGTTGAACTGCTCGGTGGGCAGTTTGAACTGCACAGCACTATCGGCCACGGCACGACGATTCGTGCCATTTTGCCCTTGTCTATTCCCGAGGTTGAAGATGTCTGATTCCATACGAATTTTAATTGCTGATGATCACCCCCTTTTCCGCGAAGGCGTGGCTCAATCCCTGGCCAGTGAGCCGGGCTTTATCGTCGTGGGGCAGGCTGGCTCCGGCGAGGAAGCGTTTACGCTGGTGGGCGACCTGCTGCCTGACGTGCTTCTGCTGGATGTCACCATGCCCGGCGATGGTGGCATCATCACCGCTGGTAAAGTGGCTGCCGCCTGGCCCGTGGTACGCATCATGATGCTCACCGTTTCGGAAGACCAGGACACGTTGATGGCGGCACTGAAGGCCGGTGCCCGCGGGTATGTTTTGAAGGGTGTCACGGCCCGCGACCTGGCAAACGCCGTACGTGTGGTGGCGGGCGGCGATATTTACATTTCACCCGCGCTGGCGGGCGGCATATTGTTTGAGTTAACGGCCAACAAACAGGAAGATGATCCGCTAACGACTTTGACAGACCGGGAACGGGACATTCTGAATCTGGTAGCCGAAGGGCTGACCAACCGGGAAATCGGTGACCGGCTGCATTTGGCGGAGAAAACGATTAAGCATTACATGACCAACGTGCTGCAAAAGCTGCACGTGCGCAGCCGCGTCGAAGCGGCGCTGCTGGCGCAGAAACACGGCTTGGCGAAAGAATAGGTTCCTTCGCTTTTCTTCGGCAGTTTGTCCAAAAAACAGAGTGAACGACATTTAGTATAATAGCTACTTTAAACGAGTTCCTCGTGTCATAGGAGAAAATAATGAAGAAAATCTTACTGCTTGTGTTCCCACTTATTTTAGTATCTATTTTTACAGCTCATCTCGCCGCAAAAGAAAATGGCAGTAGTGCAGCACCGCAAACAGCACGATTATCAGACCATACTCAAACGGAGGGTGGGCTGGGATTTCTGCCTAATATACGCGGCGTGGTCGCTGGCAATAATGCCTATGCCACTTGGGTAGAAACCATAGCAGCCGACAACTACCAGCTTTTTTTGCGGCAATTGCCTGATGGCCCCATACAAACGTTGCCCTACACCGAAACAGTCTCTATGCCAGGATTCCCCAACAGGCTTATTTATTTAACGGCCGTTGGTAATGAAAACGGCCGTGCTTGCTTTACCTGGCGCGAAATTGTTACAGATGAAGGAAGCAACCTGGTGCTATGGTGCACCGATTACTCTCAAAAGATTGATTTGTCAGATAATTCACTCACTGACGGCAACATTGTTGAAGCTAAAATGGTATTTGATGCTGCTGGTAACTTACACGTTTTTTGGAGTGAAAGTGCACCAGGCCCTTATCAACAGGAACTCTTTTACTGGGAGGAAAATGGACAACCCACCACGGTTCTCTCTAATAACAGCACTAACAGCTATATCATTTCAATGGATGTGTTGGCTACCAACACCAACGTCTACGCCGCCTGGTCAGAATTTTCGCCCGGTGGTCTGTTTACGCCTTACTTATGGGATTCCAAATCCGACAATGTCCAGGATTTATCATTGCCTGATGAAACTTACGCAACTTCAATGCAATTTATTGAGGATGCGAATGAGACAATTCACCTCGTTTGGAAAGGTGATTTAACTTTGACCGAGCCAGATGCTTGCCCCTTCCATTGGGATAGCCTTTCCGGCCAAACAACAACAATTGGCGGCATAAACAATGGATGTCTTATAGCAAATGAAATTCGGCACAGTCAAGCTGCTGGCAATATTCATCTCGTTTATGTAGGAGCCGACAGTAATGGCAACCAGGATGCTCTTTATCATTGGTCTCCTGGTGGTGTGCAAACATTAATTCTAGATGGTGTCAGCAATAACAGTTCATTGCCCATCCTGCTTTTTACTGACATCAGTGGCACAGTCCATGTCTTTTTCCCGGCCGCAGGCGATATGTTTTACTGGAATGACAATGACCAGACACCTGTTAACATTAGCGATGCCGGTATTCTGACACAAGATGTAAGTTTCTCTGGCGTTACAGCCCTATTAGATAGCAATGATGTGTTGCACGTTGCCTGGGCAGAAACGATTGATGCCACCGGTGAAGATGATCTATTTTATTGGCGGTCAGACTCGGGGATGACGGTGAGACTCTCGGATACGGCCGTTACCAGCGGCGACGCGCAAAATCCAGCACTCAATGAAGATGACAACGGCATTATGCACATCATCTGGCAAGAAACAGCCTTAGGGACTGGATTGGCAGCGCTGTTCCATTGGGACTCAACCAATACTGCCACAACTTTGCTTGCTAACATGGGGAGTGCAAGTTCCGTTCTTCGCTATTTGTGGGCCGACCCTGCAGACAACTGGCATGCGGCATGGACCCGCAATACCGGCAGCGATGACGACTTGTTTTATTTTGATGAAACAAACGGCGTCATTAATTTAAGTACCCAAGCTGGAACCAATGGCGAAATCGTTTATGATGTTGAAACGATTCAACGGCTTGATGGCCCATCAGCCTGGTATCTTTTGTGGGCAGAAGATAGTGGTACGGGAGAGGCTGAAGATTTATTGACTGCATATGCGGCCAATCCAGCTTCGCCACCACCGGACCTGGGCAATTCAATTTACCTTCCCATGGTTCAGAGATAGCAACCACACGTTGTTGGCGAATACATTGACCTGATGTACGATCAGGTTAATCTTTGACCTCTATCGGCCAGATAGAGGTCTTCTTTTTTGGAACTTGGTCATGAAACAACCTCGCCTGGTGGCGCTGCAACATCGTGATTTTCGCCTGCTGTGGTTTGGTCGATTGCTCTCGACGATGGGCTCGCAGATGCAGCAGATTGCTATTAGCTGGCATGTGTTTGAGCTGCTGCGTGGGCAAACATACAGCGTAGAATTTTTCGGCCATCCGCTGGAGCTAAGCGCCAGCGCCATTGGTTTGGGTTCGCTGGGGCTGGCGCGGGTGATTCCCATCATCATTTTTGCCCTGCTGGGCGGCATGTTGGCCGATTCGCGAGACCGGCGCACGCTGCTCATTTGGGTGCAAACGGCCGCTGCCCTTTTCTCCGGCACGCTGGCGGTTCTCACTTTTACCGGACACGTCACCATCCCCCTCATTTACCTGCTGAGCGCCGCTGGAGCCGCAGCCGCAGCCTTCGACGAACCAGCGCGGCAGTCGATCGTGCCCAATTTGGTGCCACGCAAGCATCTGGCCAACGCCGTCACCCTCAACACGGTGCTGTGGCAAATTGCCACCATTGTCGGGCCAGGGCTGTCTGGTCTGCTCGTGGGCCAGTTTGACGTCGGTCTGGTGTATGCCATTGATGCCGTTTCGTTTGGAGCGGTGATCATTTCGCTGCTGATGATGAACTATCGCGGACAGGCCGCTGAGTCGGTGGGACAGGGGTTGGGCTGGGCGGCGCTGGTGGAAGGGGTGCGCTTTACGCTCAAAACACGGCTCATCCGCAGCACCATGCTGCTGGACTTTTTCGCCACCTTTTTTGCCTCAGCCCGGACCATGCTGCCCATCGTGGCCACCGACGTGCTGAAGCTAGGTGTGGAAGGATATGGCTTTTTGGCCACCGCCCAGCCAGTTGGCGCGCTCATTGCCGGGGCGATTGTGGCCCTGCGGCACGATATTCGTCGCCAGGGGGTGGTCTTGCTGGTAAGTGTGGGCGTTTACGGCGTGGCGACGGCGCTGTTTGGTCTTTCGACGAGCTTTGCCCTGTCCTACATTTTGTTTGGCCTGACAGGCGCTGGGGATACGGTTTCGACGGTCATTCGGGGGACGCTGCGCCAGCTGCTGACACCGGACCATTTGCGGGGGCGGATGACCAGTGTGAATATGGTCTTTTTTATGGGCGGGCCACAGCTCGGCGAGCTAGAAGCGGGGCTGGTGGCTTCACTGTTTGGTGCGCCTGTGGCCATCTTCACTGGCGGGCTGGCGACGGTGCTTCTGACAGCGCTTATCGCCTGGCGCTATCCGCGCCTGCGCAACTACACCAGTGACATGGCCGACGAGGCAATCAAAGCTGCTGCTTCTTAAAAAGAATATCCGCAGTTCACACAGATTGCGCGGATTTTTCGCTTTGCCAGTGGTACACTCTATTTTCTACACTTACCGAAAAGTTGGTAAACTGTTGTAAATAAACTGTACTGAGGAAGCTTATGGCCATTATTATTTTTGGAACAAAGGGACGCGTGGTGCCGGACAGCAGCGCCAGCAAACAAACCTCCACATGCCGTTACTGCGGCGACATTGTGACGATGGAGCCAGTGCGTAACAAGCGTTACTTTTCGCTCTTTTTTGTGCCGATTTTTCCGTTGGAGAAAGGGGAAGCTGCCTGGCGCTGCCCCAACTGTAAAAAACTGTTCCTGCGCCGAGAATGAAAGGACGCAAAGCACACAGAGAGAACTGAGACCAATGAGATTCTCTGAGTAATCTCTCTGGTCTCACTACTTCTCACTGTTCTCTGCGTCCACTAGAGGTGAATGCCTTGAGAGGCCTGGAGCATCTGGCGCAGGGGATCGTAATGGGCGTCAACGGCCGTATCAAACCGCACCATCTCCCCCTTTGCCAAAATTTCCTGCCCAATTGAACTCAAGTGCATTTGTGTTAGCACTTGCCGAATCGATTGGCGCAGCGACACCGGCACACTTTTGTGGATCACCCAAGGGGGAATGGGGCTGGGACCAAGTGCCTCAATAATGCGAATCTGGTTTGCTAACTCAGGATCCTCACGCAATGCTGCCTCCAGCACGGTGCTGTCGATGGCTGCACAGTCAACGTCCCCCGCCACAACCATTTGTAACGAGCGCAAATGTGCCCCGGAGGCCACTACCTGGCTAAAAAACGTGCCATCTGCCCCAATTTGAGCCAATTTGTAGCGCACGATGTGGTAGCCAGACTGGGACCCAACCTCATTGTAAGCCCAGGTCAGCCCGCGCAAATCTTTAAATTTGGCAGCGGGACTCTCTCGCCGCACGATAACATCTGAAAAATAGACGGGCTGAGCTTCATAGCGCGCACCGGCCAGCACGGGCAGCGCCAACAGCTCGATGGGGGAATCTGGTTTGGCCATCGTTTGCACGTAGGGATAGCCGCACATCCAGCCAATTTGAATGTGCCCGGCCAAAACATTTTGCAAACATTCTTCCCAGGGCGGCTCAATAATAAACTGGGTTTCCAGCTGAAGCTGTTGAGACAAATAATCGGCGACGGCGGCCGTCACGGCATGGGTGTTGACGGCCTGGCAAGTGGTGAGTTTTAGAATCATGAGGCTTGGTTAAGGTAATTTTGGATGATGGCGGCGACCTGAGACGGCCGTTCCAAGGTCAACATATGGCCACAATCAGGCAGTTCGACAAAGGTGGCGTTTGGCTGCAATTCTTGCCACAGCTGCCATGCCTGGGGGAACACCGTGTCCGTCTCGGCAGCACGGATGGCCAGCGTGGGCTGCGTCAGCTGCTTTACCGCCTCCCACACAGTTTGCGGTGGCATTGCGTAAAAGCGAGCTTCCCATTCTCGCGGAAAAACCAGCTCAAACGAGCCGTTACCTGCGTCTCGCGTGGCAGAATTGACATAATCCCATAAAGCTTCGTCGGAAAAGCGGTTAAAGACCGATTTGCGCCGGAAACGCTCAAAAGCCACTTCACGGCTGGCCCATCGCTTGCGCCGCTTGAGGGCACCGTCCACCATCTTGCTAAACACGCCAACCTCGGGATTTTCGGCAAATTTTTGCAAAATGGCCGGGGGCAGCATGACTGGCTCGATGAGGATGAGGTGGGAGAAGAGGTCTGGGCGGGAAACGGCCGCATACAGCGTGGCCACCGCCCCCAGCGAATGCCCCACGCCAATCACCTGCTGCCAGCTCATCTGGTCAAAAAAGCGAATCAGGTCATCGGCAATGATGCGCCAGCCGGTCATCTCTTCTGGCCGGGAGCCGGGCCACAGCGGGCGATGCTCGATGGCATACACATGGAAATTTTCCGTGAGTGGTTCCAGAAACTGGCGGAACCCGGCCGGTGGGTAGGCGTTGGGATGGGCGAAGTGGAGAATACGGCCGTTGCCGCCAAAATCAATAAAGGGGATGGAATCAATCAACTTACTGTCCTTCTGTAAGGGCGACTCGGCGGGTCGCCCCTACCACACGTGTCAAATATGGTTTCCGTTCGATTTTAACCCAACGATGCCCTATCAAGCGAAACGCTTAGAATCATCAAATAGGTGGGGTCTTTTGCTGGCAATTGCGGTGACGAGGTCTTGGAAACGGCCGTTTCGCTCCACCAACGTCACCAACTCCCGCATCCTGTCATCAAGCGCATCCCCCGCCAACGACCCCGGTCTGATTTTCAAATCAAACAGCAGGTCGTTAAATTCAGTTTCATTAAACGCCGTTTTCAAACCAGATAAAACTTCGCGGCGGGTGGGGAGGCCAGCCTGCCGCATTTCCGATGTGCTGACCCCGTTAAGCAGTTCTTGCACGTCGAGCATAATCACCTCCCCGTTTTGGGCGTGGTGGGGGACGGTGGTCATCTTCATTTTTTCAAGCTGTTCCAGATAGGCGTAATCAATCGGCTGGGCATCTAGATGGCCGGGAATGGGCACAACCTCACGCGGTTTGGTGCCCTGGATAGTGTCGTGAATGCCGGCAAATTCAAGGCGAAGAGAGTAGAGAAATTGGCGGCGGTCACCATCGCCACGGACAGAATTGTCTACGATGGAAATGCGGATGGTGGCGGCTTTGATGTCGGCTTTGACGAGGGCGGTGAAACCGTCATGGTGCAGCATGACGCCGGTGCGCCAGCGGATTTCGGGGTCCACGCGCTGATGTTGGCGCACCATGAAGCGGTGCAAAATGCTGCGCGGCAGGACGCTGTACTGGTAGGCAAATTGGAGCGCGTTGGCGTCGTCCCATTCAAATGCAGGCTGCTCTTTGCTGATGAGATCGGGGATAAGGAGCGTTTGGCCGCCCGGTAAGCCAAAAGCCAGCTCAAACTTGGTCATCATGTCCAGCAGGAAGCGGCGCTGTTGGCTGGGGTACTCGTCACGAGCAAGCAAATCGCGCACCTGGTTGCGCACCAGGATGCCCTGCTTTTGCTGCAACGGTTCACTGTTGAGCAGGGCGTAGATGCCACCCGTCACCCAGTTGGGGTTGAGAACGCTGGTGTCGCGCACGCGCTCGTCGTCTGTGAAGTTGAGGACGATGCCCAAATCGTGGAGGAAGCGGACGAGCGTGGTCTGGCTGCTTTCTTCGGCGATGCCGTTTTGGCGGCAGAGGTCTTCGTATTCGTCGTAGGGGAGGAAGTGGCGCTGGGTCTGCATCGTGACAAGATCAGTTTTGACCTGCATCCAACTGGCGGGGAAGGCGGTATCTACGTGCTCCATCGTGGCCAGGAGAGCGGCGATTTCAGTTTTGAGTTGGTCAATGCCCTGGCCGCTGCGGGCGGAGGTGCGGATGAACCCTTTGATCGCCGGGTATTTCTGTTGCAGACCGCGCCGGTTGATGTCCAGGTGGTGCTGGTCTGATTTGTTGATAACGATGAGGACGGGGGCGTCGGGGGCGAAGCTGTTGATGAGCGCCAGCCAATACTCCACGCGCCCCTCGTCTTCCCCCTGGCGGGCGTCGAGGACGAGAAGATAGAGGCTGCGTTTGGTGAGAAAAAATTGGTGGGTAGCGTGCATAATTTCCTGCCCGCCAAAATCCCAGATGTTGAGGGTGAGGGGAACAACGCCCTGCCGCGGGCGATTGACGTCCAGCGACCAGGTTTCAATGTTGATCCCTTCCGTCTGGTTTTCCGCTTCATCAAACCCTTGCTCCAACAGCCGCTTAACAAGAGAGGTTTTGCCCACACCCCCTTGCCCAACAAGGATAAGCTTGGCTTCGTTGAGCGGATGGGCCGGTGCTTCCTGCCACTGGCGCAGATAAGCCAAGATAGCTTTAGGATTATCATATCGCTCAACAATTTCTGGCGGGATAGGTAAATCAGGATTGCCTTGGAGCAAAAACTGTCTCAAGTTTGCTAATTGTATAATTTCGCGAGGAAGAGCCACTAGCTGATTTTCATCAAGAGCAATTACTTCTAGCTTGTCTAACTTTCCTATTTCAGGTGGAATGGCCGTCAGCTGATTACCACTAAGAAAAAGTTTCTTCAACCCAATCAACTGTCCAATTTCGGGTGGAACAGTCGTTAACTTGTTATTATTAAGGTAAAGTTTCTCCAGCCCAATCAACTGTCCAATTTCGGACGGAACAACAGTTAGCTGATTTCCCCAAACATAAAGATTCTTTAACTTAACCAACTGTCCAATTTCAGAAGGAACATCTGTTAGTTGATTACTAAAAAGTCTAAGATCTCTTAACTCTGTTAACTGCCAAATTTCGGGTGGAAGGGTCATTAATTGATTCTCATAAAGTCCAAGATCTTTTAACTCTGTCAACTGCTTAATTTCGGATGGAACGACGGTTAACTGATTCACTTGAAGATAGAGACGCAGCAAACCTGTCAACTGCCAAACTTCCGGGGGAACGGCCGTTAGCCCCAATCTAGTCAAAACAAGCTGAGTCGCCGATTCATCTTTCGCCTTTTGAATGCGACGCTGCGCCTCTTCGTAAGCATCCTCAGGATTCTCGTATTTATATTTGTAAATAGGTTCACCTGGTATTTCTGATGGCATAGGGTTCCTCATGCTTTAATTTAAGTGGGGTGCATCTGGCAGGTGCGTCCCGCTTGTCTGGCAAAATTCAGGTTCCATTTTACCCAATTGCCCGTTGTTGTCGCAACGGCGTATCAAGGAGTGGCAGTCCTGACCTGTCTAATGTTGAAAAACCTACTATTCAGGACTGCCACTCCTGCGCGGGCAACAACCTCTTCTTGTCATTCTGAGCGGAGTCTTCGGAGCGAAGAATCCCTCTAAAGATGGCAAGGCTCAAACCTGGTCAAGCTTAGAGGGATTCTTCGTTTCACTCAGAATGACAATTCAGGGTATCGCAGAAATTCTTTAGGTGGCACGGTCAGGAGACCGGCCACAGCAAAGAAAATTTGTTTTGCTTGTCATTCCTGCGCAGGCAGGAATCCAGGCGAATGGACTCCCGCCTTCGCGGGAGTGACAGGTTCAGATGTTTGGCACTGCTGTGGGTCAATTTTTAAAAATTGACCTACGTTAGCATTTGCAAGAGCTGCCGGGTTACCTGCTTGGTGTCCGGGCCGATTTCGCCGGGAGGGCCGACGCAGGCGGGGCAGCCGTCGCGGCAGCGGCAGTCGCTGACCAGTTCCAGAGCGGCGGGCAGCAGCTCGTGGTGCTGCTCAAACAGCCGCTGGCTAAAGCCCACCCCCGCCGCCACCGATTCGTAAATGACGATGGTGGGAGCCTGGGTTAGCGGGCTGCGGCTTTCGGCGACCACTTCGATGTCGCCGGGATCGCACATAAGGTAAAGCGGGGCCAAGTTGCGCAGGACGTAGGCCAGCCCGCCCAGCGCAGAGCGGGCCTGCTGCCCGGCTTCGGCCTGCTTGTGGCAGCTGGGGCAAAGGGTAATCAGGTTTTCTGGCTGGTTGGCCTGTTTGTAGTTGTCGTTTTGGCCGGGGATATAGTTGAAGTCGCGGAACGGCCGTATATGATGAACGTGTAGGATCGTCGTAGACCTGACAGGTTCCTCAAAACCGATCTCGCTTGCCGAAGCCTCTATCGAGGAACCTGTCAGGTCTTTGGGGTCTTTTCCAGGCGCGCCACAGTTGCGGCAGCGGTGTCCATCACGGGCTAAAACAATCTGGCGCTGCTGCTGCCAGTTGGGGCCGTAATTATTCGGCCGTAGCAAAATGCCCGCGTCATACAGTCGCTCCGTCAGCGCGTCGGAGAAGATAAGCCAGTAGCCGCTGGTTTCCAGGACCATCTCCGGCAAATCAATCTCGCCAAACCCCAGCGTCTCATGCGTGTACCGCTTGATTTTGCGGTAGCCGGTCGCCTTCGTCACCACCGTCACGTCGCCCCATGCTCTTAATATATCCGCAGATTTCGCAGATTCACGCAGATTAGATTTCCCCCCCTCTGCGCCTCCGCGCCTCTGCGTTAAAAACTCTTCGGCAGTCTCCTCCGGGTTCAGCTCGCGGATGGAGCTGCCGACGCTGGCGCGGGTGTAGTAATCGACATCGATGGGGCGAACGTGGGCGATACGGCCGTTCCAATCAAACTCTTCTACCAAATAGGTACGCGCCTGGTGCATGTAAATCGAGCCTTCGTACACCATGACGGGCGCGGTTTCCAGGTCTACCTCGCCAATGACGTGGGTGCCATCCTCATCGTGGGCCTGGATGACGACGGTATCATCGCCGCTGGTTCGTAAGGAAACGGCCGTGGCTGGTGAGCCTTCCCCCACATAATGAAACTGATCGCGCGTCTCGTGCAAATCACCTTCGTCGCGCAGCGCTTCCAGCAGCGGGGTCACGTCGCCAAAGCCGCCAAAATCTTCCCCCTGCTTAAACGGCAGCTCAAAGGCGGCGCACAGCAGATGGCGCACCATGATGCGCAAATTGTCCGGGTTGGTGAGGGCGTGTTCTGGCGAACGGCCGAAAATGTAGCGCGGATGGGTGCAGATGTACTGGTCCAGCGGGCTGTTGTTGGCCACCATCAGGGCGATGGACTGCTCAGTGCGCCGCCCGGCGCGGCCTGCCTGCTGCCAAATAGAGGCAATCGAGCCGGGGTAGCCGGTGATGACGGCCGCATCCAGCTGGCCAATGTCGATGCCCAATTCCAGGGCGTTGGTGGCCACCACCCCGCGAATCTGCCCGGTGCGCAGGCCATATTCAATCTGGCGGCGCTCCAAAGGCAGGTAGCCGCCCCGATAACCGGTGACGGAGAGCGCCTCACCGCCCTGGTAAACCACATCGTCGCGCAGGTAGGCCAACAGCAGTTCCACCGTCTGCCGGGCGCGGGCAAAGACAATGGTCTGGATGTCCGACGCTAGGAAGGTGCTGGCGGCATCCCGCGCGGCCAGGACGGAACTGCCGCGCAGTCCCAGCGTCTCATCGATGATGGGCGGGTTGTAGAGGATGAACTGCTTCTCGCCGCTGGGTGCGCCGTTTTGCGTTTCGTCGATGAGGGTAAACGGCCGTTCCACCAACCGTTCCGCATGTTCCTTTGGATTAGCAATGGTAGCCGAGCAGCAAATAAATTGGGGATCGCTGCCGTAAAAGTGGCACAGGCGCTGCAAGCGGCGCAGCACGTTGGCCACGTGGCTGCCAAAGATGCCCCGGTAAGCGTGAATCTCATCCAGGACCACAAATTCCAGATTGCTGAGCAGGCTGCGCCAGCCGGTGTGGTAGGGCAAGATGCCGCTGTGCAGCATGTCTGGATTGGTGATGAGGATGCCGTCGCTGCGGCGCACCTGGGTTCGCTGGCTGCGCGGTGTGTCGCCGTCGTAGCTGTACACTTCAAACGGCAGGTTGCCCGCGCCGATAAGCGACTGGGTTTCGGACAGCTGGTCCTGCGCCAGCGCTTTGGTGGGGAAAATATAGAGGGCACGGGCTTTCGGCCGTGCCAGCAGGCGCTGGAAAACGGGAATCGTGTAGCAGAGTGATTTGCCAGAAGCCGTGGTGGTGGCGATGACGACGTTTTCTTTTTGGGAAACGGCCGTTACGGCGGCAGCCTGATGGGTAAATAACTGGTCAATACCGCGTGACCGCAATGCGTTTTGGATGGACACTGGCAAATCAAATGGCAGCGTGTCCGGCGGACGCGCCGGCAAACGTTCCCAGGCCACCACATTCTTCATAAAGTCACGGTTCAGCCGTAACGCTGCAATTAGTTCAGCTATTGACATGGGCCAGATTATAGCGGTTTTCTGAGGGCTTGCTGGCATCACAGTGGTTATTAAGAAAAGTTATCCATATGGTTATTCTTCTCATTATAATTTGTAGTATGTTGTAGTAGGGCCTGGGGATATGTGAGCGATTCCTTTTCTTCCCCATATGTTGGCCTTATTGATGAGGTCTCCCCATATCTTTCTTTGCCCCTCTTTTCAGCAAATCGGTTAGATTGGGGATAGCTCTGTATAATCCGGAAAACAACCCTAATCTGCTTAATTCTTCACTAGTTTTGTCCATATGCTTATATGCACCCTGACCAGAGTAAGCCCCCATATGTGGGAACCTTCCGCGAATATGCCAAGTTATGACAACTGAAGTTTTCCACACCTGAGATCGGTTTTCCACAGTTTACGGCCGTTTATCCACAGTTTTCAAAGGATTATGGGCTAAAGTCACTCGGGTGCGTCACTTGGTCAATTTCTATATATGGGTGTCATTCCAGAGACTAGCGCATATGTGGTGTTGGGATAGGCGTAATGGGGGAAACGGCCGTAAACTGACCCAAATGGTTGTCAAATCCCGGAACTTGTGGCAAATTCCCTAATAGTACCGGTGCCTTTTGCCAGGAAGGCCGGGTACTGTTATTCTTGACAATTGGTTGGCGTATTGACTAGAATCTATTCATCCTGAGCATTGCTCTCTCAAGTATGACACCAACATGGTTCATCAATGAGAAAACTTGGAGGCCCAACATGAACGTCATCAAAGTTTCTGCTCGCTCTAGAACTGCTGCTGTCGCCGGTGCAATAGCTGGCGTAATGCGCGAAGTGAGTCGGGCAGAGGTGCAGGCGATCGGCGCCGGCGCCGTCAACCAGGCCCTAAAAGCGATAGTTATTGCCAAAGGTTACCTGGCCGAGGAGGGGGTTGATATCGTTTGTGTCCCGTCATTTGTGGAAGTTACCATTGATGACCAGGAACGAACGGCTATCCGCATTAATGTAGAGCCACGTAATCAAGCGTAGAAGAAGCTTTGTTTGATTACACGGGGCTTGATGTTGGGAGACGTCAAGCCCTTTTTTGTTGCCTGCAAAGCTTAACGACTGCCTCGCTGCCCCGTTGCCCTTAATTCTGATGATGAAATATCTTTGCGAAACGCTTCTGCCGGAATTGGTTTGAACATGTCGGTAAATGGATCCGGTACCGTAAGATGGTCCCCATCGCGGAAAACACCATTTTCATCTTGTCTGCCTGCCACCAAAAAGGAACAGCCATAGTGGGCAATTTTGCTGAGCGCCTCGTGGAGGGCTGTTTCGCTGTTTTGATAGTATCGAGGGTGCAGCACCCTTTCGGCCGTATCAAAGCCAATGACAAAGACCGTGTAGGGAAACAGCTGTGCTTTTTCCAGATAGGTGGGCGCATTGGAAACGTAAACGGGCCAACGTCCAGCAAACTGAGCAATGCGCTGCACAATGGTTTCTGGCGTGATGGCTGGTTTGTCTACGTTTTGGGCCGAAATTTCAAAGGCAACTGGATGGCCCAGCAGCTTGGACGCCACTTGTAGCAGTTCCAGATGGCCATCGTGGAGCGGATTAAAGGAGCCCGACAAGAGGGCTTGGGGATTGACATTTTTACGGCGGATACGGCCGTCTGCCGTCACCCCAAAATAATCCAATTCCCCACCCGCAATTTGCTGGGCCGCTTGCCCAAAATGATGCGTGGTAACCGTCAGGTGATCCTCAGCGGTTAGCGCATGGGGTAAGGCGTCTGGCAAAGACATCGCTTCTGCCAAGGCATTAAGGATGACGCGGCTCACTAAATTTTCTTCACCGGCGCGATCCCGATACCCTTTGTGTAAATGGATGCCATATTCCACCAATCGGTCCGGCTGCCAGGTGGCGATGTAGGCACGGTGCTCACCCCGCTTGGGCCGGTCTGTGATGATGGTGGCAGTGCAGGCCAACCCCACGACGGGGTTCGTATTGGCCTCTAGCCAGCGGGCACGGGTGAAGGCACGGCCTGCCAGCAGGCGTGCCGTCCGTTCGGTAACATATTTGGCCGGCGGCCGTCCTAAAAACTCATCAAAGGCAGCCTGACTGTAGGGAACAAGTGCTTCTAACAGCGTGCGGGTGGCCCCGGCGACACCTAACAAATTGGAAAGCGCCTCGGTCCCGGCACCGGCGGCTACCAAAACAATGCGCTCCGGGGCATCGTGGATGGTTTGAACAAGCTGTTTAATCTCTATGTCCATAGCAAGTGGGATTTTATCATTGGCGGTGGCAAATACAATTGGAGATTGTGTTTCTCCCTGCCGCAACAGGTTGAGTCTAATATTGAATATTTGTTCAGCTAATGATTCAGTGTTTGCCACCAGAGGTCAAAATCCGTTTTGCGAAAAATAAGCGGGTGTTGATAATTAGGGGCATTGTGACCAATGAAACAATCTCTTCTACGCTAATTTACCTGTGGGCTGCCATTTTAGTGGTGTTTATTCTTTGGCTGATGGTGCGCCGTTGGCGGCAGCAGGCGGAAGCGGGCGTATATGACACGGCCGTTCCGTCAGACCCTTTTTCTCCCCTCACCCCACAAGCACACAAACAAATCATTGCCACGATGCTGCTGGGCGGCTTGCTGCTGCTCATTCTGGGGCAGCTTAGTTTTGCCCAACTGGAGCCACCGGCTAACCGGTTTGTTGCTGGCCTGATGGCTTTAGGCGGGGCGTTGTTTCTGTGGGCAGGCAGCCGGGTGCGCCGGGACGGACTGGCGGTTGATTGGTTGGCGGAGGTCTTACATCGCGCGGGCTATTGGTTCGGTGTGGCAGGCTGGCAGGCGCTGCTGCTGTTGTTGGCGCTGGCCCTTACCGGGTTGGCCCGATTGGCGGCTGAGGATATTGCTTTGGCCCGACGTTGGGATGTGTCGGTGGTTGCCTGGCTGTTGGCTTTAGGCTTTGCCCTTGTGGGCGGTGTACCCTTGGAGGAGTGTCGCTTCTGGCTGCGTCGCGGCCTGGGGTTGGCCCGGTGGGAGTGGTGGCTGCTGCTGGGATTGTTTATGGGGGCGTGGCTGTTACGCGGAACGGCCGTTACCCAATTCCCGAATACGTTTTCCGGCGATGAAGGCTCAGCTGGCCTTCATGCGGCGCTTTTTTTGCAAGGCAAAGCGGATAACTGGTTTACCATTGGCTGGTTTTCTTTTCCATCTTTTTACTACGCGCTGCAAAGTGTGTTCATCGATCTGTTTGGGCAAACGGTTGAGGCGCTGCGTTATTTTGCCGCCTTGGGTGGCTCATTGGCGGTGGTGGCAACCTATTTGTTGGCGCGGGTGATGTTTGATCGAGGAACGGCCGTTGCGGCCGCTGTTGTCATGATGGGGTCGCATTACCATATCCACATGAGCCGCATTGGGCTGAACAATGTATGGGATAGTTTGTTTGTGGCCTTGGTGCTGGCCGGTTTGTGGCATGGCTGGCGCACGGGACGGCGACTTCCCTTTGTGCTGGCTGGTTTGGCCTTGGGACTGGGCCAATATTTTTATGTTTCTGTGCGGGTATTGCCGCTGCTGGTGCTGCTGTGGGCGGGTGCCCTGTGGTGGCGTTATCCCCGGCAGTGGCGAGAGTGTTTGCCGAATTTTGGGCTGAGTGCGTATACGGCCGTTCTCACCATTTTCCCCCTGGCCATTTATTTTGCCCGGCATTGGGCCGAATTTCAGGCCCCGCTTAATCGAGTCACCATTTTGGGAGAGCGTTTAGCCAGCATGTCCGCCAGCGAAGGGCACAACCAGGCATGGATCGTTCTAGGGCAGATGTGGCAAGCGGCGTTGGGGTTTACCCATGCGCCGCTGCGTTTGCTGTATCAGCCGGGCGTGCCGCTGCTGATGCCATTGGCAGCCGGGCTTTTTTTAGCTGGTTTGGCCTGGGCGCTGCTGCGCTTCGACGCCCGTTTTGGCCTGCTGCTGCTGCCGTTGCTGTCAGTTCCCATACTTAGCGGCTTCAGCCAGGACCCACCCGCCTCGCAGCGGTTTATTTTGGCCATGCCTAGCGTGGCCGTGTTGGTTGGCTTGCCGATTGGTTTGGTTGCGCAATGGTTGCGGCAGCTGTGGCCAGAAAGTAAGTTTTGGGTGGGGTTGGGAACGGCAGTCTTGCTATTGTGGCTCACTATGATTGACATAACGTTTTATTTTGGCGACTTGTACGAATCATATGAGCTGGGTGGCTTGAATACGGTCGTAGCCACAGATATTGCCCATACGTTACAGGTAGAGACCCCGCCGCCAAATGTTTATTTTTTGGGATTTCCTCGGATGGGTTATTCGAGTTTGAATACAATCCCTTATCTGGCAAAGGATGTGCAGG
This sequence comes from uncultured Anaerolineae bacterium, assembly GCA_905479495.1. GTDB lineage: Bacteria > Chloroflexota > Anaerolineae > Promineifilales > Promineifilaceae > Leptofilum. The sequence continues at coordinate 220,673 of CAJQMR010000005.1, forward strand.
CCATCGATATTATAGACCCCTTAACTGCGCCCCCTTCCTGGCCTATTGAACAGAAAACCTGGGTCCTCTTTTTACCCGAACGCGTGGATGAGCTTGCCTTTGTCCAACAGGCGTACCCAGCCGGAATTTATGAAGAAATCCATGATAGTCGGGGCCGTTTCCTGTATGCAATTTATCGGATGGAGCCATAGCTGCGGTTAGCTTTCCGCGCTGTCGAATCCGTCCGGGCGGCGCAGTTCTGTGCCAAACATGTAGCTGCTTTTGGCGGTCCACGCTTCTTCCCCATTGTCGTTGGCCAGATGATCGAAGAAGCCCTGGACGCGGCTGTCCAGCAGGTCGATCTGATGCAGCAGGATGGCTTCTAACGTTTTGGGCACAACGGGCGATCCCCATTCTTGCGTGCCGTGGTGTGAGGCGATGAGATGCACCAGGTGACGTAGTTCTTCTTCGGGAAAATCGCCAAGCTCGGCGGCAGCTTTTTCTACCAAAACCACGGCGCGCATAATATGGCCTACGAGACGGCCGTCTTCTGAAAAGCTAAACGATTTGCTGATGTCGTACTCAATCGCTTTGCCCATATCATGCAGCAGCGTGCCAGCCAGCAACAGGTCACGATTGACATAGGGGTAATGGTTGGCCAGAAAGTTGGCCAACGCCGCCATGCTCAAGGTATGTTCCAGCAACCCGCCGATGTACGCATGGTGCATATTGCGTGCGGCTGGGGCGTTCACGTAATCACGCAGAAAAGCGTCATCCAAAAGTATATAAGTCACCAACCGCTGCCACGGTTCGCCTAGGCTGTTGATTTGCTCTTTTAATTCGGCAATCATGTCTTCCTGGGTCCGGCGGCTGGACGGCAGCAAGTCAGCCAAAGTTGGCTCTAAATTTTGGTTCATGTCGGTGATGGTGATTTGCAAGGCGTCTTTGTAGCGTACGACGCGGCCTGTCACCAAGACGGCGCTGCCTGTTTGTGTCCAGCTTTCGGCATAGCTGGGAATATCCCAAAAGACAAAAGCGAGTTGGCCGGTTTTGTCACGCATGGTGCCCAACAAATAGGGACGGCCGTCTTTCGTTTCACGTAAAATAGAATCCTGAATCAGGAATGGCTCATTCTCTAGCTCATCCCCCACAGTAATATCAGCAACAAAAAATGATTTCACAAAACCCTCTCAATGCATATTTCTAATCGCGGGCGATTGTAAGAGGATTTTGGTTTTCTGGCTACCTATTCTAAAATCCATAAAAGTCAATTTGACGAATGGCAAAAGGGGGCAACCTGAATGAAAAAATTAATAGTGGGTATTTCGGGAGCGAGCGGCGTCATTTATGGCATTCGCCTTTTGGAGCTACTGCGGGCTGTTCCCGATGTAGAAACGCATCTCATCATGAGCACGGCGGCGGCCACCACCATCGGGTTGGAAACAGATTTCACGGCCGATGAGGTCATGCAGCTGGCGGATGTTTCTTACCGCTTCCGGGATATTGCTGCGGCCGTTTCTTCTGGTTCCTTCAAAACGTGGGGCATGATTGTCATTCCTTGCTCTATGAAAACATTGGCGGGTATTGCCAACTCTTTCAGCGACAACCTCCTGTTGCGGGCGGCCGATGTGGTGCTCAAGGATCGGCGGCGGCTGGTGCTGGTTCCCCGGGAAACACCGCTGCATCTGGGCCATCTGCGCCTGATGGTGCAGGTGACGGAAATCGGGGCAATTTTGGCTCCACCCATGCCTGCCTTTTATCATCGTCCAGACTCCATCGATGACATCATCAACCAGACGGTTAATCGGCTGCTGGACCTGCTAGAAATTGAATTGCCAAAGGATTTATTCACACGCTGGCAAGGGGGCAAACAATCTCGTGACGCGTGACCCCCGGCAGCTGGCGCTGGCTTATTTGGCCAATCATCAGGTAATGACTTTGGCAACAACTGGACCACAAGGTGTGTGGGCGGCGGCCGTTTTCTATGTGAATGATGGCTTCGATCTGACCTTTCTTTCCGCAGGCCATACGCGACATGTGCAAAATATAACGGCCGTTCCGCACGTTGCCGCCACCATTCAGGAAGATTATCGGGATTGGGAGAAGATTCAGGGAATTCAACTAGAGGGGCGGGTCTCGATATTGGCCAATGTTTCCCGGGAAACAGCCATCTCTCGCTATCTGCAAAAATATCCCTTCCTGGCCAACGCCGACGAAAAAATGCAGGCAACCTTAGACAAAGTCAACTGGTATGTGCTTCAGCCAGAGAGGCTTTATTTCATTGACAACAGTTTGGGATTAGGCCATCGGGATGAAATCACATCCCTAAACGCTCGAAGTTCTTGATAAGCGTTTTTAAATACCGGGCAAATTGCGGTTCGTAATAGAGGGCAACGGCCGCTTCCTCTTCATCAAACTCATCCGCGAGTTCCAAGATACCTTTCACATAGGCCGCATCGCAGCGCATGATGGCGTCTTGAACAACCTTTTGTCCCTCAAGCTCTAGCAGCACGGGGGCGGTTGAAAGAGATTTGGCCTTTAGTGTCCGAATAACCTGGGCCCGGCGAGCGAGCAGAAAAACGGCATTGATCGCGTTTTTCGAAATCTTTTTCTCTTTGCTCTTGTATTCCTCATGCAAGGTATCGATGAGTTCGCGCCAGCGCGCCTGGTCTGATGTGGTTAAATGCCGAATCATATCTTTGATGACGGTGAAGCGTGTTTCTCGCTTGACGACGCGCAGCCGCTGCTTTTTCAGTCCGCGCCGATAGCGAACGTGCAGCGGTGTCGGTTGGGTTTCTTTCTTTTCTGGACGGGTTACATAGATGGTGGTTTCAACCTGTTCGACCCGAACCAGGTGTGGATATCTTTCCAGGAATTTGCGAAAGCTGCCTTCTGCGTGATGGCTTTTGTCGAAAGCGCCTTTGCTGCTGTCAGACATGTGCTGCTTCAGCACACTGGCCCTTACATGTTCCTCGGTGTTGAGTAGCTGCTGCAAGGAGTTGTTTAACAACGCTTCTACTTCCGTTTCGCTAAGCTGCGGCGTGGGGACAATCTCTTCGTAGTAAATATATTGATCACACAGGCTGGCGAAGCTTTGGCTGGTTGTATGGCGTACGCCCAGGCCAATCACTTGTTTGCCCCGTTTGCGTAAGGCTTGAACCAGCGGCGTGAAATCACGGTCGCCGGTCATCAGGACATAGGTGCTGTATTGATGGCCGTCGAGCAATGTTTCCATGGTATCGACAACAATTTGCATATCGGCCAGGTTTTTGCTGAAGTTGTTAAGCCGGATGGCGGACTGGGTGACAAAACCGGCGGTGGCCAAATCACGCATGAGCTGCTGGTCTTGCCGCCAATCGCCATAAGAATGACGCAGCACGATGCGGCCGTTTGTCAGCTTCTTTATATGATCCAACACCAATTTGATGTCGAATGACAAATTGATCTGCTTGGCCCCAATAACCAGATTGTCTAGGTCCAGAAGGATGGCAACATCATTTGCTGAGGAGGATGAATTTGAGGAACTGTCTTGCTTATTTGATTGGGTGGACATGCGTTAATTTCATTTTCTCGCAATTTATAGGCTAAGGGTATTCTACTGCATTCACCTATTCCCGCAATTGTTTCCCGTGAAACAATCTATCTGGTCTATGGTTTCCCGTGAAACATTGGATTAAGCATCCAGTTTATCTGCTAAATCTCGCACCATGACTTACGGCCGTTTTGCTAATTGATCAATACATGTTACCATAATGTGATAATACTATGTCAACCTGTAGCAGGTTACCGGAGGTAGGCAATGGAACGCAAATGGGGTTGGACGGGAAAACCGTGGCAAGCGTTTAAGACGTTTGCCATTATCTTTTCATTTATCATGAACTTTGTGCTGCTGCTGGTGCTGCTCATTGCCGCGCCGCTCATTTTGCCCATTGTGGATTCTGTGGCCAAACCCATTGTGGGTGGCCTAAGCGACAGCTTTGTGGAAATGAGTGGTGCTACCATTTCCCGAACGATTGAAGTGCAAGACACAATGCCAATTAGCTTTACGTTGCCATTGAATACGCAAACCGATGTCGTTGTCGTGGAATCTGTGCCTCTAAGCATTCCTGCCCAATTTAACTTGCCCGGTGGTGGCGGCCAAATCAACGGCAGCGTGACCCTGGCCCTGCCTGAGGGATTAACGCTGCCCGTTCAGCTTGATCTGGATGTGCCTGTTGATCAGGAAGTTGATGTGGCTTTGAGCGTCGATGTGCAAATCCCGATGCAGGAGACTGAACTCGGTGGCCCGTTTAACACCCTCCGTAGTTTGTTTGAGCCATTGGATCGATTGATTCAGAACCTGCCAGCTAACACGGATGAGTTGATGGATCGGGTTCAAGCCGCTGACAGCCCGCCGATGACCCAGGATACGGCCGTTCGCTGACGCCTCTCATTTGCCCATGAACAACAGCGATATTCCCCCCGTCTGTGACTATGAAGGTTCAGACTACCGCACCCGCTTCTGGGAAGGTCAGGGGCGTGACTATGAAGACCAGGTTGAGCGTATTGCCTTGCACCGCCTGATGCCCCCAACGGGCGGCACGCTCATTGAAATCGGCGCGGGCTTTGGTCGCCTGGCTGATGAATATTTGGGTTACCAAAAGGTCGTGCTGTTCGATTATTCCCGCTCATTGCTGCGTGAAGCCCAATCTCATCTAGGGGATGATCCCCGGTTTATTTACGTGGCAGGCAACTGGTACCAGATGCCCTTTGTGGCGGGCTTGTTTGATACGATGGTGCAAATTCGTACCCTGCACCATGCGGCCGACGTGCCGGCTTTGTTCCAACAGCTGGCGCGCATTGCTCGGCCAAACGGCCGTTACATTCTGGAATTTGCCAATAAACAAAACCTCAAAGCGATTTTGCGCTACGGTTTGCGACGGCAAGATTGGTCTCCGTTTAATCACGACCCCATTGAATTTGCTGAATTGAATTTTGATTTTCACCCGCGCTGGATTCGCCAGCAGTTGGCGCAAGCTACCTTTAAACCGGGGCGAATGCTAACCGTTTCGCATTACCGTTTTGGCCCCATTAAAAAGCTGGTGCCGACAGGGTTGCTTGTGGGCCTGGATTCGTTGGCGCAGCGGACGGGCAATTGGTGGCAGCTTAGCCCCAGTGTCTTTGTCGATGTGGCCCATCCGAGCAAAGGGGAAACGGCCGTTGCCAATACCTTCTTTGCTTGCCCGCACTGCCAAACGCCGCTGCCCGACCCCGTGGATGAGCGGCTCCTTTGCCCAAATCCTGATTGCCAACGCCAATGGCAGGTAAAAAACAACCTCTACGACTTTAAAGAACCTGTGTAAAAACAGCCTAAATTTAGCCAAAAACATGGTACAATGCTCTCATTGTTGTATAAGGTCAACAAATGATTGCAAACAATTCGCAACGCATCGGCGTTATCGATCTTGGCTCCAATACTGCCCGGCTGGTGATCCTCAATGCGATTCCCGGCTACGCTTACCGCCTGGAAGATGAAATTCGGGAGGTGGTGCGGCTGCGGGAAGGGATGACGGCGGCTGGCTTAAGCGATACGGCCGTTGCTCGCGCCCTCTTCACCCTTCGTTTGTTTAAGCGATTTTGTGACAACTACCCCGTTGATTTAATCATTCCCACCGCCACCAGCGCCGTACGTGATGCCGCCAATGGACCCGCCTTTTTGCAAACGGTCTCTCAGGAGATTGGCCTGGATTTGCAGGTGCTTGATGGTGAGCGGGAAGCGTACTACGGCACGTTGGGCGTGCTCAACGAGGTGCAGTTGGGCAATGGCTACGTCATCGACATTGGTGGTGGTAGTGCCCAAGTGAGTAAAGTACGTAGCAATCTTTACCAGGAAGGGCGGTCCGTGCCGCTGGGGGCGTTGGCTCTGACCGAGCAGTTTGTCAGCAGTGATCCCATCGAGCCAGCCGACGTGCAGGCAATTCAGCAGCAGATTGCTCAGCAGCTAGATACCATTCCCTGGCTGCAAAAAAAGCAGCCAAAGCCACATCGCCATTTGGTCGGATTAGGTGGCACCATCCGTAATTTGGCCTCGATAGAGGCTGCCCGGCAGAGCTACCCGTTGAATACGCTGCATGGTTTTGTTTTAAGCCGCAGTTCTGTTCAGAAGATAGTTGAACTGCTGCAACGGCTGCCTGTTTCAGAGCGGCAGAAAATCTCGGGGCTGAGCCGTGACCGGGCCGACATTATTTTTGCTGGGGCGCTTGTGCTGGCAGAGGTGATGGACAGGCTGCGGGTTGAATCGTTAACCATTTCCAGAAATGGGTTGCGGGAGGGCCTCTTTTTTGAGCATTTTTGGCAACATTTAGCTTATCCAGTGGTGGCCAGCGTGCGCCGTTTTAGCGTGCTGAACATGGCGCGCGTTTACAATTATCAAAAAGCCCACGCCAGCCACGTGCGTTATTTGGCCACGCGGCTGTTTAACCAGTTGGCCCCGCTGCATGGCTACGACATGGCAGAGCGCGAACTGTTGGATGCGGCCGCTTTGCTGCATGATTTGGGCACGGTGATTAGCTATGATGATCATCACAAGCATTCACAAACGTTGATTATTAACAGCGGTCTGGCCGGATTTTCACCGCGAGAGACGGCCCTGGTCGCTTTGCTCACGCGGTACCATCGAAAAGGCCGCCCCACGCCGGATTCATTCGAATCCCTTTTGTCGGAAGAGGATCTCACGATTTTGACGCGCCTGGCGGCGATTTTGCGTCTGGCGGAATTTTTGGAACGGGGACGAAATGCCAATGTGGATGATGTAACGGCCGTTTGGGACGAAACCACCCTCCGCCTAACCCTGATTGCGGACGAATACCCTGCTGTAGAATTATGGGAAGCTGAGCGCAATGCGGCTTCACTGATGGAAATCGCTTTTGAACGCGCCTTGATTTTAGAAAGTACGGCCGTTCCCGACATTCAATTTGGACACTAGCAACTTGATTTTTAAGAATAATGATTACAATGTAGGCAGTTGTTTGTCTACTTTGTTAGAGGATTAACACAAATCAGCGTCATCAAAAAGCATAACCACTTAGATAATAGTAACGCATCGCACTTGAAATCATTGATACCGAGGTTACGAATGAAACAAACAACGAAACAAGATGGACAAGGTTTGGTGGAATACGCCCTTATTTTGGTGTTGGTGGCGGTTGTGGTCATGGCCATTCTCACCGTATTGGGCCCCCAGGTTGGGAATGTGTTCAGCCGGGTCGTGAGCGGCTTAGGCGGTGTGACGACAAATAATAATGGTGGTGGTGGCGGCAATGGAAATCCCAGCGAGGCAACGGTAACGGCCGTTACCGCCTGGCGTGCCGACGGAACCACGGACGTTGTTGTTACCGTTTCTGTTTCAGCCAGTACAAACGTGACTGTGGAGGATTCTCAAAGTGGTAAATCGACCAGTGTGAGCTGTAATCCAGACTGCACAGTTACGTTGCCTGCGGTTGGCCCCGATCCGGGTAGCGTTACCGCAACAGCTGATGGAGGCAGCAGCATGGCAGCCTCTTACCCAGCGCAAAATTAAAATGGTATTATTATGCTTGGAGAGTTGTAAGCGCCAGTCTTATCACTTTTAACCCTTTATTTTCTGTAATTTTTCTTATTCTCTCTGTGATTTTGGGAGGAAGCCAATGAATAATGAACAAAAACAATTAGCCCAGGGATTGGTGGAGTATGCCCTCATTTTGGTGTTGGTCGCCGTTGTTGTGATCGGCATTCTAACGATACTGGGCCCGCAAATTGGGAACATTTTTAGCCGTCTGGTCGCGCCATCTTATTGTGGCAGCTGCATCTGCGGCACATCAATTTGTAATTAGTAAGCGGCCAACAATAAGTTCCCTTTCAGTTGGGTGCTTAGCGCGGGTTATTTGTCACATTTGACTCTCCCTCGGTAAACTTGTGGCATGAATCGAATACGTTTTGTTTTGTTATGTCTACTTGTCTGCGGTCTGCTGACCGCAGTTCCGCAAAAAAGTATTGCAGCCCCCAGTGCTGTGCCCGCGTCAGCACCCGTAGATTGGCGCTTTGGCGTCATTGAAAGCTACGAAAATCCAGCACAGGCCAATTCGTTAGGCGCGGCCTGGACGCGGGTGCGCTTTCAGTGGGCCGAAACGCAGGTGGGGGGGCCAGATACCTGGACCCCCAGCGTCAGCGAGGGTGAAATCAACGGCGAAATCGCTGCTGGGCGCACCGTGGTTGGCCTGCTCATCGGTATTCCTGATTGGGCGCGGGAGGGACAACTGCCGCGCGGCCTGCATTTGCCGCACACAGATCTAAACAACACCTGGGCTAATTTTGTGCGAGAGGCGGTGGGACGGTATAACGGCCGTATCAACCATTGGATCATCTGGAATGAACCCGACGTCAACGATCCTAACGCGCCGGGATTTACCTGGGGCGGCTCTGTGCAAGATTTTTTCCAGCTGCAGCGCACCGCCTATCTCGTTGCCAAAGAAGTTAATCCCAACGCCACCATTCATCTGAGTGCCTTCACCTACTTCTGGAATCCCAACTACATTTACGATTATTTAGATGTTGTCGTGGCCGATCCCGCCGCGCCGGATAACAATTACTACTTTGACGCGCTCACCGCTCATCTCTACTTCCAACCAGACTCCATTTACAACATCATTCAGCAGTTTTATGGCGCGGTTGGCAGCCGGGGCATCCCTTGGAAGCCGGTTTGGCTGGTGGAAACGAACGCGCCCCCGATTGATGATCCCGCCTGGCCGGTGTCTAATTGGACGTTCCGGGTGTCACAGCAGGAGCAGGCGGCGTTTATTCCCCAGGCGTTTGCTGTGGGGCTGGCCGCCGGGGCACAGCGCATTGGCGTTTACAAGATGCAGGACACGGCCGATGACGTAGCGGCCAATCCAGAGCCGTTTGGCCTCCTGCGCATGGATGGTTCACGCCGTCCAGCCTTCACAACGTACCAGGTGGCGGTGCAATATCTGGCGGGCATGCAGGGCGTGAAGCGAGAAGAGTGGGGGCATTGGGGCCAAATTCGGCTGGATCAGGGCACCCACGCCACAACGGTGCTGTTTTCCCGCCTCCCGGCCCCCCAGACCGTAGAGGTTGCGTCTGAGGCGGCTACGGCCGTTCTGGTAGACATGTGGGGCAGCCGCCAAACCATTTCGGCCAGTGATGGCGTGTTTACCGTGGAACTCTCTGGCGCAATTTGTGCACAAACGGCCGGGGACTACTGCATGATTGGCGGCCCCGTTTATTATCTGGTGCAGTCACTGGATGGTGGTTCAGTGGCGGCCCCACCGCCTGTGAGCGGGCCACCTGCCGTAGAGAATCCCCCTGCGGCAACAGCCACGATTGATCCTGATGCGCCGACAGCGTTACCGGAAGAAACACTCACGCCTGCGCCCACCAATACGGCAGAACCGACAGCGGAGCCGACGGAGACGTCAACGCCCAAGGCAACCGTGACGCGACGCCCCACACAGACACCAACCGCAACCGCGACGGCCACGGCATCACCTACGGCCGTTCCTACTGAAACAGTTTCTCCAGCGCCAACGGCCGTTCCGGCCACAGAAGTGGCCGTGTTGCCGCCGACGCCCGTACCCAATCAAGAAGCGGTTGTTGATACGGCCGAATCCGGCAGGAACCTGACGCCCCTGTTGCTGGGCGTGGCTGGTTTGCTGATCTTGGGCATTGGTGGCTGGTGGTGGAACGGCCGTCGCCAATCGTAATTTGCGTATCCGCCCAGCCGTAAACGGCCTGGGCTAGTTGGGGAAGCCTCTTTGCGGCTAAATGGGCAGCCCCCTAAGGGCTTCCAAATAATATCCGGGGGATTCATCCCCCGGCGGCGTGGCGCAGAAAGAATCTGCGGCTACAAATGGAGCGATTTTGAAGATTCGTATTGCAATGATAATCATAGTTGCGAATGGCTTGTTAGGTTTGGCTGCGCCGCTGCAAGCACAAAGTGACATTACCGTTACCCAAAATGAAGCGCTGGTGGATTTTCCGCAGTCGGTGACGTTCCAGTTGGAACTGGCTGATGCCAGCGACGTGGCCAGCGTGAGTCTGGTTTATGACGTGGACCGGTTGAGCTGCTTGGAAGCCAATACGGCCGTTCCCGTCGAACTCAATGGCAACCGGGCAGAATGGACCTGGGAAATGGTCCGCTCCGGCAATCCACCGCCGGGAGCAACCCTAAGTTGGCAGTGGCAAATCACCGACCGCAGAGGCAATGTCACTACCACGCCAGGCCAAAGCCATACCTTTGTAGATGATCGCTTTGATTGGCAAACCGTTTCTGCCCCCAATATTCGCCTGCACTGGTACGAAGGGGATGAGGTGGGGCCAATGCTGCTGGATGCGGCCGTGGCTGGGCTAGACCGATTGCAAAACGAGATGGGGATCACCCTGGATAGTGAAGTGCAGCTCTTCATCTACGAAGAATCCAACGATATGCGGGATGCGGTGCTGTACATTCAGGATTGGGCTGGCGGTGTGGCTTTTAGCGATTACAACATCATCCTCATTGGCGTGCCGCCGCGTATTGCCGAAAGCTGGGGCAAGCCTACCGTACGCCATGAGTTGGCCCATCTGGTCATTGGGCAGTTTGGCCGCAGCTGCGTGGGTGGCAGCCGCCCTACCTGGCTTAATGAAGGGCTGGCGGTTTATGCTGAGGGGGAACCGAGCGAATCGATTCAAGAAGACCTGGCCAGAGGCATAGAAAACAACAGTTTTGAACCGGTACGCAGCCTGAATGGCGCTTTTTCTTCGCATGGGCCAGAGGCGGGCATTGCCTACAGTCAGAGCTACAGCGTGGTGAAATTTCTGCTAGAAAGTTACGGACAAGCGCAAATGCAAGATCTGCTGCTCACCCTGGCGCAGGGCACCGGCTACGATGAGGCGCTGGAAGCGGTTTACGGCTTCAATGTCGATGGGCTGGAGCTGGCGTGGCGTAAAAGTTTGAATTTGCCACCACGGGAGATTCCGCCCACGCCAACGGCCGTATCCGCCCAAGCTGTCCCCACGATTGAACCGTTTGGCTTGCCTGAATCTGTACCGACCGAAACGGCTGCGGCGGCAACGGCCGTTCCGCCAGCCACAACCAACAATCCCGGCGGGGGCATCTGCAACCTCACCGCCTTTCCCCTGCTGCTCATCGGCGTTGGGCTGGTGCTTCGGAGGCGCAAATGATGGGAGATATAAGCGGAACACAGAGGGGCACAGAGAACCCGCAGAGCTACACAGAGAAATCTCTTTTTTCTCAGCGCACCTCTGTGTCTGCTCTGCGAAACTCTGCGTTCCTGAAAAAATCTTTACTTTTAGTCACCCTTTCTTTTTTCCTGCTCAATTGCCAACTGGTAAGCCGCGCACCGCAGCTACTGCAAAATGAGGCTGACATCGACCGGGATGACGCGATCTTCTTATTGGGTGGCCAGCCGCGCACCCTGGACCCGGCAAAAACCATTGGCGGCCCGGATGGCCCGCTGGGGCTGATCTTCTCCGGGCTGGTGACGTTGGACAGTGATTTGCAGGTGCAGCCGGAGTTAGCCGCTGGTTGGGAAGTGAGCGATGATGGACTGATCTACACTTTCTACCTGCGCAAAAATGTGCTGTTTCATAGTGGACGGCCGTTCACTGCCCAAGACGTCATTTTTAGCTGGGAACGCGCCGCCAATCCCGCCATTGGCTCCGACACAGTGCAAACATACCTGGGTGACATCGCTGGTATTCAAGCCGTGATTGATGGTGAAACCGAACAAATCAGCGGCTTGCGGGCGATTGATGAATACACCTTAGAAGTGCAGCTCACCGCGCCTGTGGTTTACTTTTTGCAGAAGCTGGCCTACCCGGTGGCTTTTGTGGTGGATAGCGAGACTGTAGACGGCCGTAACTGGGAATATGCACCCAACGGCACCGGCCCATTTCGTTTGCAAAGCTGGACAGACGATGAAGAAATCATCCTGGTGCGCAATGACAGCTACTACCTGGAACCGGCCCGCGTGCGCCACATCGTTTACGATTTGGGGCCAGGGCTGGCATTGTCGCAGTATGAAAATGGCGAGATTGACCTGGTCGGCGTTGGTGGGGCCAACCTGGACCGCGTGGAAGACCCCAATAATCCGCTGCACGATCAGCTTCAGCTGGGCGTCAGTCTCTGTACCTCAACGATTGGCCTGAATACGCAAATCGCTCCGTTTGACGACGTGCGGGTGCGCCAGGCGTTTAACTACGCCCTGGACAAGGAACTGCTCATTGAAACGTTCTCCGGTGGGGATGCGCTGGTGGCTACTGGCTCTTTGCCGCCGGGAATGCCAGGCTACACAGACGACCCCAATCGTGGCTACCCCTTTAACCCGGCCAAAGCCAACCAGCTTTTGGACGAGGCGGGTTACGCTGACCGCAGTACTTTTCCTGTATTGACCTACACGACATCTGGGTATGGGGATGTTGGGGGGTATGAAACGGCCGTCATCTCCCTCTGGCAAGAAACGTTGGGCGTCACCATCCAGCCTGTGGTGGTAGACCCGTTCATTTATTACGATGAGCTGTACGCGGGCAATACGGGCAACTTTTACAGCAGCGGCTGGTGTGCCGACTATCCCGACCCGCAAAATTTCCTCGATGTTTTGTACTATAGCGGCTCGCAGCAAAACATCGGCCGTTATGTCAATCTACAGGTGGATGCCTTGCTGGAACAGGCCCGCATTGAACGCGATGTGCCGACGCGCCTGGCGCAGTACGCCGAAATTGAGCGGCGCATCGTGGCCGACGCGCCCGTCGTGTTTGTCAGCCACGCTTTGCAAGCCGCTCTCGTCAGCCCCGATTTGGACGGTTATGTCCTCACCCCGCTGGGCGTGCGCCAATGGCACCGCGTGGGCGTTGATCGGTAATTGGTAATCAGTGAACGGTAAACGGTCCTCCATTGCACCTGTCATGCCTGTGTAGGCATCCATCTTCATTGCAGGGCTGCCCTCCTGGGTTGGGAGAAGACCTTTTCTTGCGCTGGTTGCCTTCCCTTGTAGACGATACAATCCCCCGTTTACGTTATGATTGTGATGCTGATTGTTTTCTTGGCCATTTTTGTGCAGGCGGCTTCTGGGTTTGGCCTGGCACTGGTCTCTATGCCGTTGCTGGTGAGCGTGATTGGGGTGGGTACGGCCACGCCGTTGGTGGCCGTGATTGGCATCACGGCAGAAGTTTTTTTGCTGCGTCGCTACTGGCACGCTTTGAATTTTTCGGCTGTGAAGCGGCTCTCCCTGGCTTCGATTATTGGCATTCCCCTGGGGGTGTTTGTGCTGCGTGAGGTAGACGGCCGTATCATCACCACCATTTTGGGCTTCATCGTGACCGGGTATGCCCTGTACGCTTTATTTGCCCCACGCCTGCCACAGCTGCGCCAGCCTGGCTGGGCCTACGGCTTTGGTTTTTTGGGTGGCGTGTTGAGTGGGGCCTACAACACCAGCGGTCCGCCGGTGATTATTTACGGCACCTGCCGCCGCTGGGAGCCAACAACCTTTAAGGGCAATTTACAGGCGTATTTTTTACTCAACAGCTTTTTTACCTTGACGGCTCATGCCCTTAGCGGCAATTTTACGGCCGTTGTCTGGCAAAATTATTTGTGGGCGCTGCCAGGCATTGTTTTAGGCTTGGTTATAGGGCGTTGGGTAGACGGCCGTTTGGCCCCCGAGAAGTTTCGTAAAGGGGTGCTGTTTCTCCTGATCCTGCTGGGAATTCGGTTGATCGTGGGGTAGCACACGTAAAAGAATAGTGAAACAGCTTGTTGAAAAAGTGAGAACTCATTACACTGTCGCCTATGGATGAGCAAGAAGCGGTGAACGAAGAAGTTGCCGAGCAAGCGGCTGAGAAAGCGTCAAGAAGGCCTGTAAAACGGCGGCGACGCCAGCCGGAACGGCGCTATCGGTTTGGCCCGCATAAACGGCAGCCGTTGCCGCAGCTGCGCTATTGGCGTGAGGCGCTGTTGGTGGTTTTTCTGTTAACGGCCGTTCTCTTCCTCATCAATCCATTTCCCCGACTGGCTCAAGCCCGGGCAACGGTGTCACGTCCGCCCCAGCCCCTGGCAGTGACGCCGCCCGCCGAACCAGACGTTGGGTACTGCATTGTGGGGAACTTCCAGGAATGGAACGGCCGTAGTACGCCGCTGGTAGATGATGGCACAGAAGGTGATCGTACCGCAGGGGATGGCATCTATTCACGCACGGTGATCTTTGCGGAACCGGATCGCTATTTATGGCGCGTCATGCCTTGTGGTCAATGGGAGACGGCCGTTCCCGAAAAATCTGCCTGGGTTTTTGTCACCTCACCGAACCAGCCCATCACTTTCACCTTTAATCCCGCCATGCCTCCCAGTAATTTGTGGCCGCGCAGCTACGCACTTACCGCGAATGACACATTGCCAGCTCGTGTTGTGGCGGTTGGTTCCTTCCAGGCCAAACGGTGGGACAGCGAGGATGCCAGAACGGCCATGGAGCCCATCGGCAACGGCCGGTATCAGTTGGCCACCCGAATACCGCTGCCCAATACCTATGAAACCTATGTTGGTATCCAGGGACGAAACGAGGGCATTGGGGCCAGCGGCCGTTCTTTGGAACCAATCCCCTTAGAGTTTACGACCGAATTTCCGGCAGAGATGATCGTCATTCAATATGATGCGCGTACGGATCGCATTGCGGTGCTATCGGGCATGCCATGGTGGCTCAGTTGGCTCAGCTTTGGCTGGGGAGCCAGAATTATTGCCGGGATTTCCATCTTGGGCATTTTTCTGTTAGGTTCCCAAATCGGCTACCGTCGGGTTGTTTTGCGGCCCGACTGGCAGTACAACGCGGGCTGCCCCACTTGCGAGGCACATGACCTTCAGCGCATCAGTCGAGAAACCTCAGATTATCTGCTGAGTTTAATCGGTGTGCCGGTGCGCCGCTATAAATGTAACCAATGCGGCTGGGAAGGCCGCCGAATTTACCGCAAACATCACTGAGATCAGTAATCGGTAAAACAGGAATCAGTCACTGATCCACCGATTACTGACCGACTGCTTACTGTTGGGTTCGTAGCAAATCAATCGTCTCTACCGCATGCCGTAAATGAGGAATGACGATGCTGCCCCCCACAACCAGCGCCACATTGAGCGCATCCACAATTTCCTCGTCAGACCAGCCCGCGTCTACACATTGAATCAGGTGATAATCGATGCAGTCGTTGCAGCGCAGCACGGCGGAGGCGACAAGCCCGAGCAGTTCTTTGGTGTTGCCGGGCAACGGACCATCGCGGTAAGCGGCCGTATCCAAATTGAAAAACCGCTTAATGCCCAAATGGTCCAGGTCCATTACCCGTTCATTCATCTTTTCTCGATAAGCCTGAAATTCGTCCAATCGTGTGGTAGACATGCTTACTCCTTTTAAATGGGACGCTGATTATCCTGATCTTCCTGATTAGGGTAATCAGGTAAATCAGCGTTCTATTCATTTCCCTGCAATCTGAGGTTATTTATTTGGTGAAATTTGGTAAAAGATTAGTCAGCGCCTTAATTAAGATATCAATGTCGCGTTGTGTGTTGTAGGCCTGGACAGAAATGCGGATAAACGGCCGTTCCTGCCATACCGTCAGGGGAATCTCTACCTTGTAATCCGCATAAAGTTGTGCTTTGAGCGCCAGTACATCTGTGATGGGCGGCAAAGGCATGATAGCCATTTGGCTAAAAGCACTGTTATTCGGGTAGATGCTGGGCAGCCCGGTAAGCGCGGCAATGCCCGCCATTGCCTCTTGCAGCAGCGCGTGGCAGTCGGCCTGCACCTGTTCCCAATGGTGTGCTTCTCGGAATTGAATGGCATCGGCCACAGCAAAATAGGCGGATAAATCATTGGTGCCCAAATATTGTAGGTAATCTAAGAAATCAGAACCGAAGGTAAGCTGGCGGTCTTTGCCCCAGCCCCAGCCAACTACCAGCGGTTCGATGAGATGTTGGACGGCGGGATGGGCATGTAAAAAGGCGGCTCCTTTTGGGGCACATAGCCATTTGTGGCAGTTGCCGGTGTAGAAATCTGCACCAATTTGGGTTAGATTCAGCGGAATCTGGCCGGGGGCGTGGGCACCATCTACCACGGTAAGAATGCCTGCCTCTCTGGCGCGCTGGCAGATTTTTTGCACGGGGAAGCGTACGGCCGTACTTGAGGTAATGTGGCTCAAAAAAATGACTTTTGTTTTCTCCGTCACCCCTTGCCACAGGAGATCCACAATCGCCTCGTCGTTGGGCAGCGGCAGCGGGATGGATTGTTGGCGGTAGCTGAAGCCTTGTTTTTGGCTGAGAAAGCGCCATACATTTTCACAGGCACCATACTCATGGTTTGTGGTTAATACTTCATCGCCCGGTCCCAGTAGCAGTGACCGGGCAACAATGTTCACGCCAAAGGTGGCGTTGGGCACAAACACCAGGTCATTGCTGCCTGCCTGCAAAAAAGCGGCCAAACTTTGGCGGGCATTGGCAAAATGGCCCGCAATTTCCGTGATGAAAAACTGGACAGGCTGCCGTTCCATATGAAGCTGCCATTGTTGGTAAGCCTCAAAGACGGGGCGGGGTGTGGCTCCAAAAGAGCCGTGGTTGAGAAAAACAACATCTGGGTCCAATAAAAATTGTGTTTTCAACGAATCGTTCCTTTTATGTAAAAGCGGGAAAGTTCTTTAAATTGCTTAAAGCCATTTCTCCCGCTTTTACTTGAGCAAACCACAGAGAAATCGCCCTTCGATTTTTAAAGAACTTTCTGTGGTTTGCTTAGTTGATTATTGTGATAAGCGGTGCTCTGATCGGGTTGTGGAAAAGAGTATGAAATTAACATGGTTTCAACATACAATTGAATAACGCTTCAATGTGAACGCCGTTTCGCTCACTGACACTAAATGATAACTATTTTTCAAAGGGAGTGCTTATGAAATTTGTAAAAACCTTGCAGGACCATGTTGGCTCAAAGCCAGAGAAGTTTTTTAAAGACACTTTGTTTCAGAGCGAGGCGCTGCTGCTTGGTGTTAACTGCCTGGAACCAGGTCAGGTGCAAAAGCCGCACGACCATGCTGATCAGGACAAGTTTTACTATGTTGTGGCCGGTGAAGGGCATTTTTGGCTGGGTGAGGAGCGGGTAACGGCCGTATCTGGGCAGGTCGTTTGGGCACCTGCTGGCGTCATCCACGGTGTGCAAAATGATGGCCAGGAGCGCTTGGTTCTGTTGGTGGGTATTGCGCCTGGTCCGGCCAGCTAGACTTTCGTTTTCCCGAAAACTGTATAGTCCAGTAAATTATGGGCAAGTTTCCGGGAAAATTCTACACCTCATAAATTTTGTCGATATACCGCTTAAGAATGTCGCTGACGACCCCGCGCATGGGGATTGTGGCTGCCAGGCCATAGACAGGTGCCAATTCGCCTGCCTCATCAGGGTGTGCTTTTACGTAGTCCACTGCTTCTTGTAAATCCTCAATAAATCGTTCGGCCACGCCAGGTTGGGTGTGGATGTAAGTGACGCAAAAATGAACGCAGGATGGTTTATGTAAACCATTTAAGCCCCAATGTCGTTTGGACATAAAATCCATCACCCGGTAAATATCAAATTCGTCAGCGGTGAAGGCATGCACGATAAGTGAATGCCCCAGCAGCCGCAGCCCGGAAATGCTGGCAATGCCTTCGCGAATTTTGGCCGATGTTTCCAAAATCTTTTGGGTTGCTGCCAGATACCCATCTTCTCCTAGGGACACCATTGCCGCCCAGCAAGCGGCGCTTAATGCGCCAGGGCGACTGCCCGCAAACGAGGGCGAGAAGTAAAGCCCCCCTGGCCAATCGGTGACGGTGAAATATTGGTAACGGCGCAGTTCCATTCCCCGGTACAGCACCACTGATGTACCCTTGGCGGCATAGCCATATTTATGGGTGTCGGCTGACATGGAGGTGACGCCCGGCAGACGAAAATCGAACGGCGGCACAGCGTAGCCCAACTTTTTGGCCCAGGGCAGCACAAAGCCGCCCAGGCAGGCGTCGGTATGGAAACCGATGCCGTGTTTGAGCGCCAGGGTGGACATTTCTTCGATGGGATCGATGACGCCATGCGGATAACATGGTGCCGATCCGACGATAACAATGGTGTTGGGGGTGATGAGGTCGCGTACGGCCGTCCAGTCTGCCCGAAAATTGTGGTCAATCGGAATCCGCACCATTTTGATGTTGAAATATTGAGCCGCCTTGTCAAAAGCTGCGTGCGCCGTGACCGGCACAAGCATTTCTGGATTTTTGATGCCCTTTTTATCCCGCGCCCAATCCCGGTACGTTTTCATTGCCAGCAAGATGCTTTCTGTGCCGCCGGAACTCATCGTGCCGCAAATTTCTTCGTCTACTGCGTAGCCTGGCCGCGTTTGGCCTGCACCCAGCATGTGGGCCGTCATGGACACAATTTCGGCTTCAAATTTGCTGGTGCTGGGCCAGACATCGGCGTGCAGCGGATTGCTTTGGGAGTGGAGCGTGTACACCTGGTTCAAGAAGTTGATGTGTTCATTGTCACCATGATAGACTGCACCGGAGACGAAGCCATCCTGCCAGCGTGCCTGTTCCAATTTTTTGAAGGTGGCCATTTCATCGAGGATTTCTTGGTGGGAACGGCCGTTCACCGGCAATCGTTCATAAGTTTCAAACTCACCCCGGTATGGCTTTAGCGAGCTGTCCAATCCGGCCATCATCTCATCATACTGCGCCTCAATGCGCCGATTAATCGGTGGGATGGCTTTTAATCCTTTTTCTAATTGGGGCATAACGCGTCTGTTCAGTTTGCCCACTAACTCTTTAATTCCCATATTTCTACCTTTTTATGTAAAAGCGGGAAAGTTCTTTAAATTGCTTAAAGCCATTTCTCCCGCTTTTACCTGAGCAAACCACAGAGAAATCGCCCTTCGATTTTTAAAGAACTTTCTGTGGTTTGCTTAGCTGTTCAAACGGGCATAAATGCCCTTATTCTGCTTGTAAATATTTAAATATTCTGTGAACAATCGGTCATAAATCTGGCGATTTGCCGGATTGGGCTCGTAGGTGTGAGCGATTGCCACGTCGTCGCCGATGGTCTCAAACGAGGCCAGTCCCAGGGCCACGGCGGCCAGCAGTGCCACCCCTCGGGCATTGGCTTCAACGGGGTCCTGCACCTGTTTGATGCGCCGGTTGAGTACATCGGCATGAATTTGGCACCATACGTTGGAGTTGGCCCCGCCGCCGATCATGTGAATGTCATTTAACGGCCGTTTAATGAATTTTTCTACATAGCCCAACAGCCAGCGCGAGTTGTAAGCTATCCCTTCAAAAACGGCCCGAATAAGATGAGAACGCGTTGCGGAGAGGGACAGGTTATGGAAGCCCCCACGCACCCGATGATCTTCTACCGGTGTTCGTTCACCATGCAGCCAGGGCGTAAAAATGACCTGCTCGCTGCCCGCTGGCACTTGTTCTACCATCTGGTCAAATATCGGATACACATTGGGCAAGCGCGTTTCCCGCGCCAGGGCATCATCCGGGTACAGGATGTTGTCACGCAGGTAGGAGAGGCAGGCCCCGGCTGTTTCCTGTTCATTGGCAATGAAATATTTGCCTGGAATGGCCGACGGCAGTGAGGCCATGTTGTGAAATAAATCTGTCTTTTTGTAGGGGACGTGGCACGTTAGCCAGGAGGAAGTACCGATGTAGAGATGGGGTTGGAAGTCACGCAGAGCACCGGACCCCAGCGCTGCTGATTGGAGGTCGGGCGTGCCCATTACCACGGGAATGCCTGCCGGTAACCCTAATTCTTGCGCCGCCGCAGGCGTTAAGGGGCCAAGTATATCGACTGCTTGCTTGAGATCTGGCAGCTTTTCACGATCAACGGTGGAAAACTTGATGAGCTGGTCGTTGTATTTTACCTGGTGAATGTCTCGGTTGTCGGTTAGCCAATGCAGGGTGATGGAGTCGAAGGAGGCGGCAAACTTCCCGGTCAGTTTCAGATTAAGGTAATCTTTTGGCTCCAGAAATTTGTAGGTTTCCTGGTAAATGTGGGGCAGCTGGTCTTTGATAAAAAGGATGTGGGCAATGGGGTCTTTGCCGGAACGAACCGGGATGCCTCCCGTGAGACGCAGCCAGGGAATCAGTTTGTCCAGGCCGTACCCCTCGATTTTGATGGGGCCATCCGTTATTTTATGGACGTAAGGCGCGCCGCGTGAATCCATCCAGATGATAGCGTTCATCAGGTGACGGCCGTTTTCATTCACCGCCACCGTTCCCGACCACTGAGAGGTACAACCAACGGCGATGATCTTTTCTAGGGATACGGCCGTCTTTTGCAAAAGTTGTCGGGTAGTGGTTTTAATCGCCTGCCACCACTGGTCAGGGTCTTGTTCTGCCCCGCCGCCAGGCAAGATGATTAAATCTGTCTCACCAATTTCACAAGCGAGTACGCTGCCCTGTGGCGAGACAAGGGCAACTTTTGGGCCGGAAGTGCCCAGGTCGATGGCCAGAATAAACTTGTCCATAATTTTGTCCTTTAATATTTAAAGGGACAGGAAAATCGGGTGCCTTCTAGGCGATTGTGCCTGTTCTTAATGGCCCGATGATACCATAGCCAAAGGCCAAAACAAGCCATCGCTTTCGGCAAAATCGAAACAAGAAGCGCAGAGATTTCTGGGCAACGATGTGACTTTTCAGAGAAGCAAAATGAGTTGGGTTAGGCTGGTGAGCCGATAGATATGGCTGGGGAGGGTGAGCAATGATTCCTCATTGGACAAGCGGTCGATCCAGATGCCAGCCGCGAAGCCCCCCTGCTGTACGGCCGCAATCGCATCAACTTCCAAATTATCGCCCACATAGATACAGTTTGCTGGTTTTTGGCGCAGTTTGGCCACTGCTCTGCGGAAGATGGTTTTACCTGGTTTGTGGACCCCAACTTCTTCACTGATTGTAATGTTTTGCTGGGGAATGATGTTGCCCAAGAGCTGGTCGATGGTGCGGCGTACGGAGGAGGAGTGGTTGGAAAGAATGCCTAATTGAAGATTGCGGCTTTGTAGTTGATGCAAGGTAGGCAGTACATCGTCATAGAGATAATGGGGTAAACGGCCGTATCCCGCATAAATCTGATAAGCAAATTCATAACTGTCATCAGGATGCCCCAGGCGGCGCAGCAGCTCACGGTACAGTTGGATGATCTCCCGCTTTTTTTGTGGTCGCAAGGAACCAGAAACGGCCCCGCTCTTAATATCTGTTTCTAATGCTGTTTGTGCCGCAACTACCTCTGCCTCGGTGCAGGCAACCCCATATTTTTGAAACAGTATGGCGGTGCGGGCAACATGAGAGACGTCAAGGCCCAAAGAATAAGCTAAGGTGAAATCCCAGTCGAAGAGAACGGCCGTAATTGGTGAATGCAATGTGTCCAGCGATGAATTCATAACGCTACCTAGTTTGAATGTTGACTGCTATGGTCTGCCATTGTAGCTAGTTAGACGAGTTTTTGGCGTGAAAGTCACATCAAAACTGGCTGGAGGGTTGTGCTTTTGCTCACCATACAATGCGTCAGCGAAAAAATTAGCCGAGCATTGGTACGCAACTGGCGTAAAAAGTTGGAACAACGCTGGAAGCCGCCTGGCAATCTGCCCGTTAAAGAGGAAACCGCCGAGATTAAAGACGAACCAGACGAGATTTAGCCAACCATTTATGGTGTGGGGGAGCTGGTGGGTGTTTCTGTGGGAACGGCCGTTTCCGTCGGGGTGCTCTCTGTTGTGGGTGTTGGCGTGCCGGTTGGTTCGTTGGTTGATGTGGCCGTAGGCGTCTCAGTTGGGGTGGCTGTGGCTGTGGCCGTAGGCGTGGTCGTTGGGGTTGGTTCCAGCAGCGTTACCGTTACTTGCTCCCCTACAATTGCCCGATCCTCTTCCGGTGTACTTGGATTATCTGGGCCAAATAGCAAAACCCGAATCGTTAGCGGACCTGCATAATTCACTGTGGACGTGTCCCAACTGGCCAATAGCCCATTTTCTACACTGATGTCCTGTCGCTCCTGCGCCAAGCCCCAGCCCTCCGGATCATTGCCAAAGCCATACTCCACCTGATAGCCGCCAAACCCTGGGGCGCTCACCGAGCCCATAATTTCTACCGTTCCGCTCACCTCGCTGCCCGCTACCGGTTGGCTAATTGTGATTTGCGGACGCTGTGTGGTTTCATCACATGCCTGGCCAGGGGGCAAGCGCAGCGGCACGGCAATGCCCCGCGCATTGGCCCACGCTTGCCCAGCGGCGGTTGTTTCTAGCCAGTTTTGGGCCACCGTTTCCTCACGCGTTTCCACTGCTTCCCCGCCGCTCACCAGCAGCGTGAAGAAGCTGGCCTGATAGACTGATTCAGCGCAAAATTCATTGGCTCGCAGACCGGTCCACTGGTCTAACTGTACTGCCTGGATGAAATCTTGTTCGCTGCCCAGCGGCGGCTGGTCTTCGGCAAAGCGCTCAACGCGGCGGTCGGTGCAATCATTACCGGGGCGCGTGCCAGAATCACTGCAAATCTCAATATCTACGACGTTGGACGGCCGTACAAAATCCACCGGCTGCCGGTTGGCCAAATATTGGTTCATGAAGCTGTTCCAAATGGGGGCAGCCACTTGCGTGCCGGATTGACCAGGGTTGAGGGCTTCATTGTTGGTGTTGCCTACCCAAACGGCCGTCACCACTTCCGGTGTGTAGCCAATCGTCCAGCCATCTCGCACATCATTGCGATCGGTGCCAGAGGTGCCGGTTTTGGCCGCCACCCGGTGCCCCGGAATGACCAGCAAGTTGTTGACGCCAAATTCCGGCTGGCGCGCATTGTTATCTGACAAAATATCGCTGAGCAGATAAGCATGGGCTGGGCGCACCACCTGCGTCACGGTTGGATCAGAGGTGGGTTCTTCAAACAAAATCTCGCCCGCGTTATTTTCGATGCGGCGAATGGTGAATGGCGGAATGTAGTTACCCTGGTTGGCCAGGGTGCCAAACGCCCCAGCCATCTCCAGCGGGCTGATGGCCCCGCCGCCCAAAGACAGCGCCAGGCCATAGTTGCGCGGGGCACCCTGCTCCACACAGCCAGGATCTTGCAGCGACGTTAACCCTACTTTTTGTACGTTGGCAATAAAGTTACAGACACCGACAAACTCCAGCGCTTTGACGGCCGGAATGTTGTAGGAGTTGCCCAAAGACGGCCGTAACCGCAGCGGTCCATGAAACGCATCGTCATAATTTTTAGGGGCGTATGGCGGATTAGTGCCGTCGGGAAACGAAGTTGGCACGTCCCAAATGAGCGTGGCGGGCGTCCACCCTTGTTCCATTGCCGAGAGGTAAACCAGCGGCTTGATGGAAGAACCGGGCTGGCGCGGAGCCAGCGCCATATTCACCTGGCCACTAATCGCCTCATCATCAAAATCAACGCTGCCGACCAACGCCAAAATTTCGCCGGTTTGCGGCTGTAAAACGACCATAGCGGCATTGTTGGCTCCGGCAACATTGATGTTGTTCTCGGCATTGGCCAGTGTGTTTTCGGCCAACTGCTGTGTCGCCGGATCCAGTGTGGTGTGAATGCGCAGCCCCCCGCGATAGATAGATTGCGCGCCCAATAGTTCCTCCGCCTGCTGCAGTACGGTGAAGGTAAAGTGTGGGTACGTAATCTGCCGTACCGGCGGTGTCATATCGTAAATAAACGCACCAGTTTCATTCAGCGCCGCTTGCGCTTCGTCGAGAGAGATATAGCCTTCGGCCTCCATCCGACTGAGCACTTCTGATTGGCGACCCAGCGCCAGGTTAGGCGCGGTATAAGGGTCCCAACTGGCAGGTGCCTGAGGCAGTCCCGCCAACAGCGACGCTTCAGCCAGCGTCAGATCGGCCGCCGATTTGTCAAAATAGGTTTCGGCAGCGGCTTCAATGCCGTAAGCCAGATTGCCGTAATAAATTTCGTTCAGGTAGATTTCCAGGATGACATCTTTATCATACTCAAGGTTCATCTCGGCGGCGAGGATGATTTCGCGCACTTTACGGCGGAAGGTCCGTTCGGTCCGTTCTTCCTCGTCCAGCAGGGTGGCGCGCACCAGCTGCTGGGTAATGGTGCTGGCCCCCGAAACGGCTTCACCTTCCTGAGCCGCCTGCAAAATAGCCCGGCCGATGGCGATGCTATCGAAGCCCAGATTTTCATAGAAACGCGAATCTTCGGTGGCAATGGTGGCGTTGATGAGGTAAGGGGAGATTTGATCCAGCGAGACGCGCGTACGGTTGCCGAAGGAAGGATCGGCCAGAGAAAATAGCTCATTGCCATCACGATCAAAGATGCGTGCCGTCTCAAAAGTGCTGACGCGCCCTTGAAGTTCGGAAACAGAAGGTAACCCATTGGCGATGACACGGTAGCCAATCGCCAGGCCTGCCACGGTGAGGGCCATGACGACGACACCGAGCAGCAGGCTAATCACTACGCTGCGAACAAAACAACTGCCCCAGTTGCGCCGTCTGGGCGCTTGCCGCTTGGGGCGTGGTTTGGGTTCTTGCTTGGGCATGGCCACCGGACCTGTCGGCTGGGTGGCTTGTCGCTGTGGCTGTTGCTGCGGCCGTTTGGGCTGGGCTGGTTGGCGGCGTGGTGGCTGTTCCCGCTGCGGTCGGGGCTGGGTGGGCGCTTCGCGTACGGGTTGCCGCTGCACGGTGGGTTTGTCGGGTGGCGTTGCTGGTTTTTTCCGCTCGTAGATTTGGGTGGGCTGTTCGGAACGCGGCCGTTCCGGCGGGGGAATGGCTAAATCGGGTGAAACCTCAGTGGCATCCGGGTCTTCAATGGGTGGGCGGTCAATTGGCCGAAGTTTAGACGGCGTGAGTGGCAGCGGCGCTGGTTTGGGGCGTGGAGCCTGGACAGCAGGTAGGTCAGCGGTGTCCTCGTCGTCGGGGCTGGGCATGTTGAGGGTAAGGGTGCGTTCCTCGTCGGACTGCTCGGTAGGCACATCCTCGTCGGCCACTTCGTTGCTTTGGGGAACGGCCGTATCCACCTCTTGCGCATCTTCTGAATCTTCTTTTTTCTGAGGACGTGGCTTTCCGCCCGGATTCAGCACAACTGTTTCCGGAATTTCATCAGCCGATTGCGCCATTAAATCCAGCAGCGAAACGGTGCCAAACGATTCTTCGTCGTTGGTTTCTGTTGCCTGCTCTTGGGGATCGGTTGTAGACCCGGATTGGGTTTCTTCTTCAGGTTGTTCGGGATGCGGCCGTTCTTGCTCGTCACTCATTGATTAACAATTAAACATTATTTTTGGCTTTTGATCAGCATGACCCAGTCACCACGCTGGACGGCTTTGCCGTGCTGGTTGTAGACGGCGTATTTCATGTTTATGTTCCCGCCGCCCAGGCGAGGCAGCGCTTTGATCTCGGTGATTTTTAATTCAACATGCACCGTATCGCCAATAAAAACCGGCAGGCTAAATTTGGCACTTTGCTCGCGAAAGGCCAGCACGGTACCCTCGATGATGCCCGACTGGACCGCCAGACCGGTGGCGATGGACTGGACCAACATGCCGTGCGCCACCCGCTGGCCAAAGGTGTCTTTGGCGGCAAACTCGGCGTCGGTATGAATCTGGTTGTAATCGCCCGTCATCCCGGCAAAGCTCACAATGTCGCTTTCGGTGATGGTGCGCGCGGCGGTGACAAGCTGCTGGCCAATTTCAAACTGTTCAAAATAGCGGCCCCGTGGTTGGTAGGTGAGTTCGGTCATTTGGTACTCCGTCAAATTCGGTGTTTATGTAGTAGGGGCGACCCGCCGGGTCGCCCCTACGCAAGATTATGATTCGTTTAGCGCGGCCAGCTTTTCTGCTTCGTCGGCCACGGTGAGGGCGTCGATGAACTGGTCGATGTCGCCATCCATCACGGCGGGCAGGTTATAGCTGCTCAGGCCAATGCGGTGGTCCGTGACGCGCCCCTGCGGATAGTTGTAGGTGCGGATTTTTTCGCTGCGGTCACCGGTGCCAATTTGGGATTTGCGGTCGGCGGCAACGGCCGTATGCTGTTTTTCTTCCTCAATTTCCTGCAAGCGGGCCTGGATGATGGCGATGCCCAACTGCTTGTTTTGCGTCAGGCTGCGTTCTGATTGAATCTTGACAAACATGCCCGTGGGAATATGCACAATGCGAGCGGCCGTAGCGTTTTTCTGCATGTGCTGGCCGCCAGGACCCGAAGAAAACGTGGCCGTAATCTCCAAATCTTTGGGATCGATAGTGATGTCCACGTCATCAATTTCGGGCATGACGGCGACGGTGGCGGTACTGGTGTGGATGCGCCCCTGCGACTCCGTTTGCGGGACGCGCTGTACGCGATGGACGCCGCTTTCGTACTTGAAGCGGGAGTAAGCCCCTTTGCCCTTTACCGAAAAAATCACTTCTTTATAGCCGCCGACGCCAGTGGCATTCTCTTCTAAGATTGTGGGCTTCCAGTTGCGCCCTTCAGCGTAGCGCATGTACATGCGCAGCAGATCAGCAGCAAAAATACCGGCTTCATCACCGCCCGCCCCGGCGCGAATTTCTACAAAGACGTTGCGGTCATCGCGGCTGTCTTTGGGCACCAGCAGGCGGCGCATTTCATTGTCCAGCGATTCTAACTGGGCTTCTAGCGTCTCGATCTCGGCTTCGGCCAGGGCGGCCATTTCGCCGTCTTCCATCTCGGCCATTTCGCGGGCGTCGGCCAGCTCTTGCTGGATGCGCGCATGCTCACGGTATGCTTCTACTAACGGCTGCAAGTCAGACCGCTCCTGAGCCAAATCTGTTAGTTTCACATGATCGGCCAGGACAGCCGGATCAGTCATTTGTCTTTCAATTTCGTCGTAGCGAGTGACGACTTGTTTAATCTTATCTAGCATAGGTTGGGATATTGCAGACTGGAGATTAGAGACTGAAGATATTTTAATCTCCAGTCGCCAATCTCTAATCATTGTTTCTCAAACGAGTTAATTTTATTTCTTGCGGGCTTATTATAACTTATTCTTTGAGGTACGTCGCAAACCAGCGGATCATGTGGCTGAGCCGTTCGATACGCCGGTCGGTGCGCCCGGCGCGGGAGAGGCCGTGTGATTCTTCGGGGAAGAGGATCATTTCGGTGTCTACGCCCAGTTTTTTGAGGGCGACGAAAACCTGTTCGCCCTGTTCTTTATCGCAGCGGAAGTCGCGCTCGCTGTGGATGAGCATGGTAGGTGTTTTGGCGTTGCCAATGTAAGCGATGGGGGATTGCCGCCAATAGTTTTCCAGGTCGTCCCACGGGGACTGCTCTGCGCCAAAGAGATATTCTGTGCCGATGTTCAAGTCGCTGGAGGCGTAGAAGCTGATGAAATTGCTGACGACGCGTTGGGCAACGGCCGCTTTAAAGCGATCCGTCTTGCCAATGATAAGCGAGGTCATGTAGCCGCCGTAGCTGCCGCCGGTGACGCCCATGCGTTCGGTGTCGATGTAGGGCAGCTTCTCGACATAGTCGGTCCAGGCCATGACGTCATCATAATCAACGGTACCCCATTGGTTGTAGATGGCTCCGGCAAATGCTTCACCGTAGCCTTGACTGCCGCGTGGATTGCTCCAGTAGACGACGTAGCCTTGGGCGGCCAGTAAATTGATCTCGTGGAAGTAGGCACGGCCGTATTGCGTTTGTGGCCCGCCATGAATTTCCAAAATGGAGGCATATTTTTTGTTCGGGTCGAAGCCAGGTGGGGTCATGATCCAGCCATGTAGATCGGTGCCATCTTTGCCTTTGAACCACACTTCTTCAATATTTCCCGGTTCGATTTCAGCCAGCAACGCCTTGTTAAATTGGGTCAGCGTTTTTGTGTCGCCAGAGGCCAGATTTTGTACGCGCACCTGGGCCGGGCCGCTGAAATCGCCCCAAAGGTAAGCAAGGGTCTGTTGGGCATCATCCAGGGAGAAACTAGCGACTAACCCGGCTTCGTTGATGATGCGCTTGTAGCCGGGAGCATCTGGGTCCGTGCTGAAAGCCAGCAGGGGCTGGTTGCCTTTTTCGGTGGCCAGGATGTAGAGGGTACGGCCGTCTTTGGACCAGGTTGGCGGTGGCTGTGGCGTGCCGCTGCCCACATCTGTGAGGGTGGCCGTATTTAGATGAAGATCAAATTCGGCCGTGAGGTTGCGCGCTGCACCGCCGCTGGCGGGCACCAGGTAGATGCAGTCGTTTTGGTACCAGTGCCCTTTTTGCTTGCGGCCCATGTAGGCAATCCAATTGCCATCTGGGGAGATGGTGTGATTGAATTTGCGGCCTTCGTGTGAGGGGATCAGGGTTATCTCGCCGCCTTCTGCAGGAACGCGGTACAGCTCTGTTTGGTCCCAGTTAATATCTGGCTGCGGGTCGCGGTTGGAGATGAAGATGAGGGAACGGCCGTCTGGGGCCCACTGTGGCTGGACCTCATCAAATTTGTCGCCTTCGGTAAGTTGGGTGGCTTCGCCGCTGTCGGCGTCGATGGTCCAGATATGCCACTTTTCTTCGGGCAGGTACCCCCCGCCATCGGCTTTGTAATTCAGGGTGGTGAAATGGCGGCTGACGACACCCAGCTTCTTCTTTTGCTCATCTTTTTCCCGCTCGGCTGCTGCGGCATCTTTTTTACGGAACTGGGTGGCGAAGGTGCTGCCGTCTGGCGACCAGGTGAAGCCAGCAAAGCTGCCTTCCATTTTGCTCACCGGTCGAGCTTCGCCACCGGTTAGAGGGATGATGTAGAGTTGGGACTGTTTTTCATCTTTGCGGTTGGAAAGGAAGGCAATGAAACGGCCGTCTGGTGACCAGCGTGGATGAGTGTCGGACTGATCGCCATAGGTGAACTGGCTTGGCGGGCTGCTGCCATCACTGGGAACGAGCCATAAATTAGTGAACTTCTTCTCCGTTTTGCGGTCCACGCGGGTGACGCCAAAAATAATGTGAGCGCCATCGGGGGATAGTTGGGGATCGGAGACGAGTTCAATTTTATATAAATCTTCGGCGGTGATCGGCCGTTTTTCTGACTTGGGCATGTTTAACTCCTCTAAAAATAGGACGCTGATTAACAGTGATGAACGCAGATGAAAGCTTACAAATGGTACGACTACGTTCACCACAAGCTTGCTTATTGCCGTAAGCGGCGATTGTTTTTAAAGATGGGAAATGATAACGCGACAAGAGCGGCACTGCCAGTTCAAAGCGATGGTCAACTTTCATCTGGAAAATAAGCTGGTAAGGTGAAGCTAAAGGTGCTGCCTGCTCCTTGTCGACTTTCAACCTCAACGTCGCCGCCCAGCTTTTCCATAATGCGACAAACGATAGAAAGCCCCAGCCCGTGCCCGGTGATGTACACTTCGCTGAGCTTGGTGAAGGGTATAAAGAGTTGATCCTGTTTTTCTACTGGGATGCCCTGGCCGTTGTCGCGAATCCAGAATTGGATACGGCCGTCTGCCAATACCGTGCTGCCTAAGTTGATCTCAGGCGGGGTTCCCCCATATTTCAGGGCGTTGCTGATGAAATTTTCCCACACCTCTTCTATCCAGGGACCATAGCCACGGGCCACTGCCCAACTTTCAGGTAAATTGATTTGGGCTTTGTGTTGTTGGACTAAGAAGCGCAGACGATCAAGTGCATTCTCCACAAGCACGGCCATGTCGAGAGCATGCGTTTCTACGTCTCGCTTGCGCACGCTGGAAAGCATCAGTAGTTCCTGGATAATGCTGCTCATCCGGCGTGCGTTTTGCACCAACAGTTCCAGGGCGCGGGCACGTTCCTCTTCCGTGATGTGGTTCCCTTGCGTTTGCAGCAAATCGGCAAACCCCACCACCAGGGCTAATGGATTTTGTAAATCATGGGCAACGGTGTGGTCGAAGGCTTCCAACTCCGCATTTTGCACGGTTAACTCATCCATATTCTGCTGTAAACTCTCAATGAGCTGAGCATTGTCGATGGCGATAGCGGCGGAGGCGGCTAACATTTCGGCGTAGGCCAGGTCTTTGGCTGTGAAACGGCCGTCTCGCTTATTGACCACTTCCAAAACGCCCAACGTACGATTGCGCAAATGAATAGGAACCGCCAGGATAGAGGTGGTTAGGAAGCCGCTGCTTTTGTCGATATGGGGGTAGAAACGGCCGTCGTGAGCCGGATCAGACACAATTGTTCCTTCATTTGACTGAACCACCCAGCCAACGATGCCTTTGCCAGAGAGTACGTGCTGCCCAATCAGCCGCTCGTCCTTGCCGGGATGAAACGCAGCCCGGCAAACCAGGCGCTCTTCATCTTCATCTGCCCACAGCCAGACGGAACTACCAGCGGCATTGATGATTTGCACCGTAACCTGCAACAAGCGTTCCAAAACCTCGGCTGAATTTAACGTAGCGGTAAGAATTTGACTGGCGCGATTGAGCAGCAGCAGTTCCTGATTATGGCGGGCTAGCCTGGCTACATCTTTGCTATTGTCAACGTTGTTGGGTGTGGCAAGGTGCAGCGGGATGATTGTCAAAAGCAGTTTGTCTGGCACACGGGGGAAGGCTTCAATTTGCAGATCAAACAGTTGTTCGGGGGAATTTTCCTGCAGAAAGCAAGCATAACGATAAACAAAGGCACTTCCTGGAACTTGCACGCTTTCAACGATAAGTTCTCGACTGGATTCCAGCTGGGGAAATAAGTCAAAAAGGCAAAGGCCAGCGATGGTATCACGCTCAAAGCAAGACCACTGATCCAGTTCCGCTGAATGGCTTAGAATATTGAAATCTGTATCCAGTGTGATGTGGGTGACGATGCTTCTGTTGTGCACGACACTTGTGTACTCAATTTCTTGATACATCCTTAGACCTTTGGGTTACCCAACCAGCCCCAATCCTACCGTCAGGCTAACCACTCATATGGTAACATTTTTTCTAGGTTTCGGGAGAAGAAAGCTAAGCAAAAAGGTGGTTATTTAGAACCATTGCGTCATATCCAGGTCCCACACGCGAATGGTTTTATCTTTTTCACCCAGGGTGGCAATGGCTGGTTTGGTTGGGTGAAAAGCAAGGCCCGAGAATGCAAATTTGGAATGGGATTCTTCTAGGTTGGCTACCATTTCCCAGGTGTCGCTGCGCCAGAAGCAAACGGTGCTGTCGGCAGATTTTGTGGCGAGGAGTTGCCCATCAGCGGAAAAGGATACGGCCGTAACTGGCTTGGTATGATTGGTTAAACTGGTGATCAGCGTGCCGTTCTCTATTTGCCATAAGTGTACATCGCTGTCGTGCGAAGCGGAGGCCAGGAGGTGCCCATCAGGAGAAAGCGCCAGATCCAGCACTTCGCCGTGATGCGCGCTTAACGTTTGTTTGGTTTGCCCGGTTGAGAAGTCCCATAGCTTGATGGTGCTGTCTGCTGCACCAGAGATTACCGTCTGGCCATCTGGGGAAACGACCAAACAGCCGATGCGCCCTTTGTGGCCGGTGAGTACTTTTTCTTCGGTGTCGGTTTCCAGGTTCCAGATGCGGATGGTTTCATCATAAGCGCCGGAGAGTGCGTAACGGCCGTCTGGCGTGGCGGCTACAGCGTAGATGTAATCGGCATGGCCGCGCAGGGTGCGGGAGCGATTCTCGCCCGACATATCCCAAACTTTAAGGGCATTTTTAGAGGCAGAGAGAGCAAAACGGCCGTCTTGTGAAATGACCACCGTGAAAACCGAACCACTGTAACCGTACAGCTCGCGCAATTCAATCCCGGCTTCCGTATCCCAAATGCGCACGGATTGGTCATACGAAGCGGAGGCCAGCTGTATGCCATCTGGTGCCCAGGCCAGGCGGGTGATGGCGCGATTGTTTGCTTTGAGCGTATGCCGGAGCGTAAACCCGGCAGGGCGTGCTTGCGATTTCATTGCAACTCCTGTGTGCGATGTGTGTGCCATAAGCAATCCCACGATTGTGTAAAAGCCAAAAAGGATTTTGAATTAGAATGAGCGCACATTTGGCTTTTACTTGAGCAAACCACCGAGAAATCGCGCTTCGTGTTTCAAAATACTTTCTGTGGTTTGCTTGATAATGGTAAAAGCGGTAATGGTTTTTGAAATCGATGCGCCGCTTCTCCCATGTTTACCTGCGCAAATCACAAGTGGGCTTCTTTTGTTTTGGAATCTTTTTGTGATTTGCTTATTACGCTACCAATAAGGAGTATACCAATACGGCCGTTCCGCCCCCGAAAATAGAAGACAAAAAGTTTACCATATCGTTATTCATCCAGCCCCAGCCGCGCAAAGGGCGCGTTGGCTGGCCGCAATGAAAACTTTTCTCCGTCTCCTTGTCACAAACCGCACAGTGAAAAATCTGCTGTACGGTGGCACCCAAAAAGCTGTCGCATAAGGAGCCTGCCAGGCCGCCAATCCCGCCGATGATGCTGAGTGCCACAATATTGTTTTGGCTCATCAGCCCGGCGGCTAGCCCAATGAGCAAACCCCCAATAAAAGAAACGGCCGTGCCAAAAGGAGAAATCCCGCCAGAAGTGCCAACCGGGACGACCTGCCCTGTGGTGATAAGCCGGGGTTGGCGCTGGCTCAATGTGCCCAGTTCAGTAGCCCAGGTATCGGCCGTTACCGTGGCCATAGTGCCTAAAAAAAGCGGCAGCCAGAGTGGCGAAGGGAAAAACCCATGAAATACGGCAATGATGGCCCCGGCCCCGCCGTTTGCCAGAACCTGACCTAAATCGCGCCGGTGACCTTTATCAAACTTTTCGGCAACGGCTTGTTTTTCACGCTCTTTATAATGAGACAATAGACTGGAGCTAATGAAAAAAAGGGCCAATAAAACGCCCCAGCTCCAACCACCAAAGCCAAAAATAATAGTGCCGACTACTAAAGCGCCCGCTGCTCCTGAGGGAGCCAATGAACCACGCCAATAGGCCAGGGCGGCTACCAGGCCGCTGAGGAGGAATGCAAGAATGATTTGGTTTATCATAGATCGGCCACAAAATTTAAGCCGTTAGTTTACCAGAGCCATTCCTGATTGGGTAGAGAGTTTGGCGATTAAAATTTACTGACTCCTAAGAAAACCATGCCCCAGACAGGCAGAAATAATCCTTTCTAGTGCTAAAAGTCATGATTTAGGCCACGTAGATAAAACGTATGTTTACCTGATTCGAGCAATCTTGTACAATTCACGGTGCCAGCCAATGGCCGTTAATATGGAACAACGCAACCACTTGCACCTATTCCTGAGCAGAAAAGCAGGCAGTCTCCTTTTCTGCGAACTCCTGAATTTTTCCATGACAGTTCAAACTTTTAACCGATGCCATGCTGGCATGTTCCCTAATCCCACTTTACCAATGGAGTATGCTTTACAATGAAAGAAAATTTGAATCCTTTTGCAATTGCACAAGCACAACTAGATGAAGCAGCCCAAGTGCTGCAACTTGACCCTGACATGCACGCTTTTTTGCGTGAACCTATGCGCGAATTCCATTTCACGATTCCGGTGCGGATGGATGATGGTACCACCCGGACCTTTCAGGGATTCCGGGTACAGTACAATGACGCTCGTGGCCCGGCCAAAGGCGGCATTCGCTTTCACCCGGATGAGACAATTGATACGGTTCGGGCCCTGGCGGCGTGGATGACTTGGAAAACGGCCGTATCCGACATTCCTCTTGGTGGCGGCAAAGGGGGTGTCATTTGCAACCCGCGTGAGATGTCTCAGGAGGAGCTTGAGCGGCTGAGCCGGGGCTATATGCGCAATATCGCCCGCTATGTGGGACTCACCCAGGATGTGCCTGCCCCAGACGTAAACACCAATCCGCGCATCATGGCCTGGATGCTGGACGAATACGAAACCATTAACGGCAAGCGTTCCCCCGGGGTAATCACCGGCAAACCGCTGGAGCTGGGCGGTTCCGCTGGGCGCACCCCTGCCACAGCGATGGGTGGCCTGTTTACCATTCGTGAGGCTGCCAAATTGAAAGGCTTAGACCTCAATGGCGCAACCGCTGCCATACAAGGCTTTGGCAATGTTGGCTCCTTTGCCCACAGTCTGGGCCAAAAACAGTTTGGTCTCAAAATTGTGGCCGTTAGCGATGAGTTTGGTGGCATTCATAATGAAAACGGCCTGGATTTCGACGTGGTGGCCGCCCACCAACGGCAAACGGGCAAGTTGATGAACTGCCCAGGCGCGGAAAATATTTCCAACCAGGAACTGTTGGAATTGGAAGTAGATATTCTGATTCCGGCCGCCATTGAAAACCAGCTCACCAGCCAAAATGCTGCCAACGTGAAGGCAAAAATTGTGGCTGAGCTGGCCAATGGCCCCACCACCCCAGAAGCGGACAATATTCTTAACGACAAAGGCATTTACATTATTCCCGACTTTTTGTGCAATGCAGGCGGTGTGATCGTATCTTATTTTGAAATGGTGCAGAACGGCTACCAATATTATTGGGATGAGTCAATGGTGCATGAACGGCTGGACAAGAAAATAACCACAGCGTTCCAAGCTGTTAACACCATGTCCCAATCTAAAAATGTGGATACTCGCGTGGCGGCTTATTTGGTGGCGGTTAATCGGGTCGCCGAAGCGGTACGGCTGCGCGGGTGGGTATAAATTTGGTATGGTTTGTTACTTGCACATTGTGATGGCAAACTTTACAATGTTGTTAAAGCAACTTAAACCTATCTAAAAAGCCACAAAGGAACAAGAGAAATCAGAGACTAAAAACCAGACTCAAAATAATCTGTGTTCTCTGTAGCTAAAATGAGGATAGGAACAAACAATTGAATAGAGCAAACGGCCGTTCGGGAGAGAGCGTTTACTTGTTTGAGCGTCACCGAAGGGGCAAATGGCGAATAAAAATCATTCGCTGTGAAACTCTCAGGTAAAAGGACCGGGCTGCTGGGTAAATCTGGAAAGTGAGCATTGGTTAAGCGATAGCGCAAACCAATGCCCACACCGACGGGGCAAGTGGCAAATAAAAACGTTTGCTGCGAATCTCTCAGGTCTAAGACAGAGGACGCTAGTAATTTTAATGATTGCTATGCGTCCTTTTTTGTTGGCAGTATTTTAAAATGGCCATAGAGATCACAGAGAGTCAAAGAGAGAAATCTCATCTTCCGCTTTGATCTCTGCGGCCAAAATCCAAGGAGATGATGATGAGCAAGATACCAGCAGATTTGAAATATACCGAAGACGATGAATGGGTCCGTGTTGAGGGGGAAATAGCCACCATTGGTGTTACCGATTACGCGCAGGATTCACTTTCTGACATTGTGTACCTGGAACTGCCCAACGAAGGTGACTTTTTCGGTGTCGGTGAGACATTTGGCGTGGTAGAGTCTGTTAAGGCAGCGGCTGATTTGCTGATGGCTGTTTCTGGAGATGTAACGGCCGTAAATGAAGACCTCATCGACACCCCGGAGGCCATTAATCAGGATCCCTATGGCGCAGCCTGGCTCGTAAAAGTAAAAATGAGCGCTCCAGATGAACTGGATAATTTAATGGATGCTGCCGCGTATGAAAAATATTTAAGCGAACGCGAGTAAGTAGACCTCCTGAATTAACGTAGCAATTTCACAAGAACGGCTACTTTAAGCCCATTCGCAAAACCCACATTTTGCGAATGGGCAATAATCACCCTCTGGAGAATGATTATGACCCCTCCCACACTAATTGCCGACGCGCCTACAACCAAAAATGGCAGCCACAAGGGCGAACTCAACGGCGATGTTCACATGAGTAACCGCGATTTATTGTTTCCTACCGATCGTTTTGTTGATCGGCACATTGGGCCACGGGATGAAGACATTGCCCACATGCTTCATGTCCTGGGGGTTGATTCCCTGGCAAAACTGATCAAGCAAACCATTCCCGCCCAAATTCAACTACCAGGCAAGCTAAAGTTAGACTCCCCACGCAGCGAATCCGAGATTTTGGCTGAGCTGCGTTCCATTGCTGCCCAAAATAAAATCTACCGCAGCTTCATCGGCATGGGGTACAGCGATACCCTCACCCCGCCCGTGGTGCTGCGCAACATCTTTGAAAATCCCGGCTGGTATACGCAATATACGCCCTACCAGGCAGAAATTGCCCAGGGACGGCTGGAAGCGCTGCTCAACTTCCAAACCATGATTATGGACCTGACCGGCATGGAAATTGCCAACGCCTCCATGCTGGACGAAGGTACGGCCGCTGCTGAAGCGATGACTCTCGCTTTGCGTCATCGACCCCGCCGTTCCACCGCCAACACCTTCTTCGTCTCCGAACTGTGCCATCCGCAAACGATTGCTATTGTTCAAACCCGGGCGGAACCGCTGGGCATCAACGTGGTGGTTGGCGA
Source organism: uncultured Anaerolineae bacterium (assembly GCA_905479495.1). Classification (GTDB taxonomy): domain Bacteria; phylum Chloroflexota; class Anaerolineae; order Promineifilales; family Promineifilaceae; genus Leptofilum. The sequence continues at coordinate 256,961 of CAJQMR010000005.1, forward strand.
TCATGCCAGTTACGATTTTGACGACTGCTTTGGTGCGCTGCTGCAATATCCGGCCACGACCGGCGATGTATTTGACTACGAACCATTCGTCAAAACCGCGCACGAAAACGAGGCGCTTGTCGTGGTTGCCGCTGATCTGCTGGCCCTGGTGCTGCTGCGTGCTCCTGGCGAATTTGGCGCTGATGTGGTGGTCGGTAACAGCCAGCGTTTTGGTGTGCCGCTGGGCTATGGTGGTCCACATGCCGCTTACATGGCCACCCGTGAACAATACAAGCGGCAAATGCCGGGCCGACTGGTGGGCGTTTCGATTGATGCCCAAGGTAACCCAGCAATGCGGCTGGCGATGCAAACTCGCGAACAGCACATTCGTCGTGAGAAGGCGACGAGCAATATTTGTACGGCGCAGGTGCTGCTGGCCATCATGGCTTCTATGTATGCTGTGTATCATGGGCCAACTGGCTTGCGTAAAATTGCGCGACGGGTGCAGCTACTAACGGCCGTTCTCCACAAAGGCCTCTCACAATTAGGCTACACCATCAATGAGCACCCCATCTTCGACACGATTACCGTCTCCGGTGGCCCCAAAACGCAGGACGAGATTCAGGAAGCGGCGTTGGTGAAAGAAATTAACCTGCGTTACTTTGAGGACGGCCGTACCGGTATCTCTCTCGACGAAATTACCGAAACGTACGAGCTTGAGCACCTGTTGACCATCTTTGGGGCCAACCCTGGCCAGTTTGACGTGTACGCCATGGCTGATGATGCCAATCTGGCTTACCCAGAAACCCACGCGCGCACCAGCGACTTCCTCACCCATCCCGTCTTCAACAGTTTCCATTCTGAAACGGAGATGATGCGCTACATCAACCGGCTGGAGGCCCGCGATCTATCCTTGACCCATTCCATGATTCCGCTGGGGTCTTGCACCATGAAGCTGAACGCTACGGCCGAAATGCTGCCCGTGATGTGGCCCAAATTCGGCACGCTGCATCCCTTCGTGCCGCAAGATCAGGCGGCTGGATACAAAATGTTGTTCCGTCGCTTAGAGCGATGGCTGGCCGAAATCACCGGCTTTGCTGCCATTTCCCTCCAGCCTAATTCTGGGGCGCAGGGTGAATACACCGGCATGTTGGTCATTCGCGCTTACCATTTGTCGCGCGGCGATGCCCAGCGGACGGTTTGCCTTATTCCCAGTTCGGCACATGGCACCAATCCAGCCAGCGCTGTGATGGCGGGTATGGACGTGGTGGTGGTGCAGTGCGACGACAACGGCAACATTGACGTGGACGATTTGCGAGCCAAGGCAGAAAAGCACAGCGAAAATCTGGCCGCAGTCATGATCACTTATCCCTCCACCCACGGCGTTTTCGAGGCAGAAATTGAGGAAATGTGCCAGATCGTTCACGAAAATGGTGGGCAGGTGTACATGGACGGGGCCAACATGAATGCCCAGGTTGGCCTCACCAGCCCCGGCAAAATCGGGGCAGATGTGTGCCATTTGAATCTGCACAAAACGTTTACCATTCCGCACGGTGGTGGCGGCCCTGGCATGGGGCCGATTGGTGTGGCGGCTCATCTGGAACCGTTCCTGCCGGGGCATCCCGTGGTGGAAGGTGTCGGTGGTGTCCAGGCGATTGGTCCGGTATCGGCCGCGCCTTGGGGCAGCGCCAGCATTTTGCCCATCCCGTACGCCTACATTGCCATGATGGGGGATGATGGGCTGAAAAAGGCCACTGAGGTGGCAATTTTGAATGCCAACTATATTGCGCAGCGACTGGACCCGCATTTCCCGGTTTTGTACAAGGGTAAAAACGGCCGTGTGGCCCACGAATGCATCATTGATTTACGGCCGCTTAAGGAGTTTGTGGCCGTAGACGATGTGGCTAAGCGGCTGATGGATTACGGCTTCCATGCCCCGACCATGTCTTTCCCTGTCCCCGGCACGTTGATGATTGAGCCAACAGAAAGTGAGTCTCTGGTTGAACTGGACCGCTTCTGCGACGCTATGATTCAGATTCGTCAGGAGATTGCCGAAATTGAGGCAGGCAAGGTTGCCCATGAAGACAGTGTTTTGGCCCACGCGCCGCACACCGCGTCGATGATTGCGAGTGAGGTTTGGGAACGGCCGTATTCAAGGGAAACGGCCGCATTCCCCACCGAATGGGTACGTAACAGCAAGTTCTGGCCCGCCGTGGCCCGCATCGACAACGTCTACGGCGACCGCAATTTGGTCTGTGCCTGCCTTCCCATCGAAGCATACGAGAGCTAACGTTAGATTGGTCCAATCTCGCAGATTGGACCAATCTTAACAGAGCTTACGCCGAAACTGCCGAATGTGATTTTTGTCACATGACGCGGTTGTTTGTTAAATTTATAATAAAAAGTGATCGCTGCACATTTTGTAGCGGCTGAAACATAGTTTCGTTCAAGGCAGCAGCCGAAGAAATTCTGGCTGCTGTTTTTTTATGGGTGCCTACAACAAATGGAGGTGTATGATGACTAGCATCCAGCCGGTTCTGGAGCGACAGGGAAAGCACAACTATTTGCCGGTTGTGGTTGGCATCTTGTTACTGTTTGTTGCTGTTGGGATCGGGTATCTGGTCGTGACGTCAGCCACGACGACGAAAGTGGATCTGCGTAACCCGCTTGCCGTCAATCCAGAATTGAAATCGGTGGCTCTGTATGAGGACATTATGTCTGCAAGTAGCCAGGCCGAAAATCCAGAATTGCTTAGCTTCCAGCGTTACGTAGCGCTGCAAAGTGAGAAAGCAGAAAGGAATGTCTTTGCTGAGAATTCGGAGGTAACGACCGTACAACCTCACATCGCGGCTGACCCACAATTTGCTGAAGATTGGCTGCTGTGGATGAATCCAGAGTTAATGGCCTTTCAACATTACCTTGCCGTCAGAAGTGAGCCGCGCAATGAACTGGCCGTCAATCCTGAATTGTCGTGCTATTACCGCTACATCAACAGATAGCCGCAGTGGATTGGGCTGTGTATGGTTTTTCTGGTTGTGAGCGAGGGTTAGAAACGGCCGCTTTCCCCACCGAATGGGTACGTAACAGCAAATTCTGGCCCGCCGTCGCCCGCATCGATAACGTCTACGGCGACTGCAACCTGGTCTGCACCGGCCTCCCCATCGAAGCCTACGAGAGCTAAACGGTAGATTGGACCAATCTTCTTCAGGCCAGCTCGCACGAGTTGGCCTTTTTTCTTACTCTTCTGCCAGCCACTGCAGGTAACTTCCCAAGAAAACAGCGCCGGAAACGATTGGTTGTGGCTCGTCGCTGCTGTTGAGGTCCAAGGTGTAAATATCGCTATCCTTGGGCCAGCCGCTTGTTTTGTAGCTCAGCAGCAGCGTGTTCTTATCGGTGGACCAGGCCAACAGCGAATAATTTTCAGGCAGCACCTGCTCCCAAACTGTTTCCCCACTGACTGCATTAACGATGGTCAACGTCCAGTTCCCAGCATACGTATCTGTTGTATGACAGGCAGAGACAAAAGCGAGGTTGCTGCTATCTGGCGACCAGGCATTTTGCCGGATGCGAATGCCGTCAGGGCAGGCAGTGGGATCGGTAATCTGGTGCAGCAGCGCGGCTGTGGCGTTCAGCAATTGCCCATCATGCGTGTAAAAGAAACGGCCGTCCGGTGAAGCGCTCCAAACCCGGTTAGGGAAGCCAATCGTTTGGGCATCTTCCAGCACAGTGCGGGCCGAACCACCTTCAGGCAAATTATAGATGAGCAGCGCGTCTCCATCGGACAGCCAGGTAAAAATGGAACCCAGCGCGATTTCAGGCGATCCTTGGTACGCCTCGGCGCGGAAGGCGTTGCCAGTTTCAGGGTTGATAAGCCAAATTTCGCCACGCCCCGTGTCGTCTGTGGCATCATCTTGAGCCACGGCAATAAAACGGCCGTCCGGCGACCATTCCGCCCCCAAAAGGTCGCTATCGTTTTGCCACAGGCAAGTTTCGCTGGCCGTTGCCAGGTGAAAAAGGCAAAGTTGGTCTTCATCCTTGATGTAGGCGAACTGCTGGCTGTCTGGTGACCACGAGGGCGAGTAGAAAAAGTCAGTGGTTTCTTCAGCCAGCAGTGTGCGATCTGGCACACGCAGCAGTTGCCAGGCATGGTAGACATCGTATTGGAGCAGGAAACGGCCGTTTGGCGAGACGCTGGGCGTATTAAAGTCGAGCAAGCTTTGCGCCACCATGTCGGGCATCACATGACCGCTGTCGGGCTGCTGGGTTAGCTGGTCTGGTAGGTTGCCATCGAGACCGATGCGGTAATAGTGGCCGTCGGCGGCATTGTAGTAGAGGATGGGTTTGTTGTTTTGTGGATCAACTGCTGGTGGTGGGACGGCCGTTTCGGTTGGGCGTGGTCTGTTTGTTGGTATGAGGGTGGGAACGGCCGTTGCTTGTTGTTCAACAATGGGGCTGATGACGCTCGCTTGGGGTCTTGGTTGTGGTGACGTGTCGAGCGTTTCTGGCGCGGTGCAGGCGGCAAGCAGGAACAACATGGTGCTGAGTTGGAACAGGATCGTCTTCATCAAAACCTCCGGCAAACGATGGGTTAGCCGAAAGTATGGCAGGCGCTTTCAATCTTGTCTTGGCGGGAGAGTGACGATTGGTTAACGGATTGGCTATGGGGGAAACGGCCGTGTTTTCACCGAGTGGGTACGCAGCAACGTGTTTAGGCACAATATTGCTCTTATGAAAATGTTTGCGATTGGCCTCGGGTTAATAAATGATTGTGTTAGAAATCAAATAAACAATTCGAGTGGTGGAAGAAGCGTAAATGGTTTAATCAGACTGTTTAGGCCAGGAAACTTTTGGCCTTCTTTGTTTCCCAAGCTTTACAAGTTCAAGAATTTGATTTCTACGTTCAAGGAAATTCACTAGTTCTCTAGCCTTGTTAGCTTTTCCATTGTCAGGCAAGCTGTCGTAATCTACACCTAAATCGGCAGCCAATGTTCGCAGTTCCCCTTCATCGAAGCGTTCTATCAAAATATTGCGAAGCTTTGTAAGGTAGGCTTGTCTTGTATCTGATGTTATGGATATCTGATCAATGCTGATAGCTGAAGCCACTTCTTTTGCAATCGGCTGCCAACGCAAAATATAAATCAAACCGATCATTGGATAATCTATATCTAGCCTTAAGATAAATCTATCCCCCTTGGGAGAAAGAGTTAGCACTGGGCCAAATCTTTGAGATTCTTCATAGTGCTCCGTTGAGGAAGGAAATCCAGAAGTGCTAGCATAGCGAACTTCCGAACTGAAAATTTCTGGTTTAGTATATTGAGGGAATTCGACTTGAAGCGATACTTTCCTTGTTGGTCTATTGATATTCCACCCACAATAATCATATTTTGATTGTCTTTGAGAGAGAGCTTCCGCAGATAGGTTGATTGCATAGAGCCCTGCTGGCAGTTCTTCAACCATTGCATATCTCATTTTTTCCTCTCGTTTTAGCGGCGGAGAAATAGAGATCATGGCTGAGCCTCTACCTAATTCCCTTTTTACGTCACTTAAAGCCACATTCCAGCCTGGAGATAAGGAATCAACTGACTTGAAATTAATTTTTCTATCTTTGTTACTCTCTGGGATGAGCAAATATGTATCTAAACTTTCAATTTTAGAAAATGCCTCAATTTCAATTACCCTTTGAAGTAGTGCCGAACCATCTTCATTAATTGTCCATTTGATTTCTAATGCATCATAGCCTATCCCATATCTTGATGCGAAATATGTATATGCTTGTATTGCATCTGATAGTTTTAATTCTTTCTGGTCCATAAGTATTTACTATGTCTTAAAGCTGGCTAATTTCAGGCTGTTTGAAGGACAAGGAAAAGCACAAATCACTCTGAAAAATCCAGCATATATCTGGTTGACTGGTCGAAAAAAATAAATATCTGGAAAAGTTACTATTATTCAAGACAGAGACTTGATTTAATAAGTCTATAATAAAACTATGGATTAAAAAAGGGCGGAAGATTTCACCTCCGCCCTTTCTGAGTATGGATACTATACAAAAAGGCAATTACCCTCCCGCAATAGAACCATCCGCAAGTGCTGGCAATACAATGCTTAGTGTTATCAAAATAGTAATCATAATAGAAAACACAAGCTGTTTATTAACGCGACCTTTCATACTTTAACCTCCAATAGAACCATCTTTCATACGTTTAAACCCCTTAGGTACAGATTTTATTAACTTCACAAAAATCTTTCCCAACAACAAACTGAACACATTGTTTAACAGAAATAAAGATACCCTATCTTGTATAATGAAACAATATATACAAAATAGGATCATACTCACGGAAACTTCAATTTCCTATAAGAGACATACAAAAACAGGCTTAAAAGCCTATTTTGATTGAAAAACGAGTGAATCTTGATATGCGAGAGAAACATATGAAAATTTAAGTCAGAAAGATTATGTTAAGAATGAGAAACGGACTCACAAAGACTAAAAAATTTGATTCTTCATGTCAAGCCTTAATTTGTAACTTGTGACTCTGGCGCTTAAATTTGCAATGTTTTACAAGAGAAAGCATAGATTCGCAATGTTTAGATCTAGTAAGTTGAATAATCACTCAAAGAATAATAAAAGATAAGATACCTATTTGTCAAAATTATTGAATTTGTACCAGATGGTACTTTTTACGGCCTTTGCGTAGGATGACAAATTGGCCGTCGATGCTTTGGTTGAGCGTGACGGTTTGCCCGGCATCGGTGATGCGCTGGTTGTTGAGGTAGAGGCCTCCGCCCTGGATGGAGCGGCGGGCGTCGCCTTTGGAGGAGGCCAGGCCGGTGTCTACCAATAGATCGACTACGGGCAGGCCGTCTCCTTCCAGCGCGGTTTTGGCCAGTTCGCTAGAAGGCACGTCGGCGAAGATGTCGCGGATGTCGGTGGCTTCCAGGCCGTCTAAGTCGCCGCCAAACAGTACGTCGGCGGCTTTTTCGGCTTTGGTTACGGCCGTTTCCCCATGAATCATCCGCGTTACTTCTTGCGCCAGACGGCGCTGCGCCTCCCGTCTCTCTGGGGCGTCGAACAGCTTGTCTTCATATTCAGCAATCTGCTGCTGGTCCAGCCAGGTGAAGTAGCGCAGGTAGTTCAGCACATCGCCATCATCGCTGTTGAGCCAGAACTGGTAGAACCGGTACGGTGAGGTACGGTCCGCTGCCAGCCAGGCGTTGGTGCCCGCTGACGTCTTGCCAAATTTACTGCCGTCGGCCTGGGTGATGAGCGGGAAGACAAGCGCATGCGCTTTTTCGCCCTTGGCCCGGCGAATCAGCTCTACGCCCGCCAAAATGTTGCCCCACTGGTCGCTGCCACCCATTTGCAGGACACAATTTTCATGCTCAAACAAATGCATAAAGTCGTATGCTTGCAGCAGCATGTAGCTAAATTCGGTGTAGGAGATGCCGTCCTCGCGGGAGATGCGGGATTTGACTGAATCTTTGGCCATCATGTAGTTCACCGTGAAATGTTTGCCCACATCACGCAAAAATTCCATCATGCTGAGCTTACTGAGCCAGGTGGCGTTGTTGACGATGCGGGCTGGATTGCTTTTCACCTCAAAGTCCAGAATGCCAGAGAGCTGCTGCTGGATGCGTTCCAGGTTGGCCTGTACTTCATCCAGGGTAAGGAGATTGCGTTCAGAGGAACGGCCGCTTGGATCGCCAATCATGCCCGTGCCCCCACCCGCTAAGGCGATGGGTGTGTGGCCGTAGCGCTGCATCCGGGCCATGGCCATCATTGGTACCAGGTGGCCAATGTGCAGGCTGTCGCCCGTCGGGTCGAAGCCGTTGTACAGGGTCACTTTCTCTTTGGCCAGTAGATCGGGCACGTTTTCGGTGTGGTCGTAGACAAATCCACGCCAGCGGAGTTCTTCAATTGCATTCATAAGGCCATCTCCTACTTAAAAAATCCGCAGATTTCGCAGGTTACACAGATTTTCTCTAAATTGCTCTGTGTACTCTGTGGCAAAAATAAAAAAAGACGCGGGGATTAGCCGCGTCTTGGGTGGTCTGGATAGTTGGGTTCAATTGTCAGTGACAGGCAACTTTATCCTCACACGCCAGCGGCGTCTGTGTTATCAAGGTATAGTTGCCATAATAGCTGAAAACGTTCAGGTTCATAATGCGCGTAGGTTAGCATGGGGCGGGGGTTTCGTCAAGATTTCGGAGAAAGCAAAAGCGAGTAATCAGTGAAAAGTGAGAAGTAGAAAGTCTTGTTCTTTTCACTTATCACCTTTTACTTTTCACTAAAATCAAGTCAGTAATATGCGGTGCTTGAGTCCGTTGCCGGTGTTGAAGATGAGGACGCGCTCGTCGGGAGTGAGCCAATTTTGTTCAACTAAATCTTGCAGCGCCGCGACGGTGGCGGCAGCTTCCAGGGAGACAAACATACCTTCCTGGGAGGCCAGCTGTTTTTGGGCCTGAATGATACGGCCGTCTGACACAGCAACGGCCGTTCCCCCACTGTCTCGCAGCGCCCGCAGCATCAAACGGCCGCCAATCGCTGCCGGAACGCGCAGCCCGCCCGCCAGCGTCGCCGCGTTTTCCCAGGTGCCGGTGGCTTCGTCCCCATCGTGGAACGCTTTGACCACCGGAGCACAGCCGTCAGACTGGGCAGCCACCATGCGCGGGCGCTGGCTGCCAATCCAGCCCAACTGCTCCATCTCGTCGAATGCTTTCCACATGCCAATTAATCCGGTGCCGCCGCCTGTGGGGTAAATGATCACATCTGGCAATTGCCAATCGAAGGCTGCCGCCAGTTCATACCCCATGATTTTCTTGCCCTCAACACGGTACGGCTCTTTCAGGGTGGAGACATCAAACCAGCCTCCGTCGGCGGCAGCTTCGCCCGCTTTCCGTCCCGCATCGTTAATGAGGCCGTTGACCAAGTGCAGATCGGCACCGCTCATTTGCACTTCCATAATATTGATCAGCGGGGCGTCGCTGGGCATGTAAACATGGGCCGTGACCCCGGCACGGGCAGCATAAGCGGCCAGTGCCCCCCCGGCATTGCCTGCTGTAGGGATGACAAACTCTTTTGCCCCCAACTCCAATGCCCGGCTAACGGCCGTTGCCAGCCCCAATGCTTTAAAGCTGCCCGTCGGATTTTGCCCCTCATCCTTCATATACAGCTGGCTGAGGCCCAATGTTTGGCCCAGATTGCCTAATTTGAGGATTGGTTTGCCGCCTTCGCCCAGGGTAATGCGGCAGTCAGGATCGCTGACGGGCAGCAGTTCGTGAAAGCGCCATAGGCTGGCCGGACGCCGCATGATTTTGTCGCGGTCCAGTTCGTTGCGGGCTTTGGCCAAATCGTAGCGGGCCAGCAGTGGCTGCCCGGCGTCGCTCAGGCGAATGAGCTGGTTGGCATCGTATTTTTGCCCGGTGAGGGAACATTCGAGGTGGGTGAGGTAAGTCATATTTTTTTAACGAACCACAAAGGCGCAAAGATTTGAAGTTTCTCGATTAACTCTGCGTTCTCTGCGTCTCTGCGGTTAAAAATCTGTAGAAGTTGATTTCAGATAAAGGTGTAGGTTTGCGAAGCGGGTTGGGTGGCTACGGCCGTTTCCGTCTCGTTCAAAAAGGTGCGCAGGGTTTGCCGGATTTGGCGCAGGTCAGCCGGTTTGCGCAAAAAGCCAGCGCAACCTGCGGCCAGAGCGGCCGTTTCTACTTCAACAGAATCATGGGCGGTCAGGGCCACAATCGGAATAGCTTGCAGCTCGGGCTGCTGCTTGAGCCGTTGGGTCAGCTCAAGGCCATTGATTTCACCTGGCAGATGTAAATCCATGAGGATGAGATCGGGATGATGGGCGACGGCCGTTTCCCACCCCGTGGCAGCATCAGGCGCGACCAACAGCTGGTGACCCTCAGCGGCAACAAGGCGCTGCACCAGCAAAACATTGTTTGGATTATCTTCTACATACAGGATGTGTTTCGCCATTGTAGTACTCCTTGGAGGGGAAATGACCGCAGAAACGCAGGCAATCAGGGATTGCCGGGCGCGGAGAACAAACAGGGTGAAGCTGCGTAATCTGCGGTTCTTATAACGTGCCCATCGTTATGAAGAAAGGTACCAAAGAGCGTAACATGCCTTTTGCATACAAGCTACAAATAGATATTATGCGGAACATAGATAAAATCTATGCTCGCTGGGGTTGCATGCGCTGGATGACAATCCAGGCCAGCCCCATAAAAACGGCGCTGAACAGAAAAAGCCAGCGATAGTTATTGCCGAAACTGTCTACAACCACACCGCCTAATGTTGGCCCCAAAACGGCCGCTGACTGTGATGAAAAGTAGTACAAGCCGGTGTAAGCGCCAATGCGCCGCTCATCGCCGTGATCATACACCAACGGCAGGCTGTTCACATTAACGCAGGCCCAGAAGATGCCTGCCAGTACCAACACAATGATGAACGTGACGGCCCCTTGCACAAGGAAGTAAGCGATGACCAGCAAAAGGGTAAGTCCAGTCAGGCCGACACGAATGATTTGGCGACGGCCGTATTTTGTGCCCAACAGTCCTGCCGGGACGGCAAACAAAATCAAGCTGATGGTAATAGCCCCCGCGTAGATGGATGCCTTGCCGGGCGAAATATCCAGCGTGAAAACGGCAAACGAGGAAAGACCAGCTTCCAGGGCATTAAAAGCCATGAACCAGAGCAGGATGCCCAGCAGCACGAGCAGGCCCCCCTTGTCGGGATTGCGCCAGACGGTTTGCAGATTGGCCAGCACGCCCGGATCGTCCGGTTCTGCCTCATCGCTGATTTTCTCTGGTTCGCGCACGCCCAGCAGGGCTACCAGCGCCGCCGCCAACAGCAAAACGCCCCCGCCAATAAAAGGTGCCATTCGGCCCAGCTCTGGATCGATGCCGCTGAAATATTCAAACAAAGCCCCGCCGCCAAAGAAAGCCAGCAGGCCACCCACGCCGCCCATCAAATTGATGATGCCGTTGGCCTTGCTGCGATCATCTGGCTCGTACAAATCGCCCAGCCAGGCCACAGTCGGTGAGCGGAACAGGGCCATGCCAAAGTTTGTGATGAGAATGAAGGCCGCGATGGCCACGGCCGTTTGGGCAAACGGTATCAGCGTAAAGCCAACGAGGGCAATGGGCACCCCGAGTAAAATCCACGGCTTGCGCCGCCCAAAACGGTTCCAGGTGCGGTCGCTTTTGGCCCCCACCCATGGCTGCACAAACACATTGAGCAGGTTGTCCCAGGTCATGATAAACAGGGCCAGTGCCGGACCCAGGCCAAAGCCGCGCACATCAGTCCCGCCTTCAAAAGCGGGGTTGCCTGCCTGCAAAAAGATGGGAATGTACTGGTTAAAAATGGGCCAGATGATGCTGATGCCCAAAAAGCCAAAGCCGACGATAATCGTTTTTTTGTAGTTAAACGGCCGTTCTGTGGCAAGCGTTGTCATGTTCACCCTTCCTGAAATGATGAGATAACCGAATCAGTGAGCAGAATGGTATACTACTTTTCAGCAAAACAAAACGTTGAATTTCGCATCACGTTTCACGCATCATTCAATTAGGTAAATTGCATGGAAATCAGGCAAATCGAGGCTTTTCTGGCCGTCATTCAAGAGGGAAGTTTTACCAATGCAGCGGCACATCTTAATTTGACCCAGCCTTCGCTGAGTGCCCGCATTCAGCAGTTGGAGCAAAGTTTGGGTGGCGAACTGTTTTATCGGGGGCAACGGCCGTTGGCGTTAACGCCCCTGGGGGACCTGTTTCGCGATTATGCCGAACGGGCCATTGCTATTTTGCAGGCGGGGCAAGAGGCGGTGCAGCTGGCCCAGCAGGGGCAAATTGGTCGGGTTACAGTTTGCTGTCCCTTTTCCCTGGCGGCTTCATTGATGCCCGAAGTGGTGAAGCAGTTTAGCCAGGCATACCCACAGGCGGAGCTTTATCTGGAGACAGGTCATTCTGATTTTGCCATCGACCAGCTGCTGGATGGTGTGGTGAATGTGGCGTTGGCCGCTGCATTTCCTCGCTATGCGGCGCAAACCCAAACGCTTTTACGCCTGCATGACGAAATGGTTGTTGCGGTGTCGCCCATGCATGAGTTGGTGGGGGCAACGGCCGTAGCCATTTCCCAAATTTGGCATTATCAGCCAATTATCATTCATTGGGGGCGGGCGTTTGACGCCTACATTGCCAGCCTGCGCCAGATGAGTGGCGCAGAAGGCGCTGCCGTGCGGGTGCCGCTCGCTGCCGCCCTGCCGATGGCCCGCCAGCCCCAAACCATCACCTTTTTGCCCCGCCGAGTAACGGCCGTTTTTGGCCTGGTGGAGCTGCCTGTACCTAAATTTAAATTTGATTGGGATGCCATCGTCGCCACTCGCCCCGGCCGAACGTTGACGCCGCTGGAGCAAGCCTTTGTGGATATGGTAACGGCCGTTTGGCACCAGTCACCGATGTAGCTAAACCTTGTGTTTGTTTGGCTTGATAAGTGATTTTGTGAGGAAGCAATGGCCAACTGGGAATTGGAAAGCACAGAAAGTAAGTTAATACAAATCATTGAAGAAGCCGTGCAAAATGGTCCTCAAACGATTACAGTAAAAGGCTTTGAAACGGCCGTGATTTTGTCAATTGCTGATTATCGGAGGGTGAAGCCACCAAGAGAAAGATTATCAGATTTTTTTAGACGCTCCCCTCTTGCAGAAGTAGACATTGAATTTGATCGAGACCAACATGATTGTTAATTGAGGCACAAATGAAACCAGAACGAATTGAACCAGGACCGGGACAGGAATCCGTGTGGGATTATCCCAGACCGCCCCGGCTGGAAGAAACCAGCAAGCATATCCAAATTGTGTTTAACGGCGTGGTTATCGCCGATACACGCCGCGCCAAGCGGGTGCTGGAAACCAGCCACCCACCCAATTACTACATACCGCCGCAGGATATTAAGACGGAATTTTTGGTGCCCCGCTTTAGCACATCGCTGTGTGAATGGAAGGGGCAGGCACATTATTACGGACTCATGGTGGGTGACAAGCAGATTCCAGTAGCTGGGTGGTATTACATCGACCCACGTTCGCCGTATGAGGCAATTAAAATGCATGTGGCCTTCTACGCAGAGCCAATGGACGCCTGCACCGTGGATGGCGAGTTGGTCCGACCGCAGCCCGGCAGCTTTTATGGCGGCTGGATCACCAGCGATGTGGTGGGGCCATTCAAGGGCGAACCGGGTACGGAATTTTGGTAAGGGGCACAGAGAACACAGAGATTTCGGAGAAAAGAGAGAGGTGAAATGGTAGCGGCACCCTGGCGCTTCGCATAAAATCTGCGTTCATCTGCGAAATCTGTGGATTAATTCAGTTCGAAGATGAAGGTGCCGTTACGGCCGTAAATCATTGTCGCCCCTGGATTTTTCAGCAGCTCGGCCGGGTCCATCTGCCCACCCCGCGCCCCAATAAAAATATGGGTCATTCCTTGTTCGCGCAGCCAGGTGGCTGTTTGGGGGGCGCTCCAGTCTGAAATGGTCGCCATTTCCTCATTAAATGCCCGTACAAAATCAGCTAAGTCTCGATTATAAATGTAATCTGCTGGCGGAGTGCTGCTTTGCCGTCTGGTGAGCGGTACAAGCCAGGCTCCACCATCGCTGCCAGACCAGGTGCTCCCCAGCCAAAGCCAGCTGTTTACCGCCACCACCGCCTCTTCAGGCAGGGTATCATCTAGCCAGGCCAGCGCCTTGGCGTCGGCTGGTTGAGCCAGCAAGGTTTGCTCGTTTAAGATGGTGATCTGCTGTTGGAGGCCAAAAAGCGTAACGGCCGTTCCCCCCAGCGCCAGCAACAATATCCCGGCGAGTTGCAGCGGTTCTGGTCGCTGGCGCAGCCAGCGCCAGAAATAGGCTCCCACGCTGCCCAAAAAGAGCGCCAGCGGCAAAAAAGTGGTGATGTAGTAGCTGTTCAAATTCACTAGATCAATGCTGGGGAAACCCAAATAATCGCCGGAGAGCGCCAGCAGCAGCAAGCCTGCCCACAGGGCTAAAATGAGCGGAACGGCCGTCCAATTCTGCCGCCCTTGCCACACTCGTTGCCAGAGCCAAATGAGTAAAATCGGCAGCAGTAACCCTCCCGCTAACCAGAGAAACAGGCGATCCCAGCCTGCGGTGTAATAAGCCGTGGGAAAGGCCGTGTAGCCAGGCAATTGCGCCGTGAGCGTTTGACGCGGGGCACTGTTTTGCAGCAGGTAAATGAGCTGCGGGATGAGCAGGAGTGAACTTGAACCTGCGGCCAGCCAGAGGAAACGGCCGTTTCGCCCCCGACTCCACAGCCAGACCAGCCCGGCAAACGGCACATAAAAAACAAACACCCGAAAATGAATGAGGAAAAGTCCCGCGATTAACAACGCGAGCAGCCACCATGTTTTGCGCCACCTGGCTGCTCCGCGCACCAATCGCCATGTCAGCCCCAATAAAACGGGCATGAGCAGCATGGCCGTGAGCTGTGTGTACCGTCCCCAGGTGGCGTAGTACGCCGGGAAGAAGAGCGGAATCGCCACCAGAAACGCAGCGAGCAGCCCGGCGCGTCGCTGCCGGGTGAGCAGCCAGCCACCAGCATAAACGGTCAGCGGCAGCAGGGCATTGAGCAGCTGTCCTAGCCCCAGCAGCAGGCGGGGAATCTGCCAACCGCCCAGCAGCACCAGGCTGCTGCTGATGGTGTGGAAGCCAAAATGGTAAGGAAAACGATCGATGGGGAGAAAGGGCTCGTAGCCGGTTTGCGTAATGGTTTGGCCCGATTGGCTCATAACGGCCGTAATCAGCCCATGCCGTACGGAATCCACCCACGGCGGAAAGACAATGTCTCGCACCGCCAGCAGCCTTACCGCCAGACCCACGAGTAGCAGCCCCACTAAAATCATATGCTCAACGTGTAACCCTTGCCAAACGGAACTTTTTTCTCTTTGCACCTTTGCGCCTTTGCGTTGAAAAAGCAAAACCAGCAGCCAGCCACTGACCATTAGAATCCACAAAAGCCAGCTGCTGAAGCGCCCGCCCAACAGCGAGAATAGATACCAGACGAGGGGCCAGACGGCCGTTCCCACCCCCAACATCACGCCCAACTTTGCCAGCGGATCGGGCAGCAGGTGGCGGAACGGCCGTAATTGCAGCAGCAGTGCCCCTGGCAGCAGTAAAAAGAGCAGCGCCAGCAGCATCAAGGCTCCGTTTTGCCACAGGCGTTGACCAAGCAGGTGCAGCCCGTTGGCCCAGGTAAGTTGATAGCGGCTGGTGAAGTTTAGCTCCTGTACGGCCGTTTCTGGCGATTTGTCACTTAAGGGGCCAGCTTCCAAATTTAGTGTCGTATCTTCTAGCAGATCGACCGTGTAGCCCCAAACCGTGACCAGGTTATCATCGCTGCCGCTAAGGGTGAGTAGATACGGCCGTCCCGCCGAATTTGGCTGCACGGGAAAACGCAGCACAAAGGGTTGGTTGTGTTTAACGTGGCGGGTGAGCAGCGACTGGCTGGCCAGTGGGTTGCCTTGTAAATCGGAGAGGGTGAGGGTGAAACGGCCGTTTTCCTCTGGCTCCGGGTCGCCATTACGTGCCAGCAGCAATTCCAGCTCGCGCAGGCCATCGTGCTGGGCGGTAAAGCGGTAAGTGAGGTGTACATCGCCAGCAGGGGCTGAGGGCACCGCGTTGAGCTGCCCTTGCACTACATCGTCGGCCAGAATCGGGCTGGTCATGGGGAGAAGGGTGAACGGCCGTTGCGGTTCGCCCAGCCTATCCCACAGCAGCACCAGCCCTATGCCCAGCAAAATCGCCAGCCATTTCAGCCACCCACGTGTCTGTCTTCCCCCAATCTCCAATCGCCAGTCTCCAATCTCAGAAAGTTTATGCCAACAAGGACTGGCAGTCCTGGCTTGCATAATGTCTAGTTAAAGAAAAAAGCCGCCCCCAATTTGGAGCGGCTTTTGTGTTCCGTGTGTGGCGCCAAGTGGATTTGAACCACTGACCTAGGGCTTATGAGTCCCCCGCTCTGACCAACTGAGCTATGGCGCCAGAAGCGAACGGGATTATAACCAACTCTGCCTGCCGTGGCAATAATCAGGCCAAAATCCTCAGTGGAACAGGCATAAAAATCAACACAAAAATCACCATTGTCGCAATACCAAGCCAACGACGGTGTGGGTCTAATGGTGTGATATCATCCAATGGTTCAGCATGTGTTCGCCCAAAAAAGAATAGCAGCAAAATCCAAAGAGCCCAAGTAGCCGTGCCGTAAATTAGGTAAGATACTAAAGTTAACGCAACCAGTATCACAATGATCGGTATAAACAATTGCCCTGCGCGTTTGCCAAAAAGCGAAAACATGATGTGACCCCCATCTAGTTGACCTAGAGGCATCAAATTGAGAGCAGTTACCAATAGCCCCACCCATCCAGCCCACGCTACCTGATGTAGATAGACATCACTGGTTTCATTAGGTAAAAATTGACCCAAAATAACAAATTTTGACAGGTAGTAAAAGATGGAATTGCCTTCTAAGATGCCAGTTGAAGAAATAGGCCCAACTTCAGATATCGCTAGCCCGTACAGTAAAATAGGTACAGCAAAAATGAGCCCAGCTAATGGCCCTGCGACACCAATATCAAACAAGGCGCGCTTGTTTTTAACTGGTTCCTTCATGCGAATAAAGGCTCCCAACGTGCCAAAAAGTGAAATAATTGGCAGAGGAATGAAATAAGGAAGTGTGACAGCCACTTTGTGGTGACGAGCTGCAAAGTAATGACCTAGCTCATGCGCCCCCAAAATGAGCATGATGCTCAAGCTAAAAGGCCAGCCGCGCCATAGTTGGAAGGCTTGTTCTTGGGTCTCGGCATTGTAAATGGAGCCTGTTAGTAATGTGGCTAAAACAGTCGCAATGAACAACGCTAGGTTGATGCGCCAGTCCGAGGCGGGTGGGTTGAATACCTGGGGAATTGCAACAATGGCGATACGGCCGTTATCCTCATCACGGATGGTGGGTGTAAACCCTTGTGCTTCAAAAACCGCGCGTAGTTCGTCAAAGCAGTCGGCCGGGTCTACCAGGAAACGGCCGCGATAACGCACAAACCCTTTGTGCGGCTCATCCAGTGTGGTATCGCCCACCACAAACAGATGGGCAATCCCTTGGCGCATAAATTCAACTTTTTCTAGGGAAACCACTGGCGGGGGAGCTGTGTACGGTGATGGCTGCATAGCTATTCTTGGCCAGTGCTGGGGGTATCGACCAGGTCATCATCGTCATCTCCCCAGCTAATAATCCAGATACAAGCGCCAGCAACAAGAACGGTGACCACAATCAACCAAACCCATTGGCCACCTTGTAGACCCACATCCCGTGCTTCATACACCAGCAAAATCACCATGCCTAGCGCTAATACAAACCAGGCAGATAAATTCGGATGATTTGTGATCCAATTTTTTAGACTGTCCATTGAATATTCCTGTCCGCAGATTTCACAGAGTACACAGACTGGATTTTTGAGTTTGCGCATCCTGTGATTAAAAAATGTTACCAAGCCTGATTATAAAGAAAAATTGAGTAATCAGGTAATGACCCAATTACTCAATTACAAAACATTCATTTCAGGTGCAGCGCATTTTCAGAAGTGCGGCTCACCTTTTGTTACAATTACTCTTGCGCCGCAAGCCACTTTTCCAGTTCCATAGCCGCTCCAGAGCCTTGCCCTACAGAGGTGGCAATCTGGCGGAAATGGGCGTCCTGAATTTCCCCGGCGGCGTACACGCCGGGCACGCTGGTGCGGTATCGTTCATCGGAGATAACGTAGCCTTCTTCATCCATAGCCAGCTGCCCTACCAGGAATTTGCTGTTGGGAAAGTGACCAATGAAGATGAAGACACCGTCCGTGTCTAATTTTGTGGTTTCGCCGGTCTTTACATTCTTAGTTTGGATACCTTGCACCACGCCGTTGCCCTGAATTTCTTCAATAACAGTATCCCAAACAAAGGAGATTTTTTCGTTGGCAAAGGCCCGTTTTTGCAGCGAGGTACCCGCGCGCAGTTCGTCACGACGATGAATAACCTCTACCTTGTTGGCAAACTTAGTCAGGAAGATGCCTTCTTCCATCGCACTGTCACCGCCACCAACCACAACGACATCCTTCCCGCGAAAGAAAAAGCCATCACAGGTACCGCAATAGCTAACACCACGGCCAATAAATTCTTCTTCACCGGGCACGCCCAGGTGGCGAGGCGAAGCCCCGGCGGTGACGACGACGCCATCAGCCTGGTACTCATTGCCGTAGGTTTTAATGTAGAAAGGCGCTCCCTTGCTGAAATCGACTTCAACGACTTCGTCGTATTCAAAACGCGCCCCAAAATGCTCGGCCTGCTTTTGCATGACCTCGACTAATTCTGGGCCAGTAGGAGTTTTTTCCTCAGACCAAAATCCGGGGTAGTTTTCTACTTCGTGGGTAATGGCAATTTGCCCGCCGATTTGGGTACCAGCGATAACAAGAGGTTCTAATTGAGCCCGGGCCGTGTAAAGTGCAGCCGTTAGCCCTGCTGGCCCCGATCCGATGATAATAACACGTTCTTTTTGCATGATATTTTGTATACCTTCAATTTGCTATGATCTATATTCTTAAAAGTAAAAGGGGGTCTCCCCCAACTTAGATGGTGGAGTCCCCTTTTTTCTTACGTTCAATCCGCGAGGCTTTAGGGTAAAAGCTGATTTTTGGCCTAGAGCGGTGATCTGTACCTTCTATGTGCCTCTGCCTTGTATCTGGATACCTTCATATTTTCAACTTAAATTTTATACTTGAATTATCGAGTTCGCCAAATCGGGACCAGGCACCAGATTTTGGCGCACATTAAATGCCTGGCTTAAAGACAAAAAGGAGTAAGTTATGTTACGTTACGCAATTATTTTCTTGGCAATCGCTTTGTTAGCCGCACTTTTCGGTTTTGGTGGTATTGCGGGTGCAGCTGCTGGGATTGCAAAAATTTTATTCTGGGTTTTCGTTGTTCTTTTCTTAGGCAGCATCGTGTTGAACTTCCTGCGAACGGCCTAAAGTAGACTCTAGAAAATAGCCAATCAAGTATTGTTAATTATATTAAAGGAGTAAGTTGATGAACCTAAATACAGATATTTTGGAAGGGAAATGGAAACAGTTGAAAGGGCAAGCCCAGCAGCAATGGGGCAAATTAACCAATGATGAGCTTGATAAAATTTCTGGCAAGCGGGAAGAGTTGGTTGGTCTGGTGCAAGAGCGTTATGGGTATGCACGTGCCCGTGCTGAAGAGGAAGTTGACGATTTCCTGACCCGCTACAACAACTAACAAGCATAAATCTTAAAGATGGGCAACCATCACTAGATTTTTTGGAGCCGGATGCTTAGCATCCGGCTCCTTTTATTTTGTAGGTAGTGATAGCGGGTTTAGGCAACGGCCGTTACTGGCAAGAAAATCATAAATGTGGTGCCTTCCCCTACCGTGCTGGCGACCTCAATACGGCCGTTGTGCTCTTCTACAATCTTTTGTGCCACAGACAACCCCAGCCCGCTGCCTTCGGCGCTTTCGCTGCCGGGAATGCGGTAAAAGCGTTCAAATAGATGCTCCAGGTCTTCTGGGTCAATGCCAGGGCCGGTATCGGCCACGTCAATTTGTACCTCATCTGCCTGATAGCTGGCGCTGATGGTGATACGGCCGTTTTCCCGGTTATATTTTGTGGCGTTGCTAACCAAATTAAGCAGCACCTGTTTTAGCCGATCGGCATCCCCGATAACGGCCGTTTTGCTAGCGGTCGTGGGTAGATCTGAGGCTACTTGCAACACGATCTCAATATTTCGAGCCGCCGCTTGGGTCTGCGAAATGCTAATCACCTCATCAATCACCTGCGGTATATCCAAAATTTCTCGCCGTAGCCGCATACGTCCCGATTCCAATCGAGCAAAATCCAGAAAATCCCGCGTCATTTTTGAAAGCCGATTAGATTCCTTTTTAATCATGCCAACCAACTCCCCTTGCTTTTCCTGAGGCATTTCGGGGCGAGACAATAGCTCGCTGGCGGCAGAAATAGCCATCAGCGGCGTTTTCAACTCGTGCATGATTTCGGCAATCAAGTCGTTTTGGCTGAACAAATGAACGTTCAAAATGGCAACGGCCGATTGTGAGGCCAACGCTTCCATTAAGGCCACATCCTGGCTGGTGTAGTCGGCATCATCTTGTTTGTTGATAACTTCCAACGCGCCAATGACACCCTGCCCGGTGACCAGCGGCACGGCCAGCATGGAGCGGGTGACAAACTCCAGGTTTTCATCAACGTTGGCATAAAACCGTTCGTCGGTTTGCACGTCTTCCAAAATGAGGGAACGGCTGTGGCGGACCACCCAGCCAGCAATGCTGTTGTCTAGCGGCACTACAATGTCTTGGGGTACTTCGCCACGGGTGGAGGCCGCAAAATGAAGCTGACCAGTGGAACGATCGACCAGCAGAATTGAGGCAGTTTCCGTTTGGGTTAGCTCGGTGGCGACATCCATGACCAGCGAAAGCAGTTCGTCCAGCCGCAAGGTTGAGCTAAGGCGGCGGCTAATTTGCAGCAGGCGGGCTAAATGTTCCGCCGAGATGACACTGACTGTGTCTTGCGTTCTAAGGTTCATCTCTTTCATAGGGCTGTTCATTTCAGTCCTGTTCACTTCTTGATGGCAAAAGGGGCTGCCAACAGCGGCAAAAGTTCTGCCACATCTTCACGAAACAATAAGTCGGCTTCTCTATCCACATGGGTTGGGCCTAAGTTAACAATGATTAACTTGGCCCCAGCTTGCTTGGCCAGCAATGGTAAATCGCCAGCCGGGGCAGTTTCCAAAGATGAGCCAGCCACCAGCATTAAATCGCACTTTCTAGCAGCATCTTGAGCCAAATGCATCATAATGGCTGGCAGTATTTCGCCAAATAATACCACGTTTGGTTTGAGGACGGCACCACAGTTGGCACAGGTAGGGACCTGATTGTCTTGGAGAAATTGCTGCCACATGGGGAGGGCGTCTATCTGGGTGTGGCAGCCCTGGCAAGTGGCTCGGCGTAGGCTGCCATGAACTTCGTAAACGGTGTGGCTGCCCGCTTTGCTGTGCAGTAGATCGATGTTTTGGGTAATGGTGGCTCGCAAACGGCCGTTTGCTTCCAAACTAGCCAGGGCAAAGTGGGCCGGATTGGGTTGTGCGTGAAGGATGGTTTGGGCTAACGGCCGTATCCAATCAAAAAAAGCCTGGGGATTGTGCCGAAAAGCGTAAATAGATGCCACTTCCATGGGGTCCACTTTTTGCCACACCCCGGATTCAGGGCTGCGAAAGTCGGGGATGCCAGACGGGGTGCTGATACCGGCTCCGGTAAGGGCCACAGCATATTTTGCCTCGCGCAGCAGGGCGATGGCTCGGGCGACGGCAGGGGATGGGGTCATAACAACAACTACGCTTTTATCAGCTGCTGGGCAATCTGCCTGATCAGAATGGCTGCCTTGGCATGCGCGTTTAGCTGCACGAGCGGAATGCTTTTATTAACAGCCTGGTTCATTTCAGCAGGCGATACGGGCAAAATGGCGGTTACAGGATGATTTAGAAACTTTTCTAGCGCTTCATGCGGAATAGCCATTTGGCCAGTGAAATCAAAAATAACCGCGCGAACTACGGTTTCTGGCGGTGAAATTTCATGCAGATGCTCTAAGAGGTGGCGTGCGTTGGCTAAAGCGACCCGTTCTGGACGCAAACAAACGATGATCTGGTTTGCCCTGGCCAGAACGGCTTCAATGTTGGCCGTTAGTTGATGGCCGCAGTCAATAATCAGATGATGATTTGGTTTGATAAGTGGTTGTAGTAAATTTTGGATTTGCTCTGGCTGCAATCGAGGTGGTCCACCAGTCAGTTCAGTATGAGTTAAGAGTAACGCTAAATGGTCATTATATTGGCTAAGTTCGTTTTGGATGATTTGGGACCATTTGGTTTCTGGTTGGGTCAAAATATTGTTGAGGCCCTGCTGGTGTTTTTGGCTCAGATAAAGGGCAATGTGCCCTTGAATCAGATCGAGATCGAGCAAGATGGTACTGCGTTTGTTGCTGGCCAAGCTGCTGGCCAAATTGATGGCCAGGGTTGTGGCTCCTGCGCCCCCTCTAGCCCCTAAAACGGCCGTTACACTGCCTTGTGCAGGGAAGGCTAACGTGGCGGCGAGTGGGGCTTTGGTTTTTCCGCTTCCTTTGGCCTGCGATAGCGGTTTATGCAGCTGCGTTTGGGCGGTTGCTTTGGGGGCCCGGTTATCCAGAATTGTTTTTACACGCTCTACCAACTCTTCAGGTTCTGTTGGTTTGGTGAGATAATCATCTGCGCCAGCGTTAAAACCAGCCAGCTTTTTGTCGGCTTCATCAACGGCCGTAAACATGATAATGGGAATATCAGACAGCTTGGGGTCTGCGCGCAAGTGACGACACACTTCCCAACCATCCATTTCAGGCATCATGCCATCTACTAGCACAAGGTCTGGATTCTCCGATTCAGCTAACCTTAAGCCGCGAAAACCAGAGCGAGCCCCCAGCACAACATACCCTTGCTGCTGCAAGACACGCTGAATAATATTCAGGGTTTCTGGATGGTCGTCTATAACTAAAATTTTATAGGCAATTGGTATTGTCATTGCTTATTCTCGATATAAACTGCCTGATCAAGCAAATCACGAAGAGATTTTGAGACAGACTGTGTGATTTCTTGTAATTTTCTCAGGTAAAAGCCAAGCGTGAGAGCGAGATACTTAAAAATCTTTAGCTTTTACATAAGAGTTCCCTAACTATACAGGTGCTCTGGATAATAGTCACTATGACTTAGTGGCCGGCCGCAAATAAATTACCGGAATTGTGCGGACGGCTTGAAGTAAGCGGCCTTCTAATCAGGTAAGTTATTGTTGGCCGCTTACTTAGGTTGCCATGCCTTGAAAGCTTTGTGACAGTGAGATATGTCATATTATCATACTGGCGGCCAGGGATAATGACGACCAGGGCCGGGTGAAATGAAGTGCCCCTGGCTTAAAACACGCATGATCCGTTTTTGTAATGCTTCCAGTTCAATTTGTGAAAGTAATGATTGTAATTCAGACCTTAAACCGGCTTCATTGGTAGCCAGTTTGTCGCTAAATTTTTCTACATCGGCCAACAGCTTTGGCGGAATTGGCTCGCCGGCAAATTCCCAAATAACGGTGCGTAACTTGTGCTCAGTATGGAAACAGATGCCGTGATCAATTAACCACAAACGATCCTGCCCCTCTTTTTCTTCCAGCAAGACATGCCCTGCTTTGCGGTCCGCATTGTTAATGATGATGTCTAGCAGAACGGTTTTTTGCAACGCTTCTTTAAAAAGAGGCTCTCCTTCAAAGGTAAAGTAATGTGCTTCTGGATCGTGGGGGATAAAGAGTTGTACAGAGCCAGTGCCGTGTTCTGCTTCACGCAGTACGGTTGGCGGAATCAGGTGCCACGTCAGCGCATGGCTCACTAAAAATGCGGCGCGCTCTCGTTGACATAAAGTGCCTTGAGTGAAATCCCATAACGGCCGTTCGCCACGACGTGGTTTGTAAACGGCACGAATATCTGTAAGACTGTTAGGTTTAAGGTGGGGCAATGTTTCCTGAACGGCCGTGTTCGGGCAAATGTCCACCAGGAAAGAATAATTTGAGCTCCAGGGCAGCACCCCTTTAACATCTAAGGTGCCCACCTGTAACAGTTGCAGCCAATCTGCTGTGCTTAACTCGTGTCGTGCCATCTCAACTGTTGTAAATACTAACGGTGCTTACCATACAAAATTAGTAGGCATGTCCATTGCGGTGCGGGCAAAAATGACCTGTTGGATCAATCGGTTTGCCGCAGTTACCGCAAATTGGGCGGCCTGCTTTCACCACATCATTGGCGTGCTGTATCAGCGCCCGAACTTGGGAGCGTGAAATCCAGTAGCTAACCACGTTTGGCTCTTCCTCCTCGGCAACTAGCTCATAAGCAACCAACACCACCTGGTTGCTGTCTTCATTGTACCCAATGCCGATGTTGCCTACGCGGAACAGAGATTCAACCGGCTCGCGCAGCCGCATATCGGTCCATATCGGTGCCTCGTTTTCTGGCTCTGGATACTTTTGTGCCAGCTCCTGAATAAGGGCCTCAAAGCTTTCGGCCAACATGCGTGCCTGTTCTTTTTCAATGGTGAGCGAGATGGTTTGGGAGCCCCGGCTGCCTTGCAAATAGAAAGTGCGTTGACCAGGAAGCCCGATGGTGCCTACCGTAATTTGTGAAACCGGGTTTAGTTCAATGTGGCTAGCCATAAGATTATGATTCTCTATACTATTCGTCGGTGCTTTTGGCACCGCTGTCGCTGTTTGGAGAAACGGCCGTATCAGCATGAGCTGCTTTTGCTGTTTCTGCCGGTTTCTCATCTTTGTTTTCTGGTGACGGTGGTGATTTTAGTGGCCCATCATCATTAATGCGCCCCACGCGTACCACGCCATTTTTGGCCAGGTGCAACATGCTGACGGACGCTGGCGAGACAATGATGCGCTGAAAAAGATCGATATGAACGCCTAGATAATGGGCCAACACCAATTTGATCAGATCCGCATGCGAAACAACCACAATGATATCTTTGTCGTCGTGGGTTTGGGCCAATGTTTCAATGGCATTCACGCCGCGCGTTTGTACCCCACGCAAGGTATCGCCACCAGGGAATTGCATCCGGCTGGGATAGAACTGAACGGTGAACCATTTCTTTTTCTTCGCCAGCTTTTTGATTTTTTTACCTTCCCACTTTCCGTAACGTACCTCTCCGATGTCATCCAGAAAATTGATGGGCAGGCCTTGAGACTTGGCTATAAAATCGGCCGTTTCCCGGCAGCGCAGCACTGGGCTGCTGTATATTGCTTTGATGGGTAATGCGGCCAACCGTTTGGCGGCATTTGCGGCTTGCTGACGGCCGTTTTCATTCAGATGAATTCCTTCAATCCAGCCAGCCAGACGATGTTTTTTGACCCAATCATTTTCGCCATGTCGCACAAGGAGTATGGTTGTCATACGTGAATAATAGCACAACTGGTAAACGGACGAAATAGAAAACAATCTTACCAGTTGTGCTTTAGATTTTTGAGGTGGTTAATTTGCAAATGGTTCAGTTGCGCTGCACTGAACTCAGTAAGTCGGGTGGCATAACAGGGTTGAAGCTCAGCGAATTACAGACTCTGGTATCGCTTTCTTCAATTTCGGCCGTATCGGCCGCGCCGGTAAAGGCAGCATATTGGCCCAGGCCAAAGTAAGCGGCCATCACATTACAGGCTACCGGTGCTGCCCATTGCGACCCTTCTCCACCGTGGTACAAAAAGGCGGCCACTACGATCTCTGGCTCATCAAACGGAGCATACCCTACATACCAGGAGTGTGTGGGCAAAATGCGTCGGTTTAAGATGTCATCAAAGCTGCACCAGCCTTTCTCAATGGCGATGTTGTCACAGAATTCGGCCGTTCCTGTTTTACCAGCAGTTGTTATGCCAAACGGCTCCAGCCAATCCACATAAGTAGCCCCAGTGTAAAAGGTCTCCTCATCAATAAAGGTATTTACCAGGCGCATCCCCTCGGCAATAGTGCCCAGATGTTCCCGATCGACATCGACTGCGTTAATCACTTCTGGCTGGTAAATATAGTTGCCATTGGCGTCGAAGCGCACATTGAGGGAGGGATCGTCCAATGGGTTGCCATTTGCGTCTGTCAGGATGGTACGGCCGTCTGCTCCCAACCGCGCCCGCGCCACAATCTGACTCTCATCATCTACAAACACAACATTGCCCTCGGCATCCGTCATGTGATGAATAATGGAAGGACGATACAAAAAGCCACCATTGGCTACCACGGCGGCCATTTGGGCCACTTGCATGGGCGAAGCAGTGAGAAAGCCTTGGCCAATACCCATATTGTAATCGTCACCCGTTGACCACGGTTCCCCGTAAACCCGTGCCTTCCAACCACGATCCGGTGGCAAGTCGCCAGCGGCTTCCAGGGGCAGCTCAATACCCTGCACGCGGCCAAAACCAAACTGGGACGCATAGCGTGAAAGCGTATCAATGCCCAATCCCTCTACAAATTCCCCATCTTGGTCAAAGCCGCCACTAATTTTGTAGTAATAAATATCACAGGAGTTGGCCAGACCGGTAATGGCGTTCATCAACCCATGCCCTTCGCGGAACCAACAGACAAAAAGCTGGCCAGGACGACCGGGATCGTTTTCGGCATAGCGATTGGCAATGGTAATTTCGCCTGAACCCAAAATCAGCCGGGAAGCGGTAACCGTACCTTCCTGGAGGGAAGCCGACCCGGGCACAATTTTGAAGGTGGACCCTGGCGGATAAATACTGCTCACCGCATGATTCACAAACGGTTGGTACACGCTGCGAGACTGGGTTAGATAATATTCCACAGGCACTTCTGTCTGGAAACGGTTATTGTCAAAGCCGGGCAGGCTAACCATCGCCAAAACTTCCCCCGTTTGCGGGTTTAGCACCACCACAGCCCCTTGCTGTACCTCCACAAATGATTCTTGCCCGGTAATTGGGTCTCGTGAAGGTACAAGTTCACGCTGCTCCATCGCCTGGCGTAAAATTTCTGTGGCCATGATTTGTAAGTCAATGTCCAGGGTGAGGTGCAAATTGAGTCCAGCCGTTGGCTCGATTTCTGAGCCGATTTGGCGCAGTTCGCGCCCGGTCCAATCTACCTCAATTTGGCGTTCCCCTTTGGTCCCGGCCATCTCAATTTCCATGGAAGATTCCAGTCCAGCCCAACCCACGCGATCGTCACGCTGGTAGCCCCGACCCAGGTTGAGCCAATTTTCGTTGGGCAATGGCCCCATAAAACCGATGATTGGTGCAGTGTATTCGGCCGTGGGGTAGTAGCGCAGTGGTTCAGGAATGACGCGAACGCCGGGCAAAAAGATGCTTTCTTGCTCAATGGTGTAAGCTTCGGTAATGGGAATCCCTGAAGTGATGACGGCGGGAATGTATTGCAGCGGCGTATTAATTCGTACAATCTCGGCAATGCTGTCTGGCAGCTGGGGTACCACGCCTGCATTGGCCAAAGTTTCCTCTCCCGAGACGCCATAAATTTGTGCCAGGCGCGTGTAAGTTTCTACCAATTCGGGATTGGCGGCTTCAATGAGCGCCTGTTGCTCAACGGTATTTGTTACCGGCACACCGGTGAGCAGCGAGAGACGTTCGTAGATGGCCTGGAGTTCGTTTTCGTCATCGGGCAAAAAGGTGGGGGTGATGGTGACGTTGAAGCTGGGAATGTTGATCGCGAGCGGGTCGCCATCGCGATCAAAGATAACGCCACGGGGGGCATCGTTGCGCAAAATAGCAAATTGGTTTTCCTGGGCCAGCGCTTGAAGATTGCTACCTTCTGTTTGTTGAATCCAGTAAACTCGGTAAAGTAGCAGTCCTAAAATAGCGACAACAGCTATACGAAAGAAAAAGAGGCGGCCGCGCAGGCCAAAATCTTCTTTTTCTAACTCTTCTAAATCTTCTACGCGGTCCCAACCTATTCGTGACATAGTTGTTTCCTTACCGTTTAACGCAAAGACGCAGATTCGCGGAGTTAACAGTCTTCGCTTCTCTACCTCTTCGGGCTAAGTTTCGTTCATTCATGGTCGTGCATCCCATGCAAGTCCTTCCCTGAAAATTTAAAGTTGTACCCGACGCGGCCGTACGGTCCGGTTAATGAAGTAAAGCAGCCAATAGATCGGCAAGATAGCCAGAATGTGAAGCAGCAGGATGTTTGGCAATAGAATGATGCTTTGAAAGTCGGCAATGGTGCCAAACAGGCGCAGCAGCACAAGCTCTACGATAAAACTGATCACGGTTGCCAGGCCAGCCAGTGCCACAGGCAGCAGCAGTCGGCTGGCAGGCAGTGCCTGGGTTGTCCAGATAACGGCCGTAATCGCCACCATAAACGCCAATGACGACACGCCCACTGGCGAAATCGAGAATAGATCCGTGAACACACCGGCAAAAAATGCCCAAACCGCCCCTTCTTCAACGCCATACAGCAGCCCCCAGGCCAGAGCCACAAGAAAGGCTAGCTGTGGTGTGGTGCCCAAAATAGGGAAATGGGGCAGAACGGCCGTTTCCACCAAGCCCAACAGAAGCATCAACGGAATTGCTAGATAAATAGAAACAGTCATCTAATTCTCTGTGGGACTCTCAAATACAGAGGTATCAATCGGGTTAAAATCTATGATGACAAACACAATTTCCATGGTGTCAAAATCTGTGGCCGGCTGCACAATGGCTTGCTGAAACAACTCCGCCTCGTTTCGATCGATTTGCACCACGCGGCCAATCACAATATCTTGCGGAAAATCACCGCCCAGGCCGGAGGTTAGCACCGCTTCACCCAGTTCCAGCTGAAACTTGAGATCGATCCAATCGACAATTAAATCTCCAGTTGCACCACGCCCCTTCAGACTGCCCGTGGCCCGGGAGGTACCCAACCGCACCGGGATGGCGCTGGCGTTGTCGGTGATCAGAATGACCTGGGCTGAGTTTTGCGTGGTGCGAAAGATGCGCCCAATAAGCCCGCGTGCGCTTTCTACCGGCATGCCCACCCGTAAGCCATCATCCGACCCTTTGTCGATGATGATGCTGCGTACAGCAGGGCTGGTGTCGTAACCAATGACGTTGGCGGTTTGGCGGCGCAGCTCCGGGGTTTGGCGGGCGCGGTTAAACAAGTCTTGCAAAATTTGCCATTCGCCCTGAATTTCTCGCAGCTCTTCATTTTCGCGTTCTAAAGCATCCAGTTGGGTTTGCAGGGCATCAATTTCAGCGCGGGCCTCGTCTAAATCGCGGGGACCAGAGAGCGCATCGGCAAGGGTATCGGTTTGGCTAGAGGTCCAGCCAGCAACGGCCGTTAGCGGGTCTTGCATAAACCCAAACAAAAGATCCAAATTGCCGGTGCTATCTAAAACACTCAATAAAATAGAGACTCCCACCAGGATGGCCACCGTCGTCCAGCGAATCCTGCGTTGGGTATCGTTTAAGTTCATGATGATTGGTAATCAGTGTGTTAGTGATCAGTAATCAGTGAAAAGTAAAAAGTGATAAGTGAGCAGAGGATAGCATAGAAGGATGAATGATAGCTGAGAGACAGGTGTTCTGGCGCTTACCGCTTACCGAATACTGATTACTGGCCTACTGAATACGAGCTAATGATGCGTGCTGCCCCGGTGTAGGCCAGTAAGTGAGCGTTCCCATAGTTCAATGTTTTCCAGCACACGTCCCGCCCCACGGGCTACGCAGGTCATGGCGTCTTCGGCCACCCAAACGCGCATCTTCACCATATCTTCAATTCGGTCAGCCAGGCCGCGAATTTGGGCACCTCCGCCTGCCAGACAGATGCCCACTTCCATCAGGTCCGCGACGAGTTCTGGCGGGGTATCGTCCAGGCAGTCTCGCACGGTATCAACGATGATATTGACGGAGGGCGACATTGCTTCACGCAGTTCGATACTGCTGATTTCCACGGACTGTGGCAGGCCATTGATCAAGTTACGGCCGCGCAGCGTCATGGTGCGTTCTTCCGGCAGGGGAAAAGCAGAGCCAATGCCAATTTTGACCCGTTCGGCCATGCGGTCACCAATGAGCAGATTGTATTTGTTGCGGGCGTACTGGATGATGTCTTCATCCATCTCGTCCCCCGCCACTCGGATGGAGCGGCTGACGACGATGCCGCCCATGGCAAAAACGGCTACTTCGGTGGTGCCACCGCCAATATCCACAATCATGCTGCCGCGCGTTTCATTCACGGGCAGCCCGGCCCCAATGGCCGCAGCGGTTGGCTCCTCAATGAGATGCGCTTCGCGGGCACCAGCGGAGATGGCGGCATCGTAAACGGCGCGCTTTTCCACCTCGGTGACGCCGCTGGGGATGCCTACCACCACGCGAGGCCGAGGAAACGGCACAATCATTTGCTCATGTGCCTTGTCGATGAAATATTTGAGCATGGCTTCGGTGATTTCAAATTCGGAGATCACGCCATCGCGCAACGGCCGTATGGCGACAATGTCTGCGGGGGTGCGTCCTACCATTTCTCGTGCTTCGGCACCAATGGCCAGCGGCTGTCGGGTGCGCCGGTTAATGGCCACCCAGGATGGTTCGTTGATGACAATGCCTCGATCGCGAATATAGACCAGGGTGTTGGCTGTACCCAGATCGATGCCGATGTCCAATGAAAATAGGCCCAAGAGCCAATCAAGTGGTCTAAACAATATTCCCTACTTTCTCCCTTCCGTGTGTTCGCCTTTTCGTTTAAATAAAGCTGACAGGTTTGCGCCACATACGGCAATTTCTAGATAAAATCTGTCAATACTTGATAAACAACTAAAGGTGAACCAGCCTAAAATTATACTCAACGCGTGACACATCACCAATTTTGCCTACAAAACAGTCACGCTTGCCCCTAAAATTTGTATAATTGCTTAGAATGGGATGAGCCAAACGGCCGTTTACGTGAAAATGTTGGGAGAGTTTTGCCCATGCTGCGTACTATCAAGCATAACTAAACACAAAATGTAAGAGGTCTTTACAATGGCAAACAAAGCGCTATTTCAAGATTTAATTTATGATGAAGCAGGAAATCAGGTAGGAACGGCCGTTGTCGGGCATGACATCTTCTACGTGGTAGACGACGCTGGTTTCAAACGCCACATCGACGCCGACCAGGTGGATCGGCAGGTGCTCAGCATCTTTTTGCAGCAGCTAGAAGAAAACAAAGACATTGCTGTAGAGCAGGCGCTGCGCATGATGGGCAAAGACGATCTGTTCACCAAAGCGGCCCTCGACGCCCAGCTCAACAACATCGACATGGACCAGATCATTGCTCAAGGTATCCCCGCCCAGGCCCGCGACATGATGGGCATGATGGGCCTCCGCATCACCATCAACTTTCATGGTGAGGTCATAGATATGGCCCAGCCCACCGCCCCCGACGATGAGTTCTAGCTTGAGGGGCAGAGCATGATCAAGCTCAAAGGGGCTATTAGTGGGTTTGCTGGGGGGATGCTTGCCTGTTTATTTGGCACAGTTTTTCTTTGGCGAATTCTGCATCTGTTGAATGCAATTGTAGCGGTTTTTCAAGGAGAACAAATACCGGACTACCGGCCATTCTACACTTTGGAACAAGCTGGAGGAGTCTTGCTGATAGTAGGATTTTTCACCAGCGTAATTACTCTCATCCTTTGGGCAATAGCAGGTGCTGTTATGGGGCATTGGGCACAAAAACGTTGCTGGCAGCAAAAGAAAGTTTTTCGTAGCTGGTTAACATGGGGCATAAGTTTCGCAGTTATCTGTCTTGTTGCCTTTGTAATCCCCTTTTGGTCGGAAGGTTCTGTTAGTGATCTAGAATTTTTGAGGGTGGCTTTATTTTTATTTGTTTGGTGGACTGCTTGTGGGCTTAGTAGCGGCGCAGTCAGTGCCAAACTTTTCACCCGTTGGGTAGCATCCAATAAGCATCTGGCCGAACCGAATTTGTTTTCCTAAACTTTTACGATGACTCAAAAAAATTATGATTACTCGGATCGAGACGGTATCTGGCCCATTTCCT
This sequence comes from uncultured Anaerolineae bacterium, assembly GCA_905479495.1. Lineage (GTDB taxonomy): Bacteria > Chloroflexota > Anaerolineae > Promineifilales > Promineifilaceae > Leptofilum. Next base: position 288,586 of record CAJQMR010000005.1, read on the forward strand.
GGAATGATTTTCATGGAATTTGCCAGGCAATCGCGCTGGCGGTGGCCAAATTTGAGCCGGAGATCATCATTGCTATTGGGCGTGGCGGCTTTTACCCTGGCACGCTGATTGCCCATTTGCTGCGCACAGAAATTTATCCGGTGCGCTTTACCCGCCGGGTGAATGATGTTGTCCTCCACGAAGCGCCACAATGGTTGCTAGACCCACCCGCTCTAGTCGAGGGTAAACGCATTCTCATTGTAGATGAGATTGCCAGTTCAGGAAAAACGTTAAGGGGTGTTTGTGAAAAGGTTGAGGAAATGGGGGCAGCCGCAGTGAAAACGGCCGTTCTCTACGCGCATACCTGGGGAGCTGACATTCCCGACTACATTGGCCTCATCAGCGATGCCCTGTTGCTAAATCCGTGGGATCGAGAAGTAGTGGTAAACGGCCGTCTTCAGTTCCACCCCGAATATGAAGAAGCACTAACCAAACAAGGTCTTACCGCAGACGATGCTTTACGCATTCCGGCAACACCTATTACTTTAGCCAAAGTACCCTGAAAATTTAGTAAGCACCGCGACCGAAGAGGGAGTGGGGAATAGTTTGTAACAAAATGCGGATGTCCAGCGCCAGCGACCAGTTTTCGATGTAATAAATATCTAGCAGGCACAGTTCGTCAAAGGTCAGGTCGGAACGGCCGCTTACCTGCCATAGCCCCGTAATTCCCCCAATCACACTCAGGCGCTGTTTGTGCCACGGTTTGTACGCCGCCACCTCTTCCGCCAGCGGCGGGCGCGGCCCGACCAGGCTCATTTGCCCCAGCAGCACGTTGTACAGTTGGGGCAGCTCATCCAGGCTCAGGCGGCGAATAAAACGGCCGATTCGCGTCATGCGGGGATCATCTTTTATTTTGAAGAGGGGGCCATCTGCCTGATTGTACTGTTTGAGCGATTCTTTGCGCTCATCGGCATCCACCACCATAGAGCGGAATTTGTACATGGGAAAGGAACGGCCGTTTTTCCCCACGCGCATTGCCTTATAGATCACCGGACCTGGCGAATCTAGCTTGATAGCCAGAGCAATCAGCCCCATCACCAGCAGCGCCGGGATGCTCCCCACCAGGATGACAACCAAATCAAGCAGCCGCTTGGCCACCTGTTGAACTCGATTAATGCCCACGTCGCGCACGGCCAACGTGGGAATACCGCCCATGTTGTTGAACTCCACCCGATTCATGCTTAATTGCAGTAAATCTGGCACGACTTGGGCTTTAACGCTGTGCTGCTGGCAAACGTGCAGCAGTTGAGAAATTTGCTGGTGCATCTCCCCTGGTAAAGCAATGAAGACGGTGTGTAGTTTCGGCCGTTCCGCCATGGTTTTGGCTAAATCGGCAAAAGTGCCCAGGTTAGGAATACGCCCCAGGCCAATATTATTTTCGCTTAGACCATCGTGCAGATAACCTACGGCCTGGTAGCCTAAATCTGGCCGGGCCAGCAGCGTGCGGATAAGGCTGCGCCCCACCTCGCCAGAGCCAATCACCAACACCCGGTCAGCCAAAATGCCGCGTTGATACAGCAAGTTGAGCACAAAGCGGCGCAACAATCTCGCGCTGCCAATCAGGGTTACAATGGCCAGGAAGGCCCAAAAATACATCAGCCGGGAGAATGGCGTGGGCTGCACAAAAAAGGCAATCATGCTGAGCAACCCAATGCCTGCGGCTACCGCGTAAACGATGCGCGATAGTTCATCGACCCAAAATTCGCCCCGCTTGCGTCGCCAAACGCGTACCTGAGCAAAGGTAAAGATGAGCAGGATGTCGAGCAGCAGCAGCTGCCCCAAATAATCGGAGAATGGTTCCAGAAAGGTGATGGGTCGGAGCCACTGCCATTTGTAGCGAATGACGTAAGCCAGGGCGAAGCCGCCGTTGAATAACAGCAGGTCGCTCAAAATAGTGGCAAACCGAATTCTTTGATGACTCATTTTTTATCATGAGCCACAGAGAGAAATGAGAAAAATAGTCTAAACATTCTCTATCTCCTCTGTGGCAAACTCACAAATTTTGTAATGCGCGTTGGTAAACTTCGGCCGTTTCCCGGCCAGCGCGTTCCCACGAAAAAGATTGGGCATGCTCCAGCCCCTGTTGGCGTAATGTATCTTGTAAATCGGCGTTGGTTAAAACGGCCGTCATCTGTTCCACCAACGTTTCTCCATCATCAGGATCAAATAGCAGCCCGGCATCACCGACCGCCTCTGGGATGGATGAGCTGTTGGCGGCAATCACCGGCGTGCCACAGGCCATCGCTTCCAACACCGGCAGGCCAAATCCTTCATAAACGGAAGGGAAAACCAACAGTTCCGCTGCGTTGTACCACAGCGGCAAATCGTCATCCGGCACATAGCCGGTAAAAACAACCCGCTCGGCCAGTCCTACTGCCTGCACTTGCCGGAAGATGTCATCGTACAGCCAGCCTTTGCCACCTACCAAAACCAACTTTAGTTCTGGATCGTCCAGGCGCGCCATCGCCTCGATGAGAACCGGGATGTTTTTGCGTGGCTGGAGTGTACCCACGTGTAACACAAAACGATCCAGATTGTGCTTTTGCCGAAAGGCCTGAACCGTTGCGGCGGGCAAGGGTTGGTAAACTGGGTCAACGCCTGGCACCACCACATCAATCTTGCGCAGGGGGACACCAAAAAATAGGTGTACGTCCTGACGGCTTGATTCTGAAATGGTAATGATGCGGCGGGCGCGGCGGCAGGAACGGCGCGTTTGGCTGCTTAAATACAGCCGCTGCAAAGTCGGAAACCGCTCTGGGAAATGGTAAAAGCTGAGATCATACACGGTGATGACTGCCGGGCAAGTAGACAATAGCGGGGTGACAAAGGCCATGCTGTGCAGCAGCCCAATCGTATGCTGCCGTGTTTGCCAGGGCCAGACGACCTGCTCCCACAAGATACGCAGCAGGCGATTTTGGGTAGACAAGTGGCTAGAAACGGCCGTAATTCCCGGTAGATCTTCGAATAAATTTTTCTGTTGTGTAAAGACAACGTACGTTGGTTCACCCTCTTCCCAGGGTAGATGGCGCAAGACCTGAGCTATGTATTGGTGGATGCCGGCCCGTCGATAGCCGGCCTCCCCAGACAATAAATGGGCATTAATTCCCACTCTGCTTTGTCTAACACCACCGCTTGAACCAAAAGGCTGTTCAGACGGCATAACGCGAAATTATAGCTTATCCCCAAATGAGCAGCGAAATGCGAGCCCCTCTCTCGACAATCGCCACGCAGTTGCCACTCACTTGACGCTCATTTTGGCCTATGGTAGACTGCGTTATGTTTACTCATAATTAACATAAGAACAAGTTATTTCCTTAAAATAAAAAGGTAGGAGAATCCTATGAAACGTCTGGTTCAATCTCGCTGGTGGCGGCCATCCCGTTGGTCGTTGCTCACAATAGCTTTATTGGCTTTGGTGCTGGCAGCCTGCGAGCGCCCTATCAACCCAGAAAATGTAGACCCAACGGCCGATCCCATTTTGCCGGCCACCCTGTCTGTTCCCACGACCGACCCCAATGCTCAACCAACAACGGATCCAGCGGTTGAGGCAACGGCCGTTCCCGAAGCCACCACAGATCCGGCCGTAGAAGCCACAACCGAACCCGAAGCGACCACGGTGCCAGAAACCAATGAGCCGCGTGGTGAAGTTTCACATACGGTCGTGGCGGGTGATACCCTCACTGGCTTAAGTTTGTTGTACGACATCCCTGTAGAGGTAATTGTGTCGGCCAATAATTTGACCAGTGTGGATTCATTAGACATTGGCCAGGTGCTGATTATTCCGGCAGAAGGCACAGAAGTGGTGGCCACGACAGAACCCGCTGTGGAAGCAACGGCCGTTCCGCCCACAACTGAAGAGCGCACCCATGTCGTGCAGGTCGGTGAAAATTTGTTCCGCATTGGTTTGCAATACGGTTTCACCGTGGATGAGCTGGCCGCCTATAATGGCATTGCCAATCCCAACGTCCTGGATGTGGGGCAGGTGATCAAAATTCCGCCAAGCAACTAAAAATTTATAGAGATTGGAGACTGGAGATTAGAGATTGCCCAATCTCCAATCTCTAATCTCCATTTCCCCAATGGTAAAAAGAGTCCATTCAAAATTGCTTTGGCAGCAAGATGACAGCTGGCGCTTGCGGCTGGATACCTTGCAACTGCCCAACGGCCGTACCCTGGAAAAAGGTGCCATCGAGCATCCAGGGGCGGTGGTGCTGGTGCCGCTACGGCCGTCGGACAACGGCCCAGAAGTATTGATGCTGCGCCAATACCGCCATGTGCTGGACCAGGTAATTTTGGAGCTGCCCGCAGGCACGCGGGAATGGGATGAAGATTGGTTAGCCTGCGCCCAACGAGAACTGCGTGAAGAAACAGGCCATCGTGCCGAAAAATTCACGGCGTTGGGGCAAGTTTGGCCTGCCCCCGGCCTCTCTGACGAACTGATGCAGCTCTACTTGGCAGAAGAACTCACCCTCGCCCCCCTCCCCGGCGATGAGGATGAGATGATTGAACTGGCCCCAACTCCCTTGTCTGAATTGGTAGAAATGGCCTGGAACGGCCGTCTTCAGGACGCCAAAAGCATCGTCGGCATTCTGCGCACGGCACACTACCTGGCAAATACCTGATTTGCTTTAATGATGGCAATAAACCATTTCTCTCTTTCCTAAACAAACCAACTTTCCTCTAACAAGCCAGCAGACCTGCGCGCACTAGACAAGGTTTATCATTTTTGCCCGGTCATTGCCAGTGAAAGGCGGCTCTTTGCCGAAAATGAATAGCTCCAAAGTACCATGACTGTAAGGTGATTTGTAAGTGCCCCTGTAAGTGCCTGCGGCTACGATCCCCGCAATATGACACAAAGCGAGACGCCCCAAAACCACAGCTTATTTGATGCACCAGCCGCAGATCCAATCATTGTGATTGGTGGTGGGCCTGCGGGGTTGACAGCCGCTTACGAACTCGTCAAGCAGCAGCAAACGCCCATCGTGTTAGAGAAATACAATAAAGTCGGGGGCATTGCCCGTACCGAAAATTATCGTGGCTATCACTTTGATATGGGTGGGCATCGTTTTTTTACCAAATCATCTGAGGTCCAGCAGTTCTGGCTAGAAATTTTGGGGGACGATTTTTTACGCCGCCCCCGGCTTTCGCGCATCTTTTACCAAAATAAATATTTTCATTACCCGCTGAAACCTTTTAATGCCTTGCTGGGGCTGGGGCCAATTGAAGGTGTGCGCATTGTTGCCAGCTATCTGCGCTGGCATCTCTTCCCCTATAAAGAGGAGGAAACGTTTGAGCAGTGGGTGACCAACCGTTTTGGCAAACGGCTGTTTAAGACTTTTTTTAAATCGTATACGGAAAAAGTGTGGGGCATTCCTTGCAGTGAGCTAAAAGCTGAATGGGCCGCCCAGCGGATTAAAGATTTGTCGCTGAAAACAGCGATCACGGCGATGTTTCTGAAGCCGCAGGAGACGATCAAGACGCTCATTGAAGAGTTTGATTATCCGCGTCGAGGGCCGGGCATGTTGTGGACGGCCGTTCAAGATCGTATCAATGAACAAGGGGGGCAGGTTCAGCTTAATAGCAATGTGGTGGGGATTCAACGCGAGGGCCCGCGCATTACCGGCGTGTCTGTAGAACGAGACGGCCGTACCCATACCGTCACTGGCAGCAGCTTTATCTCCAGCATGCCCGTTACCCAACTGCTTAAATGGCTCGATCCACCGCCGCCAGCCAATGTTCTACGCGCTGCCAACCAGCTTAGCTATCGAGACTTCCTCACTGTTTGCCTGATCATCAAAAAGCAAAATGTTTTTCCCGATAACTGGATTTATATTCATGATCCCAGCGTACAGGTAGGACGCATCCAGAATTTCAAGAATTGGAGCGCTGACATGGTGCCCGATCAAGCCACTACCAGTCTGGGGCTGGAATATTTCTGTAACGAGGGAGATGAAGTCTGGACGATGCCCGACGAGGCGCTGATTGCTTTAGGCAAGCAGGAAATCGCCAAAATCGGCCTGGCAGAAGTCGCCGATGTGATCGATGGGGCCGTGTTTCGCGTGGAAAAATCGTACCCAGTGTATGACTCTGATTACGTAGAGAGCCTGGAGACCATTAAAGCGTATCTGGCCTCTCTGGAAAATCTGCAAACAATTGGACGTAATGGGCTGCACCGCTACAACAACCAGGACCATGCTATGTTGACGGGCATGCTGGCCGTGCGCAATTTACTGCATGGCGAACAAAATAATTTATGGCAGGTCAATGCCGAGCAAGAATATCATGAAGAGCTGCTTTTAACGCAGGCGCTGGATCCCGAAGAAGTGACGCATGTGGTTGATGAGGTGCTGGATGGCGCGTTCCCCAAGTTGGACCCCTTAGCCTTGGGAATGTCTTTAGGTACTGTCTTGGGGGTTGGCCTTATGTTGGCTACCTGGATATTGCTGCTGCGTGGCGGGGATGCCTCTGGTAAGACGCTGACGTTATTGAACCAGTTTTATCCCGGCTATACGGTAACGGCCGTTGGCAGTCTGCTTGGTTTAATTTATGGATTGCTGACTGGTTTTTTGATGGGCTGTGGCTATGCGTTTTTACGCAATGCAGCGACTGCTTTGTACCTGGTCAGCTTGTATCGTTCCGCCCAACAGAGCGCAATGCGCCAATTTTTTGAGCATATTTAACGGCTATTTCTTGCACAACCGATAAAATTGGTTAATACTGGTATTAGATTGCTGAGAAATAGGTGAGGATGGCAACGGCCGTTTCTCACCTGAACATACACTCAGCCCACAATTTAATGAGTACACGGAACTTTTTGGGGTTGGACGCGTTTGTCGGCAAAAAGCCAGACATTGTTAAAGACAAGGACCAAAAAGTTTTTTTTTGAAAATGACAAAAGAGGAACCAGCCCTGGGAAAAATCGTTAAGACACGACTAACGCGATTAAACGCAATCGTGTCTGGTTTAGTAACAGGCGTCATTTTTGGGTCAGTCATTTTTATCGCAACCAACTGGCTGCTGCTTAAAGGCGGTGAACCAATCGGACCCCATATGGCACTTTTGGGCCAATTCTTTTGGGGCTATACCGTGAGCTTTTGGGGCAGCATTGTTGGTCTTCTTTATGGGCTTGTGACGGGATTTATAGTGGGATACGCTGTCGCTTTTTTATATAACTTCTTTCTCCATCTCCGCCACAGCCAGCGAAAATAACCATATGAAACCAATGATTTCGGTGATTGTTCCGGTCCACAATGGTGGACCGTTGTTTGACCGCTGTCTTACCGCTTTGCAGCAAACGCTGTATGAACGGTGGGAATGCATTGTGGTAGAGGATGGCTCTACCGACAATTCTGTAGAAATAGCTTATGCGCATGGCGCACGATTGGTAACGGGCTTGTCGCGGCGGCTGGGTCCGGCCCAAGCGCGCAACATTGGTGCCCAGATTGCCCGTGGTGATATTCTCTTTTTTGTGGATGCGGACGTGCTGGTGCAGCCTGGCACAGTAGGGCATGTGGCCGCGACCATGCAGGCTGATCCCGGTTTGGCCGCTTGCTTTGGTTCTTATGACGATCAACCATCGGCCCCAAACTTCTTGTCACAATATCGTAATCTGCTGCACCATTATGTGCACCAGCGGGGCAAAATAGACGCTTCAACATTTTGGAGTGGCTGTGGGGCCATTCGGCGAGACATTTTTCTGGCGATAGGCGGCTTTAACGAACATCTGTATGAGCGGCCTAGCGTTGAGGACATTGAGCTAGGCTATCGCTTACAGGCTGCGGGGCATCGCGTGCAGCTAGAGAAGCTGCTGCAAGTGAAGCACATGAAGCACTGGACACCACGCCAGATGCTTGTCACTGATGTGCGTGACCGGGCTTTTCCCTGGACGCGGCTCATTTTGCAAGGGGGCGGGGCACCCAACGATCTAAATTTGAACTTTTCGCAGCGGTTGAGTACGGCCGTTGCCTTTATCGGTCTTTTTAGCCTGGGGAGTACCTTGTTTTTTGGCTGGGCCTGGTTATTGGTACTGCTGGCGATGCTGCTGCTCATCTGGCTGAATTGGCCATTTTATCAATTTTTGCTGGATAAGCGTGGTCTGCGCTTCATGTTAACGGCCTTGCCGTGGCATTGGCTCTACTTTATTTACAGCGGTGCGACCTTTTTAGTGGGGCTGGTGTTGTATCGGTTGGGGCGCATGGAGCAGCTGATGGCAGATGGTTTACGGCCGTTAGCCACCCCGCCACCAGTCAAAAAGCCGCAACCCAACATAGATTAGACCATTCGCCCAAATCCTCGTTTTGCAATAAGCTATCCCTGAGAAAACCTGAAAAGCGATAGAGAAACTAGAGAGATTTACTCTGATTTCTATGGCTAACCAAATTGAAAAACCAACAGCGGCAGCATCAGCTCGTTCTGCTGTATAAATTGCATTGGAGCAACAGATGAGTAAAAGCGAAGCGCTGCGGCAGCAAATCCTGGCGCTGGTTCAAGAATATTATGAGGCAGAGCACAGCCAGCAGCCGTTTACGCCTGGCGAAACTGAAGTGCCCGTCTCTGGACGGGTGTTTGACGCGGCCGAAATGGTGAATCTGGTTGATTCATCGCTGGAGTTTTGGCTAACCACAGGTCGCTATGCTGACCAATTTGAACGTGAATTTGCCCGCTGGATGGGAATGCGCCACGCTATCTTGTGCAATTCTGGCTCGTCGGCCAATCTGTTGGCGCTTTCCGCGCTTACCTCTCCTAAACTTGAAGATCGCCAGATCAAGCCAGGAGATGAAGTCATTACGGTGGCGGCCGGTTTTCCCACGACGGTAAACCCAATTGTGCAAAATCAGCTGACGCCGGTGTTTCTGGATATTGAGCTGGGCACATACAATGTGGATGTGTCATTGCTAGAAACGGCCGTTTCTCCCCGCACCAAAGCGATCATGATCGCCCACACGCTGGGCAACCCCTTCAATCTAGAGGCCGTCATGGCGGTGGCCAACAAGCACAATCTGTGGCTCATTGAAGACAATTGTGACGCGGTGGGGACGACGTATAACGGCCGTCTCACCGGTTCTTTTGGTCATCTCTCTACCGTTAGTTTTTATCCAGCTCATCACATTACGATGGGCGAAGGTGGCTGCGTGCTCACCCGCCATGCCCAGCTCAAAAAGCTGGTGGAATCCTTCCGCGATTGGGGGCGCGACTGCTGGTGTGCGCCCGGGGTAGCCAATACCTGCGGCAAGCGGTTTGATTGGCAGCTAGGCGAACTACCCGAAGGGTATGACCACAAATATATTTATTCCCATATTGGCTACAATTTGAAGATGACCGATATGCAAGCGGCCGTGGGGGTGGCCCAGCTAGAGAAGCTGCCCAGCTTCATCGAAGCCCGCAAGCGCAACTGGCAGCTTTTGTACGATGGCCTTAAACAGTATGAGGAATTCTTCATTCTGCCCCAGGCCACGCCCAACAGCGATCCCAGCTGGTTTGGTTTTTTGCTCACCGTGCGGCCCGATGCCCCATTTAGCCGTAATGAACTGATCCAATTTTTAGATGCTAACCAGGTGGCCACGCGTCTGCTGTTTAGTGGCAATATCACCCGTCAGCCCGCCTTTGAAAATATCAATTATCGTGTTGTAGGCGACCTGACGAACACCGACACGGTGATGAACCAAACTTTCTGGATTGGCGTTTACCCCCGCATCACGCCCAATATGATTGAGTATGTGCTTTCTGTTTTCGCCGAATTTGTTGGACGTTTATGAGCTAAATTGAATTATTCGTCCTCATCGTCTTCGTCTTCGCCGAATTTGTTGAGTTCCTCGGCCAGTTGCAGCAGGCGAGCCTGCACGGCGTGATGGACAGTGCCTTCAGGATAGCTGCTGTCTTTTTGCCGTTCTCCGGCGGGCAAACCCATGAGCAGCTCGATGCCCTCATCTAACGTGGTAATGGGCCAGATATGGAATTTGTTTTCGGCAACGGCCGTTACCACCCGTTCATGCAGCATCAAATTATCCACATTGCTGGCCGGAATAATGACCCCTTGTTCGCCTGTGAGGCCACGCGCCTCGCACAGCCGGAAAAACCCTTCGATCTTCTCGTTTGCCCCACCAATGGGCTGAATTTCGCCCCGCTGGTTCACCGAGCCAGTGACGGCCAGCGATTGTTTGATAGGAATTTCGCTCAGGCTGGAAAGCAGCGCGTACAGCTCTGTTGATGAGGCGCTGTCTCCATCAATGCCGCCGTAATTTTGCTCAAAGGTTAGGCTGGCGGTGAGCGACAGCGGTTGGCGCTGAGCGTAGGTGCCTCCCAAATAGCCGTTAAGCGTTAACACGCCTTTTTCATGAATAGGGCCAGCCATCTCTGTTTCCCGCTCAATGTGGATGACGCCATCGTCGCCCATAAAAGTGCGGGCAGTGATGCGCCCCGGCAGGCCAAAAGAGTAATCTCCCGTATCGATGACAGAGAGACCGTTCACCTGGCCTATCACGCTGCTTTCTGTGGCAATGAAGATGGTGTCGTCCAGAATCTGCTCAAACATATCTTCTTCCAGCCGGTTGGCGCGCTCGGTGCGTTCGGTGAGCGCGCACTGCACATCAGAGGCGGTGACCAGGGAACGGCCGTTCACGCCGGCCCAGTAGCTTGCTTCACGTACCAAATCGGCCACCAGGCCAAACAGGGTGCTGAGCTTGCGCTTGTCTTCCGCCAGGCGGGAACCATATTCGACCACTTTGGCTACGGCCGTTGGGTCAAAATGGAGCAGTTTTTCCTGATGGCAGCGGTTGGCAATAAAGTTGGCGTAGGCCAGCTCGGCTGTTTCATCACGCGGCATCGTGGAATCAAAATCAGCCCGCACTTTAAACAGGGATTGGAACTCCTCATCCTGCTCAAATAGAGCGTAATACAGCCCAACGCTGCCTGTCATGATGATTTTTATCGACAGCGGAATCGGTTCCGGGTCCAGCGTTTTGGCCAACACCTGCCCGTTGTTCATCATTGAGTTAGGCTGCACCGAAATTTTTTCGGACTTGATGGCCCGTTTGAGCGCTTCCCACGCTTCTGGTTGTTTGAATAAATCATGGGCATTGAGGATGAGGTAGCCACCGTTGGCCCAATGCAAACTGCCGCATTTGATGTTGGTGAAGTGGGTGGTCAGCAGTCCGTCGCGCATTTCGTATTCCAACCGCCCAAAAAGATTGTTGTAGGTGGGGTTGGCTTCCACAATGACTGGAGCCCCGTTGGTTTCGGCATTATTAATCAGCACATTTACTTCATAGCGGCTTAGATCGATCTCCTCTGGGCTGTCTACTGGCGAGGTGAAGTCGTCGATTTGGTTCAGCACGTCGGCCTGCACTTCGTCCAGATAAAGGCACATTTCGTCGTCATCTGGATAGGCACTTTTGAGATCGTCGAAATGGTGCTGTACGGCCGTTTTTGCTACGTTCCGGTCAATCTGCTTCATCTTTTGCCGGGCTTGCAGTTCTAGTTCGTGAATCTGGTAGGCGACCTCTTCTAGCTCTGCCGAAAGCTTTTGCGCCTCCTGTTCCATTGCCTGCCTTGTTTCGATGGGCATCTGTTGAAGTTGTTCTTGAGAAAGCTGCTGTCCATTCTGCACGGGCACAATGGTAAACCCGGATGCCGTCTGCATGAGGCCAAAGTTTTCGGCGGCGGCTTTTTGCTGGAGCGCTTGCAGAAGCGTGCTGCGCTGTTGCTCAAATTCATCCTGCATCCCGCTGATTGTTTCACGGTAAGAGTCTGTATCAAATGCCTGGGGCAAATCTTGACGCAGATCGGTAATCAGGCGAGACATGCGCGCCTTAAATTTAACACCTTTTCCGGCGGGCAGGGCAATGGCTCTGGGCTGGTGCGGGATGGCAAAGTTGTGGACGTAAATCCAGTCGTTGGGGGTGGGCGAGGTGCGGGTTTGCTGCTGCAAAAAATGCTCAATGGCGGTGGCCCGGCCCGTGCCGTGTGCGCCTAGCGCGTAAATGTTGTAGCCGTGGCTGGTAATGCCAATCCCAAAAGCGATGGAACGGGTGCCACGGGGTTGACCAATAATTTGAGTTTCGGCCTCAAGTTCGGCTGTGCTGGTAAAAAGGAATCTATCTGTCTGGCAGATTTGGCGTAGTTTGTCAGGAGGAAGTGCGGGAACGGCCGTTTCATTCTTCTTGGCCGTTTTTTTAGTTTTTGACATTCAAGTCTCCACAGGATTGGATCGTATAAAAAGTGGGTGCATTATAGTGGAAAGCAAGCGGTCTTGTCGATGAAACAGAAGTATCAATTGATGCTTATGAGTAAAAGCCATCACGAATGACGCGAATAGACGAATGGGGCGAACGAATCGGATGAAATAATTCGTCCCATTCGTCAAATGTGTTTTGTGGTTTTTAAATCGTTAGCGTCGGGGCTGCCAGTTTGTGAACAGCCTTGGCAAATTCGAGCAATCTATCTTCGGCGTCTGGATGGTTAACCAGTTCGTTGTAGGGCAGCATCGTGCCTTGCCAGCCCTCTGTGTGCCATCTGGCTCCGGCGGGCAGCGGTTTGTCCAGCAGCTGGTCTGCCTCAAACGGCCACGGATTTGAATAAAAGTATGGATTGCCACCAGGGTAAAAGCCCAGGTTCAGCTGTGAAGGAAATGTTTGGACTTCGCCATGTTCTTCCGTACGCTCTACCCGATTCCCAAACCATTCAAAGGAAATGTCGAAGCCATGAGGCCAAACTTGCACGGGGCTTACCGGTCCCTCCAGGCTGGCGCGGTGCTTCTCAAAGGTCCGGGCTGCGTTGGTGAGCACCCCAAAAAAGCGTTTGGCTTGCTCCGGATCATAGTGACGCGGCTCGTCATTGGCGAACCTTTCGCGGGGATAATGATTTTTTAGGCCAAAGTGGGCAACGGCCGTAATGACCCATTCTCCCATCTCGCTGCCTGTTAGCCCCTCCGCCAGGCTCACCGATTTTGCCTCCCCACTGCTGCTGGTGATGATTAACCGATGCTGGTGCAAATCCAGACGCAGGGCCAGCACCCCCCCGTCTGGCAGGGGAATATTGTCGGTGGTGAGCCCGTCTGGACGCAGCTTCAGGCTGATGTGCCACCATTTAGGATGGGCAATGCCATGCACACGGGGGATCATCCCCACCGCCTGGCTGTATAAATGCAGCGTTTGCCGCGTTGGTTCAAAATCCGCTAATGAGGCAAAAAATGACATGAAGAACTCCTTGCGGTTAGTGGCTGGTGGTTAGTGGCCGGTATAATGAGTACCAGTCACCAGCCACTCGCAACCAGCCGCTAATGCTCTACTCTTCTGGCAGCTTCATTGTGGCGACCAACTCCGGTTCTCGTTCCATTAGCAAGTTGCCGGCCAGGCGGCTGCCAGCATACAAGATGCCAGCCCCATAAACCAGGCTGAATAAGGCGCCCACCGCTGCCAACCAGGGGAGATCAAAGTAGAAGGCTGCGCCCAGCATCGCCACGGCGGGGATATTCACCACCAAAATGCTGATGGGAATGATCGTCATTGTGGCGCAGCCGGTTTTGAAGTTGCCGCCAGACTGGAACGCGCCGCGCGTGCGTTTGGCTTCCAAATTGATGGGGATAGGGAAGATTACCGAGCCAACGGCCGTAACCGCCAAAGTTGCAATGCCCATGCCCAAACCTGTCAACACGCCAAAAACCGTGATCCAGTCCCGCAACAAAACCATGGCGGCCCCACCCACAACCAGGTAAGGAGCGCCAGCAATCAACAAAAAAACCATGCCCTTGGCCAAGAACAAGCGCCAGCGTGGTTGGGGCGATAGCAGCAGGGAGGGCAAGCCGCGTCCTTCCCAGGCCAGCATATTTTGTGAAGTGGACCAGAACAAAAAGAGAGCGTAGAGCGGCATGGTCAGCCCGAACCAGTCAGGAAAGGTAGAACGGCCACCGGAAAAGTCGGCCGAGAACAAGAACGGCCCCATCATAAAAACGGGAAGCAGCAGCCCTTGCACCAGCCCGACGCGTCGTTGCGGGATGCGCCAGGCCGAACGCAGCTCTTTGCCCACCAGCGCCGCCAAATCATCTGGTAGCCAATCCAGGGGGGAGCGGCGATTGCTTTTGCGCTTGGCAGGCTTCTCTTTTTCTGTCTGCGCCCGCCCGCCAATGAGAAAACCACCACCGGTGGCCAATCGGTTCATTAGATGAAACCAGATCCAGGTAAGCGCGGCCAGCAAAACGGCCGAATACAGCAACCAGAGAACGGCCGTTCCCCAAGAGCCAGCCAACGCCTGCTCCACTGCCCGCGCTGGGGCACCCGTGGGGAACCATTGCAAAATGTTCAAAGGCAGGAAGTTCGCAAACGACTCCGCAAAGGCTTCTTCTTGTCCTGGCGAAAGCGAAGCCACCAGCCGCTCCATACCGCTTTGGAAAGCAAGGTTGATGAAGTAACAGGAGCTGCCCAGTAGCGAAAAAACGATGATCGCCACATCCCGGAAGCGGCGGCTTTGCAAAACGCCACCGATGGCCACCGAGATAAACTGCCCAATGAGCACCATGTGCCCATAACACAGAAAGATGGCCACAATCACCACTGGAAACGCAGTGGTAAAGCCAAAACCAATGAAGACAGCAATAAACAGCGGCAGCATCAGGTAGGTGGGATAATCAAACAGAGTCCCTAGCAGCGTGCTAAAAATGAGGTCGCGCCGTGAAATGGGAAAGACGAGCAGCCGCGTAATGTCGGCGCTTTCGTTGATGGAGGTGGCAATGATAGGAAAGCCTAGCCAGATGAGCCACAGCGCTACCATAACGCCGCCAAATAGAGCCGTTGGCCACTGCCCTTCCAGGGTGCGGTAGCCCGTAGCCGTGCCGATGGTCGCCGCCAAAATCATGGGGGCAAACACCAGAATTACGACGATGGCTCCAATGATGCGCCCGCGTTCACGGGTGAATTGACGCAGCGTTAGCTTGCCACGCAGTCGGAACAAGGTACCCAACTGGGATCGGGTTGGATTGGGTTCGTCTAGCGCAGCCATGACAACCTGCCTTCAGATTCCACATCGCTGGAGGCACCAACTGCCCGCAAGAACAGCTCTTCCAGCGTGGTTTCGTCCCCGGTTTCGGCCTGGTGGCGTAACTCTTCCATACTGCCCTGGGCCACGAGACGGCCGTTGGCAATCACCGCCACTCTGGTACACAACCGCTCCACCACTTCCAAAATGTGTGAAGAGAAAAAGATGGTTGTGCCATGCTCTCGCAGTCGGCCCAAAACGTCCCGAATGATCCGGCCAGAAATGGCATCAATGCCCTCAAACGGTTCGTCCAGGAAGAGCACACGCGGCGCATGAATAATCGCCGCCGCCAGCGCCGTCTTCTTTCGCATGCCGTGTGAATAATCCACAATCAACTTGTCAGCATCGTCGGTGAGGGTGAGCAAGTCGAGTAGTTCTTCGGTGCGCTGTTCCACTTCTGCCTTGGACACGCCGTACATGGTGCCGGAAAAGCGCACGTATTCGCGCGCTGTTAGCCGCTGGTAGAGCTGCATGCCTTCCGGCAGGACGCCAATGCGGGCCTTTGCTGCCAGCGGGTCTGCCCAAATGTCGATGCCGTCGATAAGCGCTGTGCCGCTGGTGGGGCGCAGCAGGCCCACCAGCATGTTGATGGTGGTGCTTTTGCCCGCCCCATTTGGCCCTAAAAAGCCAAAAAACTCACCAGAAGCGACGGTGAGGTCTAAATTATCTACCGCTACTTTTTTATCAAACTGGCGGGTCAGTCCCCGCGTTTCAATGGCCCAACTGTTCATCTCTATGCTCCGATTGAATATTTTTAAGAGGGGAAATGAAGGCCCAAAATCATAGACAAAAAGTGAGGTGCCGTTCTAAGCTGCTCGCTTTTTGCTTTGTGCTGGCGTGATCCCCGCAGCCCCAATCATACCATAATTTATAGTTGCTTTACGGGAAATTGTGGGCAAAGTCGCGCAAAACCAGACCCGTGGTACGGAAAATAAATAGGAGAAACGGCCGTTTCCCCCCGCAATGCCTCCCCCTATACTGAGGTATAATTTTAAGGGTGATTACAATGCAGCAAATTTACCTATTGGGTGAGCTCCAGACAAAACCGATATTGAAAATTTCCGGGCGGAATGCGCAGCGTCTGTTGACCTTTTTGCTGCTGCGGCCAGACCAGCCACATCCTCGTGAGCGGCTGGCAAGCGAGCTGTGGCCAGAAGACCCGCCTACGCATGGCCGCCGCCTGCTATCTGATGCCCTCTACCGCCTGCGGCAAACCATCCCCGACCATTGGCTTGATGTGCAGCCAGAAGCCCTGACACTGCAAGCTGTACCCGACTTGTGGGTAGACGTTTGGGCGTTGCAAGAGCTGGTCCAAACCGACGCGGCGGAACAACTGGCAGAAGCCGCAGCGCTCTACCGAGATGATTTGGTGCCGGAATTTGAAGACAGTTGGCTCCAACCCCTGCGGGAACGTTTTCGGGAAGAGATAACGGCCGTTCTGCTCAAATTAGCAAACATGGCCGAAACTCAACGTCAGTTTGCTGAAGCCCAGCGGCAGTATCAACGCCTGCTGGCGCTGGACGAGCTGCACGAAGCTGCGCACAGCGGCATCATGCGCAGTCTGGCTGGGGAAAACCGGCTGCAAGAGGCGCTGGCTGCCTACGAAACCTATGCCCAACTGCTAGAGCAAGAGCTACACCTGCCTCCCGCTGCCGCCGTCCAGCGCCTGGCGCAGCAGCTGCAAGCAGAATGGGAATTGCAAAAACAGGCGCTGGTTGAACCCAACCAAACGCCGTTTGTGGGGCGCGTTGCTGAGCGCAACCAGCTCTTGGCGCGTCTGGATGAGGCCCAGGCTGGCCGCGGCGGTCTGTTGATTCTGCTGGGCGAGGCGGGCATGGGCAAAACGCGCTTGTTGGAATCGTTGGCTCAGTCGGCGGGCTGGCGTGGTTGGCAGGTGGCTTGGGGCACAGGCGAAGAGTTCACCCTGCCAGCTCCCTACGCCCCGCTGGTGTCTGCTCTGGCGGCGGCGCTGCCTCGGCCCCGTTTGCAGCAGCTTAAGCGGTTGGTTCCTGCCTGGTGGCTGGCTTTTCTGGCGCGGCTGCTGCCGGAGCTGGGCGAGCAAATAGCGCTGCCCACGCTGCCAGAAGACGCAGCCGCGGAAGCTGAACTGCCGCGCGCGCTACAGGCGATCTTGTCTGGATTGCAGCAAATTGCACCTCACCTGCTGCTTTTGGATGATGTGCAGTGGGCCGACCCTGCAATCTGGCAACTGCTCACGGCAATACAACCTGCCCTCAATGAGATGTCGCTTTTGATTGTGTTGAGCAGCCGGATGACTGCACTCCAGGAGGAGGGCGCAGCCTGGGAGGCTGTGCAGTGCTGGGAACAATCTGGCGCGACGGTGCTTCATCTGGATGGCTTGGCTCCGCAGACATTGGCAGATCTGGCTAAAGTGACCGGTCGCGACCGGTTGTCGGCAGAAGAGCTGGCTTATTTGCATCAGGTGAGTGGCGGGAATCCGTTGCTGGCGTTGAATTTGCTAGGACAAGCGGGGCCAATTACGGCCGTTTCCCAACCCCAGCTGCTCGACATGCAGCGTCAGCGGCTCGCTACCCTGGACGATGCCACCCTGCTCGGTTTGCAAGCGGCTGCCATTTTGGGGTATCGCTTTGATTATTTGATGTGGGAATCGATTGTGTCTGGCATTGGCGAGGGCGAACTACCCGTTTTGGCTGGCGAGCTGGAGCAGCAGCGCTTCCTTGTTTTGGAAGCCGATGGGTATCGGTTTGCACATGACACCTTGCGCGCCTGCGTTTATGAAGACATCCCGCCGACGCGACGGCAGCTTTTGCACCAGCGCGCCCTGGTTGCCTGCGCCGAATACGCGCCCAACGGCATCCAATCCTTACTGAATCATGCTGTACACGGAAAAGTGGGAACGGCCGTTGTCCGGTATGCGCAGCAGGCAGGGCAAGAGGCACTGGCGCGCTTTGCCTACAGGGATGCCATTGCCCATTTCAACCAGGTTGTTGAGGCGGACACAACGCCTGAGGCGGCACTGCTGTATGGGGCTTTGGTGGGGCGCGCCAAAGCATACGGCCGGCTTTCGGAGCAAGAGTTGCTGGCAAAGGATTTGCAGCAGTTGCAGGCACTCAACGAGCAGTTGGCTGACCCCGGATTTCAGATTCCTGTCCTCAAAATGCAGGCAGAGTTAGCCTGGGTTAGGGGGGCACAAACCGAAGCCGAACAGTTTGCCCAAACAGGTTTGATACTGACCCAGGCGGTGGAAGATGGCCTCAGCGAGGCGTTCTTTTTGGAGACGCTGGCTCGCATAGCGCGCAACCAGGGTGATTTTCGGCTGGCGCAAGAATGGCTTGAGCAGGCAAGGGAACGGTATGTCGCCGTAGACGATCAATTTGGGCGCGCTTCAACATTAGACAAGCTAGCTAATCTGGCATATGAAGCGGGGCAGTTTGAGCAATCGGTAACGATGCATCAGCAAGCGGCAGCGATTTTTCGGCAGCTAGGGGCGGTGCCCTACGAGGCGCGGGCGCTCAGTGGCGAAGCGCTGGCACAAAAAGCATTGGGTAATTATGAGCAAGCGCGGCAAACGCATCGCCGTACGCTGGAAATTGCCACCACCTTTGGCGACAGGGTGACGCAATGGTCTCAAATGGTGCTGTTAGGCAATATTGGCTTTGAATTGGGGGATTATGAAACGGCCGTTTCTTGGTATCAGCAAGCGCTCCCGGTCAGCCACGCAATCGACAATCCTCGCAGCGTGGCGATGACGCTGAATAACCTTGGGGAAGCATACCGGGAGTTGGCAGAGTGGGAGGAGTCGCTAGATTATTACCACGAAGCGCTGGCCTTAAACCGCGCCAAGGGGTTTGCGCGTGGTGAAGCACATACGCTCAACGGTATCGGTTTGGCGCAGCTAGGACTGCATCAGTATGCTGTGGCGCAGCAATCTTTGGAAGAAGCGCTCGCCCTGTGGCAGGCTGTTGGCGAGCGGTTTAAGCAGTCGGAAACGTTAGCCGGGCTGGTGCTGATTCACCTGGCTCGGGCTGAAGGGTCAGAGGCAGCAGAACGCCTGACTGCTGCGTTGGACTTGCTGTCAGGGCCAAATATCCATCCTTTTTGGCTGCGCTGGGTGCATTTTGTGGCCTATCAGCTGCATGAACAAAAAGGGGAGATGGAAACGGCCGTTACCCATTTACGTACGGCGGCCCAGGCGACAGATAAAATTGCTCAAAAGCTCCCCCCCAACGAGCGCGACAATTATTGGACGCAGGTTCCGCTTAATCGGCAAATTACGCACGCGTTACAGCAGCAGGCGGAACAGCAAACTGTGCAGTTGGTAAAAGCGTCTGTGCCGCTGGGCAGTGCCTTAACTGCAGCCGACTACAAAACGGTCACTTGGACCATTTCCCTGCCCACAGATGCCCTCATTGCTTCTTCTGTGGCCCGCCGCCGCCACATTTTGCAGCGGCTGCTCACTGAAGCAGAAGCACAAGGGGCGGCTCCCACTGACACCGATTTGGCCAACGTGTTGGGCGTCAGTCGCCGCACCATTTTGCGAGACATGGAAGCGTTAGCCGCAGACAATGTCACACTCCCTACTCGCCGCCGTACTGCCTGACGCCAAAAAGATTGGACCAATTTATTTGATGACAGAGCATTGGGTTTAAGAAAAATTGGTCCAATCTGGAGTAACTGTGGGCACGCCCGCAGCATAATCCCTCTTTTTGTCACAATACCCTAACTTTCCCTCCGCGCTTACGAGAATTCAACGAGACTGGCTTGCTATGCTGCCGACAAATCAACTTTTTGTATGGAGGTACGCATGAATAAGCGATCAGTAACACTCATCATTTTAGCAGTCGTTTTTTGTTTTAGTTTGGTAGCGGCTAACGGGGGACGCAAGCTTCTGGCAAACACTGCTGCAGTCAGCAGCGGAGCGCCCTCGATTATTAGCTATCAGGGTTTTTTGGCAGATAGTGGGGGCACCCCCATGAGCGATGGCAGCTACAGCATGAGCTTTGCCATTTATGATGCGGCCAGCGGCGGCACAAAGGTTTGGGAAGAAACCCAATCCAGCGTGGCTGTTGGCGGCGGTTATTTTTCTGTTTTGCTGGGGAACGGCAGCTGTACGACGGGTTGCCCGCTGGGAGCCAGCACGTTTAGCGGTACGTCCCGTTACCTACAGGTTACGGTAGACGGCACCACCTTCCCGCGCCAAAATCTGGCTTCTGTGCCGTTTGCGCTGCAGGCGGAAGAAGCAAAGACGATGGATTGGTCTGGGTTAACGGCCGTTCCCGCCGGGTTTGCCGATGGTACAGATGACGGAGCTACCTACGACCATGTTGTTACCGTGGCCAAAAGCGGTGGCGATTACACTTCTGTGGTTAGCGCCCTCAACAGCATCACCGATTCTTCTTCAACTAACCGGTACCTGGTGCGGGTGATGCCCGGCGTTTACACCGAATCCAGCCTGGTTACGGTGAAATCGTATGTGCATCTACGCGGCGCAGGGCCAAATGCTACGGTGATTACGTCTAGCCGGAGCAGCAGCACGCCCAGCAATGCCTCTGCTACGGTTGATTTGTTGGATAACGGCCGTATCTCTGATCTCACCGTGCGCAACACCGGCACCAGCACCTATGGCATCGCCCTCTACAGTGCCGAAACCAGTCGCGACGCGGTGGTAGACAACGTGGTTGCCGAGGCCATTGGCACTGGTGGTACCGGACATTACGGTGCTTACTGGAACGATGCCGAAGCAACCATTCGCAACAGCACTTTGTTTGCTGGCGGGGCTGTGGGTTTTGGAACGGCCGTTAACGCCGGATTTGGTAGTGTTAACATCAGTGCTGGGTTTCCTCAGGCACTCATCGAAAACAGCAAGCTCATCGGCGGCAGCAATAACTTTGCGGAAAACTGTAACGATCCTACAGGAACCGGTTTTGGTATGCAGCTGAGCAACTCTTCGCCTTTTGTGCGCTACACCTACATTTGCGGTGGCTATCGTGGCATCGGCCTGTACACCAATGGGAATCCTCAAATTCAGAGCAGCAGCGTGAAGGTTAGCTCAACCAGCCAGGCTTTCTTGTTCGAGATTACCGCCTCTGGCAGCATTTCTGTCGCCGATTCTGGTATTAGTTATTTAGGCAATAAATTTACTGGCGCTGGCACTGGCTTGCGCTGTGTAGGGAATTTCAACTTGGGCACCTGGGCTGCTTTAAGCGATGGCACAACGGC
Source organism: uncultured Anaerolineae bacterium (assembly GCA_905479495.1). GTDB lineage: Bacteria > Chloroflexota > Anaerolineae > Promineifilales > Promineifilaceae > Leptofilum. The sequence goes on from CAJQMR010000005.1 coordinate 309,853, forward strand.
TGCTGCCGCTTGTAATTAAGGCAAAGGAGCGCATAATGAAAGGTCTACGCAAGAAGCTAACAATGATCTGGGTTTGCTTGGCGCTCGTGTTGTTGTTCTCGGTTGGATTGGTTTTAGCTGGGGGCACTATCACCTCACGTGATCTGGTGAGCGGCGGCGGTGGTCAGGTAAGCCAAAGCGGCCTGACATTACACACGGCCGTTGGCCAGCTTGCCGTTGGCTCCGTGCAAAATGGCGAGACGCTTTGCAGTGGTTTTCTGTGTGATGCCAGTGCCCCCTCTGTGAGCGGCGGACAGCATGAACTGTTCTTGCCTTTTGTGATTCGTTGATTTACCCGATTGATGGTTGTTGACATAAAAACAGAGGCTCAATTGAGCCTCTGTTTTTTCGTTTTCGTAGCAGTTTGTTTTCCGGCAACGTGTAAAGGCTTTAGCCAGCCTGTGCCGTGGTGGTTGCCAGGCGCGGGCTTTGACCGCGAACCAAAGCAAATACCACAATGCCACAGTAAGCCACATAAGCCAGCACTTCTGTCAGGGAAGGATTGCCGTTGTAACCAAAGAGCACCTTCATCATTTCACCCACAAAGCTGTTTTCATTGAGTAGCCAGTTGATGTCCCAAATATGCTCGATGACGGGGGGGATGAGCATGACTTCGTTCAGCTCGTGAACGCCGTGCGCTACCAGCCCCGCCGCAAAAACGATGAGCAAAATATTGGTGATAAGGAAAAAGCGACGCAGATTGAGTTTAACCAGGCTAGAAAACAGCAGCCAGGCCAGCACGGCACTGCCAGCCAGCCCAATCGCTGCGCCAATGAGCGTTGCCAAACCGCCAGACGCTAGCGAGGTGGCGGTGAGAAAGAGCGCCAGCTCGATCCCTTCGCGCACCACAGCGAAAAAGGCAACCAGAAAAACAGCCCGTTTGCCCTGTTGGGCGGTTGCCTGCTTGATTTCTGATTCGATGTTGCTGCTGAGGTGACGGCCGTTTTTGGCCATCCAGAAAATCATCCAGGTGAGCACACCGGCGGCCAGCAGCATGGTGATACCTTCAAAAATAGCTTCACCTGGGCCAGCAAAAGCCACGTCTAGCAGTTGAAGAACAACGGCTACCAGCAAGCTGATCCCGGCAGCCGAAACCGCGCCAAGCCAAACGACAGGTTTTAGATCGGCCCGGTTAAATTTTTTTAATGCGCCCAAAACGATGCCGATAATCAGGGCAGCTTCCAGGCCTTCACGCAAGGTCAATAAAATTGAGGGAACCATTTGCTTTTACTCCACAATGCTACAGCGAATTTGTTTCATTATCGGTAACCAGCGTGGAGAAAACAAGGCAAGCGGTTCAGTTTATAGTTAACGTCCGATCACCCTGGCTAAAACAATGGTCAAACTAAAAGTGAAGCCACGATCATTTAGAGTTTAACCTTGGTTAACTGTTTAGCGTGATGATTTGGCGCTCCAGAGCGACGGTTACGGCCGCCGTACGGTCAGCCACGCCCAACTTGTTGAAGATGTGGATGAGGTGGGTTTTGACAGTGGCGGTGCTGATATGTAGGCTTTTGCCGATTTCCCGGTTGCTGGCCCCTTTGGCCACCAACTGCAACACTTCAATTTCGCGGGCGCTCAGGTTTTCTTCGGCGGGGGCGCGCATTCGGGTCATGAGGCGGGCAGCCACAGCTGGAGCCAGCACCGATTCCCCATTAGCGGCGGCGCGAATGGCGCGATACAGTTCTTCGCGCGGCGTGTCCTTCAGCAGGTAGCCCGTCGCCCCAGCTTCAATGGCCCGCAAAATGTCGGCATCGCTGTCGTAGGTGGTGAGGACGAGGATGTTGGCAGACGGCCGTTTCCCTTTAATCTCCCCAATTGCCGTCACCCCATCCATGCCCGGCATCCGCAAGTCCATCAAAATGACATCCGGCTGGTGCTCGCTGTCCAACCGCAGCGCCTCAGAGCCATCTGTCGCTGTGGCGACAACGTCAAAATCCGGCTGTCCCGCCAGCATACCTGCCAACCCCTCTCGCACCACAGGGTGATCGTCTACCAAAATTAAGCGTATCATATCCATAATCTTTTATGGAAGATTGGAGACTGGAGATTGGTTTAATCGCTAATCTCCAGTCTCCAATCTCTAATCTCCTTCGATAGGTATTTTTACAACAACTGTCGTCCCCCCCTCCGGGTCGCTTTCTAACAGCAGGTCGCCGCCGAACTGGGCGGCCCGTTCGCGCATCGCTTGCAGGCCAAAGCCGCCGCCAAAAGGCGATGGCTTCGCTCCGTTCAGCCCCACGCCATCATCCTGCACGTCTAGCAGCACCGAATCACCCATGTAAGAAAGCGTGACTGTGACGTTTTTTGCCTGGGCGTGCTTGTGAATATTGGCCAGCGCTTCCTGTGTTGCCCGCAGCAGGGTCACGTCTACATCAGGGGGCAGCGGCAAGGGCGTGCCGGTTGTTTGCATGGTAGCTGGGATATCATGCTGCTGTCCCCAACGCTGCACGGTACGCTCGATGGCGGCGGGTAAGGAATAGTTTTCTAATGTCTCCGGGCGCAAATCGGCTACGACGCGGCGCGCTTCTTGCAAATTGGTGCGGGCGGTTTCTTTGGCCTGCTGAATTTGCCGAGAGAGTTTGCTTTCATTCTCAGGCAAGGTTTGTTCGGCCGTTTCCAGATGCATGATAATGCTGATAAAGCCCTGCGCCAGCGTATCGTGAATTTCATGGGCCAGCCGCTGTCGCTCGGCCAGGATGCCGGCCTGGTGCTGGGCTTCGGCCAACTCTGTTTGGGTGGCGTGCAGTTGAGCCAGCAGCTCGCGGCGCTCCTCGCTTTTTTCGATGATGGCGTGAATCCAGGCACCCAACACCACGCTGGCACCGCCCATCAACAGGTAAATGATGCCAAACTCCCAGGAGAAATTTTCGCCTGCACCAATCGTCTCGTTATAAGCCATCAGGCTGGCTATAGCGAGCGCCCCAGCGGAAGCGTAGCGCAGTGGCAGAACGATGTAAATCTGGCTGAACAAGCCAAACAGCACCAGGTAATAAATGGGGCTGATGCGAATAAGAAGAAACCAGGCAGCGATGCTAAAAGTAATGTAGGCCAGGCTGGGGAGCAGTGGCGCACGGCCGTCTTTCGTGCCATAAGCAAGCCAGCGCAGGCCAAGATGGGTACCAATTAGCAGCAGGCACAAAGCCAATCCCAGGAGGTGCTGGCTGGGGGTTGGGTCTTCAGCCAGCCAGCCCAGCACGGCAGCAACGGCCGTTGCCACCACAAACAAGCCCGACCACAATAGTTGAAACCGCTGGTAAAAACGGCCGCTTTGCTCCCCATCTGCCTGAACTTTGGCCAAAATATCACTCATCAGTTTTGGGCTCCATCTTCAAGTGGTAAAGAAATGGAGAGCGTCGTGCCTTCGCCCGGTTCGCTTTCCACAAATAGTTCGCCGCCTAGCTGGGTGACGCGCTCCCGCATGGCCACCAGGCCAAAGCCACTGCTGGTGAGACCATCTGGCGTTGCCGCCTGTCGTGGCATACCGTTGCCGTTGTCTTCCACATCTAAAATGATTGTGTCGCCCAGGTAAGAGAGGGTGACGCAGGCCGTGGTGGCCTGGGCGTGCTTGCGGATGTTGGCCAGCGCTTCCTGGCTGCTGCGCAGTAGAGTGACTTCTACCTGGGGATGCAACGGCCGTATCTCTCCGGTCACTCTGAAATCTGCCGCCACACCGCTGTAGGCGGCCCATTGTTCCACCACACGGCCGATTGCCTGATCAAACGGGGTGCTTTCCAGCAGCTCCGGGCGCAAATCATCTACTACGCGGCGGGCCTGGGCTAGACTGTCGCGGGCGGTGCTGCGCGCCTGATCCAGATGCCGTTCTGTGATTTCCCGGTCAGTGGGCAGCGCCTGTTCAGCCGCCTCCAAATGCATCACGATGCTGGTAAAGCCTTGCGCCAGCGTGTCGTGAATCTCCCGGGCCAAACGCTGCCGCTCACGCAAGACGGCCGTTTCCTGTGCCTGCGCCACCAGTCGTAAATTGTCCAGAACCAGGGCTATCTGGGCGGCAATCGTGCCAAAATCCCGCTCGCTGCTGCGCGACAGGCCGCCGCTGGCAGACGAGGTGATTGTGAGCAGCCCGACCCAGCTGCCGGTGGGGGTCACCAGCGGAATGAGCAGGGCAGAGCGTGCCCCCAAGGCTTCCCAGCTTTGCTTTTCCGCTGTGGGCAAATCAATGCTTTTGACTTGCAGGCTGTTTTCTGGGGAGAGGCGAGCGAGCGAGCCGGTGATGTCTGTCGTTAATTGCAGGCCGGGCTGCCAGCTTTCATTTGGTTTGGCAGTCCAGGCCGCCAGGAGCGATACGGCCGTTGGTCGTCCGCCAGCCCCTTGTAACAAAATTTCCCACAGACCAATCTGGTTCACGTTGGCTGTAGCCAGGTAGGTGCCGATGGCCTTGACGATGGCTTGTGGGGTATGGGCATGAGCGATTTCCTGGCTGGCGCGAAAGAGTCTTTCCTGACCGGCCAATGCTGTTTGGCTGCGCCGCGCCCCCAGCCATCCGGCCAGCATCGGTGCCGGCAAAAAGGTAAGCAGTGTGGCATCCAGAAAAAATTCAAGGGGGACGCCTGCAAACAGGGCTACTTGCAGCGCGGCGGCTACCCCGCTCACTGCACCGATGAGCAAACCGTACCAGGCAACGGCCGTTCCTTGCCGTTTGCACACCAAATAGGCTATCCAAATAGTTGTCAAAAATTGCACCACAGGGGAGGCATAGGTGCCAATAAGTACAGCCCCGTTGCCCACAGCGTCGGCCGTTGCTTCGGGGGATTGCAGCTCAACAGAAATGATGGAGGCGTAGATGGAGATGACGGTGCCAATGATGATGATGTTGATGAAAGACACCGCCAGACCGGGGAAGACAACCCAGGGCCATTTCACATCGCGCAGTTCGGCCAGCCACATTTTGAGGCGGTGACGAAAGGGAGAAGTTGGGGAGGAAACGGCCGTTTTGTGCGTCATGGTATTCATGATTATAACCTACGCTTCTCGATAACCGCGATTCGAAAAAGGAACACAGAGGTACACGGAGAATTCTCTGTGTACCTCTGTGTTCCTATTTTTTATTCCCAACGGAACATTCGCACGGAAACCGTACCCGCCACTAGCGTCATGCCAATGATGACGGCAATGGAGGTGAAATCCCAGCTGTTGTTGTACCAGACGCCTTTGAGTAACTCTACCACGTGCGTCAGCGGCAAGAAGTTGCCCAGCTTTACCAGATTGTCTGGCAAAATTTCGCGCGGCAAGCCAGCCCCCGACAAAAACAACATTGGATAGAGTAAGGCCATGCCAACGGCCGTTGCCGTATTAGCATTTGGCAAAACGCTGGCTAACAAAAAGCCGACCGCCAGGAAGCTGGTACTGCCCAACAAGAAGGCCAGCACGATGGCCGGGAGGTTAACCGGCAGCACCATGTCATACAGCAGCACACCGGCAATGATTAAAACGGCCGAACCAAGCACCGAAATCAGGGTGTGCACGATGATGCGTGCGCCCAGCAGGGTTTGTGGACGCAGCGGCGTGGCCCGATAGCGGCGCAGCACGCCCAACTCGCGGTAGGTCGCCAGGCCGATGGGCAGGCTCATCATGCCTGTGGTAGCAATTACCATCGCAATGTAGCCAGGCACGGAGTTATCTACATTGCCTCGCCCGCCCAAAAACTCAGACGGCTCGTTGCCGTAAATGCTGCCAAACAGAAACAAAATCAAAACCGGGAACACCAGCGTAAAAAAGGTGGCAATCGGTTCCCGCAAGGCCAGTTTAAATTCAACCCAGGTCATTTTTCGTAAAGCGTTCATCGTTTTTTCCTTGATAAATCCACAGATTACGCAGATTTTGGTAGCTTTTGAAAAAGCCAATCTGTGTAATCTGCGAAATCTGCGGATGATATTTTTTTAATTGCGGATGCTGCGACCGGTGAGGGCCAGGAACACATCTTCCAGATTGGCCTGCTCTACGCGCAGGTCGGTGGGGGTGATGTTGTGCTCAGCCAGGGCGGTGGCTACATGGGCCAGCAGCGCTCCGTTGCCTTGCACGATCACCTGCTTGCCCCGCTGCTCCACATCGGTCACACCCGAAACCTGGCGCAGCAATTGCGGATCGTAACCATTGCTGGTGGTAAAGCGGACGCGCATGTCGGCGTGCAAGTTTTGGACCAAAGTCTGGGGTGTATCGAGGGCGACGATGTTGCCCTGGTCGATGATGGCAATGCGGTCGGCCAGCTCTTCGGCTTCATCCATGAAGTGGGTGACCAGCACCACGGTTTTGCCCTGATCACGAATGGCACGGACGGCATCCCAGGTGGCGCGGCGTGCCTGCGGGTCCAGCCCGGTGGTCAGCTCATCCAAAAAGACGAGTTCTGGGTCGTTGAGTAAAGCCAGGGCGATAAACAGCCGCTGTTTTTGCCCGCCAGACAGGTTTTTGAAGTTGCTGTTGCGCTTTTCGGCCAGGCCCCAATCGTCCAGCAGTTTTTCCCAGGGGACGGTTTTGTTGTAGAAGGCGCTGTACAAATTGAGCGCTTCCCACACCTTGAGCCGTTCCGGCAGGGCCGCTTGCTGGAGCTGGATGCCGATGCGCTGGCGCAGGTTCTGCTCTTCTTTTTGCGGATCCATGCCCAGCACGCGGATGGTGCCGCCATCGGGACGGCGCAGACCCATGATGGATTCGACGGTGGTGCTTTTGCCTGCGCCGTTAGGGCCAACTATGCAGAAGATTTCACCCTGCTCCACGTTGAATGAGATGTTATCTACGGCAACTGTCGTGCCGTACTCTTTGCGTAAGTTTTGTACTTCAATCACGTTCATGATCTACCTCGTAAGTTGAATAACGCATGAAATTGGTCCAATCTCTGAGATTGGGCCAATTTGCGTAACTTCCTGTTTTTAGGAACGGTTGCCCAGGAACATGGCGATACCGGCAAAGATGAGTCCGATGGGCCAGATGGCGCTCCAGGTGATAGCTTCAAACAGGAAGGTGGCGGCGGTGAGGGTGATGGCGAGACCCGCGATGATGCTGCCGGTGCTGCTGGATGTAAGACGGCCGTTTTCCCGGTAATCTCTATAAATATTCTGGGCAAAAAAGGCGACGGGGATGAACATGAACAGCACCCACCAGTTGGCGAACGAGAAGCCGGTGATGTTGCTCACAATCAGGCCCACGCCAGCGACGATAAAAATTACGGCCATGACTACACTGCCGTTCCGGTCGTTGCTGCTTTTTTCTGCATCTTTTAATTCATTTAAATTGTTGCTCATGATTCCGCTCCTTAATTTGTGCGTTTGTTTTTGTGAATATGGCTAAATCGTACAATTTAGGTGCGGCAAAGTAACCCATCGGGCGATGGAATTGTGGGTTGCGTTGGGTTGATTATGGAATCGGTGGAATGGATACGGCCGTATCAACCGATCGGTTGATAGAAGGAGATTGGAGATTAGAGACTGGAGGTTGGTCAATCTCTAATCTCCAGTCTCCAATCTCTTGTTAGTAGTTCTCTTCGTCTAACGCTTCGTGTTCTTCGCGGAGGCGGAGGTAACTTTCGTAGCGGGCGGGGTGGATACGGCCGTCTTGCACCGCTGCCTTTACGGCACAGCCCGGCTCGTGCCGGTGGCTGCAATCGCTAAATTGGCAATCCTCCACAAAAGGGGCAATCTCACGAAAGTAGGCGTCCATTTCGGTTGGCTCCAGATCGAACAGGGCCAGACCGCGAATGCCGGGCGTGTCCGCCACGTAGCCGCCATCGTTCAGAGGAAACAGTTCAGCATAGCGCGTGGTGTGCAGCCCTTTGCCCGTTGCTTTGCTCACCTGGTTTACCTTCAGTCCCAGGCCAGGCTGGATGGCGTTCAGCAGGCTGGACTTACCGACGCCAGATGATCCGGCCAGCACCGAAATCTTGTCATGCAGCAGCTTTTTCAGCTCGGCAACCCCTTCACCCGTGTGGGTGCTGGTATGGAGAACCGGGTAGCCGATATCGGCGTACATCTGGAACTGTTCTTGAACCTTGCCTTTTTTGTCCAGGTCGATCTTGTTGAGGCAGATGATGGCGGGCAGCTCATTCATCTCCGCGACGACCAGGAAGCGGTCCAGCTTGCGCAGATTGGAGGTGGGGTTTTTCACGGAGAAGACAAAAATTACTTGATCTAGGTTGGCCACCAGCACCTGTTCCTGGTCGGCGGCCATTTTGCGAAAGGCGGGGGCGGGGCGGCTGCGCGACAGCACTGATTTGCGCTTGGCGACGGCTTCCACCGTGCCGGTGCCATCGGCATTCAGGGAAATGGTGACCCAATCTCCGGCGGCCACGAGGGTGCTGCTTTGCCATTCCTGCTTCAGCCGTCCGGCAATCTGGGCCACGACTGGCTCCCGCCCTTCTATTTCCACGGTATAAAAGCCGCTGATTGCTTTGATGATCCGTCCATCCAATTTTTCTACCATGCGGGGATTATAACTCAGGGCAGCAGAAGACGGCCGTAAATGACAAATGAGATTTTGCTAAAAATGAGTCTACGGTTGGCCTACGGTGGCTGGTTGCGTGAGAATAATATTTTATGATCCGGTTTGGTTTTCATTTTAACTGGAGGTTGACCGATGCGTAAACTGGTTCTGTTTGGCGTACTCGTTTTGTTAATTGCTTGCCAGAAGGATGTGCCTGCTAAAGAGGAAATAACCGTTTTAACTCCTGTTATCACAACGGCCGTTCCGGCCACTATCCCCCCTGATTTACCCGCACCTGCTGTTGAGGAGACGGTTTTGGAGAGTACGGCCGTACCGCCCACTGTCACACCATCCGATCCCAATTCAATTAGCAGTATCATTGCTCAGGTAGAAACATTGTCCGCGAAATTTGAGTTGGCGAACCCTTACCGCACGGGCTGGTTTTATCATCGTGAAGAATCATATGAACGACCCCAAGATGGCATTATCCCGGCGACGTATCGTGGCCTGGCCGATAGCTGGCTGATTGAAGTTTGGACAGAAGTAGGCCAGGAAGACACCATTGCCCAACAGGTTTTACTGGTCTATGACACCGAAGGTGGACTTTGGGAGCGCAGCGCCATTATTGAAAACACAAATGTACGGGTGCTGCCTGAACAGACGGTGGATGGCCGAGTCATCGCGCTCGATGAACCATTGCTTTTTCAGACACCGCACCAAAGCTTAATCAATATTTTGCGCGAGATTGAATCAGCCTCATTTTTCGATCACACAGTCACTGCGTGGGAGGAAAACGGCCGTTACCACATCCAAATTGACACGCTTTATAATTCGACAGTTCCCGCCGAAGAAAACACAACTGGGAAATCGCTGAATGGCGAGAAAATACAGTTTGTTTTGGATATGAACACGGGCGAACTGTTGCAGCAGCGGAATTGGACAATAAATGGCACTGGCGAAGAAACATTGCTGTTGGATGTGACCTGGCTGGAAACGGCCGTTGTGCCTGAACTTCCCTTTCTTGCAGCTCAAACCCTCACAGATGCGGCCGTTTTGCTGGCAAGTTCTGGCAATTAGAGATTGGTTAATCGTCCTCTTCTTAAAGAGCAATCAAAACCAGGGCCATCAGGGCCACCATCACGCCAACCCACTGGCGCGGTCCCAGCGTTTCTTTGAGGATAATCCGGGCCAGCAGTACGGTGGAGGCCGGATAGAGCGAGGCGAGCACGGCGGCAATATCCAGCCGTCCCGATTGGGTGGCCAGGGCAAAAAAGTAGTTGCCGCCGCTGTCCAAAATGCCAGAGAGGGCGATGATGGGCAGCAAACTGCTTGGCAGCCGGGCTGTTGTGACGCCCTGGCACTGGCGGCGACCCAGAATGAACAAAAGCAGCAGCGGCACAGAAGCTACCCGCGCCGCCGTGAGCGGCCAAAAAATAACGCCGGTGCTGAGCTGGTCAATAAACACAAAAAAGAGGGCGAAGCCCAGTCCAGCCAGCAGGGCCAGCCCCAATTCGTCGCGCCGGATGCCGTCGGCTTTGCCCCCGCCAGAGAGCAGCCAAACGGCCGTTACCGCCAGCCCAAAGCCCACCAACACCAGCACGGGTGGAATCCCCTCCGTTACGATACCCACGATGACAGGGATGGATGCCGAGAGAACGGCCGTCATGGGCGCAACTACGCCCATGCGTCCCCGCGCCAGCCCGGTGTACAGGGCCAAAATGCCAATCACGCCTGCCAGCCCGGCCAACGCCCCAAAGAGCAGGTCGCGGGCCGGGGGCAGCGCCCCTTCCAGCAGCAGTGCCAGCGCCAGCAAGCAAACCAGCCCCACCACCTGCGCCAACAGCACGACGACATAGACACTACCCCGCTTGGTGGCCAACCCGCCGCTAAAATCGCCCGCCCCCCAAACGGCCGCAGACGCCAGACCATAAGCCACGGCCAGCAGTTCGGGATTGTTCAAAAACAGATTCATATCAGGTGTCTCGCGCTAAAATCATCAAGGTGATATCGTCAAATTGAGGCGCGTCTCCCACGAAATCGAGAACGGCCGTCACCACCTTCCCCTCAATTATGTCAACTGATCGCCCTATATTTGCTGAGGCCACCGCTTGAAGCCTTTCCTCACCAAAAAAATCTTCAAACTCATCTTCCGCTTCCGTGACGCCATCTGTGTACATCACCAGCAAATCGCCGGGCTGCATTTTGACTGAGCTTTTTTCCCAAAGTGTGTCATCCAAAACACCAATGGGGATAGCCGTACGGGTAAGCGTTTTCATCCCACCGCCGTTGGCCGAATACAAAAAGGGTGGATTGTGGCCTGCGTTGCAGTAGGTCAGCACGCCGGATTCTGGGTCTAAAATGGCGTAGAAAACCGTCACAAACAGATCACTGCTTGTTTCTGACAGCACTCGCTGGTTGGCTGCCCGCAGCACCTGTTCTGGCGCGGCGTCAAAATCGGGGGCAAAAGTGCGGATGAGCGTGCGGCTGAGGGCCATGTACAGCGCGGAGCCCATGCCTTTGTCGGCCACGTCGGCGATGACCAGCCCGATACGGCCGTTGGGCAGCGCAATAAAGTCGTAAAAATCCCCCGACATTTCCCGCGCCGGTTCCAGGGTGACGGCAAATTGCCAACCGGCTATATCGGGCACCTCCGTCGGTAAAAACGTTGTTTGCACCTTCTTGGCGATGGCCAATTCCTGGGAGATCTTCTCATATTCCGCCATGAGTGCATTTGCTTCAGCCTGGTACGCTTGTTCATAAATCTCTTTTTCGTACGCCTCTGCCTGCACCGCCAGCGCCTCTTCAAGCTGTTGCCCATGTAGCAGGCTGGCCGCAATTTGGGCGGCAACGGCCTGGCCACTGGATTCCCAGGCACGCACCTCCTTCCCCACAGGCCGCATCAGGTAAATGCCCCCCACATTTTCTACCTGGTTCATCTGAATGGGGATGATGCAGGCTTCGTGGCCAAAGCCGGAGTCAGCGGCTTCCGGCAATGCTGGCACGATGAGGGGCAAATCTTGTCTGGCCAGTAACGATTCCCACTGTTCATTGGCCAGCGGAATCCAGCCTTCACCCTGAGCAAAAAGCACGGTGTCTGGCAATAAACGAATCTCTATCCAGCCGTCAGGAAAAAGGTGGGGGATGTGGCGGCCTAGCAACGCGGGGAGATCGCCGTTTTCCAACGGTTCGCGCAGCAGCCCGAGTGCCAGTTGTTCCAACTGTTGCCGCTGAACAGCATGCTGCTGGGTTTGGGCGGCGCGCTCGTGGAGTGCATAAGCCAGCAGCAGTGCGCCAAGCCAGCCAGCTACTGCAAAAACCAATAACAGCCACCAGCCAACGGTTTGTGTGCTGCCCCCCGCGATGACCCAAAGAAGGGTAACGGCCGTTGGCAGCAGCAGCAAACCAAACAGCAAAACCGTTCGTCTCGCCGAGCGCAGCCACAGCCAGCGCACTAATTGGGCAAATCCGTTATTAAACACACCTGAATGATAGTTGAGTTTTGGGGATGGGCAACTGTCACTCAAAAGAGAAATGTGAGGCAAATATCGATCCCTGTCACCTGTTCTTAAACAAAAACAAAGGTGATGAAAATCACGCCTGGGTGACGATAAAGCTTACTTGGTAACGGCCGTTCCTTTTCGTAAGCTGTAATTATGCCTCAATGGGTTTTGGGGCAAAGGGGAGTAACGTAACAATCTCACAAGATTGCTCAAAATCCCCACCCTTGCGTACCGATAAACCCTTGCAATCATCGTTATAAGACTCATTTGGAAAACTTCACAAGGAGTTCCTGGAGCAAAGCGGGATGAAACAAATCGATAAACTTCTTCTCGGCATTGTTGCGGGCATTCTTATTTTAGTTGCCGCAGCTTTTGTTCTTGTCTTGACACGACCTGCTCCTGAATATCAGTCCGAAGATGGCCCCGAAGGCATTGCCCATAATTACTTGTTAGCCTTGCGGCAGCAGGAGTACGAAAGAGCCTACAATTATTTATCACCTAACTTAATTAACTATCCCCCAACCCTCAATCAATTTATTCAGGATGTTGAAAGTAATGCATGGTCGTTTCGGTTAGACACCGACGTGACGCTGGCTGTCAAATCCGTTCGTGCCGTTGCCAATCAGGCCACTGTCACTATTGAGGAAACGCGCTTTTACAACTCAGGCTTATTCGACAGCTATCAATCTGTGACAACTTTTACTATGGTGCTTAACCAGGAAAATAACAGTTGGAAGATCACCCAGGCAGATGACTACTGGGATAATTGCTGGCATAAAAACGCAACATTTTGTCCATAATAAAAACAGACAGCGGAGGGTATCATGGCGGGTATACGGCGTTGGTATATTTATTTAGTCAGTTTTATCAGCCTGCAAGCGCTTACCTGGGCCATTATTTCGCTGCTGCAAAACCTGCTTGTTTACGGCCGTCGTGATGGCGTTGCGTTTGAAACAGACTCCCTGTCGTGGCAAATCGCTATCATTCTTGTTACCTTGCCTGTCTTTCTGGTTCATTGGCTGTGGGCACAAAGATTGGCCCAAAAAGATAGCGAGGAACAGACCTCTTGGGTGCGTGGCCTTTATTTGTATGGCGTTATTGTCAGCTTCCTGATTCCAATCTTGTTCAATGGTTTCGAACTGTTGCAACTTCTGTTTCAACTCCTTATAAAAACAGAACCACGCAGCTATGATCTCCGGCTCACACCAGCTGGTGCTGCGTTAACCCAAATTTTGCCCATCATCGTTTTGGCTGTGCTCTGGTTCTATCATTACCGACTGGCCGGAACAGCCACGCAATCGGCTAGCCCTCTAAAAACGACCCGACGTTGGTACGTGTTTGGTTTTTCGGCTGCAGGATTGACAATGACGGCCGTCGGGACGGTGACGTTATTGCGTTGGGTTTTGCTGCAACTGGGTGGCGAAACGGTTATTGGTAACGCCTTCTGGCGACTTTCCTCAGAATTAGCCCGGTTGTCCATTGGCATCCCTTTGTGGTTGATCTTTTGGCATCAGGCCCAACAACGCTTTACTCAAGCTGATGAAGGAGAACTGTATTCAACCCTGCGAAAATTCTATCTCTATGTGATTATTTTTGTGACAGCCTTAACGGCCGTTGGCGCGGCCACAGGAATTTTTGCCGGAATTCTCCGCAGCATTTTAGGTCTCCCCGCCCAAGGGGACATAAGAGACCCCATTGCGATTATCGTTGTCATGGCGACCTTATGGTTCTACCATGCCCGCGTATTGCAACAAGATATCCAGGCCAGCCACGAACAGCCAAAACAAGCGACCATCCGGCGACTTTACTGGTATCTTATCGCGGCTATTGGGTTGGCGGCTTTTCTGGTCGGGTTTGGTGGCGACATCAGCGTGCTTATTCGTTCGTTTAGCACTGCTTTCATTAACGAACTGCGTGAACAACTCGCCTGGTTCACGGCCGCGCTGGTGGCGGGGCTGCCCGTCTGGCTGTGGCCCTGGCGGCAGGCACAAGCGGCTGCCGCCACTCCTGGTGAAGCTGGCGCTCATGAGCGTGAGGCCATTGTGCGCAAAATCTACCTCTACTTTTACATCTTTGTGGCTACCATGACGGTTCTCGCCAGTGCCGTTTACCTCGTTTACAGCTTGGTTAGTCTCATTTTAGGGGCCAACGCATCCCTAAATCTCGGCGCTGAACTCGCTCAAGCTATTGCATACGCGATAATCGCCGTCGCCGTCTGGCTTTATCACGGGGCAACGTTACGCAGCGACACACGGTTAGAAGATGTCCCGGCTCTGCCAGAGTCGCTGCGGGTGGCGGTGCTGGATGGGCAGGACGGCCGTTTAGGCCAACCGCTGCTCACCGCCCTGCAACAAGCGCTCCCCTTTGCTACTTTGCAAGGTGTTGGTTTCCCTGGAGAAATCGCTAATGAGCAGACCCCTGAAGTAATTTTGGCCGAAGCAGAATTAATCATTAGCCCCTGGCCGCTGACCCAAAGTGAAGAAATGTACGCTACGGCCGTTTCTCACAGTCCCGCCCGCAAACTTCTTATTCCCCTCCGCCGGGAAGGTTGGGAATGGGTTGGCGTGGAAGCCTGGAATCTCGATGATATCATCAGCGAAACAGTCGAAGCGTCGCGGCAAATCGCTGTTGGTGGATCTGTCACAAAGTCGCGTCGCAGCATCGGGACAGTGTTCAGTATCATCGGCGGTGTCGTGGGACTGTTCATCATCATATCTATCTTGCTTAGTTTCTTTTTCGAATACTTATTTTAGTCCAGCGGATTGACACCTTTTTTACCTGTGGCATCATCGAAAAAAGTGACGGATGTCTACATTATCTGGGGATTGAGCAACGGCCTGAAAAACGGCCGTTGCGTGTTGCAACCTGAGATAAGAGGAGGGTATAAATTGTGCCAACAACTAATTTTCTGCTGCTCATTGTTAGCTCGGTTCTTCTCTCATTGTTAAGCGCATTTGCTGCAACCTGGGCGATTCGTCGCTTTACAAATATGAAACTTGCCTGGAAAGCGGCCGTTATCATCGGTGTCGTAAACGGCATAATCTCCTCGATCATTATTGCGTGATCATTGATCGGGAATTCCCCACAAATGAACGGTTCCATCCTCTCCACTTGCAGCAAGTAAACGTCCATCTGGGCTAAATTCGACACTCGTCAGGTTTCCATAGACGATGGTTAAATCTAAAGCAAGTAAATGCTGGCCTGTTTCCATGTCCCACAGCTGAATCGTGTCATCGATTGCCGCAGCAAGTAGCTTGCCATCAGGGCTAAAATCTAAACTAAGAGGTCTTCCAACATTGTCGACTAAGGTATAGAGGACTTGCCTAGTCTCAACGTCTCCAACTCTGATCCTGCCCAACTGTTCGTTAAAACTGTATTCGTCTTCTCCGATGGCCACTATGTTTCCGTTTGGGTCAAAAGCAATACTGAATATTGTCCTTGGGTTCCACCGGAGTGTAGTTATCAATTGGCCATATTCAGGATCAATAACGGGGATGCCATCCAGGTTTCTGCTGCCAACAAGAATTTTTGCACCATCAGGGGTGAAGGCAACTTGCCGCGTCAAAAAATATGGGTTAAGGGTTTTTCTCAATCCTGTGTCGGGGTTCCATAGGCGAACTGTGTCGTCAGATCCCCCGCTGGCCATCATGTTGCCATCCGGGCTGAAGGATACATCAAAAATCAGCTCAGTATGCCCATAAAATGATTTAAGCAGCGTTGCCTCATCACTATCCCATATTCGAACTCGATAGTGCGGGTCACCTTCCCCCGTTACGAAAGTGGTTCCATCAGGGCTATATTCAAGGCTAAAAATCCAACGGGTATCTGCTTCAATTGTTTGTAACACAGAACCAGTTTCTACTTCCCACATTCGTATGACGCCACCCCAGCCACCTGTTAATAGCTTTGAACTATCCGGGCTGAACGAAATACTCCTCACAATATCTGTATGACCTTCAATCTCTTGCCGAATTTCTCCAGTTTGCGTATCACCCAGATATAAAACACTTTTCCGTTCCGAGATGAATTTTTGACCATCCGGACTTATGGCTCTTACGGCTCCTATTATCTCGACCTCACTTTTAAGTTGAGCGGTACCTAAATCCCAAGTCCTGACAACGCCCACTCCAGGCCATCTTGCTCCGCTCCCTTCTACCAAAGTTTTCCCTGCTGGGTCGTAAGCAAGATGTTTTCCAGGGCCAAATCCCACATGATGGTTTTCTTCTTCCAGTGTGAGTTGAATCTGTCCCGAACTGACATCCCAAATTCTCACGGCATTTCCCATACTATAGTTCGCTAGGAACTTTCCGTCAGGGCTAAAAACTACTGTACTCATACTATTCCAGCCATCCCTGTCCATATCTTCAAGCCAGGCCAAAGTATGAAGCAATCTGCCAGTAGTCACATCCCAAATAAGTGTTCTGGTATCTGCTCTGCCACCGGCAAGAAGCCTTCCATCAGGACTAAAAGCAAGGCTATCAAATCTAGGAATTCCTCCAACGATGCTCCCATCTGTGATTCCCGGCAATGTGGCAAGATGTTTTCCGGTTTCAACCTCCCAAAGCTGCACACCTTCTTCGAATATGTCGGCAGCTGCAAGCACGGCTCCATCCGGACTAAAAGCATATAAGCCTGACCTACCGGCTCCTTGTAATGTTGAGCTCAGCTGCCCGTTGCTTGTATCCCACAAATTGATGTCACTTCCTGAGCCAGGAGCAGCCAGCCTCCTACCGTCGGGACTGATAGAAATGGGACCTATCCCCGAGCCAACATCAATACGATTCAACTCAGCCATTGATGTCCCGTCGTACAAATAAACGCTTGTGGCACTAGAAACAGCAAAGAATGAGCTGTCAGGTGCCCATGCTACAAAATTAATAGACCCTTTTCCAAACTGAGCCAATTCAACCAGTTGGACAGCATTGGCTGGTGTAATCACATGGAGATCAGATGGCGTTGAAGTAGCTGTAGGTGATGGGTCAGGTGTGCGTGAAGGTTCTCCAACCGGTGCGTTTTGAATAGAAAGAGTTGCAGTCGGCGTCTCTAGGGATTCTGTTGGCGAAAGCACTTTGGTTCCGGTAACAGTCGCATGTTCTGTAACTTGAATGACTTCTGCTGGTTCATTCACAACACAGGCTGTGACAACTGACAAGAGAATACAAATTAGAATGAGATGCTTTTTTGAATTCAATTTGGGCATTTTGACCTCCTGCGGTGGCACGATCTTCGGCAAGCATGAGACATCACCCGCCTACTTTGCCTGCTAAACCTTTACATTTTAGCAGAAGTTGGGTAGCAACGGCCGTTCCCCATAAAAACTCACAATCAACCATCCACAAACAAAAAAGCGGGCAGGTTCCGCGACTTTCATCGCCAACCTGCCCGCTCCACTGTTTACTGACTTACCGAATACTGCTTACTGACTACAGTCGTTTCTTAAACTCCGCCGTTAGCGCGGGCAGCACTTTGAACAGGTCGCCCACGATGCCGTATTGCGCCAGCTTGAAGATGGGCGCGTCGGGGTCTTTGTTGACGGCCACGATGATCTTGGACGTGCGCATACCGGCCTGGTGCTGGATCGCCCCGCTGATCCCGGCGGCAATGTATAGGTCCGGGCTGACGGTTTTACCCGTTTGGCCAACCTGATGCTCGTAGGGAATCCAGCCCGCGTCTACGGCCGCACGCGAAGCCCCCAGCGCCCCGCCCAACGTGTCCGCCAGTTCCTTCACTGGAGCGAACCCTTCCGGGCCAGCCACGCCGCGCCCGCCAGAGACGATGATGCTGGCGTCAGTCAGGCTGACGGTGCCTTCTTTGCCTTCAAAACTCACCACCTTGGTGGGGATGTCATCTTCGCTCACGGCAGCATCTACCCAGGTAGCCGAACCGCTCTTACCCGTGGACTCGGCCTGGGGGAAAGCGCGGCTGCGCAGGGTGATAACCTGTGTGCTGCTGGTGGCAAAGACGTCGCTCATCAGCTTGCCGGCGTAGACGGGGCGGGTCACTTTAACAGAACCGCCCTCCACGGCGATGCTGACGCCATCGGCCACCAGACCAGCATTCAGGTCGGCGGCAACCCAGGCGGCCAAATCACGGCCCCGGCTGGAGGCGCTGGCCAGGATGACGCTGGGATTGTGTTCCTGCGCCAGTTTGGTCACCAGCGGGCCGACCGCTTCTACGCGGAAATGGCCCAGCGTGGCGTCGTCGGCACCCAACACGGCATCGACGCCCAGATCAAAAGCGGCATCAGCCACGCCAGAGACGTTTTCACCCAAGACCAGCCCGGTCAGTGGCTGGCCCAGTCCATCGGCTACGGTCCGAGCGGCGCTAACTGCTTCCCGCGAACCGGTGACGATATTACCCTCTTTGTTTTCTAGAAAAACCCATACGCCGCTCATATTACCTTCTCCTCAAACAGTTTGTCGGCCAGGATTTTGGCCTGTTCTTCCACGGAATCACCTTCGATGATATCGACGCTGCCTTCGCGGGGCGGAATGGCGTACACGTTAGACCAATCGACCTGGCTGCTGCCAGCGCCGTCGGCCAAGCCTAAATCGGCGGCAGACCAGGTGGGGATGGTGGCCCGGTTGGCTTTGCGGATGCCCATCAGCGAGGGGTAGCGTGGCTCGTTAATCTCTTTCACGGTGCTGATGACCACAGGCAAACTGGCGCTGACGGTCTCTTTGCCGTCGTCCAGCAGCCGCTCCACCGTAATTTTGCCATCGGCAATCTCTTTGATGGCCGAAACAAAGGTAAGCGGAGTCCAGCCCAATTTGCGGGCGACCTGTACAGGGGTTTGGCCGGTGTCGCCGTCGATGGCTTGCTTGCCGAAGATGGCGACCTGCACATCGCCAGCTTTCTCGATGGCGGCGGCGAGGGTGCGGGCCGTGCCTAAGGTGTCTAGCCCTTGCAGTGCGGGGTCGGAAACAAGAACGGCTTCGGTGCAGCCCATCGCCAGACAGGTTTTGAGGGCGTCCTGGCTTTCTTCGCTGCCTACGGTCAGGGCGATAACGTCGGTGGCCCCGTGATTTTCCTTGAGGCGGACGCCTTCTTCCACGGTGTATTCGTCCCACGGGTTGAGGACGTTGGGCTTGCCACCCGGATCGTCCCAGCTAACGTTGCCGCTGTTGTCTACGACGAGTACGGCCGTTGTGCTGGGCGTTTGTTTAATGCTTACAACAACTTTCATGCAAAACCTCCAATATTTTAACGCTGAGGCGCTGAGGCGCAGAGTTTTTTCTGACTGCGGTTCTTGGGGACGGCCTCGCGTTTTGTTTAATTACACAAATAGCCAAATGGAGTACAGAGCTTTTTCTCTTAATCCTCTGTGTTCTCTGTGGCAAAAAAAGTTATTAACGTGTGCGGCAACCACCGTACGGTGTTCCGCTTACAGGCTAAATTTCCATCAGGCGCGTCTCGTTCAATTCGGTGAAGCGGTCGGCGAATAGATCGTTTTCAAAGGCAAAGGTGGTGGCGCGCCAGCTGAATCCTTCGATAGCGACCGATTGCCGGATGGCCTGCTTTTCCGGCAGGGCGGCGTTGGCCAGGGGTTTGCGAAAACCCCACAGCACCCCGGTGGCCAATCCACCTCCCACCAGCAGGGCAATAAGTAGCCGCAGTCCAAAGGAAAGGGCCGCAGGCGTCAGAAGCAGGGTCACGGCTAATCCCAGCAAAAAGAGGACACCGCTGACCAGCCAGCTAATCTTTTGCAAGCGCTCTTCTTCGGCGGAGCGACGGTTGAGCTCACCCGCGCAGCGGCTGCACAGGGGAATATCGATGATGCGGGTGATACGGCCGTAGCGCTGCCTGAGGGTCATGGTTTCCGGGGCTGGTTGGCTGCAATGGGCGCAAATGCCGGGAAACGGTATCGTTTGTTGGGGGCGAACCTTGATCTTGATGCGTCGGGTCATGGAAAATAGTTTATCCGCAGATTGGCGACCACAGGTCGCTGCAGATTGCAATCTAAAGTGTTAAGAACTGCGTACGGTTACCATGAATATGGTCACTATTGATATGATTCGGCAGATTATAGCGGCAGCAGCTCGGTTTATAAAGAAGAAATCACGAATGGGACGAATAAACAAATGAAACGAATGTTGCCAAAAGAATTCGTGCTATTCGTTAAATTCGGCATATTCGTGTTTGTTAAGCTTTTATGCCGCAGTGCGTTATAGAATAGCACAAACCTAGGGGAAAATGCAATTGGAAAAATTACGAAGACGCTGGCTGGGGCTGGCGGTTATGTGGGGAACGGCCGTTCTCCTTTTCTATGTTTGGCTGCGGCAGGTGTGGCAAATTGAGTTGGCCAATCGCTGGCTGCTGCTGACGTTGCCTCCGCTGTTTTACTGTTTGTGGGTGGTGGGGCGACATCTGGCCGAAAATAAACGTACGGGCGAAACGGCCGTGTTGCCCACCTTTGGCTGGGGCAACCGGCTCACTTTGCTGCGCGGCTTGGCCATCAGCATGGTGGCGGGCTTCTTGTTCAGCTCGTGGCCCGAGGGCGGCCTGGCCTGGCTGCCCATGCTGCTCTACACCGCTGCCGACGTGGCCGATTATCTGGATGGCTACCTGGCGCGCATTACCAACCACGCCACCAAACTGGGGGAGCGGCTGGACATGGAATACGATGGCCTGGGGATGCTCATCGTGAGCTTGCTGGCGGTGTGGTACGGGCAACTGCCGGCATGGTATCTGATTTTGGGACTGGCGCGGTATCTGTTTGTGTTTGGCCTGTGGGTGCGGGAACGGCGCGGCTTACCCTATCAGGACCTGCCTCACAGCGTGCATCGGCGCGTCTTTGCCGGGTTCCAGATGGGCTTTATGAGTTCGGTTCTGTGGCCCATCATGCCACCCGAATTTGCCACGATTGCCGGGACCACGTTTGCCATCCCGACGGCGCTGGGGTTTTTGCGCGACTGGTTCCTGGTGACGGGCCGGTTGGACCCCCAGGCGACCGCTTATCGGCGGGTGCAGCAATGGTTGTATGTAACCACCACCTATCGTCTGCCGCCTGTTTTGCGCATCGCCCTGGCCAGCAGCGTGACGGCTATCTTTTTGGCGCTGCCACAAGCCTGGCCGCCGCCTGCTTGGATCGATTTGTTTATCAGTTGGGGCTTGCCGCTGCCCGTGATTGTGGCCAGCATTGCCGTGGTCTTGCTGCTGCTGGGCGGCCTCCTGGTGCTTTTGGGCACGATGGGGCGGCTGGCGGCGTTTTGGCTGGTCTTTCCCCTTGGTTTTGACATGGTGACACGGGGGCTGGGTTGGGCCAATGGGCTTGGTTTGGCAACGGCCGTTTGCCTCATGCTTTTGGGGACGGGGCCGCTGTCCCGCTGGAAGCCGGAGGAACGGTATTTGCTGCGGCGGGCGGGGGAAGCTTGATCTGTAATCAGTAGGTCAGAATTCAGTAAGTCAGTAGACGGTAAACTGATTACTGACTTTCTGATCACTGGTTACTGATAACGGGTACTTGAATGACGAAACGATTTTGGCAGATTGGCATTTGGATAGCGGGATTGACCATATTGTGGCTGGTGGCGCGTGAAATGCCGCTGGGGGCAGTGGTGCAAACGTTGGCGGCGCTGCGCGGCTGGCAGGTGGGGCTGTTGGCGCTGTTGAACGGCTTGGTGCTGCTGACGTTGAACGGCCGTTGGTGGCTGCTGCTTCGTGGGCTGGGATACGATCTGCCGTTTGGGTCACTATTGGGGCATCGGCTGGCGGCGTTTGGCGTGAGCTACTTCACGCCGGGGCCACAGTTTGGAGGTGAGCCGGTGCAGGTACTGCTGGTCGAGCGGCAGCATGGCGTGTCGCGTTCGGCGGCCGTTGCGGCTGTGTCGCTGGATAAAACGGTGGAACTGCTGCTTAATTTTGGCTTTCTGGCGGTTGGCGCGTTATTGGTATGGCAATCGGGGCTGTTTGGCACGGCGTTGGCTGGGGAAACGGCCGTTTGGCTGCTGCTGCTTTTGCTGCCTCCCGCACTCTATTTGTGGCTCATCTGGCGTGGGCGGCAACCTGTGTCGAGATTGCTAAGCTGGCTAAAGCTTGATCGATTGGCAACGGCCGTCTCCCACAGCGAAGCCCAAATGAACAGCCTCTGCCAGCAAAATCCTGGCGCGCTGCTGGCTGCCATTGGCATCTCTGGCCTCAGCTGGGCATTGATGATTGTCGAGTTCTCCCTGATGGTTTCTTTTCTGGGCGTGTCGCTGACGCTGGGGCAGCTTATTGCTTTGCTAACAGCGGCACGGGTGGCCTTTTTGCTGCCATTGCCCGGCGGGCTGGGCACGTTGGAAGCCAGCCAGGTGTGGGCGCTGGGCCTGATGGGCTTTAATCCGGCGGCCGGGCTGAGCCTGAGCTTGCTCATCCGCCTGCGTGACGTGGCGCTGGGGTTGTTGGGGTTGTGGTGGGGCAGCCAGCGGCTGCGGGTGGCTTGGTTACGGCCGTAACTGTGCCATTTCTCCGGAAACTGCCTGCTACTCCCCAGAGTATTGGGAATCCAATCGACACAGACATGCGTATGTTAAAATAACCTGGGGCAGATTTGCATCTTGTTGTAGGAAGAGGTGTCCAAACAGCAGAATACATTCTAGACGACATGGCAGCAAAATTCGGCCGTTTCCTTCCCCGTTTTTTATTCATCTTTTTTGATATGAGGAGGTTTTTTCACATGGACATGGTGGCAAATTTATCAGGTCGGCAGAAGGCGATTGTGGGGTTGACGGTGGTAACGGCCGTTATTCACGTTGTGCTCGGCATTATATCTGGCGGCAGTTTTATGGTTATTTTTCTGCTGAACGGGCTGGGTTATCTGGCATTGTTGGCCGGGCTGTACTTTTTGCCTCAGCTGGCCGGACAGCGGTCGATGGTGCGTTGGGCGTTTTTGGCATTTACGGCCGTAACCTTCATTCTTTATTTTGTCTTCAACTGGCCCGAAATCTGGAATCCGATGGGCATCGTTGATAAGTTGGTTGAATTGGTGTTAATGATCTTGCTTTTCCAGGAGTAAAGCCAACTTCATTGTAAAAGGCAGATTTATTTGGACGCTGCTTGCCTGATGGTTACAATCGGGCAAGCAGCGTTTTGTTTTATTGGCCATCAACGAGATTCTTGACGTTCAGCTTCGATTGGAGACTTTCCTTAATCGATCCAACCCAGTTACCCAATGTACCTTTATCGCTTGTACGAAACCTTCCTAAATTTACCAGCCGGGTTACAGGTCGTTCTGTTGTTTTTGCTATTTATGTATGTGCTTCATCTGTTAGATGGCTTTTTGCTCAAAAAGCGCCTGACAAATACCTATGGTTTAAAACCACGACAAGGCAACAATTTGTTGTCACCCGTGTTGGCCCATACCTTGCATGGCAGCTGGAAACATTTGTTTAGCAACTCACTGCCCTTTGCCATCTTGGGGTCAATTATTGCTCTGACCAATTTGCGGGCCTTTTGGATTGCTACAGCCGCAATCGTCGTCATTGGTAGCTTGGGTACCTGGTTGTTGGGAGCCGGTGGTAGACATCTGGGGGCCAGTGGCCTGGTTACCGGTTATTTTGGCTATGTGGTTTCTGAAGGGTTTTTTAATCAAAACATACAATCAGCGCTCATTGGCATTGTTGTGGGCGTTTTCTACTTTGGTATCTTTCGCATGGTCTTTGGCCGATTTAAAGGGGTTTCTAACGTCATGCACCTTTTTGGCTTTTTAGGTGGATTGTTAGGTGCCTGGATGATGCCATTCCTTCTTCAGTAGCATACGCTATTTATTGCTCCCCTGGCCATCGCCCTAAAAAATCTAGCTGGTGGGCAATATACACCAGCTCCCCCGCATCAATTTGTGCTTGCCGCTGGGCAATCCACCTGGCAAATTGGGCTTGGTCTAGTGCCGGATGTGTTGCCAGCGCCCGGTGCATCGTCTCCACAATAAACTGTAAAAAATATTTTTCATCCGCCGGGTAGCCCTCTGCTGGATGTTCGTTTGGCTGGGCAAAAACTACCCAGTCGGAACTGCCAGCGGCTAGAATGGTAGCCCCGAGCTGCCGCAAATGGCTAAACATGTGCCGTCCACTGCGGCTGTCGCCGGAGGGTTGCCCATCCGTGAGGCGCTCATCCATTGTTTGATGATAGAGTTGCTCAATTTGGGCATCCAACGCCGGATCAATGGTGGGTTCCAACGTGGTGACGCCATCGAAGTTGATGCTGAAGTAGAACAATCCGCCTGGTTTGAGCAGCGAAAAAAGTTGCGGCAGCGTGGCTGGAACATCCATCAAATCCAAGAAGGCATGCGCGATGAGGACATCCCACTGCCGCTGGCCCTGCTTCTGCTGAATGAAGTCAAACAAGTCCACCGCTTCCAGACTCAGCCGTATTGTTTTGGGCAAAGGAGCCAGCCGTTGCAGTGCTGTGGCAATGTTTTCTGGCTGATTGTCGATGGCTGTGTAGGTTGCTGTAGAAATGAACTCTTGTTCAGCTAGCCGTTCAGCCATTGTGCCAATGCCCGCACCTACCTCCAGAATGTTGGGCTGGGCGGGTAGGTTTTGGCGCAGCATCTGCCAGACGTGAGCGTTTAGGGCGCGGTCATCGACCGTTTTTTTGGCAGATAGGTAATGGGGAAAATCGTAAATCATTCTTGTTTACCAGGTGTCATACCCGCGAAGGCGGGTATCTATTTTTGTGCCCGGCCTGGATTCCTGCCTGCGCAGGAATGACAGATCGGAGGAAATTGTGAATTTGGGACATGCTTTGTGACCAGGTGGGGTGGGTCGCAAATTGTTTTTGTGCGCTGAGGCTCATTTGGGTGAGCATATCGCGGTTGTTCTGCAGGGTTTGGAGATGCTGGCGCAGTGTTTCCACATCATCGACTAAAAACCCATCCACGCCCTCGGTAATGATTTCGTGGGTGGCTCCGCCGCGTCCGGCGATGGCGGGCAGCCCAAAGCCCAGCCCTTCCAGGTAGACAATGCCGAAGCCTTCGTAGCTGGATGGCACCACCAGCAGGTGGCTTTGGGGTATTTTCTGAGCAAGCTCAGCATCGCTGAGCGGGCCGTGCAGCGTGACGTTGGGGGCCAGATTGTGCTGGATGATGCGTTGTTGGATGTGTTGGGTGTAGCGAGGGGAAACGGCCGTTTCCCCCACGACGTCCAAGTGCCAATCCGATTTAGGCAAGTCCGCCACAGCCTCAAGCAAAACATGTAATCCTTTGCGCGCGATCAGATTGCCCACAAACAGCAGCCGCAATGGCCCCGGCTGGTGGGCACGGGCTTCAATTTGCTGCGGCGTGATGCTGGGTTGAAAGCGGTCGCCGCCTGGCAGCGCCACAACGTGGGGCTGCGACTTTCCTACCAATGACTGCACCACCTGCCGCGTTGTCTGGCTGTTAAAGATGAAGCCATCCACTGAAGCCAAATAGCGCTGCTCCACCAGTCGGTAAAACCAATTTTGCCAGCGGGGACGCCGTTCGCTGCTGCGTAAATGGTGAACAATGCTGATGATCGGGTAACTCACTTCGCCGCGTAGCCGCTGGTTGAGCCAAAATAGCGAGGGATGATTCAGCTCATCTTGCAGCAAGATGTCAAAATCGGCCAGGCGCAGCTGCTGGCGCAGGGCAAACCAGAGGTTGTGCAGCAGGTGACGGCCGTATCCTTCCCAGGGCAGCGAGATGATGTCTACCTCATCACCAGATGCTTCTAACTGTTCGACCAATTTACGATCATACAGGTAGCCGCCGGAGAGGGTTTGGAGACGGCCGTAAATGATGAGCCCTATTTTCATGATGAAATTGGGTAATCGGTAATTAGTGGTCGGTAATCGGTAAAAGCTGACACCGATTACTGTTCACCGTTTACGGATAACCGGTACGATGCCCAGGCGATCTCATTTTCCCAAATCTTCACGGTGAGATGGCTGAGCGTTTCCGCCTGGATGCGCTCGGCAAGCTGGGTAGCCAGGATGCGCGAGAAATGCTCAATGCTGGGGTTAAGTCCGGCAAATTCGGGCAGGTCGTTGAGCGTTTTGTCTTTGTAGTAGGCGACCAAGGCTTCCAGATTGGCTTCGATATCCACAATATCGACGAGATAGCCATGCTGATCCAGCGTCGGGCCGCTGAGTTGCAGTTCCACGACGTAATGGTGTGAATGCCACTCATTTTCGGCCCCCCAATCCCCGCCGATGAGGAAATGCTGGGCGACAAAATCACGTTTAACGGCGACGGTGTACATAGATTCTCCGTTTTGGTGGTTGGCGGCTGGTGGCTAGTAGCTGCTACTAGCCACCAGCCGCTAGTAACTAAAAACTACTTGTACGGCCGTTTCTGGCCGAACATCAATTAAATCATAAGCCTGCTGGGCCTGCCCAAGCGGAAAGCGGTGGGTGATGAGCTTCTGTGGTTGATGTTTTTGCAGCATCTCCCAGGTGACGGCCAGCCGCCGGGCCTTGTTCCAGCGTCCCTGCCAGCGCGGGGCAACATGGCTCACCTGGCTGCTGATGAGCTGCATCTGGCTGCGATGAAACTTGCCGCCCAGGTTTAAATTAGCCCGTTTGCTGCCGTACCAGGAACCAATGAGGATACGGCCGTTAAACCCCATTGCTTCAATGGCTACATCCAGTGCCTTTGGGTTGCCCGAGAGCTCAAAGGCTAAATCGAGGCCAGGGTGATGGCTGGCATGGGGCAGCGCGGCCAAAATCTGGTCAGGCACCTTGGGGTTCGATGGGTCCAGGCTGGCGCTGGCCCCCAACTTTTGTGACCAGTCACGGCGCAGCGAGTAGCCATCCAGCGTGAGCAGGCAGGCCAGCGGCAGCTGGGCCAGCAGGCTGGTGGTGAGCAAGCCCACGATGCCCTGGCCAAACACGGCCACCTGTTCCCCAATCCCCGGCTGCGCATCCATGACGAAGGAGACGGCCGTTTCCATGTTTGGCAGGAAGACGGCCGTTTCTGGCTGCATTCCTGGCGGTAATGGCAAAACTTCTTCGGGCTTGGCTACAAAATGGGATTGGTGGGGCTGAAAGGCGAAAATTAGCCGGTCGCGCCACGTTTTATCGACCGATGAGCCAATCTCCACGACGCGACCAACGGCCGCGTAGCCATACTTTTGCGGATAGCCGCCATCGCCCAGCGCAGCAATGGTGGCGTCGGCCATCAGTTCAGGCGGCATCTGGCCGCGATAAAGCAGCATCTCTGTACCGGGGCTAATGGCCGAGACGATGGTTTGCACCAGCAGCGCATCATTCGGCAGCGGCGGCAGCGGCTCATCGCGCAGTTCTAGCTGGTACGGGGCTATAAAAAAAAGGGCCTGTCTTTGCATGGTGTCCTAAAAAAATTTTGACGCAAAGAGGCAAAGAAAAAACAAGCCTTTGCGCCTTCTGCATCTTTGCGCTCTGTGCGTTAAAAAAATCGCATCAGCGCCGAATCATCGTGGCGGTCATGATGGCACACAGTTTACGGATGCCGCTTTCATCTTCGCCGAACAGTTCGCCCTGGCAGACGGTGAGCGTGCGCCCGGGCCGCACCACCCGCCCGCTGGCAATCATCTTCACCCCCAGCGCCGGAGCCAGTAAATTCATCTTGAACTCCACGGTAACCACTTCGCTGCCAGGGGGCAGCAGGGTGAGGGTCGCATACCCACAGGCCGAATCGACAACGGCCGTTGTGGCCCCGGCGTGGACAAAGCCATGCTGCTGAGACAGGTTGGGGGTGACGGGCAACTCAATGGTGACGTTTCCGGGAGAAACGGCCGTTAACGCCGCCCCCAAAAAATCCATGAAGGTCTGCTTACCAAAGCTGGCCCGCACGGTCTGTTCGTACGCTGGATTCTGCACCTCAAACTGAGACATCAACTTTTCCTTAAACTTGTCCGCAGATTTCGCAGATTCTCACAGATTTTTTTGTTTTAATCTGTGGTCATCTGCGTTAATCTGCGGCTGGCTTTTAGTTTTCGTCGGGCCAGCGCACGTCCCCGGAGAGAACCATATCTTTGCCCAGCCACTGCGTGTGCGGATTTTTGAGCTGGGGCAGGCCGTGACCATTCAAATTGCCCACGGCGTTGAGTCCGCCGACCAGCAGTGGGGCAACCGTGATCACCAGACGGTCTACCAGCCGCCCGGCCAAAAAGCTGGTGATGATGCCTGCGCCTCCTTCCACCATTAAGCGGTGGATGCCGTGTTTGTGCAGGCAGGCCAGCAGGGCGGGCAGGCTCACCTGCCCGTTGGCGGTAGCAGGCAGGCGCACGACAATGGCTCCGGCGTCTTGCAGAGCCGCTTCTTTTTGGGGATCGGCCGTTTCTGTGGTGGCCACGATTGGCTTGCGGGGATGTTCTGTCAGCAGCCTGGCGGTGAGCGGCAGGCGCAGTTGGCTGTCTACGATAATCGGCTGCGGGTCTGGGCCAGCAACGAGGCGCACTGTCAGGCGGGGATCATCGGCCAAAACGGTGCCAATGCCGACCAGGATGGCATCGTGGCCGGTGCGCAGCTGGTGGGTGAGCGTCAGCGATTCCTGGCCGCTGAGGGCCATTGGCTGGCCACGCTGCCGGGTGATGGAGCCGTCCAGGCTTTGGGCGTAGCTAAGGGTGACGGAGGGACGGCCGTTTGGGGCTGGTTTGGGTTGGGGAACCGGGACGGGGGAACGGCCGTTCAAATTCAGCAGATGGCGCATACGTTCCACCTTGGTGGCCAGGTAAGCAGCGTTTTCCACATTGAGTGCGGCAGGCATGGGCACCCGCTTAAGCACAGGAATGCCCAGCGCCTCCAAACTTTCGATTTTACTGGGATTGTTAGTGAGCAGCCGCACGGCCGACACGCCCAAATCTTGCAAAATGCGAGCGGCGATGGTGTAGTCGCGGGCATCGGCCTGATGGCCCAGCATCAAGTTGGCCTCGACTGTGTCATAGCCCTCATCCTGCAAATTATAGGCGCGCAGCTTGTCCAGCAAGCCAATGCCGCGCCCCTCCTGCCGCAAATAAACAATGATGCCTGCACCTGCCTGGGCAATCTGGCGCATCGCCTGGTTTAGCTGCGGGCCACAGTCGCAGCGCAGCGAGCCGAGCACGTCACCGGTAAAACATTCGGAATGGATGCGTACCAGCACGGATTGTTGTGGCTCGATTTTGCCAAAGACAAGGGCCAAGTGCTCTTTTTGGTCATGGTTATTTTGATAGTAGCAAAGTTGAAATTCGCCCACTTCGGTGGGAATCCGTGCACACGCCCGGCGCTCAACGACAAGGTTTTTCATTAGTTACACGCTCCGACACAGCTTTTTGTCAATGAACCAAATAGGTTCTTTTAGATTATACGCAACTCTGGCGGGAATGGATCGATGGTGCGAGAAGGTGCGTTCGTAAAGTGGGTCGGTTTGGTGGGGGATGGCGTGTTGGTATAGAGGCTGTTCTTAGAAAACGCGATGCCCGTTCTGGCTAATTTATTCAAGGGCCAAACAGAAGATCGGCGATAAACCCGGCGATGACGGGGAAAATGAGGCCGACGCCCATGCGGATGAGTGTAGGACGCAGCCCGACGATACTTACCTCTAGCGGCATCCGGAACAGGGTTAACAGTGACCAGGAAGTAACAAAGGCAACCCCTGCGCCAATGCCTGCTCCTGCTTTGTACAGCGTGGCCGCCAGCGGAAAGCTGACAAAAATGCTGGGTGGCATCACCACGCCCAGCAGTGAGGCCAGCACAATACCGCGCCAGCCGGACTGCTCGCCCAGCCAGCGACTCACCAGTTCCTGTGGCACCAACTTTTCAGACAAACCCACGATGATAAAGACGGCAACAAAGATGGGAATCAGTTTGACAAAGGTTTGGGCACCAGACTTCAGGCCGCTGGCGAGGCTGCCATCGTGCCGTAGATAGGCGACGAGCATAAACAGCAGCGCCACAATAATGAGCAAAACGGTGGTGAAATCCATAGTTCCTCTTTTCTGGGGGCGTGGGTTCGGGGGTATCATCGTGGCTATAGCTCTGCTGAAGGGCAAATGTCGTTGAGGGTACAGTTGGGGCAGTCGGGGCGGCGAGCAATACAGATGCGACGGCCGTGAAAGATAAGCAGATGCGAGATGTTGATCCACTGTTCTTTAGGAATGATAGCCATCAGCTCGCGCTCTACTTTTACCGGGTCTTTGTTGGTGCTGGTAAGCCCCAGTTTGTGGGCAATGCGCTTGACGTGGGTATCGACGGTGATGCCTTCGGCCTTGCCATAAATTTCGCCCAAGACCACGTTGGCTGTTTTGCGGGCAACGCCTTTGAGCTGGGTGAGTTCATGCATCTCGTCTGGTACGTCGCCACCGTGATTTTGCAGCAGAGAAACGGCCGTTGACTGAATAAACTCTGCCTTTTGCCGAAAAAAGCCCGTGGAGCGAATCGTTTCTTCCAGCTCTGCTCGGTCAGCAGCGGCCAGGGCAGCCACATCGGGGTATTTGGAAAAGAGGTCGGGGGTCACCATGTTCACCCGCACATCGGTGCATTGGGCGGAAAGAATGGTGGCCACCAGCAGTTGCAGCGGCGTTTCATAGTTGAGTTCACAGTGGGCATCGGGATGGGCTGCTTGCAGCCGCTGCAAGACGGTTTGGACGTATTCTGGGGAGGGTTTCTTTTTTGGCATGTGTGTTCCTGTTTTGCAGATTGCTGGGAAACGGCCGTTTCTGGTCAATTTGTTATAGGTACGGCCGTTAACGCTGTGTAACTCTAGCGTTATCAGATTCGCTGTGCAAGTGTATAATGGAGCAGTATTTTGTGCGGCTGGTTGATGAGTATCAAGTGTGAGCCTCTTGCAAACTCGCCCACTTGCCCACTTGCCCACTATAATTTATAAAATTGGTTCAGGTAAAAGCGCGAAGGGTTTTGAAATAAAAAAAGCCTGATTTGCTCACTTTTATTCAAGTAATTGGCCCAATTGCTTTGGGTGTTTTTTAAACTGCTGAAGGAGTAACTGCTTGCTAATCGATTTTGGACGCGAACTATGTGGTGATTTGGCAACGGCCGAATCGCGAGAATGGCTGGTAACCAATGGCATCGGCGGGTTTGCCTCTGGCACCGTGGCTGGCACGCTTACGCGCCGCTATCATGGCTTGCTCATGGCGGCGTTGGAGCCACCATTGGGCCGAACATTGCTGCTGGCCAAGGTGGATGAGACGGTGGAATACGAGGGGATTTACCCACGAAGCGGCCGTTTTTATCCACTTTATGTTAACCGTTGGGCCAATGGGGTTGTGGAAGGGAATGGGCATCATACCATTAACCGGTTTCATCTAGAGGGGACAACGCCCGTTTGGACCTTTGCTTTTGGCAATGCCCTGTTGGAAAAGCGCATCTGGATGCAGCCGGGGGCCAACACTACCTACATTCAATACAAGCTCATCCGGGCAACCGGGCCGCTCACGATGGAAGCCAAAGCGTTTATCAATTACCGTGACTACCACGACACCACGATTGTCAATGATTGGGAGCCGGAAATTGAAGATGTAGATAAGGGGCTTCGCATTCAGGTGCATGATACGGCCAGCCCATTTTATCTGCTCAGCGATAAAGTGCGCATGACGCCTCAGTTTGATTGGTATGAAGATTTTTATCTGAGTGTTGAGGAGTATCGTGGCCAAAACGATGTGCAGGAAGACCACATTTACGCGGCGCTGCTGCGCACTATGCTGCGTCCTGGCGAATCGTGGACGCTGGTGGCCAGTACGGAGCCAGATGCCAATCTGGATGGCGATAAGGCGTATGCGGAGCGGCAAGCGTATGAGGCATCGCTGCTGGAGCGGGCCAGCCAGGTTCACGCCGTGACGCTGCCCGAAGAGGTGGCGCAGCTTGTGCTGGCGGCCGACCAGTTTATTGTAAAAAGACCAACGGCGCGGGATGTAAACGGCCGTTCCGTCATTGCGGGGTATCCCTGGTTTAGCGACTGGGGCCGCGACACGATGATTGCCCTGCCTGGCCTGACGCTGACAACGGGTCGGCCTGAAGTTGCCGCCTCCATTTTGCGTACCTATGCCCAATTTGTCGATCAGGGTATGCTGCCAAACCGCTTCCCCGACGCAGGCGAACGCCCTGAATACAACACCGTTGATGCTACACTGTGGTATTTTGAAGCCCTACGCGCCACTCATGCCGCTACCGGTGATGATGACCTGGTGCGCGAGCTGTTCCCGGTGCTGCAAGAGATTATCATGTGGCATAAGCGCGGCACCCGGTACAACATCCAGATGGATAAAAAAGACGGCCTGTTGTTTGCCGGTGAAGAAGGGGTTCAACTCACCTGGATGGATGCCAAGGTAGACAACTGGGTGGTCACTTCGCGCATTGGCAAGCCAGTGGAAATCAATGCCTTGTGGTACAACGCGCTGTGCATCATGTCCGATTTTGCTCAAATGCTTGGTGAAGATTCAGCCGAATACGACACCATGATCAAGCAAGTTAAGACAGGGTTTGCCCGCTTCTGGAATAAGCTGATGGGGTATTGTTACGATGTGATCGATGGCCCGGATGCCGACGGATTAGACGGCAGCTTGCGACCCAACCAGCTTCTGGCCATTTCGCTGCCGTACAGCCCACTCACGCCAGAGCAGCAGCGCTCTGCCATTGATGCCTGTGGCCGTCATTTGGTAACGGCGCATGGCTTGCGCAGCCTTTCGTCTGATGACAAGGCGTATATTGGCCATTACGGTGGCGACCGGCACAAACGAGACGGTGCGTATCACCAAGGTACGGTATGGGGCTGGCTCATTGGCCCGTTTGTAAGCGCCCACTTGCGCGTGTATGGTGACAAAGCGGATGCGCGGTCTTATCTGGATTCGCTGCTGCGGCACAATATTCGAGCACATGCTGTCGGCAGCGTGAGCGAGATTTTTGATGGCGATGCGCCTTTTACGCCGCGTGGCTGTACGGCGCAGGCGTGGAGCGTGGCCGAAGTGCTGCGAGCCTGGCAGGAAACAAGTGAAGAAGAGCGTGGGGATTAGAGAGTGTCTTTGATTTTAATCCCTGAAGTGGCTGTGAGTAATATTGTTTCTCTTGACACCATCTGAGCGGGTGGAGGTTACAAGATTATGAAATTAGCAATGATTGGTTTGGGCAAGATGGGCGCGAATATGGCGCGTCGGTTGATTCAGGATGGTCATGAGGTCGTGGGCTACAATTTGGAAACGGCCGTTACCGACAAGCTTGCCGAAGAAGTAAACCTCATTCCCGCGTACTCCCTGGCCGAAGCTGTGGAAAAACTAGCGCCACCCCGGGTGGTTTGGGTGATGGTGCCCTCAGGCAAGCCCACTGAAAGTGTAGTGTCCGAGCTGGGTGATTTGCTTAGTGAAGGCGATCTGGTTGTGGATGGCGGCAACAGCAACTACAAAGAAACCATGCGCCGGGGCACTATGCTGGCCGAAAAAGGAATTGATTTTGTTGATGTGGGCACCAGCGGTGGTATTTGGGGCTTGAAGGAGGGGTACAGCATGATGGTTGGCGGCTCGGAAACGGCCGTAACCACCGTCACCCCCGCGCTCAAAACATTGGCACCTGGGGCCGATAAAGGGTGGGGCCATGTTGGGCCCAGCGGGGCAGGTCATTTTGTGAAGATGGTGCACAACGGCATTGAATATGGCTTGATGCAAGCGTATGCCGAAGGGTTTGAGATTCTCAAAGCCAAAGAGGACTTTGGTCTTGATTTGCACCAGGTGTCCGAAATTTGGCGTTTTGGCAGCGTAGTGCGCTCTTGGCTGCTGGATTTAACCGCCAACGCCCTGGCCGAAGATGCAGAGTTGAGCGAAATTAAAGGTTTTGTGCCGGACAGCGGCGAGGGTCGTTGGACTGTGTTCGAGGCTATCGATCTAGATGTGCCCGCGCCCATTATTACCCATTCGCTGTTTGCTCGTTTTGTTAGCCGTCAGGATGATAGTTTTTCTGCCAAGCTGCTGGCGGCAATGCGTAATCAGTTTGGTGGCCATGCTGTAGTAAAAGCTGAGGATTGATTCTGATCACCCATGTTTGAAAATAAACCCAAATTTGGTCCAGAGCAGTTTCCCGCCGGGATGGATATTATCCAGCAGGGAGATATTCCCGATAAGTTCTATATCATTACTCGGGGCAAGGTGGCCGTTGTGCTGCAGCCGCCAGATGGGTTGGATGCGGTGATTGATTATTTGGGTCCGGGCGACTTTTTTGGCGAGGTTGGGCTGCTTAACCAGAGTCGGCGCATGGCAACGGTGCGGGCGGAAACGGCCGTTGACGTCATGGCGATGGATTACCAAACATTTTGTACCTGGATTGAAGGGTCGCCGCTGGTGGCCCAGGAAATTGAGGCGTTGGCCGCCCAGCGCACGCGTGATACCGGCCCCCTGGAACCGGCCCCCCTGCTTGATGTGGAAAATCTGCCGAAAAACCTGATGGCTACGGCCGCTGAATCTGCCGAAAAGTATGAAGCAGGCGACAGAATCATTCAGCAAGGTGAGCAGCCGGAGCGATTCTACATTATTCTTGAAGGGTTTGTCACCGTGACGCATATCGACACTGGTGGCAAGGAACATGTGGTGGGTCACCTGACTGCTGGCGATTACTTTGGCGAGGTTGGCTTGTTGGAAGGGGGCGAGCGCATTGCGACGGTAACGGCCGTTACGCACATCAAAGTTGTTTCGTTTGACCGCAACACCTTCCGCCGCTGGATGCTCGATTCCCCCAGCAGCCAGGACGACATTGCCGAAACGGCCGCAAAGCGTCGTCGTGACACAGGCATGTTGTCCTTGCCGGAGGATGAGTAGCCGGTCGTCAGTTACCAGTGTTCAGTAATAAGTATTCAATGGGCTTTGCGGGAGAGGGTGCGTGGCTAAAATGAACGATTGTTTTACTTGTGAGTTGACGGCTCAGCGAGACAAAGGGCAAGCCCCTTTGTGGGACAGCATTTTCAGAACGCCATATTGGGATGTGGTTCATAGCTACAACACAGGCTTGCCCGGCTGGCTGGTGTTGGTTGCTCGGCGACACATCGCCGCTATTGATGAAATGAGCGAGGCGGAAGCTGCCGAACTTGGTAATCTGTTGCGCTGCGTTTCTATGAGCTTAAAGCAGGTCACTGGCTGCCTAAAAACATATGTGATGCAATTTGCCGAACATCCCCAACACCCTCATGTGCATTTTCATATTGTGCCCCGCATGCAAGATCAGCCAGACACGCGGCGTGGTCCTAAAGTCATGGAATATCTTAAAGTTGCCGAAGATGAGCGTGTCGATGAAGCGACAATGAACGCACTTGGTAAACAGATCCACCAGGCTCTCGCTGCGATGATAAAGGCTTAAAACGGATACGGGAAATCAAATGGTTGACATTGCGGAGCTAAAGCGGCAGGCGGCTGAAAAAGCGGTTGAGTTCATTGAATCTGGCATGGTGGTGGGACTAGGCACGGGCAGTACGGCCGTTCACGCTACACGCGCCGTTGGCAGATTATTGCAACAGGGCACGCTGCAAAACATCGTGGCTATTCCCACCTCGGACAAAACAGCCCGTGAAGCCGAATCGCTGCACATTCCTCTGGTAACCTTCGACACCCACCCAGAGATTGACATAACAATCGACGGGGCCGACGAGGCCGATCCCAACCTGGATGTGATCAAAGGGCTTGGCGGTGCACTGCTGCGGGAAAAGATCGTGGCTGTGGTTTCCAAACGGTACGTCATTGTGGCCGATCACACCAAACGGGTGACACAGTTAGGCAGCAAAGCGCCCGTACCTGTTGAGGTAATCCCCTTTGCCGAGCGCCCCGTGGCTGATTATCTAAAATCGTTGGGGGCAAGGGTAGAAAAACGACTGGATAAGGCCGGGAAACGGCCGTTCATCACCGACGAAAACAACATCATCCTCGATTGTTACCTGAACCCCATTCCCAATCCACAACAGCTGGCCAGCGCCATTCGCCAGCAGCCTGGTGTTGTTGAGCATGGCCTCTTCCTCGGGTTTGCGACGGATGTTATCCTGGCAACACCGACCGGTATTGAACATTTCCGCCGCGCTTAACCTGATGATAAGTCGCTTGTAAGAAATCTGTAAGTAGTTTTCACTATAGTCATAGCGTCTAAGTGTGTGAGTAGACAAGTGGGCCACCTGTTCACTTATTACTCTATACTTTTCACGTCCCTACTTGTTTTACAGGAGAGCATCATGTTCAAAAAATTAGCATTTGGCGGTTTAGTCGGCTTATTGTTGACGGCGGCGTTAACGGCCGTTCACTTTCTTGCTTCACAGTTGATTGGCACATCCTTCATTCCCTACGACTTTTTTAACTGGATGACCCGCATCCTCCCCGGTAATCTCATCACCTTTGGGATTGATTTGATGATTGATACCATGCGTACCTTGGGGTTGAGTGTGGTTGATTTAGCCAAAACGGGCGAACGCGGCTCCGCTGTGCTGCAATTTATTGGTCTTATTGTGGTGGTGGGCGCAGTCATTTTTGTGATTTGGGATCGGCTCAAGCTGCAACGTCCCCGCATAGCTGGGTTAATTGTGGGGGCCATCGTCGCTTTGCCCTTGCTCACCGTTAGTCATTCTGAGATTTCCCCCTTATTGAACGGATTATGGTTGTTGGGCAGCTTTTTAGTGTGGGGTTGGTTTTTGGGGGTGGCCTACGGCCGTCTTTATCCTACCGAAACCGAAGTTGAACCAGAGGCAGCTGTGGCAGTCAATAATGTGCAGGTCATGGATCGTCGGCGCTTTTTGGTGCAGTTGGGGGCGAGTACGGCCGTACTTACCGTAGCGGGTACCGGCATTGGCGCCACCCTGGCTCGCGCCGAACGCGCCCGCATTTCTGCTGGCGGGACCAGCATTGCTTCCGGCAACATCGTTTTCCCCAACGCCAACGATCCCGTCATACCTGTGCCCGGCACGCGGCTGGAGTACACGCCCGTTTCCGAACATTATCAAGTTTTCCTGCAAACGGAACCCACCCTCATTAACGAAGAAGATTGGCAGCTGCCTATTACTGGCATGGTCGATAACCCCCGCATGTTCACCTTGCAACAATTCCGCGATGAGTTTGAATCGTTTGACCAGTTTGTGACCCTCACCTGTATTTCCGGGCGCGTGGGGACAGGACTCATCAGCACCACCAAATGGACCGGTGCCAGCGCCCAGGATGTGCTGGAAGCTGTCGGTGTGCAGCCAGACGCCAAATATTTGTTCATTACTTCTGGTGATGGCTTTTATGAAACAGTCGATTTGGAGCTGATTCGCAATGACCGGCGCATCATGTTTTGTTACGCCTGGGATGATAAATTGTTGCCTAAGGATCATGGTTTCCCTTTGCGCATCTGGATTCCCGACCGCTACGGCATGAAGCAGCCCAAATGGATCACTGGCATTGAAGTAACTGATGTAGATCATCCTGGCTATTGGGTGGAGCGCAACTGGGACAAAGTGGCCCGCGTAAAAGCAACTTCCGTGATTGACACCGTTGCCGTAGATAAC
Organism: uncultured Anaerolineae bacterium; assembly: GCA_905479495.1. Taxonomy (GTDB): domain Bacteria; phylum Chloroflexota; class Anaerolineae; order Promineifilales; family Promineifilaceae; genus Leptofilum. The sequence continues at coordinate 347,233 of CAJQMR010000005.1, forward strand.
ATGGGGTTGGTAAATGGTACAGAAGTGATTCCGGTTGGTGGCATTGCGTACGCTGGGGCACGCGGCATTGGCAGCGTGGAGGTGCGCGTAGATGGTGGTGACTGGCAGCCAGCCCAATTACGCTCGCCGCTTTCAGAAACCACCTGGGTAATCTGGCGCTATGAATGGCCCTTCACCGAAGGCGACCACCTCTTTGAAGTGCGTTGCACTGAAGCGGACGGTACGCCCCAAATTGAAGAAACGACCGATAACCGGCCGGATGGTGCCGCTGGCATTCACAGCTACGAAGCGTCCGTGTAGTCATGAATAAAAATAGTAAACTGTTTATTGGAATTTTAGTGGTCGCCGTTGTTTTAGCAGCGGGTTGGTATTTGGCCTCACCATTATTTATCAACAACGCCGTTGATGAAGCGTTTCCCTTTGAGATGCCTGATGCGGTGACGCTGGCCAACATGGATGATGACGAGATGGCGGCGCTGGAAACTGAGTTTATGGATGCCGTTCCTGACGAAGCTACTGTCGCCGATTTATCTGATGAAGATCGGGCAGCCGTGACGGATGAGGTGATGGCAGCGGCAGCGGCTGTGATGGCTGACAAAGCGATGGATGACGCCATGCCTGCGACGGAGTGGGTAACGGCCGTATCCGGCACATTTGCGGGTGTAGATAATTTTCATGAAGGAGCGGGAACGGCCGTTATCCTGCAACAGGGCAACCAAAGTGTCCTGCGCTTTGAAGATTTTCGCGTCACCAACGGCCCCGATTTGCACGTCATCCTCAGCAAGAGTTCCGATCCCATTGGCAGCGGCGATTTGGGTGATGATCACATCGATCTAGGCTCTTTGAAGGGAAATGTGGGCAATCAAAACTACGAACTCCCCGTTGACCTTGATTTAAGCAAATATCATAGCGTGGTGATTTACTGCCAGCCATTCCATGTGACCTTCGCGGCTGCCTCTTTAAGCAATTAAGGAAGCGCAATTTTAAGTAGCAAAATTTACCGCAGAGGCGCGGAGGGCGCAGAGATTTTTTAAGTCTTTGCGTTCTCCGCGCCTCTGCGGTTCGTGTTTTCAACAGACTCGCCGGTATAATACGATGGCTTCAGGCAGCTGCCCGAAGCCATTTTCTTTACCTGGGAGAAAGATGCGGCGATTTTCAGAGAAAAGGTTGTTTCTGGTCAGCGGCTTGGTCGTGATGCTCCTGGCGGGTTGGCTGTATTGGCGCACGCTGCGGCTGCCGCTCATTTACGACACGCTGCTGCACATTCGCATTGTTGGTGGCCTAACGTGGCGTTCCGTCTGGCTGCCTACGGAAGCGTTTGGCTTTTACCGGCCGATGACGTTTTTTCCCATGCTAGTCATAAATCAGTTATTTGATGGCTATCCGGCCTGGCTGCTGCACGGCAACAATGTGCTACAGCACGCAGCTAATGCCGGTTTGCTGGTCTGGTTGAGCTGGCGGCTGTGGCCCAATTGGCGACGGGCGGCGGCAGCGGGGGCCATTTTTGCGGTGTTCCCGTTTTCTTACCAGGCAGTCACAGTGTATGGCCACAATGTGCATCCGGCGATGACGGGGTTGGTGCTACTGGGGCTGCATGGGTATGTAACGGCCGTTTCCCAACCAAACCCGCGCAAATGGTGGCTCATCACCTGGTTGTTGTTTGGGGTGATGGTGCTGACGCATGAGACGGTGGTGCTTTTTGGCGGCTTTGCTGTGTTGGTACACCTTAACTGCCAGCCAGAAGCATTTGAGCAGTGGCTCACTTGGCTGCGCCAGAAGGATTGGCGCGGCCTGTTGCGGCTGCCCTGGCTCCACTTTCTTGTGGCCGGTGTTGCTTATTTGGTCATCTATCAATTTTTGCCCATTAGTCGCGCCCCCCAAGTAGAAGTGACCGGCACCAGTTTGTGGCTGAACTTTTTATATCTGTTGCAAGCGGCCGTTTTTCCTTTGGCCTGGTTTGCCCATCTATTGCCCAACGTCAGCGGTGTATGGATAACGCTGGGCAGTGCCGTGTTGGTTGTGGTCGTTACAGGCTGGCTGGCTTGGCAGCGGCTAGATTGGCGCAAACCGCTGCTGCTGGCCTGGGGCTGGTGGGCTGGGGCCAGTCTGCTGCTGGGGCTGACCTTGGCTACAGACTATTTGCTGCGCGGTCCGCGCCTGCTGTATTTGGGCAGCGTGGGCGTGGCGTTGCTGTGGGCGCTTTTGCTGGATGGTATCTGGCCCACCCGCACCTCAGCCCGCTCCCTCAAGGGGGAGGGTGCAGATTTAGGGAGGGGGGTGGTGTGGACGGCCGTTCTCCTTTTTATCCTTATTACCAGCGGTCAATTTGTGCAAACCAAGCTAGATGAATATGTGCAACTCACTCAACCCGTGCCAGTGATGCAGCAAGCCCAGATGCCCAACGACGCTGAAATTTTGCTAATTAATTTGCCGCAGTGGTTAGATGTGCCGCCCAACACCTATGCCATCGGGGTAGAGTTTGTTACCATGCTGGGCGATTATTTGTTTGTGGAGGAATTAACCTCAGCCAACGTGCCAGGGGCGCATGAAACATGGGCCGTAAATTTGCCAGAACTGCAAAATAGTCAGGCGTATGCCTACGGCATTCAGACTCAGGACGAGTGGCCGACGGCTTTCAGTGACCAGCCACGCCACTTTTTTATCACCTATTTTTTGCCGGACGGACCCCAGACGCGGCACACAGGGTATCTGCTGCCCCCAATGGCTCTTCCGCCTATCGCGCCCCCAAATCCAATTGCCCAATTCGGCGCTTATCACCTCACAGAAGCAGCGGCGGAAGCGTGTTCCGGCAAGATTTCTGTCTGGCTGCGCTGGCTGCCTGCCGAGACAAATATCTCGGACACTACTTCGGTTTTTGTGCAGGTGCTGGACGCAAACGGCCGTCTCCTCACCCAGGCAGATGGGCCACCATTGGGCATTCGTCCTGGACTATTGGCGGCCTCGCGCGATGATCTTTTAGTCGATTTGCGGATGATGGAATTGGCTGAAAGGGAAACGGCCGTGCCCCACACCATCCTTGTGGGCGTCTATGATTTTGCCACCGGCACCCGTAGCTTGGCCACGGATGCTGCCGGCCAGTCATTGCCAGATGATGCCTGGCGTTTCCCTGTTGCCAATTGTCCTTAGTAAGCGGCCAACTATAACTTCCCTTTTTGTAAGGCCGCTTATTCCAAGCCGTCCGCACAATTCCGCTAACTTATTTGCGGACGGCCACTTAGCTTCTTTGAACGCGGCGAACTGCAGCACAGCATGTTACAATCTAGGAAACCGTTTTGTTATCATGGGAGGTAGGCATGTTGGATCAATTGCAAGCGCGGGTTTGGGGTTGGTTCAGGGGTGGAGAGGCCGAAGCGGGTGATGGGAAGTTTGGCACGTTTCCCGGCGTGTTTACCCCAACCGTCTTAACCATTTTGGGTGCCATCATGTACCTAAGGCTGGGTCAGGTGGTGGGCAACGCCGGGTTGTTGGGAACGATTCTCATCATTTTGCTGGCGCATGTAATTACTGTTTCCACTGGTTTGGCCGTCTCGTCGGTGGTGACCAACACGCGGGTTGGGGCCGGGGGGGCATTTGCCATTATTTCCCAATCGTTGGGCCTGGAAGTGGGCGGCAGCGTAGGCATTCCCCTTTTTATTGCTCAGGGTATTTCAGTGGCGCTTTATGTGTTGGCCTTTGCTGAGGCCTGGCTGCGCATTTTTCCCACCCATCCGATTCTGCTTGTTTCAGTGCTTACCTTTGTGCTCGTTTATGGCATTGCTTACGTGAGCGCCCAATTTGCGGCGCGCATTCAATACCTCATTTTGGGCATTGTGGGTTTGTCGCTGTTTTCTATTTTTCTGGCTAGTTTCCCTATTGCGGGGCGAACGGGGTTGACGGAAACGGCCGTTCTCTGGGGCAGCTTTTCCGATTGGAACTTCTGGGAGGCGTTTGCCATTTTCTTTCCCGCCGTTACGGGCATCATGGTGGGCATTAGCCTCAGCGGCTCCCTGCGCGAACCACGCCGCAGCATCCCCCTGGGAACCATGAGCGCCATTGGTCTGACGATGGTAGTCTACTTGCTGCTCACCTACTGGCTTTCTCGGGCCGCCTCCGTTACCGATCTGTTAACCAACAGCACCATTTTGGTGGACAAAGCATTTTGGGGCTGGACGATTTTGGCTGGCATGTTGGGCGCTACCTTTTCTTCTGCTCTGGGATCATTGGTAGCAGCTCCGCGTGTGATGCAGGCGTTGGCGCAGCACAATATTTTGCCTTTTAGTGACTACCTCGCTCAGGAAACGGAGCAGGGCGAACCGCGCCAAGCGCTCTATGCTACAGGCGTGATTGGTCTCATCACCTTGCTCATTGCCCTGGCCAGTGGTGGTGGTTTAAATGCCGTGGCCAGCATCATTACCATGTTCTTTTTAATCACCTACGGTATGCTCAATTTGGTGGTGCTCATTGAGCAGATGTTGAGTACCGTCAGCTTTCGGCCTACGTTTCGTGTGTCGCGGGTTGTCCCTCTCATTGGCGTGGTTGGCTGTCTCTTTGTGATGTTTTTAATCAATCCTGTGTTTAGTCTGGTGGCGCTGGTGGTGGTGCTGCTGGTTTATGGGTATTTGATGCGGCGCAATCTGGAATATTTGCCCAGCGACGTGCGCAGCGGCATGTTTTTATCGTTGGCAGAATGGGCGGCAACGCGGGTGAGCCATTTGCCCCCGGCGGTAAAACGCACCTGGAAGCCATTTGTGCTGGCACCCATTGTGAAAACCCAGGAGTTAACCGGCAGCTATCGTTTTTTGCGGGCGCTGGCCAAACCCCAGGGGGCGATTCACGCGCTGGGGATTTATCCTGAGGGCGATAGTTCGGCACTAAAAGGGTTAACCGACCTGACAAACTCTTTTTCTGATGAGGGTATTTTTGCCCGAACCACTCTCTTGGAAGAGGCGGACATGGTAAATGGCGTGCGCGTGGCGACCCAGATTTTGCGCAGCACGTTTTTTAGGCCCAATCTGTTGTTTTTGAATTTGCGGGCGGAGTCAGATTTGGCTGCATTGCAGCAGTTGGTGGACAAAACGGCCGCTTACAACATGGGGATTGTCCTCCTGGCGCGTCATACCGTGCGTGATTTGGGACGACAGCAGTTGATCAACGTCTGGATTTCTCATCGGGGCGACGATTGGCAAGTTGATTTACAATGGAGTAATTCGGACCTGGCCTTGCTGCTCGCCTATCAGCTAACCAAAAATTGGTCTGGTAAAATAAACGTGTGCCTGGCCATTGCCGAAGATCAGGACCCGGAACCGGCAGAGACTTTTTTGCGGGAGTTGGCTGATTTGGCCCGGCTGCCCAAGAATACGATAGTGACGGTGGTACAAGCCCCGTTTGCCGAAGCGCTTCATCAGGTCCGTCGGGCGGACCTAGCAATCTTTGGCCTGCCCAATCCGGCTCAACTCACATTTTGCCAGGAAATTGTGGCAGCGGTGGATGGGTCTTGTTTGTTTGTCCGGGACTCGGGTGAAGAGAGTGCCTTAGCTTAGAGCATCAATTGTCTTAAAATGGTGTGGTTGCCTGCTCACTCTGCCCTTTTAGACATGTTTTGGATAACAGTTATCTCTGCGCCTCTGCGTTGGTTTATTTTGAAGGAGCAAAAATGAGTGAAAAGATTGATATTAATACGGCCGATTTGGCCACGCTAACGACTATTTCGGGCATTGGCCCAGCTTTGGCGGAGCGAATTATTGAATATCGCGAAACGGTGCACCCGTTTGAAGAGGTGATTGAACTGGCGGCCGTGCCTGGCATCTCTGAAAAGATGGTGCGTGATTTTGAGGAGTTGGTTACGGTGCAACCTGATTTAGGGGGAACGGCCGTTCCCCTCGATCTTGACGAACCAGAAGATACGCTCCTGCTGGATGCCCCCGAAGAAGTCATCTTATTGGAAGCCCCTGACCAACCAGAAGCACTGCTGGCCGCTGAGCTACCAGAAAATGGTCCGGAAACAGAAGACGTTTTGGCAGATGAACCTGCGCCTGCTGAGCCAGTAGATATGGAACCCGTTGCCGAGGAATTGGCTGAAGCGGTTGAGGCAGATGAGGAAGAAACGGCCGTTTCGCGCACAGAGCATCCCCAGATTGAAGACTTACCCCTGGCTGAACCGATGGACCCGATGATGACCGATCCAGACATATTTGCGGTAGCTCCCACGCAACCTTCTGCTGAATGGGAAGCCAAGGCACAGCGGCGCGGCTGCCTTAACACGTTGCTTGGGGCCACGTTTGGTGCCATTTTAGGGGCTGTGCTCACGCTGGCCGTCCTGGCGGCTTTAAACCAGGGCAATCTCAACTTTGCCGCCAGCGACAGTGAAATTCGGCAGCAGTTGGACACGGAAATTATCTCGCGCACCAACGAACTTAATCAGCTTGCTACACGCGTAAGCCTGGCCGCCACCGAAGAGGCCACGGCCAATCAATCCTTGCAATCCGATTTTGCCACCGCCAATGAAGCGATTAATGAAGCATTGAGTAACAATGAAGCCCACATCGACGATCTGGCAACCCGCTCTGGTGATTTGGAGCAGCGAATAGAGGATGTGGCTGGGGCGGCCGACACATTTTCTGACTTTTTAGATGGTTTGCGTCTGTTGTTGGATGATTTGGGCGACGGTACCGTCACGCCAACGCCTGCGCCAGCAGGAGAAACCGCTTCACCGACCCCGACCCCCACATCGGCTCGCACCAACACACCCACACCATCCGCGACAACGGTTCCCCCCACGCGTACGCCACAGCCTACGGCCACACCGTTTACATTTCCGACCAACACACCAGCACCGCAACCGTAGATAAATGCGTTCGTAAAACAATAGTGGAAAGCCACAATCTTTGGTCTGAGTTACAAAAGGTTATTACATGACCACAAACGAGGAGTTGAAAATGACAACCAATCAACCACGCAGTGCCGGTGGTCGGCTATGGTGGATCATACGTACCACCTTTATTATTTTTCTGATTGTCGTCCTGGCTGCTGCCATTCTGGGCGGGTTGGGGTATGCAGGCTATTTGGGCGTTCAGGAAATCCAGCGGTCCAACAACAGCCTGACCATGCGCATAGATGCCAACGAGCAAAATTTGAACTCGCTGCGCGATCTGGTGAATTCTGAATTTGCCCAGGGAAATCCAGAACAACAGGTGCAGATTGATCAGTTGGAGAACGAACTGGCATTGCTGACCCAACAATTAGAGACTTTGCAAGCGGCACGGGTGGAAGATACGGCCGTTCAAACCGAACAGCTAAACACCTTAACCTCTGAACTGGCCACGGCTGTTGCCCAAAACGGTAACTTGACTGGTGAACTGGACACCGTACAAGAAGCACTGGTTGCTTTGCAGAGTGACCTCAACAGCACCGGTGGCCGCATTGATGAATTAGGTGGCGATGTGGATCGCTTGCGCTTGCAGTTCAGCGCCTTGGATGAAACCATCACGGAACTCAATACTGTTGCCGCACGCGATGGAGAAACGGCCGATCTGCAACAAACGCTTACCTTGCTGCAACTATGGGGCGTTCTTACCAATGCGCGGCTGGCGCTGATTGATGGCGATGCGACCTCGGCGGAAACGGCCGTTTCCCAGGCAATCACCTTGTCCAACACGCTTGTAGCCGAGACAGACAGCCCCACGGCCGACACGTTGGCTCGTCTGCAAACCCGCCTTGACCTGGCCGCTGCTGGGTTTGACACCGATCTACCCACCGTGGCCCAGGATTTAGAAGCTGCCAGCCGAGAGCTCGCGTTGCTGCTAAGCGGCCCAGCGCCGGAAGCCGCGATTGTCGAAGCGACGCCATCGCCCACCGCCACGGATGAAGTTGAGGAAACGGCCGTGCCGACAGCGACAGCATCTCCTAGCGAAACACCCTTACCGTCGCCTACCCCCACCGCAACGCCTTAAAAAACAACTTGTTCCCAGGAAGCCACTTTAGTGGCTTCCTGGGAAAGGTTGGTCCTCCAATTATGCACCACTTGCCAGGGGACGTTAAAGATACATGACAAATTAGGCAACATTCGTGTGACAATTGTCTTTGCGGCTGTCATAACAATCACTTATTCTCATTATAGGCAAAAAGTAAAGATAGAATAAAGCAAGAGACTGATGAGCCAGGGCCGCATTGTCTGTTCATCAGAGATAGAACCTCAAATTTTGGCCTTATTGCCCACCTCAAATACGCATACTATCGCTGCAAAACTTTGCAACGTAATTAAACAACGAACCGAATAATTTAGCAGAGCGCGAAACATTTAAATCTCTTTGGCTGTTTTTCGCCTGGTGCAAGTGAATACTGCCGATGACTTTTTCTTATCAAGTTGGTCAATGGAGGATTTCACCGATGCGTTTTAAGAACTATTCCCCGTTTGTTTTTGTATGCTTTTTTGTGCTAATGTTGGCTGCTTGCAGGGGGGCTCAAGGGCCAGAGGGGCAAGTGGGGCCGGCTGGCGTGGCTGGTCCGGTAGGTCCGCCCGGACCAGCGGGTGAAGATGGTGCGCCAGCCAGCCAGACGTACGTGGGCAGTGAAAAATGTGGCGAATGTCACGATTCACAATATGCTCGTTTTATGCTGTCTGGGCACCCCTATAAGCTCACCGAAATCAATGGTGAAGCCCCCGTTTTTCCCTATGATGATGAAACTGGCGGCGTTCCTAATCCGCCAGAGGGATATACCTGGGATGACATCAGTTACGTCATTGGTGGCTTTGGTTGGAAAGCACGATTCGTCGATCAAAATGGCTATATCATCACTGGCGACGCGAATGCAGCTACCCAATACAATTTACCCAATGAGGAACTCGATACACCCGGCGAATGGGTTCCTTATCATCCCGGCGAACAGCTGCCGTATGATTGTGGGGGCTGCCACAGTACAGGATATCGCCCTCAAGGTCATCAGGACAATCGGGAAGGCGTTGTCGGCACCTGGGCTTTTCCCGGCATTCAATGTGAAGCGTGTCATGGGCCTGGCAGCCTGCACGCTGACGATCCTTATGGCGTGAGTATGACAATTGATCGTAGCTCTCAGCTGTGTGGCGAATGCCACATTCGGGACAATCCAGCCATCATCGATGCGGCCGATGGTTTTGCCATGCACCACGAGCAGTACGAAGACCTGTACAACTCAAAACATTTTGCCCTTTCGTGCGTGACCTGCCACGATCCCCATGCCAGCGCTTTGTATGCCGATGAAACAGTCAATCCCAATGCAGGCATCATGCAAGCGTGCGACACTTGCCACTGGCAAGGGCATACGCAAAACAATCCCAAACATTCCACCGTTGATTGTATTGATTGCCACATGCCGCCAATGGCGAAATCGGCCGTGGGTGATGTAGCGCTGTTTACAGCGGATGTAAACGCTCATCAATTCTCCATCAATCCTGATCCCAACGCACCGCAGTTTAACGAGGATGGCACGCAGGTGATGCCGTACATCACCCTTTCTTATGCCTGCCAGCATTGCCACAATGGTGAATTCTACTCAGAGCGTTCATTGGAGGAACTGGCAGCCATTGCCAATGGGTACCACGATCCGCCAACCCCGACACCGGAACCAACGGCCGAACCAGTTGAAGCAGAAGAGACACCAACACCGACGCCATAGATTGAGATACGGCCGTTTCCCACCGAATCGTATCTTGTAATCAGTACAGGAGCTTCGTATGCGCAAAATTTGGTCAGCTTTTAAACGGTTTGTCTTCCCCCCAGTGGGCAGCCCCCTCTGGGTACGTATCTTGCCATTTGCCGTGGCCGGTGTACTAACCCTGAGCGTTATCTACGGCAGCGTGGAAGCCTGGACGTACACCAACTCATCAGAATTCTGTGGCACCACCTGCCATACCATGCCGCCCCAATTTAGTGCCTACTTGCAATCGCCCCACGCCCGGGTCCAATGTGTAGAATGCCACATTGGGCGCGATGTATTCACCACCCAATTCACCCGCAAAGCGGGCGACCTGCGCCACGTCGTTTTAACGATAACCCAGGACTATGAATATCCCATCCATACACGCAACATGCGCCCCGCCCGAGACTCCTGCGAACGCTGCCATTTCCCCGAAAAGTTCTCCGATGACAGCCTGCGTGAAATTCGGGCTTACGATGAGAATGGCACCAATCCAGAACTCACCTACCTAATCCTGAAAACAGGGGGTGGCACCGAGCGTGAAGGCTTGGGGCGTGGTATCCACTGGCACATCGAAAATGAAGTCTATTTTCTGGCAACAGATTTCTTGGAGCAAGACATCCCCTACGTGCGCGTAGTTGAAAACGATGGCAGCGTTAAGGAGTATTACGATATCACCTCCGACTTTACGCCGGAAGACGTGGCTGGCAGCACGTTGCAGTTGATGGACTGCATCACCTGCCACAATCGGATTACCCATGACATTCCCAATCCCACAGAAGCTGTGGATCAAGCCTTAACCAAAGAGTTGTTGCCCCGTTCATTAATTGACATTCGGGAACAGTCAGTGGCATTGCTCCAACAAGCATATCCAGACAATGACGTCGCCCTGGCTAATATTGCCACGCTGGAAACCTATTATGCCGATCGCTACCCTGACATTTATGCCGAACGGCAGGAAGAGATTCAGCAAGCAGTGGGTACGTTGCAGGAAATATACCAGCAGATGGTGTTCCCAGAACAGAAGATTGACTGGGAAACCCACCCCAATAACCTCGGGCACAAAGATAATCCAGGCTGCTTCCGCTGTCATGATGGCAACCATCTAACTGGAAGTGAAGAGAGCATTCGACTGGAATGTAATCTCTGTCATTCCGTACCAGTGGTGGCTGATAACCAATCTCTGGTGACCGAAATTGAGTTGGTACGTGGGCCAGAACCCCCATCCCACACCCATACTAGCTGGATCAATTTGCATGGAGATGTCATTGATTCCTCTTGTAGCGCCTGTCACGAACCAGCCAGCCCCGCAGTGGATTACACTGAGCTGGAGGGACCGCCGCCCACCGATGATTCATTTTGTGGTAATTCTGCCTGCCATGCCAATGAGTGGGTGTTTGCTGGCTTTGATGCCCCCGAACTACAGCCAGTGTTAGCTCGGCAGCAGCACATTCTATTGCACACCAGCCCTTACTTACTGGAAGGTGTGCCCCGCACTTACAATGAAACCTTTAAAGCTATGTTTGAAGGACGCTGTGTTTTCTGCCACAGTGGCCCTCAGGCTGAAGCTGGTCTGGACCTGAGTAGTTATGAGGGGCTTATGGCCGGTGGGCAAGATGGCCCCGTAGTTGTGCCTGGCGATCCAAATACCAGCCTACTCATTGCCCGGCAGTCTGGGCCAACGGAACATTTTGGTCAGGTGCTGGATGATGAACTTGAGGAACTGCGAAAGTGGGTGGCGAATGGGGCACCACAGGAGTAACGGCAGAGAATAGAGAAATAAATTCCCCGTTTTAATGAGCAGACCTCCTGTGTTGTTTGTGATTTTCTCACAAAACATACGCCAGGAGGTCTGTTTTGTCACCCATCCTTAGTAGGATGTATCATGTTTTGATTGACCTTGCCAGGTGACCCAATCCAACAATAACACAAATCTGTCAGATTTTTTACGCCCTGAACGCCGCTCAATAAGCAACATCGAGGAAGCGTTCAGGGTACTTCAAAAGTCGCGTTACTGATTCAAAGCATCCAGGCCAGCTTGGAGCAAAGCCTTGGTGTATGTTGGGTTATGCACGCCCAGACTTCCGTCCTCATGCGCAACATAAATCCAGTTGTAAAGGGCAATAGCTACGTTCTCAGGAGCTTCCGTCACGGTTGGATGTCCTTCGGGGCCGTTCTCACTGAGTACACCTTCAGCTACGAGTAGAGCTCCCAATTCATCCAGCATTCCCTGAACTTCAGTCTGCACACCATTGATGTCGAAGTTCTCAACACCTTCATGGCATTCTGAGCAGGACGCTAAGTCGGCTTCAAACGTGTGGCTGGCGTTTTCACCCATGTGGCAGGTGACGCAGGTATTTTCTACCTCGCGGTAATGAAGGCTGGATTCACCTTCAACACCGGCACCGGCAACACCCAGCAGCATCGCGCTCTGCGGGCCGTGGTGCGGGCCCCAGTGGCTGGAGATACCGGTAATCATCCCATCCTCTGCTGCGGGGAATTCGCGACGTGGTTGATGGCAGTTGGCACACAGATTACCATCACCACCGTCGAAGGTGGCTCCTTCCACAGCGTAGAGATCAACTGGGTCGGTGGTTTCCAACGCGTAGTCTTCCCCTGTGTAGGTGGTGTGGATTGCGTGACAGGTGCGGCAATCTTGACGTGTTGGATTGGGATCGCCTGCTTCGACTTCACCAGGATGAAGGCCTGCAGCAATACGTTCACTGAAGGCTCCACCGGAGTGGCAGCCGGCGCAGGAAGCGCTGGTGCCGCGCACGAAGGATGTGCCCGTGCCGTGCAGAGACAAGCTCAAAGCAGCTTCTTTCCCAGCGATTTGCGTGGTGTCATTATGGCATTCTGTACAGGACAGATCTGTAGCCGACATCACTGCAGCTTCACCAGCCGGTCCGGCAGGTCCTGCTTCACCCTGGGGTCCTGCGGGTCCTTCTGGTCCAGCCGGTCCTTCCGATCCAGCACATGCCGCGAGTGCCAACACGAAAGTCAACATCAAGCTAATTAGCAATAATTTGCGGTTCATACTACCTCCTTAAATGTTTCTAGTTTTTTGTGCAATTCAGTTGTGAATATCAAATTTACAACCTCCTTAAATTGTTGTCCGTGAGACCAAGAATACTAATCAGTGGAAGACTAAATAAAGAAAATAGCCTCTGACACCGATGGTAGATTGCTCGAGCCTCAAAGTCGCCTACGGATCATTCTGGCGGTAAGTCACGATTTAACCTCCTAATCTAGTGGTATAACAAGCCTAAATTAATGAGGGGGTGCTTATGAATCGAAGAATCGTTTGAATCATAAACCTCCTTTGCAATTGATTTAATTGCAACTGATGTAATCTGAAAGAGATGCTGCAGGGAATTCCTTTTAGCATCCTTTCCCAACAGGCCAACATAGACCATTTGGCTAGGAAAAACATAAATAGGCCGCTACAAGCAGCAGCCTATTTATGGTGATACCGTACTTAATGGGACAAACACCTCACGGGTTACCCGTGGGATGGTCTCAATGGCGGTTTGCTCAAATGTGAATGCCCAAATTACGATAGCAAGCATCAACCCGCCAACAACCACACCGACAGCAAAGAAAATCCGCAGCCGTCGTCTACGAACTTCTAAAGATAATCCTGGCCACGGTTCACCGCCTTGTTCCAGTCGTTCCAGTTCCAGGGCATGTTCCTCTTCCATTTGATGGTGTGACAGTTTGCCGGTGAAAATGCTGAAATTGCGATGCTTGATAAGCACATTGTAGAAATGCCAGATAACGATACTGAGCACCGCAAGCAGGGCTTCACCCCCGTGGGCAGCCTTGGCAGCTGGGATAAACTGCCCAGGTAAAAAGGCGGTTACCGCAATGGGATTCCACAGTACAAAACCGGTAATGGCCATAATGGCTGTGCCCCAAACAACGGCCCAGTATTCTATTTTTTCGCCAAAGTTAAACTTCGGCATTCTTGGCGCTTCGTCCGTAAAGCCAAGGTTATATTTCACCGTTTGTATCAGATCGAACAAATCCTGCTTTCTTAACATAATGCGCATTCGCTCATGTTTCACGAAGAGGCGGAAAGCGGCCGTAAACAGGTGATAGATAGATCCTGTTACGAGCAGGAAAGCTGCCCAACGATGAATGATACGGACGAATTCAATACCACCCATCGCATTGATCATCCATTCGGCCCAATTTTGTAAGGCATATTTTTGCGGAAGACCCGTTGTGGCCAGCACGGTGAAGCTTACCAGTAAAATGGCGTGCTCAATGCGAGCTATCGTACGAAAACGGGGGTACTGTTTTTCTTCATGTTTCGCTGTTTCTTGTGCTTGGCTGGTCATCTTTTTACCCTTTTAACCGCAGGCGTACACGCCGGTAAATGTCGGTGGCCACCATAAAGCTAAAGAAGCCCACAGTGGCTGGAATAACAATCTTATAGAAGAGCTCAACCAGGTAAACCAGCGGGTTGTGTTCCAGTGACGGTTTGAAATGACTGGTCCAGCTGTCTGGGAAGTTGGCAGTGGCGTCGGGATGGCACTGCTGGCAGGTTTCTAGCAAATTGGCTTTGATGCCCGCTTCTGGATCGTCTGGGTCTTTAATGTTGTGAACGCCGTGGCAATCGTAGCAAACGGCTTTGTTGGTTTCTACATTTGGGTCTTCTTGTTCAAACAAGGTGACGGTTGTACCGTGGAAATCTGCCACGTATGTGGCAAACACATCGGTGGAGATATCATATTTCTCCATTAGCTCCACATTGGCGTGGCATTCAGCGCACAGCTCAGGTGAGCGAACACGGAACATCGCCGTGGTGGGGTCGCCAATGTTGTGTACGGCATGGCAGTTGATGCAGGTTGGCACGTCTGGATTGCTTTCGCTGAGTAAGGCGTCGCCATGTACACTGCTAGCGTACTCTTCAAAAATGGTGCTGTGGCATTGTTCGCAGGTGAAAGAGATGCGCTCACGGGGCTCGTTCGGCACGGGTGTGTCGTGGGAGCCGTGGCAATCTGTGCAAACGGCCGCATCCTGGTTCCCCTCGGCAATGGCCATGCCGTGAGAATCATCAAGCGTTTGATCATACTTTGGTTCATGACAACGGCCGCACAGAGGATACTGCTGCAAATTGTAGTCGCGCAAACTTTCCACCGTCACTGGCTCATGCGGGAAGCTGTCAATTTCATGGCAATCGGTGCAGGCCAACGGTTGCCATGAGTTGCCTTCGCCATGAACAGAATCATGCAGCGCCTGTTCATCAATGGTCAAATCAAGCACGTCACCGTTGGGGAAGGTGAAGCTGAGATCTTCCTGGCTGTGGCAGGCCAGACAGTAGCTGTTATCTGTTTGCTGGGTGAAGAGGCCTGCCTGAACAATCTTGGTTAACTGGCTGGCTTCTACCAGGGGAACCTCTTCTTTAAGATGGCAGTCGATACAGGCTTCGGTGCCTTCACCTGCTTGCCAGGCTTCAACTGTCAACACGTCATGTGATCCGTGGCAGTCGGTACAGGCCACAGGATTTTCTGTTTCTGGCCCAGGATGGCTGGTGAGATGGGGCTGAACATGGCAAGTTTCACAGTTTGTGGCCTGCTCTAATTCATAGTCGCGGAAGGTGTCGGCGGTGACGGGTTCGTGCGGCTGCTGGTAATTGTTAATGGGCTGATGGCAGCTGGTGCAGGCCAGTGGATCTTCTGCCATGCTGCCGTGAGCCGAGCCAGCCAAAACAGCCAAATCAATTTGAGCAGAGATAGCTTCCCCAGAGGGAAAGATGACTTCTTGCTCTGTATCTTGATGGCACAAGCGGCAAGCTGTGTCACTCGCGATTTGGCTGTGGGGCAAATCGCTGGCGGGCAGCCTGGCTGTGTTCGCTGCAATGGGGGGGTGTGACTGGATTACGGCCGTTATATCCTGTTCCGTTGCTGCCTGGGTAGGAAGAACATAAAATGCTACCAGACAGGTTAGAAGTGCAGTTACAATGCCCCCAACGATATAACGTATGCTAAATGAATGTTTCAATTAGATCTCCATTGGGTATCTGGATTTTCATGAGAATAAATGGTGCGCTCATTTTAGCAAAAGGTCCTTCATCAGATCAGCTTTATTGAAATCGATACAATCGGTTCCTACTTTTGGGCGTTGTATCGTTCTTAGATTTTGGCGTAGTTGCTTTACCGCTGTACAGGGCCACGCCAACCTTTCATGATTGACGTGGCCCGGGGGAAATATATTCTTATTTACGGTTCTTCTGTTGGTTCTGCTTCGGGTTCGGCAACAGGTTCTGTATGGTAACCAACAGCCATTGTTATTAATTCTTCATCTGTCTTTTCAAATGCCGAACCATCAGGATGGTGGCAGCCACGGCAGGCAAAGTCCAAACCTAACTCCGAAAGCGCCGTCGTTCCGTCCTCAGAGAATTGACCGATTTGGGTTGGATTAATTAGCATGAGATGCGTACGAATATCGCCGGTAAACTGGTCAGGGTCACCCAAAGCACTTTTGGTAACGCGTGGCATATGGCAATCAATGCACTCGACTTTAATGGTCTGGTGGCCCGCTTCATAACTTGCATCCGCCAGATGGCAATTTTCGCAAGTCGTACGGGTCGTTTGGACTTCGTCATTTCTTAGCTGAACAACGCCAGTATGGGGATCGTGGCAGACAACACAGTCAAGCGCGATATGCTTGCTTTGGAATAGCTCTTCGTATTGCTCATGGTGTTGAATGAACCCATCAGACGCATTCACTTGTTCTGAGTCACCCCTTACGTGACAGCTCCCGCAAGATTCTGAGTCTCGATCAACAATTGGACGAACCGTGATCGGGTTTTCTGCATGTAGACTGCCGGCACCGTGGCATTCTTCACACTGGATACCGCCAAAGGCCCAGGTACCAACTAGCCCTGGTCGCCCATCCTGATTCCCAATGGGACTGTACCCTGTGGTGTGGCAGGTGCCACAGTTGTATGGCAAGTTTTCTTCCCCTGCGTGATACCCTACCCAGTCGTCTCCTAAGTCAAGTTCAGGATTAAAGAAATTGTATTGGGTAGTTGCATTCTCATCTGCACCGGTAATGATGTAGCCATCTTGATCAATGAAACGCGCTTTCCAGTTGTAGCCCCCAATGACATAGCTAATATCATCCCAAGTGTAGCCTTCAGGTGGGCTGGGGATTTCGGTAAAGGGGTATTCAGGCGGTTGACCATCCACTACGCGGTTCAGCTTATAAGGATGACCACTTCTAGAGAAGACATCATAGATTTCTTGATGACATTCAGCACATGCCTCACTTCCTATAAATTCCGGTGGAGAGTAGCTTAAGCCATCTAATCCAGCTGGTCCGGGTACGCCTTGAGGGCCTTGTGCACCGGATGGTCCGGGCGGTCCTTGTTCACCAGCGAGGCCTTGGGGGCCTTCTGGCCCTGTTTCGCCGGCACAGGCAGCCAAAAATGTAACAACGGCCGTAATGCACAGCATCGTTAAGAACCATTGCTTCCGTTGCATGGAGCCTCCTATTTTTTCCTCTTCAAGTTGATAATAGTATAAGCCGTTCTTATTTTTAGTTAATGTAATGTGCTCATTATAGCTATGATAGTCTGATGGCCGTAATGACAAATGTCATCGACACAGGATGACAGACGTTCTCTGAATAGGGCCCACCTCTGGTGATAATAGGCAAAACTTATCTACAGACAGACGCATAAACAGTAAAAAGATTCCAATGATGGGCTGTAATGAAAAACATAAAGCGAATTGTGCGGAAAGTTATGACAGATCATGCATCAAGATTGCTTTTTTGGCAAACGGCCGTTTGTCGTTTAATTTGCCGAAATAAGGTATAATTTGACCTGATTTGTACCTGAAAATTGAAATAATTTACCACCTTGAAAATGGTGGTTTTTGCTTAGTTAAATATATGTTATTGGCTGGTAATTAAGTAGCGAACTGATTCACCAGTCTACTTACCTGATTACCCCGTTGCTCAATTAGCCAACCTATTATTATTAGAAAACCCTCTTTGGAGGTTCCGCCTTGGACGACAACAACATCGGAACAGTTAACCATATTGATATTAACCAGGAGATGCGAAATTCTTACCTGGATTATGCCATGAGCGTTATCGTGGCCCGCGCCTTGCCTGATGCCCGCGATGGCCTGAAGCCCGTGCACCGGCGCATTTTGTATGCCATGTGGGACATGGGCATACGGGCCACATCGCCGCACCGCAAGAGTGCTCGTATTGTGGGTGAGGTGTTAGGTAAATACCATCCACATAGCGATACGGCCGTTTACGACGCGATGGTGCGGATGGCCCAATACTTCTCCATGCGCTACGAATTGGTTGATGGCCAAGGTAACTTTGGTAGCGTTGATGGCGACAGCGCCGCCGCCATGCGCTACACCGAAGCCCGCCTGGCTCGGATTGCCCATGAGCTCCTCGAAGATATTGATAAAAACACCGTTGATTTCATTGCCAACTTCGATGATAGCCTGGAAGAGCCAGATTTACTGCCGGCCCGTTTGCCCAATCTCTTGCTCAACGGCTCTGCCGGTATTGCCGTGGGTATGGCCACCAACATTCCGCCGCACAACCTCACCGAACTATGTGAAGCGATTGCCTATCTCATTGAACGATATGACGACATAGACAATGTCACCTTAGAAGAACTGATGCAATTTGTCAAAGGGCCAGACTTCCCCACGGGCGGTCTTATCATTGGGAATGAAGGCATTCGCAGCGCCTACGCGACGGGGCGTGGCCGGGTTGTCATGCGCGCTAAAGCGGAAATCGAACCGCTGCCGCGCAATCCCGACCGGCAGCGCATCAACATCACCGAAATACCGTTTCAGGTCAACAAAGCGATGCTCATTGAGCGTATGGCCGAGCTGGTGAACAAAGGCGTCATCACCGATATTAGCGATTTGCGGGATGAATCTGACAAACGAGGCATTTCCATTGTTGTTGAGCTGAAGCGGCACACGCAGCCGTTGAAGGTGCTCAACCAGCTGTACAAACACACAGCCTTGCAAACGACCTTTGGGGTACAGATGCTGGCCCTGGTTGATAAACAGCCCAAGCTGCTCTCACTCAAGCGCGCTTTGCAGATCCACATCGACCACCGCGTTGAGGTTATTACCCGGCGCACCCAGTTTGAGCTGGACAAGGCGCAAAAGCGGCAGCACATTTTGGTTGGTCTGCTCATCGCCCTAGAGCATTTGGATGATGTTATTGAAACGATTCGCCAATCGCCAGATGCCGATGTGGCGCGGGCCCAGTTGATGGAGCGATTTGGCCTGTCTGAAGCCCAGGCCAACGCCATTCTGGATATGCAGCTGCGCCGCCTGGCTGCTCTGGAACGGCAAAAAATTGAAAATGAGCACCGCGAAGTAACCGCCCACATTGAATATCTGGAAGGTTTATTGGCCGACAAAAAGAAAATTTTGGGCTTGATTCTGGAAGATATCAATGAGCTAAAAGAAAAATACGGCGACGAAAGATCGTCACAAATTATGCTGGGCATGGATGCCGACCTGAACATGGAAGATCTGATTCAGGATGAAGATGTGCTCATTTCCATTACCCGGCGCGGCTTCATGAAGCGCACCCCGGTGGCTGCCTATCGCATTCAGGCGCGGGGTGGCAAGGGGCTCATTGGCATGGGCCGTCGTGATGAAGACCAGCTGGAGCATCTTTTTGCCGCTGGATCGCTCAATACCATTTTGTTCTTCTCCGATCGGGGCAAGGTGTATGCGGAAAAGGCATACAATATCCCCGAACTGGATCGCACGGCCAAGGGCACATCGCTGATGAATATTTTGCCGCTGATGCCCGAAGAGAATATTACGGCCGCTTTGCCTGTGCACAGCTTTGAAGATGCCGAATACCTCACCATGATCACCCGCAAAGGGCGGATCAAGCGGGTGGAGGTGAACGTCTTTGAAAATGTGCGCCCCAGTGGCCTTATCGCGGTGAATCTGGATGACGACGATAGCCTGGGTTGGGTGAAGCTGACCGAGGGCGAACAAGACCTCATCATTGTGAGCGAGCAGGGCAAGGGCATTCGCTTTAGCGAGGAAGATGTGCGGCCAATGGGACGCAACGCTGCCGGGGTTAATGCCATCCGCCTGGATGATTGGGACCGCGTGGCTGGGGCCGATGTGGTGCTGCCCGACGATGATTTGTTGGTGATTACCGAGAAAGGCTATGGCAAGCGCACGCCGCTAGATGAATATCGGCAGCAAAACCGGTATGGGCAGGGCGTGCGGGCGATGGTGCTGACGCCAGAACGTACCGGTAAGATTGTGAGCGCTCGCGTGGTGGCCGCTGGTGATGAAGTTACCTGCATCTCGGCCAACGGCATTATTTTACGAACCGCTACCGATGTGATTTCACAGCAAGGCCGCTCAACGCAGGGCGTGCGGGTGATGGATTTGCGTGCCGGTGACACGGTGGCCTCTGTTGCTGTGATTCGTGAAGGTCGATTGTCACAGGTGAACGGGGACGGGGATGACGCGGCTGAAGCCGAAAAAACAGAAACGCCGTCCGAACAAAATGGGGCCAATGCGGGTGTGGCTGTGAGTGATGCCACTGGCTGATAATCTGACGTTTTTACTGATTGTTAAGAAGGAGCACCTGTTTGGTGCTCTTTTTTTATGGGAAAATTGGGGGAGTAACGGCCGTTTCCCGCCTATTTCCTATGTCATTCCTGTCTGGGGCACCTTATACTTGAACACGGTGATGCATGCGCTGTTGGTATGAGGGCTAACTGCCATGCAATCAAAAACTAGATTATTATGGCTCATTGGGAATGCGCAGAAGCACACATCATGCCAATCTCAATCCCATTCGCCCTTACAGGAAAACTAATGTCAACTGGCCAACTTATGAAGCTTCTGTCGCCCGTCATGAAGCTAGAAGAATTGGGAATTCCGACAGGCTTAATTCAGGATATTATCTTTCGACTGCTTTTTAACGAAAGTGATGTAAACATTGCCCGCTTTTCTGAAGTTTTGGGTATTCATCCCAGTTTGGTAGATGAATTGCTGGCCCGGATGAAGCAAGAGCATTTGGTTGAGGTGGTGCGTGCTGGCGGTCTGGGCAGCTTGAGTTTTACCTATGGTCTTACCGAAGCAGGCACCAAGCGCGCCCGCGACTCGTTTGAGCGCAGCCAGTACGTGGGCCGCGTGCCCGTCTCGCTGGAAAAGTACACCAGAGCGATTTTGCTGCAATCGAAGCGCGAGCAGCGCATTACGCCGGTACAGGTAAAGCAGGCACTCAGCTTTTTGATTTTGCCCGATGACTTTGACCGTCGCCTGGGACCTGCCGTGAACGCTGGCTCCTCTCTCTTTTTGTATGGGCCACCCGGCAATGGTAAGACAACGATTGCCCAGGCGATTGCCAAGCTTATTGCGCGTGACTCGCCCATCTGGCTGCCCGATGCCATTACGGTGGGGGGACAAGTTATTCGGGTGTTTGATCCGTTGGTACACACGCCGATTACCCAGGAAGAAGCTGCCTTTCATACCGCCAATTTGAACATGAACAACGGCCGTACCGAAAAAGCAAAATACGATCAGCGTTGGCGGCTGTTTGAGCGCCCGGCTGTGATGGTTGGTGGAGAATTGACAATGGACTCCTTAGATTTGCGCTATGAGCCCATTGCCAAAGTGTATGAAGCGCCGCTTCAGCTCAAGGCCAACGGCGGCATGTTCCTTATCGATGACTTTGGCCGTCAGCAAATTAGCCCGCAAGAACTGCTGAACCGCTGGATTGTTCCCCTGGAGAGCGGCATCGACTTTTTACGACTGCAATCGGGACAAAGCCTGGAGGTTCCCTTCCGCCAGTTCATTGTTTTTTCTACCAATCTAGACCCAATGCAGCTGGTAGACGGCGCGTTTTTGCGGCGTATTCAGATGAAAGTGGAAGTTGGTGGTCCGAGCGAGAAGCTGTTCTACCAGATCTTTACGGAATCTTGTAAGGCATTCAGCGTGCCGTTCGATAAAAAGACCTTTGTACATTTGTTGCAAAAATGGTATCGGGGGCCAAATCGGGTGATGCAAGCGGTGCATCCGCGCGATCTGGTAAAAACCGTCATTTCCATTTGCAACTATGACGGCACCACACCTCGGCTGACACCGGAGCTGATTGATGAGGCGTGTGAAAGCTATTTTGTGGATGGGAATATGGCGGCAACGCTGGCGGATCAATAATCGGTGTTCTAGCCACATATCAGTTTGAGCGAGAAAAGAAAAATAGGACACAGATTAACACAGATAGACACTGATTTTTGTTTTTTATCTGTGTAAACCAGTGTTCATCAGTGTCCAATTCCAAAAGTGATATGTAGCTAGATCGCGCTTGGACTTCAATAATGTGCCTCCCGCTGGAACTGTTCTGGCGGGAGGCTTTGGTTTTAGTTGGCGAAGAAGACGATGCCTAGCGCTTTGGGGCCAACATGGGCACCCACCACCGGGCTGAGTTCCACAATGTGAATTTCTTCTGGCTGTAACAGCTGCTTAAGTTCGCCGTACAGTTTTTCGGCATCGGCTGCGGCGGAGGCATGAATTACGGCCGTTTTAATTCCCGACTGCCCTGCCATTTCTGTTTTGGCCACATCCATCAGGTGGGCCAGCGCCTTCTTTTTGGTGCGTACGGAAGCCAGTGGTTCGATTTTGCCATCGACCAGATGCAGAATGGGCTTGATGGAAAGCATGGAGCCAATGAGCCGCTGTGCCCCACCGATGCGACCGCCGCGATGCAAAAATTCCAGCGTATCCACCACAAACAGCACCCGCGTCTTTTTCACCAGGGCGCGGGCCGCTTCGGCCGCTTCTTTGTAATCTGCCCCGTTTTCAATGGCGCGGGCCGCAGCCAGCGCCATGTAACCCAGCCCCATGGCGGCAGACTCTGAATCCACAATCTCGATGGGGAAATCTTCCATCATGTCGGCGGCTGCCTGGGCTGAAGCTTGGGTGCCGCTGAGTGATTTGGAGATGAGAACGGCCACGATGGAATCGGCCGTTTCCGCTACTTTAGAGAAAAATTCATGGAATTCGCCTGCTGACGGCTGCGAGGTGGTGGGCATCTCTTTGGCATTAGACAGGCGCTGGTAAAAGGCATCGGGCTTAATGTCTATGTCATCACGCAGACTGGTGCCTTCCCAGTTAAGAATCTGGGGAATGACGTGAATATTGTATTGGTCAACCAGGGCCGGGGGAATGTAAGCGGTGCTGTCTACCACAACCGCAACCTTTGCTTTGCTCATGGGTGGGATCTCCTCTTGTTTACTTGCTTCCAGGTTTCTTGATAAACAAATGAGGAGTCAGGCATCCTCAGATGCCGGTCGCATTTGAGAATGCTCCCTCCTCAAGTGAGTGCTTACGTTTTACCACATAGTTGTTTAGAAGGGAAACGGCCGTTTCCCTTTACGCTGCTAATAGTAACCCATTACTTGCCAAACCGTTTTGCCATCATTTGAAAATTTCATTTTTAGGGTGATTGCTAAAATATTGATACAATAGTTTTCCCAAATCAATTTGGGACTATCCCCAAACTCGTAAAGACCCTAAGGGTTTGGTAGCAGCAAATCTTACCGACTGAAAGCAAACCCTTAGGGTCTCTGTACAATCTATTTTTAGGAAGAGATAACCGAATGAATCGAGAATATCATCGTTGGTATAGCCCATCGCTGGAACGTGATATGGAGCTACTGGTCTTTGGCCACAGCGGCGCCAGAGTGTTGGTGTTTCCCACCTCCAAAGGGCGCTTTTACGAATGGGAAGACCGGGGCATGATGCAGCTGCTGGGGCATCACATTAATCAGGGCTGGCTGCAAGTTTACTGTGTAGACAGTGTGGATGCCGAAAGCTGGTATGCCTACTGGAAGCACCCCGGTGCCCGTGCCTGGCGGCAGGTACAGTATGAAAACTATTTGGTCAGTGAAGTGCTGCCGCTTTCCTGGCAAAAGAATCAAAACCCATTTTTGATCACCGTCGGGGCCAGCTTTGGCGCGTATCATGCGGTGAACCTAGCGCTGCGACGACCAGACCTGGTTAGCCGCACCATTGGCCTCAGCGGCATCTACGACATTTCGCGCTGGGCCGACGGACACGGCGGTGGTCATATTTATGCCAATAATCCCGTTGCCTACATTCCCAATGAGCATGACCACGAGCGGCTGGAACTGCTGCGCCGGTTGGACATCATTCTGGCTGTGGGGCGGGATGACGGGCTGCGGGCCAACAATGAGCAGCTTTCTGCGGCGCTGTGGCAGAAGGACATTGGCAATGCGCTGCGCATTTGGGATGGCTGGAGCCACGATTGGCCGTATTGGGAGAAGATGCTGTTGACGTATATTGGGGGGCATGACTAGAGAAGTGGCTGGTGATTAGTGGCTAGTTGCCAGTAGCACGCACCTTGTCACTAGCCCACTAACGAACTTGCAAACTAATACAAGGAGAGGGACGCATGACGAAGAAGATTGGTTTGATGGTAGGGATGGAATGGTCCTGGCCACCAGCGTTTATTGAGGAAGTAAACGGCCGTAACGAGGATGTTATCGCCGAGTTTGTAACCATTGGCGGCACGCAAATGGATGAGCCGTGCGAATATGCTGTCATTGTAGACCGCATTTCGCATGAGGTACCCTACTATCGCTCGTATTTGAAGAATGCGATGCTGCAAGGGACACATGTGATCAACAATCCGTTGATGTGGACGGCTGACGACAAGTTTTTTGGGGCCTCGTTGATTACAAAATTGGGTCTGGATAGTCCGAAAACGGCCGTCTTGCCCAACAAAGAGTATATTCCCGGCATCGACCACAGCAAAAGCTTGCGCAACCTGGCCTTCCCCATGCCCTGGCAGGAGTTGGTCGAATACGTGGGCGGCTTTCCCTGCATTTTGAAGGATGCGCACGGCGGCGGCTGGAAAGAAGTATACGTTTGCCACAACATGGAAGATCTATACCGCAGCTACGATCAATCGGGCCTGCTGACGATGGTGCTGCAAGAGTTCATCACCTGGGACGATTACATCCGCTGCATGGTGCTGGGGCAGGAAGAGGTTTTGGTGATGAACTACGATCCCGGCACCCGCCAATACAGCCATCCCAACCTTTCGCCAGAGCTGCATGACCGGATTGTGGCCGACTGCCAGACCTTGTGCCGCGCCTTTGGCTACGACATGAATACCTGCGAATTTGCCGTGCGCGACGGCATCCCTTATGCCATCGACTTCATGAACCCGGCCCCGGACATGGACGTGAATTCGCTGGGCTACGAGTTCCACCGCTGGTGTGTGGAAGGCATGGCCGACCTGTGCATTGGCCTGGCCCTGGAGCCACGCCCGCCAGTGGCCGAGACACGCTGGAACGAGTTGTTTTAGGATGTGAAACCGACCCCCTCCCTAACCCTCCCCCTGAAAAGGGGAGGGGATTGGCCCCTCTCCCTCTCAGGGAGAGGGCTGGGGTGAGGGTGGATTTTTGAGAGAAATGAAGACAGCAGGGTGAGAAGATGGCATTGAAGGAAGCAATACGAACCTACCATGATTTATTGACCGATGAGTTGGCGGCGGAGTCGCAGGGGCAGTTGGATGAGCAGATGGCGCAGCGGGGTTTGTTTTTTGGCAAACGGCCGTTATGCACCGTGCTGCGTCCCCGTTTTTTAACCCCAGAGCAATACATTTATGTACGTAAATCGATTCGGCCGCTGCTGCGTGCCTTCGAGAAAATCTCCGAGCTGGCCGTAGCGGATGCTGAGTTTTGCGCCCAGTTTGGCCTGCTGGATTGGGAAGAAGAACTCATCCAGCACGATCCCAAATACAAGGGCCACACGCCGCTCACCCGGCTGGATGCCTTTTACGTCACCGAAAACAACGAGCTGAAGTTTACCGAGTACAACGCCGAAGTGCCCGCCGCCTCGGCCTACAACGATGTGTTGAACGAGGTGTTTTATGGCCTGCCGGTGATGGGGGAATTTTTGCGCCAGTATGCGGTACGGCCGTTGCCCACCCGACACAGCGTTTTACATGTTTTATTAGACGCTTACCGTCAGGCCGGTGGCACCAGTCGGCCGCAAATTGGCATTTTGGATTGGCACGATGTGCCCACGCGCAGCGAGTTTGAGTTGTTCACCCAATATTTTGAATCCCAGGGCTTTGCTACCAAGATTGTGGACCCGCGTGAAGTGGTTTATGAAAACGGCCGTTTGCACCATGAAGGCTTCCAGATTGACATCATCTACAAGCGGGTGCTCATTACCGAGCTGATTGAGCGAGGCGGGCTGGACCAGCCGGTGGTGCGCGCCGTGCGCGACGGCAATGTGTGTATGGTGAACCCGTTCCGCTGCAAAATTTTGTACAAAAAGATGAGCCTGGCGGTGCTGAGCGATGAGCGCAATGCCCATTTGTTTGATAAAGACGAAACGGCCGTTATCCACAACCATATTCCCTGGACCCGCACCGTGGAAGAACGCAAAACGGTGTACGGTGGCCTGCCCATCGACCTGATTCCTTTTATGCACAAATACAAAGACCAGCTGGTGCTAAAGCCCAACGACGATTACGGGGGGCACGGCATTGTGTTGGGCTGGCAAACCAACGCCAGCGGCTGGGAACAGGCGGTGCAAAACGCCCTGGAAAACCCATACATTGTGCAGGAGCGGGTGGTGATTCCCGAAGAACCGTACCCCAGCATGGTGGACGGCCGTTTGCAAATCTACAACCGCATGTTAGACACCGCCCCCTTTATTTTCCACGGTGATTATGTGGATGGCTGCCTGACCCGCCTCTCCACCGACCCGCTGCTCAACGTCTCCGCCGGAGGTGGCTCCACCGTGCCCACGTTTGTGGTAGAAAAAAGGTAATGGGACACAGATTTTCACAGATAAACACAGATTTTTTCTTTATCTGTGAAAATCTGTGTTTATCTGTGTCCTATTTTGTTTGAAGCAGGTAAAGTTATGAGCATCGAAGACCAAATCGACCAGGCTATGATTCAGATGTTTGCCCAGATGCACGCCCGTTTTGGCAAAGCCGTCAAAGGACAATGGTTTTACGATGGTGAAGCGTGCCCTGGCTGCGGCCGAAAAGTGGACGCAATGCGCCACAAAGGCAAGGATGCCCTCTCGCTCAATGGCTATATTTACCGCAAGCGGGGTATTTTGATTGGCTACATTTTGTGCGGCCGCTGCGCCAACGAGATTCATCATGCCGCCAGGCGCAACCCCGGTGTGCAAATTGCCCGCCACGACATCATTGAAGCCAACCTGGGCCAGGCATACGAAGCCCACATGAGCAAAATGGACGCTTAATAAAATCCAAAGATTAACTACATTTTTAACAAAATTATTTTATCTTTTGATTGTCATTCTGAGCGGAGTCTTCGGAGCGAAGAATCCCTTTAATGCTAGAAATTTTAAGCGACGGCTTAGGTTGCAGGGATGCTTCGGGGGACCTCAGCATGACAGTTAGGAATTTAGAAAACTTTTTTAACGATGTAGTATCGCAGATTAAATGAGCAAAATCTGCAAAATCTGCGAAATCTGCGGATAAAAAATGATGGAAACTCCCGTAACCCGCGAACTCGATCAGAAACAAATCCCCTACGAACTGTTCACCCACGACGGCCCGGTGCGCTCTCTGGAGCAGGCGGCCGCCGAGCGTAACCAGCAGCCGGAGCAGGTGGTGCGCAGCCTGCTTTTTCGGTTGGCGGCAGAAGAATTCCTCATGGTGCTGGTGGCCGGGCCGCAGCAGATCGATTGGAAGCAGCTGCGTCGCACGCTGGGCCAATCTCGCCTGACGATGGCCAAACCAGATGAACTGCGGCGTATAACCGGCTATGAAATTGGCGCGGTGGCTCCGTTTGGCCTGCCCCAGCCGGTGCGCGTCCTTATTGATCAATCCGTCCTGGACCAAGAAGAGATTTCCATGGGGTCTGGGGTAAGGGGAACGGCCGTCCTGCTAAAAACGGCCGATTTGCTTAATGCGCTTGGGGAAGATGTGGAGATTGTGTCGTTGTAGGGCAAACCAATTGTCATTCTGAACGCAGCGAAGAATCCCAACGGTCTAACCATCAAGCCTACCTGGTTCACAAGCAAGGATTCCGATTAGCAAGATTTAAAGGGATTCTTCATTTCGCTGCGCTCCATTCAGAATGACGTGTTTTAGGTCTTACCCCAAAACCAGCTCGACGCCTTCCGGCAGCGGGTCTTCTTCTGGCTCTGGCGTGGACGGCCGTTCCTCATCTGCATCGCGCTGTGGGGTGCGGGCTACCAGTTCAAAGCCCCAATGTGCCAGGTCCCGGTTTGGCTCCCCATCATAATGGGTAAGAATCAGGTAGGCCAAGGCCAGGCGCAGTTTCTTGGCCAACGCCTCACACGCAGCCTCTAAGCTGGTGTGCTGGCTCAGCCGTTCTTGCCGGGCCTGGTCGCGCTGCTGCCGCTGCTGCACCAAATCATCCCGAAGCGTGATGACATCTGCCAATAAGGGTTGGCTGAACTGCTCAGCGACGGGGCGGGCTTGCTCGTTGGCAATGTATTGGCTGAGGCAGGTGATGATGTCATCCCGGCCGCGTGGCGTGAGGATGTTGCCCGCGCCACGGCCCGTCTGGCGCACAAAAAAGCCCCAGGCCTGGGCCAGCTCTGGGGTGTTGGCAAAACGCCCTTCCAATAAATTGCGAATCTGGCCGACGGTGCTGCGGGCAGTGGCATCCAGCCGTTTGAGCGTTTCTGAGGCTGTTTTGCGGCTGATTTCTTGGGTAACAGAGGTGGCCTGGGCCGCCAGGGCGGTGGACAATGCTGTGCCGATGTCGGCGGTAAACGGAGTCTGGTCTTCGCTGGGCAGGCTGTTTTCATACTGCATAAAAGCCTGAGCCAGGGTGATGGTCTCTTGTTTTTGCTGCTTCAGGGGCAAGATAACCCGGTGGGCGGACCCATTGTTAAATTGAAAACGAATCATGATGATGCTCCTTTTGGGGAAACCCCCAGGCATGAACAGCTGTGCAGGCAGGGCTGCCGGAACGGGATCATGGGCCTGGCTAAAGCGCCGCAAGCGCACCGATGCGCCGTATGGATGATACAAAACGATGACTGATTAACAGTGGTCTTTGGCTAACAATCTCCCCAACAGCTGACGTTTAGATCTGGCACGATCCAAACAAATTGCTAAGTTGAGACAAATTGTAAAAAGGTTGGGGCGGCGGCAAAATAGGAATTTGGGTTGATAAACGCACCTTATTGGCACTTTAGATAGCAAAACAGGTCGCAACAGACACCTATCGGGCCAATAAGATAGCAAAACAGGTTAAAACACGGCCGTTTGCCACCCCAGACACCCCCAATCAGGGTAAAACAGGCCAATTGTTGGCTCGATGAAGTGGGTAAATGGTTGAGAAACGGCCGTTTGCCCGCCAAACCACCCCATTTTTAGCCCGCGCAGGGGTCTAAAGTGCCAATAAGGTGTGCAAACAGGCCTCATCCGGCAGCTATCGCACACAAAAGGTATGAAACTTAACCCAATTTCCCCATGGTAAGCGAGGGAAGCAAGCCAAACCATATTAAAATTGAGCGTTGGTATGATGCCTGCATCTTTTTTTGCCGGGTGCCAGCCTGTTGTCATGAAAGTTTATATTTGCTATGATGTCGGCGCGAGTTTGAGTGCAGGCGGCCAGATTGCCAGCGACCTGCGGCACCAACCCAGCTAATAGTAAATTCATAAGGTCATCTTTGGCCGTCCCAGAAGACACGTCATAGCAGACAGGTGAGTATTTTTGTTGAACGAGGTACGAAATAATGCCAAAGAAAATCAGCCTACCAATTGTCATATCAATCATCATAACAGTCGCAGCACTAGGCGGAATAATTGCGCGTATCATGATGCCCACTATGATGTTCGACAGCATCACATTGTGGTTAATTGCGATAGCTATCCTTCCCTGGCTTGCTCCTCTCGTTAAGAGCATCGAATGGGGCGGAGCAAAAATCGAGTTTCATGATCGTCTAAAGAATCTCGAAAAAGAGAACAAAAAGATGCATCAGGAGATGGATCATATAGTTCTGAAGCTAGAAAGGGTGAGTAAGCGTGCTTCAACCCAATTTGTGCCGCAACCTATTGTGGGTTCACGTCCACATTCATCTGCCTTTGTCCATACAGCTACTAACCACAATACACATGACAATTACACTATCATTGACAACCAACTTCTGAACAAGAATCCAAAGGCTCTCTTGTTTGTGACTCAGAATTGGAGTTCTAGTATAGGCAAAACTGGTATCTATAATCCGCAGCCTATTGGCGTCTGGTACACAAATGAAGGCAATTGGTCAATTTTCAATCAAGATAGGAGCATCAAAATGCCTATCGGAGCCGCTTTCAATGTACAGGTGTTCAGTGAGCGGTAAATCCTAATGAGGGCAAGTGATTAGAGCCTAGTCAAGAACCATGTCAAAGCATACATCTGTCGCTTGGCATTGAATGTTGCAAAAATTATGATATTGACTACAAGATTTTCTCTAAAATTGGAAATTTATGTCTAAAACAATGACCCCCAAAGAATTCGTCGCCAAGTGGTCCCAAATTCAGCAAAAAGAAACGGCCGTTTCCCAATCACACTTTAACGACATCTGCCACCTCGTCGGCCACCAGACCCCGCTCGCCTACGATCCTTCCGGTAAAAACTTTTCCTTTGAAACCCAAACCGCCAAACCAGACGGTGCCAAAGGCTTCGCCGATGTCTTCTTCCGCGAACACTTCATCTGGGAATACAAAGGCCCCCACAAAGATTTAGACAAAGCCTACCAGCAGCTCCAGCTTTACCGTGAAGCCTTAGAGAATCCCCCGCTGCTCATCACCAGCGACATCCATACCATCGTCATTCACACCAACTTCAACAACTACCCCATCCAACAGCACGAGATCACCTTTGATGAAATACTCAAAGGCAGCGGCGTCGAAAAGCTTACCTGGGTATTCTTCGAGCCGGAGCGCTTCAAGCCCGAGAAAACCCGCCAAAACATCACCAAAGCCACCGCCGATTCTTTGCTCCGCGTTGCCGAGGAGATGAAAAAGCACCGCGACACGCTAGACAAGGGCACCTTCACCAACGAGCAGCTCGCCCACTTTCTCGTCCGCCTCCTCTTCGCCCTCTTCGCTGAAGACATGGGCCTCCTGCCCGACAACCTCTTTACCCAGATTGTCAAAGCCCGCGGCGGCAATTACGGCGAGCTGCGCCCCGTCCTGCAAGAACTGTTTGCCAAGATGCGCGACGGCGGCACCTTCGGCCTGTGGCCCATCCGCCACTTCGACGGCACCCTGTTCGACAACGACTTCGTCCCCGACATCCCCCACGACCTCGGCCGCCTGCTCCTGCAAGCCGCCGAGCAAGATTGGTCCCAGGTGGACCCCTCCATTTTTGGCACCCTCTTCGAGCGGGTCATCGACGAAGACAAACGCGCCCAGCTCGGTGCCCACTACACCAGCGAAGACGACATCATGCTCATTGTCGAGCCGGTCCTCATGGAACCCCTCAAGCGCAAATGGAACCAGGTGCGCCAGGAAGCCAACCAGCTCCTGCACCTGGCTAAAAACGATGAAAAGAAACGGCAGCAGGCCCACCAGATGCTGGTCACCTTTGCCGCCGAGATTGCCGCCCTGCGCCTGTTAGACCCCGGCTGCGGTTCCGGCAACTTCCTGTACGTTGGCTTGCGCGAGCTGCTCAGCCTGCAAAAAGAAGTCATCGCCTTTGCCGCCCGCTGGACGCTGCCCCCCATCGAGCTAACCGTAGACCCGCAGCAAGTTTACGGTATCGAGATCAACCCCTACGCCCATGAGTTGGCCCAGATCACCGTCTGGATCGGCTACCTGCAATGGCGCGCTGAAAATGGCTTCGGCGAGATAGACGACCCCATTCTCCGGCCGCTGCGCAACATCAAGCGCATGGATGCAATTCTGGCTTATGATGAAAACGGCCGTCCCGTTGAACCTGAGTGGCCAAAGGCTGATGTGATTATCGGCAATCCCCCATTTCTAGGAGGCAACAAAATACGGCAAGAACTAGGTGATAAAACTGTAGATAGTCTGTTCAATTTATACGATGGTCGACTGCCTGCTTTTGCTGATTTGGTCTGCTACTGGTTTGAAAAAGCGCGGGCAAAAATCGAACGAAGCGAGAGTAGCCGCGCGGGATTAATTGCTACCAATTCTATTCGTGGTGGGGCAAACCGGGAAGTGTTGAAGCGGATCAAGGAAACAGGCGATATTTTTATGGCTTGGAGTGACAATCCCTGGATTTTGGACGGCGCGGCAGTTCGTGTTTCGATTGTCGGTTTTGATAACGGCGTTCAAGTCAGCAGAATTCTAGATGGCATTAGTGTTCAAGCAATTAACTCCGACTTGACTCAATCCGCCGACCTAACTTTGGCAACTCCGCTAAGAGAAAATCAAAAAATTTGCTTGAGGACGGATGAAAAAGGTGGACCATTCGACATCCCTGACGACTTGGCTCAAAAGATGCTGGAAAATAGCAATCCAAGTGGCAAATCAAATTCAGATGTTATTTTTCCTTGGGTGAACGGCCTAGACATAGTCCGACGTAACAGAAACATGTGGATAATTGATTTTGGAATTGACACACCAAAGGAAACTGCGGAAAAGTATTCACTCCCGTTTGACTACGTTGAGCAAAATGTTAAACCTATGCGGGAAAATAATCGGGTTGATAGACTTCGAGAGCAGTGGTGGTTACATCGTGTTCCTGGAGCTGACATGCGTGACTCGCTTGCCAGATTAGAGCGATTTATTGTTACGCCTGCAGTAGCTAAACATAGGTTGTTTGCTTGGTTAAATGCTCCAACAATGCCTGACCATCAACTATATGCTTTTGCACGTGATGATGATTATTTTTTCGGTGTATTGCATTCACGATTACATGAGATTTGGGCGCTGCGAGCGGGAACATGGTTAGGTAAAGGCAACGATCCGCGCTACACACCCACTACCACCTTTGAAACCTTTCCCTTCCCCTGGCCACCCGGCCAGGAACCCGGCGAAGCTGAAGACCCCCGCGTCGCTGCCATCGCCCAGTGGGCGCGGGCGCTGGTCGCCTGGCGCGGCAACTGGCTCAATCCCCCCCGCGAAGGCATGTACGCCGGACTGGGCGCAGCCTACGACAAACTAATCAAAAACCGCACCCTCACCAACCTCTACAACGGCCTCGTCTACTACCGGGAAACCGTCAAAGCAGGCAAACTCTTCGACCGCGCCGAATTCGACAAAGTCACCCGCAAATCCGTCGGCCGTGACGACATTCAGGAACTTGATGATATTCATGCTGCATTGGATACGGCCGTGCTAAACGCCTACAACTGGCCCCACGATCTAACAGACGAACAAATCCTAGAACGCCTGCTGGCGCTGAATCTTGAGCGGGCAGCCAGGCAATCATGATACTTTTCTAAAAAGCGATCGAATATGGGAGTTAGGCGATCACTGAAGCATAAGTGGCACGGTGAGGGCACCGACCACAGCAAATTATGAAAACCTGTCCATAGCAGAGGGGATTTGTAGAACATCCTAGACCGGCGTGGGCATTTGAACCGAAACCTGCGAAAAGCACATTTCATTTTTTATCTCGATGTACAAAGGCAAATTAGTCGCTCAAACAGCTTGAATTAGATTGTTTTTACTCTAGCTTTATTGCTGCCATCAGAGCATAGTGGGATGATCACCAAAGTTAAAGTCTATTTAGATTTGACTGCGAATCAACTCTAGATTAATAATAAAATTAGTTAGCTATTGTTTAGCTGTGGCACTCTGGATCAACTGGTAGTCAAATCTAGCAACAAGCGAGAAACATTCTATCCTAAAAATTTGCGTTGGTGATGTACAAATCTTCATAATTCTTAAACAAAGAGGGTGTAATCATGTCAGCTCTTACAACTCTGGCTCTAGTACTTGGTCCGGTTATAGGACGTGTTATTCTACGAAGTTGGCTCGACGATGGCGACATTGCTGAGGAGCTCACCACCAGTATCTCAAAAATCGTAGAAGCAAAAACTGGGGACATTATTGCGCAAAGACGAGCCAGTCGTGAATTTGAAGCTATAGGTGAGCGAATAGCAGAAACCTTGTTTCCCATATTCGAGGCTGATAATGTACATCTAACAAGAGAACGCAAAGACGCCGTTATTCAAGCCGTCACGGAAACGCTCAACAAAGCAAATATAACTGCAGCCCTTTTAGCCACCCTCAATATCGACGCCTTAAAATTAAACAACTATCTGGTTTCCAACTTTGCTGTTGAGGGCAACCTCGATGAACCTGAATTAGACTTATATTATCGAGTAATCAAAGAATGCTGTAATTACATCGTTGAGACGGCCGGAGGGTTGCCAAAATTTACGGAAAAAACCCTTGAAGCCATTTTGAAACGTGAAAATGAACTGCTTGAATATGTAATTAAATTGATCAAAGAAGTTAAAAAGATGCGGGAAACCAGTGAGAAATGGAATCAAACGGTTTCTGGCGCATACTTTGAAACAGAATATCTTCGAACGATAGTTCAAAAGCTGGACGAGTTGGAATTAATCGGTGTAGATGTTTCACGGTCCACACGTAAACACCCCCTTAATGTTGCTTATGTAACTCTTTCAGTTGAACAGAGTAAAAAGAACAAAGACGAAGAAAACACACTTTTGTCTGTTGATGATGCTTTGGCAGAATCTCGCCACATATTGGTTCGTGGATTAGCCGGCTCTGGGAAAACAACGCTTCTCAAGTGGATCGCTGTTCAAGCTGCCTCACGTCGTTTTAATGGCGTATTGTCTGATTGGAACAAGCTTGTTCCTTTCTTTATCCGATTACGCTACTTTGCAGATAGAAAATCTTTACCTGCTCCTGAGCAATTCCCTGAACTAATGGCCTCAACAATTTCTGATCTAATGCCGAGAGGTTGGGTTCATGAGCAACTTCAAACAGGTCGTGCTATCGTTTTGATTGATGGAATTGACGAAATTCCAATTGATCAAAGAGCTCAGGTGAAAAATTGGATACAGGAATTAATTTATTCGTTCCCTTTCGCAAGAATCATTGTTACGTCACGTCCATCGGCAGTTGAAGAGGGTTGGCTCTCAACAAATGATTTTGCCGATGCGCACTTACAGCCAATGAGCTTGCCTAATATATACAAGTTTATCGAACAGTGGCATCAATCTGTAGCGTCTGTGGAAATAAATGTTGAGGAACGTCTCAAATTAGATTCTCTAGCTAAGAATCTGAAATTTCTTTTAAAGAACGATAGTAGCTCTCTCCGTAGTTTAGCCCAAACGCCCTTGCTCTGCGCCATGATTTGTGCTTTACATAGGGAGAGACGGCGGCACCTTCCGTCTGATAGGGCTGAACTTTACGAAGCCTGTTCACGTATGCTCTTAGAACGACGTGATAAAGAGAGAGGTATAAAAATAGGCTCGTTTCCTCTTATGGAATATCGATTAAAAAAACACTTCATGCAAGGCCTAAGCTATTGGATGCTTCAAAATGGTTGGTCAGAAGTTAAATTATCTGACGTAGATCAGCATTTTAACACCCATCTATCACGTATGGGAAATCAACTAAAAGGGTTATCTGGCTTTATAATCAGACAGTATTTTATTGAGCGTAGCGGTATGTTGCGTTTGCTAAATTCGGAGCAAATCGTCTATGTCCATCGAACTTTTCAGGAATATTATGCAGCTCAGGAGGCCTTAGACTTTGGTAGTATTGGGGTTTTGATTCATAAGGTAAATGATTATCAATGGCGAGAAGTCATCCTTTTAGCGGCAAATCTTGCGAATCAAAAACAAGCTGATGAATTAATTGGGGGGATCCTTAAAGAGGCTAATAGATCCAGTTTCTTAGGTCTTGGAGCACTAGATGAAAGTAGCCGCCGCGAAGTGTTCATATTAGCAGCGATGTGTGCAAACGTTGCTATCTCGG
Organism: uncultured Anaerolineae bacterium; assembly: GCA_905479495.1. Classification (GTDB taxonomy): domain Bacteria; phylum Chloroflexota; class Anaerolineae; order Promineifilales; family Promineifilaceae; genus Leptofilum. The sequence goes on from CAJQMR010000005.1 coordinate 382,861, forward strand.
TAAACCAGAACCATCTTGAAGAAATCCATCGAAATCTGCAAAATATTATTCCTCCACAAAGCTACGAGGAGGCAAGGGTTCTAGCCTCTGCAGCCCCTCTTGTAACACCCTTGCTTCAATGTAGAAAAAAATATAATGAGAAAGACTCTCTAAACTGCATCTATCTACTAAGTCTGGTTGCCACACCTCAAGCATTTGAGATTTTACAAACGTATACTACCAAGCCGTGTAGTCCTATGCTAATATCGCAACTTTTGTCAATCTGGGAAGCGTTTGAACCAATAGCCAGCAATAAGCAATATGTTGATCTGATTCTAAAAAAATCAGGAATCGAAAACGCTAAGGCCTTACAGGTAACCTATTTAGGTGCCCTTTCTCGTGCAAGCCGATATGTTAAACTTAGGAAACTAGAAAAGCTCATTGTAACAAGAGCAAGATCAAATCAGGATATAGAGATTTTAGGCACCCTTACAAACTTAACCGATCTGATTTTAAGGGGAAATTCACAAATAACTAGCTTAGACTCGCTGGGAAAATTACAAAAACTGCAATATCTGTTTTTAAGTAACATGAGCTCTGTTCATGACATGGAACCCCTAGGTCGGCTGACTAGTTTAACTAAATTGAAAATTCGTGAAGGAAGCAAAATTGTTGATTTATCACCTCTAGCTAGATTAGAAAACTTGAAGGAAATTGATTTTGAGGGGGATGGGACAAGCCAGAAGAATTTGGGTTTCGTTGTAGAGAATGCACCTTCCCTGCAAACAATTACGATATCAGGGATAAAACGAAAAGTAAAAGATTTGATCAAGCGGCGTGAAGCGGGAATAGATGTTGATTCATGGTTTTCTGAATTTTAATTTCCCCAGCTACGGCGTGATCTTCCTAGCCCGCTGTGGTCGGCGTCTCGACGCGCCACGCTGCCAACCCAAAACGGCCGTTCCCCACCCAAACAAATCCACGTCCCATCACCCCTTGCTCCGGCTTGGTCTTCCCCAAAAACCTTCCCCTGCTACGGCCGTTTCCCCCCGCACCTGCCATCCTTCACCTTTGCCAGACGTCCGTTCCCCAACCCAGACAACAAACCCTCTGGCCCTTCCCCAAGTCCATCACCTGGCACCAACAAACCCAGTTCCGCAGCCGCTAAGACATCAAAAGCCACCAGCTTGTGCTGAGCGCCACCGAAGCAGCACACAGCACGTTTAGAGAGCCTCTCTTTTTTCTCTGTGTCCTCTGTGGCCCACTTCCCTACGTCATATCCAGGCCAATGTCAAAATTGGCCATGTAGCCATCGCTGTCTTCCGTGACGGTAAGCGTGAGCTGCCCGCCGCCTTGCTGGAAGATGCCGTCCTGGCTGTTGCGCACGGTGCGCGGCCCGGTGCTGGCGTACGGTTCCTGAGTGTACACCTGGTCGGTGTACGCGTCGTCAAAAAAGAGCTGCGAGGTGAATTCGTAGCCCGCCGCATCCAGCGCGGTGCGGATTTTGAAGTGGATGTGCACGGTACGGCCGTTGTACCAGCCGGGGTAAATGGTGAGGAATTGGACACGGCCGTTTTCGTCCGTTTCCTGGTAGCCGCGCAGGAACTTTTGGCCAATCGTGTTAAAGCTGCGGTCGATGACATCCGAGTAAACACCCTGAGCATCACAATGCCACACATCGACAATCGCGCCGGGCAGGGCGGTGCAGCCAGCGGCCGTAATTTGCGACACGTTAAAGGCCAGCCGCAGCGGTGCCCCCTCGCGCACCGAGCCATCCGTCGGGTCGCTGCGAATGTCGCTGCGGTTGAGCCGTTCGTCAACAAAATACGGCCCTGCGGTGAGGGCCGGGCGCGCCACGCAGGTGGGGACACCGTTGGTGGCCTGTGCCAGCGTGGTGGTAGGGTCGGGGATGGTGGTGGTTGGGGGAACGGCCGTTGCCGCCGCCTGGGTGACCGTTTCTTCGGCCATATCTTCCGGGCCACAGCCCACCAGCGCCGCAAAACCGACAGCGCTCAACAGTTTAATCGCCTCGCGGCGGGTCAGCACCCGGCCAACCAGGGCATCATCATTTTCCATCGGGTTTACCTCCATGTTAGACCTGACAGGTCCCCCAAACGATTTGCGTAACCAAGGCAGTTGGGGGGCACCTGTCAGGTCTGCATCCAAGAGAATCAAGTCGCCCCGATGATATCGTAACCCCATTAAGAGAATGTGAAGAGACCGTTTGCTTTTGGGCAGAAAAAAGTTGACGCAAAGGCGCAAAGAGGCAAAGGATAAAAAGAGAGCAAAAAATTCTTTGCCCCTTCTTTTTCTTTGCGTTCTTTGCGTCAAAAAACAGGGGATAAAGAAACCATCAACCCTCAAACGAACGCACAAACTGCACCAGGGTGTCCAGCATGTGGTCAAACACGGCCAGCCGGGCGACTTCATAGCCGTGGCTGTTGGCCCGCACCTGGCCCATACAGGCAATGCGCTGCGCCCCACCGGCGTAATAGACCAGGCTGGCGTCACTGGCTGCACTGTCATACACAACGGGTTGGAGTTCTGTGCCGGCATCCAGCGCCGCCTGGCACAGCGCTTGCAGCAATGGCTGATCGTAATGCCCCAGCCGGTCCTTGCTCCAGATGGCGGGACGGCCGTCTAATTCTAAGGGCGTCCCTGGCGGAATCGGTGCCCCATCGATGCTGATAAATATCTCCGGCTGCTCGCGCAGGGCCAACGATTTGGCCCCATGCCCGCCCACCTCCTCACTCACGGTAAAGGCGATGAGGGTGGGATGATACGGCCGTATCCCTTCCTGCTTCATTCGTTCCAGCAAGCGCAGCAAAGCCACCACGCCCATGCGATCGTCAAACGTCCAGGCTGCCACCAGCGGGTCAGCTGGATCACCAAACAGCACCGGGCCGCGCCGCTCGCGGGTGGGCACGCCAGTTGAGCCAGGTCGCACGCCCGCCGCCTTTAGCTGTTCGGGCGACAGGCCGGTCAGCACGCGCACATCAGCCCAGGTGATGGCCTGGTTGGCGGCGTTGGCCGTGTGCGTCGATCCCATCGACAGCACGCCGACGATGCTTTCCTGATCGCCCAAAATCTCGACGGGCCCTTCGCCCAGCTTCCAGGGCAGCAGTCCGCCGCTTCGGTTCACTTGCAAGCTGCCGTCGGCGTTGATTTGGGTGACGACCAGGCCGATTTCATCCATGTGGGCGGCCAACATGATGAGGGGGGCTTGCGGGGAACGGCCGTCTAGCCGCACCAGCACATTGCCCATGCCATCCTGTTCGTGGGCAATGTCTAAATCGGTCAGTTTCTGGCGCACGATGGTCGCCAGCGCTGCTTCTCGTCCGCTGGGAGAAGCCACCAGTAACTCAGAAAAAAGTTGGAGTGTTTGATTGTGGTTTGTCATGGTCTGAATTGTAGCAGGTCTTGTTCCCCTGTCTCTTCTTGCCCAGGCAGGCGATAGTATAAAACGGCCGTCCCGTAATCGCTGCAATCCGCTATAATATCTGGCATGAACCGCTCGCCCGCAATGCTCAGCGCAAGTCCGTGACAAGGAGAAGATGATGAAGAGGAAAAGTGGAAGTGGTGAGGAACGGCCGTCTCCCCGCCTGCTCGGTGTCTTTGCCCACCCGGATGACGAAACTTTCTGTATTGGGGGCACCCTGGCCCGCTACATCGCGGAGGGTGCCGAAGCGATGGTCGTCAGCTTTACGCGTGGCGAAGCGGGCCAGATTCGTGACGCCCACGCCGCCACCCGGCGCACGCTGGGAAAAGTGCGTGCCCAGGAGCTGCATAACGCCTGCGCCGCTTTGGGTGTGCAGCACGTCCACTGCTACGATTATGGCGATGGCAAGCTGCAAGACACCCCCCAGGCAGCGCTCATTGAGCCCATCGTTAAAATCATTCGGGAATTTCAGCCAGATGTTGTCTTCACCTTTGATGAGTCCGGCGCGTACGGCCACCCAGATCATATCGCCATTAGCCACGCCACCACCAAAGCGTGCCAACTGGCGGGGCAACGCCAGCAGTTCCCAGAACAGCTCACAAACGGACTGAGCGCGTTCCAACCCCCGCGTTTGTTTCATACCTGTTTCCCTCAAAGCGGCCTGCTGCTGCTGGACCTCATTGTGCAGTGGCTGCAAAGTCTGGACGTGCGTTTTCGCGGCAGCGAAGATTTTATGCATGGTCTGATGCTGTTTGCTGATGAATCCACCATGCTAGGCTATGCCAGCGATCATATCAAAGTAGAGTGGTATCCCGCTGATTTTTACATGATCGAGCAGGGTGAACCGGCCACGGCCCTCTATTTGCTGCTGTCTGGCAGCGTCAACGTCTTGCGTGAAGATGACGATGGCAATCTGATGCTGCTGGCAACTTTAGGACCGGGCACCTTTATCGGCGATACCGGGATTGCCTATGGCCAGCCGCGCAACGCCCATGTGGTGGCGGTGCGCCACGCAACCTGCCTTGTGTTCTCCCCTGGCAAGCCGACTAACTTTGCGGGGCGGGGCGAGGAAGCCCAGTTTGCCGCTGAGGAGATAAATGCTTACGGGGAGCAGCAAGCGGCCACGATGTGCATCGACGTTTCGGACTTTATTGAGCAGAAGATGTTGGCTCTGACCAAGCATCGCACGCAGTATCCCGTTGAGCCAGATATGTTCCCCCACACCTTCTTAAAAGCCTTAATGGGCCGCGAATATTTTGTGCAAATCGATCAACCGCGTGGCCTGGAAACAACCTTGTTTCCCTGATACCAATGACTGTACTGGTCTTTTTGTAAACCGTTAGAAAAAACGGCCGTCATTCCTGCGAAGGCGGGTATGACACCGGAATTGTTACAATCTCTTTTAACCAAGGAGTCATCATGTCAACAAAACCATTGACAACCCAACAAGCGATCCCTGAATATACGGCCGAACAGCAGGCCACTCTTTACGCGCAATTTTTACAGGCGTATCCAACGTACCAGACAACGGAACTGCTGGATGAATGGCGGCAAACGGAATACGGCCGTCTCGACGCCACCAAGCAAATCTACCTCGACTACACGGGCGGCGGTCTCTATGCCGAAAGCCAGCTGGAGGCCCACATGGCCATCCTGAGAACGCAGGTCCTGGGCAATCCTCATTCCGCCAACCCGACCTCCATGGCCATGACAGATCTGGTTGAAGGGACCCGGGCCTTCATCCTGCGCTACTTTAATGCTTCCCCAGACGAGTACATCGTTGTCTTTACCCAGAATGCCAGTGGGGCTTTAAAACTGGTCGGGGAATCGTATCCCTTCGAGGAAGGCAGCCAATACCTGCTGACCTACGACAATCACAACTCTGTCAACGGCATCCGGGAATTTGCCCGCGACAAGGGGGCAACGTTTACCTACATCCCCCTCACCACGCCAGAGCTGCGCATTGATCAGGGTACGCTGACCAATTTGCTGGCGGCCGCCAACCCGGCCAAGCCGAATCTGTTCGCCTTCCCGGCCCAATCCAATTTCTCAGGTGTCAAACACCCGTTAAGTCTCATCTCGTTGGCTCAAGAAAAAGGGTGGGACGTCTGTTTAGACGCGGCTGCTTTTGTGCCGACCAATCAACTTGATCTCAGCCAGGTGAAACCGGAATTTGTGGCGATGTCGTTTTACAAAATGTTTGGCTATCCCACTGGATTGGGTGCGTTGTTTATTCGCAAATCGGTGCTGGGCAAGCTGCACCGCCCCTGGTTTGCCGGGGGCACGGTGAACTTTGTCAGTGCGCAGGCCAAAGCCCATATTCTCTCTAAAAATGAAGCTGCCTTTGAAGATGGTACGGTCAATTATCTTAACATTCCCGCCATCAAAACGGGGCTGGAGCATTTGCAAAGGGTGGGGATGGACGTGATTGGCGAACGGGTGCGCTGCCTGACGGGCTGGTTGATTGATCAACTGATGCAGCTCAAGCATGAAAACGGCCGTCCCATGATCCGCATCTACGGCCCCAGCAACACCCACATGCGCGGCGGCACTGTCACCCTGAACTTTTATGATCCCGATGGGCATCTGCTTGACTACCGCCGCATCGAAGAATTAGCCAACGGGCAGGGCATCTCTCTGCGCACCGGCTGCTTCTGCAACCCCGGCGCAGGTGAAGTCGCTGAAGGGCTCACCCGTGAAGACATGCTGGCCGGTCTGGCCGAATCTGAAGATATGACGCTGCCGCGCTTTATGCAGCTCATCCAGCATCGCGGCAACAAAAGCGCCGGGGCCATTCGCATCTCAGTTGGCCTGGCCACCAATTTTGCCGACGTTTACCGTTTTATGCAGTTTGCCGCCAGCTTCCGCAACAAAACCAACCTCAACATCGGCCAGGTCACCTTCGACATTGAATCTTGCCGGGTCATCCGCGATGGTAGCTGATCGGTAAGCAGTAATCAGTTGGCCAGTAATCGGTAAAAAAAAGAGGCGACTGCTTATTTAGCAGCCGCCTCGCTTGTTCTGATTTGGTAAGGGCGGTTCGCGAACCGTCCCTACAGCTTATTCTTCAAAGGGTGTGAGTCCAACCCAGGAGTAGCCACCAACCCAGGAATAACCGCCTACCCAGGAGTAACCACCGACCCAGGAATAACCACCCACCCAGGAATAGCCGCCAACCCAGGAATAACCACTCTGCCAGACATCGGCTTCGGTCCATTCATCCCAGTCGGTGTTGCCCACCCAGGAGTAGCCACCAACCCAAGAGTAGCCGCCTACCCAAGAGTAGCCGCCCACCCAGGAGTAACCACCAACCCAAGAGTAGCCGCCCACCCAGGAATAGCCTTCGGTGTCAGCCAGCGGTTCGCCATTTTCATCCACCAGAATGAATTCGCCGTCGCGGTAAACAACGGGGCCAACATAGGGTTCACCAGGAATCATGCCGGCATTGGCTTCGCCTGCGGCGGGGTCCAGTACCGCAGCGGGTGCCCAAACGCGCCCGGCCCCTTGCTGGAAAATGCTCCAGGTCAGCGAGCCATCTTCATAAGCAGCGGGCCGAGCTGAGGCCATGAGGGCGTATTTCACCTGGTTTGGCGTCATCTCTGGATTTTCTTGCAGCATTAAGGCGACCAAACCAGAGGTAACGGCCGTTGAGGCAGATGTTCCCGCAATTTCATAATAGCTACCTGTAATCCGTGCATCCCGATTGTCTTTGGCCCAGGTAGAATTATTGGGGGCCGTGGTTAGCATGTGGGCACCCGGGGCCACAACATCTGGCTTCACAAAACCAACTTCGGTGGGGCCAGCGCCACTGAATGGCGTGATGTAATCATCACTGGTGTCGTCTGGTGTGTAATTATCGGTAAAGGAGCCCACCGTAATGACAAAGGGGTCGTTGCCCGGAGCCGCAATGGTCATGGGATCTGGTCCGCCATTGCCAGCCGCTGCTACCACAACAATGCCTGCATCCCAGAGCGCTTCAACTGCCTGGTTGATGGGGTCCGCCCAGTACGGGCTGCTAATGCCGCCTAACAAGGAGAGATTCACCACACGAATGTTGTAGCGATCCTGGTGTTCCAGAATCCAGTTGAGCCCTTCAATGATGTCTGTGTACGTGCCCTTCCCTTCAGCATCCATGGCCCGAACATCAATGAACTGAACTCTTGGGGCCACGCCAATGTAGCCATCTACATCACGGGTATTGTTGCCAATGAGGCTGGCCATCATGGTGCCGTGGCCATGGGGATCGCGCACGCGGGTGCCATCATCCAGGGCATCATATTGGGCCACAATGCGGCGTACGTTCCAGGCATCGCGGGCAATACCGGTATCGACAATGGCGACGCCTACGCGTTGGCCCGTGACGCGCTCATCCCACACTTCATCCACGCCCATCGCATCTGGGAAAGTGGCATCAATCCGGGTAAGCCGCCGTGTTGCGGCGAAACCGGCAATGTTGGCATCATCATCTTCATGAAGCGCAACTGTACGAGAATCGGCTGCTACGGCATCCAGCATATTTTGCGGGATGGTGGCAGAGACAGCATTGATGATGGCCAACTGTTCATGCAGTTCGCCACCGTAAGCGTCTACGATGGATACGGCCGTATCCACACTATCCGCCTGAACCAATACGGAGATCATGGCCGTCCCGCCAGATACAAACGGAACAGCCAGAAATGCAGTTAATAAAACCAGCAGAGCTGTGAGTGAAAATTTGTACTTCATTTGAATGACTCCCCATTTTTCGTAAACAACAGTTTAAATTTGGCCCTTGAAGTAAAAGAATGTTGTTTACGTACTACATTTGTTTATCTAAAAATAGTAGATATTGTGAGATAGGCATCCATAATGGTGCCAAAATAGACTCCCACGTAACACAAGTATTCGCGAAAAGAGGGTAAAACTCAATAGGAAATAAAGGTTGTGACCCCTTTGTTTTGGGGTTCACGGCGACTCTGTTGGCTGTGCTGTTTCTTGAGTTCTGTCTGGTTGTTTTTGTTGGGTGGTTTTTTCTGAAGGATGGGCAAATGCGTGGTAAAGGTGCTGCCTTCTTCCTTTTGGCTCGTTACTTCAACATACCCTCCGTGTGCTTCTACCAAGGCTTTGGTAATGGCTAGCCCTAAACCGGTTCCTGCTGCCAGCTTTTGGTGCGAAGAAACACGGCGAAAACGGTCAAAGACATAGGGTAGCTCTTCTGGTGGAATGCCATACCCAGAATCGCTGATCTGAATACACAATTCATCCTTGCGCGGTTCTAGCGTGATAGTAATTGTTCCGTTAGATGGTGTGTATTTGACTGCATTGGTCAAAAGATTACTTAAGACACGTTCCATGTGGCGCTGGTCGGCGTAAACAAAGATGTGTGTCTCAAAACCCAGCTTGTGCAGCTCTATGCTTTTGGCTTCTGCCTGGATCTGAATCATTTCGATGACTTTTTGCGCGGCAAAAACAAAGTCAAACGTTTCTTTTTCTATCGGTACTTGTCCATGGTCTTTTAACATTTCCAGATCTAAAATGTTATTGACAATATCTAAAAGCGTTTCCTGGCTGCGTAAAACTGAGTCAATGACATGCGGTTTCTTTTCCAGGATATAAGGATGTTCTTTAATCATGCTGGCGTACAGGTGGGTTGTTGTGATTGGCGATTTCATATCGTGAGACAAAACTGCCAGAAAGGCATCTTTCTCCTGCATCAGCTTTTGTAGGGCTTCCGTGCGTTCAGCTACAATGTCTTCCAAATTATCCATATGTGATTGCATTTGGCTTACATACAGCCGAAAAGCATAGGCAGATAGCACCAGGGGTAAAAAGAAGACAGAAACGCCAATCCAGCCAAGCTGCTGAAAAGAAAATGCTAGAAATCCACCACCGACACTGGTTATCAAAATGCCAATAGGAATTGCCCAGGCATTTTCCTTCCAAATGGTAAAGATACGAAACTCTTTGCCATATTGCAGGCGAAGCATGACCGTCAGTAGTAAAAGATTGAACTGGTCGGTGACAATGGCCGCCAGCAGCCAGGAGATAATTGTGCCGAACCAGATCCCCATTCCCAGCCGATCTATCATGAATAAATAGACATACCCGCCACTGAAAATAGAGATTGTGCTCATGGCCGTATTAAATCCCAGTTGAGGCAAACTCCTTTTCCAATTGATGTCGTCGGCGGGTTTGATGAGCCATAAACTCAGCATGGTAATGGCTTCAACAAGAACGGCCGCTGCCGGTCCGTAAAAAGGCACGGTGGCTAAACTAATGGCCGGGCTGATGTTATAAGTCACACTCGTTTTGGATTTAAGGGTAGCGGTGGTTACCGCAACCTGTGATAAAACCCCAAGCAGCATGAACAAGTAGAATATATATTTATCTTGAAAGTCAATAAACTGAAGGAATGCCCAGACAAGCAGCATGATGCCAACGGAGTTGATGAGAAATAAGTATTTAAGATGAAGCGGTGTTTGACGCAATTTTTCAATCATGCTGTTCGGTTTCAGAATGGGACCGCAAGTTACCAGTGAAAAGATAAAAAAGATGTTGTTTCGCATCTTTAAAAAGTGAGCAAATAAATATCAAGACTATTGCCCATATCAACTATAAACTGATTATTGTGCAAATGGATAGATTACTTTAGTTCCTTTTCCCCTGCTGTGGCGGGTAGGCTGTAGGAAATTTGGCCTTTTTCACGCTAAATTAATGTAAATAGGCAGATGCTGACGCTTGCTTTTTAGCTTTATGGCACGATACGGCCGTTACTCACCATTCCCCGCAATCAGCTGTAAGGTCGCCTCAAGGGTTTCATCGTTGGTTGTGGTTGGGTCATCGGGGGCAAAGACAGCTGGGGTAAAGCCAACATCCTGATAGAAAACGCCTGCCGGTGTTGTCCAGCGGCCAATGGTATATTCAAAAATATGATCATCGCTCAGCGGCACAGTATTTTGAATAGTGCCCTTGCCAAACGTGGTGCTGCCAACTGTGGTGCCCCGACCTGTTTCTTGAATGCTGGCCGCAACCGTTTCTGCTGCCGAAAACGTAAACTGATTTACCAAAATGTATAAAGGAACATCAGCGGCAATAGCCTCGCCGCTCGCGGTGAAAATACGCGTTTCGTCATCTTTTAGCACCACGTGAAACAACTCGCCTTCTGCCACAAATTTGCTCAAGATTTCCTGGGCCACCGCCATTGAGCCACCGCCATTGGACCGCACATCCCAAATAATTGCCGGTGGATTTGTGGCCATGATAGCGGTCAGGGCTTCATCGAACAGTGCTGGAACATTGGTAGTAAAAGTATGTTGGGCAATGTATCCGATGCCACCCTCTAAAATCTCCCACTCCAAAGCAACGCGTTCTTGCCGCACGGGCGAGAACGTTATCCGTTCACCGCTGCGCTGAATAAGCAGTTCTACTGGCTCACCTACCGGGCCACGGAACAGCAGGGCAGACCCAGTCACCGTTGTCGCTGCATCAACCGGAATACCATCAATAGAAAGTAAAATATCGCCTACTTTGACGCCAGCCGCTTCAGCAGAGCCGCCTTCAATGACGGTTTCAATAAACATTTGGCCGTCTTCGTTGACATTGGGGACTAAACCGACATTGCCAGTTTCGCCAGCAAAGTCAGCCTCAAATTTCAATGAACTGGGCGGGGGAATCACAACTGCATAGGGATCATCTACAAGCTCAAGCATCCCTTTAATCCCTGCCAGCGAAAGCTCATTATCGGTTGGCAGCTGTTTGGGGGAATCACGGTGAAGCACCTGGAGAACTTCGTCGAATAAAGTTGTTTCTTTAGGGATGAATTGGCTTCTCAAAACCCAGCCAATGATCAACCAGATAAGCGAAATCAGCACAAAGTAAGCAGCTTGGGACAGGTTCTCACGAGAAAAATGTCTCATAAATACACTCCAGAAACAAAAAACGACTGCGCCAAATAAAGCACAGCCGTTTTTTATTTTAAGCAGATGTTTTCAGTTTACCTGATAGGCTCTTACCCAGCCCACAGATAGCCGCCGGCCCAGAGGTAGCCACCGGCCCAAAGATAACCACCAGCCCACAGGTAGCCACCGGCCCATAGATACCCACCAACAAGGTTCGACACGCCTTCGGCAACCGCCTGGAATCCACCACCGGTTGCAAAAAATGAAACAACAGGGACGAGTAAGACTAAAAACAGCACAAATAAACTGACATACAGGTAACGCTTGGACATATTCAACTCTCCTCAACAGGTTTTTTTTGCAAGGACTACGTTGGGGGAGCGATGCAAGGACAGTGAGGCTGCAGCGCAAAATTTGGACAATTATGCAGATTATGAAGGAATATGCAAAATTGTAAAGGTGTCATTTTGCATTGATTCTTTATTGCTAATGTCATGTCTCGTTGTTTTGCTGCTGTTTTTTCTTAAGCAAGCGTGCGGCCAGGGTAGATGATTCCCCTGTTTGCGGGCTTGCTTTGGCAGGGGAGGCTTGAGGCGGGGACGGCCGTTCCTTCTGAATTTCTTGCTCTGCCCTGGTTGGCGGCGTTTGAATAGTTGTGGGTGTAGCTGGGATTTCGGCCGAGGGCGGTGGGCTTTTCTCGGCCCGTTTCTTAGCCTCAAATAGGCGGGATACCTGCTCCGTACGTGGCACCGGCGTGACGGTGGCTGGCTGCAAGCGGCCAAAGGTCGCCGCCCAAGCCCGCTGCCAATCGCGCTTCGTGACGACCAGACGCCTTACCGCAATATCCAGCGGCAGCAGCAGCACGGCGATGAGCGTCAGCCAGGTCCAGATGGGGCGGGTGGTGGCTTCGGTAGGCAAGGTGTGGTCGAAAACGGCCGTTTCCAACCCCACCAAATCTTGCCCCCCTGTGATTTCGGCAATGTTTTCTAAAAGCTGCGGATTGGTTTCAAATTCACGGTACTCAGGTGAGTAGCCCAGCACCCAGCCGCTGGTTTGCCCCACCACGTTTTCTTCCGTGCCGTCAGACCCAGCCACGCGAATGAAATAGGCACCATCTGTTTCCGGCACAAACTGGGTTTCGTAGCGGCCTGGGGCTACCTGGCTAAGCGTTACGTTTTGCACCGAGCCGTCTGGGGCCACAACGTTGGCCTCCATTGTCAGGTTATTGAGGAAGCCGCCGCTGCTGCCTCGCGCATCCACCGTCAGGGTGGCTTGCTCATCGGTGTAACTGATGACGGTTTCTACGTTGCTGTCCCGGTCTTGCGAGATGGTCCAGCGCACCGCCTGCGCCCAAAAGGCGGGGAAGCCGTCCCACTGCACCCAATCTTGTCCCCAACGCCCCGTCGCGTCGGAGGTCCAGGCGACGGAGCGGCCCAGGCCATACTGCCAGGCTGCCAGCACGGGGTCCCCCTGCTCTGAGTTCAAAATGACCTGAGCCGTATCTTTGGGGCTGGTGCCCACATAGCCATAAAGGGGGGGAACGGCCGTAATTCCGGCCAGAATCGGGCTGTTGCTCACCAAATTGGGGAAAAAGCGTTCTTCAATAAGATAGGTACGTTGGATAGAAGTGGTTTCCTGCGTAAAAATTTGTGGCAGATTGGCGGCCTGATTGGTGAAATGGAAACGGCCGTTGCCCCACTGCGCCACCTGCTGCAAAAAAGGGACGTCCGGGCCATCGCCGATGGAAACGGCCGTAACCGTTACCCCTTCCTCCACCAGCGAGGCTACCAACGGCTCCACCCCTTGTTTTTGCTCCGAATCGGCCCCATCGGCTAACAAAATGATATGTTTTACCTGGTTGGGGCTGTTGGCCAGGGCCGCAGCGGCCGCTTCCAAACCGGTGCGGACGTAAATGCCACCCCCGCCTGCGCCAATCTGACGAATCAAATTGATGGCTTCTTCCCGTTCGCTGGCAGGCAGGGGGCCAATGGGGTTATCTGGCTGGGTGTCTACCGGGAAGACAGCAATCTCATCAAAATCGTTGAGCAGCTCGACAACGCGCACTGCTCCCTCCGCCGCCAGTTGGATCTTGGTAACGCCCCCTTCCTGTGCGCCCATGCTGCCGGAGCGATCAATCACGATGACGATGCTCACTGAGGGGAAGCGCTCCTGGTCTTTGATTTGCATTTCCACCGGCAGCATTTCTTCCAGCGGCGTGCGGAAATACCCGCCCATGCCATAGCTCTGTGGACCGCCGACCACTACCAGCCCGCCCCCCAAGTCGCGCACGTAGCTTTGCAGCGTTTCCATTTTGCGCGGCGACAAATTTTTGGCGTTGACGTTCACCAGAATGACGCTGCTGTAATTGCTCAATTCAGCCAGACTGGGGGGCAAATCGGCCGGGGTGGTGCGGTCCACCACCAGTCCGGTGGCTTCCAGCGCCAGCAGCAGCTGGGGCGATTCGTCCGGTTGGGGGGTGCCATTGTCATCTACTGTTCCATCATTGGCCACCAGCAGCACGCGAGGCGGCCCCACCACTTCGGTGTAAGCGGCCAGTTCGTTATTTTGGAAAAAGGTATCATTGCTGGCGGTGAGCTGCACCCGGTAGCGGGCAAATTCCTGCTCCAGGGCGCGCAGGCGCACGGCAAAATTGTTGGCCCCGCGCCGCAGCTGTACCGCTTCTTCGTACACCACGCTGCCCCCGGAGAGCACACGCAGGGTGGCGGGCATATCGGCGCTGCTTTCGGCGGTGATGTCGATGCGGAATGTTTCACCCTGGCTGATGCGGGTGGGCGCACTGACGCTGGTGAGCAGCGCTTCGGCGGCGGCAGCTTCTCGCCCCAGCAGCACGTAGCTGATTTCCACGTCGCTGTTGGCCGCCAGCCGGGCGGCTTCGTTGGTGTTGCCCACGGTGGCCGTGCCATCGCTTAAAATCACCAGGCGGCGGGCAGAGCCTGCCGGAAACAGGGCCATCCCCAGCCGAATCGCTTCAGCCACGTCGGTTTGCAGCGCCTGCGGCACAGAGCTGACGGGGGCGAGTTCTGCCAGGCCGCTCATCGGTCGTTCTACCAGCGCATTGGAGCCAAACAGGATAACGGCTGCTTGATCACTCGGCGTCATTGTTTCCAGGGCGGTGCGGATGTAGGTTTCGGCCGTTTCGGCCTGGGCGGGGCTGATGGAATCGGAGGCATCTACCAGAAAGACGACGGCCAGTTCATCGGCGGCGCGTACCAGTTGGGAACCGGCCAGGCTGAGTATGAGCAGCAGCATGATGAGGCTGCGCAAGCCCAAACTTACCCATTCGCGCCAGTTCCGTGTAAGGGTACGGCCGTTTGCCGCACGCCGTGGCCGCCCTAACCAAAAAAAGTAAGGCAGGGTAAGCAGCAGAAGAAGGGCGAGTGGAGTGGTGAAGTTCACGGTTGGTTAGTGATAAGTGATAAGTAAAAAGTGACCTGTGGCCAGTAAACAGTAATCGGTAAATGGTTGTTAGTTGGGGGCATTATAGGGGATGTTGTGGGTTTGGGGAATGTTTTTGTCGGACGGCTAATCTACAATTAGTATCTTTCAGAATATTAGCCACAGAGGACACAGAGATTTTTGAGATTAGTGTGTAGTTCTCTATTTCCTCTTTTTTCTCTGTGGCTTTTGTTTTTCATTAATCGTCGAAGAAAAGGGGCAGGTAGATCGTGAAGACGGAACCGGCTCCGTACTTGCTTTGCGCTTCGACGCGTCCCCCGTGTGCCAGAATGATAAAACGGGCCAGGGCCAACCCCATGCCAGCGGAACGGCCGTTGCCATTTGCCTTCAATTTAGCCAACCCGGACCAAACCGTATCCAGTCGCTCTGGGGGAATCCCTACGCCGGTATCCACCACGCGCAAGAACAGTTCGCTGCCCGCCAAACCACACTCTACCTGAACCACGCCGCCGATCTTGTTGAACTTGATGGCGTTGTGCAGCAGGTGTTGGGCCGCTTCGGTGAGCTGTGCGGCATCACCCAGCACGGTGGTGTGGGGCGTGCTGGCGTTAAATTCCACCACCACGCGGCGGGCCTCGGCCATGGTGCGTAAATTGCGAATGGCTTGTTGGGCAATCTCGTCCAGCCGATTAAGCTGGAAGCTAAATTCGTTGCGCATCTGAATACGGCCAGAAATGTTGATCAGTTTTTCAATAGGCAGCTTGATTTCGCTGATATGCTGGTCGATTTGACCAGCCAGCTTGAGCGTGGTGGCATCATCTTTGGTTTGCAGCTGCTGGACTTCTTGGGTGAGGGTGTTGAACGGCCGTCTTAACTCCGGCGAAATCAGGTCTACAAACTGTGAATAAAGGCTCACCAATTCCTGCAAATGCTGCCGGTCGCGCGTCAAAATCTGATTTTGATGGAACACGTATTCATTAATCTGGCGTAAGCTGGAGACGTTTTGCGCCTGAGCCAACAAGGGGCTGATTTGGCGCGACATGCTTTCTAGCAAATCAAAATCGGGCTGGTCATAGGAAGCGCCCGATTCTTTCAGACCCAATGCCAATACCCCAATAAGACTGTCTCCGGCATGAAGTGGCTTATACAAAATGCGCTCCCAGCGGGCCAGCATGGTTCGCTCTGCTTCGGGCGTCTGGGCAAAGCGATCTAAGGTATCAATATCGTACTGAACCAGGGGAACACTGTTTTGCCGCAAGAAGTTGGCGACGGGGCTGGGCGCATCCAGTGTTAATGTTTCTAGCGTTTTGTTTTCTAGATTGGCTAACGGCCGTAACATTAAACGACCACCGGGCCCATCCTCTGCCATGAACAGCCAGGCTTCATCTGTGGTGAGATTGGCCTGCACCAGCCGCAAAAAGAGCTGGCCCAATTGAACAGGCTCTGGCAGATTGCCAATCACGTTGCTGAATTCAGCCAGGACAGTTTCTTGCTGCAACGAACCGGGCAGGAAAAGCCGACGTGAAAGCTCGCGAATAAAATGATTGACAAGCGTAAATAATCCCACAAACAGTGCTGCCGCCACAAGCAGCACCAGAATCTCCCCATTTTGCGGCGTGTTTTCGGGTAAGTCACGTACCGATCGCACCAGCAAGGTGAGTGCGCCCCAGGTGAGGCCAAAAATGATAAGAACACTCACTACCCGGCTAAGCAGTTGGCGCAGCGAAAGTTGGAGGTCTGGCAAAGTGGTGCTGGCCAAACTAATGGTTCCGGTGAGGGCTGCCAGCATCATGATGAGCACGCCTGCTTGCTGCCAGCCTGGCTGTCCTGGCTGCTGCACGGAGCCAAGTCCGCTGCCTACCAGCAGCAGGAAGATAACAACAAGCCAGTACTGCACCTGGTTCCGGTAAAGGGAGGGCGGCAAATCGCTGTTGAGTTTTTGGGTTAGCATCCAGGTGGCCACAATGGGCAGCACCCAACTGGCAATCCAAACAGAGGCCCACACATCAAACTGACGCACAGCCTGGCCAAGAAGAACAAAGTTCGGCAGGGCATTGGGCCAAATATTGGGGTCTAACACAATTGCGCCGCCCCAGAGTAGCAGGCTCAGTAAAAGTCCAATCTGGCCAAATTTGCGAGGAATGGGGAGGTAGGCGAGGGTAGTGTAAAGGAAGAGTACGGCCGTTAAACTTAATGCATAGGAACCGATGATCCCCCAGTTGTAAATGAGAATCTCAGAAAAGGTGGTGCCGCCAAAAAAGCGGATGACGCTGCTGGCCCACACGGCGGCAGCCAGCAAAGTAAAAGACCAACGCAGGAATAACGGCCGTCTTTTCAAACGTGCCCGCCAAAGGTAAACGATCATGCCGATAAAACTTAAGGGCAAGAGCGAAATAAGTAGAAACTGCTGCGTCAGAGTCATGTGATGTGACGAATTCCTCAAATACTTTGCATCTAGTTTGCGCCATTATACCAACTTTTCACCTTACAAAATTTGGGAAATTTGGCTAAATTTGGGATAAAGCAGGGGAGATTATGCCTATTACCCAACTTATCCCAAATACCAGTTTGGGATAAATTTGGGATAAATTGGGAAACTGCATGGTATAATCTTGATTAGGTGTTTTGATTAATGGGAAACTTGCTCAATGATAGATGAAGCGTATTTGGCCTATCTACCCCAAATTAAGAAACGTTGGGAAAATGAACCCAAACTGTGGCAGCAGAATCGGCAGAGGGCCAGAGAAGTCGCTCAGCAGATTGCCACTATGTTGCGGGCGAATTACGCTGTTTCCCAGGTGATTCTGTTCGGATCCTTGCTTGGGGACGGCCGTTTTGATGAATACTCGGATATTGATCTCGCTGTGAAAGGAATAGACCCGACGCTATTTTACCAGGCCGTGGCGCGACTTCCAGATATGAGTAAGGGGTTTCACGTTGACCTTATCGATTTGGAGCGATGCCCACCATCTTTTCGAGAGGCAATTTTGGAAAAGGGCATTGTGTTGTGATTAATCAATATCCTGTCTTGCAACAAAGAATTGCAGCTGAATGGGTAAACATTCAAAAAGCGGCAGAAAAGGCGTTGGCTGCCTATGCTGAGCAAAGCCAATATTCGTTAGATGCGGTTGGGCTTAACCTGCAAGGATTTTACAATGGCCTGGAGCGTCTTTTTGAATGGATTGCTCGTCAAATTGATGGCAGCATACCCGAAGGTGGCTCGTGGCATCGGGATTTACTAAAGCAGATGGCATTGGATGTGCCTGGTGTACGGCCGTCTGTGATGACGGAAAAAACGGCCACTGCACTAGAAGATTACCTCGGCTTTAGGCACATTGTTCGCAATCTTTATACCTGGGATTTAGACCCGGCAAAAGTAAAGGGCTTAGTGGACCGGTTGCCACAGGTTATTTCCATGTTGGATGCCGATCTTGATAAATTTGGCCACTTTTTGGAAGTAGCTGCTAAAGCGGATGAAGATTAGCCCGCACACTTTCACTACTTCAAAATATAGTGTGTTCCCTTTTTAGAACCAATCTTCAGTAGAATACCCCGATCAACCAGATCAACCAGATCGAGCCGAAGGGTTTCGGCAGAAACGTCCGGGCAGAGCTGCTGGTATTCGCGGTTGGTGATGGAGCCATTTTCGCGCACGTAAGTGAGGGCGCGGGTTTGCCGCTCATTCATGCTTTTGGTCCATTTGGGGGTAGGCTGCCGCTGCCGCTTGTTGTGCAGCGTCACGGTAAACAGGTGCGGCGTGGCTTTAAAATCGGGCGGTTTGTGGCCTGCCTGGGCCATTTCTTCAATCATCTGGTCAATGCCCAGCCCGAGTTCTTCGATGTAGCCCCACTGGTAAAGACCATTCACCAGGCGCGGATTGCGCGAGAAATGTTCTTCGACGAGGTTGTCCAGGGTCATATAGCCGGGCAGTCCGCCAGGGCTGATAATTTCCAGCCGGTCAGCATACATGCGGATTTCGATGCGCCGCCCCTGAATGCGATAATCGCGGTGGGCCACAGCGTTGACCAGGGCCTCACGCACGGCAAAGCGCGGGTACTCCAACAGCTCTTCCCGCTCTAGCTGGTTCACAGTGGCTCCCACGCGCATCTCTTCAAAGATGATGTTCCAGGCGCGTTCAATGACGCGGGCGGCCGGACCAATGATTTCATCGCGACGGCCGTATCCAATGCCGCCATCCTCGCCGCGTGGTTCTGTACCGGGGAACTTCACAAAAACGATGCCGCTTTGTGGAAAAAACATCTGGGGATTGCGGGCAAAAAGCAAAATGCCGATGGTCGTGGGGTGGCCATTGCGGTCGGTGGCCCCCACTTCAAAGAGGAGCTCGCGTGCAGAAAGGGAGCGAGCCTGGCCGCGCTGCTCGCGCCGGTTCAGATAATCTTGCACGATTTCGCTGTCCAGGTCGGTGTAGCGTGCGCCGGGGACAAGTTCGGTTTCGTATTCGGCCGTATTTTTGCTGTTGGCCAGATTGCGCACTTCGTCGCCGGTGAGAGGACGGTTATGGGTGCCGCTGCGCACCAATACACGGCCGTCATCCAGCGTATGTAAATCGGTGCTGCGCGGCACTTCAATGCCAATGAGGGTGCCCTGGGGCGTTTCTACCTGCTGCCATTGGGTGGGCACCGGTGGGCGGCAAAGCCGGGCGGCTTCGAGCAAAGCGCCTTCGGCTTCTTCTTCCCAGATGTCGTTGACGGGACGGCCGTTTTCGTTCAGCCCCAACACAATCAACCCACCGTCTCCATTGGCAAAGGCCACCAAACATTCAGCCAATGTTTCCGTATCTGCTTCCGCCAGAAATGCCAACCGCTGTCCAGGCTTTTGTTTTAACATGACATAATTATAACAGAAGTTGTGACGATTAGTGTCACACTTTTAGGGAAGGTCAAAGCTGCCTAACGGAGGCGTAACCTACCCGGCGATTTTATTTTGCGCGTGTGAACGCAAGCGCCCGTCGGGTCAGGTTAACGTGGGGTTGGGCAGAACTTATTCTTTTGAATGAGAACGACCTTATCCCTTGTGTTGTTAACGGGCTTCACAAGCATCTCCGCTGTCTACCGCCAGCCAATTGATGCTAGCGGAAGTTTTTAAGATTAGGCCAAATGACATCCACCGGCAGATTCGGATTCTTGCAAACGTAGACATACAATTGATTTTGTAACTCGTCGCCCACAATCGCGCTCTGTTCACACTCATCAAAGAACATAGATAAATAATTCGACCGGTTCACAATGATGATCATAACCTCCCAGGAGGTATCTCCCGGCCCCCAGAGATAATAGGTCAAAGAGCCACTGACCGCGTGCGGCAGGCCATATTGTGGACCGTACATGTCGATTGCCCCTGCTGTAGGATACCAATCCGCATATATCCCGGCAGCAGCGCGTTCCTCAGGAGGGAGCTGGCCATATACATCGGCCACATCCTGGACAAAGCTCTCCCATCCCACCCTGCCAGTAAGCATTATTGGCGCATACCCACTGTCAGCGTTGAACTCCCGGATGGATTGGTACCAGAATTTAACGCTTCTGGGCAGGTTATAAACGGATTCAAGGGGCAGGATGGGCAAGGACGTGGGCAGGACAAATATCCCCGCAGATAACAAATAGGCGACTGGCAGGGCCCTCATCCATGATTTCCAGCGGGCCCCTGTCAATACTTCCTCTACAAACACGGCACTGGCTGCGATAAGTGGGATGAACAATTCGGCGAGCATTCGCGCTGAAGCATGGAGATAAAACATGAGCGCCAGGGTAAACAGGAATAACAAGCCCAGGAAACCATAATTTACCCTGTTCAAAGGACGAAAGATGCGGTACAGCCCAAAAATCCACAGGGGCAGGAAAAGCACATTCATATAAACCGATACATTTATGAAATATTGTGAAAGGGAAGCTTCATATAATCGATTTGTGCCATAGGCAGTCCAGTATTCGAGCGTGGGCCATTGGTTGGCCACTTCCCAGAGCAAATAGGGGGAGACGATCAGGAGACACAGCCCTGCTCCCAACCAGGGCCAGGGAGTGAGTAAGTCCTTTCTGTACTTAGTAAGCAAAAGGGCCGCCAGAAAACCTGGCCCCAGGAACAGGATCGTCATCTTGGTCAAGCAGGCAAGACCCGCCAGGAATCCTAGAGAAATCCAGAGTTTGCGATTCCCACTGCGTAAGTAACGGACGAGTGTGTACAAGAAACCGGCTAGAATTAGCTGATCGATGCTGTCGTAACAGAATATAGAATCAACACTGAGCCAAAGTGGCACAAAGATAAATACCAAGGCGCTCACCATCACCGCATATATCTTTCCCCCAAATTCTTTTGTAATCAGGCAAACGAAGATGAGCGTGCCCGAACCAGCCAGCGCGGGGACAATACGCAAGGCGAACAACGATTCGCCCAACAAGGCTCGACTGAGTGCTACCAGGGCAGGAACCAACGGTGGCAAGTCTACATACCCAAATGCCAGGTGCCGGCTGAGTGCTATGGTGTAGAGTTCGTCAAAGAAAAAGCCATAACTGCGGGCATTGATCATGTGTATGCCGAATTTTGCCACTGCGGCAAGCGCAATAACCCAAAACATTGGAGATAGTTTGAGGATGTGTATTTGATTTTTACTTAATAAGGGGAAGTAACTTTTTTTCGGACCTATCATTTTGGCTGCCCCAAAAGTACTTACAGCAAAAACTTGCCTGAATTCAAAAACATTTAGTGACACATTCAATTTCTGCCTAACGCCAGGTTCAGCTGCCGCGAGCAGGTTCCAACTTTGATGAGCGCGGCAGACATTTGCTCACCACCTACGAAAATCGTGAATGAGCACCGTGCTTGCGGTCGAGCTGCAACCATTGTTATACGGCGGTCAATCCTTGAACAGAATTAAATTCCATCTGTAAATCCAACCAGTTCTTGGAATACCCTCAGAAAAATCGAAGTATTCAACATATACCCAATTATTTTCACGTTTTAGCTGTTCGACTAATTGATTTGGGTAAACTCGAGTTATTATGGCACCATTTCTCGAAGGCTGAGTACGGATCAGTGATGGACGTTTTACAACAAGAATTATTGCTTTGTTAGATGTCTCTCCAGATAGTTCTGCATATGGAATAAGGCGTTCACCAAGATCGACAATGGTTTCTAGGTATTGATTAGTCAAATCCATACTTTGATTTACTGTTTCGAGTTGTGTTTGTAATTCAACGGTGTTTTCCTCGAGCGCTTGAGAGGAGAGTGCCTGTTTTTCCATTTGTTCACTCAAATGAATAGTAACTTGCTGAGTTTCTTCTAGTGTTCGTCCGGTATCATAGCTGCTTTGCAAGCTTAACCAACTGAGTATGATTGTAAGAAGAAGAAGAACATCTCTGGTAATTTGAGCAATACCTTCTCGGGTAATTCGACCTTTCTTAATTTCGTTAGCGTGATCAGCAAAACGCGCTTCAAACTCTGATATTATCTCGTCGTCAATTTGTAAGGTCTTACTACTAGCTACAGAAGCCAATAATGCTGAGATCTCACTTAAGAATCCTTCTCCAAGGTCCAGTTGTGGAGTTTGAATCGAAGAAAGAAGGGTATGGCTTAATTGAGAAAGAGCCGGAAATTCTACAAGCGATGATAGTGATTCAAGTTCAGTGAGGCGAATGCTATCATAAAAAACTTGCATGGATTCCGAGGCATCTAAAATAGGTTTCAAATCTGCAATCAATCTTGAGTGGATTTTGTTAAATGCGGCTTGATTTTCCATCAATTGTTCACGAAATAACTGTGAAGTTTTTAGGATATTTCCAATATCAGTGGCAAATCGCAACTGAGGTATATCCATTGCCTCTATTAGTTGGCTGGAAATGGACTTAGTAATAAAAGAGTAGTCTGGCAACAGTCGAGAGTAATCCATCGTTGGCATTAAATCGGCGAAACTTTGTGAAATCCGCAACTGTTTCCCAATATCTTGCATTAGGTGTTTTTGATGGAGGCTTAGTGACTCAGCCAGCTGTTTGATTGTTTCTTGATAATATGGGAAAAAACCAGAAAAATCCTTTTCGTTCATAATGCTCTCTCACCTACGAGTAGTTGATGCTCATCAAGCCGTATAACGCCTACCTCACAGGGAAACAAAAGCCGAGCGCAGCGGCGCTTTTGTTTTTCCTGTGAAGGTTCTTGTTATGAGAGTTATTCATAATCATTCCAATTTACCGATGGGCATATGGTTAATGCATATTCTTTAGCTTCTTTAACCGAGCTATATACACCACCCATGAAAGTTTTCTCCCCACTATAAGCTCCAACATGTATTCCATAGAAGGTGCCGAACTGATCATCTCGTACTTTAGGTTCATCTTCATAGTCACCAGAACCCGGTTTGTAATTAGTTTTTATAACATGGACTTCATTTTTTTTCGTGCCGTCATAAAGCCAAGTTCCACTAAGAATTACTTGTTCCTCGATTTGATTCATGTTCCAGCTCTTTTACTCATAACTAAGTGATTATGCCGCATGAAGTTCGGCATATCCACCCTGCATTTCGGGTTATGCCGCGCGTTTTTCGGCATAATTCCCTGTATACGGTAAAAATGCTGCGCAAATGTCGGCATATCCTGAAAACTGGGGTTTTAGACTGAACGACTGGCAGCATAATTCCCCCATAATAGCATAAATTGCCGAATTGATGCTCAGCGGCATTGCTTAACTGGTTTCCGCCGCAAGAACGGCCGTTTCCCCAATCCCCGCCTTATTACGCAACTTCGCCAAGACGAGGGCACCCACGTTTTTCAGAATGCTATCTGTCGCTAGTCTGCCCACCTTTTCTAACCCCAAAAGCCGCAAAACTGAGATAAAACAGGCCGATAATGACAAACAGACCTCCCGGCGCACCGCCACAGGCCAAGCGGAGCATCGCCATCTGTTGTTCTGGGGAATCGGGAAGAGGTATCCCGGTTTGTTCTACTATCAGGAGTTCCCAAAGAAGATAAATTTGCCCTACAAGGAATCCCCAGAAAATGAGCTTGCCCTCGTTTTTCGCCTTGTTTTTTCGCGCTTTCCACCAAGATACAAGCAGGAAAGCTTGAATGAAAAGGACAATAATAGTGGGGACAAAATAAATCATCGCTTGATTTTTCGTGTCTGTGGTTTGATGAATTGACTAGCTTGATTCTGCGGCGAGAACGGCAGCTCCCACAATCCCCGCTTCGTTACGCAGCTCTGCCGGGACAATGGTGGCCCGTGTTTTGATGTAGGGCAGGAACTCGTCATGTTTTTTGCTGATACCGCCGCCAATGATGATCAGCTCTGGCGAAAACAGGAATTCGATATGCTGGAAGTAGGTGTTGAGCCGCTTGCCCCACTGCTTCCAACTCAGGTTTTTCTCGTCGCGGATGCGCTCGGCGGCGTAATCTTCGGCATCTCTTTTCATATTGCGCAGGTAAAGATGGCCGAGTTCGGTGTTGGGGAGGAAACGGCCGTTCACAAACACCGCGCTGCCAATCCCCGTACCCAGCGTAAAAATCATCACCGTGCCCAACTGCCCCTGGCCCGCGCCAAAGCGCATTTCGGCCAGACCGGCCACGTCCGCATCGTTGCCCAGCACAACCGGGCAGCCGGTTGCCTCAGCCATCGCTTGCTGGCTGGCATAGCCAATCCAGTCATCGTCGATATTGGCCGCAGAGTGCGTGACACCCTTGATGACAATAGCCGGAATGCCCACGCCAATCGGGCCGCTGTATTCAAAGTGATCCACAATTTCCTTGAGCACACCGATGACGGCCTGGGGCTTAGCAGGCTGAGGCGTGGGAATGCGCAGCCGATCCGTCACCATCTCCCCTTTTTCCGTGTCTACCAGCGCACCTTTGATGCCGCTGCCGCCAATGTCGATGCCGAGTGTGATCATTTTTTCCTCCTTGTTTGGTGTTCGGTAACCCGTTTACTTTTTACCGATTACCGACAACTGTTCTTCAACTTCGCGTACGGCCGTTCGCCCCGCCTCAATCCCTTCATCCAGCCGATGAAAATCGAACAGGCCAATGGAACCCATGTTTGGCTGTAACAATACTTCCGGGCGGGAAACGGCCAGATGTTTTTGCAATGTTTGGGCCGTGATGATGTCGGCCACAACCGACATGATTTGCCACGTTTTACGCCGCTGTGTCAGGGCCAGGGCTCGGCCAAGCACGCCGGTGGGTGTCGGAGCCGGTTTGTCTGGCGTGCCAAAGGGAGCCGAGTTGCTTAAATCGACAGCAATCACGTAGGTGGCCCCACGTGCCCGGGCAATGTTGAACGGCGTGTTGTTGAGAATCCCACCATCAGACAGCACCATGCCGTCTCGCTCTACGGGGGGAAAGAGGATGGGGATGGCGATGGTGGCCAGGACGGCCGTAATCACATCCCCTTCATCTAAAATCACCTCTTTGCGTGCGACCAAATCTGAGGTAACAACGGCCAGTGGGATACCCAGGTCGGCAAAGGTGGGGCGACCAATGAACGATTCCAGCAACTGTTCGATTTTGGTCACGCCTGTTAAGGCAGGAGCGCTGCCGGCAAATGAATACATCGAGCCGATGTTAATTTCCCGAAAGCCCTCAGTGAGATCGTCGCAGGTTAGTCCAGCAGCGTACAGTGCCCCCACCAGTCCGCCAATACTGGTACCCGTGATGAGATTCGGCCGTATGCCCAACCGTTCCAGCTCCATTAACACACCAATGTGAGCCGCCCCGCGCGCCCCACCGCCGCCTAATGCCAGACCAATTTTCATGATTTTACTTTCCTTTGCAAGAGAGGTGCGACGCACTTGCATTAAGTGAAGCAAAACCTCTAGGAGGAAGTGCGTCGCACCTGTATCGTTACTTTCCCTTGAACTGAGGCGGCCGTTTCATCATGAAACTTTGCGCCCCTTCCAAAAAATCCTCGCTGCTCATCAGCTGGCTTTGTGCCCAGCCTTCCAGCATGAGGCCACGGTCAATGTCACTTAACCCATCGATGACCCGCTTGGCCATACCCACCGCCAGCGGTGCCGCCTGATTGATTTCTGCGGCCAGTTCCTCTGCCTTGCTCATCAGTTGGTTAGCGGGCAGTACATAATTCACAATGCCCCAGCGTTCCGCGTAGGCCATGTCAAAATGCCGCCCGGTGAAGATGAGCTCTTTGGCGCGGGCTGGGCCAACCAGCCGGGTGAGCCGCGTGGTGCCGCCCACATCGGGAATGATGCCCAGGCGCGTTTCCGGCAGTCCCATCTGCGTGCCTTCGGCGGCAATGCGGATGTCGCAGGCCAGGGCCAGCTCCATTGCCAGCCCCAGGCAGTAGCCGTGCAGCAGGGCAATGGTGGGAATCTCCAGCCGCTCCAGCCGGGTATGCACCGCCTGAAAATCATCGGTGATGCTGCGCATGCGCTGCTGCCAGTGTGGCCCATATTTTTGGGCCAGCCCCAGCAAGTTGCTCACGTCGATTCCGGCGGAGAATACCTTGCCTTCACCGCGAATGATGACGGTGCGGATGCCGGGGGTGCGGTTGGCAGTGGTTACGGCCGTATCCAACGCCTCTACCAGTTCCGCATTCATCGCATTCCGTTTATCCGGCCGGTTCAGAATAATTTCAAAAATGGTATCTCGCTGTTTGGTTAGCACTAACTCGCTCATCTACCTCTCCGTTTTTTCAGTAAAAAGTAAAAAGTTATAAGTGAAAAGTTATTATTACATCGTCACATAAGTTTTCTAAATTTCGAACTGTCATGCTGAGGTCCTCCGAAGCATCCCTAAAACATTGGCAAGCTCTAAAGTTTTCTCGCGTTAGAGGGATTCTGCCTGACAGGAGTCAGGAACCCCGAAGACTCTGTTCAGAATGACACTCAAAAGGTTAAATTACTTTGTTGACCGTGTAGTATCCACTTTTCACTTTTTACTTATCACTTTTCACTCTCCAGTCGATACGCTTCCAACTCCACGCCCAGCCCGTCAGCCAGGCGGTTAACAAAAGCATAATACCCCGTCACCTGATTTATATCCAAAATCGCCGCATCGCTAAATCCCACGTTGCGCAAGGCGATGACGTCAGGTTCCACCATTTCCCAGGGGGTGAGCGTAAGTTTTTCTGCGTAAGACAACATTTGCCGGTCGGCGTCGCTTAAATTGGCGCTGCGCCACTCTGTTTTGAGGGCTTCGACAAGCGCTTTGTCGTCGGTCAGGCGGAGCAGCCCGGCTCCGTGGTGGACAATTCAATAGTGACATTTGTTGGCTACCGAGGCGACCACGGCAATCATCTCACGCTGTGCCCGGCTCAGGTCCGATTTGCCGCGCATGAGGTGAGCGTACAGGTCATAGTGCGTGCGCAGGGATTTAGGGTTCAGGCTGTGGATGCGCAGGATGTTGTCCACCACGCCCACCGGCTCGATGTACTTCTCATACATCGCCTTCAACGCCCCAGTTGCTTCTGCCATAGAAATCATCTTAATCCAGGCCATTTGATTCTCCTTGTCGGTCAAGTTGGCAAACTTGACCTACGAAATGATAGCAAAAGAGGGGCAAGGACGCAGGCGGTTGGCAAATCATGCCGGGTTGGTGACAATTGGCACAACCTACCTGAACCGAGGAATGCAAAACCATGTCCAAAAAAGTTTATATTGCCTACACGGGCGGCACAATTGGGATGCAGCGGGTAAACGGCCGTTACCAACCCATCCCCAACTTCTTACAGCGGCTCATGGCCGACAACCCGGCCTTCCATCACCCGGAGCTGCCCCAATTCACCATCAATCAGTACGATCCGCTGCTCGATTCGCCCAACATGACTCCTGGCGACTGGTCGCGCATCGCCACCGACATCTGCGACCATTACGACGCGTATGATGGCTTCATCGTCCTGCACGGCACGGATACGATGGCTTACACCGCTTCGGCGCTGGCCTTTATGCTGGATGGCCTAGGCAAGCCGGTCATCTGCACCGGCTCACAAATTCCCCTGTGCGAAATTCGCAACGATGCCCAGGACAACCTGATTGCTGCCCTGCTGCTGGCGGCCAACTACGCCATCCCGGAGGTGTGCCTGCTGTTTCACAGCCAGCTTTTGCGTGGCTGCCGCGTAGTGAAGGTGAATGCCGATGGGTTTGATGCCTTCGAGTCGCCCAACTGCCCGCCGCTGGCCACGTTGGGGATTGATGTGGAGGTGAATTGGGGGTTGGTGAAACGGCCGTCTCTCCCCCTCCCACCCATCAATTTGCAAACCATCCGCGAACCCGGCGAAGTGGGCGCCCTGCGGCTTTACCCCGGTATGTCGGCCCGCATTTTGGAGAATGTGCTCCAGCCGCCGCTGCGTGGCCTGGTGCTAGAAACCTACGGCGCGGGCAACGCCCCAACCAACAATCCTGCCTTTTTGGAGGTGTTGGCCGCCGCTATTGCTCGTGGCGTGGTGATTGTGGACTGCACCCAATGTTTGCGTGGCACGGTGGACCTGACAAAATACGCCACCGGTTCTGCCCTGGCCGACATCGGCCTGCTCAGCGGCTACGACATGACGGCCGAAGCGGCGCTGACTAAGCTGGCCTACCTGCTCAGCATCGAGACAGATATTGAGGTCGTAAAGGCAAAAATGCAGCAAAGTTTGCGGGGGGAATTGGAACGGCCGTAAGACACTTTTGCAACCCCTTTCCGGTAACCCCGTACAGTGCGGTGAGCAACGGCCGTTTCCAACCAAACCAATTTCCCAAGCCAGGGTAACTCAAAACTGGTATTCTTACGGAGTTGTCACATCGGCTGCCGCAGCGGTGTTTAACCATATGGCACCGGGTCATCTGCTGATGACATCATTACTAAATTACACAATACCTGAATAACCCAATTTCTTATGAGCGAACCAATCATTGTTGTTGATAATATTCACAAATCCTATTTGATGGGCAAAGAAGCAGTCCCCGCCCTGCGCGGCGTTTCGCTGGAAATTCAGAAGGGCGAATTTGTTTGCCTGATGGGTCCCAGCGGGTCTGGCAAGACGACGTTGCTCAACGTCGTGGGCGGGCTGGATGAACCCAGCCGAGGCCATCTCATTGTCGATGGCCAGAACCTCGTCTCTCTGAGCGAAAACGAGCTGGCTCGGCTGCGGCTGGACAAAATGGGCTTCATTTTCCAGAACTATAACCTGCTTTCCAACTTCACCGCCCAGGAAAATGTAGAAGCACCCATGGTGCTGGCCAACGTATCTCGCAAAGAACGGAAGGACCGCGCCCACAAATTGTTAGAGCGCGTGGGCTTGGGGGACCGCACCCATCATTACCCCAGCGAACTGTCTGGTGGGCAGCAGCAGCGTGTGGCCATTGCCCGCGCGCTGGCCAACAACCCACCCATCCTCATCGGCGACGAAATGACGGGCGACTTGGATTCCGAAACTGGTTTTGCCATCATGCGCCTGATCACAGAACTAAACACCGAGGGAATGACCATCGTTTTTGTCACCCACGACCCGCGCATGGCCGAATTTGCCGGGCGGGTCATTGAACTCCAAGACGGCAAATTATTAAACGGATCAATTACCTAATTACTCAATTGCCCAATTACCGAACGTAATTGAGTAATTGGGTAAATTTCTTTTGCTATGGTATTTAAATACGTCATCAAAAATTTTCGGCGGCGCAAGGTGCGCACTTTGCTCATGGTGCTGTCGCTTTTAGTGAGCACCGGTCTCATCGTGGCTATGAGCGCCACGGTGGAAACCATTCGCCAATCCAACGTGGAGCTGATTGCTTCTGGGGTGGGGCGCTACGATCTCACCGTGGCCAAAACCGACATTAGCTCAGAGCCATTTGTGGAAGTGGATCGGGTTAGCCAGACGATTTTGGCGGCTGATTCGAATATTACGGCCGTTTACCCCCGCATCCAATCCATTGTAGAAATGTCCGGCAATGGCGAGCAGGCCAATGGCTGGCTCGTCGCCCTTGATCCTACCGTAGACGATGTGGGCTTCATTGATGTGGTTGAAGGGGCATATGAGCTGGGGGGGAACGGTGCGGCCGTTTTAGAATCAACCGCCAATGCCTTTGGCCTAAAAATTGGCGACAGTATTGATGTGGCCTACAGTTTCCCCCAACCGCGTGAAGAAGGTCGCCCCGAGACCGTGGGCAGCAGCCAGCAGCGCACGACGGGCCGTTTCACCGTCAACGCCATTGTGCGGCAGGATGGCGTGGCGGACGCAGGCGTGCGCGATGGCCTCATCATTGATCTGGCTGACGCCCAAAGCTGGTTGGGACTCACTGGCCGGGCGGACCGGGTGATTGGTCTGGTTGATTCGCGCCTTTACGAATCGCGTGATTCTGAAGCCGCCGCCTTAAGCGTACGCGACGTGGCTGCTAACGTGCAGGCTGCTCTCGGCGAGGATTATCTGTACAGTCTGGACAAAGCCACCATTTTAGACGCCAGCGCCGAAGCGTTCCTTATACTGCAAGCGCTCATCAACACGTATGGGTTAATGGCCCTGGGCGTGGTGGGCTTGCTGGTGCACACACTGGTGATGACCAACGTGCAGGAGCAAAAGCGTGAGATGGCTATTTTGCGCATTTTGGGCAGCCAGCAGCGCTACCTCTTTACCCTGGTCATCGGCGAAGTCGCTGTGATTGGCCTGATTGGCATTGGTTTGGGCGTCTTTTTGGGGCAGTTGATCACCACCTACGGCGTAGTGCCTTTTATTACCTACCAGATGAGTTTGTCGGGCTTAACGGCCCGTTTGCAGCCGGCGGTGAGCATTACGGCCGTTCTTCCCGCCATTATTTCCGCTGCAGTGGTGCTCTTTTTAAGCACCCTCAAACCGGCCCGGGACGCCGCCAATACCAAGGTGATGCACGCCATCAACCCTGGTGTGGCCGACAATTTGCAGTTGGAAGATTTGGCTGGGCTGCGGGAGCGTAAACCAAGCGGCCGATTGTTCTCCATCGGCCTCTTCCTCATGTTTGTCGTGCTCATGACCGTGGGCTTGGACGTGGTTTCTTCGCTGGGCAATCCGGCAGCTGAGGCGACCATTATTTTAGCGGCCGTGCTCATGATGGTCGTTGGCGTGGGCTTCATATTTTTCATCACCACGGTGCCGTTTGAGCGACTTATTTTGCTCATTACAGGGCTCATCATGCCTCGGCTGACCTATTTTGCTAAGCGCAACGTGGGGCGCAACCAGGGGCGTAACACCTTGATTTCATTGTTGGTGCTGTTCAGCGGTGTGCTGCCCAGCTTTTTGGCCACGCAAAGTGCCATCAGCAACATCAATTTAGAGTCTGATGTGCGTCTGAACGCTGGCGCACCAGTGGAAGTGGAAGTGTTTGGTGGGTTTGGCAGCAGTGCCGATGCCTCGCTGAATCGGCTGAAACCTAGCTTTATGGATGAAGAATTGCTGGTGATTCCGGGGATGGATCAAGCTGTGGGGCTGAGCTACGGTTACCGCACGGGCATTAGCGATCCGGTGGGGATGCGCAGTGGGTCTATTCGGCTCATTGGTGTGGACGGCCGTCTTAACGATGTGCTTTTTGCCGACCTGATTGAATTTGCCAGCGGCGGGCCTGAATCGCTGGACCAAATTCTGACTGACGACAATGCCATTGTAATTAGCCAAGGGTTAGCCGAGGGGCTGGCCGTCCCGTTGGGCGGCATCGTCAAGGTAGCTGGCGCGGGGTTGGACCATGTGGAAGAGCTGCGCGTGGTGGGCATTGCCCGCACCATTCCTGGTTTTAGCTCCATCAATCGGATTCGGGCGCAGGGTGTGGGCGGCAGCGATGTCTTTATTTCTCTGGCTGGCTTCCGTCGCCTGGCCAACGATCCGCTGCTGCCGCTGCCTGCCCCAGATGAGCCAATTATTGACCGTATCCTGGCGACTACCACCCCAGACGCCGATCCATTTGCCGTGTCGTCAGAGATGACGAATCGATTCAGCCTGAAGTACAGCATCTTCACCCAGATTGTGGAAGTTCGGCTGGAACAGGCGAGGGCCAGCCGCTCTCAGGAGCAGGCGTTGTTGTTGGTGCTGACGGTGATTAGTTTTACAACGGCCGTCTTTGGCGTTTTTGCAGTGATTTATGTGACGATTTATGCGCGACGGCTGGAAATTGGCATGATGAAAGCCATTGGCACCCGCACGCGCGAGTTGACCGGCATGCTCATTGTGGAATCAATTGCCATGACCTTGAGCGCGGCGCTGGCAGGTATCACCGCCGGAGCGACGATGGGTTACTTGTTTGCCTATCTGGACAATTTAACGGCGCAGCGTCCCATGCAGTTTGCCATCGATACGACGGTGATGCCCTTTGTGGTCATCATGGTGGTGCTGGCCAGTATTTTGGGCGCGTCCTTCTCGGCGCGACGCATCGTAAAGAAGCGCGCTGTCGAAATTTTAAGAATGTAATTTTTGCCACAGAGAACACAGAGGGTAAAGAGATTTTTTTCATCTTCGCGCTCTTGGCGTCCTTTGCGGTTCAATTAATGGATAAGTTTATGAAGACGAAAAATTTGTTTGCGGTTTTTGGTTTGATTTTTATGCTGTTGGCTGTGGTGGCTTGTGGTGAGCAGCCAGTTGAGACGACGGCAACGGCCGTTCCCCCCGCCAGCAGCGAAAGCGAAGCAGAACCTACAGCCACACGCCCCAACCAGAGTGGGGTGACCATTTTGGCTGATGGCTCCGTCGTAGCGGTCCATCCGGTGCTGGCCGTAAGCTTTACCGCCAGCGGGCGACTGCTTGAGTTGGCTGTGCAGCCGGGTGACGAAGTGGCGGCGGGCGATCTCCTTGCCACGCTGGATGATGCGGCGCTGCTTGACGCTGCAACCAATGCTGAATTACAGGTGGCCCAGTCAGAACTTAATCTGGCGCAAGCGCAGATTGAATTGGATCGCCTGGTAAATTGGGAACCGGATGAAACGGCAGTTGCCCTGGCAGAGGCCAATCTGGCCGCGGCCCAGGCCCAGTTAGAAAATGCTCAAGTATCGGATGCGGCCGCTGGTAACAGCGTGACCTCGGCCAATGTGAGCGTGGCTCAGGCTGAGCGGCAGCTGGCTGATGCCCAAGAGGCGTACGACACCGCCTTCGATCCGGGTCGCGAATGGGAGCTGGGCGATCCATTTCGCAAGCAGCTTTTAGAAAATGAACGGGACGCCGCCACGCGCAACTTGCAGTTTGCCGAAGAAAATTTGCGGGTGGCGCGGGCCAATTACAGCTTAGCCGCTGCTGGCCTGAATAACGATACAGCGCTCAATGCGCAGGCATCCGTGGTGAGTGCTGAACAGGCATTGGAACAGGCGCAAAAGCCGCCCACAGCCGAACAAATCGAAACGGCGCAGCTCAATGTTTCCCAGGCGGAGCTTTCGTTACAGCAAAGCCAGCTGAGCCTGGTGCAAGCACAGGACGCGGTGCAGGATGCGCAGCTGACGGCACCCACAGCGGGTACGGTGCTCTCGGTGGAAGTGGCCGAAGGGGCCATGGTTGGTGCGGGATCACCCATCATCACCCTGCTGGACACAACGCAGTTGGAGTTCCATACCAATAATTTAAGTGAGCGGGATTTGGCCCGCGTGGAAGCGGGTCAGCCAGTGCAGGTGACGCTCAAAGCGTATCCCAATGATGTGATTGAAGGCAGCGTGGTGCGGATTGGCACACAGGCGACGGGCACGGTGGGGGATGCGGCCGTCTTTCCCGTCATTGTCTCCATTAGCAGCAGTGAACTGGATATTCGCCCCGGCATGACGGGCCGCGCCGAAATTGCAGGTGAATAGCCTTTTTTGTCACAGCGCGCGTGGCGTACACTGAGTTTTTGAGCCCCTGTCAAAGCAGGGGCTTTTTTTATGAGTGGGATATCTGGGTAGTTACTTTTCTGGCATTGCGGAGATGTAAACCCAACGGCCGTTTCTTAACGCAAACAAACTCCGCTCCGTAAAAGAGGCATCCTGGCCATCTTGCAGTAGCGTAGCGTGGAAGGTGACAGTAGCCCGGCCATCTTCAAGCGTTGCTTCATCCAAAATTTGCAGACCTAAAAATTGAGTATTTTGGCTAAACTCTTTGAGTGAGTGGCGATGGGCGGCTTGTTCTTTGGCCGTGCGAGGTGGATTGGGGCGCTCCGTTTGGAGAATAAAGCGCACATCCCCCAAGGCGTAAGCTGTGTAGCGGGCGCGCATTAATTCAGTGGGAGACGGCCGTTTCTTTCCCTTATGAACCGGTTGGCAGCAGTCAGCATATGGCTCCCTGCTGTGGCAAGGACAGTTTTCACTCATAGTTGGTTTCTCAAATTCATTGGTAACTTAACGGCCGTCTTTCCTTTAATTCTTTACCCGCTTGGGTCACACTCACGACCAATGATACAGCAGGCAAGGGAATGTAGCATGGTCTGCCAACCGAAAAAACCAGCCTCTTGACAATTCATGATGCGCCGATTATTATATCGCCAAACGTAATATTACGTGAGACGTAGTAGTTGGAGACAACGTATGAGTTTTGACGATATGGGGCGCTTTTCTGATCCAGCCCTGCTTATTCTAACCAGTCTGGCTAATGGGCCAACGCATGGCTATGGCATGATGGAAGACATTGCGGCTTTTGCTGGGGTGAAGCTGGGGCCGGGCACATTGTATGGAGCGCTGGCCCGGCTGGAAAAACTGGCCTGGATTGAACCTTTACCGATGGACGACCGGAAACGGCCGTATCGCTTGACCCCCTCTGGCAAAGAAGCGTTGCAACAACGTCTCGCGAGCCTTCACGCCATCACTGAGCTTGGGCAAGCACGCTTGGGAAGTGCCACATGAAACAAGCAATCATCAAACTGTTGCTATTGCTCTACCCACCGGCCTGGCGGCAGCGCTACGGTGAAGAATACCGCGCGCTGCTAGAAGAAATGCCGTTCACTTTTGGCGCTGGGCTGGATAGCATACAAGGTGCTCTGGATGCCCACCTGCATCCGGAATGGATAAAATTAGGGAGATGGCCAATGAATCAAAAACGTTCTTTTCGAATTGCGGGGAACGCCGCATTTTTAAGCGCCTTATTGCTTATTGCAGGTGTACTCAGTGCCAGCTACATACCGGAAGGTGATGCTGAGTTTTTGCTTTTGCTGACACCAATTGCCTTACTGCCCATTGTCATTGTCCTGCACAGTTTATATTCCCGTGTGATGCCTAAAGCGAGTTTGATAACGGCCGTTATTGGCAGCGTTAGCATGGGAACATTTCTCTTCGCCTCAATCATAGGGCTCATGGCAGAAATAGGGAACCTTAGCCTTGGTACCGTGCCCTTTGCCTGGCTGTTTCAAATAGTCATTGCCTTCATCGGTGTCTGGATAATCAGCGCGGCGCTGCTTGGTTGGCGTACGCGTTGTTTACCTAATGGCCTGCCCGCAATGATGTCCACCAGTGGCTTTGGCTGGGCTGTGATGTTCTTCGGCATCATTCTTGCCAGCCAGGGGAACGGACAAGTTAGCCAACAATTTTCAGCATTTATGGGTGCTGGTTTGGCTTTGTGGCTTATTACCCACTGCATTTGGACTATTTGGCTTGGCACCTGGTTTTGGCGACAAACCGGATTTTATGGGTTCGACAAACTCGAAATTTCTTCGTAGCGGAAACAACTGATTATGTGATCATTGACCATCCCCACAGCCTGCATAAAGGCATAGATGATGGTGGGGCCAACAAAGCTGAAGCCTCGTTTCTTCAGCGCTTTGGACATGGCCTGCGATTCTTTTGTTTCCGTCGGAACCTCCTCCATGCTGCGCCAACTGTTTTGGCGGGAACGGCCGTCTACAAATCCCCACAAAAAGGTACTAAACGACCCTTCCTTCTCCATGATTTCCAGGTAGCCTCGCGCATTTTTTACCGCTGACTGCACCTTGAGCCGGTTGCGCACAATACCTGGATTTTGCAGCAGCTCGGCAATCTTGGCCTCATCGTAGCGAGCGATCTTTTCTGGATCGAACTGGTCAAATGCAGCCCAGTAATTTTCTCGCTTGCGCAAAATGGTGATCCAGCTCAGGCCCGCTTGCGCGCCATCCAAAATGAGCTTGGCAAAGAGGCGCTGGTCATCATATTCAGGAACGCCCCATTCTTCATCGTGGTAGCGCACATACAAAGGATCATCACCACACCAGTGACAGCGGGGTACGATTTGACTTACCATTTTTAAAACTCCTACGTTCAAGCTATTTCCGAAATGATCAACTAACCGATTAATGTTTCTACATCTTTCAGTATTTGGCAAATGCAAAGGGTATCAGGCGCTTGCGTGAGCTTGCTCGTTATCAACCGTTAACGTTAACGGGAAATGTGATTTGGTATCAATGTTGCCCAATTTGGCAAACCAAAGTTCATAATTTTTTACAAAAATGTCGCGGATAATCGCACATTTTTCAGGCCGAACTGCCGGATTTAGGCAAATTGACACCAAAGATCGGGTATGTTAAACTGGATTTTGTTAACGTTAACGGAAGATATTCCCTTCAGGCAAAACAGCATCAGGTGACATTTTAATAGGAGAGGAACCATGTCGTACAAAGTTTTCCTTGTCGAAGATGAAATCGTCGCTAGAGAAGGCATTCGAGACAATGTTGACTGGCAGTCGGCTGGTTTTGAGTTTTGTGGCGAAGCACCTGATGGCGAAATTGCTCTTCCCCTTATCCAAAAATTACAACCCGATGTCATCATAACCGATATCAAGATGCCCTTCATGGATGGGCTGCAATTGTGCAAGGTCGTTCGGGAGCAAATGCCCTGGGTGAAGATCATCATTCTGAGTGGCCATGATGAGTTCGATTACGCGCAATCGGCTATTAAGCTGGGCGTCACGGAATATTTGCTTAAGCCCATCAGCGCCAATGAAATACAAAATGTGCTGCAAACTGTTGCCACAGCGCTCAATCAAGAGAGTGAAGAGCGAGCAAATCTTAAAGAATTGCAGAGCCAGATCAAGGATGTGTTGGCGTTGCAGCGAGAACGTTTGTTGCTGCAATTGATGGTCGGTGGTGTCTCTTCTACAGCGGCCATTGAGCAGTGTCGGCAAATTGGCTTGGATATTATTGCGCAGCATTATCTGGTGATTCTGCTTAAAGTTCATTTGCCTGAAAATAGAGGGCAGATAGATTTTGCCAGGTATCATGAAATCCAGAGCAAGGTGGCTAATTTAGTCAACAAGCATTCAGGTGCCTTTTTCACCCAAAAAAGTATTGAAGAGTTGTTGTTGATCATGACTGGAGAAGATGCTGAACATCTGAAACAGGATGGGTTGTTTTTAGCCGGTTTGATCCAACAAGATATTGAAGCGGAGACGGGGCATCGGGTATCTGTTGGTGTTGGTACGGTACAACAACGGCTAACGGATATTTTTCATTCTTTTGCTGAGGCATTAACGGCCGTATCCCCATCACCCCCAAACAAACCCCTTTGCCAACAAAGCCACCTGTCAAAAATGCTCAATCTGGAAGCATCAGCTATTGACCAACAGTTAAAAAGCGGCCTGATGAGCGAATTTGACATCTTTTTTGACACGCATCTTCAGCCGCTTAGCGAAGCTGCCCTGCAATCCACTCTAATAAAACATTATCTGTTTGTTGACCTCATTTTAACGGCCGCGCAATTTGTGAACGATCTGGAAGGTGAGGCCAACAAAATCATCCCTGTTATAGACGATATTGAAGGCTTTCTGGCCAATATCCAAACAATCGACCAGATGAGAGAAGCCGTTAGAAACATATTTGCCGCAGTGCTAATGTTTAGAAACAATCAGGCGCAATACGAAAAAACCAAACTTATTTTTCAGGCCAAAGATTTTATTGATACCCATTTTGCCGATCCCAACTTATTGTTGAATGAGGTGGCGGCCACCGTGAATTTAAGTCCTAGCCATTTCAGCGTGGTGTTTGGTCGAGAAACAGGTGAATCATTTAAAGATTACTTGACGCGCGTCAGAATTGAGAGAGCCAAAGAGCTGTTGCGGAC
Organism: uncultured Anaerolineae bacterium; assembly: GCA_905479495.1. GTDB lineage: Bacteria > Chloroflexota > Anaerolineae > Promineifilales > Promineifilaceae > Leptofilum. Next base: position 420,501 of record CAJQMR010000005.1, read on the forward strand.
CACCAACATGAAATGCTCTGAAGTTGCTTATGAAAGTGGCTACAGTGACCCACATTATTTTAGTTACGTTTTCAGAAAAAACACGGGTTTACCGCCACAACAGTTTCGACAGCTGCCCCAAATTTAGAAAACAAACTGAAGCCAGCCTGACGCACCCTTATTGCAGGAGAGCCAGCCATGATGAATGCTGAGATCATCGTCAGTGAACCGACCCCCAGATATTTAGAGAAGTTCATCACGCTATTTGCCAGCGTGCGGTTTTCATTGCGCACAAAAATATTACTCTCGTTTTTCACCGTCATTTTGTTGCTCTCAGCAATGAACATTTTGTTGATCATGGAAGTGATCCGGTTTAATCGTCAATACGATGCCATTATTACCAATATCACAACCGCCAACAGCATTAACGGCTTCATCAAACCCTCAATTGATACAGAAATGTGGAATGTTGTTTCGGGCAAGACTGAATTTACTGCGGGCAATCAATATGAAATTATTCAACAGGTCAACAGCCAAATTGAAACAATGATGGCTAACGCGGAATCTGACAAGTCCAGAATCAAGCTGGAAGTGATTCACAGAACGATGAATACCCTGACTCATTACGTCGATAAAATGGGGCAGCAGATAGATGCAGGTAGTCGCGTTGCGGAAAATGAACAGGTGCTAGAGGACATTCGCGGTGTTTCGGCCGTTGTTGAAGAGAGCGTTCAAGACTATATGCTGTTTGAGGTGAACCAGGCTGAACAGCAATATAAGGAAAACCAGGCCCGCTTTACCCGACTCTCTCTTTTTTACATGATTTTGCTGCCAGGTGTGATTGGTTTTTCTATTCTGGCGGCGTGGATCATTTCTGCCAGTATTTATATTCCCATCAAAAAATTACATGATGTGACGACAACGATCACCGGGGAAGATTTACAGGCGTTGGTAACCACGCACAACGTGGATGAAATTACGGAATTGGGCATAAGCTTTAACTTGATGATCGGCCGTATCCGAGAATTGGTAAATGCCAAGCTGAGGGAACAGGAAAACCTGAAAAAAGCCGAATTAAAAGCATTGCAGGCCCAGATAAACCCGCACTTTTTATACAACACGCTTGATACCATTGTTTGGATGGCCGAGTCTAATAAAACCGGTCAGGTGATAGATATTGTCCGAGCCTTATCCAGCTTCTTTAGAATCGCTTTGAGCAAGGGAAAAGAGTGGATATCCCTCCGGCAAGAGATTGAGCACGTGAGCAGTTACCTCACCATCCAAAAAATGCGCTATCGGGATATTTTGGATTATAAAATTGAAGTAGAGGAAGAATTACTGGACAGCACTATTTTAAAATTAACCCTCCAACCCCTGGTTGAAAATGCCTTGTATCATGGCATTAAAACAAAAAGGAATGGCGGGACGATTGTGGTGCGGGCGAAACGGATTGGAGAGGAGAATGTCTTATTAGACGTTCAGGATGATGGCGTTGGATTTACTCCCTACAAGTTGGCGCAACTTCAGGATTCATTGGCGGAGGATTTGGATGAGATTTCTATGGGGGAAGGTGGCTTTGGTTTAAAGAATGTACACAAGAGAATTCAGCTTTATTATGGGAAGGAATACGGACTTTCTATTCAAAGCCAATATCGGGGTGGTACACACGTTTCGGTGACAATACCGCGACGGTGTACACCTAATCGACCGGATATGTGAGAACGATGCGTAGATTTCTAAAACGAATAAGTTTCGGATCAATCTTGCTGACTCTTTTGCTGGCAGCCTGTCAATCAGATGCCCCATCAAATGTGGTAAATTCTGCTCCTATAGTGGAAGCAGAGGATGGCACGATTGCCTATGAAGAACTGGTTGTTGGTTATTCTCAAATTGGGGCTGAGAGTGAATGGCGCACGGGAAACACCGACTCCATAAAAGAAGCCGCTGAGAATTTAGGTGTGGAGCTGATCTTTTCGGATGGCCAGCAAAAACAAGAAAATCAAATTAAAGCGATTCGTACGTTTATTGCCCAGCAGGTTGATGTCATTGGCGTCTCCCCTGTTGTAGAGACAGGGTGGGATTCTGTTTTTCAGGAAGCGAAGGATGCTGGGATTCCCATCATATTGGTTGACAGGCGAGCCGATGTGGCTGAGGATTTGTATACCAGCTATCTGGGATCAGATTTTGTAGAGGAGGGGCGAAACGCGGCAAACGTGATGGTGGATTTGTTAGATGGGGGCGGCACGATTGTTGAGTTGGTCGGGACTATTGGTTCGGCGCCGGCCATTGATCGGTATGCTGGGTTCCGGGAAATTATCAAAGATTATCCAGAAATTGAAATCATTGCCTCTGAAACCGGTGACTTTACTAGGGCAAAAGGGGAAGAAGTGATGGGAGATTTCTTGCAAATCTATGGGGAAGAAATCGATGCTGTCTATGCCCATAATGATGATATGGCGATTGGGGCGATTCGGGCTATTGAGGCGTATGGTCTAAAGCCAGGTGAGGATATTAAGATTGTCTCTATTGATGCTATTCGCGATGCGTTTCAGGCAATGATTGATGGCAAGTTGAATGCCACCATTGAATGTAATCCATTGCTGGGACCACAGTTTTTCGAGCTGGCTTTGAAGGTGGCTAACGGTGAATCTGTACCGAAATGGATACCCTCCGAAGAAAAGATATTTTTTCCAGAAGGGGCTGAAGAAATTTTGCCGACGCGGCGGTATTGATGGAGGCTGGGGAGAAGGATACGGCCGTATCCCTTTCCCAAAAAAATCTAACATTCATCGAATAAAATCTAACCCTCCGCCAGGAGGGGTTTTTCGTATCCTATAAAACAAACCCAAACTGTAAAAGATGCCCAAAAAAACCAATTGATTGTTGTTTACTTTAACCGGTATGATGGACACAGTACCGTTTCATTTTATCCCGGGTGAAATGAAACCCTTATCCATTACCCCGTTCCACACTAGAAGAAGGAGATCAAATAAATGAGAAAGCTAAGCCTGCTTGTTGTTGTCATGATGGCGTTTTTTATGATCGTAGGATGCAGTTCCGGCTCAGATGAATCAGCCTCCGATGATGCCGCAGAAAAAACTATGGAAAACTTAGTGGTTGGTTACGCTCAAATTGGTGCTGAAAGCGAATGGCGTACAGCCAACACAGCCTCCATTAAAGAAACGGCCGAAGAACTTGGTGTCGATCTTAAGTTTTCCGACGCACAGCAAAAACAAGAAAACCAAATTGCGGCTATTCGTTCCTACATCGCTGAGGATGTTGATGTCATCGGCTTCTCCCCAGTTGTAGAGACCGGCTGGGAAACTGTTTTGCAAGAAGCCAAAGATGCCGGCATTCCCGTCATCATGGTGGATCGCCGCGCTGATGTGCCGCGAGAACTGTATGCCACGTACTTGGGATCAGACTTCGTTGAAGAAGGCCGCAAAGCTGGTAACGAAATGAACACCCTGTTGCCTGAAGGCGGTAAGATTGTTGAATTAGTTGGTACCGTCGGTTCCGCACCCGCCAACGACCGGTATTCAGGATTCCGCGAAACAATGGCCGACAATATTGAAATCATTGATTCCCAATCTGGCGATTTCACCCGTGCCCAAGGCAAAGAAGTTATGGAAGCCTTCCTGAAAAACTACGGTGACGAGATTGTTGGCTTATATGCCCACAATGATGATATGGCCATCGGTGCTATTCAAGCCATTGAAGAGTTTGGTTTGCAACCTGGCGTAGACATCAAAATTGTTTCCATTGATGCTGTTCGTGGTGCCTTTGAAGCGATGATTGATGGTAAACTAAACGTCACGGTGGAATGTAATCCATTGCTTGGCCCGCAATTTTACGATCTAGCCTTGCGCGCCGTGAATGGCGAAGAACTCCCCGAGTGGGTGCCTTCAGAAGAAAGCGTCTACTATCCTGATAAAGCCGAGGAACTGTTACCAGAGCGCCAATATTAGGATTTTCCTTTAACGCAGTTTGAATAATTAATCATGAGGAGTGGCGCGCAGCGTCGCTCCTCATTCTCAATGTCAGTCAGAAGGGAGAAAAAATGCCAGATACAAACAGTAAAATTCTGTCAATGCAAGGCATTTTCAAGGCATTTCCCGGTGTCCAGGCGCTTGAAAATGTCGATTTTGATTTAAGAAGAGGGGAAATTCACGCCTTAGTTGGCGAGAATGGTGCCGGGAAATCAACCCTTGTCAAAATCATCACTGGCGTTGAGCGACTGGATGCCGGCAGCGTTACGTTGGATGGGAAGCCGATTCAAGTCAAATCACCACAACACGCCCAAGACTTGGGCATTAGCACGGTTTATCAGGAGATTAATTTGTGCGACAATCTTTCTGTCGCCGAGAATATTCTTATTGGCCGTGAACCACGGAAATTTGGGCGGATCGATTGGCGAGCCATGGAGGAAAAGGCCCGCCAAATTTTGCAGCGCCTTGATGTAGAGATTGATGTTACCAAAGACCTCGGTGAATACTCGATAGCCGTTCAACAAATGGCGGCTATTGCCCGGGCCCTTGACATTTCTGACGCCAAGATTCTTATCCTGGATGAGCCAACCTCCAGCCTGGATGTCCATGAAACAGAGCAGCTCTTCGAGGTTATGCGTAAACTGAAAAGTGAAGGGCTGGGAATCATCTTTATCACCCATTTTATTGACCAAATTTATGAGGTTACCGACAGGATAACTATTCTAAGAAACGGGAATCTGGTTGGCACGCATGAAACCAGCACCCTCCCCCGGCTGGAATTAATTGCCAAAATGATTGGCCGAGCCATGGGCGACTTTAACGATATGGTCCAAATCAAATTAACCAGCGGTAAGCAGCGTGAAGGAACCCCTTTGCTGCAAGCAAATGGACTTGGCCGAGCTGGGTCTATGCTGCCGTTTGATCTGGATTTATATGCCGGTGAGGTTGTTGGGTTGGCTGGTTTATTAGGGTCTGGCCGCACAGAAACGGCACAACTGCTATTTGGCATTGATAAGCCAGATAGTGGCACACTCTCAATGGCCGGGGCTGAGCTCAAAAATTTTTCGCCAGCTGATGCCATTAACAAAGGGATTGCCTTTTGCCCTGAAGATCGAAAAGCTGATGGGATCGTTGACGAATTAACCGTCAGAGAAAACATTATTCTGGCTATCCAATCCAATAAGGGCTGGGCCAAACGCCTGACCAAACAAGAACAATACGAGATCGCGGACAAATTCATCAAGATGCTGAATATCAGTACACCCTCAGCAGACCAAACGGTTAAAAATTTGAGCGGTGGCAATCAACAAAAGGTGATTTTGGCACGATGGTTGGCAACAAACCCCCAGGTGTTGATTTTGGATGAACCAACCAGGGGTATTGATATTGGTGCCAAGGCTGAAATTCAAAAGCTTGTTTTGGAATTGGCGGAGGAAGGCCGAGCTTGTATTTTCATCTCGTCGGAACTAGACGAGGTGTTAAGAACAAGCCACCGGATTGTTGTGCTGCGGGATCAACAAAAAGTGACGGAATTCAGTGATGAAGTGGATGAACAAACGATTATGCAAACAATGGCGGGGAGTGAATGATGAAACAGTCTAGCTTCTCATGGCAAAAAATAAGAGATAGCCAGCTATTTTGGCCGCTTTTGGCGCTGGCTTTGATTATGCTCTTTAATTTGTTTTTTACGCCTGGATTTTATGAGATTGAAATCAGGAATGGGCATTTGTCTGGTTTTCTGATTGACATTTTGAATCGTGGCTCCATATTGATGCTGCTGGCCATTGGTATGACGATGGTGATTGCCACAGGCGGCGTCGATCTTTCTGTGGGCGCCGTTGTAGCCATTGCGGCGGGTACGGCTACTGTTCTCATTAACCCTGCGTTGGCCACACAGCTCATTAGCTCCGAAGAATTGATCAAGGATGCGACCAGTACGCCCCTATGGCAGTGCATTATGGCGGCTTTGCTGGTGGCAACGTTGTGTGGCTTTTGGAATGGGGTGCTTGTTTCCAAGGCAAAAATCCAGCCAATGGTGGCGACTTTGGTGCTGATGGTGGCTGGCCGAGGTATTGCCCAGCTGATTACGCATGGTCAAATCATCACGGTTTATTACAGTCCCTATTTTTTCATTGGGAATGGCTATGTTTTAGGCTTACCGTTTACGCTTTTTATTGTGGCTTTTGTTTATTTATGTGCCTGGTTGTGGGCCAGACGGACTGCCTTTGGGTTGTTTGTTGAGTCGGTGGGGATTAATCCTAGGTCCAGCCTCTTGAGTGGTATTAGCGAAGACAACATCAAGTTGGCTGTCTACACGTTCTGTGGATTTTGCGCTGGTATTGCCGGGTTGATCTATAGTTCCAATGTTAAAAGTGCTGACGCTAATAATGCCGGATTGATGCTGGAGTTGGACGCTATTCTGGCGGTTGTGATGGGCGGCACTTTGATGTCAGGCGGCCGTTTTTCTTTGTTGGCCAGCGTGATTGGGGCATTGGTCATTCAGAGTACGACCACCACGATGTATGCGGTGGGGGTTCCGGCTATGGCGGCCTCAGCTATTAAGGGGTTGGTTGTTCTGGTTGTCATCTTGCTGTATTCCGAGCAGACCAAGTTGATGTTAACCCGCGTCTTTGAAAGAGTTGGAGTGCAATCATGAGCGACCGGCTAAAAGTTGACAGGAAATTTGTGCCTTTATTGGCCACGTTTGGCGTTTTTGCTGCGCTTTATTTGTATGGTTTTTTGCAGTACAAAGGAATGCGGCAGCCACAGGCGTTTTTCAATCTTTTTATTAACAATGCCTTCTTGCTCATCACTTCTGTGGGGATGACGTTTGTCATTTTAACGGAGGGGATTGATCTTTCGGTAGGTGCTGTCATTGCTTTAACTTCGGTTGCTTCTGCTGCTTTGTTGGAAAATGTGGGAATGAGTCCTTATGTGGTTATTCCGCTGATGCTGCTCATGGGCACGTTGTTTGGCGGGATTATGGGGGCCATCATTCATTTCTTTAAGGTGCAACCGTTTATTGTGACGTTGGCAGGCATGTTTTTTGCCAGGGGGATGTGCTTTTTCATCAGCCTGGATGCGATTCCTATTCACGATCCTTTGTACCGGACGATGGCTTTATCTCGAATTCAGCTGCCATTTTTTGAGCGTGCTTTCTTAAGCTTAGGTGCTGTTGTTGCCGTTGTGGTGCTGGTTGTGGGGATGTATATTGCGCATTTTACGCGTTACGGCCGTACCATTTACGCGATTGGTGGCAACGAACAATCGGCTTTATTGATGGGTTTGCCCGCCGGGCGGATTAAAATCTCGGTGTATGCACTCAATGGCTTTTGTTCCGCGCTAGCCGGGATCGTTTTTAGCATCTCGCTGCTTTCGGGGCATGGCTTGTACGCTACCAACGTGGAGCTAGATGCGATTGCTTCTGTGGTGATTGGCGGCACGCTGCTCACCGGGGGTCAGGGATATGTGTTTGGTACCTTGTTTGGCGTTTTGGTTACCGGGCTGATCCAGATGCTTATTCAGTTTAATGGTGATCTGAGTTCCTGGTGGACACGAATTGCTGTTGGGGCGTTGACGCTGATCTTTATTGGTGTGCAAAGCTTGTTTTCTTCGGATAAGAAAAAACGTCAGACGATGGCCAGAGCTTCGGCCAAAGAACCAAACAGTCAGGGGGAGATTGCCGCTGGCGACAGGCTGACAACCGATTCGGCCTGATAGTTTTAGGCGGAGGCGAAAGAGACGATACGGCCGTCTTGCAAATGAACCACTTCATTGGCAAACGCATCCACGGCCAGATCGTGTGTGGCAATTAAAACCGTGGTTCCTTCTACATCGGCAATGTGCCGGAAAAGCTGCAAGATTTGCTGCCCCGTGGCTGTGTCTAACTCCCCGGTAGGCTCATCAGCCAGGATGACTTTGGGGCGTGTGGCAATGGACCGGGCAATGGCCACACGCTGCTGCTGCCCGCCAGACAGCTCATATGGCCGATGGTCCATCCATTTGCCCAACCCCACCAGCTGTAAGACCTGCTCCGTGCGCGCCTGACGTTCCTGGCGCGGCACGGTGGCCAGCCGCAGCATCAAATCCACATTTTCTCGTGCCGAGTAGGTAGGCAGCAGCGCGTGTGATTGGAAGACAAAGCCAATGTGTTGGCGGCGCAGTTGCACCAACCGCGATTCTGACAGTTGGGTCACCTCATCTTCACCCACCCAGATGTGCCCGGAGGTAGGGCGGTCCAATCCGCCAATGCAGTTGAGTAGCGTCGTTTTACCAGAACCGGAACGGCCGCGTAAAGCCATCACCTGCCCTGCGGCAATTGCCAGCGACACGCTTTGCAAGGCGGGCACATCTCGTCCTCCCAAATGATACACACGGCTTACTTCTTCAACGCGAATAATTGCTTCCATAACGTTATCCAGAACTCGTTTAATTACTTTAACTAATTTTCCCGGAAACTTTGCTAACCAAAGACCCAACGTAACAAACGCTAGTTTCCCGGCATTCTTATAACCCGCACTGGGCCAACAAAGTTGTCTGGCAGTGAAGGATCAGCTTCGTGTAAACATGCTTCCTGAGCTTCCTCATCGGTAAAGGCCACGCTGTCAATGATGCAGGCGCGGTAGGATTCGGCCGTTGCCTGGGCTGCGGCCAATGCCTCTTCAGCGGGGATGTTTTCATGCAAAATTTGGTCGTAGGCTTTTGCTAGCCAGACGTAAGAACGGCTGAGCCAATTACTTTCACTGCTGAAGCGCTCAAAGTAACTTGGCTGCGTAGCACTCATAATGCTGGCTTGGTAAGCAGCGGCGCGCTCCTGACCTACGAGACGGGTATAGTTTGCTGATTCAGCAGCGCTGATGCGTGCGGGCAGCACAGGTAAAAACCAATCTACCAAAATCTCCGACGAATTATCTGACAAGAATTTAATCCACTCCCAGCAGGCTTGCCGCACTTCGGTATGGGCGGAAATGAAGAAGCCGCTGGTAGACTGATACCCGCCCAGCCGTTCACCGTTGAGGCCAATGGGCAGCGGAACTGTACCGATATTGGGATCGGCCGTTTCATCCTCGCTGCTGGGCAGCAAGATTAAGCTGCTGCTGCTGGAGTTGGTCCACATCGCTGCCTGACCGTTGTCGATAAGCGCCTGACGTTCGTCGAAGCGGCTGATGTCTGTGCTGGTGGTAATGTTGGTGGTGAATACCGGTTTTACGCTATGTTCTGTGGTCAAATTGGTAAACCAGCGGATCGCTTCAACCGTGGCTGGATCATCAAAGCCAAACGTCGGTGGGTCTATACTGTCATCCACAAGCTGGGCACCTTGCCGCTCAATGAAGGGAATCATATCTTGCAGTTCAAAGGTTTCGGGTACGAAGCCATACTGTTTTTCTGCGTCGTTGCCGCTAGTGAGGGCAACGGCCGTTGTCAAAAAATCTTCCATTGTCCAGCTTGGCGTGGGGTAGGGTACATTGGCCTTGTCAAACAGGGCCTTGTTGTACTCCACCACGGTCACCATTACCTGATCCGGGATGCCCCATATCTGGCCCTGGTAGGTGAAATCACCCAGCACGGCCGGGAAGAAATCATCCTGACTGATGGCGGGATCATTATCAAAAAATGGATCCAGGTTCAAGATAGCCGCCAGATTTTCTTCTTTATCCAGCGGGGGCGACCAGCTGAAACAGTCCGAGTCGGCGGCGATGTCAGTGAATGTGATGGTGCTATTGGTAAAAGCAGGCTGCCTGACCTCCACCACAACGCCTGGGTGGGCTGCTTGAAATTGCAGGGCCAGGGCGCGATAGGTTTGCAGTTCCAGCGCCCCACCCGCAATAAAGGTAAGGGTTGCGGCGTCGAGAGCAGGTTCGCTTTCTTCTGGTTCAGCAACAACAATATCGGCCGGGTCTACTTCCTCAAGCATGGCTAACGCCTCATCCTGGTCTGTTTCCATTTGAGCCTGGGCCTCTGCCAGGGCGTCAACTATCGTTTGCTCACCAGCCAAGATAGCGCTGATGGCTTGCCGAAAAGCGGCGTGGCTGCGCGTGGCTGCCATCGTGACCAGTGGATGTTCGGCAGCAAAGGTGAGCGCGGCTCTTAATTCGGGGTTGATATTGTCCCCGAGACCGCTGGCTTCCAGGACAGAGCGACGAGCTGGCAAATTAAGCACGTTGTCTTCGCGGGCTTGTCCGCTCAGGTAAAGTAGCCACTGCCAGGCAGCTTCTGCCTTGTTGGTGCCAGCGCTGATTGCAAGGTTGTGGGGCAGCCGTGTGGGGGTACTGTTTTGATTGTTTGATCCAATGGGAAATGGCACCACACCAAGATTGGCTTGCTGGCTGCGAACCGCAAAAGAGTTGTCAAAGTCTATCCACATGGCCGCTTGCCCGTTCTCTATCAACTGGTCGCCGGGTGGGGTTGTGCTATTACTGTCTGATGAAGCAGGCAAAGGGGCAACTTCGTGCCGGAGGAAGAGATCGGTGTACCAGGTAACGGCATCTTGAACGGCCGTATCCACCAAACGCACTTCTGGGGGAGCCACCGTTTCATCCACAAGGGGTCCGGCCAATCCTTGCACAATCTGTGCCGCTGCAGATTCCCGTTCTACATAGCCCCACTGCGTTACCTGGCCCCCTTCGCGGATGGTAAGTGCCTGGGCAATGATCAAAAAATCGTCCCAGCTCCAACCCGGTTGGGGATAGGTGATATTGGCAGCGTCGAATGCATCCTTGTTAAAAAAGATGAGCGAGAAGTTGGCACTGGTGGGCAGCGCCCAAAGTCCACCGTCCCAGCGAAGCGCATTCAGCATCTCAGGATAAAAATCATCTGTGGAGATACGGTTATCCCGCTCGAAAAAGGGCGTCAGGTCCAGAAGAACCCCCTGTTGTGCGGCTTCACGCATGTTGTCGTGGCTGATAACATCGGCGGCGGCGGCCAGCCGGATGTTGGCATCTTCCGGCCAGTCGCTGCCACCAAACGATTCCAGTCCCAGCGTTTCATTAATAGAAACCAGTTCAACGTGAATGCCTGGATTTGTATGGGAAAAGCTTTTAGCCAGTTCCTCGTAGCGTCCCATTTCCCAATCGTACACGGCAAATAGAAGCGTTTCCTGCTCGTCGCCGGTGGTGGTTGACAGATTATTCGTCGTGGCTTCAGTTGTGCTGTTTGAAGCGGGAACGGCCGTATTCACAGCCGGTGTTGCCTCACCCTCTTGGGTACAGGCCGCCACAAATAAAACCAGGATTCCCCAGCTAAACATTCTTATCTTTTTTTTCATAAAGCTTCCAAAAAGCGTGATGTGTGAGAAGCTCCTCACGTTTCACGCATCATATATCATTCTTCGTCGTCTACTTCAATAAAGAATTCCGGAATCGTGTCATCTACTTCGCCCAGGCAGCGATTTTGCTCGTTTTGGTCTTCCTGGGCGTCGTTGGCAATAATACATTCCCGATAGGCGTCGGCTTTGGCCTGAACGGCCGTTAACGCTTCTTCAACCGATACCTCTCCCTTTAGAATCTGGTCATAAGCATACGACTGCCACCAGAAGAAGCCGGTGCCCAACCAGCTGGCGCTAGAATTTAGCCGTAAGCTGGTGGATTGGCCCGTGATGCCGGTGACGGTTGCCCGATTGGCGGCAGCCAGTTCAGCGCCTGCCGCTTGGGTGTAAGCGGCGGATTCGGCCAGGCTGATTTTGGCAGGAATGCTGTTGCCATTTTCGCCAACGAGGGGCTGGTTGGTCAGGAATTTGATCCAGTCCCAACACGCTTGCCGCTGGCTGGTTTGGGCCGAAATGTAATAGCCCGTGACCGAGTTGGCGGCGACGGCCGTTCCATCCGGTCCAGTGGATAAGGGCACAATACCAATGTCCAGATTGCTCAAATCAATTTCCGGGAAGGATTGGAAGCCCTGATCGGCCCACATGGCGGCACGGCCGTTTTCGATGAGGGTTTTCCGTTCTTCACCAAAACTGCTGGCGGCCGTGATGTCGGTGACAAAGATGGGCTTCACAGCGTGTTCGGTTGTCAGGCTGGTTAGCCAGCGCATGGCGTCGATGACGCTGGGATCAGTAAGGGTCAGCCGGGGCGGATCGACCGATTCGTCCAGGAACTGCGCCCCCAACCGATCCATGTAAATGGAAATCTCGTTGAGTTCAAATTCTTGGGGCACGTAGCCATACTGTTTGGTTTCGGGATCATCGCCATTGGTGAGGGCAACGGCCGTTTCCAAAAAATCATCAGTAGTCCAACCCGCACTGGGGTAGGGTAGCGCCGCCGCATCAAAGAGCGCCTTGTTGTAATACAGCACCGTCAGGTTCATTTCTGAGGGGATGGCCCACAGCTGGCCCTGGTAAGTGAACTGCTCAATGGCCGAGGAGTAAAAATCTGCCTGGCTCAATTCTGGATCGGCATCCAGGAACGGCTCCATGTTTAAAACGGCCGCACGATCCAGTTCGCTAGCCACGCCACCAAACCATTGCAGGCAGTCGCTGTCGGCGGCCACATCGCGTAAGTAGGTGGTGCCCGTGCCAAAGCTGGGCGTTTCCAACTCCACCACAATGTCTGGATGCGTTTCCTGAAACGTGGTCACCAGGTCGCGATAGGGTTGCAAGCCGCCAGGCCCGTTGCCTGCCATAAAGAGAATGGTGATGGCACCTTCGGGCACTTCTTCTTCCTCTGGCGCTGTGATGACAATTTCCACAGGTTCCTCATCGTCTGCCTCGGCTAACAAGTCAGCGATCTGCGTTTCTGCCGCCGCCTGAGCCTCGGACAAGGCTTCTTCGATGGGTTGCCCTTCCTGCAAGACGGCTTCAATTGCGCCAATGAAAGGCCCATAGCCGGGCGTAAATTGGGTGATGAAGGCATGATCCAGCGCATATTGCAAAGCTGCGCCAAATTCGGGATCGACCGCATCCCAAAAGCCAGATGCTTCGGCCACAGAGCGCCGGGCGGGTACGGCCGTATTCTGGTTAAACTCATTTGGCGATGGCTGTTGGGACAGGAAATTGAGCCAACGCCAGGCCAGCTCAGGTTGCTGTGTGCCGCTGCTGACGCTATACCCATTAACATACATCTGATTGGTTTGGTCATCTGCTGCATCAACCGGGAAGGGCACAATGCCCACGTTGCCCTGCTGGCTGCGCCATTCCCACGAGCCTGACCATTCTGGCCACATCGCGGCCTTGCCTTCCTCAATAAGCTGGTAGCCAGGCGGAATGAAAACACCATCTTCATCCGGCTCTGGGTTTTCTAGATTGGGGGTGACCTCGTGCAGTAAAAAGAGGTCGGTGTACCAGCGCAGCATCTCGGCGACTTCCGGCCGGTCGATTTGCACCGTTGGCGGGTCAGTGTCGGTGTTGATGATGGGGCCGGTGCGGGGCAAAATAAATTGGATAACCCCGCCGCCAACCTGTACCAATCCCCACTGGGTGACTTCGTCACCTTCACGCACGGTTGTGGCCTGGGCTGCGGCCAAAAAGTCATCCCAAGACCAGCCCGCTTGTGGGTAATCAATACCGGCGGCATCAAAGGCATCTTTGTTGTAGAACAGCAGCGAGAAGTTTAGCTCGGTGGGCAAGCCCCATAGCCCGCCATCGTTTTCAAAATATTCCAGGGCGTTGGCGTAAAAGTCGGCCCGGTTGAAGTTGGGGTCTGCCTCGGCCAACGGCCGTAAATCCAGCAGCAGTCCCGATTTGCTGTCGATCACCCCAATGGCATTTGTCGTGACAATATCAGCAGCCGATACGATTCGTTCATTAGCATCCTCTGGCCATTGGCCCACACCTCCGCTCTCCAGTCCCAGCGTTTCTTCCAGGGAAACCATCTTGATTTCCACGCCAGGATTTTCGGCTTCAAACGCCTCAATCAGATCGCGGTAGTTGCCCATTTCATAGTCGTAAGCAATCATGCGCAAGGTGACAGTGTCTGTGGTGGTTGGTTCCGATTCGTTCGCTGTGTTGTTTGTGGGGGAATCGGCCGTTTCGGCCGTGTTGTCTGTCTCTAATGTTGTCGATGCTGTCCCGTCGTCACCATCACGACAGGCGATTAAAAATAGGAGTATTAACAACACAAAAACTTTTCTCATCAGATTCCTCCATTGTCTGTAAACTGGTTTCCGGTTCAGACGCAAGACATAACTCTTTAGGTGTCATACCCGCGAAGGCGGGTATCCACTTTGCTTGCCAGAGTAGCTCCCTGCCTTCGCAGGAACGACAGCTTTTTTTGCAATCTTTCAGCCACGCCGCCAGCGCTGCCACCAAGGGGATTTATTGTTTGGCTCTGTGCTTAATTGCTCCGCTTGGGGGGATACGGCCGTTTCCCCGCCACGCCCATTTTCACTCACCACCGGTTTGATCAACACGCCCTCCTCCGTGGCTTCCAGCGTCACGCGGTCGCCAATGCCACTGGCTTCGCGCAGGTCTGGCGGAATTTGTAGACGGCCAGCGTTATCGACCACCACGTACTCTTCATACACGGGCGTGGGTGCGGCTGCCTCAACATTCCCGGCCAGGGCTGCTTCCACATCGGCTACGCGCTTGATCGTTTCGCTGCTGGTACGGCCGTCTCGAATCGTCACCACCCGGTCCACGGCGCGGGCAATTTGCGGGTCGTGGGTGACGATGAGGGTGGTGAGGTTGTAACGGCCGTTCATCTCGCGCAGCAAGGCCAATATTTCCTGGGCGGTGGTGGAGTCCAGTTCGCCGGTTGGCTCGTCGCCCAGCAGCAGTTTCGGTTTGTTGGCCAGGGCGACAGCAATGGCGATGCGCTGCTGCTGCCCACCAGAAAGCTGGGCCAGTTTGTGCTGGCGATGTTCCCACAGCCCTACCGCTTCCAACAGTTCTTTGGTCCAGGCGCGCTTTTCTTTCCAACCCATCCCGGCAATGGTCATGGGCAAAGCCACATTTTCTTGGGCAGAGAGGTAAGGGATGAGGTTGCGCGCCGTTTGCTGCCAGACAAAACCAACTTCACGTCGGCGGTAGGTGTCCAGTTCGGCATCGGGGGCTTTTAGTAAATTACGGCCGTTCACCACCACATGTCCCGCCGACGGCCGATCCAGCCCGCCCAAAATGTTCAGCAGCGTACTCTTCCCCGACCCCGACGTGCCCACAATGCCCAGCAGCTCGCCGCGCTGCACCGTCAGGTCCAGCCCCTGCAAGGCCACCACCTCCAGCTCGGCGACCTTATAAATCTTAACCAGATTCTCGCACTGAATAAAAGCTTCCATAAAAATAATGGGACACAGATTTTCACAGATGAACACAGATAAAAAACAAAAATCTGTGTCAATCTGCGTTCATCTGTGTCCTATTCCCCAATAATCACTTCGCCAACTTCAACGCCTTCGAGAATTTCCACGCGGGCCTCGCTTTCGATGCCCAGGCGTACGTCGGCGCGGCGTTGGCCGGTGGCCTCTTCGATGACGACAAAGGTGCGCCCCTGGAAGGTGCGGAGAGCGGCGGGCGGCAGCCAAAGCACGTTTTCTTTTTCTTCCAGCACGATGACGACGGTGGCCAATTCACCCAGGGCCAGATTGGCAGGCGGACTGTCGAACTGGATGCGCACGCGGGTATCGTCGTTGCCTACGGTGGACGAACCGCCGCTAAAGGCCAGCGGTAGCTGCCGCACCGTGCCGCTGAAGCTCTCCTCTGGGCGATTGCGCAAGGTGATGGTGGCTGGTTGCTCCACGCTCATTTCGTTGAGTTGTTCGCTGCCTAATTCGGCCGTAATTTCCAGATTCTGCGGCTGGGCCATGACAATAACCGTGCTAAATGCTTCGGCACGGCTGCCAGGGCGCACGCCAATCGACAAAATTTCCCCGGAAAAGGGGGCAATGAGTTGGGCATCTGCGATTTGCGTTTGAATTTTTTCTATATCCAGCTGCGCCCGTTCTACGTCCAAAGCCAGCAGCGGATCTACATCACGCTCCATCTGGGCAATTTGCAGCTCAGCCAGAGCCAAATCTTGCTCCAACAGCCGCCGATCCAAGACGCTGCTGCCGCTGCCGACCAGGGCATCGTTGTATTGCGCCTGGGCGATGGCCAACGCTTCCTGCGCCTGTTCCACGCCGCGTTCGTACTGTTGGCGCAATGTTTCAGGCTCCCAGTCGCGGTCCAGTGATTTTTGCAGCTCGTATTCGGCATCGGCCAACTGCTGCTGGGCATTTTCTAAGCCGATTTGGGCCGAAACCAGATTGGCGCTGTTGCTGTTGCCCCCGCCTTGATTGAGCTGAAGCTGGATTTTTTCCAGGCTAATTTGGGCTTCAGCCAGGGCATCTTGCCGATCTTGGTCGGCTTGGGCCAGCTTAATTTCGGCCGTTTCCAGGGCCACCTGCGCCTGAGCCAGCTGATTCTGCAAGTCGCTAATTTCCAGCTGGGCCAATACATCCCCTTCCTGGACCGTGTCGCCGCGCTGTACAAACAGTTCGCCCACGAAGCCATCGCTTCTAAAAAACAATTCCTGCTCCAAAACGGGCGAAACCCGCCCGGTGAATTCCAAGGAGTTGACCACCGTGCCCTGTGCCACAACATAGGTGGGCTTTTCCGGCACGATGGGGGTGGGCAGCGGCGTGGGGGTGGGGGCGGATACGGCCGTTTCCCCCTGTCCACAGGCGATTAGGAGAAGAATGGGACACAGATAAACGCAGATGAACGCAGATTTCTTTAACTTGTTTATCCATCGGTACTCGTGGAATCTGTGTCCTGTATTTTTAATCGAAGTGAGACACAGACGAGCGAAGCTCAACACGGATTTGATCAGTAATCTGTGGAAATCTATGGAAATCTGTATCCTATTATTTTTGAAGATTTGGTTTACGCTCATTGTTGTACACCTTGCGTTTTCGTTGAGCCTGTGGGCCAAAATTAAGTAGCAAACCGACCTCATAGGTCGATGCTTTTAGATAATTCAACAGTTGTGCTTCGTGTTGTTGAACCAGAGTTCTAACCGCTTTGATTTCGACAATGACTTTGGAATCAACCACCAAGTCGGCAAAATACTCACCAATTATCTGCTGGTGATAAAAAACCTGGATCGGTTTTTGCTGCTCAACTTGCAACCCTTTCTTCCTTAACTCCAGAAACAACGCGTTTTCATACACCTTTTCCAAGAAACCATAACCAAGATTGTTGTAGACATCATAAAATGAACCAATAATCTCCCGCGTCAGTTCCACATACTTGCCTGCCAAAACACCCTCCTGATAAATCTTAAAAAAATCTCCGTGAAGCTCTCCTCCCTCATAATATCCTTGAGAAGAATGGGACACAGATTTTCGCAGATGAACACAGATAAAAACATAAAAATCTGCGTTCATCTGTGTCCTATTCTCTTTTACACCGCCTCGCCTAACTTCACCGCCTCAAAAATGCGCATGCGGGCAACGAGGGCGATGAGGACCAGGACGGCAATGATAAACATGGCGGCAAAGAGGGCGTAGATGGTGCCTAATTGTTGCCAGGCAATTTGCACGATAAAGGGGGGCGTAACGGCCGTTTTCCCTTCACCTATTTGTAAAAAGGGAATAAACAACCGGCTGGCCCACACGCCCAGGCCGGTGCCCAGACCCACCCCGGCGGCAATCAGTATCGCTTGTTCCCCTGCCAGGTAGGCAGCCATTTGCCCTACAGATAGGCCGATGGCCCGCAGCATCCCCAGCTGGATGGTGCGCTGGCGGAAAGAGACCACAGCGTAGACCAGAAAGCCCAACACGGTGAGCAGGGCTGCAGCCAAAAAGCCCACCGAAAGCAGGCCAAACAAGCCCTGCCGCTCTGGGCGGGTTTGCTCCTGCAAAATACGGTCGCGGGCATCCTGGGCGGTGACGACGGCAAAGCCAAGCTGGCGCGTGCTGTCCACGATTTCGCTGCTGGGCACGGCCGGATCGGTTTGCAGCCAGACGTTGTAAGGGTAGGTGCCGCCCAGCGCTTCGTGCAGATGGTCCAGGTTGGCGACGAAGAAAGGGCCGTCTTGCGGATATTGGGTGGGAAAGAGGTCAAGCGGTCCGGCGATGGTGAACTCGGCCTCGGCAAATTCGCCTGCGGCGCCGATGGTCAGCCGCAGGGGATCGCCCACTTGCAGGCTGTTGCGCGCCAGGAAGTCACGGCTGACCAAAATGTGGTCGCGCTGCACCGCCAGCCGGTTCATCAGGCCGCCCAGCGCCTCGTTCCCGGCAAAGTCTGGGCGGTAAAAAGCGACCTGGGCAAAATCGACCCGATCCACGCCCAAAATGCGCCCCGACTGCTGCCGCCCGCCAATGCTGGAAACGGCCGTATACTCCCCCACTCTGGCCGCTGCCTGCACCCCGTCCACCAGCAAATGGTCGGTGACAGGCAGGAAGAGCCAGCGCGGTTCGTCTTCGTCACCAGATGGTGGCGTGGTGGGCTGGGTCAATTCGCCTAAAGCGCCCTGCTGCTGTTGGTTGTCTTGCTCCGTGTCCTCGCCCAGCTCGGCCAGGTTCAAATCTGCCCCGGTCTGGTAATAAATCTGGTCGGTCAGATGGTCATCAAAGGTGACGGCCATGGAGGCGGTGAAGCTGGCCAGACTGAGGGTGAGGCTGAGCAGCAGCAGGGGGCCGGTGTATTGGGCCGTGGCCCGCGCCAATTGGCGCAGTGTGAGCAACAGGGTGGTGCCCG
This sequence comes from uncultured Anaerolineae bacterium, assembly GCA_905479495.1. Classification (GTDB taxonomy): domain Bacteria; phylum Chloroflexota; class Anaerolineae; order Promineifilales; family Promineifilaceae; genus Leptofilum. Next base: position 439,080 of record CAJQMR010000005.1, read on the forward strand.
GTAACTTTTCGGCCAGCCAGGCCAGGCCACCAATCAGCAGGGGAAAAAGGCGCAGGGCGACCAACGCCAGGGAAAAGCAAAACAGAATAGGCACCAGGAAGAGCAGGGGGTTGGCAAAGGGATCGCGTCCGCCGCCCAGCAGGCTAATCGTGCCCTGCCGTTCCAATTGGTACCAACCGTAAAAAGGGGGCACCAGCAGGAGTACATCCAGAAAATAACGTTGCCAGACGGGGGCCAGCAGCGATCGCGCCTGCTGCCAGCGCATGGTGACGATGGTGTAGGCGGCCGCCAGCAGCGCCGGAATGAGCAGGGCCAGCAGGGCCAAGCCCACGCCAATCAGCGCATAGCCAACGGCCGTTCCCGACAATACCGGTGTCAATTCCCCCGCTCCGCGCGGAGCCAAAATCGCCGGGTCGAGGAAGGTGCGGGTGCGGCCCATCAGCCGGGCAATTTGCAGCGCCAGCCACAGCCCACCGGCCAAGCCCAGGCCCCCGACCAGCAAACCTTCCAGCAGATACACGCTCACCACCTGCCCGCGCGTGGTGCCCCGGCTGCGCCAGACGGCAATCTCACTGGCTCCCCGCGCCACCACCATGTTGGCGATGAGGCTGATGAAGTACAAAATGATGCCGATGAGGGGGATGGAGAAGATGGTCAGGGTGAGGGTGAGCAGGTTGTTGGAACGGCCGTAAGTTTGCAGCGCACTCACTGGGGAAGCATCCAGGGTGGTGCCGTTGAGCAGGGCCGTAGCCCGCGCTTCAACGATGGTCACATTTTGCAAAAAGTTGTCCACGGAGGCGGGGCGGATGCGGCCGCCATCGTACAGTTGGTACCAGACGGCCGTACTCACCGGATTTTCTAATAGTGGCACCACGCCGCTGCTAAACTGCGCTTCACTGGTTAGCAGCATTTCGTCAAACGCTTCTGGTTGATAAAACCAAAACGGCGCGGTGCGATCTTGCGCCTGCCACACGCCCACCACCTGAACGGGAAACTGCCCATTGTTATTGCCAAAAAGCCGATAGCTTTCGTTGACCTGTAAACCTAGCTGCTGGGCAATTGTCTGGCTGACGATGACCTCCACGGCAGCGGCGTTTGCGTCTGCCGGATACCGCCCCTCGACCAGTTGAATTTGACCCTCTAGCCCAGTAACAAAGCCGATACTGCTCCACATCAGCGGTTCGTTTTCATTAAAGTCGCTGCCACCGCCGGGAAAGAGGCGCAGCTTGGCGGTGGCCACATGGCGGATTTGGTCAGTGGTGGGCAGGTCGATGATGCCGGTCGCTTGCTCGGTTAGGTAGCTGTTGATCGGTTGGTAATTGTCCCAGGTGATGTCGCCGTTCCAGGCCCCTACGTAGCGCCAGAGGAAGGCAAAGGGCGGGCGGTGGGTGCCCGCTTCGGTGAGTTCGCCTTGCAGCAGCCGGTTTTGCACGGCGTCGGCGTACAGCGGAATGCCCGCCAGCAGCCCCACAGCGGCGATCAGCCCGGCCAGCAGGCAGGCCATGAGCAACCGCTGGTGCCACAGGCGGCGGGCAGCAAGGGAGAGGAGGGAGAGGACGGCCGTAATTGATTTCATATCGTGATGCGTGAAACGTGATTTTTTCGCGCTTCATTATAACATTAGACGCGGAACGGCCGTGTTTCTTGCAAAATTCAGCCACCAATAAAGAAAGTGCAGATATGCCATTTTGCTTTTCACCAAACCAAAACTCAATTTATTGTTCTGCCTGGGTTTGAGCTCTCTCCAGGGCGGCACCAGGATTACTACCAGCATAGGTTTCTTCAAGTGCCTGAATTGCCCAATCATAGTGCGCAAATTCATCCAGTTTGGTCAATAAATTGCTATAACTTTTCATAGCTTGATAGGTTTCAATTTCACCTAATTGGGCATTTATAGCAAATTCAGGAGAGTTAAAAACTGAGAAGCGAGCAGGCATAGCCTGAACAAGCTCTGGCTGTTGAGCTAGAAACTTAATCCACTCCCAGCATTCTTCTGCATGAGGTGTATCGGTAGCAATAAACAATCCTTCAGTGAGAAACTCTGTTCCTCTTATTACACCAGTGGGCAAGGGAGCAATACCAACTGTGGTTTCTTCTGGCCAAGTTGAGTGACGGTCAATACCAACAAAATCACTCCACATCGCCACACTTCCCTTTTGAACAAGCAAACTGCGTTCTTGGTAGGCACCAGGATCATTAAGTACAGGGAATAGTGGTGAGACGCTATTCTCTAATGCAAGGTCAGCATACCATTGCAGAGCGTTTCTCATTTGTAATGAATCAAGGTTAGGTAGCCCATTTAGGTCGGTTGTGGATGCCCCTTGTAGAAAGAGAAAAACCCGCAGATCGCTTATATCACCATTAATTGGTAAAAACCCATACTGTATGTCTTGTTGATCTTTCTCCGTAAGGGCTATTGCTAGTACAAGAAAATCCTCTAAGGTCCAATCCGAACGAGGATAATCAATACCTGCCTCATCAAAAAGGGAAGTATTATAGAAAATAACACGAGCTTGGGCTTGTAATGGTAGGCCATACAGGTCTCCCTGTGAACGTAAGGATTCTAATAGTGCAGGATGAAAATCATCGAGACGAATGCTATCTTCAACAGCCAAGAATGATTCAAGGTTAAGCAAATCATGCGGTGGTTCCATTTGGTCGATCACATTAGTGTCAACAAAACAATCCGATTCAGCTTTTTGACCAGATTGAAGCAAATTAACCTGTATATCCTTTTGAATTTCCTGAAATTCCTCAACCTGGGCACTGTAAATTTCCTTATCGTCTGCTAACGCAAACTGAATCGTAACATCTCTTTCTTCAGCAGGACTCTCAACGGTTATTGATTCGTTTGCAGAAAGAGCGGTGATGCGTTCTTCAAGCTGTAACTCTGCATTTGTGAGAGCTTCCTCGATAGGTGTCCCTTCTAGAATCGAATAGATCGCTGTGTGTAACTGCTGTCCTCCAGGCTTTATTGGCGAAGCAAAGAGTAAGTTTTCCGCTGCAAGTTGGACAAAGTCTATATCTTGAGAATCAAACTGCTGCCAGTAACCGCTTGCTTCAGCTGCCGAACGGCGGGGTGGGAGTAAATGCCCATCGGCAGTAGTTTGATATGAAAGAAAACGAAGCCATTTCCAACTTTCTTCAGGATGTTGGGTGCCTGAGCTGATAACGTAACCATACATTTGACCTAACGCTCGCGAACCTTCTTCAGTAGGAAATAATGATATGCCTCGATCTTCTTTTGATTGTTCGTAATCAAGCCACCATCCTTGCCACATAGCTACACCTTTCTGGTTTAGGAGCTCTGATGCCAGTTCAAATCCTTCCCCAGTGCGCGAAATTACAGGCATAACGTTGTAAAGTAATGCCAAATCCACATACCAACGTACATCTTCAATCGTTGATTCTGCAACCAGAGAAGTATTATCATGTGCCTCTGTGTTAGAAAAAAAAGGGATAAAGGCACTACGTGCTAGTCCAGTATCTAAGAAGCCATAGCGGGTGCCACCAGCTTTTTCTGATGTAGTTTCTTGAGTGGCTGACAAAAAATCCTGCTTTGTCCACCCAATTGTGGGGTAGGCAACTTCTGCCTCATCAAATATTTGTTTGTCATAGAGCAAATATGAAACCCTAATATCTGAAGGTAAAGCCCAAATTCCCCCCTCGTATTCAAAGGCAGATAGAGTGTTAGGGAAGAAATCATTAGTGTCAAAATTTTTGTCTTCTTCTATAAGAGGCTTAAGATCAAGGAAAGAGCCATCAATAACACCCTCATACGTTAGCCAATAATAAGCGGTGTCAACTCGTGACATTACCCGGTGATCTATATCTTGATTCGTGGCATTGTCGCGCACATCATCTAATGAGATTATTTCTATGCGGATAGATGGATTCTGCTCATGAAAGATATCAGCCAATGCCGTAAATCTTTCTATATCTTGTGCTGGACAGCTGAAGTAAACTGTGATTTCTTCTTCAAATGATGAGATAGGATTTGCGGCAACGACCGTTTCCGAGTTGCTATCTTCATTGGTAAGATTATCGGCCGTTTGCCACCACACCATCGCCCCCACCACCAGCGCGAGCACGCCCAATACCGCTATCTGTTGTACAGACAAACGAATGTTCCGCATGATCATTCCCCTTCGCATTTGCTGCCCCAGCGCCTGCTGCATGGCGCGGCGCTCGTGGGGTGTGAGCCGGGCCGGGGCGGGCGTGGCTTGCAGCGTAGACAGCCAGGCTGTTTCTGTTTTCAGGCGTTGGCGGCAGGTGGCGCACGCTGCGACGTGGGCTTTGAATGCAGCCGTTTCCCGCGCCGATAAACGGCCGTCCCGGACCTGTTCTACGTTGGCGTCTACATCGGTGCAGGTGAATGGCCGTTGCCGCCAGCGTTGCCAAAATCGCTTTAGCATGATTCCCCTCCCAACAAATTGGGCAGCCCTGCTTCATCCAGCTGGTGCAGCTGCCGCAGCCGCTTGCGCCCCTGGCTCAGCCGCTCATAAACGGTGTTTTTGGCTACGCCTAACGCGCCGGCTATTTCTTCGCCAGACAGGCCATAGCGGTAATGCAGCAAAATGGGCAGCCGCAGCCGGTCATCCAGCTGATTTACCAACTGCCACAGCGCTTCTTGCTGTAATTGCTGCCCCACAATCGCGGCCGGATCAGTATTTTGCTTCCCGGCGGCCAACAGCCGCTGCGGCGACAGGCTGTCCAGCGAGAGCAGGCGGCGTGCCTTTTGCCGCCGCAGCCTGCTGCGACACTGATTGACCACAATGGCAATCAGCCATGTCGCCAAAGTCGACTCGCCGCGAAACCCTTCGATCTTTTGGAAGGCCGTCAGGAACGTTTCCTGCACCGCATCTTTGGCTGCTTCTCGCTCGCGCAAGATGGTCCAGGCGACGTCAAACAGACGATCCTGGTACTGTTCCACCAGGTCGGCAAAGGCGCGCAGGTCTCCCTGCTGGCAGCGGCGAACAAGTTGCGTCTCATCGGGCATAATGATTATCTTAAACCTACCTAATTAGATGCGCCAGGGAAGAAAAGTTGGGGAAATTGATTAATCGGGGTGATGCGTGAAACGTGATTGATTTGCGTACTATAGCGGCAGATGGTAAACGGCCGTTTTTCTTGCAAAATTTCCCTTTGACTGACCAATCGCTAGCTTCTTGAAAGGTTTTTGGTGATGGACTGCCTTATCCATTCAGGTTGGGCAAGGAATGTTGTGCTCACCATTGCTACCCTCCTTTTTCCTGCTATGATGTTCAGCAGCAACGCAGCGCTCATCACTCGTCATTGGGTTTTGTTTTCGGGAGGCATTTTATGAAATCGCGTTACCGTGTCCTGAACGTGCTGCTGATTGTTGGCACTGTTTCTACCTTGCTTTTGTTCACACTTTTTCTAAACCTGACTGCTCCGTCTACCTATGCCGGAGAGGCTCAGCCCACAGTGGCATCTTATCTGCCGCTCGTGTTTCAACAAGCTGATTTGGACGGTACGCCAACGGCCGTTCCCCCAGCTACCGCCACGCCTGATCCTGAAGAATTCGAAGAGATTGCGTTCGATCCGCTTGGTCCTGAACAACCCATTTTAGAGCAACTGTTTGCTTGGCAAGCACACTTGTATCCCATCCTGTTTGATTATGATGGAGCGATTACAATTACGGCCGTTGCCGAATCCGCCGTCAATCTCGTCCTGGAAATACGGGATGCGGCCAACGATGTTGTGCAGTATGCCGACAACAGCGGCAGCGGTCAGCGGGAAGCCATCGTCGATGCCCAACTAAATCCGGCATTAGATTACAAAATTCGCGTCTACGATCGCAATGGTGCAGCCGGACATTACTGCCTGATTTTTAGCGAAGGTGGCGGCTTCCCCGACTTGATTAAGGGGCGTATTGAGTATGGCCAGACAAAAACGAGCACGATTGAAGTGTTAGGAATTGATTACTGGTGCTTCATGGGAGCCAGCGGCGACAATATCTCACTCTTTGTTTCGCCCACGGGCAGTGATGGCGATTTTGTGATTGGCTTGTTTGGCCCGCCTGACTTTGGTTCAATCGGCTCGGTCTTTCAGGATGCTGAAATTCTGAATGTGGACCTGGAGACGGGGGGCATGTACATCATTGGTGTGCTGGATTTTGAAGCGGGGACGCCTGAATATGCGCTGACGTTGAGCAAAAATGAGTGATTTAAGATGAAACGGCCGTTTACCACCAGATGCTTGCCTTAGGAAGATCGGTTATTGGCAAAAGCTTCTCAACATTTTATAGTAATCAATAATGATACAGTTCCAGTTAACCCAGAATGAAAGTACAGACTGTTATGCTACTTTAAATTGTATCCGGGTTGTTTTATAAGCGAAGCAGGATGAGTGCATGATCAAAATTCAATGCGCCTGCGGGAAGCGATTTAACGTTCCCGAAAAGTATCGGGGACAGCAAGGCAAATGCCCCAACTGTGCCACCATCATCGTGATTCCCCGTGATGATCAAGAGATTCTTTCCTTCAGCGAAGAAAGAAAAACCTACGATGCTGAAACGTTGTTTGAAAAGGTGATCAATGCCGTTGTGGGGATTTCTGATGACGGCCGTATTTTTGGCTCTGGTTTCTTCATCAACAGTAAAGGGCTTGTTGTCACCAACCGGCATGTTGTGGGGACTGCGCATAAAGTGAAAGTGCGTCTGTATGGCGGCAGTGAACATATCGGTGAACTCATCCGCTCTTACAAAGATATAGACCTGGCTTTTTTGCGCGTTCCCCTGCAAGACAATGCTACCGTTGCTATTGGCAGTCAAAACCAGCTAAAAATTGGGCAGCAGTTATTTGCCATTGGCCATCCTATGGGGCTGGAAAACAGCATCACCCAGGGCATTGTCAGCGCTACCAACCGGGAGGTAAGCGGCACCGGCTATGTGCAAACAGACGCTTCTATCAATCCCGGCAACAGCGGCGGTCCTCTCTTCAACAATCGGGCCGAAGTGATTGGCATGAACACCATGATTCTGAGCCAAAGCCAGGGATTGGGTTTTGCTATCCCCATTGATGAGATTAAAGATCGCTACCAGGCCATCAAAAAAGAGATAGCTGGTGTATTTGCTATGGAGTACTGTGGCATTTGTGGGAAGAACTCCGGCAATTTGCACTACTGTGAACATTGCGGCGTTGTGCTGGACGATGCTCAACCAGTAGGCAGCATCAATCGCAAGGTCCGGGCTAATTTGAATGTCGTGCCTGGCATTTTAGAACCGTGCACCGTTTGTGAATCACTGGTTTCTTTTGATGATAAGTATTGTTCATTTTGTGGCGTTACCCTTTCCTTGGGAGAGTAATATGGGAATTTTTCGCTCTAAGAAGAAAAAAGCAGACCAGCCAATCACGCTAAAAGAATGCGTGGCCATGATTGAAGAGGTGTTGAAAACAGTGGGGCTAAACCCCAGTGAGCAACGCATGCGAAACCAAAATTCGCCTGGCTGGTTTGTACAGCGTGGCAGCGCTGTTATTTACATTTTTCTCATTCAAAATAAAAAAACGCTAAGCGTCCGCTTTGTCTCGCCCATTCTGTTCTTGCCAGAAGATTTGATCACACCATTTTACCGTCGCTGTTTGGAAATAAACATGGAGTTGATGAACTGCGCCCTGGGGGCGACCAATGACCAGATTGCGCTGGTGAGTGAACGGCCGTTACATAACCTGGATGTAGACCAAATGGTGTATCTGCTGCACACCATTTCGGCCGTTGCCGATGATATCGACGACAAGCTGGCCAAAGAGTTCAAAGCTGCCATGTATGTTCAAGGGATAGAGCCCTCATGAGCAGTCAGAATCCCGTTGTAGACGATTTGCTGGAAATCATTGCCAAAGCGCGTTGGCCGGGCACGCATCGCACCAACGCATCTCTCAAGGCTAAATATGAGCACGGCCTGGATATGGTGAACGCCTATCGGGGGAATCCAGAGGTTTATTTACAAGCCTTGGGTTTGTTCCAGTCGATAGATGCCTGTGGCTATGCCTATGCTGGTGTGGCCTTCACCCTGACTATGGCTGCCTCTGACGGGAAAAATCAGATGTATACCAAGGGGTACGATGCTGCACTGGAATGGACGGAAAAAGCCCAGGAGTGGGAACCCAATCGAGTGGAGATCAATTTTATTGAGGCGGTGCTGTACATCAACTCGGGTCAGTTGGACAACGGCCGTCTCATCCTCGACCATATCTCACCCCCGGAACCCGACAACTACTTCCTCTGCCTCACTGAGCTGAACTATTGGCGCAGCCTCAAACAACCGGCAAAAGTGCTGTATTGGATAAAGCAAGCCTATCGCTTTGCCAACTCGCCGGCGCGCCAGGCGTATGTGCACAATGCCCTGGCCGGTCATCACATGGACGATGGCACTTTTAATAAAGCCATCAAGCATTATAACGAAGTCATTAAACGAGACCCCAATGACGCCTGGGCCTGGCACAACATGAGCTACATGTTTTTGCGTCTGAATGAATTGGAGAATGCCGCCATGTGTAATGAAAGGGCTTTAAGCATTATGGATTTTCAGGCAGCCCGACAAATTGAGCAGCAAATCCAGCAGAAAAAACCTAAAGGGTTTTTTAGCAAACTGCGCCGGTAAACGGCCGTTCCCCCCCGCCACACCCAACCCAAATGTAAGCTGGCTCCCATCCAGTGACGACAAACTTTGTTAAGCTCCGTCTATGAGTGAAAAACTTCTGTTTGTCTACAATGCCGACAGCGGCTTGCTAAATTTCATACTCGATGCCGCGCACAAGCTCTTTTCCCCCGCAACCTATCCATGCAACCTGTGTGCCCTCACCTACACGCCTACTGGCCTGCCCCGCTGGCGGCGCTTTGTAAGAACCTTGCCCTGGCCGGTTGAGTTTTTGCATAAAGATGAGTTGGCCGAGCAATATGGCAAAATCGATGTGTTGCTGCCTGCTGCTTTTGTGTGGGATGGTCACAATTTGCAGCCATGGATTAATGTCGAAGAAATGAATGGATTTGAATCGCTGGATGAACTAATAACGGCCGTTGCCGCACGAGCCAAAGAAGCGGAAATGGTTAATCGTTAGTTGTCTGGGGTAGAACGGCCGTTCAAATATTGCTTCAACCACTGTCCCGTGTACGATGACTCCACCTGCGCCACCTCTTCCGGCGAACCGGCGGCCACAATCTCGCCGCCGCGATGGCCTCCTTCCGGCCCCATATCGATCAAATAATCGGCCACCTTAATGATGTCCAGATTGTGCTCAATGATGATGACCGTGTTGCCTTTATCCACCAGCTTGTTCAGGGCCACAATCAGCTTGGCCACATCGTGCGAATGCAGCCCCACCGATGGCTCATCCAAAATGTACATCGTGCGGCCGGTGGCAATCTTGCTCAATTCTCGGCTCAGCTTGATGCGCTGTGCCTCGCCGCCGCTGAGGGTGGGGGCCGGTTGGCCCAATTTGATGTAACCCAATCCTACGTCTTGCAGCGTTTTTAGCTTCCGCTTAATCGTGGGCACGTTGGCGAAAAATTCCAGCGCATCGTCCACGCTCAAATCCAGCACATCAGCGATGTTTAGCTCTTTAAAACGCACTTGCAGCGTTTCCCGATTGTAGCGTGCCCCGTGACACACATCGCACGGCACGTAAATGTCCGGCAAAAACTGCATCTCGATGCGGTTTTGCCCCTGGCCGCCGCATGCCTCGCAGCGACCCCCCTTCACGTTAAAGCTAAAACGCCCGGGCTTGTAGCCGCGTACTTTGCTCTCGGTTAAGCTGGCAAACAGGTCGCGGATGGGGTTAAACAGATTGGTGTACGTGGCCGGATTCGAGCGGGGCGTACGGCCGATTGGACTCTGGTCAATTTCAATCACCTTATCCAGATGATCCAGCCCCTCAATATCATCATGTTTGCCCGGTACTGTTTTGGATTTGTAAAAATGTTGGCTCAGCTTCTTACTCAAAATTTCGATGAGGAACGAGCTTTTGCCGCTGCCGCTCACGCCCGTGACGCAAACAAACTTACCCAGGGGAATGCAGATGTCCAGCGCCTTTAAATTGTTTTCCCGCGCGCCGCGAATCATTAGCGTTTCGCCCGTTCCTTTGCGACGCTTTTTGGGGATGGGAATGCCTTGCCGCCCGCTTAGATAAGCGCCCGTGAGTGATTTTTCATGTGCCGCCACCTCGTCTGGCGTGCCCTCGGCAACCACTTCGCCGCCGCGCGTGCCAGCACCTGGCCCCAAGTCGATCACCCAATCAGCGGCGCGCATTGTGTCTTCGTCATGCTCCACCACCAGGACGGTGTTGCCCAGGTCGCGCATCCCTTTCAGCGTGTGAATGAGCCGCTCGTTGTCCCGCTGGTGCAGGCCAATGCTGGGTTCGTCCAGCACGTACAGCACGCCCATGAGTTGGCTGCCAATCTGCGTGGCCAGCCGAATGCGCTGGGCTTCGCCACCGCTCAGCGTGCCCGCCGTGCGGTCCAGCGTCAAGTAGTCCAGCCCCACATTCACCATAAAGGTGACCCGGTCACCAATTTCCTTGAGGATCGGTTTGGCAATCATTGCCTGGCGGTCCGTGAGCGGCGTGTTTTCTTCATTGCGCAGCGTCTCTACCCAGGGCACAATGTTGAGCACCGGCATCTTCACCACCTCGGTGATGGTCATGCCGGTAATGTCCACTGCGCGGGCCACCGGCTGCAAGCGGGAGCCGCCGCACTCGGGGCAGGGCTGGTTGACCATGTATTCTTCCAGCTTGTCGCGCACGTAGTCGGAGGTGGATTCGTTGTAGCGTCGCCACAGGTTGGGCACAACGCCTTCGTAGTTGGTAAGGTATTTGCGCGGATCGCCCTGCCGGTTTTTATAGGTGACAATAACCTGTTCGCTGCCGCTGCCGTGCAGCAAAATGTGCATCTGAGCTTCGGTCAGTTCGCGGACGGGTACGTCAACAGGGATTTCGAAGTGAACGGCCGTTGCCTTCAGCAGCTGCCAGTAATACCCAGCCTTGTCCTCCGTAGGCCAGCCGGCAATCGCCCCTTCTTCCAGAGTAAGCGATTTATTGGGCACCACCAGATCGGGGTCAATCATCTTGGTTGTGCCCAGCCCCTGGCAGGCAGCGCACGCCCCATGCGGACTGTTAAAGCTGAAGGTGCGCGGCTCTATTTCCGGGATGCTGGTGCCGTCATACGGGCAGTAAAGGTGTTCGGAGTACAAATTGTCCACCGGATTTTCTGGGTCGGTCACGTCATTGACGATCACCAGGCCGCTGCCCAGCCGCAGCGCCGTTTCCAGAGAATCTGTCAGGCGAGATTTGGCCGCCTGAGCATCTTCACTGTTATCGTGCGGATCGTGCCGCACCACCAGCCGATCGACAACCGCTTCAATGGTGTGGTTTTTGTACCGATCCAGCTCAATCTCGTCATCTACAGAGAGGACTTCACCGTTGACGCGCACCCGGACAAAGCCGGATTTACGCACATCGTCAAAGATGCCCTGGTGGTGCCCTTTGCGGTCCCGGATCAGCGGGGCCAGCACCTGAATGCGGCTGTTTTTGGGCATGTGCAGCACGGCGTCCACAATTTGCTCGGCCGATTGCGGCCGTACCGGACGGCCGCATTCCGGGCAGTGGGGCACGCCCACGCGGGCAAACAGCAGGCGCAAATAATCGTAAATCTCTGTCACCGTGCCCACCGTTGAGCGCGGATTGTGGCTTACCCCTTTTTGGTCGATGGAAACGGCCGGGCTTAGCCCCTCAATCTGGTCCACATCTGGCTTTTCCATCTGCCCCAAAAACTGGCGGGCATAAGCTGACAATGATTCGACGTAACGCCGCTGCCCTTCGGCAAAGATGGTGTCGAAGGCCAGCGACGATTTGCCAGAGCCGGACAGCCCGGTGATGACCACCAGCTTATCGCGGGGAATCTCGACATCGATATTTTTCAGGTTGTGGGCACGCGCACCGCGCACAATGATTTTGTCCAGAGACATTTGTTATTCCGCTTAGCAAATCTGCCAAAGAATTCCTGGCAGAAAGTACCACAGATGATGAACGGTAAATTGAGGTTTCAAAGCAATCTACAATTCTATCATGTCGGAAAACTCGCGACCATTAATATTTGGTTATCGTTGAGGATACAAAAAAGGCCATCCACTGGGATGACCTTTTTGTATGTTGCTTTAATGAATGTGCCGCGCTATTTTCTAATGAGGCTAACCACATAAATCAAGATGACAGCCCCAACAATTGCGGTGACAAGAGAGCCAATAAAACCCCCGGCACTAAGTCCCAGCAAGCCAAAAACCCAACCGCCAATGACACCACCAATAATACCTATGATAATGTTACCAACCAGCCCAAAACCACCGCCGCGCATGATTTTGCCAGCGGCCCAGCCTGCAATGGCACCAAGAACTAACCAAAGAACAAAATTACCCATATTATTTCTCCTTGTTGAAAAACGGTTGTGGATGTGAATGTCTTAAATCGACTTCACGCCCTTTTGTGAGTGTTTACCTTACGCAAAGACCCTGTTTAGGTTGTGCGGGTCACTTTATTGAGACCACGCGGTGCTTCGGTATTGTACCCCTTCACGCAGGTAAGGTGGTAGGCAAAGAGCTGGGCCGGCAGGATGGTCACCAACGGTGAGAGCCATTCGGGTAGGTCAGCTGGCAATGTGATGGGCGAGTTGGCCAGCGCCAGCGTGGCCTCATCGTTGCTAATGATGAGCAGCTCGGCCTGCTTCTCTTCCGCTAGTTTTTGCAGCAGTTTGCGCATGTCGGTAAGGACGGCTCCACTGGGCGCGACGGCCATGATAGGGAAGCCGCGCTCCACAATGGCAATTGGCCCATGTCGAAAATCGGCGGAGGAATATGGCTCGGCCACGACGTAGGTGAGTTCTTTGAGTTTGAGCGACCATTCGAAGGCGGTGGCATAGTTGTAGCCGCGCCCCAGGACAACACATTGGTTCATGAAGCGATACCGCTGTGCCAGCTGAGCTATTTTTTCGTCGTGGGCTAAAACGGCCGTTCCCCATTCCCCCAATTTCTCAATCGCCGCAAACCGATCTTGCGCCTGGCTCCAGGCAGCGGATAGCATGGCAATGGCCAGCAATTGGCTGGTATATGTTTTGCTGGCGGCAACGGCCGTTTCCACGCCCGCATGTATGTTGATAACAAAATCGGCCGTGTGCGCCAGTGGGGAATCTGGCTCATTGGTGATGGCCAGCGTCGGCTGTCCCTGTTTTTTGCCCTCAGCCACCACATTTACAATGTCCGGCGACTGTCCCGACTGCGAAATGCCAATCACCAGTGCGCCGCGCAGCCGGGGTGGCTGCCGGTACAAACTAAACAACGAGGGCGTGGCCAGCGTGACGGGCAGCCGGTTCAGGGCGCCCCACAAATAGCTGGCATACCGCGCCGCATTGTCCGACGTGCCCCGCGCGGCAATGAACGCGTGATGGATGTTATCGAGCGGCACTGCACGAGCAATTGCCCGGACCACCTCTAAATTTTGGGCGTAGCTTTTTTGCCAAACGGCCGTTTGTTCCAGAATTTCTGCATGTAAAGACATGGTATCTCCTATAAATTAAAAAGGAACACAGAGTTACGCAGAGGAGACACAGAGCTGCACAGAGCTGCACAGAGAAAAGAAAAATCTGCAAGCGCTATCTGCGCAAATCTGCGAAATCTGTGGATTATTCCTTTTGATAAACGATGCGCCCGCCAATGAGGGTGGTGTGCACCTGCAAATCGGGGGTGAGCAGCACCAGGTCGGCGTCGCAGTTGGGCGCGAGGCGGCCTTTGTGCGGCAGGCCAAGCAGATTGGCGGGCGTGCTGGTGACGGTGGGCAGCACTTCGGCCAGGGAGCAGCCGGTGAAAGTGATGAGGTTACGTACGGCCGTATCCAGCGTCAACAAACTGCCCGCCAGCGTCCCAGAAACCAATCGTGCCATCTTATCATCCACGATTACTTCATGATCGCCCAAAGCGTAGTGACCGGGTGGCATTCCCAGGGCCGCCATCGCATCGGTGACCAGGGTGAGACGGCCGTTCCCCACCAATCGCCACACCAATTTTACCAATTCAGGATGCACATGCGCGCCATCCACAATCAGGCCAATGGTAGTGCGTTCGTCGGCCAGGAGCGCGCCTGCCAGACCCGGTTCGCGGTGGTGCAGCGGCGGCATGGCGTTGAACAGGTGTGTGCCGTAGCGAATCCCAGCGGCGAAGCCTGCCGTGGCTTGCGCAAAATCGGCGGTGGAATGCCCGGCGCTGACCACCACCCCACGCTCGCTGAGCAGTCGCACCACCTCCAGCGCCCCTTCCAGCTCCGGAGCCAATGTTACCAGCCGTACGCCGTTTTCGGGCAGCCAGTTGGCCACTTTTGCGGCGGTGGGCAGCTGCAAATGGGCAGGATTGTGCGCCCCTTTTTTGTCGGGGTGCAAAAAGGGACCTTCGATGTGCAGCCCCAGCGGTGTGGCCCCCTGAAAACCACGAGGTGGACTGCTGGTGATGATTTTTTGGGCGGCGGAAACGGCCGTTAACGGCGCACTGATAATCGTGGGCAAAAAGCTGGTGACGCCGGTGCGCGGCAAATAAGCGGCCACGGGCCAGATGCCGCGCGGCTCGCTGGTAAAATCCAGGCCAATCGCCCCGTTTAGCTGCAAATCAATAAAGCCTGGCACCAGATGCAGGCCGGTTGCATCGATGCAGCTTACCTTTTCTGGCAGATCGATCTGGCTGCTGGGGGCGATGGTTTGGATACGGCCGTCTGCGATCAAAACTGCTCCATCCGCGATCACTTCATCTGGCGTGTAAATTGTGGCGTGTTGAATGCAAATCATAAGAAATAATTGGGTAATTAGGTAATTGGGTAATTACTGAATTACTAATTACCTTATTACGAAACTGATTACCGACCACCATTCCCCAACCGAACAGGCAAAATACCCTGGAACGGAATCTCGCCAAACAGGGCGGCGGCGAGGGCGTGCATGACGGCAGGCAGGATGCTGTAGGTGCAGATGTGTGTCTGGGCGTTGGGGTAGACGGTGAGATCGTACGGCGTGCGCAGGGCGACGGTGATGGTGGGCACGGCCGTCTCCAACAACGCCTTCACCAGCTCCACCTGCATCCCATCCAGCGAGGCGCTCAACGTGCCCACGATGAGCAAATCGTACGCGCTCGCTTTTTGGCGCAGGCTGGCGATTTCGGTGGCGGTGGGCGGATGGCTGGTGATAAATTCATCGACGTGCGGGTGATGGGCGCGAACGGCCGTTGCCAGCGACGGCGTGATGAACGAAGAGGTATCGGCCGGGGTCAAATCCTTGGGCTGAGGCATGATGACGGCGATGCGCGCTTTGGACGGCAGGCGCAGCGGCAGTAGCCCGGCGTCGTTGCGCGCCAGGGTGATGGCCCGATTGGCCACTTCCTGGGCCAGCGCTTGATGCTCGGCGCAGGCGACCATCTCTAGCGGCGGCTGCGGCGTCTGGGCCAGCCACTGCTTCAGCGCCCTAATCCGCGCCAGCGATGGTTGGAGGTGTGTTTCATCAATCAGGCCACGGGAAATGGCTAACTGAAGACCCGCGTAGAGCCGTTCCTGCACCTCCGCGCTGCTGGTGAGCAGGAGCAGATCGACTTCGGCACGAACGGCCGTAATCACATCCACAATTTGCCCCGCCCCCTGCGAAATCGCCCCCATGTCCAGCGCGTCGCTGATGACGATGCCCGCGAAGCCCAGTTCGTCGCGCACAAAATCGTGCATGACGGCGCGGGAGAGCGTGGCGGGCAGCTCCGTGCTGCCGGTGAGGGCGGGGATAGCAAAATGGCCACTCATGATCAGTTTGGCTCCGGCGGCGATGGCGGTGCGGAACGGCCGTAACTCCACTTCCTCCAATCGCGCCCGGCTGTGGCCCAGCAGCGGCAGGCTGTAATGCGAATCCACCCTGGACTCGCCGATGCCGGGAAAATGTTTGATCGTGGCGGCAACGCCCTCGGCCTGCATCCCGGCCACCAGGGCGGCGGCCATCTCTGCTGCCAGTGCCGGATCGTCGCCAAAGGCGCGGATGCCGCAGGCCGGATTGTTTGGATTGCTGCTGATGTCGCACACGGGTGCATAGTTGACGTTGACGCCCAGCGCCGCCAATTCCCGCCCCATCGCCTGGCCCACCTGCCGCGCTAATGCCACGTCACGGGTCGCACCCAGCGCCATGTTGCCGGGGAAGAGCGTCGTCTCTTCGCCCAAGGCGTTGAGCTGCCCGCCTTCCTGGTCGGTGGCGATGATGAGCGGCGGCTGGTTGGCCTGTTTGGCGATGCTTTGTAATTCGGCCGTTAATGCCCGCACCTGCGCCAGATTTTGTACGTTCAAGCCACGAAAAAGGGTAAAGCCAGCCGGATTCCGTGCAACAATCCACTCCCGAATCCGCTGAGGCACTTCAAACCCCTCAAACGCCAGCATCAACTTGTAGCCTAACTCGTTCTGCATAAATAGTTTCTCAAAAGGAAATTGGAGATTAGAGATTTTAGTCTCCAATCTCCAATCTCTAATCTCCCTATCCCTTAACCGACCCCGCCAACAACCCCCGCACAAAATACCGCTGCAGAGAAAAGAACACAATCAGCGGAATGATCATCGTTAAAAACGCCCCGGCGGTGAGCAGATGCCACGCCTCACCCTTGGTGCCCACCATCGCCGACAGCCGCGAAGTGACGATGGCCACATCTGGATTGGTGCCCAAGAATACCAGGGCCACCAGCAAATCATTCCACACCCATAAAAATTGGAAGATGGCAAATGAGGCAATCGCCGGGACGGAAAGCGGCAGCACCAGCCGGGTAAACGCCGTGTAGTGGGACGCGCCATCAATGAAGGCGGATTCAAACAGCTCGCCCGGCAGTTGGGAGATATAGCTGTAGAGCAGATAGATGGCCAGCGGCAGGCCAAAGCCGGTATGCGCCAGCCATGTGCCCAAAAAAGTGCCGTTCAATTCCAGCCCGGTGTACAGGCGCAGCACAGGAATGAGCGCCATTTGCAGCGGAACCACCAGCAGGCCAACAACCACGGCAAACAGCCAATCCCGCCCCGGAAAGCGCATCCAGGCGAAGGCATAGGCGGCAAAGGCGGCCAGGGTAATGGGAATAACGGTGGCGGGGATGGTGATGATCAGGCTGTTGATGAATGCGTTGAGCATGCCGTCGGCGGTGAGGACGGTGCTGTAGTTTTCCAGCGTCCACTGCCCCATCTGGAAGGGATGGACAAACGCCGTCCACCAGCCGGTGGTGCGAATCTCGTTGGCCGTGCGGAATGAGCTGACAAACATGCCCACCGTCGGCAAGGTCCACAAAAAGCAGATGAGGAGTACGGCCGTTCGCACCGGTGCTTTCTGTAAAAATTTCTGTACTTGCGTTTGCTGTCTCTTCTGTGTGTAAGTCGTCATCTTTCCCTCTGTTCCGTAATCGGTAAACAGTAATCGGTTTTTACCGATTACTGTTTACTGATCACCGTTCACCGATTAATCCCCTGCCGCCGCAAATTGCGAATGTTCACCACCATAATCGGCACCACCACTACCAGCAAAATCACCGCCAACGAGCTGGCCCGGCCAAAATTACGGAAGTTGAACATCTCCACAAACATGCGATTGGCAATCACTTCCGTGTCGAATTTGCCGCTGGTCATCACGTACACAATGTCGAACACTTTAAGAATGGCGATGAAAATGGTCGTCGAGACAGTGATAATCGACCCCTGGATCATGGGGATGATGACGCGGAAGAAAAGCTGCAACTCTGTTGCGCCGTCCATGCGGGCTGCTTCCAGCACCTCACCCGGCACCCCTTTCAGCGCAGCGGAAAGCACCACCATGGCAAAGCCCGTTTGCAGCCAGATCATGATGACGATGAGCGCATAGGTGTTGAAGCTGGTTTCTATCAACCAGGGAATCGGCTCAATCCCGAAGCTGGTCACCAGGGCGTTGAGCAGCCCAATTTGGGCACGATTGCCCGGCTGCCAGGCATAGACAAACTTCCAGATGACGCTGGCCCCCACAAAGGAGATAGCCAAGGGCAAAAAGATAAACGATTTAGCCAGTGCTTCCCGCTTCACCCGATCCACCAATGAAGCAAAAACCAATCCAATGATTACGCTGCCGCCCGTACCAATGATGAGCCAGAGCAGGTTGTTGCGAAAGGCGATCTGCATGTCTGAGCTGGTGAAGGCAAACTGGTAATTTTGCAGACCCAGCGCGGTCAGGCTAAACACGCGCATTTCCGATTCTGTGTCCGGATCGGTGATGGTTTTGGGGCGGATGAGTAACCAGACGGGCTTTTCGTTGGCGGTGACGCTGGCCAGTTCAAACTGGTCGGTGTTGATCAGATAGTGGTTAAAGGTGAGATTTTCGGCCTCGGCCACCAGATCGGCAGCGATGCTGTCTGAGGCCCAATATTGCTCGGGTACCAGCTCCGGCACGTTGAGAATGTCTTCAGAGATGCTGGTGTAGAGGGTGTTGAAGGCGGGGTAGATGAGGTAGGTGGCCAGCAGTAAAATGGCGGGACCGACGAAGATAAACGGCCGTATCCGCTCCCTAAACCCAAACGGCAAGCGCGCAATCAAATCATTGGCCACCCAAAAGAGCAGCCACACCCCGCCGATGCCCACCAGCAGGGCAACGGCCGTAATCATCAATTTGCCTGTCAGCGGATTCAGACCGCTTTCTTGCAGCCGAACCAGCGCCGATTCCAGCCCCAGACGGGCGTACAGGTTCAGCAAAAGCTGCTCCGGCGCTTCGCGATCCTTCATAAAGGCCACACTCCAGCGCAGGATGAAGAATACGGCCGTAGCCACCCCCACCGACAGCGCCGTTCGGGCCAAACCCGACAGCCCCTTTTCCCCCGTTGCTTGCGGCGACGAAACCATTTGCCCAGCCATGCGATTTCCCTCATGAAAAGGTAATTGGGTAATTGAGTAATCGGTAATTTGTAATTACCCAGTTACCCAGTTACCCAATTACTCAATTACAGTTTAGTTACTTGGCCAGCTGTCTTCGATTTGCTGCAAGACAGTTTCCGTGTCGGCACCTGCGGTGCTTACCCAGTCCACCATGCCGCTCCAGAAGGTACCTGCGCCCACTTCGGCGGGCATCAGGTCAGATGCGTCAAAGCGGAGCGTGGTGGCGCCCTGCAAGATTTCGGCCTGGGCCTGGTCTACGTAGTTGCCGTACCAGTCGGCGGGCACGCTGCGGTTGGGGGAGATGAAGCCGCCAGCTTCCACCCAGCCTTTGGCGGCGTCGGCCGTAGCCAGATATTCGATGACGGCCAGCACTTCAGGCCGGTCGCTGAAGGCGGCAAACACATCACCACCACCGAGGACGGGACGGCCGTATGCCTCATCAATGGGCGGCAGGTAGAAGAACGAACTGTCTTCGCCAGCCACTTTGCCTTCCGGCCAGAAGTCAGGGATCCAGCCAGCTTGCCGGTGCATCCAGCATTGCGGGCCAGCTTCGTCAAACATCGGCGTTTGCGTGTCGCCTACCCAGATGGTCAATATACCAGTGGTACCGCCGTAAACGTAATCTTCGTTGAACCAGATATCGCCCACGATGTTGGCCGCATTCACGACGGCCGGATCGTTAAAGGGAATCTCGTGGTTCACCCATTGGTCGTAGGTTTCTGGCGGGGCGGTGCGCAGCAAAACGTCCTCGATCCAGTCGGTAGCTACCCAGCCGGTGTTGCCGCCGTGCTCCATGCTGATGCACCAGGGCGTGCCGCCATCGGCCACAATTTGGTCGCTGAGGGTAATCATCTCATCCCAGGTTTGCGGGATTTCGTAGCCAGCCTCTTCAAATGCCTGCACCGGGTACCAGACAATGCTCTTGGTGCTGGCGCGGAAGAACACGCCAGACAGCTGCCCATCGACCGTGCCCAGATTGATCCAGGCGTCGCTGTAATCTGCGGCGAGTTGGTCGGTGTTGATATTGGCACCCAAGTCAACCACCGCGCCTTCGCGCACGAACTCGGCCAGCAGGCCCGGCTGCGGGAAGCCAGCGATGTCGGGAGCGTCGCCGCCCTCTACGCGCACGGTGATCAGCGTTTCAAACTCGGACGAACCTTCGTACTGAATGTCGATGCCGGTGCGCTCTTCAAAGTCGGCCAGGGTGTTGACGAAGCTTTCGCCCTCGCCCTCGGTCCATTTGCCAAAGATGGTGACGGTTGTGCCGTCGTACTCGCCTGCTTCAGCCGCCGCCAGATGTTCGTAGCCGCCCGTTTCTTCAGCGGCAGCTTCTTCCTCAGCATCGCCCGTGCCGCCCAAACCGGTCTCGGTATCGGGCCAGCTGGCATCAATTTGGGCAAAGACCTCATCGGTGTTCGTGCCGCCCGCGCTCACCCAATCCACCATGCCGCTCCAGAAGGTGCCTGCGCCCACTTCGGCGGGCATCAGGTCGGAGGCGTCAAAGCGGAGCGTGGTGGCGTTTTGCAGGATTTCGGCCTGGGCCTGGTCCACGTAGCTGCCGTACCAGTCGGCGGGCACGCTGCGGTTGGGGGAGATGAAGCCACCCGCTTTCACCCAGGTTTCGGCCCCTTCGGGCAGGGAGAGGTATTCCATGAGCGCGGCCGTTTCTGGCCGGGTATTAAACGCTGAGAACACATCACCACCACCGAGGACGGGACGGCCGTATGCTTCATCAATGGGTGGCAGGTAGAAGAACGAGCTGTCTACACCGGGTTCCGTGCCTTCGGGCCAGAAATCGGGAATCCAGCCTGCCTGCCGGTGCATCCAGCACTGTGGGCCAGCGTCGTCAAACATTGGCGTTTGCGTGTCGCCTACCCAGATGGTCAATATACCAGTGGTACCGCCGTAGACGTAATCTTCGTTAAACCAGATATCGCCCACGATGTTGGCCGCATTGACGACGGCCGGATCGTCAAAGGGAATCTCGTGGTTCACCCATTGGTCGTAGGTTTCTGGCGGGGCGGTGCGCAGCAAAACGTCCTCGATCCAGTCGGTGGCCACCCAGCCGGTGTTGCCGCCGTGCTCCATGCTGACGCACCAGGGCGTGCC
>CAJQMR010000006.1 GCA_905479495.1 uncultured Anaerolineae bacterium
CGGCACCCAGGAGGAGCGCGGCCCCATCCAGCACGGCGCCCGCCGCCACCACCCAGCTTAGGTGTGCCCGAGGGGAGCGAAAAAATACCAACGCGGATAATGAGGTATGGGTTTCATCAATTTGGGTAAACCAGCGCTCCCAATACTCCCAAAACCCCTGAGACAGTTGGACATTACTTATTCTGTGCAGCCGCCAGACCAGTTCTGGGGCGGTTGGCGGCGATCCGGCGCGCACTTCCAGCAGCGACACTGCTTCTTCCCGTTGGGAGAAGGCCGAATACATGGTGGGCAAATAGGAGATCAACATGGCCACCAGAATCAAGCCTGTTGTGGCTTCGATGAAGGCCAAAATGGTTTGGGCCATCGTGTCGGCCGTAGAAAAACCAAGGGTAAGGATGGAGGAACCACTGAGTAAAAATGCTTCAGACCAGGGTGTGGTGCCCAAGGCCCAAAACATGCAGGCAAAGCCAATGGTGGTGATGAACAGCCAGGCAGGCACCATCAGCAGTAAACTGATCGGTGCGTAGATCGCCATCAGGCTGTCTCGCTGTTCATAGGTGGGCAACGCTTTCATCAGCAGCTGAAACAGCTTGCGGACGGAAATAAATACAATCCGGGTAAGCTTTACTGAAGCACTGCGCGGCAGCACAAACGTGCGGGTGGCAGAGATAAAGGTGTAGGCGGCTAAAAAGAGGCCAAGGATGAAGATGAAAATTCGCAGCAGTATCATGGGTAGATAATACCGCTGATTGGTTTAGGAGGAAACGGCCGTTACCCTATCCTGGTATTGTCGCGTGAGTTTGTGATTTTCTCCCAGCAAGGCAAAGAGGGACTGCATGACGCCAACCGTCACTGGCTGGTCAATTTCTTCGCCAGCTTCCAATGCTTCAGCCAGGAGGGCAAGCGCCTTTTTAGGATTACGCCGTTCCAGTGCCAACGCTGCTTGCTGGTACAACTTGTCTAACGTGTCTACGCCCGTCAGGGCATCACCATCAGACACATCAACCATGAATTGGGCCAGGGGCAGCAGTTCTTGGGCCGTCTCGAACTGTTCGCCATCGGGGAAATCTTTGAGGAGGGTGAACGCGTTGAGACCATTTCCCTTTTTTAGCTGATGCTGCGCTTGCTCCAGCCGTTGGGCCGGATCGTCACTGCCCTGAAAGCCAAGGGGTGGGGCCGGGGCCGCCACTGCTTTTTGCACAAAGCGGTTGACAAGGCTCTTGGGTAAAACGCCCGTAAATTCGTCAACGATACGGCCGTTTCTAAACATTTTCACTGCCGGAATAGATTGAATATTATATTTTCTGGCAATTTGCTGATTGTGTTCTGTATCCAGCTTGGCCAACACAAACGGACTGTCTGGCTCCTCTGCTAAATTTTCTAGGACCGGACCAAGCATCCGGCAGGGGCCGCACCAGGCTGCCCAAAAATCCACCAGTACCGGCATCTTGTAGGAGCGATTAATCACCTGCACCTGGAACGATTGATCGGTTACTTCTAGCACGCTCACCTGAGCTGCCGACTTCTTTTTCTTTTTGCCAAAGGAAAACCATTTCATATGTAAAAACCTAATAGAATTTTGAATTAGAATGGGCGCGAAATGGGCTTTTACTTAAGCAAACTACAGAGAAATCGCCCATCGTTTTTCAAAACTTTTTCTGTGGTTTGCTAAATGCCCTTATGTACTTGACGCTTCTAATGGGAAAACCTGACAACTCAACAAGGAGTGTCAGGTTTTCCCTAATTGTTTGATTATATTATTGGATGGCGGATATGCCTGTAAGGTTACATACTGTACAGCAATCGTTCCCGATTGAAGATTTGCATGGCAAAAATAATGCCCACTACCGTCGCCAGTAAATTACCAATGATGCTGAAGAGCACCGCATTGGCGGGCACAACCCCACCCAGCGTCAGCACGCCGACCACCGCAGAGGTACCGTAAACGGGGACCAGATAGGCTAGGCTGGCCCCGGTTGGGGGCACAAAGGCAGCGGCCATCGCGGTAAACATCACGCCAAACACCACTGGCGTCAGCGCGGATTGGGCATCCTTAAAGGTTTTGGTGCGAATGCTGATCACCATCAGGATGACGTTGGCGAATAGGGCCAATGGCAAGGAGACCAGGATGGCCTGCAAAATCACGGTCACGGGCAGGGCACCAGCACCATCGGTCATGGATTCGGGCAGCAGATTACTGGCAATCCAAAAACCAGAAAGGGTTAAGGCGATGGGTACGGCCGTAATCGTAAACACCGAAGCCAATTTGCCCACAAAAATTTCTGTGTCGCTGCTGGGGGTGACCAGTAACGATTCCAAAGTGCCGCGCTCTTTCTCCCCCGCCGTCACGTCGATGGCAATAAACATACCACCTTGAACGGCCGTAATCGCCACCAAAATAGGCAGGAAAAACGAGGCAGCCGCCCCGGCCCGCTGCGCTGGCGAGGCCAAATCAGCCATATCCAGCGTAACAGGGGCGAGCACGGCTAAATCGACATTGCGTTCTGTCAGGCGCTGTACTGTGATTTGCTGGTTGTAGGCATTCAGCGCCAGCTCCAGCCGCCCTAACGATATGCCGCCGCCAAACAAGCCGCCCGAAGTTGTGTTGGTCCGCACGATCAGCGTGGCTTCTTGTTCGTCGGCTACGTTTTCACCAAAGCCAGGGGTAAAAATGAGCCCGGCTGCCTCTTCAGCGCTGGCGATGGTGGCTTCCAGATCGCCGCTAAACGGTTCTAGCTCGATGCCGAACTGAGCAAAGGTGTCGATGAACTCTTCGCCAGCATATTCCAGGCCCTGAACGGGCAGCACCAGCGTGTCTTCCTGACGGGAATTGATTAAAGAGCCAAGCAGCGGATTGAGGACGGCATAAAAGATGCCCAGAATGAGCGGCACGACCAATGTTTGGCGCAATCCTTTACGGTCGCGCACGATGTCCATCAATTCTTTTTGCCAGATATTTAAAATGTTATTTAACATGATGTTCCTTGTTTTGAGTCTGCAAGTTTGTGAACTTGCCTGTATCGATCAGATTGCCTTTCTGCCAGTTGCCTTAGAGGTTGTTTTTTTGAAGGCTGTATTCACTCCGTTCCAACCCTATCTGTCCGGCCAGGGTCACAAAGGCGTCTTCCAAATTGTCCTTGCCGGTCTTTTCCATCAGGGCGACAGGTGTACCGAACGCAATGATTTTGCCTTCTACGATGATGGCGATGTGGTCGCAGAGTCGTTCCGCCTCGTCCATGTAGTGGGTGCTAAACAGAACGCAGCGCCCCTGGTCACGCATGGTGCGGATCGTGTCGCGCGTGTCGCGCACGGCCATCACGTCCAGCCCGTTAGTGGGTTCATCCATGATAATGTTGGGCGGATTGTGGACCAGGGCACGCCCCAGCACCACCTTTTGCCGCTGACCTCGGCTAAACCCCTCGGAACGGCGGTCGGCAATCTCATCCATTTTCAGCTCATCGATGATGGCCTGGACACGATTTTCCAGCTCTTTGCCTTTGAGGCCGTAGAAACGGCCGTAATAGCGAAACTGTTCCCGGGGTGACAACCGAGGGTACACGCCGTTCATATCTGCCTGCACGCCCAATGCTTGGCGCACGCCGCGCGGGTCTTGGGTCACGTCGTGGTTGTCTACAATAACGGTGCCAGCCATCGGCTTGATGAGGCCGGAAATCATGCGCAGCGTGGTGGTTTTGCCCGCGCCATTTGGTCCTAGCAGGCCCGTAATTTGCCCATCTGGGCAGATAAACGAGACATCGTCAACCGCTTTAATGCTGTTGTCGTCACCGTAATATTTTTTCAAATTCCTAATTTCGATCATTGTTTCTTCCTTGAGTTAACTATTGAAACTTTCATAAGACTGAATACTGATTACTGCAAGCCTGTGCGTCGTAGGTGCCACACTAAAACTAGATAAATACCAACGGTCCATGTCAGCAAGATGAGTAAGCTGCTGCCAGAGGCTGCCCAAGAACGGCCGTTCAAAGAATGATTCAGCGCCTCGACCATATACTGCGTCGGAATTAACCTTAAAATTAAGCGGGTAACTGGTGCTAGACTTTCTATTGATGTGGCGCTAAACCAACTGGGCATGGTGATCACCAACACAGCAATACTTGCGGCTGCCTTAACCTGATTTTTGTGCATCAACAGCCCCAGCAGCAGTCCCAGCCCAATCATGAACAGGGTGGTGAGCATAATGGCTGTTAATGTAATGCTCCAACTACCTACAAACCCCTGATTTAACAGCGAGACGACCAAAATAACGATCATGGTGAGCGTAAAAGTGGAGATGCCTTTGCCCATGAGAATATCAGCTTGTGTGGCTGGCGAGCTGAGTAATGCGTGCAGCGTGCCGTTTTCCTTTTCTTCATGCAGCAAATGGGGTAGGGTGCTGCATGTGACAACGCCAGTTGTTAACAAGGCCATGGTAGTAAACAGAAATTTTTCTATGGAAAAGGGCACCATCTCGTTGCCGCCTGGTTGGTGCGCTTCCCAATTGAGCTGGACGGCGGGTGCCGGATCGCGCAAAGCGGCCGTTTCTTCCACAAAAAAGCGCTGAAACTTGGCGATGCTGGATGATCGCGCCTCGCTGTTCAGGTAGATGGTGAGTTCGGGCGAACGGCCGTTGCTGACGGCCGTATCAAACCCAGAGGGCAAAACGATACCCGCCACCGCATCACCGGTTAACTGTTCTAGAACGGCCGTTGCTGTGCCCACGCGTTCAATTTCCATATCTTCTAACAAGGCTAGCTGATCAGGCAGTTTAGAACTGCCCTTATCGTAAATAAGCACCCGAATTGTGTCGCTGCTGGACAGTGCCGGCATCAAAACTAAAAACACCAGCGAGACAAACAGCGGCACGAAAAGCGAAATCAAATGGTAAGGATGGTTCAGAATGGTGATGATGTCTTTACGGGCAATCGATAAGATAAGTTGCCATCGAGCAGGCAAGTGCGTTGTTGAAATTTCCATACGTCACGTTCTTTTTTGTGGCGGTTGAC
Organism: uncultured Anaerolineae bacterium; assembly: GCA_905479495.1. GTDB lineage: Bacteria > Chloroflexota > Anaerolineae > Promineifilales > Promineifilaceae > Leptofilum. The sequence goes on from CAJQMR010000006.1 coordinate 5,004, forward strand.
ATTTTTTAACAGCCAGCGATCAACCTTCTCCGCCCACTATCTTAGTTCACCTGTTGCGCCGCGCCAATGCTCAGCTGCGGTCTGGCAAATCGGGCAAATTTGGGATGATGTGCAGTTGTCCGGGTTTGGTATCAGCTACAGACACCACGATAGCAGAATAGGCAGAACACCGCATTATTTTTAGGCTAAACAGCGGCAAATAAGGCTGAATGGCCGCAAATGCGGGCTGAATGGCACGAAAAATTGGAGGAAAAAGGGGATTAGCTGGCTGGTTTTGGCGGTGCCTGGCGTCGGTGACGACGCCACAAAATAAATGTAGCAATCAGCATGAATGCACCCAGCATCCACAACATGGCCTGGCTCCACAAAGTGAGGCTGGAATACGGTCTGCATTTCCGCTTCAAATTCGGCCCGAAAGTGGCGCGGATACAGCTTGAGCAGCGTGTGGAAGACCAGAATTGCCAGGCGGGTCATGGGTGGGTTGGGGTGATTAACTGGCTGCGTTGGATGCTGTATCTACTGTGGATGTTTGTGGTCGTTGTGGCGTGGCCTGTTCCAACTGCCAGGCTGCCAACACCAGCCAGATCAACCCTACCGCCCGTCCGCCTAACCGCACTGTTTCGTACAGGACAACTTCGTTTGTCAACGTCAAAAAGGGCAGCTCGCCTAGCAAAAGGCTAATGGTTCCGGCCTGGTAAAGAAGGGGGAAGAGGGCGACCAGTACGAGCAGGAGCCAGCCCGATTGAGTACGGCGCAGTCGCCACATACCCAGACCAATCCCCAAGAGACTTAGCAGGAAAACGGCCGTTACTACCACACCAGCACTCGCTTGAAACTTTGCCAAATCATTTGGCAAAAAGAGGCGCTGGGCGATTTGGCCGGCCCCGATGCTGCCCACGATGCCCCAGAATAACAATCGGTAAGCGCGCAAGGAGGAACGGCCGTGGCTTGCCACTAATTTCCGGCGCAGTGCGTGCAGCAGCAAGATGGCTACCAGCGGCAGCAGCGTTGGCACAAACTCAGACAAAAAGTTTTCCATCAGGCGGGTAAACGAACCGTCGCGGGGAATGTTCACCCAAAACTGCCCGGCAAACGCGGAGAGCAGGCCGATGATAAGCGCCGCCAGCCCTAAAACCCAGCTTTGCTTCTGCGGCGGCACCCATCGCGCCAGCAAGACCGCTGTTATTGCCAGCCAAACCCAGGTGAAGATATAAATGAGCGTCGTGAGGTTTTGGGGCACAAATTCCATATGCAATAGCCAGCTAAACCCAATCGGTGGCAGTAAAACAACCGCGCTAGCCTGTGGCCAGCGTCCCCCCAGCCAGTAAAAGACGCAAAAAAGTGGCAGAAAATAGATTAGCTCGGCAAACATCATTTGCAGCAGATGCTCTGTTGAGTTTGCTTCAGTTTGGGCTAGCCCAATGTATTGGGGCAGCAGCATGTAAAACAGCAGGAATGCCACAAAGCCTAACCAGCTGGCTGACCAACCCGGCCAACCTCGCCACCAAGCCGCTATCAGCACAACAAACGACGTGCCAAACAGCACCATTTCAACGGCCGTTTGCTTAGCAAAAAGGGCAAAAGCGACAAAAATGAGGGCCATCATCAGGTAAGGCAGGGCGGCAACGGCCGTTCCCCACCAGGACAGTTTTTCGCTGTCGGGAGAATTAAATGCTGCCTGCTGTGCTGCCCAATGTTCGCGCAGGCAACTGCTGGGCCAATGGCGCAGCTCGCGGCCAAACGCCACCAGCAGTGCCCGGTTACCGATTGTATTATCCAGCTTTTCGGCAAAAACATCAGCCATCTCCGAGCCAAAGGTGGCATAAAAGCGGCCAGGATACAGGCGCAGCATCAATTTATAAAGGATTAGCAGCAAGTTTGTCATGCGAGTCCTCCAGATACTTGACGGGCCGTGGTGACCAGGGCATCCATGCGGGCAATTTCCGCATCCAAGATGCGCCGCCCCAGGTCTGTGAGGCGATATGTTTTGCGGATACGGCCGTTACCGTTGTCATCAGCCGCTTCGTAGCGCTCGATCCAGGCCTGCTCTAGCATTCGTTTGAGGGCACCGTACAGCGTGCCGGTACTGAGTTCGAGACGGCCGTTGCTCAATTCTTCAACTGCCTTCATGATGCTGTAGCCATGTTTTGGCGTAGGCATCAGACTAAGCAAAATGAAGAAGGTGGCTTCACCGAGAGGTAAGTTTTGTTCGGGGTCCATTTGGTTCACCTAATCCAATATGTCGATCAACAATGTGTCGTTGGGCGACATATTAACAAAAAGAGCACTCGTCTGTCAAATCCAATGCCAGATCTAAGGTGTCAGGCGGAAAGATAAAACTTAAAAATCGAGGAGGTCGCGCAGGTCGCGGGCGGCGCTTTTGCTAAGGGGGATTTCGATGGGCTCGGTGGCGTCCATCTGGTCGCCGTCTAGAATGAGTGTGTAGCTATCGCGGGTGTAGGCGATCATTTCTTTGATGTGCTGCAAGTTCACCAGATAGCTGCGATGGGCGCGGAAGAAGCCGCTGCGGGCCAGCCGGTCTTCTACTTCTGTCAGGGTAAGATGGGTGGGGATACGGCCGTCTTCCGTGTAAAGATAGGTACGGCCGTCGTCACTGGTCGCGTACAAAATGTCGGCGGGGTTGACCAGGGCGACTTTACCCTCTAGCCGGGCAGGAATTTTGAAGGGCAGATTGGGTGGTGTCGGTTGGTCGCCAGGGGTGTAGCTGTGGCTCAGCCGCCCCTGGTTCATAATGATGACGGTGTGGCAAACGGCCGTAACGGCTGCACTTTCGTCGGCAATTAGCAAAACGGCCGTGCCATCCGCTGCTTGTTGGCGCAGCACCTGGCTAATTAACGAAATGGATGCGGGGGAACTATTGATGAATGGGTCAACCAAAATGAGAAGTTCTGGTCGGTGCAGGAGCGCGCGCCCCAGCGCCAAACGCCGAGCTAGTTCTGGGGCAAGCTGCTGCACCCGGACATGCGCCTGATCTTGCAGACCAACCAAGGTCAGCAGCTCAACAGCTCGGCTAAGCGGCAGCCCGTAGAGGCGGCAGTAAAATTCCAGGTTTTGCCGGGCAGTTAGCCGTTCATACAGACCATTGTCTGCCTGGAGAATCCCCACCTTTTGAGCAAAAAGGGTGCGCTGTTCAAATGGATTGATGCCCGCCAACCGAATTTGCCCGGCGGTGGGTGGTGTCAGCCCGGTGAGTAGCTGGATGAAGGTATCTTTGTGTGTAGATGTCAGGCCAGAAACGGCCGTAATTTCACCGGCAGCCACTGTCAGGCTGGGAATATTGATGAGAATATTTTGTTGCACCACTTTTTGCAGTTGGGTTAGTTCGATCATTGGCGCTAAGTGTAGCAAGGAACTGGTGAGAATAAAAAAGAATCCCTGGAAACGGCCGTTTCCAGGGATTGCACTTAGAAATTTTTAGCTTCAGATGACAGGCAACCGTTAAATCCTATGGGCAAAAGTCTGTGGTTGTCGTTGCATTGTAGAACCAGTTGTAAGCGTAATAGGGGTAAGCATGGGCTGTTTGGGCACGGATAGAGATGCGTCCTGCACCATTGAGTCCATCGGGAATGCTAAACGTATAGCGAGCGCTGCTGTCATCACCAGAGGCCAGCGTGCCAACTGAAGTGCCGCCGATACCCTGTGTGTACATGGCACCCATGGTCACAGCAAACGTCTGGTTCTTGGGGAAGTTTTTGGTCTGAATGGTGACGTCGCCATCTTTGGTGACGGTGCAAACGGTGAAGGTTGGAATGCCTGTGTAAATCGGAACCGGGTCACCTCCACCATTCCCGCTGCCAGTATCCACAGTTGCATTGTGGAACCAGTTGTAGGCGTAGAACGGATTGGCGTGAGCAGTTTGGGCACGGATGGAGACGCGTGCGTCGCCCTTCAGTGCATCGGGAATGTTAAAGGTGGCTGTTAGTGTGCCGCCAGCACCGGAATCTATCGTGCCGACGTTGATGCCCCCAATGCCACGCGTATACATTTTGCCCATCGTTACCGTGAAGGTCATGTTGGCCGGGAAGTTATTGGTTTCAATGGTAACGTCTTTGCCTTCGGTAACGGCCGTTACCTTAAAGGTGGGAATGCCAGTATACGTTGGACCGGGTGGTGTACCGGGGGTGACGCTGCCGGGTGCTGTATTGTTATAGAACCAGTTGTAGCTGTAATATCCCTGGGTGCTGTCCAGGCGAATGGCCACCTGGGCATCTCCCTTTAGGCCATCGGGAATCGCGTACGTGGCGGACAGAGATCCACCAGCACCAGAATCCAACGTACCAACAACCGTGCCCCCGGCTCCCAACGTCCCCATCTTGTTCATGCGCACGGTGAACGTTTGCCCGGCGGGGAAGTTGTGCGTTTGGATGGTCACACTCTCGCCGCCCTTCACGCTGGTGATGCTGATGGTGGGGATGACTAATGAGCTGGAGGCAGCGGTGCCAGCACCAAATAATAATGCCAAAACAAGCAGTGTCAGCGCACCGGCCTTATTCCGCCAAAAACGGCCGAATGTTGCCAGAGATCGGATATTGTGAAACATTGGAACCTCCTTCAGTTGTGATGCAGGGGTACAAATAATAGAACCAACCTTTAACGAGAAGTCACCTTAGGCTGGTTAAGGTTATACAATTAGGACACATACAATGAGATGTAGGTAAATCCCTCCTGCAATGAGTTGTTTGCCTCAATTGGGCAATCTGGACAATACGGTGCCCGCATTATACATAAAAACAGAGGGGAATATCTATAGAACGGCCGTTCCCCTACTTGTGTAAATAAAAAGCGCCTCCTGTAAGAGGCGCTTTTGTAGCAAATTCGTCTGAAAGTTGTAGGGTTTACAGCGGGTCTTTGTCGATAACCACAATACCCGTTTCATCACCCTGGCCAATACATTGGGTTGGGGAAACATTAAACCGCTTGTCGGAATCCACAAAGTTTTCCAATGCACCTTGTAACACACCTACAGCTAGATGGCAGACTGGTGAATCGGTGTCACGATTGGTGCACATGGGGCAAACTAAAATATTCCAGTACCATGATTTATCATCATCCGTCAGTGATACTTCCTGATCGCTGACCTGGTTGAAGAATTTAGCAAAAAATTGCAGCCCCAGCCCAATGCGCCGCTCCAGCGAGCCAATCTTCATGGCGGCGCGGGCGGCCGTGGCTACGGAACCAAAACTGTCCAGACCGTCGTTGAAGGTCTTCTTACCCGCACGTACGGCAAACGCACGAGCACCACGGGCACCGTACATATCCCAAAATGCCTGTTGTAATTGGCCTACATGGGCAAATGGAACTTCTTTTTTCATGTTGTCAGGCGGATAATTTTCAATGTAATGAGATAGGCGACCCATGTTGAGCAGTGCTTTCACACCATTTTTCCCTACAATTTCTTCTGTAGCGATTAAAATGATGCGCACCCACCGATTTGGGTAGAACTTATCTTCATTTGCGGGACCTGCCATAACTTACCTCCAACGACTTGAACGAAACTGTGTGAAAACAAGAAATTCTCAATACTGCGTTATTATAGTACATCCTCTGGTTCTTCACACGCGCTCGCATGCTTTTTGACAAATTCTGCACATTTGGCGAAATGTGTCAATCTTTTTGTCCTAATATCTTTAGCGCTTCCTGGGCACAGGCCTGCACATTCGTGGGCATATCCGTGTTTGCCAGATCAGTTTGATTGAACCATTTGAGGCGATCTGTTTCGCCGTGGGCAGGATTTAAGCTGCTGGAAACGGCCGTTGCATAATAAATAAAATCGATGTGTTGATGGTAAGGATTGATGTTTTCCAACAACAGGTACATGGGACGATGCAGCTGGCACGCTGCATCGTCAGTGGCAAAGAGAACGGTGTCTGGGTTATACAAAGCGATGTCCAGCCCGGTTTCCTCTTTCACCTCACGAACGGCCGCAGCTTCTGGCAGTTCATCCCGATCGATATGTCCCCCGGCGGGTAACCAGGTGCCATACCGCTTATGCTGGTGCAGCAGCACCTTATCTTTGTGTACCACAAACGTGGTGGCAGTGAAGTGGCGTGTAATTTCCATGGGAAGTTTGGAGAATTGAGATAAGTTCTTCTCAATTCTCCAATCTCTGTCTTAGCGAATTTTGCCGGTAACAAAACGGCGAGCCGTTTCGGCCAGGATAGCGGCACCCACGGGGAGGACGCTTTCGTCAATGTCAAAAATATCGGTGTGGTGATGGCGGGTGACGCCATCGTCGATAGCGGCACCGAGCATAAACATAGCCCCTTTGGCTTCGCGGGTCATGTAGGCAAAATCTTCGGCCCCCATGCCAAACTCGGTGTTGAGCACGGCCGTTTCTTCCCCCATCTCCTTAGCTACATCCCGCATCCACTCATTCACCTGCTCATTGTTGAACATAGCCGGGTACCCTTTGGCCAGTTCAAATTCATAGCTGCCGCCCATTTGCTCGCTCAATTTGAATGCATTTTCCACCTCGGCCCAAAGCTGCTCGCGTACATCGTCGTGGTAGGAGCGGATGGTGCCTTGAATGTAAACCTCGTTGGGGATGACGTTGGGCGCTGCCCCGCCGCTGACCTGACCCAAACTCACCACGCAGCCGCGCAATGGGTTGATGCGACGAGAGGGGATGGCATAAATAGCGGGCAAAATCACGCTAAGCATGTGCAGCGGATCGCTGCCAGTGTGCGGATACGCGCCGTGACCACCATCCCCGCGCACCCAGGCTTTGAAGGAATCGACGTTGGCCAGCGAGTAGCCATCCTGAAAGCGCAGCTGCCCGGCCGGATAATCGGAGGCCACATGCAGGGCGATGACGGCATCGACACCTTCTAGCGCACCATCAGCAATCATGGCCGTGGCTCCGCTCACACCGTCGGTGTCAAATGCTTCTTCAGAAGGCTGGAAGAGGAAACGGACGTTGCCTTGCCAATTGCCATCAGCCAGGCTTTGCTTGAGTAAATGGGCCGCGCCCAACAGCATGGCGGTGTGCGAATCATGGCCGCAAGCGTGCATGACGCCAGGGTTTTGCGATTTATATGGCGCATCTGATTTTTGCAGGATGGGCAGGGCGTCCATGTCGGCGCGAATGGCGATGGTGGGGCCATCGCCCGTGCCAATTTGGCCCACCACACCGGTGCGACCCACGCCGGTTTTCACGTCAATGCCCAATTCGGTAAGCGTGTCGGCCACGAGTGCGGCCGTTCTGAATTCCTGAAATCCTAGTTCGGGATGGGCGTGGATGTCACGCCGCAAGCGGATAAGTTCATCGTGTAATGCTTTGGCTTTGTCTAACATGTTCGTTCCTTTTGTTGGGGCGACCCGCCGGGTCGCCCTTACTCTGAATGGTTAGGGTTTTCTAAAATAATGTCCAGTCCGTGCAGTAGGGCGACGGCTTCGGGCAGCGAAAATTTTGTTTTCTTGAGCGTATTTTGGTTGGCAGCGATGGCGTAATTGTACGCGCCTCGGAAATCGGCCTTGGTGAGATTGGTGCGAACGAAACGGCTGTCTGTAAAGTCGGTGTGGGTGCAGTTAGCCTGGGTGAGATTGGTTTCGGCAAAGGTAGCTTCTTTGGCCAGGCAATGGGTGATGACGGCTTTGGTTAAATCTAACTCCATGAAGGTGGCGTAACTGAGATTGCAGCTGTGGAATTCGATCCACTCGATTCGGCTCACTTTGGCCCAGTTGATGCCAATTAGCTTACATTGCTCAAATTTACTGCGTTGGATGATGCTGTAATTCACATCCAGCAAGCTTAGATCGCAATTCTGAAATTGGCAATCGCGGAAGGTGCAGCGTTTGAACTGCGTCTCGCTGAAGTTACAGTTGGTAAAGGTGCATTCTTCGAAGGTAACGGCCGTAATCACTTCTTGTGTCAAAGTCAGGTTTGCAAATTGCTGATCAGCATATTCTTCGCCATCTTCAAAAGCAGTCATCAATTCTCCAGAGTGGCTACGGCAACGGCCGTTACCACATCGTTGCGCAAGCCCATGCAGTTAACCCCTTGCACCACACCTTCTTTGGGCGGCACTTCATTGGCCTGAAAACGAATGATTTTGCCGCTCTGGGCCAAAATGAAGAGATCATCTGCTTCATTCACTGTAACTGCACCGATGAGCTGGTCGGTTTTGAGGATGGTTTTGCCGCCTGCGCCGGGCGCTTTGTTCATGCGGAAGCCGCTCATCTGGCGGATGGTGCCTTTGCCATCGTACCCCACCACAAACACGCTGCTGCTCTCCACCACACTGGCGACGGCCACGATCTCATCGCTGGGATTGACGCGCAGCCCCAGGCAGCCGCCGCGTGCGGGCACCTGCGTCTCGCGGAACCGTATCCCTTGCGACTGTTGGGTAGCCAGGAAAATCTCGTCACGGCCGTTGGTCCAGCAAACGGCCGTAACCTGTCCGCCTTGCTTTACGTCATGAAACGTCATGCCGGGGATGAGATTTTTGCCGAAGTAGCTGGCAGCGACGCGCTGCACCCAGCCGCGCTGACTGGCTAAAATGACGTACTGGCCGCCCTCGGCCGGAATGGCACCGATGACGTGTTCATTGCCGTGAAAAGGGAATTTGCTGATGAGGCTCTCGCCAGGGGCGCGCAGCTCCTTTGTTTGGTGGATGTCGGCCACGGCCAGGGGGAAGACACGCCCCAAGTTGCTGAACAGCAGTAACTGCTCGCTTTCGTCGGCGACGGCCACATGGGCGGGATAGTCGTGCTCGTCCACTTCCAGATCAAACACGCCGATGCCGCTGCGGCGTTGACGGCCGTACAGATGCCGTGCCGTCCGTTTAGCCATCCCCCGCTGGCTGATGGTGATGACTTGTTGGGTGGTAGGCGGTTCGGCAGGCTCAGTATCGGCGCTGCGGCGGCGGGGCTGGCTAGATTGAGCGCTTTGCAGCTCAGCCTCCAGCGCTTCGATGTAGGCCAATACATCGGGGCTAACGTTGCTTAAATCGGGGCGTTCTTGGTTCATACACTCTCCCGTATTTTTTGACGCAAAGAGGCAAAGGAGCAAAGAGTAAGAAGTGAAAAGTAAAAAGTGAAAGCTTTGCGCCTTCTTTCTCTTTGCGGACTTTGCGTTAAAAATTTCTCATGACCCCGATCATAGAGAGGGAAGGCAGAATCGGCAATATGAATTGTGGGTTTGGCTGTTTGGGGAGGTAGAAGTTTAAAGCAAAATATCGGCAATGGAGATGTCTAAATTGGCGAAGTTGGTGAAGGTGACGTCGTTGAAGGGGAGGTTGTGGTGGGCTTTGAGCTGGGCCATCAGCCCCAGGTAGTTACCTACGATGCGGTCTTGCCAGTTGAGGTTGAGGTGGGAAACAGCCGTTTTAATTCCCGCTTCTTCCCCCTCCAACTCAATAAAATTGCCGTAGGGCAGCTCATCCAGCACAATTTCGACATCCCGCCACTGGAACGTCTCACGGTATTTTTCATATACCTGCATTGGGGCAAAGCCCAGCCGCTGGAAAATTAGAGACAGCGTATCAAAGTTGCTGACCTGCACTTCCAGTTCTTCGCGCACTTTGGCTTCACTTTGGGGAAGGTTTTTGGGGGTGCCTTTGTAGGTGAGGGTAACGGCCGTATCCTGCCGCAGCCGTAACAAAGAAAGTTCCTGGTACAAACGTTCATCGGCCGTATCAAAGCGCACATTGCGCTCATAAATGCGTGGCTTTTTTAGCACTGCCCCCGCCGCCAGCAGCTGCTCCCGAAAGGCTGCCAGCTCAGGCATATAAAACTTCACCTCAACTTCTAAATTCTGTTGATCCGCACCCACTTCTCACTTTTCACTTTTCACTGCCTACCGAATCACCAGTTACTGATTCCCGTCCACTATTCACCAGAAATCAGTTCTTCCTCGTCCTCATCAATAATAACTGCCAGCACCTGATCTTTCTCTACGCTGGCCCCTGCTGCCACATTTATCCGAGCGATGACGCCATCCTTAGGGGCACGCAGTTCATTCTCCATCTTCATCGACTCCAGAATGATCACCTTGTCCCCTTTCTGCACAAATTGCCCTTCCGCCACCGGCACGGCCACAATTAGGCCGGGCATAGGAGACTTGATCTGCACTTCGCCAGCCACATCGCTGGTGACGCCGCGTGCCTTGGCCAGCCGGTAGGCGCGCTCATCTTGCACCTTTACCGTGTACAGTTCGCCCTTGGTGAGTACGTCCCAAACGTCGTCGCGGGCTTCTACCACCGCTTCTAACGATTGATTATTCAGGAGCAGCGACAGGGCATCCGCCTCTGGCAAATGCTGGAAGTCGATCTCATAGCGTTTGCCATTGACCAAAATTTGATTATTGTGCTCAATTTCGATAATAAATTCTTCGTCGTTTACTGTGGTTATGTATTTCATGGGCTATCCAATTGCCCAATTACTCAATTACTCAATTACACAATTACGGATTGTAATTAGGTAATTAGGTAACTGGATAATTGGGTAATTACTTCCTCAATCGCTCCCAGCGACTGTACCATTTCCAATTGCTTACATCTCGTTCGCCGGGGGCCACAATTTGGCTGGCTTGCTGCCCTTGCTGATGGGCCATGAGTGTGGCCAAAATAGCAGCTTCCATGGTTAATGGCGCTTCGCGGTCGCTCATTTTGAACCGCTCTTCCACAAAATGGGTGTCGAACTGGCCGGTTAAAAAGCGATGACTGTCCATCATGTGCTGGTGGAAGGGGATGTTGGTCTTCACCCCCATGATGCGATACTCCTCCAGGGCACGGCGCATGCGCAAAATGGCTTCACCGCGTGTCTCGCCGTAGCAGATGAGCTTGCTGATCATCGAGTCGTAGTAGGGGGTTATTTCATAGCCGGGGAAGACGCCGGTATCGACGCGCACGCCAGGGCCGGTGGGTACGCGGCTGACGGTGATGGTACCTGTGGAGGGCAGATAGTTATTATAGGGGTCTTCGGCATTGATGCGGCACTCGATGGCCCAGCCCTTCATTTTGATGTCTTCCTGCTTAAAGCGCAGCCGTCGCCCACGGGCAATGCGCAGCTGCTCCTGCACGATGTCTACCCCCGTCACCAGTTCGGTGATGGGGTGCTCCACCTGAACGCGGGTGTTCATCTCTAAAAAGTAGAAATTTTTGTCGCGGTCTACCAAAAATTCAATGGTGCCAGCGCTGACGTAATCAACGGCTTTGGCTGCCGCGACGGCGACATCACCCATTTTTTGGCGTAGTTCTTCATCGACGGCAAAGCTGGGGCTTTCTTCGATCACTTTTTGGTGGCGGCGCTGCAGAGAACATTCACGCTCGCCCAGGTGGATGACGTTGCCGTGCATGTCGGCCAGAACTTGAATTTCGATGTGACGGCCGTTTTCAATCAATTTCTCCAAATACACTGTGTCATCGCCAAAAGCAGCAGCCGCTTCACGCCGCGCCGCAGCCAGAGCATCCGGTAGGTCAACGGATTTGTAAACGGGGCGCATTCCCTTGCCCCCGCCACCCGCTGAGGCTTTCACCAACAGGGGGAAGCCCACCGTTTTGGCCGCTTCAATCAGATCCTCATCCGTTTTGCCCGAGGCACCGGGCACGATAGGAACGCCCGCCGCAACGACCGTTTCCCGCGCCGTTTGCTTGTCTCCCATAATTTCAATGGCTTCCGGCGGGGGCCCGATAAACACCAGCTCATGCTCCACGCACATCTGGGCAAACTCCGCCCGCTCCGACAAAAAGCCATAGCCCGGATGAATCGCCTCTGCCCCAGACCGTTTGGCAATGTCGATGAGCTTATCCATGCGCAGGTAGCTGTCGCGTGCCGGAGAGGGGCCGATATGGTACGCCTCAGTGGCGTAACGTACATGAAGCGCATTGCGGTCAGCATCCGAATAAACCGCCACGGTGCTAATGCCCAGCTCGTGGCAGGCGCGCAAAATGCGCATTGCAATCTCGCCCCGGTTGGCGATGAGTAACTTGTTGAATCGTTTGGGTAGTAAACTGTCTGTAGCCATTTTTTCGGTAATCGGTGATCGGTAATCGGTGGTCGCTGATCGGTTTTTACCGATTACGGCTCACCGTTTACCGCTTACCGTCTAAAGGGGAATATTCCCATGCTTCTTCGGTGGGTTATGATCTCGTTTGTTTTGCAGCATGTTTAGGGCGTTGATGAGGCGGGGGCGCGTCTGGCTGGGTTCAATAACGTCATCAACGTAACCGCGCCGGGCCGCTTCGTAGGGATTGGCGAATTGTTCCCGGTAATCATCAACCAGTTCTGCTTTGCGGGCGACGGGGTCTTCTGCACCATTTAATTCGCGGCGGAAAATGATGTTGACTGCGCCATCTGGTCCCATCACGGCCACTTCGGCCGTAGGCCAGGCCAGGTTCAAATCTGAGCGGATGTGCTTGCTGTTCATGACGCAGTAGGCCCCACCGTACGCCTTGCGGGTAACCACAGTGATTTTGGGCACGGTGGCTTCACAGAAAGCGTAAAGTAATTTGGCCCCGTGGCGAATAATCCCGCCATGCTCCTGGTTAACGCCAGGCAAAAAGCCGGGTACGTCTTCAAACACAATCAGAGGAATGTTGAAGCTGTCGCAGAAGCGGACAAAGCGACCTGCTTTTTCGCTGGCGGCGATGTCCAGCACCCCGGCCAGCACCATCGGCTGGTTGGCCACAATGCCAACAGAAAAGCCGCCCAAACGGGCAAAGCCCACCACAATGTTCTGGGCAAAATGTTCCTGAATTTCGTAAAAAATGCCATCGTCCATGATGAGGTGGATGGCGTCTTTGATGTCGTACGGCTTATTGGGATTGTCGGGGACGATATTGTTGAGGGCGGTTTCGGTACGCAGGCTGTCGTCTTTGCTGGGGACGAAGGGCGGGTCTTCCATGTTATTGGAGGGCAGGTAGCTCATCAATTCGCGGATGAGGTACAGGGCATCTGCTTCCGTTTCGGCAGCCATGTGGGCTACGCCGCTTTTACTGTTGTGGGTCATGGCTCCGCCCAATTCTTCAAAGGAGACTTCTTCGCCGGTAACGGTTTTGACCACGTCTGGCCCGGTGATGAACATGTAGCTGCTTTCTTTGACCATGTAAATGAAGTCGGTGAGGGCGGGTGAGTAGACTGCGCCACCCGCGCAGGGCCCCATGATGGCGCTGATTTGGGGAACGACGCCGGAAGCCAGGGTGTTGCGCAGGAAGATGTCGGCGTAGCCACCCAGGCTGACTACACCTTCCTGGATGCGTGCCCCACCGGAGTCATTCAGACCAATCACAGGTGCGCCGTTGCGCATGGCCATATCCATGATCTTGCAGATTTTTTCGGCATGAACCTGGCTGAGGCTGCCGCCAAAAACGGTGAAGTCCTGGCTGAAGACGTAAACGAGACGGCCGTCTACCGTTCCCCAGCCCGTCACCACGCTATCACCCAGGAATTTTTGCTTGTCCATGCCAAAGTTGCGTTCACGATGAGTAACAAAGGCGTCGATCTCGCGGAAGGAGCCTTTGTCTAGCAGAAGGTCGATCCGCTCGCGGGCGGTCATTTTCCCTTTTTCTTTGTGACGGGCAACACGCTCGGGCCCGCCGCCTTGCTGTGATTGTTCTCTTAAATTCTGAAGTTTTTCGAGTTTATCGCTCATTGACCAATTCCAAATAACAATGATGCCAATTCCTGATGCATTTCTGGAATTGGCTTGTGGTTGCCGCTAACTTTATAAGGTAAGTTATTTCTTGAAGCAACCAAAATGAAAGTAGGTGTGGGCGGCGCGCCGGAGCGCCCACCATGTAAATAAGATGCTGCCGATTAAAATAAGGCTGGTAAGCAGCCATAAGGACCAGTTGCGCGGTGGCTGAGCAAACAACAGCCACACGGCCGTTTCGTAAACTGTGTATCCAGCGATGGTGAGGGGAATGGCGTTGATGGTCAACGGCCGTTTCCGCCATAGCTGCCACGCCAGGCCAAAAAATAACAATGTAAAAATAATCGCCGCTGTCAAACGCAGGCGCGGATCGGGTTGAAGATTCAGAACATCTTGTAAATCGAGCTGTTGGCCAATAGCAATGGCTCGCCCAAGGTTCCAGGTTCCTAAAAAAATAACACTCCAAAAAGTAATAGTTACGGTGCGAGGACGCTTTGGAGATGAAAAGCCACTCATTACAAAAATTATAGAGGATTGGGTCGGAGTTGTCAGATATTTGCCCTGGAGCCTGGGAACGGCGCATAATTACGGGGGTAGTGGCTGGTGGTTAGCGGCTGGTGGCTGGTAACCACCAACTAGCAACCAACCACTAACCACCAAAAGGAAATCTCATGAACGAACCACAGCGCAATATGGATGAGGATTGGGAAGGGCTGGAACTGGAATCACCCCGCAGCGGTTCGCAAATGATGCTGTATGCCGGAATTGGCATTGCTGTCTTGTTCGGCCTGGTGGTGTGTGTGGTAGCGGGTTATTTTATTTGGGCACAGTTTCGGGATCGCAGCGATGTAGCCCAAACCCCAACCATTGCCGTGCCAACTTCTGCTGTGGGGGAAACGGCCGTTTCCCCCACAGAAACAGTCGTCATCGCGCCAACCAGCACGCTGCCTGCCACCGTTGCCGCCAATTTAGGCGCAGTACAAGCAGAAAGGCTGGCAGCCGCGCCAACCATTGATGGCAGCTTGAGTGAATGGGGCAGCGTCGCTGCCGTGCGTTCAGATAATCGTGTTTACAGCGTGGCCGGTTGGGATGGTTCGGAAGATTTAACGGCCGTTTGGCAGCTCGCCTGGGACAATGGAAATTTATATGTTGCGGTCACCGTGACGGACGATACGCACGTGCAAACCGCCAGCGGTAACCAGATTTTTCGTGGGGACAGCGTGGATATGCAGTTTGACACGGCGCGTAATGCCGATTTTGGTGATGGCCTCAGCCCCGATGATTTCCAGATTACCCTATCGCCGGGCAATTTTGCGGGCAGTGGCCCATCGGCTTTCCGCTACCAGGGCACAGCCAGTGGGGCAATTTTGGACGCACCGGGCGGCAACAACGTCACCGTGGCGGCCCAGCAAACTGGCAGCGGCTACACGCTAGAAGCCGCCATCCCCTGGCTTGACCTCAATCTGGAACCGAGTGAAGGGCTAACCATCGGTTTAGCGCTTAATGCCAACGATAATGACACGCCGGGAACGGCCGTGCAAGAAGTGATGATGTCTAACATGCCCAACCGCACGTTGACCAACCCAACGACGTGGGGGACGCTTACCTTGAAGTAAGAGAGTGAAAAGTAAAAAGTGAAAAGTAAGAGGTGAGCAACTTTTTGCTTTTCACGTATCACTTTTTGCTCCATAAAATGGAGAAAGAAATGAAACACGAAGAAGGAACCTTCAAAAGTGCCGATGGACTCGATTTGTATTACCAAAACTGGCTGCCGGACGGTGAGCCGAAGGCGGTGATTGTGATTGTGCATGGTATGGGGGAGTACGGCGGGCGCTACCGGCATGTGGTGGAGGCTTTGGTGCCCAAGGGGTATGCCATCTACGCGGCCGATCATCGTGGACACGGCCGTTCGCCCGGCCAGCGCATGTTTGTGAATAAATGGTCAGAATACCTGGATGATTTGGATTTGTTTATTAAACTCGTTAAGGAGCGCTGGGTGGGACGGCCGTTTTTCTTGTACGGGCACAGCATGGGCGGCAACATTACCCTCAATTACGTTCTGCGCCATCCCGATGGCTACAATGCCGTCATTGCTTCGGCACCAGCCATAGGCAAGCTGGATATACCGCCCATTATGGCCTTTGTCAGCAAAATTATGTCTCGATTGGCTCCCACCATGAAGGTAAAAACCAATCTGGAACTCAGCGACATTTCTCGCGATCCGGTGGAGGCCAAAGCGTACGGGGATGACCCGTTGATACAAACATTTGCCACGCCTCGTTTTGGCGTGGAGCTTCCCGCCTCGGCCGAATGGGCTATGGCCCACGCCACTGAATTTAAACCGCCGCTGCTCATGATTCATGGCGACAGCGACAACATCGTTAACGTCTCGGCCAGCCGTAACTTTTATGCCAAGGTGCCGCAGCCAGACAAAAAGCTCATCGTGTACGAAGGCGGCGTCCACGAATCGCATAACGACATCCACCGTGAGCAGGTGTTTGCCGATATTGAACAATGGTTGGAAGCGCACTTGTAAAGAGGTAATTGGGTAATTAAGTAATTGAGTAATTGGGTCATAGAATAGCAAATTACTCAATTACCCAATTACGCAATTACTCACAATCAACCAGTTAAAATCATATAAAGGTCAAAAATTCAATGGACAAAATAATCATTCGCGATTTGCTGCTGCGCGGCATCATTGGCATTAATCCCGATGAGCGCGTGAAGCAGCAGGATATTCTTATCAACATGGTCATATGGGCCGATATTCGTCAGGCGGCAGCCAGTGATGCCATTGAAGATGCCGTCGATTACAAATCGATCACCAAGCGGGTAATCCAGCATGTGGAAGCGTCTTCAGATTTTTTGGTGGAGCGGCTGGTAACGGATTTGGCTCGAATGGTCATCATGGAGTTTGGTGTGGAACGGGTGCAGGTCCGCGTAGAGAAGCCGGGTGCGCTGCGCTTTGCCGAATCCGTGGGCATCGAAATTGAGCGCACTCGCGCCGACTTTGAGTAATTAAAGAGGAACGCAGAGTCGCGCTGAGGAGGCGCAGAGTTGCGCAGAGATTTATAGATTTCCTCTGTGTAACTCCAAGCAACCGCAGGTTGCCATTCTCCGTGTTTCTCTGTGTTCCACTTTTACGATATGCCAAATCAAGTAGTCATCGCGCTGGGATCGAATATTGAGAAGGAGCGGAATTTGCCGCTGGCAATTAAGCTGCTGCGGGAGATGTGTGTGGTAACGGCCGTTTCCCCCATCTACGAAACAGAACCAGTTGGCCTATTAAACCAGCCGCGCTTTTGGAATACGGCCGTTCTCATCCAAACCGATCTCACAGCCAGCCAAATCAAGCAGCAAATCATTGGCCCCATCGAAACCAAACTGAAGCGGGTGCGCCAGGCGGATAAAAATGCGCCGCGCACCATTGATGCGGACATTGTGCTGTTTAACGATGCGGTGTTTGAGTATGATGGTGGGGACGGCCGTTCCCGCCCTATTCCCGACCCCGATTTGACCAAATTCCCCCATGTCGCCGTACCCGTGGCCGATCTACTGCCAGATTTTCCTCATCCTGAAACCGGGGAACTGTTGGGGGTGTTGGCTGAAAGATTGTTGGA
Organism: uncultured Anaerolineae bacterium; assembly: GCA_905479495.1. GTDB lineage: Bacteria > Chloroflexota > Anaerolineae > Promineifilales > Promineifilaceae > Leptofilum. The sequence goes on from CAJQMR010000006.1 coordinate 22,239, forward strand.
GGAGGTGGTGGAGGTGTACGGCCGTTCACCCCTAAACCGTGTAGCTGATACTAATAACCAGCTTTATCCTCGATAACCTGTAGTTAAGCCTCGTTTCTCAAACTCGGGACAAAGGTAGGTTTCTTGAACCCATTCCGTCATGGTATTCCATATATGAAATAAGGCGGCTTTGCTTTTCACTTTTAGATATTCATGTTTGTTGTCCCGAAAACATGCCAAAGTGCCAAAAGCACCGGAGCCAACTGGATGATAATCCGAGAAAGCACAACTGAAGCAGCATTTCATATAACTTTCGTTGGGAAGTGCAGCTTTTAATTCCAGTAGTTCATCCTCAAACCATCCATGTTTACCGCAAGAGAGATATGATTTTTCGTTAACATCTAAGCGTAGCTGCAATTCTTCGTTTTCAACGCCACCATTCGGAAGAGGTGCTCCCAATCTCAAGTGAATGTGTAAATTTGCTGGTACAGTGTCCTCTTTGGTCACAATAATTTGAGGCATGTCGCACTCAATTTCACAATCACATAAATCTCCACTACACAAGGTAAAGGACTCCAAAAAAGTATCGTCTGAAGAGGAGATAGCTTCGAAAGAATCAAAATCTTGCCCGGCAAATGCTACGCTCCTCACCATCATACTCAGCAACTTGCCATCATTGTGGATAGTTGTGTTCTCCTCGCCTAGTTTGTCTCGGTATATTGCTGGATATGATTCGTTCATAGTTTGTAATAAATCCTAGCTTTTGTTGCGATAAAGTTTGTTGAATGTTTTCAGGCCAACCGTAAACTAACTGGACAATGATCCGACCCCATCACATCTGCGTGAATGGTAGCTTCGGCAATACGTGGCGCTAAATCGGGGCTGGTGAAGAAGTAGTCCAGCCGCCAGCCTACGTTACGGCCGCGTGCCCCGCCGATGTAGCTCCACCAGGAATATGCCCCGGTTTGCTCTGGATACAAATGGCGGAAGCTGTCAACATAGCCCTGCGCCACGATTTCATCCAGCCAAACGCGCTCTTCTGGTAAAAAACCGGTAGTTTTCTGGTTTTGTTTGGGCCGTGCCAGGTCAATTTCCTTGTGGGCTGTGTTCACATCGCCACAAAAAATGACTGATTTGCCAGAGGCAATCAGCTCGTTGCAAAAGTCCAGAAATGCCGCCTTGTAGGCCATCTTGAAGGGCACCCGGCTGTGGTCGCGGCTGCCGTTGGGGAAGTAGGCCCCGATGAAGACAAACTCATCATATTCAGCCACGATGGTGCGACCTTCGCGGTCGTATTCCTCAATACCCAGGCCAATTTGCACCGCGTTTGGCTCCGTTTTGCTGTAGAGCGCCACGCCGCTGTACCCTTTCTTTTCGGCCCAGGCCCAGTAGGTGTGGTAGCCGTCGGGCTGGCGCAGTTCGGGGGCGAGCTGGTCGGGGTGGCATTTGGTTTCTTGCAGGCTCAGGATGTCGGGTTGGGTCTGGTGCAGCCAATCGAGGAATCCTTTTTTGTGGGCGGCCCGCAGGCCATTGACGTTCCAGGAGTAAAGTGTTTTCATGCGGTCATTGTACCGTTTTTGGCGACCCTGATCATCTGAATTGTCATTCTGAATGGAGCGCAGCGAAATGAAGAATCCCACCGGAGGCATTTTTGTCAAAATCTTGCCCGCAATGGGTGAACCCCTTAGGGATGCTTCGCTACGCTCAGCATGACAGGGGAAGGTTTTTAGGCGAGGACGGCTTGTTTGAAGTTTTGCAGGCCGCGCTGGTGGGCGGATTTTTGCCGGGCGCGCATGAAGTTGTAGTTACGGGTTGGTTCCTCGGGCGCGGGGCGAGAAATGGCTTTGACAGTGAGCATCAGCTCGTTGTCATCGCGCCACTCCAGGCAGGCGGTCCATTCGCCTTGTTCTACGTGGTTGCCTATGGTAATCAGGGTGAAGCCGTAGCGGCGCGGTTCGGTAATGACCTGACGCACTTCGTTCATGGTGATGACGTCTACAATTGGCTTGCCGAAGAGAGAAAAGAGGTGAATGCGCTGCACGATGCGGTCGCCAACCTGCGCCCAGCGGTTCCACAGGCTAAAGTCGCTGGTCTGGTTGAGTACCTCGTGGGGATAAAACTGGTAGCGCATGAGGAGGTCTGAGGCTTTGCGGAAGAGACGGCCGTCTTCATCCACACCCAATGAAAGTTCATATTCATCTACATGCCAGCTGTCGTCAAGTGGCTGCCCCGGTTTGTAAGACAGAGGTGACTTATTCCAGACGTCCAGATATTTCACGTCGCAGCAGCCATCGTCAAACCAATTTAGTTTTGCTGTAGTGAAGAGTTTCATCAGGTGCCTCTTTTTACATGTTGTTGGTATGCAGGCAAGCGTTGATACGTAAATTATAGACAATTTGCCTAAAAGAATCGCCGCTCTTTAGTCCTATTCTAACAAGTGAGAAATCTCGCAACAACCACAGAATGATCCGAACGTCTGACAAAAGCCGTTACAAACGGCCGTAACCGAGTGAAAGATGAGTGAATTTTTCTGGACCGCCCAATTTATTGGCGATTGCCTTGCCCGATGTTAAGGTTGAACCATGTTTCCCTTTAATTTGAATTTACGACAAACTGTGGTGCAGCAGATTGACAAAGCGGTGCTGTACAGCCTGAATCGTCGTGTGCCGGATTCATTAGAATCTAGCGTTGGCGATGGACCTGCTTTTGAGGCGGTGCTGGCCCAAACGTCGGTGGATCGGCAGAAAACGGCCGCATACCATCTCACAGCTCCTGGCGAACACACCGTTACCCTGCAATCCCCCATGGGCGAGTTGGTTTGCCGGGTGCAGGTGCGCCCGGCGGTTGATCCAGAGGCCCCGCTGCTGCTGTTTCATCACGGTTTTAATGAGTATCCGTACACCAACAGTTGGCGGCGGCTTTTCCCCACGGCCGTTCCCCTACCCGTGCACACCGTTTGCGTGCAGGCTCCCTTTCATAATAGTTGGCTAGAGCCGGTTGATATCGGGTTTGCCTCGGTGCAAAACGTGTACCAGATTTTTGCCGGGTCGCTGCGAATTATGGAATTGGTGCAGCACCAGTTTGAAGCAGAAGGTGCGGCTTACACGGTGGCCTCCGGTATTAGCTGGGGCGGGATCACCAGCCTGCTGTATGAAGGGTTATGGCAACAGACACGTGGCGTTATCCCCATGCTATCCTCGCCCAATTTGGCTCAGGTCATTTGGGACATTTCTGATTTGTTTGATCGCCCCATGCAGCTCACGCAGGCAGAACTTCAGAAGCATCTGGACTTCACACCTTATTACGAACAGTGTGCTCCGGATCGCGTCTTTCCCTTGCTCGGCGAGGATGATTTGTTTTTTAGGATGGAAAATCATGCAGACCTGTTTGCGGAACGGCCGTTGGTCACCATCCCCGCCGGACACATCTCAGCCATGTGGCACAGTGCCTCCATGCGCGACCACATCCTCAACATCTTGAGCCAATTGGAAACGAGGTAAGCGCCCTTTCTGGTAGTGACGCATTTGCCAGAACTAATAAACTATTTAACTTTGTCTCAGGTTTGGCTTAAGTAAGGGCGGTATTCTCATAATCAGAAGTCGCCAAAAGAAGTGTTTCGACCCCGGTTCTCCCTCCTGGCCGGGGTCGAACGCTTTCTAGGGGGCGTGATCAGATTTATTCAGGTCACGCCCCTTTTTCTTTTTCTGTAATGTAAAGTCGGGAGACACGCGTGTTGATGTTGGTCAGTACTTCATAGGGGATGGTTCCCGCCCAGCCCGCTAACTCCTCGCAACGAATCGTTTCCCCACTGTCACTTTCTCCCAATAAAACCACATCATCGTTATTGTAGGCGCTGTCCCACTCAATGTTGACCATGAGCTGGTCCATGCAAATACGGCCGATTACCGGATACCGCTTGCCGCGAATGATCACCTGCGCCTGGCCAGACATGCGCCGGAAGTAGCCATCGCCATAGCCCACCGGGACCGTCACCACCCGCACCATGTGGTCGCTTTGCCAGGTGGAACCGTAGCTTACTGGATGATCGGGCTGTACCACTTTGAAGTACACCACGCGGGATTTCCAACTGAGCACGGGGCGCACAGCAATCGTTTTGGCCACATCAGCGGCCGGATAAACGCCGTAGAGCAGAATTCCGGCCCGCACCATGTCGAAGTGGCTGCCGGGCAGCTGCAAGATGGCTCCGGAATTAGCCATGTGGCGCAGCGGCGGCGGCGGCAGCCCGCGCGATTCGTAAAAGGAGAGCACCTGGTTGAAGCGGTCGAGTTGGATTTGGGCAGAGCGGAGAACGGCCGTATCCGCATTGGCAAAATGAGAATAAATCCCCTCCACCAGACAATGGTCACAGTTCAGTGCCGCTTCCAGCAGCGAATCGGCATTGTAATAATGCACCCCAATCCGCTCCATCCCCGTGTCGATTTTCAGATGCACCCTGGCCTGCACGCCCATTTGGGCCGCAGCCTCGTTGATTTGCGTCAATTTCTCAATGGAGGAGGCGGTGAGGGTGAGATCGTGCTTTAAAAAGAGCGGCACCTGGTTGCCAATGATGCCGCCCAGCACCAGGATTGGCGCGGTGATGCCCGCCTCGCGCAGCAAAATGCCTTCTTCCAAAAAGGCCACGCCCAGATAAGGCGTGCCCAGCGAGACCACGTGCCGGGCCACTTCCACCAGCCCGTGCCCGTACGCATTGGCCTTGAGGATGGGCATCACTGTAGCCGGAGCCACCGCCTGCTCAATTGCCCGGTAATTTTCCGTCAGGCGGGTTAGATTTACTTCAATGTAGGTGGGACGGACAATGCCGTTGTTGCTAATCGTTGCTTCGTTAAAGGCCATGCCCCGATTTTACCTGAGCTAACGCATTTAGCTATTTTGGACGCAAATCTATTTGTTATGCGTTTTCCTCACAAATTCTTCAAATGAACTGTATTTCTCAATCTTGCCACCGTTGTCGCACGAAATATATATTCCTGGGTTAGTTACTAATTTATTTATTAGCATATCTGTATATTGGGCTGGTATTGCTTTATTTAAAAAAAAGATGCACGTCTTCTTTTGTTTTGATTTGAAACAAAACTCTCCATCATCGTGTGTACTTACAGACCCAAGATCAAGTATATTTGCCTCGAATTCAATAAGACCAACATCTCCCGTCAGTTCGAGAAAAGATATTATTTCTCCAACATTTACTAATTTAGGTATATCTTTTTCAGTAGCCCACCCAAAACTTTTATAGTTCGTCGCACCAAAACTTATAATTTCTATTTCACTACCTTCATCAAATAGGCGCAATCCCTCAACAGTGGAGCACTCACCAAGATAAAACTCAAATTCGTTTGGCTTTTCGTTGTAGTAGTAAATACTCGGTTTCATATTTTTTACGAATGAAGTCCGCGTAAAGCGCGCGAGGTACGAGCGTCGCCTTTGACGCGTTTGTTAAGCATTTTCCACATACTCTCGATAAACCCTTTCTAGAGCGGTGTTGAATGCCATTTCAGAATCCAGCGCCGCCTGCCCAGCGTAAAAAAGTGCCGGATACCTCTGCAGAGCCTGGCCAGACAAAGCAACTCGAATGTTATCTGCAGCCTTACTTGCAAGCGCATCTTGATAAGTCGAATTGTCCATGTGGCTACAGAAGTTGACTAATAGCGCGATTCCCCCACCGATTGCTAGCTGCGCATCATTAGAGTTAATAAGTTCCAGTGGCGTGAAACCTATGTGGTCTACAATAGGATCACCAAAGTTGCCTTCGTAGTTCCGGATTTCTTGCAACATTCTGTCTATAGAGATTCGTTCGTTCATATTTGACTGCTTAACAATAAATAAGCTGCGTTACTATAGTAAAATTTGGCGTGGACAAGTTGTTTCTTAGACATTCTATTCAAACCTCAAACCATTGGGACGATGGTATTGTAAATGAAACACGGCCGTTCCCTCAATCACTCCGTCTCACAAATAAAAGTAATCGTCCCATCCCCCTCTATGTACGCCTCCCGCACCTGGCGAATCTCTGCATTTCCCCGGAAACTCGAAGTTTCCGGGGAAATAAAATGCCATGCCCCGATTTTACCCAAGCTGGCAACTTTGGCGATTTTAGAGAACCATTGAGGTGACAAGCACTTTTGAAAGTACCTGTCACCTTTGGCAACAACATTTTATTTTGGTAGATGAGGGGGAACGGCCGACTGTAACCTTTGTCTCGGGTTACCTAGTTTCTTAAAATTGCACCAATTCCCGCCCCAAATGCTGTTCCAAATACAATACCCATGGCGATCCAGATGCCAACATTGCCAGTTATAGTTCCAACAACAGCCCCAATAGTTAAGCCAGCGACCATCCCTATTCCGATTATTTGTTTATTAAACCCCATTTTGAATCTCCTTATTTATTTGTTGACGGCTAGAACGACTGCACTGGCTTGATTAAGATGAAACAACAATTTTTTTAATGGAGTTTGTATTTATATATTGTGTTTCCTTCTTGGTTTTAACTTCAATCCAAGAGTCATTGACTTTGACAACCTCACCTTTAACAACATCTTCGCTTAAAGAAGTTTGAGGCATGAATATGGCTATTGTTTTACCTACTAGTTCTTGTAACATATGATTCTCCTCATAGTCCAGGTTATGAACATCGATATTAAACGCGGCGGCAAGGGATTTTTTAGAATAAAGTGAAGCCAACATCTCTTTCTCAATTCGTTGGATTGTTCTTATATTAAGACCAGTAGTTTTTGCAAGCTCCTCTTGAGTCCATCCTCTGTCTTTTCTTAACTGAATCAGTAAATCTGCATTTATTTTCATTCAATGACCTGTAGTTGTTGTAGAGATATTTTCATCATATCGGGTTTGGTACGAATCTGTTACGCAAGTAGTAGGACATTTGGACGACGTTATTACGGCAGCACTACGACAGCTGCCAAACATATGTGATTCTAGCTTTGATTTGGAAAATAATTCTCTTTGATGCTATTGATATGATGCAACTCATGTCTGGCAATGTGATAAACGGCGGCTCTCACGCTCATAACGTTTCCACTGCCAATTCCCTTTCTTTTGAGAGCATCATCGTCTAGGCTATTGAAAATTGTCCATTCGCCAACAGCAGAGGGGAGCGTTAATTTATCGTCAGGCAATAAGCGGATGAAGTTGGTGATACTTTCTAAATTGGTGAGTAAATGTTCGAGAATGAGGCCAAGGCGACGCAATTGGGTGAGCAGCCTTTAGCTCTGAGTGTATTGAATGGTCGGTTCGACAACATCCCACACGGCTTCAGGGTGTCGGGTTGCTACCTGCAATAACACCCTTGCTGCACCGCGTGGATTACGTCGTCCTTGCTCCCAGTTTTGTAACGTTTTAACACTGACGCCTAACAAGGCGGCAAATTCTGTTTGTGATAGCTCATAACGTTCGCGAATTTCTTTCACGTCTGGTGTTTCAACCACGAACTTGCGCGAGGCTTCTTTTTCACCACGTAAGATAGCTCTGCCTTCGCGTACGCCTTCCAGCAATTCCTCGAACATTTCATCACTCATGTATTCGTCACTCATTTGTATTTGTCCTTATCCATCAGCCAGTTTACTCCTTCTCGCAAATAAAAGTAATCGTCCCATCCCCCTCTATGTACGCCTCCCGCACCTGGCGAATCTCTGCATTTCCCCGGAAACTTCGAGTTTCCGGGGAAATAAAATGCCATGCCCCGATTTTACCCAACCTCGCAGCGTTGGCGATTTTGTTGTTTTGGGTGATGAAGTGTGGGAGACACGGCCGTTTCCATTCCCAGCATCCACGTATAGAAAACATAGTCTACCCGTCAAGTTGCAATCGCTAATAGGGTTAAATTTCGATGTTTGTGGTGCAATTTCGCTGCCACATTTATTATGGAGGTTTCTGATGAGACACCAACGATGGATCCAATGGATTGGACTCAGTAGCTTATTTTTAATTCTGGCGGCCTGTGCAACTTCAGCAGGGCAAGAATCAGAACAAGAGCTCTCGGCAGCAGATAGTCAGGGTGGGCAAACGGCCGTTGTGACGGCCGCTCCCGAGGAGACCATTGCACCAACGCCTGAACCGACGACAACAGTGGAAGATAGTCCCAGCAATATGCCAGATCCCGAAACGGCCGTCATCATCACAGCCAACAGTGGGGAATTTGTGGTTGCCTCAACCTACATCACCATGACCGTTCGCGATAGTTCGCCGCAGTATGACAATGCAGCCTTTTTGGTCATTTCTCTGACCCGCCCAGACGGCACAGTACCGGATCATGAGAATTTGTCCCTGGAAACGTTTGACAATGAGCAAACGGATCTGCAAATTGAATTTTTGGATCCGACGGCCGTTGACGCAGCAACGTTTCCTTTCCTTTTAAAAGTTGCCGACAATCGCTTTATTACCATCTGTAATATGGGCGGCTGGCTGGAAGAAGCATTTGTCCAGGTTTGCACGATTCCCAATGTGGGGGCTGAATACAGCCTGGTTTGGGCCGACAATCCACCGATTCTAATCACCCCAGACGGGGTGGAATAAACCGCATCGGCCGTTTTCTGGCAGTCATATGTGGAAAACGGCCGTTCTTCACCAACATGCCCGCTCATTTAAACAAAAGTGGCAAGTACAGGCTGTTGGGCAAAACTAGCTCAACTGCGCCAACATCACATAGCCCCGCTTGTGGTCGTCCAAAACCTCTTTGATCAAATGATGGACAGTCAACGTTATCGCCTGCGTTAATTGCAGGGCTGCCAGCAAGCAACAAATGTGTCGGTGTTTGGCCCCCGTTATCTGCAAGCGGCCCAATCTTGGGATCCACGTTCTGGATGTCCCCAATGCTCAGAAAACCACAGGTTGTGCTGCTGCTAAGATTATGACCGTTTGACTGCATCGTTCCTGCGCAATCTCCGCCGCTTACGTTATTTGCGACGATACTATTTTTCAACGTCGTACTGCCACTCAAATTACGAATCCCGCCGCCATCAACGGCCGAATTATTGACTATCGTGCTGTTAAATATGGTTACTGTCCCATACACATCAAGCCCCCCGCCCCCTGTATCACTTGTGTTCCCGCTGACGGTCGTATTGGTAATTACGGCCGTAGTACCCGCACAAATGCCCATACCGCCCGCATGTTGGGCCGAGTGATTATTGGCAATTGTGGTATCCAAGATGACGCTATTTGCCGAGGCGCAGCTATTATTGATGCCGCCCCCGGCCGTAAGCGTGAGATTCCCGCTAATAACTGAGTTACTGACATAGAGCTCACCAAGATTGTTGATGCCGCCCCCTGTATCAATAGAGCTGTTTTCCACTATTGAACTGTTGATGAGTGTCAAGGTTCCGTAATTGGAAATACCGCCCCCAAGTCCGCCAGCATTGCTAATCACTACGGTATCACTTAGGGTCAAATTTGCTGAACTGGCACAAATACCGCCCCCGCAAGCGGCCGTATTGCCGTCACGGATAGTCAAGCCGCTGATAACGACAATCGCACCATTAATAAAAAATACCCGGCTTGCGTTGTTACCACTTACAGACAGTGTGGCCGAGCCTGGACCCGTTAAGGTTAAATTCTCGGTAATGCTTAGCTCGCCGCTTGTCAGTGCAATCGTGCCGCTTACATTTGGGGCAAACGTAATGGTGTCCCCATCTTGCGCATCGATAATTGCCTGTCTCAGGGAGCCTGCCCCGCTATCATTGTTGTTCGTTACCGTAAACAAAGCTTGGGGCGATGTTAAATCAGTCGGGAAATTGCCAAAATCGTTTGAAGAGGAAGCGGATGTAACGGAGACATTGAAAGAGAGAGCTAAATAGATAGCAATCAATCCGCCACAGGCCAAAAATAAAGGAAAAAGAATTTTTGTGAATTTCTTATAGGTGAACTGTTTGCTATTTTTATGACTTTTGCCTGACTTAGCGTTTACTTCAAGCATTGATTCTCCCTTACCTCATTTTTTAGAAGCTAAATGATGCTGTTTGAACACATTATTTTGCTGTCAAAATTTGTTTAGATTATAGGCAACAGAACAATCATACTATAGCAAGTTTCGGCAACTTCTCAAGCTTGATGCTATCCTGCTCACTCCCTCCTTCGGATAAAAGTAATCGTCCCATCACCCTCTATGTACGCTTCGCGGACCTGGCTGAGTTCTTTCAGGCCGGCGTGGTGTAGTTGGCTGAGGAGTTCATCTTCGGTGATCAGTTCTTGGCGCATGTTGTGGGGGAGGAGACGGCCGTTCTTCACCAAAAGCAGCGCGGGTGGGTTGTAAAACCGCTGGAAGCGCGGCGACCGGGTGCCCAGCCAGTCCAGGGCGTAGCTCCAGCCAGAGATGGTAGCCACCAAAATGATGCCATCTGTCACCGAGACGTGGTTGCGCGCCATGGCGTTTTGTGAAGCCGCCGCCACCAGGGCAATCATCAGCACGTCGCCCAGGCCAATGGAGCCGCTGCCAATGCGCTTAAACGTTAGGCGCAAAATCGCAAACAGCACCAGATACATCACCGTGCCGCGAATGATCGTTTCTAGAATGGGTTCACTGGGAACAAAAACGGAGTGCCAATCAATGTTCATGGAGGAATTATAGTCAGAAGCGGGTTGATTGTCTTGCCGTAAAAAGAGGCTGAAGGCGAAATTTTAAAGACTTAGCAAAAATACCACTTGACATTTCATTGACCGTATTTTACTATTTAACTAATTAGTTAATTAATCGGGAGATTGTAAAGACCGTGGACGATACGCTTAGCCTGACTTTCGCTGCACTGGCCGACCCAACTCGGCGCGCCATGCTGGAGCGTCTGGCGCAAGGTCCGGCAACGGTAAATGAACTTGCCGAGCCGTTTACGATCAGCCTGCCAGCTGTCTCCAAGCACCTGAAGGTGCTGGAACACGCCGGCCTCATCGAACGCGGGCGCGAGGCGCAGTACCGCCCGGCACAGCTAAAAGCAGAGCCGTTGAAGGATGCAGTCGATTGGTTAGAAAATTATCGCCAGAATTGGGAAGAGAATTTCGATCGCCTGGCAGAATATTTGCACATGCTGCAAGATGAAGAAAATCAATAGGGTATAGCGTAAACATCTAAAACCGGCACAAGCGAGGAGGGAGCATTCTCAAATGCATCCGGATTCTTATTTATGTCAACTAAAATACGTATCTATTAGTTAGCAGACTGTTCGACTAAACAAAGGAAATAACATGAAATCAAAAACAGCAAAAGATCGAGAAATCGTTGTCACACGACTGTTCGACGCCCCGCGCGAACTCGTTTTTGCCGCGTTTACGGAAAAAAAGCATATTGAACAATGGTGGGCACCAAAGGGAGCAGAAACACACGAGATGGATGTGCAGCCTGGTGGTGTCTGGCGCTACAGCCAGCCCGTTCGCGGTGACTCCCTGACGCCATTCAAAGTCGAGTTCATCGAACTCGATAAGCCAACGCGGATTGTCTACGATTATGGCACCGACACGGCCAACGCGCCTGACCCCGTGCGCACCACGGTCACCTTTGAGGAAGAGGATGGCAAAACGAAAGTCACCTTACAGTTGATGTTTGCTACAGCGGCCGAGCGCAAACAGGCGGTCAAATACGGTGCCATTGTCGGCGCGATGCAGGCATTGGAAACCCTCGCCGATTATCTGGCTACGGTGTGAGTGGGGTAACAATGACTGAAGATAAAACGCAAGAATTTATCGAGATTCGCGGTGCACGCGAAAACAATCTGAAAAACGTCTCCCTACGCATTCCCAAACGCCAGATTACCGTTTTTACCGGCGTGTCCGGCTCTGGCAAGTCCTCCATCGTCTTCGACACCATCGCCACCGAAGCGCAGCGCCAATTGTACGAGAACTTCAGCATGATGGTGCGCACCTTCCTGCCCCGCTACTCCCAGCCGGACGCCGATGCGATTCGTAATTTGGGCATGGCGATTGTCGTCGATCAAAAGCGTCTGGGTGGTGGATCACATTCGACGATGGGCACGATTACGGACACCTATACTCTGCTGCGCCAACTGTTCGCGCTGGTCGGCGAACCATTCATTGGCTACGCCAACGTCTTCTCGTTCAACGAACCATTCGGCATGTGCCCGGAGTGCAACGGGATGGGGCGCAAGCTGCAACCCATCGTGGAAAAATTCTACGATCCGACCAAATCGTTGAACGAAAGTGCACTACAAGGGCCAATCTTCGACGAAAGCATCTACCCCACCAGCGGCTACTTTGATAACGATAAGAAGTTGGCCGACTTCAGCGAGGCAGAGATGGACCTGCTCCTTTATGGCAAAGAGCAAAAGTTTGAGTATGACGGCATGAACCGTACTTATCGTGGCGTAATTACCAATTTTGTGCGTGCCTACATCGAGCGCGACCTGAAAACGCGCTCCGAGAAAACGCAGCAGAAGATCATGCAATATCTCATTGAAGGTCCCTGTCCGTCTTGCAAAGGGGCGCGTCTCAATAAGTCTGTGCTCAGCTGCAAGATCGATGGCTACAACATCGCCGAGCTTTCCACAATGGAAGTCGGGGAACTGATTGGGGTGATCAGGGAGATCAAAGATGAAAGAGCCAAAGAAGTTGTGGCCGACCTGGTACGCCGTCTGCAAAACCTGATTGACATCGGCCTGGAGTATCTGACGCTCAACCGCGAGACGGACACACTTTCCGGCGGCGAAGGGCAGCGCGTCAAGCTGGTGAAACATCTGGGCAGCAGCCTGATCGACGTGATGTACATCTTCGACGAACCCAGTGTGGGGCTGCATCCACGAGACATTCACCGGCTCAATGAACTGCTGCAAAGATTGCGCGACATGGGCAACACGGTGCTCGTCGTCGAGCACGACCCCGACGTGATTAAGGTGGCCGACCACATTGTGGACCTCGGCCCGCAGGCAGGTACGCAGGGCGGCGAGGTTGTCTACAAAGGCAGCTATGATGGTCTGCTCAAGGCGGATACGCTGACGGGTAAGTTCATGAAGGAGGCGATGCCTATCAAAAAGGAGTTCCGTCAGGGCAAAGAGCAGTTGCCGTTGAAGAACGTGAGCCTCCATAATCTGAAGGATGTCAGTGTGGACATCCCGGTGGGTGTGTTGACGCTGGTGACCGGTGTCGCCGGTTCGGGCAAGAGTTCGCTGATTAGCGAGGCGTTTGTGGCGCAGTTCCCCGAGGCGATTGTGGTGGATCAAACGGCCGTTGGCACCAATCCCCGCTCCAACCCGGCCACGTACACAGGCATCATGGATGATGTGCGCAAGGCGTTTGCCTCGGCCAATAAGGTCAACGCGGGCTTGTTCAGCTTCAACTCCAAGGGGGCTTGTGACAACTGCAATGGTCTGGGCGTGGTCTACACTGACCTCTCCTTCTTCGAGAGAGTGAAATCCCCCTGCGAAGTCTGCGGCGGCAAGCGCTTCAAAGACGAGGTGCTGGATTACAAACTGGACGGCAAATCCATCGTTGATGTGCTGGAGATGACCGTGCAGCAAGCGCTGGAGTTCTTCACCATCCCGGCGGTGACGCGCACGCTGCAAACGATGAGCGACGTTGGCCTGGACTACCTGACCCTGGGTCAGCCGCTGGACACACTTTCGGGCGGTGAGTGTCAGCGCATCAAGCTGTCCAGCGAACTGCGCAAAAAAGGCAGCATCTACGTGATGGACGAGCCGACGACCGGCCTGCACAAGGCGGATACGGCGCACCTGCTGGAAATCATGGACAAGCTGGTGGACGGGGGCAACACCGTGATCGTCATCGAGCACAACATGGACGTAGTGCGCAACGCGGACTGGGTTATTGACCTGGGGCCAGAAGGTGGCAGCAAGGGTGGACAGGTGATGTTCGAAGGCACGCCCATTGACTTGAAAAAAGCGAAGCAGTCGATCACGAGCCAGTACATTTAGTATGGCGCTCTATAAAGTCACATCCCATTTTGCGGCAGAGCGCAATATTTAAACTGTCCGGCACACTCGACATAATGTTGGTGATCTGAATTTTCGTTGGATGGTGGTGGCAGAAAGATAAGTTAATCCGCTTGGGAATCAGGCACATAGGCAAAGGAGTAAAGGATGCAAGCAATCAACAAGTTCACGATGGTTTCTATGCTAGTGAGTGACATGAATAAAGCCAAAGCATTTTATGTGGAGAAGCTGGGTCTAGATGTGGCAACAGATTACCGCCAAAATGACAATAACTGGTGGGTAACGCTCACCTTTCCTGGCGGCGGGGCATCGATTACGCTGGCGCGGTCAAGCACAACGTCCAATGAACCACCAGAACCTGGCACGATGTCATTCTATTTTTCCACTCCCGACATTGCAGCCGCGCACAGAGATCTGAATGAAAAGGGTGTCACAACGAGTGTAATCAGGGATGATTTGTACGGTCCAGGCTCGGGCGTCAAGTTTTTTCAGCTCCAAGACCCGGATGGGAGCCAGTTGACTTTTGCACAAGAGTAAAATCGTATGGCCGAAAGCAGTTATGCTGTTGAACCAATCGGAATACTTCGCTCTGAGCCGACCTCACCGAAGGGCAAAGATTTACAGCGGGAGCCCCGCTACACGCTGCACTGCGCCGTGGAAGATTCAAGCGGAGGCAAGGGTGAATTTTATGTGCGCGTGCCGGCGCAGTTGGTGCAAGATTCGGGGGTGCGTGCCCAAGTTGTAGAAGCGGCATCTTATGATCCGGCCGACCGTTACATTTTGTTTATGCTCAGTGTGGAATTTGCTTTCATGAACATTTATGAGAACGGCGTGCCAAACACAGATCGCTGGCGGGCGTCTTGCTAGACAGCCTATTTCCTCTATATTTTTGTGTCGCCTGTCTGGTTCTTGACTGCTATACTCCACAATCGTTTGATCTACTTTTTGCGAGGAAGGAGAAGTACATGAAAATGAAGTGGAAGTATATAAACCTATTGCTCTTGTTGTTGGTGGCCTTGCTGTTAGCAGCCTGTGGTTCCGGTGGCGACGAACCCGAAGCTGACAGCGAGACGACCAGCGATACAAGCAATGAAGAAAACGAAGCAGACACCAGTGAAGAAACGGCCGATTCCGAAGACAAAATGACCCTCACCCTGGTAGAAAACGCCTGGTCTGCCTCTGAGCTGAATGTGGCCGTGGCCAAAATTTTGCTGGAAAATGAACTGGGTTACCCCGTTGAAGTTGTTTCCCTGGATGAAAACGCCCAATGGCCCGCCCTCGCCTCTGGCGATGCCCATGCTAGCCTGGAAGTGTGGCCCTCTGGCCATGCTGCCAACGTTGCGGAATTCATCGACGGTGCAGGCACTGTGGAAAATGGTGGGCTGCTCGGCCCGGTTGGGCGCATCGGCTGGTACATGCCCAGCTATTTGCTGGATCAGGACCCCAGCCTGGCGACCTGGGAAGGGTTCACCACACCGGAAGCCGCAGCCCTCTTTGCCACGGCCGAAACGGGCGACAAAGGCCAGTTCCTGGGCGGTGACCCCAGCTTTGTGCAATATGACGGTGACATCATCAACAATTTAGGCATGTCGTTTGAAGTGGTTTTTGCTGGTTCTGAAGAGGCCATTCTGGCCCAGCTAGATTCCGCTTACAGCCGCGAAGAACCGGTGCTGTTCTATTTCTGGACGCCCCATTCCATCCATGCCAAATATGATCTGACGCGCGTGGCGCTGCCAGAATATAGCGATGAATGCTACGCTGAAGCCGACTCGGGTGGCGTTGCTTGTGATTATCCTGGCGATGATCTGTTCAAGATTTTCTGGTCTGGCTTAGCTGAAGCGGCCCCAGATGCGCATACGCTGCTCTCAAACATGAATTACAGCACCGAGGACCAGATTGAGATGATTGCTGCCGTGGAAATCGACGGCCAATCAGTCGAAGATGCCGCTCAAGCGTGGGTGGACGCCAATGAAGACGTTTGGCGCACCTGGCTGCCGTAAAATACCATCGGAGGACTGGCAGTCCTCCAACTAACAAGCTGTAAGCTGTTCAAAGCAGGACTGCCAGTCCTGGAGAAAGGCTTGAACAGTTTGCTTTTTTGCGGACAATTGAGATGTTTACAAAGCGGGTTGTTGCTCTGGCAAAAGCCCGCTTTTTTTATTGTTACAACAATTGTCAATGAAGGTGACAGACACTTTATTATCGGAGCGTGCGGCAAAATCCGATTGTTTACTGTGACTGTCCCCTTTGGTAGCTTCTTATGACCACATCGCAAAAACAAGCTTTGTCCTCTCCAGATTTATCATCTTGGGTGGCGCGTGTCGCGGCCGTTTTGGCGGCGATCATGTCCTTTTTCCTCATCGTGCCCCTGGTGGGGTTGGTCTGGCGGGCGTTGACGTTGCCGGGAACGGCCGTATTAGACCGCAGCAGTATTGGTACGGCCGTTTTCCTCAGCCTGTCCACCACGGCAGTGAGCGTGCTGCTCATCATCTTGTTGGGGACACCGCTGGCCTACACCCTGGCGCGCTATCCGCTGCGCTTTAAGCGGCTGCTCACCGTTTTCATCGAGCTGCCCATCGTGATGCCGCCGGTGGTAGCTGGCTTGGGGCTGCTGGCCGTCTTTGGCCGTCGCGGGCTGATTGGCCTGCCGCTGGCCGAGCTGGGCATTACGATTACGTTTTCGGGAACGGCCGTTGTCCTGGCCCAGGTGTTTGTCGCTTCTCCGTTTTACATTCGGGCAGCCCAAAGCCGCTTTGCCGCGCTGCCCCGCGAATTTGAAGATGCGGCAGCTGTGGATGGGGCCAATCAGTGGCAAATCTTCTGGCACATCATGCTGCCGCTCAGCCGGAACGGACTGTTGGCGGGGCTGATTTTGAGTTGGGCACGGGCGCTAGGGGAGTTTGGCGCGACAATCTTATTTGCTGGGAACCTGCAAGGCCGCACCCAAACGATGCCGCTGCTTGTTTACGCTTCGCTGGAACGCGATTTGCGTATCACCTTCATTACCGCGCTCATTTTACTGGGACTGGCTGTGTTTGCCTTTGGCATTACCCGCTGGCTTACCGGGCTAGATACGGACACGATGCAGGAGACCTGGAGCTAAAATCGATCACTAACTTACTGATTACTGCCCACTGAACTCCGTGCCGCTCCAGCTAATAACAATCGATCAATCACCACGGCCAAAATAACGATGGCTAATCCGGCCTCAATGCCCTGGCCGAGCTGGTTGCGGGCCAGGCCGTTGACTGCTTCCAAGCCTAACCCCGCCCCGCCAACCATGCCCGCTACCACGACCATTGCCAAAACCATCATCACTGTTTGGTTGATGCCGGTCATGATGGACGGCAGCGCCAGGGGTAGCTGCACTTTGAACAGCATCTGGCGGCTGGTGGAGCCAAACGCCTGGGCGGCTTCTACTGCTTCCGGGCTGGCCTGGCGGATGCCCAGGTTGGTCAGGCGGATGGCGGGCGGCAGGGCGTACAGCACCGAGGCCATGATCCCCGGCACGCGCCCCACGTTGAACAGCATCACCACCGGTACCAGATAAACGAAGGCCGGAATGGTTTGTAAAAAGTCGAGAATGGGGCGTAAAACGGCCGTTACCGTATCACTTTTTGCCGCCCAAATGCCCAACGGCAGGGCAATAATCAGCGAGAAGAAGACGGCCACAATCACCTGGCTCAATGTCACCAGTGCCAGCTCCCACATCCCCAGCAGGCCGACGGCAAAAAGCACCACTGCGCCGCCCAACGCCAGCCGCCAGCCGGAGACCCAGTAACCGAGCAGGGCCACCAGCAAGATCAGCGCGGGCCAGGAGAGGAATTCCTGAAAGAAGGCGTCGAGCGGATCGAGCAGTTGCAAGATGACAAAGTTGCTAAACGGCCGTGTGCCCAGCAAAAATGGCCCCAGTTCAAATTCAAACAAATTGTCCCGCAGCCAGATAACGGCCGTATCCACTGGCCCTTGCAATCCCAGCCGCCAATTTTCCGGGAACGTAGTCCAATTTAAAGTGCGTCCCAGCCAGAGCAGCCCACCCAACAGCAGCAGGCTGGCCAGTAGATAAGCATGCCGCATAATAAATTCGGAGCGACTGAGTTGGGCCAATCGGGCCAATAAATTGCCGCCGCTCACGTAAAGCCAATCCAATCCGGCTTCTAATCGGGTGATGAACTTATATTTCTGCCAGGATGTGGGGAAGAGACGGCCGTTTACCACCACAGCCCCCGTTCTATTTTGTGTCGAAAACGCTTCGCTCAGACGGTCCAGCAGCACTGCCAGAAAAACAATAGCCAGACCAGCTTCCAGAGCTAGCCCCACGCGCAAACTGCGCAGCGAATCCAGCACCACCCCGCCCAGCCCGGCTGCGCCAATCATGGCGGCGATCACCACAATGCCCAGGGCCATCATGATGGTCTGGTTGACCCCGGCCATGATGGTGGGCAGGGCCAGCGGCAGCTGCACCTTGAACAAAATCTGGCGCGGCGTGGCCCCAAACGAGCGGGCTGCTTCCACAATCTCTTTATCCACCTCGCGGATGCCCAGCGTGGTCAGCCGGATGGCGGGTGGCAGGGCGTAAATAATGGTGGCAATGACGCTGGGCACGCGGGCAATGCCAAAAAAGAGGACAACTGGCAGCAAATAGACAAACGCGGGCATGGTTTGCATGGCGTCTAGGAACGGCCGTAATCCTTTTTCCACTTTCTCGTTACGCGCTGCCCAAATGCCCAGCGGAATGCCAATCAGCAGCGCAATGAGCACAGAGACGGCCATGAGCGCCAGGGTTTGCATGCTTTCTTCCCACAGGCCGACCAGCCCCATGAAGAGGAGACAAAAGGAGGTGAGCAGCGTCAGGCGCAGATTGGCAGCTTTTTGGGCCAGCAGAAAAACAACGCCCAGCAGCACTGGCCAGGGGAGCCAGAGCAAAAATGTTTCTACCCTGCGCAGCGCAAAATCAATGGCGCTGCTGATCGGGTCAAAAAAGTAGAGGAAAATGGGGTGGGTGGTTTGGTGGCGGATGGACCATTGCTTGAACGCATCCAGCGGATCGCGCAAATGCACGTCCCACGCTTCGGGGAAAAGATTGAGGTTGATCACCCAATGATGCAGCAGCAGCAGGGCCACCAGCAAGATGAGACCGAGGAAGAGGTACGGCCGTTTCCCTTTTTGCCTCAATCGTCCATCAACCCGCATAATTACTCCCTAAAAAGCGGAACGCAGAGGGGCGCAGAGAAGCCACAGAGTTCCGCTGAGAAAAGAAGAAATCTCTGTGTAACTCCGTATCACCTCTGTGAAACGCTGTGTTCCAAAGAACTTCGAACTCATGGCTCAATTACCTTCTGTGAGCGCCTGCAAAACGGCCGTTCGGTCCACCATGCCAATCACACAGCCTTCATCGTCTAACACCACCAGCGGATCGTCGGAAACGGCCGTGAGGCCAATGAGCGACTCCAAATTGGTGTCGGCATGAACCGAAACATGGTCGCTGCCGGAATCCGTTGCTGCTACCGTCATGATCGTTTTGGCCGTGAGAATCTTCACGCGGGGCACATCGCGGGTAAATTCGCGCACGTAATCGTTTACCGGATGGGCCACAATCTCCTCCGGCTTGCCCAGCTGGACAATCTCGCCATCTTTCATGATGGCAATGTGGTGGCCCAACTTAATCGCTTCCAAAAAATCGTGGGTGATAAACACCATCGTTTTGTTGAGCGTTTTTTGCAGCCGCAGCAGCTCCTCTTGCATCTCCCGCCGAATGAGCGGGTCCAGAGCGCTAAACGGCTCATCGCACAATAAAATCTCCGGATCGACGGCCAGGGCCCGGGCCAGACCCACCCGCTGCTGCATCCCGCCGCTGAGTTCGTGGGGGAAGTGCTGCTCCCAACCTTGCAAACCCACCATTTCCAACACCTGCCGGGCGTGGTTGTGCCGCTGCTCTTTTTTGATGCCCTGAATTTCCAGACCGTAGCTGACATTGTCTAAAATGGTGCGGTGGGGGAAGAGGCCAAAGCGCTGAAAAACCATGCTCATTTTGTGGCGGCGCAGTTCGCGCAGCTGGGTGGCGTCAAAATCCACCACATTTTGGCCATCGACAATGATTTCGCCATCCGTGGGTTCGATCAGCCGGGAGAGGCAGCGAATCAGTGTTGATTTGCCGCTGCCGGAGAGGCCCATCACCACAAAAATCTCGCCCGGACGCACATCAAAGGAAACGTCTCGCACAGCGATGACGTGGCCGGTTTGGGCCAAGATTTCACTGCGCGATAGGCCCTGATTGAGCAACGGCCGTATCCCCCCAGGATTCGGCCCAAAGATCTTCCACACCTTACGGCAGGAGATGGTGTATTGAGGCTCACGCAAACCTTTCACTGTTCACTTATCACTTTTTTCTGCTTGCTTTTCAGTAGTTTACCCGCCTTATCTCAATTTGGCATCGCTTAAGTTGTGCCAAACCAGGGAGGTTATATAATTTTGGTCTATGTTTCTCAAAATGCTTCGACTCGTTTGCCGTTTTATCTTGCGAATTATTGCGCGAATTGATCTGCAAAACATGGATCGCATTCCGGCCAGTGGTGGCTGTTTGGCGGTGAGCAACCATTTGGGACGGATGGACGCCATGTTGGCCATGATTTTGCCTGACCGGGATGACGTGATCATTATGGTGGCTGAAAAATATCAGGCATACTGGTTTTGGCGTTGGCTGGTGCGCAGGCTGGATGCGCTTTGGCTGGACCGCCACAATCCAGATTTTCGGGCGCTGCGTGAGATGCAAAAGCGCTTGAAAGCAGGTGAGATTGCCGCCATTGCCCCAGAAGGAACCCGCAGCCCCACGGCCACCATGCAGCCAGGCAAGCCAGGCGCCGTTTATTTGGCGGCCAAAACAGGGGTTCCCATTATTCCCATGTCCATTGCGGGCACAGAGGACAAAGAGGTGTACCGACGCTTGCGGCGCTTGCGCCGACTGGACATTACCATTTGTGTGGGTGAACCGTATTTGTTGCCGCCCATGCCCCGCCAAAACCGAGATGAATTTTTGCAGCAAAATACCGATGAGATGATGTGCCGCATTGCGGCGCTTTTGCCGCCGCACTATCGGGGTGTTTATGCAGAACATCCCCGGCTGCAGGAATTGCTAGAAGCAGGCTCCGATTTGTTAGAAAAGGAGATTGGAGATTAGAGAGTGGAGATTGCGAGAGATTTAATCTCCAATCTCCAGTTTCCAATCTCTCCCCAAATGCGTATCGCAATGGTTGGCCCCTTCGGCCTACACCCCAACAAGACAATGGCCAGCCGGGCGATGGGTCTGGCACGGCCGTTCACTCAGCAAGGTCACGCCGTCAAACTTTTCATGCCCCCCTGGCAAACCCCAGACGAAGCCGATAAAAGCTGGCAGGTAGATGGTGTTGAAATGCGCTATGTGCCGCTGCCTGGCGGCGTGTTGGGCATCACCCGGCGGCTGGTGCGCGAGGTATTGGCTTGGCAGCCGGACGTGGTCCACTGCTTCAAGCCCAAGGCGTATAGTGGGCTGGTTGCCTGGTGGCTGTGGCAGTTTCATCGTTCCCGCCTGCGCCTCATCATGGACACAGACGATTGGGAAGGCTGGGGCGGCTGGAATGAGTTGGCCCCATACTCGCCGCTGCAAAAGCGCTTTTTTGCCTGGCAGGAGCAGTGGGGGATGCGCCACTGTCATGCGCTCACCGTGGCCAGTCGGGCCTTAGAAACAATTGCCTGGGGAATGGGCCTGCCGCCAGAGCAGGTGGTTTATGTGCCGAATGGGCCGGGGATCAGTGGTCAGTATTCGGTATTCGGTAATCAGTTATCGGACAGGCCGACGGTGTTGGTTTATAGCCGCTTGTTTGAGTTTGATACGGAGCGGCTGGTGGCAATTTTGCGTGGGGTGGTTACGGCCGTTCCGCAAGTGCGCATTCTCATGATCGGGGCGGGCTTGTATGAAGAGGATGCTGTTAACTTCCAGCAGCAGGCAAAAGCAGCTGGCATTTGGCAGGCCATTGAGGATGCTGGTTGGGTGGCGCTGGATGAATTGCCGGCAATGTTGGCCCAAGCGCAGGTGGGCCTTTATCTGATGGAAGATACGCTGCTCAACCGTACCAAGTGTCCGGTAAAGCTGGCCGACATGCTGGCGGTGGGTGTGCCG
This sequence comes from uncultured Anaerolineae bacterium, assembly GCA_905479495.1. GTDB lineage: Bacteria > Chloroflexota > Anaerolineae > Promineifilales > Promineifilaceae > Leptofilum. The sequence continues at coordinate 44,294 of CAJQMR010000006.1, forward strand.
GTGGTGGCCGAGGCGGTGGGGCAGGTAACGGAATATGTGGTAAACGGCCGTACGGGCACCACGTTTCCCACCGGCGATGTGGCTGGCATCACCAATGAACTCATCGACTTGCTGCAAAATCCGGCGCGGCAGGCCCAGCTTGCTGCTGGAGCCAAAGCCCATATTGCTGAACATTTCAGCTGGAAGCATTTGGCTGAGCGTTTGCTGCCTATTTACAAAGCGTAAGGACCGGATTCGCCGTCCTTAACTTTATATTTCGTCCAGCACACTCTATTTAGGACAGCCAATGTACTTTATACTTTTGGGAAAAGAGCCTGAGTCGTTTCTACCTCATGTGCCAGGTTTAGTGAGGTGAACAGTTCAATGGCTTGTTGCAATGCTTCTTTGGCCTCGATTGAGCGATTTTGAGCCAGCTGTGTCTGGCCCAGAGCCCGCCAGGCGTAAGCAGCCATGAATCGATCACCGTTGGCTGTGGCAATTTGTTGGCTTTGCTGAAAATATTTCCCGGCTAAAGCTGGGTCGCCTTGCGCAGAAGTTACCATGCCCAGCGTGTGTAAGGCATAGGGATGAGTCTGGTTTTCTTCCAACGCCATCACTTTTTGGGCTGTTTGTATGGCCAGATCGAACTGCCTGGTCTCGTAATATGCTTCGGCTAAAGTGGCGGCCGTAACGGCCGTCCAAAACGTCAACCCCATTTCTGCAAAATAAGCTACGGTTGGTTCTGCTACAGCAATCGCTTCCTCGAACTGCCCTGCCTGAAAGTAGGTGGCGGCCAGCGTGCTGTTGAGCCGTTCCTGGTTTAGTCGGTCGCCAATTTGGGCAAAGTAGTTAATGGCTACCTGAGCATGTTTTTTTACTTCGTCCAGTTTTGCCTGGCGACCAAAGGTGGTGGCCAGGGCCCGATGGGTTTGGGCCACACCTTTTTCATAGCCAATTTGTTCGGCCAGTTGCAGAGCTTGTTGGTAAAAGGTAATGGCTTGCTCGTAACGGCCGTATTCATCGGCCACCATGCCTTGCAAAAAAGCGGCTTCATGCTGGGCCATTTGGGCTTCTTGCCGGGCGGCATCTAACATTTTTTGCTGCACAAAGACCGTGCCCCGCTGGTAGCGCAAGCGCACCAACCGATTCCACAGCCGCGTGATCACGGCAATGCCCTCTTCATAACGATTTAGGGCTTGCTGCGGGTAGCCTAACTCGTTCAAAAAGTCGCCACGCAGCAGCGCTGCCCGCACGGTCAATTCGCTGTTTGGGGGCCAGGAAACGGCTTCGATTTGCTGCAAACCTTCCTGGGCCTGGCCGGTTAGCTGAAGCAGTTCAGCCCGAATCAGGGCCAGGGCCTGTTGTTCTTCCTGGGGCAGATGGCGCTCTGAGAGCTGCCGAAATAGGCTCAGTGCAGTGGCAGCAAAGCCGCGCCGGATTTCTAACTCGCGCTGCGGATACCATAAATGCACGGCCAGGGCCGCTTCGTTGGCCTGGATGAGATGGTAGGCAACGGCCGTAAATTCTCCTCGACTGGCCCGCATATCGGCTGCCAATAAATGAAACGCTTCCCGCTGCGCCTGGGGAAAACGTTGCCAATCCGCCAGGAGCAAGTCGCGAAAGGCAGGCAGCAGCGCCAGTCCACCGGCATTATCTGTTTGTACGAGTGTGCGTTCCTGCAAGCGAAGCAAGGCGGCCTGTGCTTCGCCCCAGCCATCGGCCGGGGCCGGACTGCGAAAAACGGCAATTCGCTGGAGCAGGGCGCGCTCATCAGGTTGCAGCCGCTGCCACAACCGTTCCCACAAGGCGCGCAAAGCGGCCGTTTGGGGCAGTTCCGTTAGAATTGTCTGTAAGGGCATCCCCGTGTTGATGAGGATGGTGCACAGCAGCAGCAGGCGGGGATTGCCGTTGGCGTATTCGTACAGGCGGTGCTGCTCCACAGGTGAAAGGGTGATATTCCAGTCGGTTAAAAAGGCGATTTGCTGCGGCAGGGTTAAATTGGGCACTTCAAAATGGCGGTCCAAATAGAGGCTGTGGTGTTGTCCCAGCACCAGCAGGGGAGCGTGGGGGCGCAAACTGTCGATGAATTCTCGCAGCTGAACCTGCGTTTCGGTCCAAAGATCATCTTCTGCGTGCAGCACATCGATCTCGTCAAAACAAAATAGAGGGGGCGGAATGTGGACCAGGTCCTGGCGAATCAAGGCCAGGATGAGGGCATAGTTAGTGAGGACACTGCCGTCAGCCACAAGTTGTTGCCACAGCTGCGACGCGCCATTCTGGTGTAAAAAAGCCGCCAGGGAAAAGATAAGGCCGTCAAGCTGGTCGTTAAAGGCGGGGCGCAACGTGTACCAAAAAACGGCATGTGGCCATGCCTGGGCAACGGCCGCTGCCAGGGTGGTTTTACCGCTGCCGCCCATGCCGCTGAGCGCAACGCTTTGTCCGGCTTGCAGCGCTTCCAGGCTGTGGGTAATGAGTGCTTCACGGCCAATGAGCTGTGCTGGAAGATGGAGCGGCTGCTCCAGGCGAAAGGTGGGCTGTAGTTGAGCCAACAGCGCGTCGCCCAATGTTTGCTGGGCTGCTTTGAGGTGGTTGAAGTAAGAGGCGCGGCTGATGCTGAGGTAGTCACAAATGGCGATGTCATTGTCGGCGGTGGGGCTATCTGCGGGGCGGAAATAGCGGCGGAAATAGCGCAGCTCCAGCAGGAGATAGTGGTAGCGTAGCCCTTTGTTGCCCTGCTCCTTGCGCTCGTCTTGTACGGCCGTTTCCAAATCATTTCTTGTTTCTGGGATTGGCTCGTTCCACAGGCGATCCGCTGCTGTTATGAGGGCTGCTTGCAGTGCCTCACCGCGCTGCACGGCTGTTATTGCCTCGCCCAATGCTGTCCCTAGAAAGTAGGGGGCTGCCAAAGGCGATTGTTCGCCCAGCCAGTCTGGTTCGGCAAAATGGTTTAACGCGGCGCGAATTTGTTCTGCAAAGGAAACGGCCGTTGTTGTTAAGGATTTTTCTTGTGTGGTCATCGTTCACTGCCTAAAAATCGCATTAACCGAGCAATTCCCTAACAAGATACACGTTCTTGCACTAGCGAAGTGACAAACAGGTAACAGTAAAAAATTTAGACTAAGCTTATGGTTTCTTAGACTCAGGTCATTGCGTTACATAGTACCATATAAGACACTGCGTGATTATTTTAACTTTGATCATCCTGCATTTGTTCTGTAAAGGAGAGTTTTTTATGCGTAATGGTAGAAAAATCGGTCTTATTTTTATCTTGCTGTTTAGTATTGTCATACCGCTGAGCACTACATTTGCCGCCAGCGAGGAGTACACATACGAATCAAACTGGGCCATCACCGTCGATTTTATTAAAACCCAGCCTGTTGCCACGCTACAGGTGGAGGTGTGGAAATACCAGAAAGATTCATTGACCTTGCTAGATTATATGAGCAGCAGCTATAAGCTGACGTGTCAAGTGCCAAGTTCTGTAACGATCAAGAATAGTACAGCTACCTTTACTGGCGGGGAGGGCATTGAGTGTGCGCTGCCGTCTGTCAAGAATATTGTGTCTAATATGACCAATGGTGACTACCAACCGCCTGATACCTGCTCCTGCAAAACAGGGGCCATTGTGCAGTCGAAAATGACGCTGACGCCTAATAAAAGTAATGTCTATTGGCAAAATCCTATAGCCAGCATGGAAAGCATCGCCTTTAACGCCTTTATTCCTGCAGACAGTGGGTTGCGAACCCGGTTGCAAATGACGGTAGATGGCCAGACGGCCGTTTCGACGCTATTTGCTGGTCAATCCTACTATCAGCTTTATGAAGGTAGCTTTGATGAATTGAATCCGTACCTTGTGCCACTGTACACCTATTTCAATCTCTTTGCTACAGATAGCGATATTCTCTCGGCTTCGCCAAGTATCATGAATGGGCCGCTGTTCATATCTAATGTCGAGAAGGTACTGCATATTGGCTATGATCCTAAAACGGGGTCTGGGCTGCACGGCCGTATGAAAAGTCTTTTTGTAGACCCCGGTTGCTTTGGGAATGGGGGGTATTAAACACCCGCAGTTCTTGACATAACTATTGAAGCCGGATGTGTATGCACATCCGGCTTTTTTTATTCCCCGGCTAACTGGCCTGTCCCTAACGTTAGACTAAACAGCTTAAAACCTGGACTGGAAACGGCCGTCTTCATGCTACCGTGTGCTCCTGATCCGTATTTAATGAACGCGTAAAGGAGTGTATCGCATGATAGTTAGAAAAAATTTCTTATTCTTTATTCCTTTTTTAGGATTGATTTTAGTGGCACTAGGCATGGCTCAACAGCGACCTGTCGCCGCTGGACCAAGTGACCAACTTTCCGCTCCCAAGCTGTGTGATAAGGTCTATCTTCCTCTCATTATTGACCAAGCCGCTGCCGCCAAGGGAGATGTAGGTGAGGGTTTGGCTCCGCCACCACAATCCCAAGGTGCCGTAGAGTGCCAGAGCTTTACAGATTTTGATGGCGATGGCTATGATGATTTGGCTGCTGGTTCGCCTTTTGAGGATGTCAGCACTATTGGTAATGCTGGGTCTATTAATGTAATCGATGGGAGCCAAAATGGACTTACGGCCGATGGTGACCAAATTATTTCGCGACCCACTGCCGGAGCAACTTATTTGGCTGAGATGAATGATAATCTAGGTGAAAGGCTGGCTGCTGGTGATTTTAACGGGGATGGCTATATGGATTTGGTTGCCGGTATGCCCGATTCTGCAATTGATGGCCATGCTGATGCTGGTTCTGTCCAGGTATTTTATGGGTCAGCAACTGGTCTGCAAAACCCAACCTCGCAGCATGTGTTTAGTCAAGCTGGACCAATAGATGGCCTGGTCGAAGATAACGACCAGTTTGGCTATGCTATTACTGCTGGCGATTTTAATGGGGATGGTTATGATGATTTAGCCGTTGGTTCGCCAACGGAGAGTGTTGATTCAACGAATAATGCTGGAGCCGTTAACATCATCTTTGGGTCAGAAGATGGATTGACTGAAGCGGGTGACCAACAATGGATAGAAGATGATTTTGGTCTTTTTGGCGTTTCCCAGGAAGGGGATCAGTTTGGTTACGCGCTGGCTGCGGCCGATTTTGACAAGGATGGGTATATGGATCTGGCCATCGGAATTCCTTTCCAGCAGCTAGGCATGGGCACAGCCATCAACGATGCTGGCATTGTTTTTATCATGCCGGGGTCATCAACTGGTCCTACTACGAATGGTTTCCAAATCTGGAGCCAAGCGAGGAGCGATGTAGCGGGCATTGAGGAAGATGGTGACCGTTTTGGCGAGGTATTGCACACGGGTGACTTCAATGGAGATGGCTATGGTGATTTGGCCATAGGTCTACCATTTGAGGATGTCGGTTCAGTAAGCGATGCTGGAGCTGTGAATATCTTGTATGGGTCAGCTAATGGGCTGGATGCTGTCGGTAACCAAATCATTGATCCCGACAACAGTAGTTTTGGAGCAGCGCTCAGCGCTGGCGATGATTATCGATTTGGTGGTGCGTTGACTGCTGGTGACTACAATGGTGATGGCTACTCTGATCTGGCAATAGGTATTCCCCGTCAGAATTTAGGCATCACACCGAATGTTATTGATGCTGCTGGGGCTGCGATTATTGTTCCTGGGGGGCAATCAGGACTAAACACCAGCAACTATCAGTTCTTAGCCCAAAACAACAACATGATTGAGGGTACAGCCGAAGCTTCTGATTGGTTTGGTTTTGCGTTGACAACCGGTGATTACAATGGAGATGGCTACGCCGATCTAGGGGTTGGGGTGCCATTTGACGAGGACAACGTAAATAGTACTTTTAATGCTGGCAACGTTGCGGTTTTTTATGGCTATGAAGGTGGCGTACTCACCGAATCTAATGAACTGTGGAATCAGGGAACTTCTCAAATTGAAGGATTGCTTGAATCAGGGGATTCCTTTGGTTATGGCTTGCCCTAAATCAAACATTCGCCTACCCTAAAGAGTGAAGAGTTGGTTTTGTTGTGGCCAACTCTTCATTATTTTATTTTATCTGGTTTTGTATCCTTTTTGCACTTCGTTTGTAGTTTAGTGAACGCATAATCTTTTACACTTAATTACTTTATACAACGCAAAAAATGCTCGCTGTTTTTCGGAAACTGCTTTCCAGTTCAAGAGCAGATTTGAAAGTTTCCAAGAAAATACATGAAGTCAAATTTACATTGCACCTTGTATATAAGGAGATGTGATATCGAAAATAGCAAGGGAGCCAACTATGACCTGGAAAATTCTGGCAGTCGATGATGACAAGGGAATGCGAACCCTCTTGCGGGTAACGTTGGAAAGAAACGGCTTCCAGGTTGCGGAAGCCCCTGACGGGGAAGCTGCTGTTGAGCAAGTGTTGGCCTCGCCGCCGGATCTTATCTTGATGGATGTGATGATGCCTCGAATGGACGGGTTCACGGCCTGCCAGATCATTCATGGTACAGCAAATACGGCGCATATTCCCATTATTTTGTTGAGTGCCATGATTTCTGACGAGCACAAGGAAAAAGGTCTGGCATCTGGGGCTAACCTTTATTTGACGAAACCTGTGTCTCCTTCTATCTTGCTAGAAACAGTAAATGGGATTCTGCAAGACGCTGCCCCCAACCAGGATTGAGCCGGCACAGATTGAAAGAGGAAATCTGTGATCCGTGTTAGCGTAAGCCTTGCTCCATGAGGGCGAAGAAGCGGTCGATATCAATTTCCAGAATGATGTTTGTGTTGGCGATACGGCCGTTTCGTTTTCCCCAATCCACCGTTGTTTGACCTCTCGTATACATTCCCGTCAACTCTACCGAAACGTGCCGCTTTTCTGCTTTTGTGACGATGTTTGGCTCTAAAGCCACGGCCATAGCTAACGGATCGGCCCCAAACATCATGCGGCGTCCAGCTAACTCGGCCGTGAACTGGAGCGTTTTGGCTGAAATTGCCTGATAAAATCTGGATTTTGGCGTGTTTAGGGCAATCCAGCGTTGTAGCATTGTTTCTGGAATGGCGTGCCGCACCGTTGCCTCCCAATCGACAAGCTCAATGAGCTTGCCCTGCTGCTCCCATCCGGCAAAAACCACATGCGCTGCTTCCGGGTCGTGATAGATGTTGAACTCGGCGGAGACGTTGCGTGTATTGCCGCGCGCCGTCACCGCGCCGCCCATCACCACCAGTCGCTTCAGTTTGGCAGGCAAGGTTGGGTCCAGTTTGAGGGCCACGGCAATGTTTGTGAGTGGCCCAATGGCTACCAGCGTGTATTCACCGGGCGCTTCATTGGCCAGCCGCAGCAGCGCCAGGGCCGCGTGTTCCGTTTCTGCCTGCCGCGATTTTGGCGTGAAGCCTGCATCGCCCAGACCATCCTGCCCGTGCACCACAGCTGCACCTTCTTGGGCAATGACCAACGGCCGTTCACAGCCAGGATACACTGGAATCTCTTGCTCAATCATCTCCACCAGAGTGAGGCTGTTGCGCACGGTGTGTTCTAGCCCCACATTGCCGCCCACAGCCAAAATGGCGGCGATGGTGGCCTGAGGATGGCCCGCCGCCATCAAAATGGCTTGAGCGTCATCAACGCCGGGGTCTGTATCAATGATCAGCTTTTCCATGAGCACTTCTTCTCCTTTGTATGTAAATTGGAAAATAGAACGCAGATTATCCTGATCTACCTGATCAGGATAATCAGGCAGATCAGCGTTCTATTTGATTTGAGATGCTAAATATTAGCGGATGTTTTCTTGGAACGTTTAATTTTGCGCCAGCAAGTTCATGAGTTCGGCGCGGGTAGGCATGGCGGAACTGGCACCGATTTTGGTGGTGGCCAACGCGCCAGCGGCAGCTCCCCAACGAATGGCTTCAGCCAACGGCCGTTTCTCCGCCAGCGCTACAGCCAATCCGCCATTAAACGCATCCCCGGCTGCTACGGTATCGATAGCCTCAACAGGAAATGGTTCCACAAAGCCCGATTCGCTGCTGGATTGATAGTAAACTCCTTGCGCGCCGAGTTTGATAACGGCCGTTTCCACTCCTCGTTCCCGCAAAATAGAGGCCGCTTGCGCCGCATCTTCTTGATTACGCGGACGAAACCCAACCAGAACTTCAGTCTCTAGTTCATTGGGTGTGAGGATGTGGCATCGTTGGTACGCTTCGGTTGGCAGTGGTCTGGCAGGTGCAGGATCAAGGATGACCAACGCACCCGCCTCCCTGGCAGCTTGCGCCGCCGCCAAGGAGGTTTCTAAGGGGCATTCTAGCTGGAGCAGCAAAACGCTGGCGGTCGTCAATGCTGCGCGACAACGGGCCACCTCGCGGCTATCGTGGGCCATATTGGCTCCAGAAATCACCACGATTGTGTTCTCTGCTTGCTCGTCAACGTCGATGATGGCCAGCCCCGTACCGCTGTTTGGGTCTACCAGGATACCGTTGATGTTTACTGGCTCATCGGCGATCATCTCCAAAAGGCCAGCGCCAAAGGCATCTTTCCCCACGCGGCCAATGAACTGCGTTGGCGCGCCCAGCCGCCCTGCGGCCACCGCCTGGTTAAATCCCTTGCCGCCCGGCACAGTGATGAACTTGCTGCCGAACAAGGTTTCTCCCGGCGCAGGCAGATGGGGAACATAAGTGGTCAAATCCATGTTAATACTGCCAAGAACAATAACGCTCATTTTCGCCTCCGTATTGGTTCGACATTTTACACGAAGCTGGTGATATGCTGGTTATTTGGAATGGGACGCTGATAAACGCAGATGACACAGATTTTCCTCTCTGGAATTCTCTGCGCCTCCGCGTCTCTGCGTTTACTTTTTCAGTGGACTCATCTTTAGCCTATTTTCGAAGGAGTCGTTGAGAAGCGTTACAATAGCGCTATGTTAAAACGATATCCCATCCCCGCAGCGGAAGCACGTACTGAAATTGAAGTAAAGAATTCACGGTTTATTGCTACGGCCGTTCCCGTTTTCAGTATCGCGGAAGCCAGAGAATTTATAGCGCGCATCAAAACCGAATTTAGCGATGCGACCCACAACGTGCCTGCCTTCTTAATCGGCTTTGGCAACAGCGTCACGGCCCACTGCAATGATGATGGCGAACCGTCCGGCACGGCGGGACGGCCGATTTTGGCAGTGCTGCAAGGCAGTGGATTAGGCGATATTGCTGTGGTGGTAACACGCTACTACGGCGGCACTAAGCTGGGAACAGGCGGCCTGGTAAGAGCTTACGGCGATGCCACCAAAGCGGTGCTGGAGATTTTGCCGCGTGCCGAGAAGGTGCCCACCCACACAGTGATGCTGGCGCTGCCCTACAATTTGCTGGAGCGGCTGCGATTATTGGTGGAAACATGGAACGGCCGTGTGCTGGATGAGCAGTTCGCCGCTGACGTTACCATGACCATGCAGTTCACTGTGGCTAAATTCCCCAGCTTCCAAGATGCCCTGCGTGAGCTGTCTCATGGTTCCCTGGCAGCTGAAATTATTGAGACCAACGAAGACACCATCATGCCCCTGGGCACATTTGTTGATGAAGCAGAATAAATGAGTTCTCCATAAGATGCCACCGGAATGGCACGTTGGTCATCTTGACTTGAATGGGGCAAAAGGTGTATGCTGTTGGCACGTTATGAATGGCCATTTCACAAACGCGATTCACAATTTATATTAAAAGTTTCATTAAGTCAGAAAGGAGGTAGTTTATAGTTTTGGAATACCTTACAGAAACTCACCGGCTGACTGGGAACTGCACCAAGTAGGGCTACTGGCAGTACAAACAGAGCCAACATATCTAGTGAAATAGTATTGGCCGTTTTTAGTTAGCCGCTATTTTATTAACCCAAAAACAGATTACACCAAGCGACCCTGAAATTTCAGGGTCGCTTTTTTGATCTCCAATTCTCCAATCTCCAGTCTCTAATCTCCAATCACCTAACTGCTGCTCTCAGCACCTCAGCTGGATGCAGCACTTGCCGCCCTGCACCGTGTTTGATTTGCTGGCGGCAGCTTACCCCGGCCGCAACCAGAATCGTTTCTGGGGCAGCGGCCCGCACCGCTGGCAGCAGTCGCCGTTCGGCCATTTTCAGCGAGATGTCGTAATGCTCTGCCTCGTAGCCAAAGGAACCAGCCATGCCGCAGCAGCTGCTGTCTACTTCTTCCAGCGTGTAGTTGGGCGGCAGCGTCAAGGCGCGGTGGGCGGGATTGGTGCCAATGAGCGCCTTTTGATGGCAGTGGCCGTGCAGCACCAGGTGGCGTTTTTCGTCCGTGAAGGTCAGATTTAGATTGCCTTCATCGGCTAGCTCGGCAATAAATTCCTCGAAGCTGCGGCAGTGTGTAGCAACCAGGGCCACACGCGGGTCGTTGGGCAGCAGTGAGGCGTAATCATCGGTGATGACGGATAGATCGCTGGGTTCCAGGAAGATGATAGGCTGGCCTTGTTCGGCCAGCGGCGCGAGATGGTCCAGCACCGTTTTGGCGATTGTTCTTGCCTTATCGACCAGACCTTTGGAGAAAGACGGCCGTCCGCAATCTGTCACCCCCGGCAAAACCACCTCAAACCCGGCCATCTCCAACAATTCCGTGGCGGCAATGGCGATGTGCGGGTAGTTGAAGGTGGAAAAGGTGTCGTTAAACAACACCACCTTGTGTAGGGGCGCATCGCGATGCGCCCCTACCGGCGCGTGATTTTTGAACCAATCCGTAAACGACTGCCGGGCAAAATGGGGCAGGCTGCGCTTGGCCGAAATGCCCACCATGCGCTCCATCCCTTTGCGAATGAGCCCATTCCCTAAAGTCCAATTTGCCAGCCGTGCCATCGGGCCGCTGCCCAGGCGGCTGAGCGGGGTGATGTTGGCAAACAGCCGGTCGCGCAGAGGCACGCCGTGGGCGTCATGGTACTGCGCCAGGAACTCTGTCTTGATTTTGGCCATGTCTACGGAGGAGGGGCATTCTGCCTTGCACGCCTTGCAGCTGATACACAGTTCCATCACCTGGTACATGCGCGCGCTGGTGAACTCGCTTTTGGGCAGATGGCCGCTCATGGCGGCCCGCAGGGCGTTGGCCCGGCCCCGCGTGGCGTGTTCTTCCTCGCGGGTGGCCATGAAGCTGGGGCACATCGTGCCGGTGGTGCGCTTGCGGCAAATCCCGGCCCCGTTACACATCTCCACCGCGCGATCAAACCCCTGGTCGCTGCTGAAGTCCAGGTGTGGCGTGATGGGAATGACCTGGTAGCTTTCACCGTAGCGCAGGTTTTCCGTCATCGGTCCGGCGTTGACGATAGTGCCGGGGTTGAGAATATTTTGTGGATCAAAAATCTGCTTCACTTCCTGGTAGAGCTTGTACAAATCAGGACCAAAGAAGTTTTCGTTGAGCCAGCTGCGTGCCCGGCCGTCACCGTGTTCGCTGGAGAAGGAACCACCGTAGCCGCGCAGCAAATCGACCGAAAACTCGGTGATAGCGGGCAGTTTGGCTACTTCGCTGGCTTTTTTGCTGTTGATGAGCGGCCGTACGTGCAAACAACCGGCGCTAGCGTGGGCGTAGTAAGCCACTTTGGTGCCAATGTCGGTGCAGAACTGCTCCACTTTGGTAATGTATTCGTTGAGATGCTCCACGGGAACGGCCGCATCCTCAATAAACGGAATTGGTTTGTGGTCGCCCTTGATGCTCATGAGCAGCCCCAACCCTACCTTGCGCACCGTCCAGACGTCGGTTTGCTGTTGGGCGGTGGTGGCGCGGGTAACGGCCGTTACATTTACCATTTGCGCCTTCAGATGCTGCTCCAAACGGTCGATTTTGCTGATTAACTCCGACTCGCTTTCCCCATAAAACTCGGTGATGAGAACGCAGTTGGGTGTGCCTTCTACAAAATTGGCCAGCAGCCGGGCATATTCCGGCACCTCGCGGCAGAGGGTAAGGCCCAGGTTGTCCAGCAGCTCCACGGCGGATGGCCCCACTTCCAGCATGAGGGGAACGGCCGTTAACGCCTCTGGCAAGCTGTTGAAATGGACAATCGCCAGGGCGGTGTGGGTGGGCAGCGGCACCAGGTTCAGCTTCAACTCGGTGATGACGCCCAGGCCCCCTTCCGCGCCGCAAACCATTTTGGCTAAGTTGAAACGGCCGTCGTAGGGCCAGCGGTAGGTGGGACGGCCGTTGGCCACCGGCACCAAGCGATCCAAATTGTAGCCACCGCAGCGCCGCCAATGGCGCGGCGTACCGCTGCGGATGATCTCCTGGTTGGCCGCATCCTGGGTGAGGGCGTGCATTTGGCGGTAGATGTCCCCTTCCAGGCCTCTTTTTTGGGTGTGTTGCAGGAGGGCTGCCGACTCTACCGGGCCAAAGTGCGTCAACGTGCCATCGCTCAAAATGACTTCCATCTCCAGGACGTGATCGGCCGTCATGCCATACATGATTGAATGGCTGCCGGTGGAGTTGTTGGAAACGATGCCGCCCATCGCTGCCCGGTTGCTGCTGGCTGGGTCCGGGCCAAATTGCAGGCCGTACTGGCGCAAATAAATGTTCAGCGCATCCAGCACGATGCCCGGCTGCACCCGCACCCACCTCTCCTCCTGGTTGACCTCCAGCACCTGGTCCAGGTGGCGAGTGAAGTCCATCACCAGGGCACGGTTGACCGCCTGCCCGGCCAGGCTGCTGCCGCCGGTGCGCGGCAGCAGCGGCACGTGATGTTTGGCCGCTAGCGCCACCGCTGCCTGCACGTCGTCCACCGTTTGCGGCAGCAGGACGGCGTGGGGCTTCACCTGGTAAATGCTGGCGTCAGTGCTGTACAGGATGCGGCTGTACTCATCCGTGCGCAGCGCGCCGCTGGTGCGTTTGTCTAGTTCGTTCAGGAAATCGAATAATGCTTCATTCATAGTCAACCTCAACTTGGGCATCTGGATGCAAGGAAGCAAAATATTCTAATAAAGTCTGGTGAATAAACATCCAACCGCTTCCTACACGGCGTAGAAGAATGCGGTCTTTCATTGCATCCAAAAAATCCACAAAATCTTGATCTGGATTTTTTATAGAAAGTGAAATTGGCGGTAATATTTTTTGTTGCCCTAACATTAATCTTAAAACATAATGTTGAACATAGCTTTGCCCGCCATACTGAAAAAAGCCACCAATCGAGCCACCAATGCTCCCAATCATTACGCCGAAAATGCCTCCCACAAAAAGCAAGAATGTTGCGCTGTCGAAAAAAACTATCTTGACAGCTGCTTTTACCTCTTGTCCCGCGAATATGTTAGTTGATAATAAATATAGTCCCAAAACTAGTCCGCTAATTATTGCAAGTAGAATTGCTCCAATGAACCCGTAAAAGATACCCATACTAAGACCTCGTCGAAGTGAGCTATGAATACCTTGATTTGGGTATAATGGTGTTCCACGTCTAGATACTTGGAAACAAGATTCTAGCCCGCCAATGAACCCTCCTATTATTCCTACTAGTAACCCTCCAATCAACCCACCAACTACCCCCCCTTCAACTCCACCATTGAAACCTGTACTCAGTGTAATAATTAAGCCACCTAACAAACCGGACACTAATCCAAAGCTTGGCCCAAAGATTAGTCCAAAACCGAGCCCACCTCTAACTTTCTGGAAAAATTCAGAGCGAGAGGGAAAGTGCCAATATAACGCTTCGTACAATTCGATTGATCCCTTGTCCTTACTGCTTAGTTTGCCGATCAATGCGCCAAACAGTCCCAAAATCAACCCTATATTCACATTAAATAAAAGCCCAAAAGTTAAACCAAAAACCAAACCAACAAATGTAATGTAAACCCAAGCGTTAAATTGCCGTAAATGATCTGTCAATAGCCAGGTTGACTGCAGTCGCTCCAAAAAGAATTGAGACTGTTTGTGACGCATCATTCCATAAGCTAAGTTGGTCAACCATGTTAGGGATTGTGTTTGATTATATTTCTGTAGTTCGGAAGTCGGTCGTCGTTGAAACATCTCAGCTATATAGCAACGAAATAAGTGGTCTCGCCGTGCAATAGGCGTAGTAAATTCAGACAGTCTTTCATCATCTAAGCCCCGATAAGCTAAGGTTATTATGCTTAAAATAAGGGGTGTTTTAGCCAACTGTTGAAACGTTTCGTCTGTTTGCCAGAGTTGATGTACAGACTTAAGCGACAACTCCGGTCGCTGGAAGTAAGTATCTACCTGCGTCTTGTCCAGTGGTTGGATGCGTATTCCCATGCCCAGGTTCAGTTTATAGGGCAGTGCTTCATACTCTTCTGCGCGACAACAAACAACCAGTTCGCCGCTATGCTGTTCCCCAAATAAGTTAATCGCTTTTACACAATCGTTACGCGCTACTTCTACCACTTCATCGAGCCCATCTAACATGTAGATAAGCTGGTTTCTTGGAATGATAGCTTGCCCTGTTACTCTCGGTAGCTGATACTGCTGCCACAATTCTTCGACTATCCATTCTGTTAGAGGCTTTTGTTCATTTGCCCAGGAAGAAAGGTTCAAAACTACGGGTGTCAATTGCGTGGCGTCTTGTTCAGCATCGTTTAGCAAACTTTCTGCCAATTGGAGCAGCGTCATCGTTTTTCCGCTGCCCGGCTCTCCCAAAATGAGTAGGCTGCCAAAGTCTGCAAAAAGTTGTGGCATATCTTTTTTAATTGGCTTGTCAGCTTGACCCGGCACATAGGCCACCTTGCGCGTCAGGGCGTGGGGTTCAAGGGTCAAATTCAGTTCCAGAGAAATCTCATCTGTTACCGATTGCTTTAACACACCCTCAATCCAGGTGGCCCGCACATTGCGTCGTAAGTCGTATAAAGTTTGCAGCGTGTTGGGTATTGGCCATTTTACGTGGGGGCGTTCTTGCTGGAGTGCCGCCATTAACTTGCTAAGCTGGCCCCGGCGGTCAGCGTAAGCCAATAGTGACGCTGCTTTGGTATCAATTGTGTCACCACTGAGCGCATCGTAACGAATACCTACATCCAAACATAAAACGCGCAGTTCCTCTAACGTAAATAGGTCTGTAATTTGTTGGCGCAAAGGGCCAAAGGCGGGGGTTTCTGCAAGGGCAACCTCGCTGCTGGCTGGGGGCTGCACATTGTCTGGGCGGCTCAGCCAGGCAGAAATTGCTGAGGCAACGGAGAAAACGGCAAAAAAGAGAACGTTTAGCGGCTCAAAGCTGCCCGGCTCACTGCGAATCCACTGAATGAGCGTGTAGATAATGGCAACCACGGTGAGCACCAGAAAAATCGTGGTCAGGTTTCGTAATCGGTTGCGCCAGGCAGGTGTTAATTTCATATTCGCAACTATGAAGTGACAGTCACCTCGCAGGTGACTGTCACTTCGTTATGATGCTACAAAATCTCTTTCAGGGCAGCCAGGAGCATGGTGACGTTTTCTTTACGGCTGTTGAAGCCCATCAGGCCGACGCGCCACACTTTGCCTGCCAGTTGGCCAAAACCACCGGCCACCTCAATGTTGTACTCATTCAGCAGCCGCCCGGCGACCGCTTTGGCATCCACGCCATCGGGAACGCTGACGGTGGTGAGAGCGGGGATACGCAGAGCGGGGTCTTTGACGTGGCAGCTCATTCCCATCGCTTCCAGGCCGTCCCAGAACAGTTCGGCGTTGGCCTGGTGGCGCGCCCAGCGCTCATTCAGCCCTTCTTCGACGACGAGGCGCAGCCCTTCGCGCAGGGCGTACATGCTGTTGATCGGTGCGGTGTGGTGGTAGCTGCGCGTTTTGCCGTCCCAGTAGTTAGCCAGCGTGGTCATGTCCAGGTACCAGTTGGGCACCTTGCCCTGCCGCCGATCCAGCTTGGCCAAAGCCCGCTCATTAAAGCTGAATGGTGAGGCTCCGGGCGGGCAGCTCAGCCCTTTTTGCGAGCAGCTGTAGGCGGCATCCACGCCCCACTCATCTAAAAAGATGGGGGCGGTGGCCAGACTGGTGACGGTATCAATGAGGAGCAGGCAGTTGTGGGCGCGGCACAGTTCGGCGACGCCGTCCATGGGCTGGAGCGCACCGGTGGAGGTTTCGGCGTGGACCAGGGCCAGGATGGCGGGTTTGTGTTCGTCCAGTGCAGAACGAATGTCATCAAGGCTGAGCACTTCGCCCCACGGCCGTTCCACCCTTCTTACATCACCGCCATACCGACCCGCCATATCCACCAGTCGTTCGCCAAAGTAGCCAATGACGCCGACCAACACCACATCGCCAGGTTCCACCAGATTGGCCAGCGTTGCTTCCATCGCCGCGCTGCCGGTGCCGCTGACGGGCAGCGTGAACGGATTGCTGGTTTGCCAGGTGTAGCGCAGCATCTCCTGAATTTCGTTCATGACGGTGATAAAGCTGGGGTCCAGATGCCCCACCTGCCGGTTGCTAATGGCTTGCAACACGCGGGGATGGGCGTTGGAGGGACCAGGTCCCAGCAGCAGGCGGGGTGGCATATTCAACTGTCCGGTGTGCAGACGGTGGGCTTCATTTACGGGATAGGTTTTCATGGCTCTTCCTTTGTATGTTAGCGGAACAAGAATGCGGCGATCATACGTCGCACAGGGGGATTTTTCAAGGGGATCGCGTAAGATTCAGAGTTTGGTGTGTGAGGAGAAATTCATGACGAAGAAACGAAGGGAGGAAGGAACAAAGAAAACAAAAGGCTTTGTCCCTTTGTATCTTCGTTCCTTCGTATGAAATGTAGTTTCTAAGAAATCGCCACAGTAAGGGTGCGCACCCCCGTGTGCGCCCAATTTGGGCAGACACGGGGGTCTGCCCCTACATTTATGGCGTGGGTGTGGCTGTGGGGAAGATGATGGGCGGAATGAATGGCTGCAAGGTGACCACGACCACAGGGAAGATAGGCACAAGCACCAGGCCTTCATTCAAGCACGGTTCGGGGAAGTCAGCGCCAGTGCGGTGACCACACCAGGCAAAATCATCATTGTAATTGCCATTAAACCTTTCGCCATTTTCCAGGGCGAAAAATTGTAGGTCGCCGCTGGTGCTGTTGCGGGTCCAGGAACCGTTGAGGACGGTGCCGTTGGCGGTGGCTTCAATGATGCCGTCGCCATCAGCGTAGGTGCCTTCTACCTCAGTGCCATCCTGAGTGAAGCTGGCTGTGGCGCAGCCAGCCGTGCCACAGTTGGTGGTCCAGTTGCCGTACCAGGTGGCCACGCCGCAGGGGTTGGGCTGGGGTTGACCATCACGATAACCGCACCATGCGGCCGTTTTGTCCCAATTACCAATCCAGTGCTGCCCGTCGTCACTCAACCAGAAATCAATTGAGCCATTTTCCCCAGCAAAAGACCAGGTGCCCGTGAGCCGATTCTCCTCGATAATGCCCACAATCGTGCCGTTGCCAGCGGCAAACGTGCCGGAAACAGTTTCTTCGCCTTCATTGTGGGTCAAGGTGACGCTGCCACAGTCCAGGAATTCACAGCTGCTGAGCCAGACGCCGTTCCAGGCACCGGGCGGAATAGGTGTGTTGGTGAAGGTTGGTGTCGCGGTGGGCGTCGCTGTTGCTGTGGGCGTGGCGGTTAAGGTCGGTGTCGCGGTGGGCTGGTCTGTCGCGGTGGCGGTTGGCGTAGCCGTGGCTGTTTCTGTGGGCGTAGGCGTGGGTAGTTCGCCAGGGGCGGGATCTTCGTTGTCGGGCTGGCCGTCGCCGTCGGTGTCTGGGTTGTTGGGATCGGTGGCGTTGTCCACTTCTTCGCCGTCCAGCAGGGTGTCGCCATCCGTGTCGGGGTTGAGCGGATCGGCGTTCCAGGCGGCTTCGTTGCCATCATTCAGGCCGTCGTCGTCACTGTCAATGTCGTTGGGGTCGGTGCCCAGATTGTTGACTTCATCGCCATCGGTCAGCCCGTCACCATCGCTGTCTGGATTGTTGGGATCAGTGTTGGTGACGTCGATTTCCTGGCCATCGGTCAGGCCATCGCCGTCTGTGTCGCCGCCGAGGCGGGCAGCTTCGGTTTGGGTGGCGATGATGGCCGCTTGAGCAACGGCCGTTGCCGTCGCATCTGTCCCGCGTTCATTAAAAGTGGCATAAACCACCGCCAGGGAGATGCATAAAATGACCAGCAAGATGCCAAAAACGGGCAGCAGCCAGCCAGGAATAATTGGTTTGGTGGTAAGCTGCCCCTGTAATGTTTGGGTTTCTGGTCCGCTGCTTACCTGGATGGTGAAGGGCTCCGTGCGGGCATTGCCAGTAAACGGCCGTTGCGCGCTGCTCACCTGAAAATCAACCGTGTCCCGGCCACCCGCAGGTACCGTGATTTGCTGGTTGGGTTCCTCAAACTGCACCGCTTTGGCACCATCCCCGCCGCTGAGCCTGTAAGTGGCGTCAAAATTACCATCGTTGCGCACCAGCACGCGGCAGACGCCGTTGTTGGTAATGTCGCGGGGGCGCATGTCGATGGCAAACTGGGTAAACGGCCGTATCTGTACGGTCCCAGACACGGTGGCCTGCTCTGCCGGATTACTCTGCGACACAACGACCAGACGGTAGCGGTGTTGCCCAGAGCGGGCGCTGCTGTTTTGGGGTGGATGAATGGTGACGGGCAGTGAACTTTGCGCACCGGGTTGCAGCTGAATGGTGTCATTTGGCAGGCTAATCCAGCTGGGAGGCAAGCCTTCTAACTTCAGGAGAAAATGATCGGTGGCGCTGCCCTGGTGGAGCAGTTCGACTTGAATTTCGGCCGTTTGGCCGGGCGAGATTTCTGTGTTGGTGGGATGAACGACCAAACTGAGCCGCCCCGTGCTGCTCTGCATGAGCGTGCTGCCTGGTGGGCGGCTGATAGGCGTGGCCGTGGGCTGCTGGTAAGTCGGCAGCGGCGCGGTTACCAACGGTGGCTCTGATTTGACAGCCGAGGCGGTGCCTTCTAGCTGAATAAAGAAGGGGCCAATGCGCAGCGTTTGGCCTTTAGGCCACGGCTCAGGCACCTCAGGCAGCAGCTTTACCTCATCCAAAAAAGTGCCGTTGGTGCTGCCTAAATCGGTAATGAGCCAGCCGCTGGGTGTGTACTCCAACCGGGCATGGTGGCGGGAGATGCCATCGACAGGCAGGGTTACATCGCATGATTCGGAGCGGCCGAGCAAAACAGGGTCGGTGCCTAATTTATAAGTGTGGGGTGATTCCCCTTTTTGGCTGATGACCAGCCGTTCATTGGGGCTGCTGGTGGCTGCGGCGGCCATTTGCGACGGCCGTTCGATAATCATCTCTTCATGCAGTTGGGTGAGCATGCTCACCACTGTTTCTTCAGCGGCGGTGGCAAAAACCGTTACGTCTTTCTCGGTGAGGCCAGTGGTGGCTTGGCGCAGGGCGGCGGCAAATTTTTCGGCCGTCTGGTAGCGGTCTTCTGGCTGCTTGGCAATGGCTTTGATAATGACATTTTGCACAGCCACGGGCAGGCCGGGTTGAATGTGGCGCGGTGGCGGCGGCGTCTCGTGCATGTGCTTCATCACCGCATCGGTAGGTGTTTTTATGTCAAATGGAAGGCGGCCGGTGGCCAGTTGGTAGAGCACCACGCCGAGGGAATAAATGTCGGAACGGCCGTCCAGCGTTGAAGATGCCAGCGCTTGCTCTGGGGACATATAAGGCAGCGTGCCCATAAATGTGCCAGATTGGGTTTCGATCCCCCCTTCCAGCAGCTTGGCCAATCCAAAATCAGTCACCTTAGCGCGGATAGGCAGTTCATCAGGCCGGTCTGGTTGGTCCAGCTTGGTGATCAAAATATTGTCTGGTTTGATGTCCCGGTGCACCACGCCCAGCCGGTGCGCATACCCCAGTGCGTCGGCAACCTGAGCAATGATGTTGAGCGATTCACTCAGTTCCATTACCTGCCGCCGTTGGGCCAGCTGCTTAATGTATGCACCCAGGCTTAACCCGCGCACATACTCCATCACGATGCTCAGGTAAGCTGGGCTGCTAGAAAAGTTGTAGATAGCTACGATGTTGGGGTGGTTGAGGCGGGCAGCGGCTTGAGCTTCCTGCAAAAAGCGCTGCCGGAATTCCGGCTGGCTAGCGAATTGGCGGTGCATGATTTTTAATGCCACAGGACGGGCCAGGTTGGTATCCAGAGCACGATAGACGGCTCCCATGCCTCCTTCGCCCAGCACGGTTTCAATACGGTATTGGTCTATCTGTTTTCCAATTAATTCGTCCATAGTGCGTGAGTATCCGCCACAGATGCGGTTTGTGTCAATAAATTTGGTTACATTCTAACAGTACCTGTCATGCTGAATGCCGTGGGACATCCTTAAGGTGAGCAAATTACGAGAATCCTTGCTCATGGGCCAGGTTGCTGTCCATTGAGGCTAAGAAGGATTCTTCGGATGGTCTTGGACCGTACGCGCAGAATGACAAACACTATGGCAAAAGGTAGGTGACTTCGAGGGTGGGTGCTGTACGGACGACATACAGATCGGCAACGGAGTCCCCATTGCTTTCGGTTTCAAAACCGAGGCGCAAGCTGAGCTGGCTCTGGCCCTGAATGAGTGCGTCTTCCACATCGAAGGTGACATCAATGTCGTTGGGGGAAGCGGCTTCACAGCTGATGAAGAAGCCAGGCGCATCGTAGGCGGTGTTGTCCAGCGGTGCGCTGAGTTCGACAAAGTCAACTTGCAGGCAGCCCAGGCTGTCGAACGGTGCGCCTTCGAGTGTGGGAGCGGCAAAACGGAGGAAGGCGGTACGAATGATGGCGTCAGCGGGTAAATCTGCCAGAGAGAAGGTGATCAGTCCACGCACGGCCGTTCCGTCTACAAAATCTCCTGCCTGGGGCCATTCACCAGGGCCACTTTCAACATCACCGTCGTTGGTCAGCCAGCCGGATTGGGCCTCATGCAGCGGAATTTGGATGGTGGCTTCATCGTCGCCCGGGGCCAGGGTGATGGGTGGGCTGAGTGTGGGGGCTGGGTCATTTTCGCTGGAGAGATTGGTTTGGGGAACGGCCGTATTGCCAGATTGATATTGCAACGGATTACTGTTTGCGGCCACTTCTTCCCCATCTGAGGCCCCATCTAAATCGGTATCGGCCAGGGTTGGGTCTGTGTTGTATTGCTCAACTTCGGCTCGGTCCAATAGGCCGTCGTTGTCACTGTCCTGCCGCAAGGGGTCGGTCCCGTAGATGTTGACTTCGTCGCCATCGAGCAGACCGTCCCCATCGCTGTCCTCGTTGAATGGGTCTGTCCCCAGAACAGTTTCGCGCTCGCCACTTAGCCCATCGTTATCGTCGTCGCCTGCCAGTTGGGCTGGGGGGAGGGGCGTTGGGGCAATGGTGCCTTCATCCAGAATTGGCGTGGTGATTGGGTTTTCAACCGCCTCGTTACGATTCCCCCACACAGAATTGAGCACCACAGCGATGAGCAGCAGCACCAGCAGCAGCTGGATGAGCGGCAGTACCCAGGCGGGGAAGCGGGGGCGCACTTCTAGATGCCCCAATTTGTTTTGGCGCAAGCCATTGCTGCTGCGAATTTCAACTTCAAAGGGGATTTGGCGCACACGGCCGAAAAACGGCCGTTTCTTGCGGTGGGTAATGCGGTAGGCGGTGGTGCCCGTGCTGCCCGGTTCCAGGCGCAGCGGTTGCTCATCACCAAAAAATTGCAGTTTGCCCGCTGAATCCTGGGCGGTGAGCTGCACCGTGCTGTTGACGTTGCCATCGTTACGCACCATCACGCGGCAGGTGCCGCCATCTGCCACATGGGCCGGCCAGATGCTAAGTTCAAAGAGTTCTTCGGGCAGAATGGTGATTTGGCCCTGGAGAACGGCCGTTTCCACTGGTGGACCCTCCGTGTGCAGCAGCAGCTGGAAGGGATGCTGCCCGGCCAACAGCGGCTGCTCAACCGCAGGCAGTTGGAATGTGAGGGGCACGGTGGCTCGCGCGCCGGGCGTCATCGAGACGGTGTCCTGAGCCAACGTGGCAATTTCTGGCAGCCCCGTCAGGCTGATTTTGACCACCAGGACGCTGCTGCTTTGGTTGAATAAATCAATTTGTAAATTTGTTTGTTCACCGGGGGCCAAGGTGGCCTGGGTGGGATTGAGCGCCACGCTGAAGTTGCTGTGGCTGGCCTGCACCTGGCTGCCTTCCGTGGACACCTGGAACAACTCGGTGACTGGTTCGGCGGGAGTTTGTTCTTCCGGGTTGACTTCAATCTGCTCCGCTAACTGCCATTGCAAAAAGTAGGGGCCAATTTGCAGCTTTTGGTCCGGCTGCCACAGCGCTGGCTTTTGCGGATCGAGTTTACGGCCGTCGTAAAACGTCCCGCCACGACTTTCCACATCCACAATGCGCCAGCCCTTGCCCACTTTTTCCAGGCGGGCATGGTGACGCGAAACGTCCAGCGAAGAAAGCACGATGTCGTTGTCTGAGGCGCGGCCAATGGTGAGTGTGGGCTTATTCATGCCAAAATGGCGTGGAGCACGACCTTGCCCGGTAATCACGATTTGGTCGCCGATGTCTGGCGGGGGCGAGGCGCGCAGAATGGTGGGGGATGCTTCCGGGTTGGGTTCGTCTTCTTGCTGCGGTGCCTGGCCTGTTAGCGGCAGTATTGGCGTGGCATCTTCTTTGGTTTTGTCGTTTTGTGGAATAGGGGGTGGGGCGGGAACGGCCGTTTCTTCCAAGGAAGTAAGCGGGGGGCGAACGGGCGCGGTTGTTTGATCCTCGGTAAACAAGGTATGTAAGGCAACCACGGCGGCTTGGGGGGCAAACAGCATCGTGTCTGCGGCCGTCAGACGGCTGGCCGCTTGGCGCAGGTCATCGCCCAGCTGTTCGGCCATCTGGTAGCGGTCGGCTGCCGCATAGGCTGTGGCTTTGGCCACGATGTTGGCGATGTCGGCTGGGACGCCGGGACGCAGTTCGCGCAGTGACTGTTGCCGATCGGGCAGCGGCGCAAATTGTGCACCAGCAATGAGCTGATGCAGAATAATGCCCAGGCTGTAAATATCGGAACGGCCGTCAACGGCTTGCCCCGCTTGCCGCTCTGGTGATAAATAAGGCAGGTAGCGCCGCAGTGGACGGGCCATTTCGGGTGTAAGCCCTTGGGGAATGCCAGAATTGGGGATAGGGGAGAGGCCAAAATCAGCCAACATTGCTTTGAGTGCCGGATCGCCACTGCGTAACGGCCGTTCCAGCGATTTGAGCAAAATATTCCCCGGTTTTAGATCGCCGTGCAGCACACCAGCCTGGTGCGCGTAGCCCAAACCTTCGGCAATTTGGGCAATGATGTGCAGTGACTCATCGAGCCGCAGCACCCGGTCGCCCTGCGCCAGCATTGCCAGCACCCGCTCCAGGCTAATGCCGTCTACGTGAGCGGTTACCAAATAAAGGTGGCCGTTTTGCTGCCCAAAATCATAAAAAGGAACGATAGCTGAGTGAGATAGCCGAGAAGCGGCCTGAGCGGCCTGTAAAATTTGCTGCTGGCGGGCGGGCTGTTTGGTGAGACTGGGTTTAAGCAGTTTAATTGCTACCGGGCGCTCCAGGTTGAGATCGGTGGCCCGGTACACGGTGCCGCTGCTGCCGCTGCCGATATGTGCCTCGATTTTGTATTGTTCTAGCTGTTGACCTAGGTAGGTGTCCATATGTTGTCAGTGAGCATTATGTGCCGAAAAGTTATTCAAATCAATCGCCGATGGTCACGTTAACAGAGACTGGAGATTGTAGATTGGAGATTTTTTCAATCTCCAGCCTCCAATCTCTAATCTCCTTTTTTGTTTGTAGTATAGATTCTACCAGAGGTGACACCATGCAGGCTGCGTGAATACACGGGCCTGAAAATGTATAGGACGAAAATACTGTAAAAAACGGCCGTTTCCAGTGAACGCCCCGTAAAAAAATAATCACAACAGCCAATGCTCATGTTAGAATGCAGCAAGTACTGATGGAAGTTCAACAAGCGATGGTGGACCATGACAACCCAAACAACTGTAAAAATTGATGAAGCAACCCTCAATCTTTTACAAACGGCGTTTCCCGATCTCAGCCGCAATAATATTGAGACCTTAAGCCAGGCTGGCGTTTATGAAGAGTATCCAGCCCATGTTGACATCTGCCAGGAAGGTGAAGAAGGCACCACGTTGTTCATCCTGGATCAGGGGCTAGTTGATATTATTGTCCATGCCAGCGACAATCAGGAAATTTTGGTAGATACCATTGGTCCCGGCACATATTTTGGCGAGATGGCTTTCCTGGGTGAAACAACACGCATGGCCACCATTCGTACCCGCGTTCCTACCCGCCTACTCTCTATTGAAGAAGAAGATTTTATGGCGATTGCCCAGGCAAACCCCAGCCTGCTGCGTACTTTGCTGCGGCAAATCATTGGCCATATCCGCCGCACAGACCGGGCTGTGATTAATGAGCTAAACGTCAAAAATGCAGCGCTGCGCAAAACGTATGCGGAGCTAGAAGCGCAAGAAGCGTTGCGCACTCAATTTATTGCGACCTTGTCTCATGAGCTGCGCACGCCGCTCACCTCCATCAAAGGGTATTTGAGCCTGATCAACGGCGGGGCGATGAAGGGGGATTCGCTGCAATTGGCGTTGGATTCGATTACGCGCAACGTGAATAAAATGGTTGGTCACACCAACGACCTGCTGATTTTGTATGAGATGCACCCGAAACGGCCGTCCTTTGAATATCTGGCTGTAGCAGATTTGCTCATCGAAGCTCTCAACTCGGCACGCAGCGTGCTCAATGATCATGCGACGCCAGTCACCATTGAGATTGATCCCGATGTGCCCCAGGTCTATGCCGACCGGCGTGGGCTGACCCTGGCTTTGCGCGCGCTTCTGGAAAATGCATTTAAATACTCGCCGCCGAATGCACCGGTTGCGGTGCATGTTTCTTCTATGGGAATCGAGGAGATCACCATTGCCGTTTCTGATAAAGGTATTGGCATTGCCCAAGACGACCAGGAACGGCTGTTTGAGCCGTTTTTCCGTCTGGAAAAAGAACAGGGCGCGACAACCCTCTACCCTGGGCTGGGCATTGGTTTAACCATTGCCAAATTTGTGCTGGACCGGCATGACGGCCGTATCTCGATCAAAAGCACCCCCGATGTTGGCAGTACTTTTACCTTACATCTTCCCCAAAAATAAGAAGTGATGCAGCAATCGCTGCGCTCCGGTACAATATTCACAGCAAAATCCATTCTGTTGTGAGAGCGCGCATGAGCTTATCCCGCGAACCTTATCTGTCTCAAAATTCCAACACAAAAGAAGCCCAGCCATTGCTGGAACTGCGCCAGTTGAGTAAACATTTCCCCATTCGGGGTGGTGTTTTACAGCGGCAGGTAGGGGCAATTAAGGCGGTCAACCAGGTGAATTTGTCTGTTTTTCCTGGAGAAACCGTTACGTTGGTGGGTCGGTCAGGCGCGGGCAAAAGCATTCTGGCGCGCACGGTGGTGCAGCTCATCCAGCCCACATCGGGGGCGGTGCTGTTTAATGGTGAGGATATGGCCAAGATGGGCCGGTCAGCGCTGCGGCTGGCCCGGCAGCAGTTGCAAATGACGCTGCAAGATCCTTACACGGCGCTGAATCCCAAAATGATGGTGTCTGAAATTTTGGCCGAGCCGCTGAAGATTCATAAATTAGGGAACGGCCGTTCTCAAAAAGAGCGTATTGCTGAACTATTGCAGCTGGTGGGATTGAATCCGTATTTTGCCGGGCGCTACCCTTATGAGTTTAGCGGCGGCCAGCGGCAGCGCTTAAACCTGGCACGGGTGTTGGCCACTCAACCCAAGCTGCTCATTGTGGATGATCCATTACAGGCGTTGGATACGGCCGTTCAGCCCCAAATTATTGAGCTGCTGGCGGCGCTTAAGCAGACGCTGGACCTGACGCTGCTGCTGTTGGTGAGCAATCTGGCTCATGTACGAGCGATAAGCGACCGGATTGGTGTTTTGCACCTGGGGGAGATTGTGGAATTGGGGGAGACGGAAGCGGTGTATGAACGGCCGTTACATCCTCACACGCAATTTATCCACAGCCAAACACGGCCGTTAGCCACAATCAATGATCGCATTCAGCCCATTCAGCTAACTGGCACAGCCCCTGATCCCGCCAACTTGCCCAGTGGCTGCCACTTCCGCACGCAATGTCCCTACGCCACCGACATTTGCCGCGACGAACTGCCCCGTCTGCGCGATTTGGGTAATGCAGACCAGCCTCACCTCGTTTCTTGTCACCACGCCGAACGCTTCCAGGAATAACGTAGGTCAAGATTGTAATCTTGACCTACATGCAACAATGCTCTGTTTTGCTCGTAAAGGCTACCACGGGGCTGGGTGAGCCAGCCCGTACTGCATAAAAAAATGAGGCAAACTATGAGTGAAGAAAGAGATTATCTCAAGATTGAGATTCCTGTGGAAGAAGAGGAATCCCCCTTTGTCCCGGAGCAGCCGGGGCCAACGGCCCTGCGCACAGGCGCAGACGCCGTTAAAAAACAAGCTGCCAGTGCCGCTAAACAGGCCTGGGATAGTGATTTACGCAAAAAGGCAACCAAAGGGATGAAACGCGGGGCAGCAGCTGTGGCCGGTACCGTGGCTGCTAAAAGTCAAAAAGTGGTCCAGGAGCGCGTGGTAAAAGCCGCCGAGGACCAGGCCCGCCAGCAAACTGAAGCGATCAAAACCAAAATTCGTGAAACGGATTGGCAGCACGAGGCCAAACAAGGCACTGCCAATGGCCTGCGCTGGCTCAGCGCCCAGCTCAGCAAACTGGCCGAGCGCTTTAACCCCAAAGAAGAAACAAACGAAAGTAATTGAGTAATTATGTAATTATGTAATTGGGTAATTTTGCTCGACACTTCAATTACCCAATTACTCAATTACCTGATTACTTATTTATCATCCAACGCGGCAATGCCGGGCAATGTTTTGCCTTCTAGCAGCTCCAGGCTGGCCCCGCCGCCGGTGCTGATGTGGCTCATCTTTTCGGCCAGACCGGCTTTGGTCACCGCTGCGGCCGAATCCCCACCGCCAATGATGACTTCTGTTCCCGCTTCAACTTGTTCGGCTAACAACTGCGCCAGCTGATTGGTGGCTTTGGCAAAGCGCGGGAATTCAAAGACGCCCATTGGCCCATTCCAAACCACCATTTTGGCACCATTCAGCGCCTGCTTAAACGTCTCCAGTGATTTGGGACCGATGTCCAGGGCCATTTTATCCGACGGGATGCTGTCGGCAGCGACGGTGTTTGCTGCGGCCTCGGCCTCAAATTTGCCGGCAACCACAAAATCAACGGGCAGCACGAGGCGATTGCCAGCCATGCCCAACAGACGCTTGGCTTCGGGCAGGGCGTCGGCTTCCACGAGGGAGGTGCCGGTTTCGTGTCCTTGGGCTTTGATGAAGGTGTTGGCCATACCCCCGCCAATCAAGATTTTGTCGGCGGTGTTGAGCAGGTTTTCGATGAGCTTGATCTTGTCGGAGATTTTGGCTCCGCCCATGATGGCGACGTAGGGATGGGGTGGATTAGAAACGGCCGTTCCCAACGCACTCAACTCCTTCTCCATCAAAAAGCCAGCGACGGCTGATCCGCCCTTGGCCCGAATGGCTTGGGCGACGCCTTCTGTGCTGGCATGGGCCCGATGGGCTGAGCCAAAGGCATCATCTACGTACAAATCGGCCAGAGCCGCTAACTGCTGGGAAAGTTCGGCATCGTTTTTCTTCTCGCCGGGGTGGAAGCGGGTGTTTTCTAGCACCAGCACATTACCAGGTTGCAGCTTGGCAGCGGCGGCGGTGACGTTTGGTCCGACCACATCATCGGCCGTTTGCACCGGGCGGCCCAGCAGCTCGCTCAACCGGGCAGCGACGGGAGCCATGCTGTACTGGGTGTCGGCGGCGGTAGACGGCCGTCCCAAATGGGAGCACAAAATAAGCGCTGCGCCGTTGTCTAGCAAATAGTTCAGCGTAGGCAGCGCCGCCCGGATGCGGGTGTCATCGGTTACCTGAATATCATCTTTGGGGTCTTTGCTGCTCAACGGCACGTTAAAATCGACGCGAACCAGCACTTTTTTACCTTTTACATCAATATCTCGAACGGTTTTTTTATTCATTTTTACTCCTTCGATAATAATCCACAGATTACGCAGATTTCGCAGCTTTTTTAATCTGTGTAATCTGCGAAATCTGCGGTTTGTTTTTACTCATAAACAATTTGGGTGCTTTGTAAATCAGCGTACCGTTCATCATTTTTTTGGATGTCCAGCACTTTTTTGATTTGCTTCATGCGCGGCACCATTTTGGAGAGTGGGGTTTGGTGATTTTTGGCCACGGCCGCTTGGGTGAGATTGCGCAGCTCCAGCTCGCTCATAATAAATTCTACGGCCGCAGCCCAGGCAGCCGGTTTGTCCAGCTTGGGCTGGTTAGTGGCTTTGAAATCGCGCCAAAGGGAACGGCCGTTCAGCAACGCCATCGCCCCATAAGACCGTTCCTGCATGCCGGGAATGAGCAATTCTTCTACCGGATCGGCCAGTGCTTCAGGGCGCAGCTTCATTTTAAGAAGACCCCCATACAGGGCAAACGGCAAAATCCACGATTCACCCGGCATTTTGCCCTCGTCGCTGAGCGATTGTCCGGTGGCGATGAGGCCGCGCGCCCGCCCGCCGGTTAGCGGCAGGTCGATGGTGGAGGGATTTACGCTGTCGATGCGCCATGTGTCGCCTACCTGGGTGAGCGTGACCGTGACCAAATCGTTAGCGGTGTAGCTGTTTTCCTCAGAACCTGGTTCAGGCCAGGCGTACTCGATGTGGATGAAACGGCCGTTTTCCGTTTCCACCGCCCGCGTTATTCCCAACTGCTCCCGACCCAGCACCGTCTTCAGCAAAATGTCATAGACATAGACATCGAACAGGTCCAACATAGCCGCTGCCTGGCCGTCTGCGGTGAGCAGGCTGCGCATCGTGGCCGGGTTTTCCGCCAGCGTCGCCTGAATCAACTTTTCTACGACAGGCCACACCTCATCCCAAATGGTTTTTTCATCAATCATAATTTACTCCAAGCGCAATTATACTTAGGCGGGGCTAGATTTTCATACCAAAAGCGGCAAACGTGAACAATGACGCTGTGTTTCGTGACAAGAATCAAAAAGCAATGGGACGCTGATTACCCTGATAACCCTGATCAAGAAAAATCCAATCAGGTAAATCAGGGTAATCAGCGTTCTATTCATTTATAAAGTGAACATGTCTCCGGTTTGGGCAATGTGGAACCCAGCCCGACGCACGGCCGTTTCCGCCGCGCTGCCCTCATCTAACACCAAATTGGTATGATTCAGGTGAGTCAAAACCAGCCTGTCAGCCAGGTGGGTAAATCGGGTCAAGGTGTCTGTGACCAGCGGATGAGCCACTGGGGCGCGGCCGCCCAGCTCATCGCGGCTGTAAAAGCTGGCATCAACCAGGGCTACATCCACATCGCTCAAAGTTTCTTCTGCTCCAGGCCACTGGTCCCAGTCGTCAATGTCTGGCAGGTAGAGCAGTGATTTTTGCGGCCCTTGAATGCGAAAGGCCACTGTGCCAACGCCCCATTCATCACGATGCGGTACGGGAACGGCCGTAATCATCAACCCATCCCCCAAATCCACCGTTATGTCACCCGGCATTGGCCGAAAATCCAGCTCCGCCACCAGCGGCGACCACAGCGTGGTACCCCGCAGTAAATCGCACAGCGCAGGCGTGGCGTACACCGGCAGATCGTTAACAAACATCGCCTCTTTGCTCAACTGCGGCAGCCCACCGATGTGGCCCATGTGGGCGTGCGTCAAAAAAATGCCATCCGGCTGGCGCAGTCGGTTCGCCCGCTGCGGATGCGGCCCCAACACCGCCGCCAGCAAATTCAGCTGAAACTTAATATCCGGCGTCGCATCGATCAAATAAACCCTTGCCTCTTCTCTGCGCCCCTCCGCGCCTTCTCCGCGCAACTCTGCGTTCCTTCTTGAATCCACAATCCCCAAACAGGCCGCATGCTGCACCCGCGATGGATCCGCAAAAGCGGCCGTACAACGCGCACAGGTACAGCCCGCATGAGGCAGCCCCGCATCTTGCATAGTGCCGAGGATTACGGCCGTTACCGAATTTTCTGAAAAAGTTAACATAATGAATGGTTAATGATTAACGGTAAATGGTTAATTGTTAAAGTTTACCATTTACCATTAACCATTTACAATTTACCATTCGCAAAACCAGACTGGAGATGAATCCCGATGAAACCTCTCTCAACCAAACTCAGCAGCATCCCCGCCTCGATGACCCTGGCGGTGAATGACAAGGCCAAAGCGATGCAACGCGCCGGGCAGGATGTGATTGCTCTGGCCGGTGGCGATCCTGATTTTGACACCCCAGCGCATATTGTGGAAGCGGCCGTTTCTGCCCTGCACAACGGCTATACTCACTACCCCGCGCCGATGATTGGCCTGCCGCAAACGTTGGACGCCATCGCCAACAAAATGCGCCGCGACAACCAGATTCCCATCGACGATCCGCGCCACCAGATCATCGTGACGCCGGGTGGCAAGTGGGCACTTTACCTGGCCCTGGCCGCCATTACCAATCCGGGGGATGAGATTTTGGTGCTGGAGCCGTATTGGGTCTCTTATCCGCCAATGGTGACGTTGACGGGTGGCACGCCGGTGTTTGTCAGCCTGCCCAGCGAGGACAACTTCCGCATCACCGCCGACCGGCTGCGGGCCAAACTGACACCGCGCACCAAGGCGATCATGGTCAACAATCCGTGCAACCCCACCGGGCGCGTCCTCACGATTGAAGAGCGGGATGCCATCGCTGAAGTAGCCCAGGAAGCGGACCTGTATGTGATTGCTGATGAGATTTATGAGAAGTTGGTGTTTGACGGCCGTTCCCATCTATCCATCGCTGCCGCCCCCAGCATGGCCGAACGCACCCTCACCGTGAATGGCCTCACCAAATCATACGCCATGACCGGCTGGCGGCTGGGCTGGCTGATAGGGCCGCCAGACATCATCCGGCTGGCCACAAAGCAGAACGGCCAATCAGTCTCCTGTGCCGCCACGTTTACCCAGCACGCCTGCGTCGCCGCGCTGAATGGCCCGCAAGAGAACATCGCCACGATGCGTGACGCTTACCAACAGCGGCGGGACTTCATGGTGGCGGCGCTAAACGCGATTGACGGCGTGGAGTGTCGCTCAATTGAAGGGGCGTTTTACCTCTTCCCCCGCTTCCCCAACAGCCAGAAGAACAGCCTAGAACTGGCCGACGCATTGCTGGAAAAAGCCCAAATTGCCGCCACGCCGGGCATCGCCTTTGGCCAAAGCGGCGAAGGCCACCTGCGCTTCGCCATCTCCACCGCCCAGGCCGATTTGGAACGCGCGGCCGAGCGGCTGGCCAGAGTTGCGCCGTTTTTGTAATCGGTAATCTGTAAACGGTAAACGGTGATTGGAAAGCGGCAGAAGCGTAAAATGTCATTCTGACCGAAGGGAAGAATCCCTTCGAAGGTGGTTGCGTATAACCCTGACTCTTGACAGGCGGTGGTCGTAGGGATGCTTCGTTGCACTCAGCATGACTAGGTATGGGTATCTCGCTCCTGCGGGCTTTCAATTATTCATCCAGCAGGTAGACTGGCTCACCGTAGAAACGGATGCCGCCTTTGCCTTGTTTTTCTACCAACAGTTCGTGCAGCCAGCGGTTTTTCTCGCGCAAAGACAAATCGGACTTTAGCACGGAGAGATCGGCATTCAGGCGCAAAATCCGGCCGGGGATGATAAAGCGCGTGATACCGGCCGGGAATAAACGGCCGCTTGACAACGTCGCCTGCATGACCTGGTTCACTGTGTATTCGGGGAAGATCACCACGGCGGACAGGTCTTCATATTCGTTTTTCAGGCTGAGGATGTTGCTGTTGAGCGTACGGTCCACGTGCCCCGCCTCGATGTACGCTTCAGTGAACTGGTTGAGTGCCTCCAGCCGGTTGACGCCCTGCGCCGGATAAATGAGATAGACGCGATTGTCGATGGTTTGCACATAGCACAGGCCGCCATACTCAAACATCTCGTCCGGGGCACGTTCTATGTTGGTTTCGTCCATCGTGATGTTGGGCAGGCTGCGCAGCAGGCCCAGCAAGCCATCGACCTGAACCTGGCAGATGACATGATACCAGGTGTGCAGCCCCAGTCCGTCCTCGGTGGAGATGACCTGGACGATGCCGTGTTTGTAGCCGAGCTGCTTCAGGGCTGTGGTTCGTGTAGCGCCATCCAAGACAATGTAACGGCCGTCTTCACTCTCAACTACCACTGGCGGATTCCCCAATGTGCCATCCTGCTCCAGCCGACCCGCCAGCCGATCCACCCGCTTTTGGTCAAAATGTTCGTGCGGCACCACCTTATCCATCGGCACCACCCGCAGCGGCAGCACCGTGCTGACCTCCACTTCCTGGAAAAACTCAATAATTTGCTCCGCCAGGGTGATGGACGCGGCCAGAAGGGCATCATCGGTGCTGGCGGCAATGCGTGGCGTGGCAATCACCTGGGGATGTTCGATCAGCGCCCGATTGGGCAGAGGAGCGGTTTGGAACACATCCAGCGCCGCCCCGGCAATACCGCCTTCCTCTAAAGTTGTCAGCAGCGCCGCTTCGTCAATGAGTCCGCCGCGCGCCGTGTTGATGAGGTAAGCCGTTTTTTTCATCCGCGCCAGCTGCTCTGCGCCAATGATGTGGCGCGTCTCCGGTTTCAACGGGACGTGCAGCGTGATGAAGTCCGCTTTGGCCAGCATTTCATTTAAATCGACCCGCTTAACGTTGTCTTGTAAGCGCAGTTCTGGCGTGACCGATGGCTCGTTGACCAGTAGCTTCATGCCAAACGCCTCGGCGCGAATGGCCACCTCACGACCAATACGGCCGAATCCCACAATGCCCAACGTTTTGCCCGATAAACCCGTACCAATCAACTGTTGGCTATCCCATTGCCCGGCCATCATGCTGGTGTAGGCGCGGGGCAGGCGGCGGGCCAGCGACAGTAGTAGCCCCATCGTGTGTTCGGCCACAGCCAGCGTGTTGGCATCGGGGCAGTTGAGCACGGCCACCTCTTTTTCCTGGGCATAAGGCACGTCAATGTTTTCAAAGCCAGACCCGGCCCGGCCAATGAGCCGTAGATTCAGAGCATGGTCAATCAAATCGGCCGTGACGGGAGTGTGATTTTCCACCACAATGCCGTCATACTCATGCACAATTGCCAGCAGTTCGTCGTGGCTCAGGTTGGTTTTCACGGCCACGTCCATCTGTTCTTGCAGCATGTGGAGGCCAACTTCGTGAATGGGATCGCAAATTAAGATGTGGGGACGACGGCCGTCTTGCCGGTTCATGACTGCCATAGTGGGTTTCCTCCAAAATATGGATGATGGAATGAGTGGCAAAAGTATAACAAGATTCGGATCATTCGGCAGAAACGAAGCCTCTTTTTGAACCTTTGCTGGGTTCTGCATTACACTTGGGCAGATTTTTAAAAACGTTACACAGCGTTACGCAGAGGAGACGCGGAGATTCACAGAGAAAAACACGCTCTGTGTAACTCAGTTTAGCTCTGCGAAACTCTGTGTTCCTTCTTCTGGAATTATGTCAACTTTCCGCCAACGCGTCACCAACTGGTGGCCATTTCTATTGCTAACCGCGTGGGGTTTCCCGCTTATTACGCCGCTCTTAAGCTGGACGGCCGTTCCCTGTACCCATGATGGCCATCTGCATTACCATCGCGTGGCCGCCATGCGCTACGCCTGGGAAAACGGACTCTTTTTCACGCGCTGGCTGCCTGATCTCGCCTTTGGCTACGGCTATCCGTTTTTTGTTTATCGCGAGCCGCTGCCGTTGTATGCCGTCCTGGGACCCCATTTGCTGGGGCTACCTTTGCCTGCGGCGACCAACCTGTTTTACATCATCACGATTTTGGCCTGCGGCTGGTTCATGTTTTTGTGGGTGCGCGACGTGCTGGGCAGCTGGGCCGGGCTGGTGGCGGGTGTAGCTTACATGGCTGCCCCCTACGTGCTGGTCGATGCCCTGATTCGGGGGAATTCGCCAGAATCGGCGGCGCTGCCATTGTTTCCGCTGCTGCTGTGGGCGGGGCGGCGCTGGTTGTTGGAAGGAAAGGCGCGGTGGTTTGGAACGGCCGTTTTCGGTCTTATCCTCCTCGCTTTTAGCCACAACATCTCCATGCTCATCTTCACTGCCACGCTGGGCGTTTATTTGTTGGCACTGGCTTGGTTGCACCATCTGAACTGGCGGATATGGCTGGCACGATTGGTTTTGCTCTTTGGCCTCAGTTTAGGCACGACGATTTTCTACACGGGCGGGGCATTGCTGGAACTAAACAGCGTCACTCTGGAACAATCGACCACCACGCGCAACAACGATTTCCGCTTTAACTTCACCAGTCCCGCCGAAATTTTGGCCCCTGTGCCGCCCGAAGACCCCTTGCTGCTCAATCCCCCGCTGCCGTTCCGGTTGGGCTGGGTGCCGCTGGGATTGGCGGTTTTGGGTGTGGTAATCGCAAGCTTTACAGCTTTTAGAAAAAAGGAGATTGGAGATCGGAGATCGGAGATTACGAGTCGCGCCCAATCTCCAATCTCTAATCTCCAATCTCCCAAAGTAGTGCGCTGGCATGTTACGCTGATGGTATTCGCCACGGCCGTTTTTCTCTTCATGTCTTTGCCCGCATCCCGCTTTATTTGGGAGGGGCTGCCGTTGATTGATTTTGTGCAATTTCCCTGGCGTTTTGTGGGGCGGGCGGCGCTGCCAGTGGCGTTTTTGGCTGGGGTGCCATTTGCACTTTTTCAACGCAAAGGCGCAAAGATGCAAAAGGGGCAAAGATGGGGAATTGGTCTCATTGGGCTGGCTGTGGGGGTGTTGGTGTTGGAGGCGATTCCGACGGTTTATCCAAATATTTGTGGTGAGGAGGCGTTTCCTACTATCAACAAAGTGCATAGTTACGAACGCAACACTGGCCTGGTGGGTGTCGATCCCGAAGGTAGCTATTTTCCGCGCACGGTGGAGGAACGGCCGTCTGGCTCCCCCCTCGAAGCCGATTATCTGGCTAACGAAACACCCCAGCGGTTGGATACGGCCGTTTTCCCTCCAGGCACCACGGTTGAATCCATCGCATACGACAATCTGCGCGTAACCGCTCAAATCAACAGCCCTGAACCGTTCACGGCGCGTTATCTTTCGTTTGATTTTCCTGGCTGGGTGGCGCTGGTGGATGGAACGGCCGTTCCCATCTCCCCAGAAGACCCCAGCGGCCTCATTACCTTTCCCGTCCCGGCAGGCAGCCACACCATTTCGGTCCAATGGCAATCCACCCCAACGCGCACCATTCTGCTTGGCTTAAGTTTGATTTCGTTGGCTGAGGTGTTTGTGGTGGGATTGGTTCTGGCAAAAAGCGGGTCATCGGTTATCGGTAAACGGTTATCGGTGACCGACCACCGACCACGGATTACCGATTACCGACTACTGCTCACCGTCGCTCTGCTGCTCATCGCAGGCAAACTCATTCTCGACCGCGTAGAGTCCCCGCTGCGGCGCGTGGCCGGACCGGATGTGGTGAACACGGCCGTTCTGCAAGCCGCTGAGTTGCGTTTAGAAGGCTACAATCTGAGCCGAACGGCAGTTCCCTCCGGGGGGCTTTTTGACATTGATCTGGCCTGGACGGCCACCGATCCGCCACAGGCGCAATACCAATCCAACATCTGGCTGGAAGGGCCAGATGGCCTCACCTGGAGCGACCTGGATACACACCGGCCCCGTCTTTACGAAGATATGCCCGACACGCGATTCTGGCAGCCGGGGCAGTGGGCCTGGGACAGCCGTGAGGTGGCCGCCCTGCGCGGCACGCCGCCGGGTCAGTATGACATCGTCCTGACGCTGTTTGATTTGGCCACTTTGCAGCCCGTGACTTTGTTAGATGAAAATGGGGCGGTGCTGGGGCCAACGGCCGTTCTGGGCCAGATCAGTATCACCCAACCTGAGACAAGCAGAACGGTGTCTGAAAATTTTAGTCTCATTGCAGGCATGCCGTTGCTGGAATACCGGCAGGATCGGGCAGCCGCTGTGCCAGGAGATGTGGTGCTGCTGACCTTTTTCTGGGAACGGCCGTCTGTTTTGCCCACTTCAGAAACGTTTCGTTTACAGTTGCTTAATGAAGATGATGAAGCGGCATTTGTTTGGGAACGGCCGTTTAGCTTGCCCAGCTATCCGCCTGCTAATTGGCCACCACAGACCACCATTCGCGGCCAGCATCTGCTGCGCCTGCCTGCCGGGCTGGATTCCGGCAGCTATCGTTTTGTGGCAGATGAGCTGGTTTTGGGGGAAATTGACATAACGGCTCCTGAAAGGATGTTTGAGGCCGTGGAGATGGATACGGCCGTATCCACCACCTTCTCCCAAGACAACCAGCCCCTCATCACCCTGGTTGGCCTCACCCAATCTCCAGTCTCCAATCTCCAATCTCCCCTCACCCTCCTCTGGCGCGCCGAAGCCGAAATGCCCACCAGCTACCGCGTCTTCATCCACCTGGTCGATGCCAATGGCCAAATCCTGGCCCAGACTGATGGAGAACCGGCCAACTGGAGCCGTCCCACCACCGGTTGGGTTCCAGGCGAATACATTCTTGACGACCACACGCTTACGCTGCCGCCAGATTTGCCTGCTGGCGCCAGTCTGCGTGTCGGCCTCTACAATCCAGTTACCAACCAGCGTCTCCAAACCGACTCTGGCGACTTTGTTACACTCTCCTTACCCTGACCTGTATTGTAAACCCATCGAAACGGTCTATACTCAACTTATCAATGTCCGAGCGTAAACAGGAAATTGAACCGTACCCAGTCCCCACACATTTTCGAAGGAGAAAAGTTGAAATGACAAAAAAATCTGCTTCTTCCGCAGCCAGCAATGAGAAATTTGCAAAATTGAAGCGTTTCAACCTGATTATGGGCTTCCTGCATCTCATCCAGGGGGTTTTCATGATTGTCGTCAGCAATGACACCACCTACCCGATTTTTACCAACTACTTGAAGTTTAATATCGAGACGTTTTCTCTCACGCCCGACCCCCAGCCTTTCTATGATCTTCGTTTTGGCCCGGCCGTGGCGGCTTTCTTGCTTATTTCGGCCGTGGCCCACTTTTATCTCGGGACCATTGGTTATAAAAGCTATGTGGAAAATTTAAAGAAAGGCATGAACCCCATCCGCTTTTATGAATATGCGCTAAGTTCATCATTGATGATCGTGCTCATTGGGATGCTGATTGGGCTTTGGGATCTGGGCGCAATCATCCTGATTTTTGCCCTCAATGCCACAATGAATCTGTTTGGGATTATGATGGAGCTACACAACCAGCAAACCCAAAAGACAAACTGGACAGCGTTCATTTATGGCTGTGTTGCCGGAGTTGTTCCCTGGATTGTGATCATGCTGTACTTTGTTGGTGCGGTAAACTCCGGTGATGCTGATACCAAGCCCCCTGCATTTGTTTACGCCATTGTTCCCATACTGTTTGTATTCTTCAACATTTTTGCTATCAATATGGTATTGCAATACAAGAAAGTGGGGCGCTGGGCAGATTATCTGTTTGGCGAGCGGGTCTACATCATTTTGAGCTTGTCGGCCAAAAGCGTTCTCTGCTGGCTGATTTGGACGGGCACGCTGGCACCTGTGTAACTGGCTTCAAAAGAGAAAATGGGGTTTTGGTTTTTCCCCGGAAACTTATCTTGCGATTGTTTGCTTGATCGAAAGGTTCCGGGGAAATTTGCAGAATTAGCCTTGCAAAATAAAGGTCCATTCCTCTAAATCATTATCTTCGGCACGTTCTGTATAGCGGATTTGGAAGTTGAATTTCTCAATAAGGCCGAGCATATCAATGAGGGCACGACGGGAAGCTTTTGCGGGATGGTGCTCCAGCGCTTGAATAGCTGCGCGAACATCATCTTTAATGGGGCTTTCCCCAAGTACTTCAATGGTAAATGAATTGCCGCTGCTGCCTTTACGGGCATTACTGCGCAACATGATTGTTTGCATAAAACTCTCCTTTGCTGATCGGTTTGTATAGAAGTGGGAAGCAGTTTAAATGGTTTTGGCAAGGATTTCAACCCTGGCAGAAGCATCTCGTACCTTGGCTTACCCTGTAATGACAACTATCACAATCGATTGTGATTTTTGTCACTAATGGCCTGCGCCCCCTGATTGTAGAATATGCTAGAGTCAATTTCTGTATCGTTATCATTGCACCTAAACATTGTTGACAATCGAAATAATTAAGGTAGCAAACCGTGAAGAAGGACGCAGGTTATTTGCCTATTAACACGAAGGATTCCGTGGGAATCCAGCGTGTTCTTCAACTGCCTATCGCCTTGATAGCTGACCGCGCGGTTTACTAAAATGACAACAGCCTTCGCTCGCCCGAGTGAAGGCTGTTTATATTTTGGGCGAATAAACTATTTGCCCATCGTTTCGTCTATCGATAGCAGTTTTTGTTTCAGGTTTCGTGGTATTTGAGACCTGAGGAGAAGGAGGTGTCCTTTGACTATGCTTGCTGAATCGGTACAGACGACTGCGCCCGCAGCCACGTATATGGAGCGTGTTATGGCAGCCACACCGGGCGACTCGCGGCTGCAAATGTGTATCCAGTGTGGCACATGTGGCGGCTCCTGCCCTTCTGGTGCAGATATGGACCACTCCCCACGCCAACTTTTTGCCATGATTCGTGCTGATATGGAACCTGAGGTGCTGGCCAGCAACACACCCTGGTATTGTGTTTCCTGTTATTTTTGTATGGTGCGCTGCCCCCAGGAGATTCATATCCCTGACATCATGTACGCATTAAAGGGGATGGCGATTAAGGCCAACTTATATGAAGAGCATGTCGCATCAGACTTGGCAGATAGTTTTGTGGGGTATGTGGAGCATTACGGCCGTTCCTTTGAATTTGGTTTAGCCACGCGTCATTACCTACGCCACCAGCCGTTGCAGCTGCTAGGCAAGGCGCAGATGGGTTTGGGAATGCTGTCAAAAGATCGGCTCGAACTGATCCCGACGAAAATTGACAATATTGAGCAACTCCAGGCCATCTTGGAGCGGGCCAAAGAGATTGAGGAGGTAGGGCAATGAGCAAGTATCTATTTTATCCCGGCTGCTCCATGACCCGCAGTGCACGGCCGTATCTGGATTCCCTCAATGCCATTCGTGAAGACATCGACATGGTGTTGGAAGAAGTAAAGGATTGGAATTGTTGTGGAGCAACGGAGTATGCGTCTGTTCACCGCATTCCGGCGCATGCCCTGGTTGGCCGTAACCTGGCGCTGGCGCAAAAGCAGGTGAACGGGACGGATACAGTTGTGGCCGGTTGCTCTGCCTGCTATCTCAATCTGGCCAAAACAGATTACTATATGCGCCAGGATGCCAGCCTGAACACCCAGGTTAATGATGCCCTGGCCGCAGGCGGTCTGCATTATGACCCAGGTTCGGTGCAGGTGCGCCACCTGTTGGATATCGTGGTGCATGATGTGGGGCTGGAAGCCATTAAACGGAAGGTTGTCAAGCCATTGAAGGGCTTGCGCGTAGCCCCCTACTACGGCTGCATGGTCAATCGCCCCGACTTTAATCATCGCTTTCAAAACGAGGAATATCCATTGTCGCTGGATCGGGTGCTGAAGGCTTTGGGGGCGGAAGTGATCAACTTCCCCCTGAAGACCCACTGCTGCGGCGGCCATATGACGCAAATCAGCCCCCCAGTCGCTTACGAAATCATTCGTCGCCTGATTGATGCGGCTTCGCAGTACAAAGCAGATATGCTGGTAACGATTTGCCCCATGTGCCAGCTGAATCTAGATGCTTACCAGGGCGACATGAATAAGCATTTCCACACGACTTACCATATGCCGGTAGTTTACTTTACGCAGCTAATGGGGCTGGCTTTTGGCTACGAGGCGGCTGAATTGGGACTGGGCAAGGAATTTGTGGATACGCGGGCGGCCTTGGCCAAGATTGGCGTGGAGGTGCCGGAAGAAGAGGTGAAAAAGAAACGGCCGTCTCGCCGCCGCAAAGATGACCCCAGTTTACCTATGCCGATCATGCCGGAAATCAAGATTGAGGAGGGTGAATCATGAGCGAAAACAAGACCCCTCAAGAAGGAAAAGAGCGCATTGGTGTTTATGTTTGCCACTGCGGTTCGAATATCTCGGCCACGGTTGATGTAGAAGATGTGGCCGTTTGGTCCAAAGAAGCTTTGGGTGATGACGGCGTTGTTGTTTCACGCGACTACAAGTTTATGTGCTCCAGCCTGGGGCAAGAAATGATCGAGCGGGACATCCAGGAAGAAGGGTTAACACGG
Organism: uncultured Anaerolineae bacterium; assembly: GCA_905479495.1. Taxonomy (GTDB): domain Bacteria; phylum Chloroflexota; class Anaerolineae; order Promineifilales; family Promineifilaceae; genus Leptofilum. Next base: position 84,588 of record CAJQMR010000006.1, read on the forward strand.
GTGGTTGTGGCCGCCTGTTCGCCCCATCTCCATGAGCAAACATTCCGTGGGGCCTGCCACCGGGCTGGCCTGAACAGCTATCTCTGCGAACTGGTCTCTATCCGTGAGCAGGTGTCGTGGGTGCATACGGACAAGGTGGCCGCCACGGCCAAAGCCAAGGCAGTTGTGGCCGGTGGCGTGGAGCGCGTGATTGAAAACGAACCGCTGGAGCCGCTGCATGTGCCCATCGATGCCCGTACGCTGGTGGTTGGCGGGGGCATTGCCGGTATTCAAGCGGCTCTGGAAATTGCCGATGCTGGGAACAAGGTTTACCTGGTGGAGCGGGAGCCGTCGATTGGCGGCCATATGGCCCAGTTCGACAAAACGTTCCCCACGTTGGATTGCGCGGCCTGTATTCTCACGCCCAAGATGGTTTCGGCTGGATCGCATCCCAATATTGACCTGCTCACCTGGAGTGACGTGGAGCGGGTTGAAGGATCTGTGGGCAACTTTACGGTGACCATCAGGCAGAAGCCGCGCTACATTGATACTGAGCTGTGTACGGGCTGCGGCATTTGTTGGGAGAAGTGCCCCAAGAAGGTGATCGATACGAATTTTGAGGCAGGTGTGGGTTTTAGAACGGCCGTTTACACCCCGTTTGCCCAAGCTGTTCCCAAATATCCGGTAATCGATCCAGAATCCTGTACCTATTTCCAAAACGGTAAGTGTCGCGCTTGTGAAAAGTTCTGCCCTACTGAAGCCATTGCTTTTGATCAAGAAGAAACGTATCTGACGGTGACGGTGGGCAATATTATTTTGGCGACTGGTTTTGATACCTTTGATGCGCGACGTATACCGCAGTATGGCTACGGCCGTCTCGCCAACGTCTTTACGAGCATCGAATTTGAGCGCATGTGTAACGCCTCTGGCCCTACCAACGGGGCGATTGTGCTGCGCGACGGCGTGACCGAACCCAAAACGGTAGCCATTGTTCACTGCGTGGGCAGCCGCGACCGTAACTTTAACAATTACTGCTCGGTCATCTGCTGCATGTCCAGCCTTAAGTTTGCCCATCTGGTTAAAGAACGCACGGGGGCCGTTGTCTACAACTTCTACCTGGACATGCGCACCGCTTACAAAGATTACGATGAGTTTTACCAGCGACTGCTGGAAGAAGGCACGCTCTTTGTACGCGGACGCGTGGCGGAAGTGACCGATGCCGCCCGTATGCCTGGCGAGGAAGGCAAGCTCATCATTCAGGCAGAAGATACTCTCGTTGGCAGGCAGCGGCGCGTTCCGGTGGATATGGTGATTTTGTCCGTCGGTTTGGAGCCGCGTAAGGATTCAGATGAAGTGGGCAAAAAGTTTGGCATCGCTTGCAGCAGCAATGGCTGGTTCATTGAAAAGCATCCCAAGCTGGACCCCGTAGCGACCATGACGGAGGGCATCTTTATTGCTGGGGCTGCCCAAGGGCCGAAGGATATTCCTTCCAGCGTGGCCCAAGGTTCGGCGGCAGCGGCTCGTGTGCTGAGCCGCATCAGCGCCGGGGAGATTGAACTGGAGCCAATCCGGGCTACTGTGGACCAAGACAAGTGCTCCGGCTGCCGCATCTGCAATGACCTCTGCCCATTCAATGCCATTGTCTTCCACGAAGACAGGATGGTGTCTGAGATTAACCATGCACTGTGTCAGGGCTGCGGAACCTGTGTGGCGGCCTGTCCGGCCGCGGCAATTAGCGGCACGGGCTTTAGCAATGAGCAAGTAATGGCCCAGATTGATGGCTTGCTGGCTTATAGTCTGTTTGGGAACGGCCGTCTACTAGAAATGGCCGAAGCGAGTGAGAGGTAGAAGATTATGACAGAACAATTTGAACCTACCATCATCGGCTTCACCTGTAACTGGTGCAGCTACCGGGCGGCCGATTTAGCAGGCACGGCCCGCGTGAAGTATCCGCCCAATATTCGCCTCATCCGGCTCATGTGCTCTGGGCGTATTGATCCTACCTTTATTTTGAGGGCGCTGGCGCAGGGAGCCGATGCCGTCATGATTACCGGCTGCCATCCGGGTGAGTGCCACTATCTGGAGCAAAACTACAAGGCGCTGCGGCGGGTGAAGCTGTTGCAGCGCACCCTGGCGCAAATGGGCATTGAGCCGGAACGGGTGAAGCTGGTTTGGGCCAGCGCGGCGGAAGGTGTCAAACTGGCCCATGAAATTACGACCATTGTGGAAGAGGTGCGGGCGCTGGGACCGCTAAACTGGCCTGGCCGTTTGCAAAAGGCTAGCAGCAATGGTGTGCCCTTGCCTGTTTTAGAGGAGGTGCCAGCATGAGTGACAATGGAACCAACAGCAAACCCAAATTTGCTATGTATTGGGCGGCTTCTTGCGGTGGCTGCGAAATTGCCGTGCTCAACATTGGCGAGAAGATTCTGGATGTTGATGCCAACTTTGATGTGGTGTTCTGGCCGGTGGCTATGGACGCCAAGGTCAAAGATGTAGAAGCGATGCCGGATAAATCCATCACGCTGACGCTGTTCAACGGTGGCATTCGCAATGAAGAGAACGCCCACATGGCCAAATTGCTGCGGCAGAAGTCGCAAATTCTGGTGGCGTTTGGCTCCTGTGCTTCGGAAGGATGTATTCCGGGCATGGCCAACTTTTCCTCAACTGAACAGATATTCGCGGCGGCTTATGACACTGTCTCCACGGAAAATCCGGACGGCTTACGTCCGCAATACAGCTACGAAATGCCTGAAGGCACCATCACCATTCCCACGTTTAACCCCGTGCTGAAAACGCTGGACCAAGTGGTGGATGTAGACTACTACATGCCGGGCTGCCCGCCGGAATCGCACCAGATTACGGCCGTAATCGAACTGGTCATCAAAGCCCTGCATGGCGAGGCAGAACTGCCGCCGCCAGGCAGCGTGATTGGGGCTGGGCACTCGACCGTTTGTGATGAATGCAAGCGCACGCGCAACGTGAAGAAGATCACGCATTTCAGGCGCATCCACGAGGTGGCGGAGATTGATCCCGATTTGTGCCTGCTGGAACAGGGCATTTTGTGCAATGGGCCAGCTACGCGCAGCGGCTGTGGGGCACTTTGTCCTGGGGTGAACGCGGCCTGCGTGGGCTGTTACGGTCCGGCGGCAGATGTGGTGGATTTTGGGGCGCGGATGATGACGGCCGTTGCTTCCGTCATCGACAGCCGAGACCCTGACGAAATCGACAAAATCCTCGATGGCATCGTTGATCCGGCCGGGTCTTTTTACCGCTTTAGTTTGCCTCATTCGCTATTGCACGCGGCGAAAACGGCCGTTAGCTAAGAGGAGAATTCACATGGCACGAATAACCATTGATCCCATTACCCGTCTGGAAGGGCACGGCAAAATCGAAATTTTTCTGAACGACGAAGGTGATGTGGCCAACACCTACTTCCAGATTCCAGAGCTGCGTGGCTTTGAACGATTCTGTGTCGGCCGTCCCGTGGAAGAGATGCCCGTGCTGACCAATCGCATTTGCGGCGTCTGCCCAGAGGCGCACCACATGGCGGCTGCTAAAGCGGGCGATGCCGTCTACGGTGTAGAGCCAACTTCTACCGCTAAGAAACTGCGCGAACTGCTCTACATGGGTTTCTACTTTACCGATCACACCACCCACTTTTACGCCCTGGGCGGCCCCGATTTTGTGATGGGGCCAGATGCCCCCGTTGCCGAGCGCAACATTCTAGGCGTTATTCACAAAGTGGGGCTGGAGATTGGCGGCAAAGTGATTCAGGCGCGCAAGTACGGCCATACCATCGTGGAAATGCTGGGCGGCCGCAAGGTGCATCCCTGCACCTCCATTCCCGGCGGTGTTACCAAAGGGCTTACGGAAGAAGAACGGCAGCAAATTGAAGAGATGGGGCGCTGGGGCATTGAGTTTGCCCAGTTTAGTCTGAAGCTGTTCAGCGACATGGTGCTGGGCAACAAAACCTATCTGGACCTGATCCTGGGCGATATTTACACGCACAGAACCCATTACATTGGTCTGGTGGACGAAAACAACCGGGTGAACTTCTACGATGGCAAAGTGAGCGTGGTAGACCCAGACGGCAAGCGGCTGGGCAAATATGCACCGAACGAGTACACAGACTGGATTGCTGAACGCGTTGAGCCGTGGACCTATCTCAAATTCCCTTACCTGAAGAAAGTTGGCTGGAAAGGGTTTGAAGAGGGCAAGGATTCCGGCGTGTACATGGCCACACCACTTTCGCGGCTGAACGCCGCTGACGGCATGGCCACCCCGCTGGCGCAGGAACATTACGAGCAGTTTTATGAGACGTTGGGTGGCAAGCCGGTTCATCAGCGGTTGGCAACACATTGGGCGCGGCTGATCGAACTGCTGTATGCCGCCGAACGGCTGGTGGAACTGGCCACGGACGAAGAGATTACCTCGCCTGACCTGCACAACGTGCCCACCCAGGTGCCCACAGAAGGCGTAGGCATTGTGGAAGCACCGCGCGGGACGCTGACGCATCATTACTGGACAGATGAACGGGGCGTGTTAACGAAGGTGAACCTGATCGTCGGCACCACGAACAACTACGCGCCCATCAGCATGTCGATCAAAAAAGCGGCCCAAAGTCTGATTAAGAAAGGCACGGTGGTGAACGAGGGGCTGCTGAATATGGTAGAGATGGCCTTCCGTGCCTACGATCCCTGCTTTGGCTGCGCCACTCATTCGCTGCCTGGCCAGATGCCGCTTGAGGTTACGATCCGGGATGCGGCGGGCGAGCCGGTTGAGGTGTTGAAGCAGTTCTGCTGATGTCGGTGAACGGTAATCAGTAAACCGTAATCGGTAAACGGTTCACTGATTACCGATTACGGATAACCGATAACGAGGACATATGAATCAGAGCAAGACGCTGGTTGTGGGTCTGGGTAATCCGATCCTGGGTGATGATGGAGTTGGCTGGCGCGTGGCGGAGGCGGTGCAAACGGCCGTTCCCCATACAAAAGTCGAATTCCTGGCCCTGGGTGGATTAAGCCTCATGGAGCGGCTCATTGGCTACGACCGGGTGATCATTATCGATTCAATCCAGACGGAAAACGGCCGTATCGGTGATGTCACCACTTTCCCTTTGCAGGCGTTACCGGATTTGTCGGCGGGGCACACAACGGCCGTTCACGACACCTCACTGCAAACTGCCCTGGCCTTGGGCCGCCAGATGGGTGCGCCACTGCCCGATGACATCATGATCGTGGGCATCGAGGCAGCGCGCGTCTACGATTTTTCTGATGAGCTGACACCGGAAGTGGAAATGACGATACCCCAGGCGGTAACGGCCGTACTTGAACTGCTGCATACCACTCTAGAGATTGAGTGTTTAAGCACACCATAAACAAAAACAGGACGCTGATTTACCTGATCTTCCTGATCGCGAAGCGGTCGCGCAGCGACATCAGAGGAATCAGGCAAATCAGCATCCCATTAAATATGGAGGAAGAGATGGTTTCTCCCGAACTTTTGCGACGGTATCCTTTTTTTGCTTTTATGACCCACCAGCAGCGCCAGGAAGTGGCGATGATCGCCGATGAGGTCGAGGTGCCGACCAGCACAATCTTGTTCGCCATTGAGGAAAAAGCCGAGGCACTGTATTTGCTCATGACTGGCAGCGTCGATTTGCACTATGTTGTGGTAGACGAGAATCTACCGGCGCTGCGTAAGGATTTTATGATCGGCACGATTAATCCAGGTGAGGTGTTCGGTATTTCGGCGATGATTGAACCGTATCTGATGACAGCAACGGCCGTTACCACCCAACCCTGCACCGTACTCAAAATCGACGCGCTGGCCCTACGCGATTTGTGCGAACAGGACCATGACCTGGCCTACGGTCTGCAGAAGCAGCTGGCCCGCACCACGATGCAGCGCCTGCACGCCACCCGCGTGCTGCTTGCTGCGGCCACCGCGCCCGTATAAAACGCGTCAGTAAAATAAACTTGACGCAAGATACCGTGTTAAAAGTCAAGCGGTATCTTGCACGTTAGCGAGATAATCAGAGCCAAATAGCTGTTGATGCTTAGGTACGCCAAAAGCCAAACAAGCCAATTTGTGCGTCACGGCGCGAGAATCTGTTGTTAGACACGACATTCAGTTTTAAGTGCCTGAGGATAGTTTGGTGTTAGAGGAAAAGGTTTTGATCGATTTATCCAATCAACTACCATTGCCCGGAGTGAGGAAAAATGAAATATAAAGTTCACCAATACGATATCAGTATGACAAAAGATCAAAACAAGTTAGAGTTATTCTTGAATAGTCTGGAGGGCAAAATTGTAGCGATCATCCCCAATGTTACCATCAAGGTGATGTGGATTCCTCAGGTTGATTTCTTACTCATTGTGGAGGAGATAAGTTGATGTAGGCATGGAAACTGGCTCTCCTTTTTATTCATCTTTGGGTTGGTGGCAGCCAGTAGCTGTAGTTGATTGAATTTTATGTAGCCCCCCAATTTTGCAGGACAATCAGCAGCACCTGTGCCAGGATGACGTTGATGATGATGGCAAAGGGGAACATGAGCGTGTAGCCGATGCCTGGCAGCGGGTTTTGCGCCTGCTCTTCAGCGTAGTCCAGGACGGCTGGTTGGGGGGAGATCATGCCCAGCAGCAGGCTGAACGGGATGCGCAGCAGCTTATAGCCCAACCACAGCGCCAGTAGTGTCGTCACCACAATTAGGCCAAACCCAAGTGCAAAAATCAGCCAGCCCGCACCGCTGGTAAAGGCGTTCAGGAAGGCGTTGCCGGAGCGCACGCCCACCGCCGCCAGCAACAAAATCAGGCCAAACTGGCGCAGTGTCAGGTTGGCACTGTAGGGCATCTTCCATAGGATAGGGCCGGTGCGGCGCAGTGCGCCCAGCACCAGGGCCACCAGAAGCGGCCCACCCGCCAGTCCCAGCTGAAAAGTGATGCCGCCCGGCAGGGTAATCGGAAGCAGGCCGATGAGCCAGCCGACGGCGATGCCCAATCCCACTGTGAGCAGATTGACGTTGCTGAGCTGAGCATAGGAATCGCCAAACAGTTCCACGAGATGAGGAATTTCTTCGCGAGGAGCCAGCACGCGAATGCGGTCGCCCCACTCCAGCACGGTGTCGCCACGGGCCAGCAGCTCCACATCACCACGACGTACGTGGGAGACAATGGCCCCATGCGTCTCACGCAGGTTCAGCGTGGCCAACTGTTTGCCGGCAATGTCAGGATTGGAGACAAAGAGGCGGCGACTGGTGTAAACGTCGTGGTCGTGCAGTAAATTTTCGGCGGAACGTTGCCCGAAGGCGGCTTCTACCTCGGCCATCGCTTCTGGCGTCCCGGCAATAACAATTTTATCGCCTACCTGAAACTGTGTGTCGTTGCTGATCAGGCTGATGGTCTCCCCGCGGTACAAACGGCCGAATAACACATCCCACGCATGCTCACGGCGCAACTGGCGCAACGGCCGTTCCGTCAGCTCGCTTTTGGTTATATCAATGGTGCAATATTGCAAATCGCGGGCGATGGGGTATTGGTGGCGCAGACGATATGCTTCGGCAGCAAAATCAACCGGCCAGAGGCGCAGCACCACGGCCAAAACCAGCATGCGGGCCAGCACCCCCAGCGGATAGACCACAGAAAAGCCAACGACAGCAGCGGATACGGCCGTATCTGCCCCACCGCGCTGTCCAATTAAATCCAGCACGCTGGCCAGGGCAGGCGTGTTGTTGGACATGCCCGTGAAGATGCCTACCGTCGTCGCCGGACTCAGGTCCAGCGTAAAATGAAGACCCAGAAGCAGCAGCGCAGGCAGCGTCATGATGCCCACGATGAACAGCACCTCGCGCATCCCTTCGCGGCGAAACTTGCTGAAGAAGCCGGGCCCGTTGGCCAGCCCAATGGTGTAAACAAACAGCACCAGCCCTAAATCGAGGATGATTTGCGGCATTTGCAGCCCTGGGTCCAGCGCGCCAAACGCCAGACCAACAAATAAAACGGCCGCAACCCCCATGCTGTTGCCCGCGATCCGAATCTGGCCCAGCAAATAGCCAATGGCCACCACCAAAAAGAGCAAGAGCAGGGGATTGGCTTGCAGTAGATCAATCAACAGCGGCCTCGTCGTCTGCTTCGTCGGTTTGTTCTATTCTATTTTCCTCTATCAAAGGTTCTTCAGGTTCCGGTTGGGTGGAGGATTCTGGTGTTTCGGGGCGAAGCTGAAAGCGCAGCAGAATATGGCCCAGACGGATTTCATCGCCATCTTGCAGCTGACGCGGACTGAGTCCCAGCCGGTCGTGATTCAAAAAGGTGCCGCTGGCGCTGCCTTCGTCGTACAGCCAGTAACGGCCGTTCCGCCGTCGAATTCGTGCATGGAGCCGAGCCACAGAGCTGTCGCCAAACACAATTTGGGCCACTTCCAAATCCCGACCAATCGCCATGTTGTCCTGATCAATAATGATTGCTGTGCGATTGCCGGGTGCATCTTCCACCAGTTGCAACGAGGCAACAAGCGTTTCATCAATTTCGTCTTGGGCCTCATTCGATTCGGCCGCTTGCCGCACGGGGCGTTGGCGTGGCGTCGTCTTGGGTGGGCGTCGCCGCCACCAACGAATGAGCATGAGCAGTAAGCCCAACAAGCCCAAACCGACCAAAATAAGCAGCCAGTCGTCGCGGCTTACCGTACTGGTGACTTCCGTGACGCGCTCGATGGGGCTGGGCGTTGGCGTGGGGGCTGGCGTGGGCGTAGGTGGATCGGGCCGAACGGCCGTAATCGTTAGCACCACCGTCTCGGATTCAGCCGTGTAACCCAATACATCCGTTAGTTCGGCGTGCAGGCGATAGGCGCCAGTGTCTACAGACTGCACATTCCAGCTCAGGTTGATAATGCCTGCTTCGTCTGGCTGGGGCATGGAGAGCTGTGGCTGCTCCTGGCCATCGACAAAGAGAGAGACGCCCGTAATCTCACGCGGTAACTCATCTGGCCAGGATAGTTGCACCGGGATTTCCAATGTGGTTGGGTCCAGCTCGATGAGAGGCGAGTCGGGAGCGCTGCCTTGCCGCTGAACGGCCGTTGTGGGCAAAGCCAATTCGATTTGCGGCGGCGTTATTTCTAACACCAATTCTGTGCTGGCCGCCAGGGTGCCAATGTTGATGGAGATGGGATAACGGCCGCTTTCTGTTTGCAGCGATTTGTAGCGTATTTGGGCCTGGTTGCCCTGCCGCTGCCAGATCAAAAAGAGGGAATCTGCCTCTTCTGGACGAGGGACATGGGCGTAAAAGGCGCGGGTAGGCTGGTACAAGGCAGCGGCGGCATCAATCTCATCGAAGCTGGCCTGCGCTCCCAAGATGGCGGTAAAAAGCGGCAGCTCAATGGCCTGCGCTTCGGCCACGATGGTTTCAAAATCGAGAAAATGGCTCAGGCGGCGCGCTTCGCTAAGCAGGAGGATGGCCTGGTAACGGCCGTTTTCCTGAATTTCGGCCGCATGATCTATCGCTTGCAGCATCATGCTGTTGATGGGCGCATCTTCTGGTAGCGCTGGTTCGTAATTTTGGATAGCGCTCACCAAACTGTCGGGCGAGTTGGCGTCCTGCACTAAAAATTGACCTGCTTCGTTGGCGTCGTCTGGCACCAGCAGCGAGATGCGGTCCAGCCCAGACGGATTCATGAAGCGGCTGGCGTAGCGTTGCAGCGTTGCCTGTACCGTTTGTAGCCGCGTCTCGCTGCGCCCTTCGTCAATAATGTTGAGCGATTGGTCAGCATCGAGCACAAAAATAATGTCTACGCCAACCGGGACAAATTGCATTTCTGCGTCGGCAATGGGCACGCCATTTTCGCGCAGCGCCAGCCGCGACAAATCCGACTCGGCCAGCGGGGCTCCCCGGCTGTCGGCGCTCAGGATGTTCAGCCGTACTTCGGGGAAATTAGACAGATCCGGCTGGCTCAGACGCAGCAGCACATCCTCCTGCGCCTGGACAGGGGCCAGAAAGATCAATCCACAAATTGCGCAGATCACACAGATCAAAAGCAAAAAAAATCTGCGAAATCTGTGTAATCTGCGGATAAATGTTGCCATCACTTGGACCATTTTCTCCATCTTCCGCAGGCGTTCCACCCGATGAGCGTAGGTTGTTTTATGTTTACTTTCTGCGCTCGGTTTGTTATTATAGCACGGTAAATCCAGGGAGAGAGGCTCACATGATGCGAACAATTAAAAGTGGCTGGCTGCGATTGGTTTTGTTGCTCACAATGGTGCTGCTGACGGGAACGGCCGTATTGGCTCAAGATGAAACCCCAGGCGTTGCCCAACTGTTTGTCACCGGCAGCGATGTGAGCAGCCTGCCCAGTGTGGAGCTGCGCCTCTACGGCCGTGATGCCCAGGGCAACCCGCTCGACCTCTCCCAGGAAACCCTCACCATTTTGCAAAATGGCAATCCCGTTGGTCCGATTGAATACCAAGGTGTGCACACAGCCGGGACTTTCACCGTTTTCCTCATCGATATTCCATCTGGCGTAGTGGATGAACTGCCCGCGCTGCAATCTGCCATTGAGAACTACGTTTCGGCGGGCAACATGGCCGAGCAGGTCGATTCGGTGGCCGTTTACCAGGTGGGAGATGCCGAAGCAACCCAGCTGCTGGAGCCAACCGGTTTTTACAACAGCGTGCGTAACTTGTTTGCTACACCGCTCGATCCAGAAACGGGGGCAACGGCACTCATTGATAGCGCTACCAGCCTGTTGGCCGAGCTGGATGCCCTCAAGCCGAACCCGGATATGGCCACCTCGCTGGTTCTGGTAACAGACGGGACCGACGTGGTCAGCACACGTTTTGAAGAGGATGATTTGGTGGATCAGGCGCTGCAGCTGGGCGTGCCGGTGCATACCATCTGGCTGGACAATGAAAATATTTCTACGCCAGCTGTTGGCCAGGATTTTCTGGCAGGGGTTGCCGCGCAAACAGGAGGCATTGCTGTTCAGCTGGACAATACGGCCGATTTGCCCCTTATCTGGAATCGTATTGGTGGTTTTCGTGATCAGGCCCGTATCCGCTACACGGTGACAATGCTGGAAGCTGGTAATTTCCCCGTAACGGTTAGCCTGGCGAACAACCCTGCGGTCTCAACCGAAACGACGATAGACATTCCCAATAATTTACCCAGCGTGGTCATTAATTTGCCAACGGAAAGCCGCACGCTCTCTTTACCGAATTTAGAGGAATCGGTGCGGTTGCAGTTTGAAACGGCCGTTACCTGGCTAGACGGCGTCGAACGAGAATTAACCGCTGCGCAGCTCAAAGTCAATGACGTAACATACGATGTGCCCCTGGAAGATGTGAATAACTTCCAGGCAGACATCACCAGCCTGACTTATGGCAATAACAGTGTGGAAATGGTCATCATGGATGACCAGGGAATTCGGGCCAATAGTCCGATTGTGGTGCTTACCGTCAATGAAGGTCGGCGTGACATTCCCGATGCGCTGGATGCCGGCAGCGGCCTATTGGGGCTGGTGCTGCGCTTTTTACTGGTGATTTTTGCTTTGATTGTGGTCCTGGCCGTGTTGATCTGGCTGTGGCGGAACGGCCGTCTCACCAATCTGGGCAGCCTCGTTCCGCGTGGCCCCTCACGCCCCCGCGAGCCGTTTGCCGAGCAGCAGCAGGCCAGCTACACGCCCACACACACCGTGGCTTACTTGGAAGTGCTGGAGGCGGTTTCGCAGCTTTCTTCGCCCATCCCGTTGAGCATGGCTGTGGTAAGAATCGGCCGTTCGCCCAACCAGGCCAACATTGCCTTTGAAAACGACGTCACCATGTCCCGCCTGCATGCCAGCCTGATGTTGGAAGGTAACCATTACCGCATCTTCGACGAGCAAAGCACCAGCGGCACCTGGGTCAATGAGCGGCAGGTGCCCGAATACGGCAGCCAACTCAACGACGGCGATGAGATTCACCTCGGCGCGGTGCATTTGCGCTTCCGCCAGGGATAGGCGGTCTGCGAACGCTGGTGACAAGGTGACAGGGTGAAATGGCTGGTATGGTTGCAGCGGTTGCAAGCGATTGCGCAGAACGGGTTGACTTACGCGAAAGACCCTTTTGATGTGGAACGGTATGAAGCGATTCGCCAGATTGCGGCCGAAATTGGGTCGCATTACGGGCAAATTGACGTAGAAACAGTTGCTGCGTTGTTTGCCGAAAACATTGGCTACGCTACGCCCAAGCTAGATGTGCGCGGGGCGGTCTTCCAGGACAACAAGATTCTTATGGTGCGGGGGCGACAGGATCAGCTGTGGACGCTGCCCGGTGGCTGGATTGATGTGGGGGAATCGCCCAGTACGGCCGTTACCAAAGAGATCCTTGAAGAAACCGGTTATCTTACCAAGCCCATTAAGTTAATCGCTTGTTATGATCGCAATTTGTGGGGGGAACGGCCGTATCTCCAACACGTTTACAAACTCTTCTTCCATTGCCAAATTATCAGCGGCACCCCAAAAACCAGCCTGGAAACAGACAAAATCACCTTTTTTGCTCAAGATGAATTGCCGTTAACGCTTTCCACCGCGCGCGTTGCACCCGCGCAAATCCAAACGCTTTTTCGCCATCAGCAAAATCCCCATCTCCCCACCGAATTTGATTAAGTATCCCTGTTGGTTCGACTAAATGGGTTCGCTTTCAGTCCCGCATATTGCCAAATCCCGTTTGTGACATTTATCACAAGAACTGTATGACACTTCTCTCTAACGTTCAAAATGACCCTCTTCTATACTTTCAATGTATTCGGATAGGCGAATACATGCATAAGCAACAAGGTGAACAAATGAGCATTCCTCAGATTGAAGAACTTGATTTACTTCACGCTAACATCTGCCAGGCATTGGGCGACCCCAAGCGCATTCAAATTTTATATGCCCTGTACGGTGAACCCCGCTACGTTTCTGCTCTGGCCGAGGACCTGGGAATGCCTCAGCCTACCGTCTCGCGTCATTTGCAAGTACTGCGACAGCGATCGCTCGTCCAGACTGAGCGGGATGGCCAAACGGTTGTCTACAGTCTGAGCGATACGCGCATTATTGATGTGCTGAACGAGATGCGCCAAATTTTGCGTGATGCTCTGGACCGCCAGGCAAATATCTTAGCTTAACCATTGTCTTGATCCGCACAAAGCCAGTTCATGGGGGGCTTTCTGCGGTGTTTATCAACCACATCAAACAAATGCCTCGTGTGGTGAAGCTTGCTTCATCCGGCCGTTTGGGCATTTTTTGACCCACCCCGGAAGAGTAGAGAATCAATGAAAACGTTCAAATACATTTGGATTGTTGGATTAGCCGCTACCCTGCTTCTCATCGCTATTCCCATTATCATTTGGATTCCCAATGAGCCCGTGAAGGCGGATGATCCGTGGGCCAATGTGGATGATCCCATACCACATACAGACCACACAGATTTGATTGAGGGACCCTTGGAGACAGGGCCGGAAGTGACGGCCGTTTGCCTCGATTGTCATGAAGAAGCCGGACACGAAATGACCCAGACCGTGCACTGGACCTGGGAAAGTGAACCGGTGATGTTGCCGGGTCGGGATGAGCCAGTAACTATTGGTAAAGCCAACCAGATCAACAACTATTGCATCGGCATCCAGGGCAATGAGCCAGGCTGCACCCGCTGCCACGCAGGCTACGGTTGGGAAGATGAAACCTTCGACTTCACGGAAGAATTGAACGTAGACTGCCTCGTTTGCCATGCTGATACTGGTCTGTACAGCAAAAGTACCGCCGGACGCCCCGCCGAGGGTGTTGATTTGGTGGCCGCCGCCCAAAGCGTGGCTTCCCCCACACGGCAAAACTGCGGCAGCTGCCACTTCAACGGCGGTGGCGGCAATGCTGTCAAACATGGCGATCTAGACGAAAGCCTTTACTTCCCCTCCGAAGATATTGACGTGCATATGGGACGGTATGACTTCCAATGTGTCGATTGTCACAAAACAGAAGATCATCAGATTCAGGGGCGCTCCATCTCTGTGAGCGTGGACAACGAGAACCGGTTGGCTTGTACCGACTGCCACAATAGCACTCTGCACGAAGACGAGCGCATCAACGATCACACGGACACGGTTGCCTGCCAAACCTGCCACATTCCTGAAGGCGCAGTACGCCAGCCCACCAAGATGGATTGGGACTGGTCTACAGCCGGTGATGAAACTATCCCCGAGGACCCGCACGTGTACCTGCGCATCAAGGGCAGCTTTGTCTACGAGCGTGGCTTCATGCCCGACTATATCTGGTACAACGGTACGGCCGATCGTTACCTGCTGGGTGACACCATCGACCCAACTGTCCCCACACTCATCAACGAGCCGCTGGGTAACATCGACGATCCAACTTCACTCATCTGGCCGTTCAAAGTGCATAACGGCAACCAGATTTACGACACGGAGTACAACTACCTGATCCAACCCAAGACAGTGGGTGAAGGTGGTTACTGGACCGAGTTCGATTGGGCGCTGGCGGCTGAGCTGGGGGCACAAGAAACCGGCATGTTGTTCAGCGGATCTTACGGTTTTGCCCCAACAGAAATGTACTGGAATTTGTCCCACATGGTGCAGCCCAAAGAGAATGCGCTGCAATGCACTGACTGCCACGGCGAAGACGGCCGTATGGATTGGGAAGCCCTCGGTTATTATGGCGACCCGATGGAATGGGGCGGTCGGGACCAGTTCACCAGCGCTTATCAAGATTAAAAAATGGAACACAGAGTTTCGCAGAGATTACACAGAGTTTCACAGAGATTTTTAAGATTTTCTCTTTTCTCTCTGTGTACCTCTGTGGCTCCTTCGCGAAACTCTGCGTCACTCTTCATGGATTTTCGATGAACAATCTAAGAAAGTTTCAACTTCCTTCCGCAAAATTTTGGGTCATAGCTTTACTGGGGCTGACAGCCTTGCTGCTGGTCGTGCAACAAACATTGGCCCAGGACGAAACACCAACGGAACCCACACCCACTGGTCCGCCGCTGCATCCCAACTTTGAGCTGTTGGATGCCAATGGCAACAACGTCCTGGAAACCAATGAGCCCGTCTCTACCATGAACACCTGCGGCAGCTGTCACGACACCGATTTCATCGCTGAACACAGCTTCCATGTAGATGCTGGGTTAAGTGAAATGAGCGCGGCTGGTGAGACTGGCAACGGCCGTTCCTGGGACGTCAGCACCGGCACCTTTGGTAAATGGAATCCGCTCGTTTACCATTATCTTACCCCCGAAGGCGATGACCTGGTTGACCTGACCACGCCCGGCTGGCTGATGTTTTTCAGCGACCGGCACGTGGGCGGTGGCCCCGCCGTCACCAGCCGGGATGGTGAGCCGTTGCTCAGCCTGGCCCCCGATGCCAACAGCCTGGACGCCAGCGTCATTGATCCGGCGACGGGCGAACAGGTGGCCTGGGATTGGCAAGAGTCCGGCGTGGCAGAGATGGACTGCTTCTTGTGCCATCTGCCCGAGGCCAACAACGAGGCCCGCATTGCCACGATGCAGGCGGGTGCGTTTAAGTGGGCCAGTACGGCTACGTTGTCTGGCAGCGAGGTGGTGGAAATGACGCCAGACGGCCGTTTCCAATACAACCGCGACGCTTTTGATGAAGATGGATTGCTGCTGGATGGTTTTGTCAACGTACAGGACCCTACCAGTGCCAACTGTGGTAACTGCCACGGTGTTGTTCACACCGACCTCAACACGCCGCTGACGCTGGAAAGCTTGCAAATTGGCGACTGGAGCACGCTCACCACCGGGCAGGTCATGTCGCCGCAGCGGCTGCTAAACTCTGGCCTGAATTTGGCCGACAAAGAAACACTCTCCCGCTCCTGGGACATCCACATGGAGCGCGTGGTTGATTGCGTGGATTGTCATTATGCGCTTAACAACCCCGTCTACTACCAGGAGACAGATAAAGACCAGCTCGACCATTTGCTCTTCGACCCACGCCGCCTTGATTTTGGCGAATATCTCTACCGGCCACTGCACGAGTTTGCCAAAGGATCTAGCGCCCAGGGTACGCTTGCGCCGCAGTATGACAACAGCCTGCGCCGCTGCGACGACTGCCACAGCATCGAAGTAACCCACAACTGGCTGCCCTATAAAGATCGGCACATGGATGCGGTGAGCTGTGAATCGTGCCACATCGGTGAGATTTATGCCCCGGCCCAACAGGTCATTGACTGGACGGTACTGCAAGCCGATGGCACGCCACTCAGCCAGTATCGGGGCATTGAGGGTGAACTGGGCGAATCAACCAGCTTGATCACGGGCTATGAACCGGTCCTGCTGCCCCGGGAAAATGCTGACGGCAGCACGACGTTGGCTCCGCACAACCTGGTTTCTACCTGGTTCTGGGTCTACGGCGAGCCGGAACGTCCAGTGCCCGAGCCAGCGCTGCAAACGGCCTGGTTTGATGGGGACGCGTATGCTGACGAAGTGATGGGATTGTTTGATGAAGATGGCAACGGCCGTCTCTCCAACACCGAACTTACTCTGGATAGTGACGCCAAAGTTGACCTTATCACTGAGCGGTTGGCTGCCCAGGGGTTGGACAATCCCCGCATCAGCGGCGAGATTCAACCATACAGCATCAACCACAACGTAGGCGGGGCCGATTGGGCTATCCGCGACTGCGGTACCTGCCATGGCGAAGAGTCGCGCATTAGTCAGCCGCTAGAGCTGGCCAGCTACTTGCCGGGCGGCGTGCAGCCCACTTTTGTGAATGATGGCGGCAGCAGCTTCAACGGCACGCTTTCGGTGACAGACGACGGGGCGCTGCAATACTCGCTGGAAACATCTGAAGCCGGTCTCTACATTTTGGGCCACAACGCCGTAAACGTGATTGACTGGATTGGCATCATCCTGTTTCTGGGGGTGTTTGCCGGGGTGATTGTGCATGGTGGATTACGCTACGCTGCCCTGCGCCGCCAACCGCCAAGCCATCCGCGGCTGCGTGAACTATACATGTACTCCGTTTATGAGCGGCTGTGGCATTGGCTGCAAACCGTGGCCATCCTGCTGCTCATCGTGACCGGGCTGATCATTCACAAACCGGATAAATTTGGCGCATTTAGCTTTGCCTACATGGTGCAGATTCACAATGTTCTGGCCGCCATTTTGGTCATCAACGCTTTCCTGTCGCTCTTTTATCATCTGGTCAGCGGCGAGATTAAGCAGTATTTGCCTCGGCCACGCGGCTTTTTCGACCAGGCGATTGAGCAAAGCCTGTTCTACGTGCGCGGCATTTTCCGCAACGAGCCGCATCCGTTTGAAAAGGTGCCAGAGCGCAAATTGAACCCGCTGCAGCAGGTAACCTACTTTGGCATTCTTAACGTGCTGCTGCCGCTGCAAATCCTCACCGGCATTTTGATGTGGGGCGCGCAGCGCTGGCCAGAAATTGCCGCGCGGTTGGGCGGACTGCCGTTCCTGGCACCGTTCCACACGCTAATCGCCTGGCTGTTTGCCACCTTTATTGTGATGCATGTTTACCTGACCACCACTGGCCATACGCCAATGGCGGGCATTAAGTCGATGATGCTGGGCTGGGATGAAGTGGAAGTCCACGACCCCGCTGCAGCCCATGATTAAGAGGAGATCGCAATTATGACGACCTTGAGTTCACCAAAAACGGAAACGCGCAAAGGGCTTCGTGTTTTTAGCCAGCGCGTTGCCAAGGATTATGTAAATCCATATTACGCTGCAATTTTATTAGGCATCGTTCTATTTGCTGCCTTTTTTATAACAGGCAGTGGCCTGGGCGCATCTGGTGGCCTGAACCGGTTGCTGATGGTGGTGGAAGACGCTATCGCTCCCGAGCATGTCGATCGCACCGCTTATCTGTTGACGATGGCCGGGGGTGAGAAGAATCCGCTGGACAGTTGGATTGTCTTTTTGACCATCGGGACAGTGTTTGGTGGGGCTGCGGCGGGTTGGCGAAACGGCCGTATCAAACTAGAAACCAACAAAGGCCCCCAAATTTCTACCCGGCAACGTTGGCTTATGGCCTTCATCGGTGGCACGCTGATGGGGTACGGTGCCCGCTTTGCTCGTGGCTGCACTTCTGGGCAGGCGTTGTCTGGTGGCGCGGTGTTATCTGTGGGGAGCTGGGCTTTTATGTTTGCCGTTTTTGGCGGCGGCTACGCCATGGCTTATTTCGTCCGCAAACTGTGGAACTGATTAATAGGACGCAGATTACCATGATCTACCTGATTTAGAGCTTCAAAATCAGGGGAATCAGGCAAATCGGCGTTCCATTAAGGAGCAAACAATGGCTACTTTTCCTTTACCACTCGGTGAACTCCTCGGACATTGGGGTTCTTACGTTGTTTATTTACTCGTTGGCTTTGCTTTTGGTTATGTGCTGGAAATTGCCGGATTTGGCAACTCCAAAAAGCTAGCTGCCCAATTTTATTTCAAAGAAATGACCGTGATCAAAGTGATGTTTGGCGCGATCATTGTGGCAATGGTGCTTATTTTCCTGGCTTCTGGTGTAGGGCTTCTGGATTACAATCTAGTTTATGTCAATCCAACTTATTTGTGGCCTGGCATCGTTGGCGGTTTGATCATGGGTGTGGGGTTCATCATCGGCGGTTTTTGCCCCGGCACTTCGCTGGTGGCAGCGGCCACGCTCAAGCTGGACGGCATCTTCTTCGTCCTGGGCGTATTTTTTGGCATCTTCCTGTTTGGCGAGACCGTTGGCGGATTCAGCGAATATTGGAACTCTTCCTATATGGGGCGCTTCACATTGCCGGAATGGCTGGGTTTGTCCACCGGCACCGTTGTGCTGCTGGTGGTGCTGATGGCTCTCTTCATGTTTTGGGGCTCAGAGAAGCTGGAACAATATTTTGGCGGCATGGATGCGGCTAAGGAACCGAAATGGCGCATTGGCGCGGGCGGGGGCCTGGCGCTGGCTGCTGTCGGTCTGATCATCATTGGTCAGCCCACTACGCTGGATCGCTGGAACCGCATAGCGGATGAGAAAACGGCGGCGCTGGAGGAACGCACCGTGCAGGTGCATCCCGCCGAAATGCTGGAGAAACTCCACGATGACAGCCTCAAGGTGATCATGTTGGATGTGCGCAGCGAAGCGGATTACAATCAATTCCACATTTTGGATGCCCAGCATGTGCTGCCAGAAGAATTGCCTGAGATGGTGCCTGCACTGCATCTGGAGCCGGCTAACACGGTCTTTTTTGTGATGAGCAATGACGAAACGGCCGCAACCGAAGCATGGAAAACGCTGCAAGCTGAAAGTGTGCCCAATGTGTACATTTTGGAAGGCGGCATCAATAACTGGCTGACACTCTTTGCCAACGATGAATTCCTGGCGGCCAATCCACGCACGCCGCACGCCGATGATCAACTGGCCTTTGCGTTTCCGGTGGCCCTGGGGGCGCGACAGTTCCCGGCAGAGCCTGATCCGCATCATTATGAATTTATCTATGAGTCAAAAGTGATTTTGGAATTAAAGCGCGCTCCCGTGAGTGGTGGCTGCGGTTAATTTGCACAATCTTCTGTGATACTCCTTTGGCAGACGGATGCTTCTTGCGGGAAGCATCCGTTTTGCTTTTCCTCATACCCAATGGCGGGAGCCAACCGTTATGTGAATGGAGCGCGAAGGAAATCCCTGATTTTGGGTATTGACACTCGGTAAGCCAAATCGTTATACTTTTAGTATTCGTAAAGGTATAAATATGACCAAGACAAAAACTGCAATCTCACTAAAAGAATCTTTATTTGAGCAGGCTGATGCCATCGCTCAAGAAATGAATATTTCCCGCAGCCAATTGTTCTCTATTGCTGTTGAGGAGTTTATTGAACGGCACCAAAGCCAAAAGATGCTTGAAGCGCTCAACGAAGTTTATGAAGAGGGGCCAGACGCGTCCGAGCAGCAACTCCTCCGTGAAGCAAAAGCAAAATATCGTCAAATGTTTGAGGATGAATGGTAATGGAGCAGGGCGACGTTTACTGGGTAGAGCTTGGCGAACCCGCTGGATCAGGGCCAGGATTCACACGCCCAGCAGTGATTATCCAAAACAATATATTCAATCGCAGCCGAATTAACACAGTGGTTATTTGTATGCTTACGTCTCGTTTGCAGCGGGCCAACGCACCGGGCAACGTGCTTTTAGAAGAGGGGGAAGCCAATCTGCCTAAGCAAAGCGTTGTCAATGTCTCGCAAATCTTTACGGTGGATAAAGCAGATTTGGTAGAAAAGATTGGCTCACTATCTGCTGAGCGTGTACGTCAAATCGTGGCGGGCGTACAGTTGCTCACTGAGCCAAGAGATGTCGGGTTTTAAAGCTGCCAGGGCACATCCGGACGAATTTTTTGTCCGAAAGCAATCAGATCATCAATCCGGTTGGTGCGTTCCAAAGTTTGGATCAGGTTTAGCGCCTTAAGCCGGTGTTCCTCGCCGGACAGATTTTCATACGGCACGCTGAGATCAAAGCAGAGCGTTTGTAAATCGCCGGGGCTGAAGCGGTCGGCCAAAACTTGCCGTAGATGGACGAGAAGGTTGTGTGGGACTTGTGGTTGGGATACGGCCGTTTCTCCCCGTTTTTTCTGCTGTTCCTTCTGCGATTGGTAGGCCAATACCCGCCGCTTCCAATCGGCAAACACACCCTGGAACTCCGCGCTGGCCAGCAAGCTTTCCCCCGGTTTGATGTGCATCACGTACCAATCATAGCCTGTTTCCAATAGCCCTTCGTATTTCAGACCATCCTCCACCACCACCATCAGCGGATGCCCCAACGTATAAGCCATCGTCGCCTCAATCTGGTTCCAGACAGTGGGCAGGTTCAACCCTTGCAAACGCGCTTCTTGCGAACTGCCCCGCTTTTCGATGGCGTCAATGAGATGGGTGCGCTCATAGGCCAGGATGATCGACCCGGCACATTCGTGCATGAGCTCTTTGACGGCCACCAGGGGCTGCTTGCTGGAAAAGTAGGTGCGGCCTACCGTTTGTGGTAACAGATCATTCATCTTTAGGTAGTTTTCGATGGTTTCCACAAGCTGCTGATGCTGCTTGTTTTCTGTACGGCCGATGCTTAAAAAGATTTTGGCTGCGGGCATGGGTGTCTCCAATTATTTCAACGCAGAGGCGCAAAGAGCGCAGAGAAAGATAGGTTTGTAACTATTGTATCAGGGAGCGTGGAGGATGGGTAAACGGCCGTACCTACCTGCGAGTGATTTGGGGGTTAGACGGCCGTATTCTCCAAACGGTGCGTCATCAACTGATACCCCATGGCCAGCATGATGGCGTTGATATTGTCCAGATGAGGATTACTTTTGCTAAGAATGCCATTTGTACAAAGATCAAAGGGTTACATCCAAAATATAGGGTTGAATTTCAAAACCATCCACTGATAATTCGGCTGATTGATTGGTCAAGTGATTCCGCAAATCTTCTAAATCTTTTGAGCCTGATTGCCACCTGCTTTTAAGATCTTTTTTCTCCCAGGAATCACACAAAAACCACCCTACCAAATAAATGCCATGATAAATATTATTCTGAGCCATGTACCTTTCTTTAAGTTGGGATGTCATTGCCGTTCTCAATTCTCTATTCCAACAACCTTTCACTTCAATTACAATTGTAATAGACTGGCCGATTTCGCTATTGGGCAATAGTGGCATGGCTTGAATATAAATGTCAGTGAAACTTCCGCGCCTGATTTGATTTTCTCGACTAATAAAAACGCCTCTTCCCTCTAACTTTTGCTTCAAAAATCTTTCAACGTAATCAGAAAGACGGTCTTCATCCATAGGTGTGTGGAACGTTTGTCTTTTTTCAGCAACAGGAAGTTTATATTCATTCCAAACATCAATCGCAGTTGGGGTTGCCCCAGTTTTTCCTTGAAATTCAAGGTTTAGCTGTTCAAGGCATTCTTTCACAGCGTCTAGCAGTTGGCTTCCAGATTGAATCCACCGTGAACTATTATTTTGTCTCAATGCTCTAAATTCGCGAGGCTTTAGAGGGTGCCAAGTGCTTTGTAAATAGTTTACACTTGCCTGAGCTTGGTATTGGCTTAAATCAAGATCAAGAAGTGCCTCGATTCTTCCTAATTCTTGGATACATTCTTTTGTTCCTCTCATCGCAAGAGCGGAAGGAAAGGCGTCTCTAAACCGTGCAATTTCATGTTCCAATGTTATTTTGTAAACACCACTTTGAGGGGGCGGATCGGTCTCCGGTGGATATTGTCGATATAGCCAAATGTATAAATCTGCTATTGAAGTTTCATGGATTTTTTCAGCGACAAAGCTACCAGAAATTCGTCTTGTAATAGTGTCAGCAGACGCCACACCTTCAATTACCTTTTTCCCGAAATCTGTGTCATTTTGAATAGTGGGCCAAACCTTTTCCCAACCAGCATCTTCTGCAAAACTAAGCAATAATTGTCCAGCTGCAATGGCTCTTTGTCGTGGACGTTCTTCAATCGACGCTGGGTATGTGAGCCAACTTTCAAGTAATGGGCGCGCTAAATTAAAGCTATAACGACAAATAGCTCGTAGAATTTGTGATTCGTTATCAAACTTGAATTTTGCTTCCTCAAAGGATTTCAGAAATAAAGTCGCTAATTCATCGTCCCAAAACGGCTCAATTTTCGAAGCAAAAAAGAAATTTTCTCGGTCATTTTCGCGTTCTGCGATCCAAAGAAGCGTTTCGTTTACTTCTTTTCGTGCCATTGTTTGTACCGTTTGTAAAAGTGCAGTTTTTCGCGTGCGTTTGTGTTCCTCATCTGAACTCAATCTTGAGCGATAAATATAGTAAGTAATTGCTGGTGCCCATTTTTTCCAAATAGCTTCTGTTAAAGATGTGCTTTTCTTACCATCGATTATTGAGAATAAAGCCCTACACCCGGCAACAATTGCCCAGTAAATTAATTCTGGTTTTTCCCACCAAGAATCATTGCATTTTCCTTTATCCGGAGAGTGGGCGTGGAGAAAATCAGATGAGGTGTCAACAATTCGTGATTGCTCAAATTCGCTCAGCTCACTCCAAACAGGCAAGCGCTCGAACTCATATTCAAACTTATATTCATTCATGAGCATACCATCTGGTCTCACCATCATCCAATAACTCATTATCCACCAAGCATCATTATTTCCTCGTTCAAATTGTTCAAAGTAAGATAGGACTCTTTCTTTTGGTGAAGGAGTTATAGGCAGTCTTTCCTGCTGACGCATGATTTCTTCATGTTCGCGTTCTCTTTCAAGTCTTTGTAGATAGAGTTCTTTTGTTTTATTTGCCTCTTCCGAATCAAGAACAGTAAACAGATGGTAATTTAATGTATTCCATAAAGCTTGATTTTCCTGACCAATTTCATAAATGTACTCAAATTGATCAGGCTCATTGAGATTAATTAGATAATGCAGTAACGCAACAACAAACCTGTCCTCTTGTTCGGACTCACTACCATTAAAATAATGAATTAGCCAGGGGACATCATCAAAATTGAGGAAAGGTGTATCATGAATTAACTTGTGTGCCATTCTTTCATAATTCGAGACAATGGGAATCAAGCTTTGTAAAAATAAATATCGTTTGCTTGAGTCACCCAGTACAAGTTCTACAGTTAGAACATCCGGGTTGTTTGTTGGATTGCCTCTACGACCTTGTCTGGGAATTAGCGAATCATGTTGTTGCCACAATGAAATTGCAGCATGGCTAAATGCTCCTGACACATTTGGTTTATCCAGATTCTGCCAAGACACAAATAAAATGCTGTTTATCAGATCAATAAAGGCAGATTGCAATAATCGTAATGTGTTTTGATTTTGCAGCCATTCAAGAGCGACCGGCAGATCATCTGGCTCGATCCTGGACAATATTATTTCCGACCAGTTTTGAGCAACGTACCTATCTACCAGAGGATCATCCTCTGCTGGGATTATCAACGTAGCAAAAAGCTCTTCTACCGTTAAATAATCTGGCCAGGTTGCCAAAATACCAGATACTTTTAGTTCGCCAAGGTCACGATTTTCTAGGCTTAGAACGGCAAGCGGCTTGAGACTTTGCTTTGACTCATCATCACCTATTTCAACGATGCCTTGAGCTGCTCCTATCCTTAACCGTAGAGGTTCTTCTGGGTTTAGAGCGATTTCAACCATCAAGTCGAGTAAATTCGTCTCTTTACAAACAGTCGCAATATCTAGACCCAATCTACGAGTTCGCTGAGACTTGGCTGAATCCTGAATAAATTCACGAAGTATCGTTGCTAAATTATTACATTTGAGAGATGGTAAATGCTTACCATCGAGGTAAATATGAGGGTTTTTATCTACATGTTCCAGTAGCCCCCGTGCAAGTGCCTCTTTAGAGTGTTCATCGCCTGTAGCGACATCGCTCTGAAGCAGAATTTCTGGATCGGTTTCTAATATCAGGTCAAATACTTCGGTCTTAAAAGAGGCAATCCAAGCTGAAGTTTCATGCAATTGTGGCACCAATTTGCCATCTGGATGAAATATCAGACTCTTGATTTGCGGAATGCTTAAGTTATGTGATGCATACCAGGCTGCTAAAAATTCCGCATAAGTTTGATGTGCCCATTCTCTAATTTCGCCTCCACGGAAAAGCGCGGTATCTAATGTTTCACGCACACCAGATTCGTGAACGAGAAATTCTGTCCCGGAGATCAATTCCTTATCGCCAGATATGTGCTCGATTAATAAGGAATTTGATGCATCTTCTGTCAAAGGAACAAGTCGGATTGAGGAATATCCGGTGAAAATCAATATTGCGGCTATACGAGCTGCAATGACTAACCGTTCTTCTGGCTCTAACTTGTCACGATCTGCGTGAGGGTGATTAAACTCAGTGCAAAGTTTTTTACATCCCCGTTCATACAACTCTTTTCGTGTTTGCGGTAATTGTCCTGAAACCACAAATTCATCAAGAAGGAAATCAAGAGTAATTGGTCTTGCTGCAAATGGTGTTGCTTCTTTTCTCACAACTTCTTGCCAAAATAAGTTAGCATCATCTATGCCTGGAATTTGAGTTGCTGCTTGGATGACGTCCTGTTCTTGTAACGGGGCCAGTACATAAGCCGCAACGTTATTTTCTCCCCACAAGTTTTTCAATGATTCTTCAAAATCAAGTTGCCAGTCCGATGTTCGACAAGTTATACAAACTCGTAATTGAGCCAAATTTTCGGAATTGTTCTGAAAAGATGTAGTTAATTTTTTAGTAATAGTCCTAATATGGATTCTTGCTTCATCCAAACTGTCTAAGAATATATGAAACACTGAACTTCCCTGTTGCCAAGAAACAAACTGTTCATTTTCGAAGATTTCTTCAACTAATTCTTCAGCAGACTCAAAGTCTGCTAGATTTTGAATCATAAAAAAATCATCGGTCTCATTATTACTTGAAAGTCGATTGTAAACATCATATAGTGCAAAGCTTTTTCCCATACCCGGTTCCCCAAGAAGAATCAAGCATGGAATGTTGAGTAATGAGCCAATTTCAACAAATTGCTGGGAGTCCGGTGGAGAAGAGGAATTGAACAGAGATGAAGGCCACAGCCTTAATAATCCATCTCTTCCAAAAGAAACTTGGCTATCTCTACGTTGCCAATATCGTGTCCACTGGTAGTTTCGTCGCGACATAAAGCTATTTTACAAAATCTAATGCCAACTGTCATTGGTAGTTTGTTTTGTTGCTTTTGCAAGATTCTCTTTTTGACCGTCTCTAGTGGACAAAGTTATACTGACGCAATGGAAAAGATTGAAATCGAGCTGACCCCCACCCAACAGGCTGCCATCGCGGCTGAACAGACCAGCTTTTTGCTTGGCCCGGCTGGCACGGGTAAAACCTTTGCCCTGCAAAACCGCCTCCTCCGCCTGCTGCGTGAAGGGGAACCGGCCTACACCCTGCTGGTCATTGTCGCGGAGCCAAACCAGGCAAGCGGCTACCTGGACGCTGTGCACCAGTCTGGCTTGGGGCCGTATGCCGACCTGAAGATCACCACCTACACTCAGATGGCGATGGAGATGGTGAAGCTTTTTTGGCCCCTGGTGGCCCGATCGGCAGGATTTGAACGGCCGTATCATCCTCCCACCTTTCTCAGCTACGACCTGGCTCAACTGCTCATGTGGCACATCATCACCCCCATGCTCAACGAAGGCGCGTTTGCCGACCTGCGCCTGCGCCCGCAGCAAATTGTCAGCCAGCTGCTAGACACGCTTAATCGCGCCGCGCTCAACAGCCTCAGCCTGGACGAGGCCATCGAGCGGCAAATTCGCACCTGGGCCGGGGAGCCGGAGCGCATCCGCCACCTGAACGAAGCAGCCGACGCCGCCCGCCAGTTCCGCGCCACCTGCCTGCGCGACAGCCTACTTGATCTCTCGCTGGCGATTGAAGTGTTTGACACCCAGCTGGTGCAGCATCCCGAATTCCACAAATATTTCAGTGAGCGCTACCGCCACCTCATCGTGGACAACATCGAGGAGCAAACGCCTGCCGGGCAAAATTTTGTGGCCGAACTGATGAACGAGACGGTGACAACGGCCGTTGCCTACGATGCCGCCGGGGGGTACAAACGGTTCCTCGCCGCCGACCCGCTGGGGGCTAACCGATTCCGCAGCCTCAGCGCCAATGCCTTTAACTTTGACGAGCCATTCATTACCAACACACCGTTGACCCACCTGGCCAATTTGGTGGAAAACGATCTGATGCACACCGCCAAACCATTTGCCGAGGCACAGCAAGCGATTTTAGACACCGTGAACGGCCGTTACCGCCGCGAAATGATTGTGGAATTGGCCGACACACTCCATGATCTCATCAATGAACACGATCTGCACCCGTCCGAGATTGCCATCATTGCCCCTTATCTGGATGGGGCGCTGCGCTACATGCTGGGCAACGCCTTCCGCGATGCCGGGCTGCCCTACTACCTGCTGCGCCGCCGCTCCAGCCCGCGCGACGAACCGCGCGTGCGCGCCTGGCTCACCTGGCTGGCCCTGGCCCATCCCGCTTGGGACATTCCTGTTAGCCCGTTTGACGTGGCCGAAGCCCTTACCCTCAGCATTAGCGGCCTGGATGCCGCCCGCGCCGAACTGCTCACCGAATCCCTCTACCGCGTCGAGACGGCAGAGCTGCTGCCTATTACCGAGCTGCCGGATCGCATTGTCAGCCGCGTGGGGATGGATTTTGTGGGGCTGTATGAGGAGATTCGTTTGTGGCTGGCGGGGCAAGACGGCCGTGCCAGCATCGACGTTTTTCTGCACAGCCTCTTTACGTTGCTCTCCGAGCGCCGCTTCCAGCCAGAGCCGGACGTGGCCGCCGCAGCGGTTTGTGATTGGTTGGTCCAGGCCGCTACCCGTCTGCGCCAATCGGCCGAAGCCATTGGCCTGCATTCCCCGGCGGCCATCGGCAATGCTTTCATCGACGGTATCAACCAGGGGTTGGTCACCGCCAATCCACCGGAGCTGGGCGATCCGCCCGACCCCAACGGCATGATGATTTCTACGATTTACGGCTACCTGCTGGCCGGTTCCCCGGTGCGGGTGCAGGTGTGGTTGGAAACGGCCACAACTGGCTGGTGGGACATCCCCAACCAACCGCTTAGCAACGCCTTTGTGTTGGCCCAAAGCTACGATCCCAGCCAGCCCTGGACGATGGACAACGATTTCCACATTCGCAACCAGCTGCTCAGCCGCATTGTGCGTGGCCTGACGGCGCGGTGCAGTGATGGCATCCTGCTGGCTACCAGCGACCTGGACCGGCGCGGTGTGCGCCAGGATGGGCCGCTGTGGCGGGCGCTGCAGCCGGTGCGCTGAATTTTAGTATAGAGGTGCGACGCACTTGCCCTGGTTTAAGGTGCAGCAATATTCGTTAATGAAGTGCGTCGCACCTCTCTCAATGGTACTTATTCCCCTGTGAACAGGTAGTAAAAATTACTTTTGGGCCAGAAACGGCCGTCTCCCCCTGTGCTATACTGCGCCACATAGTCATAAGTCCAATTGAAACATTGGTCATTACACTGAAATAGAGTCGCTTTAACTTCTCTCGGTTTTGTCAGATGGGTGTTCAGTAAAAGAGGATATGTTGAGGGCAACGGCCGTACCTGATCCAGCAAAAACTGTTTGGGACAGGCATTGCCAAACCGCAGAGGATTGAACATGGTAGATGATACGCAAAAAACCATTTTAGTAATAGAAGATGATCCGATCATTCGCGG
Source organism: uncultured Anaerolineae bacterium (assembly GCA_905479495.1). GTDB lineage: Bacteria > Chloroflexota > Anaerolineae > Promineifilales > Promineifilaceae > Leptofilum. Next base: position 112,779 of record CAJQMR010000006.1, read on the forward strand.
CCTGTTAGAACTGAATTTAGGTGACGAAGGCTACACGGTGCTGAGTGCCGAAGATGGCCAGGAAGGTGTGCGTTTGGCTGGCAAGAAGTTGCCCGGCCTTATTTTGATGGACATGCGTCTGCCCAGCATCACCGGCTGGGAAGCCACCCGGCAGTTAAAGGCTGCCCCGGAAACTCGCCACATTCCCATCATTGCCCTGACGGCTCAATCCACCTCCCAGGATTTGCGCCGTTGTTTTGATGCGGGCTGTGATGCCTTTATGACCAAACCAATTCAGTTTGCCCAGCTTTTTACCAAAATTGAAATGCTGCTTAATCGATCGGTGAACATGGTGGAATGAAACCCTCACGGGTTTACTTAATGAAATGTACCTAGATGAAATGTACCTAGAAAGAGAAACCCCTGGTGGGTTGTTTAACGAAGAACGGATGAAAGAAGATACTGCCCTTATTTTGGTCGTTGATGATAATGAGATCAATCGTGATTTGCTGGTGCACCGCCTGGCGCGAGTGGGTCATAAAGTAGTTGAGGCTGAAAACGGCCGTGTTGCCCTCGAAAAGCTTGCCACCCATTGCATCGATGTCATTTTGCTAGACATCATGATGCCCGAGATGAGTGGTTTTGATCTCCTTCCCCTGCTAAAAGCCGATCCGCAAACACAAAACATTCCAGTCATCGTCATCTCATCGGCTGACGATATTGAAAGCATTGTCAAAAGTATCGAGATGGGCGCTGAGGATTATCTGCCTAAGCCATTTAATGTCCCTCTGCTTAATGCCCGCATCAATGCCAGTCTGGTACGCAAGCGGCTCTATGATCAGGAAAAAAATCGCTTGCAAGAGATAGCCACCCTGCAAAAAATTGATGCAGAGCTAAACGCAACGTTGGACATCAAACGGGTGATGGAAATTACCCTCAGCTGGGCGATGCGGCAGGTGGGCGGCGAGGCTGGTCTGATGGGAACATTGACCGATGATCGGCTGCATGTGATCACGTCGCAGGGCTACACTTACGAAATTTACGAAGATTCGCCTTTTGTGCTGCTGGACCAGCTGCCGGCGGCACAGCAAGCGCTGAGCTCTGGCGAACTGGCTTATGACGCACAAACAGAACGGGCGGGTTTGCTGGCCCGCACCCAAAGCCAGATTGTGTTGCCGCTTTATCGGGATACGGCCGTACTGGGCATTCTCTTGCTGGAAAGCACGCAGGCAAATCAGTGGAAACCGGGGCAGCTTGCCTTTTTGCAGCGATTGGGCAACCATGCGGCCATCGCTCTGGCCAACGCCCAGCTGGTCGAGGCGATGAAAGTGGCCAATCAGGCCAAGAGTGAGTTTGTTTCCTTTGTCTCTCACGAACTTAAAATCCCCATGACCTCCATCAAAGGGTATGCCGATTTGCTTCTTTCTGGCAATTTTGGCCCCATCAATGAAGCCCAAACCACTTTCCTGGACACCATTCGTAACAATGTGAACCGCATGAGTCGCCTGGTAACCGATCTGACCGATGTGTCCCGACTGGAATCGGGTCAGCTGCATTTGGAAACACAGCCGATTCAGCTGGCAGATGTGGTTGCGGAAGTGGCTTCCTTGACGCAAGCGCAGATAGAAGAGAAACAGCAGACGCTGGTACTGACGGTGCCGGACAACCTGCCCGATGTTTGGGCTGATCGCAATCGTTTGGCCCAAATCTTGACCAATTTGGTGAGCAATGCCTATAAATACACGCCGGAAAACGGCCGTATCACCATCTTTGCTGAAGAGATGAACAGCGTTAACGAAGATGCCGAAGTGCAGCCGGTCATTCACGTTTCTGTGGCCGACACGGGCCTGGGCATCAAGGATGACGAGCAAAAAGCGATTTTTAGCAAGTTTTTCCGGGGCAGCGACGACGAGGCGCTTCAATCGCCGGGAACGGGGCTAGGACTAAACATTACGAAGAATTTGGTTGAGCTGCATGACGGCCGTATCTGGTTCGAGAGCAAATACCGCGAAGGCACCACCTTCCACTTCATTATCCCCGTGGCCAATGGTCACCATGAGTAATTGTGAATTGTTAACTGATGAATTGTCATTCCCGCGAATGCGGGAATCCATTTCCTGGCAAGGCTTGTGGATGCCCGCCTGCACGGGCATGACAGTTGAAGTTAAATTATGTAGCAAAGGCCAGCAAGTTAAAGAAGTAAGAGAGCAGACCAACAAAACCGCCAATCAATAAAACAGTAGCAAACAAATAAGAAAGCCACTTGGAAACGGCCGATCTGGCCCAGCCTTTCGGTGCCAAAAATCGCTGGCGATTTTGCCGCTCCCAAAAATCATCCCAGCGTTGCCGATGTCGCAAAATTTGATAAGCCATGAAGCACCCTGCCCCAAACGCAACACTTGAGAAAAACAGTCCCGAAACAGCCTCAACCATATGCTCCCCAACTAACAATTTACCGTTAACAATTAACCATTTACTATTACTCCGCTTCATCCAAATCTTCCAAAATGGCCCCGCCAAAGGGAGCTAGCTCTGGCTGGATGGCCAGCAGATTTTCCAGATCGGTGCGGGCACGGCCGAGTTGGGCATCATTGCCCTCATAACGAGTGAGCAGGGTAATGCCAGCGGCGTACGCTTCTTCTGCCAATTGGAATTCCTCCAGGCGCAATGCTGTCAACCCCACTTTGAAGACGGTTTCTGTTAAATCATTCAGCGCATTTTCGCTGTCAGGTTGGATGAGCTGGGCCGCTTGCAAATAATCAGCCAGCGCCTCCTGGTAACTGGCTTCTGCGTAGCGCGTGTCGCCGCGCCGCAGGTAGTGCCAGCCCAAATTGGCATCCACAAAGAAGTCGCGCCAGGTCTGGTGCTCCTCTGGATTTAGCTCGTAGGCGCGTTCCACATCGGCGATGATTTGGGTGTAGACGCGAGCGGCGTTGTTTTCCCAGCCGGGTTGGGCGGAGAACATGTTTTGCACAAAGCGGAAGCCGTACTCGGCCCGGTAGCGCCAATATAAATCAGGGCGTTCTAGATCAGTTACGGCCGTTCTCACCCCACCAAACAACGGCCAGTAAATATTTTGCATGGCCACATCAGGGTAGCTCAACTGATACGCCGCCAGATTGGCCCCTGCTGCCCGCACCACCACAATATTTTCGGTCGCTGTGGCCAGCTCTAGCCCCAAATTGCCCAGCAACGCTGCCCGCTGCCACTGCCTATCCAGCAGTGCTGCCTGGGCCAGAGCAAACGCCGTTTCCGCATCGTCAATCTTTGCCGGATCCACTTCCAGATCGGTGCTGCGCAGCAAGGTCAGCAAAGTCGTTGCGTCCACCTCAGCCCGGTCGGCAAGTTGGATCAGATCTGCCTGGGCCAGCAGAACGGCGGTACCATCATTCTCGGCTACGGCGCGCTGGAGTCCTTCTTGGTACCACATCTCTGCCTGCGCAACATTGCCTAAGGCCACGCTGGCCAAACCTGCCTTGAACGGTGCGCGCACCACCTCTGGGGCGCGAGTAGCCACCAACTCGTAGTAACCCAGCGCGATATCATATTCTTCATTGGCAAAGCGATTGTCTCCTTGCGCCAGTGAGCCATCCACGGCGCGCGGATAGATCAGTTCGCGCCAGCGATTGGGCTGATAATCGGCGAAATCAACCGGGTTGAGCGCCAGGGCCATGTCGGTATCGTCCAGGGCGTCGAAGAGCCAGGCGCGGGCCGAGGGGCCAGTGCCTGCGGGCAGATTGAGCCAGATGGCATAGGCGGTGCGCCCGCGTACGTGCCAGTAGCGAGCTTCATCGGGATTCAGTTCAATGGCGGCGCTGTAGCTATCGATGGTGGCTTTGAGCACTTCCACCAAATCATAGCCGGGGCAGCTGCGCAACAAATATTGCACTCGTGCCAATGATTGGTAGGTCTCGGCCTCGTCTGTTGGGGCACGGCCAGGCAGGGAGAGGGCCGTTTGGAAGTTTTCGATGGCCAGTTGCAGCTCGGCAGCGGAGGCCAGCTTTTGTTCTTCGCTAAGTTCAGCATCGGCGCAGCGATCCTGGGCCAGGGTGCCCTGATCATCTTGCAGCATCCCCAACCGCCAATGCAGCGTGCCTAATGAGAGGTAAATGGTGGGTTCTTCGGGAACGAGTTCGGCCGTTTTTTGCCAGGCGTCTAACGCTTTGTCGTACTCACGCAAGGAGTAGTAGCTAAAGCCTAATCCTAAATACGCTTCATCGGAGCGGTCGTTGAGGGAAACGGCCGTTTCAAACCGTTCCACCGCGGCCTCAAACCGATTTTGTCCGTAGGCCAGCCAACCCAGCCCGGTCCACGCTTGAACCTGGCTTTGCAGGTCCAGCGCCCGCTCACCACTGATTTCTAATGCGGCCTGATAATTTGTTTCAGCGGCAGTCGCATCCCCCAGGATGTGGTAGGTAACGCCGCGCCACAAGGGATAGTAGGCATTGTTGGGCTGGGTGGCGATGAGCTGCCCTTGTTCTTTGAGAATGGTTTGGAAATCGGGGTCCTCGACATCGGCTTGTGTGCTGGCTCCCAGGCGGGCCAGATTGCGGCTGGCCAGCAGCTGCGTGGTGCTGGCAAAGGAAATAAGCTGATCATAATCGTCCAGGGCAGCCTCAAAATCTCCCAGCTGCATGTAGATGGCAGCCCGATTCGACAATGCCTGGAACCAGACGGATTGGGTGGGCCGCAAAATGGGGGCCAGCAGCCGTACGGCCGCTCGAGTGTCTACCACGCCCAAAACTTTACGTTGGGCAATGTCGATGGCGCGGGTGTAGGTGGTGAGTGCGTCTTTGGCCAGGATAACGGCGGGTTCTTGCTCCTGTTCCAGCAGTGAGCGGTCGCGCAGGCTGTTGCCCACAATCAAAAAGTGATAGCTGCCTACCTCCCGCAACAGGTGACCGCCCATCACAAAAAAGGTGAACACGGCGATGAGCAATGAAACCAACCGCAGCCAGGCGGAATACGCGCGTGGTTTGTTGGGCCAGATGCGCGTCTGCCAGATGGCCCGGGTCGCGCCACCAATCATCAGCAAAATGCCCAGCGAGGGGTAAATATCGGGCATGGTGAACCAGGGGAAGAAGAGGGAGCCAAGCCGCAGCACCAGCAGCACCAGACCGGCCAGCCCGATCCATTCGGCCAATCGGCTGTGTTGGAACATGTGGTGGCGAATTTGCAACGGCCGTAACACAAAGGCCCACAGTGGCGGCACAAACAATCCCAAATAAAGATAGGGGTATAAATCTGCCAGGCTGTAGGGCGTGCCGGGAAAATCGAAGTTGAGCAGGGTGGGGAAGCGGCTGCCCAGCAGGGCCAAAACGGTGAGCAGGGCGGCAGTGCCAATGTACCAGACCCCCATTCGACTATACACCAGACGATAGCTCCAATCTTGCTGGGGCAGCGCAGCGGGCAGGTAGCCAATGATGCGCTGGCGCACGGTTTCGTAACGAGCTGTACTGCCAGGCACAATAAGCTGGTCACTGTCGCTGTTCAGGGCAAAATTGGAATCATCTGCCAACGGCTCACGAATGAGCTTTAGATCGGCGATAATCATCCTGGTGGCATCTTGCCAGGCGATTTGCTCATCGTTGACCCACAACCCCTGGCTGTCCAGGCGCACGCGTCCCCGCCCGGCACGCTGCAAGGTGCTCAATGGCGTAAAGACGAGCGCAGCAATTCCCACCAGGGTAGACAGCAAAACATAGCCGAGCAGCATGCCGATCCCAAGCTGTAGCGCCACACCGGTATCTGTTGAGGGGATGGCGTTGACGGTAAGTCCGGCGTCGGCAATGGCGGGACGGAACTGGAAGGGTGCGGCCGTATTGCTTACAGCGGGTGCCTCTGACTCAATTTCAGCTTCAGGATTGGCCTGCGTCGCGTCGATCTCCTGGAAGATAAGCGCTGGCCACAGCACAAATTCGCGCCCCTTAAAGGTGATAGCGGGCGAAACCAGGCTGCCGGTATCCAGCCGGATGGTGTAGAGGGGCAGTATAAAAATGAGGATCGAGAGGAGAATGAAAACGGCGTGGCGGAAGAGCACGGTGGCCGGATGGCGGTAGTGGATGGGGTAGGTGTAGTTGGAAACGGCCGTTGCTACCCGTTGTGCCGCTTCCTGCTGGTTTTCATCCAAATGGTCATCGTGGGCGATGGTATGCAGCCGGTCAGCAATTTCCGTGACCCAGAGTTCATCATTTTGCTGCTGGTACAGGCCAAGCGCTCGTTCAAACTGGAGGATGGCTTCTTGGACTTCATGGCTGTCTGTGGGCGCCATGCCTAAATGGGATTCGGCCAGCAGCACACGGGCGCGGGCCTCCAGAGCATCATCTTCATATTGGCGGATTTCTGGTAAGGCTTCGGCAGCGTAATGGTGGGCCGCTTCTGGTTGGCGTTGGCCGAGCAGCGCCTCAGCCAATCCTAGATTGACGGAAAGTCGGCGATAGCTGCCTAGCGGGGCTTCATCTTCAGCCAGCAACCGGCGGAACAGAATTTCGGCCTGTTGGTTATCGTCCAATCCCAGATAAAGGTAGGCGAGCTTTTCATCGGCAGCGACGGCTTCGGTTAGCTCGCCGTACTGTTCCAACAGCGTATCGGCCTGTTTGTACTGGTGTGCCCCGCTGACAAACAGGCGGGCTACGATCCAGTCTAAATCGAGCAGCGTAGGCCAAAAGCGAGGGTGCCAGACGCGCCGCCCCAGGTAAAAACTCATGTAAACCAGCAGGGGGAGTGAAAGCAAAAAGATAGCAAAATCGCGCAGCTGGTGCAGCCGATTGAGTAGCTCTGGCAGGATGAGTGGATTGTGCTCGCGGGTGGCTTCGGCCAGCCCAACGTAGGCATCGCCCAGGGCCAGCTTGGTGTAGGCGCGTTCAATTTGGATGCGGCGTTGGTCGGTGGCTCCGCTGATGACTTCTGGTTGGGATACGGCCGTTGCCTCCCCATCTTGTAAACGTTCTTCTTCTCCCTCAAACAGGGTCAACGTTTCTTCATACGCCTCAATCGCTTCCACAAACTGCCCCAGCTGCGCCAGCGATTCACCATAGGCGCGGGTAACGTAGGGCAGCAGCAGCGGCGAGAGGGTGGGCTTGGCCCGCAAGGTTTCTAGCGTGGCCAGACTGCTGGGCCACAAGCCGCGCAGCTGGTTGACTCTGGCCCACATGTGGCGCAGTAAATCATCCAGCAGCTCCAAATCTTGCTTGAGCACGGCGAGGTAAAAGCGGGCGTCTGTCACGGTGTCTAGCAGCCGTTCAATTTCCGTAATTTGCCGCTCTTTGTGGTAAAGGCGGAAGCTGTCGATGAGATAGTTGATGCCAGCGGTTTGATCTACAAAAAGCAGGTGGTACAAAATGAGGCGGCGCTGCTGCTGTGGATTGGGTTCGGGGGCATTTTCCCAGTAGGTGAGGGCGCGCTGATGAGCGGTTAGGTAAGCGATGCGGTCGCGGGCAATCCAGCGGCGCTGCAAAAAGACGCGCTCGTCGGGGCGGATGGCGTAGGTGGTGGTTTCGTCCTCAACGGCGGAAAGTGTGCGCACAAAAGAATAGCGCAGCAGGCGTTCGATGAGGCCTTCGTTACGGCCGTCTTCAATCTGGCGCATGGCGGCAAACAAATCCGCATCAAACCAAACCGGCACGGCGGCCAGGTACAGCGCCTCCGCCATCATCGGATGCACTTCATCCAAGATGCGGTCCAGGTAAGCTGTGGTTGTGGCGGTAATGTCGCTGCTCATAGATTAAAAAAACCTGACAGGTTTACAAAACAGTCTAATAGTTAATCAATTTCGCTTTTCAAGATACCATTCCTGTCCAGGTAATTAGTAAACCTGTCAGGTTTAGTTTGGCTCAAAGATCATTAAAAAAGTCGTCATCAGCGCTGGTAGTGGCCATAGCGTGGTCGGCCATCATGGCCAGTGCCCCAGGTACGCCGCCGCTGGTAACCACGATGGTGCGCCAATCCAGCCCCAGGGATACTTTGCGCCGCTCTTCAAAATATTCGCGTACGATGTCTTCATCGAACGGTTCCAGTCGGGTCTGCACCAACAGATTGCTCATGTTCAGCTCGCTCAGGTCAGGCGTTTGTCGTCCGGTGACGATGATGACCAGTTCGCTGAGGTGACTGTCGCGCAGCCGGGCGAGCAGTTCTTGCCGCAGCCAGCGGTCCGCATCGGGCTTAATCGCTTCGTAGGAGTCGAACAGCAGCACCACCGGGGCACGGTCAGCCACCAGGGCGGTGAGAGCGGCAAAAAAGGCGTCGTTGATCTGGCGTTCGACGCGACTTTGGTCAGCGGCGCTGTCCGTGTGCAGGATGCCCATGTTGTCTTCGGTAATGGCCATGTCGGTGGGTTGCTCGGAAACGGCCGTTCCCACCTTGTACGCATCCAGTCCATCCCACCAATCTAAATGCTTGCGCAGTTCGGCGCAGCGGCTGATGAGCATGGTGAGCAGCTGGCGACGCTGACAATAAGCCACCAGCGAGCCAGCTCTGGCAGAAAGTGTTTCGCCGCTTATCTCTTCATAATTGATGGTGATGTCCATACAGATGCTGCGAATTTCATCCAGGCTAAAGCTGGTAACGATGTTTTGGCGCAAGAGGCCCAGGCCAGAAACGGCACCAATTGGCGCATCGCTGTAGCTGTTGATAATTTCGTTAAGCTGGTTGAAATAGGCGGACTGGTTGAGCTGCTGCCGGATGAGGCGCACCAGCCCCAAAAAGTCGTGGTGGTCCTGCCGGGGATTGCGAAAATCGACGTAGACAGCCGGCAAATCGACGGTGGGTTCCTGGCAGTGGTGCTGCATCCGCCCCGCCAGCCAGGTTTTGCCCATGTCCTTGGTGGCCTGGATGAGCATCACCGCCTGCCGCGTCTCGGGCCGCAGCAGCTTTTGAAAGCCGAGGAATTTGCGTTCCTGGTTGACAAAAAGGGCAGGGTTGTAAATATTGCTCATAAACTTCTGCGAATATGTGGAACCAACTCTGAAACAGTTCCTGTTTGGGAGATTAGAGACTGGAGATTGGAGACTAGAGACTGGCAATATCCAAACTCTAGTCTTGAGTCTCCCTGAAATCGCTTTGTAGGTGCGATGTTAGCGTAATCTTTAGTACGGGTCACATTGTAACATTCCCCTTGGCACGGGTAAAGTTAGAAGTTTATGTAAATTAGTTGTAGATTGGTCCAATCTGCCAGATTGGACCAATCTTGAGGTGGGGTATGTTAGAATTGTACGGCCGTATTAAATAAGCTGATAATCAGTTTTGCCCGTTACAAAATGCAGCCTTCGAAAATATTGATTGGGTCAGGCAAGTTAAATGATCGATTTTATTCTATTCATCCTACTTGGAGCATATTTGATTTATTCAGCTTATATTTGCTGGTGGAAGCCCGAAACTTTAGAGAAGTTTTTGAGAAATATATATACAGATTCATGGCCAGCGGCTAAAGCAATTGTCTCGTCAATGGTTATGTTTTGGTTCGTTAGAATCGTGACCTTATTAACACTCATCGCCTATCTATTTGGCTTGGTAGCTCGAATTTGGAGTTTACTCGTGCGGAGTTCACCGTAAAAACGCCATGCTGTTAACAAACGATCCTTTTACAACTCGCGGGCCTGGACCTTTCGGCCAGCATCAAACAGCTTGACCAGCGCCAGACCGGCGATGAAGCCGCCGATGTGGGCGGCGTAGGCCACGCCATCACTGCTACCGCCTAACGTACCTAATCCGCCCACCAATTGCAGCACAAACCAGACGCCCACGGCAAAAATGGCCCGCACCTGGGTCACCACCCGCACCAATATGACGGTGACCCGGCGGCGGGGGAACAGCAGTAGGTAACCGCCCAGCACCCCGGCAATGGCTCCGGAGGCACCCAGGCTGGGAATCTGCAAGTTGTCACCGATGAGGACAGAAGCAAAGACATGGGCCAGCGAGGCCAGCAGCCCTACCAGCAGGTAAAAGAGCAGGTAACGGCCGTGTCCCATGCGATCTTCTAAATTGTCGCCAAAAATCCAAAGGTAGAGCATGTTGCCGCCGATATGTGCCCAGCCGCCGTGCATAAACATGGCGGTGAGCAGGGTGATATAGACGGAGATGGGTGTAGGCTGCAGGCCAGGCAGGGTAAAAATCTGGCCGGTGCTGGGGTCCTGGAACTGCTGGGGTTGTGTCACCACATCCTGGCCGGTGACAATTTCCTGGGGCACAGTGGAAAAGGCGTAGGTGAATTCCAGGTTGTTGCCCATCCCCTGAAAAACGATAAAGACAATCAGGTTAATCGCGATGAGGATGTAGTTGACGTACGGCGTGATGGTGCGGTCGCGGTTGTCGTCACCAATTGGAATCATTTCCTGCTCCTGTTATTTCTTACCGCGGAGGGCGCGGAGAACGCTGAGAAAATGATTGTTTATCCTCTGCGCCCTCCGCGTTCTCTGCGGTGAATTTAATATGGGCCACGGATGTGGTCGGTGACTTTGCTTTGGTAGAAGGTGGCCAGGGTTTGGTGCAGGTCGGGGGAGAGTGGGGGGAGTTGGGAGACGGCCGTATTCCATCCCACCTGTTCTGCCCGTGAGGCCCCCGTGATGATCGTGGTCACGGCGGGGAAGTCCAGCACCCAGCGCTGCGCCATCTGGGCCATCGTCATGCCTTCGGGCACCAGCGGCTTGAGTTGGTCTGCCAGGGAGACGCCCAGTTCAAAGGGCAGCCCGGCAAACGTTTCGCCCACGTTAAAGGCGTCGCCGTCCCGGTTGTAGTTGCGGTGATCGTCCTCGGGGAAGGTGGTGTTGATGGTGAATTTGCCTGCCAGCAGGCCAGAGGCCAGGGGCAGTCGCACAATAATCGCTACGCCTTTGGCCTGAGCCTTTTCAAACAGGGTGTGGATAGGCTTTTGGCGGAAAATGTTGAAGATGATTTGCAGTGAGGCCAGCCCGTCCTGCTCCAGGCAGATGAGCGCCTCTTCCATGGATTCTACGCTAGCGCCAAAGCGTTTGATTTTGCCCTCCTGCTGCAAGGTGCGCAGATGGTCAAACACATCGCCCCGTTTGAACTCCTCGGTGGGGATGCAGTGCAGCTGGGTGAGATCGAGCGCCTCCACCTGCAAGCGGCGCAGAGAATCCTCGGTGTGCTGGCGCATGGTGGCCATCGTAAAATTCTCTGGCCAGCCGGGGTCGCCAGACCGGCCAAGTTTGGTGGCCACAAAAACACGGCCGTCATGCTGCTGCAAAAAGCGGGCAATGCGCTGTTCGCTCACGCCGCCGCCGTACACATCGGCCGTATCGAAGAAGGTGACGCCGTGGTCTACGGCCGTTTGCAAAATCACGCCCGCCTCCCGATCCGTCACGGTGCCCCAGTCGCCGCCAAGCTGCCAGGTGCCTAGTCCAATTTCTGATACAGTGGTTGTTTCATTGCCAAACGGCCGTTCGTTCATCGTTAGCTCCTTAAAATTGTTTGACGCAGAGGCACAGAGGCGCTGAGAAAAATCGATGGGCCTCTATGCTATCTGCGGATATTTTTGCCTATTCATAGCATGAAAGTGGGGTTTGGGCGAATGTTGGCGAACGGCCGTTTGGCCACCCGCTCTGTGCTAAAATCGGGGCGTTGGACGCAGAGATAGCTGAGAAAATGGAGACCAGTGAGCAAGTGAGCATGAAAGAGTTAGAAGCCACGTTCGCAGCATATTTGGAGCAGCAAATGACGGCCGATTCGGCCCACGACATGGCGCACATCCAGCGGGTGGTGCAGATGGCGCGGCGGTTGGCCGAGCTAGAGGGTGCAGACCTGGCCGTGGTGATTCCTGCCGCCTGGCTGCATGACTGCGTAACGCTGCCCAAAAATGCACCCAACCGACATGAAGCTTCCCAACTGGCAGCGGCCGAAGCCGTACGTTTTTTGCGCAGTATTGATTATCCCGAGCAGCACCTGGAAAACATTGCCCACGCCATTGCGGCGCACAGCTTTAGCGCGGGCATTGTGCCCACCACGTTGGAGGCAAGGGTGGTGCAGGATGCGGATCGGCTGGATGCGATTGGGGCCATTGGTGTGGCCCGCTGTTTGCTCACGGGTGGGGCTTTGCAACGGCCGTTGTACCAATCCGCAGATCCATTTTGTGAACAGCGTGAACCAGATGATCTGGCTTACACCATCGACCATTTTTACCGCAAGCTGCTCAAAATTGGCCAAACGTTGCACACGCAGGCCGCCCGCGATGAAGCCACCCGGCGCAACGTCTTTATGCAAGCGTTCCTGGATCAGCTCCGCAGCGAAATTCCCCTGAATCCCTCGTAACCGGACCGGTAATCCTGATGGGTGCAGGATAACGCCGTTTGTTTTATACTTGCGTCACCGATTCAGCAGCAAATAGACCCCACAAACCCACATGGTGACATATGAGTGAGCGATTTGATTGGCAAATTGGCGAGGATGAGGATGACGTGATGCCTCAGCTGGATACGGCCGTTTCCAATTCATCGCGTCCGTGGTTGTGGTTGGGGGTAACGGCCGTTCTCCTCTTTGGCTTGTGGTGGGGTTGGCGCAGCGTACAGGATCAGCTGGCCAGTTCGGAGCGGGCGTTGCAGCAGCAGGTGCAAGCTGCCCTGGATTTTGAAAGGGATGCTTATCTGAGCGGGGATGGGGCGTTATTTTACAGTTTCCAGGCTGATGATCCCGTCTGGGTCACGGCGCAGTTGCAGCCGTTGAACGGCCGTCTCTACCACCACACACCCACCGTTACCCATGCCGAACAGCACGACAGTTACATTTGGGCCAACCTGCAATGGACGGAAGACAACCAGACGTTGCAGCGCGTGGCCTTCTGGCAGCGTCAGCCAGACAGTACGCTGATTCGTCAACCGGAAGCGCCTAACTATTGGGGCAGCTTCACCGCCAGCAATTACGTCTGGGGCAGGCTGAGTTATTTCCAAACCGATACCGATCTGGCCCAGCAGGTCGGCCAGCACATTACAGAGCGAATGCTCACCTTGTGCGCCGCTGACTGTCCGGTGATGGAACGGCCGTTTACCATCACTCTAGCCAAAGATTTCCAGGAAACGGCCGCTTCTGATAACTTGCGTGTACCCTCGCCTCGGCTCGTGGGCTTGGATGAAAATGGCGCACCGTCTGACCTGTTTTGGCAGTTGCTAGACGGCCGTCTGGCCGATCGTTTTGGCTATGTGACGCTTCGCTTCGGTGTGCCCACCAGCGAATACCCCCTGATTGATTATGAAATGGCCGCTGCCGAATTTATGGCCCAAAATCCGCGCATCACCATTGAACTGGTTCACCTGGAGACTGCCCAACCGGCGCTGTCCGATTTGGCTGGTTTGGATGCCGTGGGGGCCGCCCCCACGGAGGCGCTGCTGGCCGCCGGTGCGGTGCGTGACCTGACGCCTTTGATGCAAACAGACGGCCGTTTCGACCGGTCCGATTTTTATGAGCAATTGTGGCAAGGCGCGTGGTGGCAAGAACGGATGTGGTTTATGCCGTTGGTCGGTCGCATGAATGTGATCTATTATGATAAAAACGCTTACCGGGACGCGGGCAAACCTGAGCCTACCATCCGCTGGACCTGGCAAGAGATGATGACGGATATGACGGCCGTTTCTCACGGTCAATCTGCCAAAAACGGGGCATTGGAATGGGGCTTTTTAGATGTGGGACCGGATGCACTTTATTCTTACGCTTACAATTGGGAAAATAATTGTGAAGAAGCCACCGTGCGGTGCGAGCAGCCGCTAACGCCGGAAGCCGTTGCCGCCACGCTGGACTGGTACCATTCGTTGGCAGGCCAGCCAGGGCAAATGGTTGATTTCACGATGATGAGTGAGATTGAGCGCGCGGGGGTGCTTTCCAATTGGCAATCTTCCCGCCGTCGGGCGGTCATTTGGGTAGAATCCCCGCTGCTGTATGAGTTGCGTGTACAGCTTCGCCCAATGGGCACACTGCCATTTCCTGGTTCAGATCGGTTTGATGGCATTACGCCGTTGTGGGTGCAAGGGGCTTTTGTGACGATGGCCTCGGAACGGCCGTATGCGGCCTGGGAGTGGCTCAAATTTCTCACGTATCAGACTCCCTCTGCCCGCTTCCGCTATGTCCCCGCCCGGCCTTCGGTGGCTACTGCCAGTCAATTTTGGAGCCGCTTGCCACATGATTTGGCCAATACCATGCGCACAGCCTTCCCGTTTAGCCGGCCCATTTTAATTGATGAACAAACGCTATTTAGTTGGGAAATGTTAACGGCCGTTCAATCTGGCACGCCCCCCAGGCAAGCAGCGCAGCTCAAACCCCGGTTGGTTTGGTTCCAACAATAAAAGCGGCCGTTTAGTATTTGTGAATCAACCTGACAGGTTTTCAGCATAAGCTCGAAATGAAGTCAATTTTGTATGGCAAAGAACCTTTGTATTCCGAGCTCTTATGTAAACCTGTCAGGTTTTAGAAATTAATGATGCAAAATCTGTGACAAGAACAACTTCGTCCGGTCATTCTTCGGATTGGTGAAGAAATCCTCTGGCGTATTGATCTCCACAATTTGACCCGCGTCCATGAAGATCACCCGATCGGCAACTTCACGAGCAAAGCCCATTTCATGGGTAACAGCCAGAATCGTGTAGCCAGACCGCGCCAGATCGCGCATCACATCCAGCACTTCCTTAATCATTTCTGGGTCCAGCGCCGACGTAGGCTCATCAAACAGCAAGATGTTTGGCTCCATCGCCAGTGTGCGGGCAATAGCCACGCGCTGCTGCTGCCCACCAGAAAGCTGGCCGGGATATTTGCCTGCCTGTTCTGGGATGCCCACGCGGGTGAGCCACTTCATGGCCACTTCTTCAGAGCGTTCACGGGACCATTTGCGTACGTGGATGGGGGCCAGCGTCACGTTTTCCAACACTGTTAGGTGCGGAAACAGGTTAAACTGTTGGAACACCATCCCTACATCCCGCCGAATCTCGGCAATGTTGCGCACATCGTGGCTCAGGGTAATGCCATCAATAATAATGTTGCCACTTTGATGTTCTTCCAGCCGGTTGAGCGTGCGAATGAAAGTTGATTTGCCTGAGCCAGACGGCCCCAAAATCACAATCACCTCACCCGACTTCACTGTCAGGCTTACATCACGCAGTGCCTGAAAATCACCGTACCATTTATTAATATTTTGCGCCACAATGACGTCTTCCATCTGCGTAAGCGTTGCTGCTGTTGTCATTTTGTTCTCCTGATATTTATCCGCCGATTGCACAGATTAAACAATCTGCGTTCATCTGCGTAATCTGTGGATACTGTTTATCTTTCACCCAGGCCAGTTTGTTTTTCCAGGCGGCGGCTGTAAGCGGTCATTAATGCAGAGCCAACGAAGTAGAGCAGGGCCAGGAAGATGTATGGCTCGCGTCGCACGCCTAACCAATCTTCTTGGGCGGCAATGGCGTTGGCCACGCCCAATATGTCGAACATACCCACGATGGCTACCAGCGTTGTGTCTTTGAATAGGCCAATGAACTGGCCCACAATAGCTGGAATCACCACGCGTAAGGCTTGCGGCAGAATGATCAACCGATACTTTTGGTAAGCACTAAATCCCAGCGAATCGGCCGCTTCGTATTGTCCATTCGGGATAGCTTGTAAACCACCGCGCACGTTTTCGGCCAGATAAGCAGCGGCAAAAAAGGCGTAGGCCCACAAAACACGCCAGGTATTGAGAATTTCCAAGCCTGGGGGTAGCAAAATCGGGAAAAGGATTTGAGCACTAAAGATCACGGTGATAAGTGGCACGCCACGCACAAACTCAATGTAGAGTGTACTGAAGGCGGCCAAAACATTGCCATTGAAGGTTCGCTGGAAGGCGTATGCAATAAGCAAAACAAGGATTGGCCAGTAAGCCAAAACCAGCTCGAAATTATTGCGGGCTGCTTCGACTAGCGCGGGGGTGCTGTTGACCAGGCCCAAAATGGCAATGACCAGAGCCGCTCCATAGGTGAGCCAGGCAGGGATGCCACGAATCTTGCTGCGACGTCCTAACGCCAGTATCAGGCCTATTGGGAAAGAGACCACGATGGCAAAAATGGTGATGATGAGGGTTAGCAAGAAGCCACCCCAGTTCACATCTGGGTCAATGCTAGAGAAAATGGGTTGGGTTACTTGTTGTGGTGTCTGGTTAACCAGCAATTCGCGGGTGTACGATAAAGAACCAATGATCATGGTGAAGACTTGTAACAGCGCCAGGAAGGCCAATACGGCCGAAACGATCAGCAATATTCGCAAAATGGCCCGACCAAACCTGACCAGCTCGCCTTCACGATCTTTAGGTGGATAACGCCGGTTAAGAAACCAGGTCAGACCACCAAAAATGATAAGCCCCAAAACGCCCAGTAGGGCACGGTTTCCGGTAAAGGTTGCCCGCAGGCGCGCCCCGCTGCTGATGGGACTCAAGACACCTTCATCACCACGCAGGAAGGGACGGCCGTTTACCACCGTAATCTGTCCCGCGTCCGTTAACTCTTGCAATGGCCCCGTCCAGGCAAACGTCTCGCTCCAAATGCCTGAAATCACCGAGCCAGGACCATTCACCTCAAACGGCACGGGGTCCACGCCACGCAAGAAGAGGTAAATGAGGATAGGTGAGGCCAACCACAAGTAGGTGAGAATCTGGCGAACACGCTTGTTCTGGAAACTTTCCCGATAGACAAACGTGGTGGGAACCAGCAGTACGCCTAGCAGAATAATGATGGCCCAGATGCGCCATACTTCATTCCGGTTGAAACGGAAGATCATCAAGGTGGTCATATTGGCTTCGACAGCGCCCCAGTTGGCTCCAGTGAACTTCCGCTCAACGACAAAAAAGCCAGGATGATCGGAAAAATCAGGATTAAAGGCAAGGCTTTCAAAGCAGGTAACACCATTTTCGGGGTCGCTGGGCGAGTCGTCGAAACAAAAAGAAGTGGGGACTTTGCCTACGACACCTTCTATCGGTGTTGTCAGTTGGGACGCAGGGAAGCATTGGTCCTTAGCTTGGTCAATGATGGTCGTGGGCGATACATCCAGGTCCACGCCACCCATGGTAAAGCAATATTCCTGGCTGTTTGCGCTAATCAACTCAGCGCGGTATTTGGCCGCAGGCACAGATAAAAAGCTGGCATTTACCCAGGCATAATTGTAAAAACCAATGACAGCGGCAATGATCCCCAACACTATCAACAAGGTGATCTGTATGTTGGTGATAGTGTTGTACATATTGTTCTTTAGCCAGAGCGACAACGCATTGTGCTTGTGACGCAATTCATTAACAGCTACCAAAATAACGGTAGATGCCCACACAATGAGCACTAAGATGGTGGAAACTGGCGTTTCCTGCACGCGTCCCACAATCGTGTTGATTGTGAAAAATGTCAACACGATCAGCCAAAGGGTCAGCAGCCAGGAACGGGTAATTTGTTCCGTTACAAAACGGTTGATTTGTGCCCGGAAATCAGTTGGTAGATTAAATTGAGTTTGTTTTTGAGGTATTGTTGTCATGATTATCTCTCCACCAACGTAATTTGCCGGTTATACCAGTTCAGGAGGAACGAAATGAACAAGCTAATCGACAAATAGATGAGCGCCATAATGACAACTGGCTGAATTGACCGCCCAGACTGGTTGATGATGGTATTGATCGTCCGTACCAGATCGGGGAACAGAACCGCCAAAGCCAAACTGGAGTTTTTTGTCAGGTTCAGATATTGGCTGGTGAGCGGAGGAATGATGACTCGTAGCGCCTGGGGTAGAACCACCAGCCGTAAGCGTTGGCCCTCCGTTAGGCCCAGTGCCCTGGCTGCTTCTGATTGCCCTTTAGAAACCGATAAAATACCGGCCCGGACAATCTCAGCCACAAAGGCTCCAGTGTACAAAACAAGACCTAGCAAAATGGCCGAAAATTCCAGCGACATTTTGGAGCCGCCAACAAAGTTAAACCCTTCTAGCTTAGGGGTAGAGATACGAACAGGCGTTTCTGGCAAGGGCACAACAAGCTGGTCGGTGCTGTTCTCCAGCACATCACGCTCGGCGGCAATCACGGCTGCTGTGGCCGCAAATGCATCGCAGCCTTCCTCCGCGTATTCACCAATGGCCTGGTCGGCACGGTCACTGCGGCTGACGCTGAATGGCACGTTGGCTCGGCGCAGTTGTGAAGTCAGGTTAATTTCTGACGGGGAATCTTGAAGCGTACAAACTGTAAATCGGGCTGCGTCCAGGTCCTCTTGGGCTAGTTCCCCAGAGGCAATTAGATCGTCAATCTCGCTTAAATCCTCAATTCCCAGGCGACGTTCTACCAGTCCCGGAATATCGTCAAATTCACGAATCCGATCGGCGCGGGCTACCAGCATTGCTTCATTGTTGCTGTTGTTGCCGGCCACAAACCAACCAATCGCCACAACGACTAAAAATGAGACAATCACCCACAAGGTGCGGTTGGCGGTTTGCCCAGTTTGTTCCTCGCGTCGGCCAAAAATGACCCATAAAAGCTGGGCCTGGACGATGCCCAACACAATAAAAGCAACCCAGGTGGCAAATGAAGACATGGGTACCAGTGAAGGGTAGTTTAGACCGCGCTGGCTGATGAAAACGGAACCAACTTGGTAGGCTTCACCTACCAAGGGTAAACCGACGAGGAACACCACAAAGTAGAGAAAGAAAAGCTGAAGCAACAAAGGGGTATTACGCATGAGATCGATGTACCACTTGGCAATGTTGCTGACCAGCCAGTTTGTAGAAAGTCGGGCTATCCCGGTTACCGTGCCTAGAATTGTGGTGAGGATGATGCCGAAGAGGGCAATTTTGAGGGTGTTTAAAGCACCGACACCAATGGCACGCCAATAGGAGTCTGCCGGTACATAATCAATGACAGATTCCTGGATGTCAAACTGGGCATCCGCACTGAGAAAGTCGAAAGCGCAGCGCAGGCTGGAGGTGCCATCTTTACAGATAAACTGGGCTTCACCCAGGTTGACCAGGTTGTTATTGATGTTGGTGAACAGCCAGTTGGCGCTAAATATGAAGAAGATGACGAAGGCAATTTGTAGCAAAATCCCAATGATACGGCCGTCTCGCCAAGGAGGAATCGTCTCGTTGCCCCGTACTGGTCGATTCGGTATGTCCGACATAGGCTTTTCTCCTGTTCTAGATTGTTAACCACAAAGCAAATGTGCCACCATTGAGCAAATCATAGAAAGATTTCAAAATCTTGTGATTTGCTCAAGTAAAAGCAGCAGAAAGGAGTTGGCTCGTTCAAAAAACTTTCCCGCTTTTACAGTAAAGCACGCAATTACACACAAAAAAGAAGTCGCAATTTGTTTTGATACAACACAGCCCGACACACTGTGTCGGGCTGTGTTTAAAGCAAAGGTTTCCCAATAGAATAAATCTTAGTAGCTATTTAAACATGCGCTTCCTTCAAGCCGAGAAGCGAACTTCCAAACAAGCAGCAACCGCATATTTATAGTTACAAATTTTATTTGAACGGGATGGGATACAAGATACCGCCGTCGGTGTACAGTGCATTACGAGCCCGTGCCAGATTGAAGGGTGTATCTGGACCAAGGTTTGCATTGTAGATGTCGGCGTAGTTACCCACCTGGGAAATAACCTGGTAGCAGAAGTCGTTGCTAAGACCCAAGGCCTGACCCAAATCGCCGGTTTCGCCGAGCAGATTTTGGAGAACCGGGTCATCGCTGCCCAACATGCTGTCTACGTTGTCTTTGCCAACACCCAGGAATTCACCGTTGAAGGTACATTGCACAACCCAGCTCACAATGTCATTCCAGTTGTTGTCACCGTGACGGGTCAGCGGCCCCAGTGGCTCGCGGGACATATCCTCATCAAGAATGACATGGGCGGATGGATCGGTCAGCAAGATTTGGTTGGAAACCAAACCGGATTTATCCGTTGTGAAACCATCGCAAGCGCCAGAATCGTAGGCATCGCGGGTAGCCACGGCATCATCACCAACGAGTGGTGTGTAATTTACGCCGATGTTGGTCATGTAGTCAGACAGGTTCTTTTCGGTGGTCGTACCAGACTGCACACAAATGGTAGCGCCTTCCAGTTCAGCCAACGTGGTGATGCCACTGTCAGCGCGAACCATCATGCCCTGTCCATCATAAAAGGTAACTGGGGCAAAATCGAAGCCCAGTGCGGTATCACGGCTGAATGTCCAGGTGGTATTGCGGATGAGCACATCTACTTCACCAGATTGCAGCACGGGGAAGCGGGATTGACCAGTCGTTGGCGTTACTTCAATCGCTTCAGAATCACCCAAAACGGCCGCTGCAATTGCTTTACAGAAGTCAATGTCAAAACCACTGAAAGCACCACTGTCTGGATCCAGGTAACCAAAACCAGGCACGTTTGCGTTACCACCACAGTTCAAAACGCCACGATCCTGAACCAAAGCCAGGGTGTCGCCACCACCAGCAAATTCAACAGCAACTTGTTCGGTAACCGTTTCGGTTACGGTTTCCGTCACTGTCTCGGTTACAGTCTCGGTGACTGTTTCGGTCATGGTCTCGCCTTGTACTTCCACAATGCGGGTGACTTCAACGAACACAGTTTCTGGCTCGCCGCCACCGCAGGCAACCAGCAACAAAGCCAGCAGCACAAGTAAGGCAACTACAATATTCTTCTTATTCATGGATTTTCTCCTCCAAAAGGTGAAACTTAATAAGTTACTACATTGAGTTAGGATGAATTTCATTTTTGGTTTCTGATTTTGATCAACACCTCCTCTTTGTTCGGACTGAGGTTTACCAACTCTTTAACTGTGGAAATACACAGCTCGTTTATGAAAGCAACAATTACCTGATCCCGATGGTAGATGTGCCAAAATACCGCCTGATGATTTTCAGGAGGTACTTGTTTTGCTATTTGACTTTATGGTTTAGCGAGACTTTGACATGTGTGTCATTTAGTTGCTTGATAGGCAGAAGATGCCTTGCTGATGAATCAGTTCTTCCCAAAAATGCGGGTCATCTTAGTGACAAAACCCTAACATTTGAAGTTAATTAGTATAACGAGACAGGGGAAATGGGCAAGTTTTGGTATGGCGGCAAGCTAAAACGGCCGTTTCCTAACAAACTTATTTAAGGAAACGGCCGTGTTTTTTGTGCACTATTTATATATTTTCAAAGAGAACAACGTAAAGCGAGTCTGTGCTTATTGGGGGGAACTGTTGCCTGAAGCTGTGTCTTCACCCGTTTTGGTGCGAATAAAATTGATGAGCTGCTCCACAGAGGCAAACCCCTCTTGTTCACCCGTGTGGGGATTTTGCAGCGTGGCGCGCCAGGGCATCCCTTCTTCTTCGCGCCAGATACGTAACAGATATGCATGATAGTGCTGTAGATTATTACTCATAAGCGTTATCCCCTGCGGCGAGGGCACTCCTCATTTGTTATTTTGTTGATTTAACTATGGCATCCTAAACTGAGGATTAACCTTTCGATTAGGCAATAACAATTAAGGGGTCCTCTCTTCCCTCTCAATCATGATCAGAGTAGGCTATAATGACACAAGCTTACGGTGCATTCAAGCGAAAAGCTGCGCCATTTAGGTAATTCACAAAAAGTAGTTTGACTCAGAACAAGTCAGAATTTGTGAATTACTTGAGTGAAAGCGTAGAAATGGTTGTTTGCTAGGGCAAAGAACTTTTGCGCTTTCACTTAACGACACGAATACTATGATGATTATTTCGTAAATGAGTTTACCTGACAAACGATCCGAAAACGATCCATCAGATTTTAGCAGGCTAGACCCGAAGGGTTTTTCAACGTAAACCCCAAAACAATAAAGACCGAAGTCCGTTAGGTCTTTTCATAGCCAAAGCAATGACAGCAAAATTAGAACTGACCCTACTGGGTGAAACAACTATCAAGCTTAACGGCAAACCGGCCTCCGGTCTCCCCTCGCGCAAGGCGGAGGCCATGCTGCTTTATTTGGTTTGTACGCAACGGCCGTATTCCCGTGACCTGTTAGCCGATTTTTTCTGGGACGATCGTGATCCTGAGCAAGCAATGGCTAATCTGCGTTCATTGCTTTCCGGGCTGCGCCGCAAATTTAAGCCGTACCTGGACATTACCCGGCAAACGGTTGCTTTCCAGGCAGACAGCCCGCACTGGTTGGATACGGCCGAATTTCAGCGGCTGGCCCAAAGTGAAACATTTGCCGATTGGGAACAAGCCATTGCCCTTTACCAGGCTGACTTCCTGGCCGGTTTCGATATTCGGGACAGTCGTGGCTTTGAAGAGTGGCTGACTTTGGAACGTGAGCGGCATCAGCGAACGGCCGTTGATCTGCTGCGGCGGCTGGTGCAGTCCTGTTTGGACCAACAGCTGTACCCCAAGGGGATTCGTTATGCTGCCCGGCTGCTGGCCATCTCGCCGCTTAGCGAATGGGCCCACCGCCAGATGCTGCTGCT
This sequence comes from uncultured Anaerolineae bacterium, assembly GCA_905479495.1. Taxonomy (GTDB): domain Bacteria; phylum Chloroflexota; class Anaerolineae; order Promineifilales; family Promineifilaceae; genus Leptofilum. The sequence goes on from CAJQMR010000006.1 coordinate 135,166, forward strand.
GTTGGCCCGCAACGACCAGCGGGCCGAGGCGCTGCGCCAATACCAGACCTGCTGCGATATTTTAATGGAAGAGCTGGGCATCGATCCGTCACCGGAAACAACAGCTCTGTACGAACGCATTCGCGCCGCAGTTGATATTCGTCGCCACAATTTGCCGGTGCCCACGGCTCCTTTTGTGGGGCGCGCCCGAGAATTAGAGCAAATTCAGGCGCAGTTGGTACGGCCGTCTTGTCGCTTGCTCACGTTAGTGGGGCCGGGCGGGATTGGCAAAACGCGGCTGGCTTTACAGATTGCAGAAACGGCCGTCGGCACCACGCTCAATGGCGTCTTTTTTGTGCCGCTGGCGGCTGTGCCCACGCCAGAATTTATCATCCCGGCAATTGCCGAAGCCGTCGATTTTACTTTTGCCGGGGCGGCCCCCCCGCAAACGCAGCTCCTCAACTTTTTGCAGGCCAAAGAGATGCTGCTGGTGTTGGACAACTTTGAGCACTTGCTTAAAGGGAGCCAGCTGCTGGCTGAAATGAGCCAGGCCCTGCCTGACGTGAAGCTGCTGGTGACCTCCCGCGAACGGCTCAATTTGCAAACAGAGTGGACGTATGAAGTGGGGCCACTGCCGCTGTTGGCTGAACCGGACGGCCAGCCTACCGATGCCCTGATGCTATTTACCCAAATGGCCCAACGCGCCCAGGCTGATTTTGTTTTGACGCCCGACGCTGTGCCCCAGGTGACCAGAATTTGCCAACTGGTGGCGGGCGTGCCGTTGGGCATTGAGCTGGCGTCGGCCTGGGTGCGCCAGCTGAGCTGCGCCGAGATTGCGGAAGAGCTGGCCCAAGGCATTGGCTTTTTGCAAACCCGAGCTGGGGATGTGCCAGACAGGCACCGCAGCCTGCAAGCTGTATTTGATCATTCCTGGGCGCTGCTCACGACCGAAGAGCAGCAGATATTGGCTCAGCTCACTGTGTTCCGTGGCGGCTTCACGCGGGAGGCGGCACGGCAGGTGACGCAAACATCGCTGTGGACATTGACGGCATTGGTGGATAAATCGCTGCTGCACCGCGAGGTGAACGGCCGTTTCGGAATGTTGGAAATGGTGCGCCAATTTGCAGCCGAGCGGCTGGTGACCTTGCCCGAAAGTTGGGCGACGACCCAGGCGCGTCATGCCCAATACTTTTTACTGCTGCTGCATCAACAAGAAGCCCGTTGGCAAACGGCCGAACGGCAGCAGGCGCTTGATCTGCTTTCACCGGAAATTGAAAACGTGCGGACCGCCTGGCGCTGGGCGGTGGCCGCCTTAGAAGATCCAGCGGCGGTGGAGATAGCGCCAGCGGCAGCGCAGTGGCTAGATCAGGCTATCATTTCCCTCTTCTTTTTGTATGAGTCGCGCGGTTGGTTCCAGGAAGGGGCTGCTGCTTATGGCTGGGCGCTGGCTGCCCTGGAAGAAACGGCCGCCTCCGAGGCTGAGGCCAAACAGGCCTATGGCCGCTTGTTGGTCCGTTACGGCCGTTTTGTTACTTTCCTGGGTCAATATGAAAAAGCGCAGCGCGTGCTGGAAAAAGCGCTCACCTATTTGCAAACTGAGATCGATCCCAAAGAAAGTTCGCTTTGCCACAGCTATCTGGCCATTGTCGATAGCTTCCAGGGCCATTATGAACAAGCCATGGCCAAAGCCGAAACAAGCCTGGCTCTGACGACCCAAATCAACCACAGGCAGGGGCTGGCATTTGTGCAAAACCTGCTTGGCACACTGACTCACCGGCTGGGTGATTATGGAGCAGCCCGCAAACATTATGAAGCCAGCCTGGCGCTGCGGCGGGAGCTGGGAGATGAATATGGAACGGCCGTTGTGCTCAATAATTTAGGCAACCTGGCCAACGCCGAACAAGATTTTGTGGCGGCCCGCCGCTGCTATGAAGAAAGCCAGCTCATTTTTAAAGAGATCAATTACAGGCCGGGGCGGGCTGCTTCGTTAGGCAACGCTGGTGTGGTGGCTATGCGGCTGGGCGAACTGGCCGAAGCGCGCCAGCTACATGATGAAAGCTTGATCTTAAAACAGGAGCTGGGCAATCGGCGCAGCATCAGCATCTCGCTGATCAATTTAGGGGAAGTGACAACATTGCTAGGAGACCTGGATGCGGCTCGCCGGGCCTTTCATGAGGCGTTGCGCCTCACAAGAGCTATCCAAGCTTACCCGTTGGCGTTGGATGCGTTGGTAGGCATCGCGGGGTTGTGGGCACAAGATGGCCAGCGTGAGCAGGCAGTTCAGCTGCTGCGGCTGGCGTATCATCATCCAGCCAGCGGCAGCGAGACGCAGGAAAAGGCGGCACAGCAGTTGGCTGCCTTGGGGGCTAGCCAAGAATTGGCAGATGCGCTGCCTGAGATAGAGGAAGTGGTGGCGGGTGTGTTACGGCCGTATGCTTAAAAAAGACGGCCGTTTTCAGATGAAATGAAAACGGCCGTCTTTTCTTAGTGGGTACTTAAGTGATTTAAGCAGTCACTGACGCAATTATGCATTTACTAAACGGTACTTTAGCGCTGTAAATACGCTTCATCTACGGCCTGTACAAAGAACTCAACAAAGTCCCCTGAATTGGTTTCGCCTGAGAACTTCCAGGTTGGCTGCAGAATGATGGTTGGTTGCCCTTCATACCGAATCTCACCAGCCTCATCGGTGGGCCAGCTGTAGGTGGAGTAGTAAGCCAGCGATACCGCATTCACCGTGAACGATTCGTACGTATAAGGTTCAAAGCCGCGCCCATCCCCATCAATTGGTAATGGTTCCTCAATCGGCAGATCTTCAACCGGCGGTGCTTCAGGCTCGATATTGACAATCTTGTCTATATTTTCCCAATCGAGTACCAGATAAGCCTGACCTAAATCACGGGCTGTCCAGGCAAACAGGTATACGTTTAGCCCATCCTCCAGGTCAGCGGGAGCGTCTGGAACGATATAGGTAACGTCATTCTCATCGCGGTGGAACAATACCAAGTCTCCGTCGCGGCTAATGGTGCCTGCACCAGAGGTCGGGGTGGTGATTTCAATGGGTTCCCAGCCAGCCAGTTCAATCGTCGTGCCATCGGTGCCAATCACTCCCCAAATGTGTGTTTGCTGCCCAACGCGTTCGGCTAGGGCATTGAGCGTGTCCAAATCTGCCTGAACCACATAGTTGCGAATTTGAATGCGCGGGCTGGCATTGGCATCGACCGGTAGGTAAACAGTGGGCCACTCATACAAATGAATATTGTCGCCAGGTGCATATTCGCGTGCCCAGAACTGGTATAAGCCAGCATTGGGGTCTTCTTCGATGGCGATGGTTGGTTCAGCAATGGCGAGTTCAGGAGAAACCGCGTAGTTATATGGAATGTTGTTTTCTACCACGCCACTTTGCAGTCGCTCCCAGGCGGCCTGGGCAGAAATGAGCGGGTAGCGACCCAACACTTCCGCATTGCGCAAGACCTGATAGCTGATGAAGAAGATACGGCCGTCATTGCCCACGCCTACGGTTATTTCAGGTTGGTTAACGGGTTGCCCATCAACTTTGCGCACAAAGTTGACGTCTGTGCCCCAGAGTTGCTGTACTTCATACTCAAAGTCGATCAGGCCGTGTTCCTGTAAAAACGCTTCGGCAATCGGGACGGCCTGCTCAAATGGCAGTGGATTCTCAAAATCATTGACGACGCTGGTGTCATTATAGTAAATCCCCCAGGTATCAATGATAAGGCTGCGCGGTCCGTCAAAACTTTGGTAAACAGCCGGTCGTTCGTTAACGGGGTCAATAAACTCCGCATCAAAGACAGGATATTGTTCACGGTAAAGCTGGCCAGTAAAGCCAAACCGAGCTGCCAGATCGCGGGCTTCCTCGACGGTAACCGTGTCAAATGCCTTGTTTTGCAGCACAGATGACAGTAATGGCTCTGTAGGCAAGGTTGTGTTCAGCGTAAACGTCGTGCCAGAAAACGGATCGGTGTAAATGAAGCTGCCATCCGCAGCGATGGCTTGACCTTTAGCAAAGTCACCGCCGCCGCCAGATTGGGGGCGGACTGAACTGGCTGCACCACCACCGCCACCCAGGCCGGTTGCCTGGTTGCCGCTGTCTAAAATGGGCAACGGTGGCAGGTCTGCGACTTCGGCTACTTCATCTGCTTCAGTTGTGGGATTGGCTGTATTGTCATTGCCAGCATCGGTTGCTGTATCGGTTTGTGCATTGCTGTCTTCGGCTACGGTAATAGCAGGTTCGCTGCCGCTGCTGTTATTGCGGTTCATCACAATATAGGCGGCAACAACAATTAAGAGTAGAGCGCCTATGGCTCCCAGTAGGTATTTGTTGCGATTCATGGTTGTTCCTTCCTTTAGCATCTGTTTAAGCTGCTGCCAGAACGACGGCCGTTCTGGCGGCGCTTGATTTCTTTGTGATTTTTGTTTTCTGGCGGCGCGTCGGGCCAGCTGGCTCCCCAAGGCTGCCACAAAATCCGGGTCGGGATGTGTGTCTTGGGCCAGGGTAATCAGTTTGGCCGCCAGCTCCGCTTCCTGTTCGATGGCTTCGCTGACAGGAGGGCGGCGTTTGCCTTGCATCTCAGCTGCGATGCGACGGCTGAGTTCATCCGCCAGGATTGGGTCTTGTTCTTTCATACGGTTGCCTCCTGGTTTGGATTGAGCCGGGTTTGCAAATCTTGCAGCCCTCGATGCAGCAGCATCCGCACAGCGGGTTCTTGCTTGCGCATCAGGCGGGCAATTTCTGGTATGTCCAGCCCACCAAACAGACGGAGTGATATTGCTTCAGCGCGGTCAGGCGAGAGTGTTTGCAGCTTTTGGGCGACCGCTTCTATTTGTAACCTCTGGCTAACGAGATCGTCGGGAGCGTCTTGCGGGTCGGCCAGGTCTTCGGCCGTTTCCAGCATGAGTTCCGGTTTTTGGCGGCGGTATTTATCGGCCACTTTGTGCCGGGCAATGCCAAACAGCCAGGCCAGGAACGGCCGTTCCCCACGGTACTTGTCCAGATTTTCCATCGCCACCAAAAAGGTTTGCGAGGTCAAATCTTCGGCGTCGGCCACGTTGCCCACGCGCACTAGCAGGTAGCGATAAACGCGGGTGACGTGCCGTTCGTACAAGCCATTAAAGGCGCGCAGGTCAGCCCGGGCTGCCTGCACCAACGCCCGATCATCCTCAATTGTTGCCGGCGCTTCAGTTAAAAGCGCACTGATTGTCAACCAGAGTGGTGCCGCTTGCACCTGTACAGGTTGGTTTGCTAACATGCATGTTCTCCTAAACGTAAACCGCGAATAGGGTGAAGATTTTCAAAAACCTTTCGGCGGTTTACGAAAGTCGCCGACAAATGGCTGGCCTGAAGCAACCTTTCTAAACAATCATGATTTGCTTAGCGCGATATTTTCGGGTTAACAGCTTCATTTGCCGTTCTGTGTAGTATGTCGTGGGCAGTGATGAATTTATAACAGGCAATTTTTAAATTGGTTGAAATGAGTCCAGTTACAGACAATGATGGATGCTGGTAGTGTATCTGAAATTGACGCCAAAAACGTGATGCTTGGTCGATGTTTGGGCCACGGTTTGCTTGTTTACCCTACGCCAGCTATGCTGACCGCCGTGAAAAAATAGAACGCTGATTTACAAGGGAGACGACATGAGCGCAAGCTCAACACCATGAATGAAAACCGCAGATTTCGCAGATTACACAGATTATTTCATCTGCGAAATCTGTGGATTATTTTCGAAGGAGAAGATGATGGATGTAACGGCCGTACTCAACACACTTTTACATGGCAACCAGCTCAAACGAACAGCCCGCACCGGCTGGGCGCAGCGCGGCGTGCCCAATGCGGAAAACGTGGCGGCGCACAGCTTTGGCGTGGTTTTTGTGGCCCTGGTGTTGGCTCAAGTAGTCGAGGAAACCTTGGATTTGGGGCGGCTGCTGGCCATTGCCGCCCTGCATGATTTGCCAGAGGCGCTGACGACCGATATTCCTACGCCAGCCTGGCGCTATTTGCCGCCGGGCATTAAAACGGACGTAGAGCGCAAGGCTATGCAAGAGATGCTGGACGAAACCGAGTTTGCCCCGGCCTTCATGGAGCTTTGGGAAGAACTGCACGCCGCCCAGACGCCGGAAGCCAAACTGGTACACGACGCGGATAAGTTGGAGATGTTTTTACAGGCGATGGTGTATGAAAAGCAGACGGGGAATGAGCAATTAGAGGAGTTTTGGGAACGGCCGTATACCTTCCACTATCCCCAGGTTCAGGCCATTTACGACGAACTCCGCTCACAACGCCCTCATTAACGGGGCTGTTACCTTGTCACCTTGTCACCCCCTCACTATACTTCCTGCCGATGAGTACAAGACAAATTGTTCACGTGGAAAGCGGCGAGATTCTCATCCCGCAGGCCAAATGGTGTAACAGCTTCGGCACCAAGCTGCGTGGTTTTACTTTCCGGCGCGAGTTGGGGCCTGAGGATGGGCTGGTGCTGGTAGAAGCCAGAGACAACCGGGTGAATACCGCCATCCACATGCTGTTTGTCTTTTTTGATCTGGGCGTGATTTGGGTGAATGATGCCGGGGAAGTGGTGGGTACCGTGGTGGCCCAACCGTGGCGGCTTTCTTACGTGCCGCCTGCGCCGGCCCGCTATGTTATCGAAGGCCAGCCGGACCTGGTGAACCGGGTGCAAGTGGGCGACCATATTCAATTTTTAGCAAATCAGTAGGTCAATTTTTAAAAATTGACCAACAGTTTTTTATGAAACGTATCGGACTTCTTTTTCTTCTACTTTTGCTTCTGCCTTTAACTGTTCAGGCCCAAACGGCCGATCCCACACCAACCCCCAATCCAGACGCCAGCAGCGACCCCATTCCCCGCGTGCACACCGTGGCCGAAGGGGAAACCCTCACCTACATCGCCAGCCTGTACGAAATCACCATTGAAGAACTGCTGACGCTGAACGGCCTGGCCAACGCCGATAACCTATTTGTGGGGCAAACGCTCATCGTGCCGGGTGGCGAGGGGGAAGCGGTGGCCACAGTTTATACTGTAGGCGGTGGCGATACGTTGGCCCAGATTGCGGCCGTTTTTAACACCACCCCCACGGCCGTTTTGCAAGCCAACCGGATGATCAATCCAGCCCAGGCCCCGGCTGCTGGGCAAACGATCACCGTGGTCAGCCGCACCGGGTCGGCGCTGCCCCAGGCGGTGACGGGCACGCCGCACGTCGTGGTTCCCGGCGAAACAGTGACCACCATTGCCGCTCAGTACAACATTTCGCCCGCTGCTTTAGCCGCTGCCAACGACCTGCCATATCCGGCTTACCTGTTTACCGGACAGCGCCTGCGCATTCCCAGCGAGGCATCGTACCAATATTTAAGTGGCGAGTGGCAGCAGGTGGTGATACGGCCGTTTCCCATCATCCCTGGCAATACCGTTTCTATTTACGTGGAGAATATGCTGGAAGGACGGCCGTCTGGCACATTTGGCGATCAATCCTTGCAATTCTTCCCGCAGGAGGATGGCTTTGCTGCCCTGGTCGGCATTGATGCGTTTGCCGAGCCAGGGTTGTTTACCCTGCGCTTGGCAGGCTCGGGCAGCCAGCCGTGGCGGCCATTTAGGCAGCAGGTGCAGGTCAACCCGGGCGATTACACCTTGCAGCAAATCCCGGTGGAGGATGATCCAGACCTGCGCCAGCAGGAAGATGAGATGCTAGCCCCCATCTACCTCACCAATACGGAAACGCGCCAATGGGAAGGGTTGTTTACCTCGCCCGTCACCACCACGGTTATCACGGCGCGGTACGGCGATTCACGCTCTTACAATGGCGCGCCGGTCTATGTTTACCATTCAGGCGTTGATTTTGCCGGGACAATTGGCACGCCTATTTTGGCTCCGGCCAAGGGCACCGTTGTTTTCAATGAACTGCTGGAACTGCGCGGCAATACCGTCATTTTGGATCATGGCCAGGGGGTGTTTTCGGCCTACTTCCATTTATCCGAGACATTTGTGGCGGTGGGGGATCAGGTCGTAGCTGGCCAGTCCATTGCCGCTGGCGGCTCTACGGGCCTTTCTACTGGCCCACATCTTCATTGGGATTTGCGTATTCACGGTGTGCCTGTTAACGGGTTGCAATGGCTGGAGACGCCCTTTCCGTAAATTGCCCTATTCGTCGGTCTGCTTAAATAAATAGCTATTTTTACCGCAAACACGCAGAGAACGCAGAGGTTTTTCTCTCTGATTCTTAAAGCGCTACACGCTTTGCGTCTTTGCGGTTCGTTTTTTCAACCCCCCATTCGTAATTGCTTTGGCGCACGAGTGGCAGATTGGTATAATCTTAAGCTGTGCTGCAACTCGATTTTACCTAAATAATAGCGTTAACAGTGTATGAGTTGAGCACTCAAATACCTGATTTTCCCTGTTGACGAGGAGAACGTTGTGATTCAGCCCCGAACCCAGAATGAAGCTTATTGGGGACCGGATTTTGCCCTAACCAAGACCGACATTGAACAAATCTACAACCATTTTCTAGAGGTTGAACGGCCGCAAACGGCGGACGAAATTACGCGCATGATCATGGCTTACCGGGTGGCAGAAGAAGCCAACACGGTAAAGAAAAAACTGTCTGGCCGTACCATTTACCAACCACAAAACAGCTATGAGGTTGGTGCCCGACTTGTATTTCCTGCCCTGCAATTTGCTCACGGCGATGTAACGGCCGTTCGTGATGGTTTCAATCCACACGATGGTCAGTTTAAAGTGATTAGCGTTGAAATTGAGGATGTAGCCCGTGAATTTGCGGCTGCCCTCCAATCTGAGCACGTGTTGAATGCCAATAATGGCAATGCGCTGGATGAACTGGTGCAGGTGGATGTGGATGAGTTAATTGCGCTGTATGGTGACTGGGTGAAAACGGCCGTTACCCAGGAGCTCAATGACCGTGCCGAATTTGTTAAACTCGGCGATGTTTGGTTTGTGAAGCAGCTAATGGCCGAGGTAAATGCCGGACATTTACACCTGGCCGAAGCCGTGTTGGAAATTAATGAAGGCGGTCCCCTGCCTACCGAAGAGATTGTGCCCCACCTGGATATGGATCCGGCATTGGATAAATCAGTACAGCATTTTTCCCTGAATTATCATTTATTAAACGATGACCGGTTTGACGAAGTCGCCCCCAGAGGTGAGGTGGCCTGGTTTTTGCGCCGCCTGGAGCCAGATGAGGTGCAGACCACACCTGAGCGATTGGCCTACCAGCCCATCCCCCATGACCGAGCATTGTTAAGCCCGCAACTGCTGCTGTTGGAACGCGAACTGGACGATGAATGGTCCGATTTAGAAGAGCCGCCGTCCCCGCAGCCCGTGGTCTTTACCCTGATGTTTCCCCATCGTTATGCCGGGGTGATTCCGCTGAGTTCGCGGATACGGCCGTTATTCCCCGACAGCCACTCTCCCCGTCAGCGCGTTCGCTTCATCGACGACCAAACTGGAGAAGAAGTCATTGGCTGGGTGGTTCAAGAGCATCGTTATATTTATGGTTTGGGTGATTGGTACGAGAAAAACGGCATCCCGATTGGGGGCTTTGTGCACATCCAGCCTGGCCCAGAACCCGGCGTGCTTAGTTTAGGTTTTGACCGGCGTCGGCCGCAGCGGGAATGGGTACGATTGGCAACGGCCGTTGATAACCGCATCCATTTCGAACTTCAGCGCCGTTCCGTTGGCTGTGGCTTTGATGATCTGATGATTGTGGGTACGGATGTGGTCGCCGCCATTGATGCCCTGTGGCGACGCGCCGACAACCAGCAGCGCACCGTTTCTTCTTTGCTGGCCGAAATCTTCCCCAAATTGTCTGAGCTAACGCCGCAAAGCGCCGTTCATGCCAAGACGCTCTATAGCGCCATCAACATGCTGCGCCGTATGCCGCCTGGCCCGCTGTTTGCCGAACTGGTGCGCCATCAAGCCTTCCTGCCCGTTGGCGATCATTACTGGCAGTTTGACAACAATCGCTGGCAAGAAGGGGCCTAAAAAGATAGGGGCCTGATTTATAATGGAGAATTACCTTGGCTAAAAGTCCACGACCACAACTAAAACCGTCGATGCTCAAAAAAGTAACGGCGGATACACGTTTTTATATCGACTACGACTGGTGGGATAAATCTGATCTTGACCTGAAAACATATCTGCTAACTCGTCTGGACATTGGTGAAGATATTAATCTGGAATTGGAAACAGATGAAGTTGATCTCATTGATGCTGAAACGGGTGAGGTTACTCGTGTAGATGGTTTTCAATACGTGGTTCAGGCGTATTTCAGCCAGCTGCCCGATGATTTTGTCACACGCACTTCGCTGGTGGATGCGGTTTTCTGTGTGCTGCTGGCCAACGCCAACAAGCCCATGACTGCCGCTGAAATTGCCCAAAGGGTAAAACGTTCCTCCAGCACGATTCTTAAAACAATGGGTGGCCCCAAAATATACCAGGGTGTTCGGCCCATTTTGGATGATTGATAGCGGGATGATTATTTGACAACCGTCGAGTTTGGCAGGCCAGGCTCGGCGGTTTTTTGTTTAAGATGTGTTGCTGTAGCCGCGCTTTCCTAGCGCGCAAAAGCGAGGATTGCAATCCTCGGCTACAAAGAATTTTGTTGGAGCGTTTTGTGAAGGTAGAAGTAAAGCTATACGGTATTTTGCGGACCAGTCGTCCGTCAGAAGCGAGTGGGGCACCGCACCATCCATTTGACATAAAGCTTGAGGCGGGCGCAACGGCCGTTCATCTCATACATCAGTTGGGTATAGAAGATGGGTTGGTAACGGCCGTTGCCATCAACAACAAAACGGCCGAACTGGACACCATTTTGCACGATGGTGATCAGGTCAGCCTTTTTCCTCCCTCGGCTGGGGGCAGCCAGCCGCTGCGTGTTTTCATTGCCGGGGTAATGCAGGCCAATCGGCATGATCCCTCAATGGAAAGCCAGGATTATCGGCTGCTGCTCAGCGAGGCGCTGCGCCGCCATATTCCCAACGTGCAGCTTATTGACCCGTGGGCTGAAAACCCCAACAGTCTGGAATACACAGAGGAGCAAGCCCGCCACACCTTTGTCACGATGACCAACATGGCCAGCGAAGCCGACTTGCTCATTGCTTACCTGCCGCTGCCCAGCATGGGCACAGCGATGGAAATGTGGCAGGCGTATCAGGCAAACACCTACATCATTGCCGTCACGCCGTTTGTGCATCATTGGGCTATCCGCTTTACGGCCAATGAGATTTTGCCGGATTTAGAGAGCTTGATTGGCTGGCTGGAAAACGGCCGTTTTCAACAAGAAATCGTCCCGGCTGCCCTCGCCCGCAGACAAAGTTGACGCCCGTTGCCTTGGGGTTTAGAATTGCCGACCATGCTGCTGTTCCGTTAAGCGGACATTGACAAGTAGATGCCCAATGCGGAACAGCTAAACTGAAGCAAATACCCATCGGTTCATCCCGATTAAGAAATTAGCTTCAGTCCCTGCCCCAGTAGCTCAACGGATAGAGCAACAGACTTCTAATCTGTAGGTTGGGGGTTCGATTCCCTCCTGGGGTACCTCATTTTTCTCCAGCATGAAGTTAGAAAGTAGGCGAGTTTGTGAGTACGCGAGTAGGCAAGTTTTACTGGCACGCTCGTCTACTCGCCCACTGGCAGATTCTGTATGATTTTAGTTACTGGCGCTACCGGCTTTTTGGGCCATCATCTTGTTCCGCATTTGGTTCAGTCAGGTTACACGCTGCGTGCCGTTGTGCGCCCCAACAGCCACACGCAATTCCTGCAAAAGCTGGGCGTTGAGCTGGCCTATGCTGAAGACATCACCGATGTGGGGGCCATTGAACAGGCCTGTGCGGGCTGCGACCAGATCATTCATGCTGCCGGGCTGTTTCGCTTTTGGGGGGAGATGGATGAATTTTGGCAGACAAACGTTGAGGGCACAACGGCCGTTCTCCAAGCCTGTAAGGCAGCAGCCAGCAAGCATCCCATCAAACGCTTTATCCACATCTCTACTATCGCCGTCGTCGGCAAACCGCCTACCAACCGCCCCATCGACGAAACCACGCGCTGCAATCCGCTGGAGCCATACCAGCAAAGCAAGCTAGAAGCGGAAAAACGGGTCCTGGCCGCCCACGCGCAAGATGGCTTGCCCGCCATTGTGCTGCGCCCTGGGGCGTATTATGGGCCGTGGGGCCATTATGCGTTCAACCGCCTCTTTTTTGAAGAGCCGCTTAAAGGCTGGCGCATCAAGGTGGATAACGGCCGTCACATCACCTTCCCCGTGTTTGTGCCCGATGTGGTGCAGGGGGTGAAACTGGCGCTACAGAACGGCCGTTTCGGTGAAATCTACAACATCTGCGGCCAATCCCTGGACCACAACAGCGTCAATGCCATCGTCAATGAATTGGCCGGGATTAGCCACTGGCGGCTCAACTTCCCCACCTGGATGGTACTGCTGCTGGCCCGCGCCTGGACCGCGCTCTCAAAATATACCGGGCGCGAACCGTTTTACCCCATCAACATGGCCCCCTACGTTTTTCAGGATTGGCATGTTTCTTACCAAAAAGCGGCCGTTGAGCTGGGTTTCCAGCCCATCCCGTTTGCGGAAGGTGCCCAACAAACGTTAGAATGGTACTGGCAGCAAGGATTGTTGAAACGGCCGTCTTAAAAATCAAAAATTGCGCAGATTAACAGATTTTTGCATTTCCTCTGTGAAACTCTGTGTGGCCTCTGCGCCCCTCTGTGTTCCGCTTATCAAACTATGAAATTATTTACCGTCAAACAAATGGTGGCCGCCGAAAAGACGGCCGATTCGCAGGGCAATAGCTATGCTCAAATGATGGAAACCGCTGGGCACAGTCTGGCTGAAGCGATCATCGAGCGCTATCCGGTGGAAGGTGCCAGCGTGCTGGTGCTGGTTGGCCCTGGCAACAACGGTGGCGATGGCCTGGTCGCCGGGCGCTATTTGGCCGAAGCCGGAGCCGACGTTGCTTTCTACCTCTTCAAGCCGCGCGACCCCGCCAAAGACGAAAACTACGCCAAAATTCAGCAGATGGGCCTTTTTGCCGTGGAAGCCAGCTTTGACCAACGCTTCCGCGTTTTGCGCACCCGGCTCAACATCACCGACATCCTCATCGACGGCCTGCTGGGCACCGGCGTCACCCGCCCCATCACTGGCGATTTGGCTAAACTGATACAGCAAGCCGCTGCCGGTCTGGAAGAGCGCCGCGCTGATCTGGTGGACTTGGCGCGTTCCGCACTGACGAACCTGACTGATTTTTCTGACAAGGTGACCCCTTCACCCGGTCACCCAGTCACAATTGCCGTAGACTGCCCCAGCGGCCTCAACTGCGACACCGGCGAACTCGATCCTCTTGCCTTGCCTGCTGATCTGACGGTAACGTTTGCCGGACCGAAGCGAGGTCATTTTATTTTTCCGGGGGCAACGGCCGTTGGCGAACTGGTGGTAGCCGACATCGGCATCACCCCAGAAATGGTAGCCGCTGTGCCGGTAGAAGTAGCCACGCCGGAATTGGCACGGGAACTGCTGCCGAAGCGACCTAAAGATGGCCACAAAGGCACCTTTGGCAAGCTGCTCATCGCTGCGGGCTGTGAACAGTATCGCGGTGCGCCGCTGCTGGCTGCCCGGGGTGCGTTCCGCGTTGGGGCTGGACTGGTGGCTCTTGCCGTGCCGACGACGCTGCGGCTGGGCATCTCTATTGCGCTACCGGAAGCGACGTATGCGGGAATTGAGGAAGAGGGAAGGTTAACGGCCGTTTCTGCCCAACACATTCACCAAACCGCTGCTAGCTACAAAGCCCTGCTCGTTGGTCCAGGCCTGGGCGACGCCGACGAGTTCATCTCTACCCTTTTTCCCGCTGACGGTGCTGCGCCAGACCTGCCTACGCTCATTGACGCCGATGGGTTGAACTGCCTGGCGCGACTGGACAATTGGTGGCAGCGGCTGCCTGCCAACTGTGTCCTCACGCCACACCCGGCGGAGATGGCCCGGTTGATGGGTATTTCTTTGGCTGAACTATTAGAGATGGATCGGATTGAAACGGCCGTAGCCCAGGCAAAAAAGTGGAACCATGTTGTGCTGCTCAAAGGGGCTTACACCGTAGTCGCCGCCCCGGATGGCCGGGTCACTGTGCTGCCTTTTGCCAATCCAGTACTGGCCGTGGGCGGCAGCGGCGACGTGCTCAGCGGCGTCATTGCCGCGCTGTTGGGGCAGGGACTATCCCCTTATAACGCCGCCCGACTAGGTGGCACGCTGCACGGGCTGGCTGGGGAACTTAGCGGCCAGAACCGAGGTTTACTCGCAGCAGAAATTGCCGATTTAGTGCCTAAAGCGGTTAATCTTTTGGCGAACCACTAAAAGACAAGTTGTTTATTAGCAGATTCCGCAGATTGAACTGGTTTTTTCTTCGTTCAATCTGCGGAATCTTTGCTTGTTTTGACTGTAATTTGTGAATGCGAGTTTGTTAGCCTTTGGGTGTAATGATTAACGGCCGTAACACATACCCAGTGTCGAGTCGTTGGGTGCAGGTAAGACACCGGCAGCATCCCCAAGGATCATCGTCCTCTGTTTGTCCCGGCGCTTTGGTAGCCTCAGGTTCCACAGTTGCCTTAGGTGCCTCTTCTTCCCCATCTTTCTCGGCTAGTTGTGGCCAGGTGGGCAGGTTTTCACCACCATTAGCTGAGGTGCAGCTCTCAGTGTATCGTATACTGCCAGCCGTAAGATCAGTTAAAATACGGTGCGCTGGTTCGTAAAATTTGTTGAAGTTTTCGATGCATTCTGCTTTGTTAACACCGGGTAAAAATTCTCCGTCTTTGACACATCTCAACCGAATTGGTTCCATCTGGCTGATGTTTTTATCCAGATTTTCTATCAACGTAGTACCCGTCGAATGCAGTTGCAAGCATTGGTCGCGGTTTTTGGGCTGTGGGGGGATCCACTGGCCGGAGCCTGGCCCGTTTTCACTGCTCATCCCTACCGCATTGGTTAGGTCGCTGTTGGATGCGTTCTCAAACAGGGCGCAGCTGGTTAGCCCACCGGTTACCATGAAGAAAAAAAGAATTAACGTGCCAACAATATACCGTCGTTGTTGCATTTGCTACCTCCTTATTAAGCAGCTCTGATAAATGATGACAATAAATTTTGCTCATTTATCGATCAGTCTAAGGAAGAAGCGATCAGAAATCGATCATTAACGGCGCGCGAGCTTTTTTCAAAAATGGAACACAGAGAAATCACAGAACTGCACCGGGAGAATAAAATCTGCGAAATCTGTGGATGAAGTTACAACGTCAGCGCATGTTCGCCGTGGTACAGTTCACGGCGCAGTGTGGCAATATCTGGAT
This sequence comes from uncultured Anaerolineae bacterium, assembly GCA_905479495.1. GTDB lineage: Bacteria > Chloroflexota > Anaerolineae > Promineifilales > Promineifilaceae > Leptofilum. The sequence continues at coordinate 150,531 of CAJQMR010000006.1, forward strand.
CGTCCAGGTAAGCTTCCAGGCTCATCATCCGGTCGATGACGCCGCCGGGGGCAATTTCCACAATGCGGTTGGCGATGGTGTTGACAAATTCATAATCGTGCGAGGCAAACAACACGACTTCGGGGAATTTGGTCAGCCCTTTGTTCAGCGCCGTGATCGCTTCCAGGTCCAGGTGGTTGGTTGGCTCGTCTAGCATCAGTACGTTGGCCCCGCTAAGCATCATGCGCGAAAGCATACAGCGCACTTTTTCGCCGCCGGACAGCACCCGCGTGTTTTTCAGCGCTTCCTCACCAGAGAAGAGCATGCGTCCCAAAAAGCCGCGCAGGAATGTTTCGCTGTCATCGACGGTGGCGTATTGGCGCAGCCACTCGACGAGATTCAGATCAGTGTCGAAGTAGGCGCTGTTTTCTTTGGGGAAGTAGGACATGGTGATGGTGGTGCCCCATTCATAGCTGCCGTAATCTGGTTCTAGCTCACCTGCTAAAATGTCAAACAGGGTGGTTTTTACCAGGTCGTTGTCACCAATAAAGGCGATTTTATCGTTCTGGTTGACTTCCAAATTAAAGTTGCTGAGGGCAGGCTGGCCATCGACCGATTTGCTGAGGTTTCCCACGCGCAGAACCACTTTGCCACACGGCCGTTCCGGGTCAAACCCCACAAAGGGAAAGCGGCGGGTGCTGGCAGGCAGCTCATCCATCGTCAGCTTGTCGATGAGCTTTTTGCGGGAGGTCGCCTGCCTCGCTTTGGACACGTTGGCGCTAAAGCGACGTACAAACTCTTCTAGTTCCTTGATTTTGTCCTCACGCTTCTTCTTCTCGTTTTTGCGCTGCTCCATCACCATCTGGCTGGATTCATACCAAAATTCATAGTTACCCACGTAGAGCTGAATCTTGCCAAAATCGATGTCGGCGATGTGGGTGCAGACGTTGTTGAGGAAGTGCCGATCATGGGAGACGACGATGACGGTATTGTTGAAGCGGAACAGAAAATCTTCCAGCCAGCGGATGGTGTCCAGGTCCAACTGGTTGGTCGGTTCATCCAGCAGCAAGATGTCGGGGTTGCCAAACATGGCTTGGGCCAACAGCACGCGCACCTTTTGTGTGCCTTCTAGATCGCGCATGTATCGTTCCAGCAGCGCTTCTTCGATGCCTAGACCCTTGAGCAGCGTCGCCGCTTCCGCTTCTGCTTCGTAGCCGTTGAGTTCGGCAAAAGTGGCTTCCAAATCAGCTGCGAGAATGCCATCTTCTTCAGAAAAGTCGGGCTTGGCGTAGATGGCGTCGCGCGCTTGCTGCACTTTGTACAACTGCTTGTGCCCCATGATGACGGTTTGCAGCACAGTATAGTCGTCAAAAGCGAATTGGTCCTGCTGCAAAACGGCAATCCGTTCGTTGGGATCGGTAATCACGTCCCCCCGGTTTGGTTCAATTTCACCGGCCAGCACCTTGAGGAAGGTGGATTTGCCCGCGCCGTTGGCCCCGATGAGGCCGTAACAGTTACCGGGCAGAAATTTTAGATTGACATCTTTAAAGAGCACCCGCTGACCAAAGGAGAGGGTGATATCGTTTGCAGCTAACATAGCGTTTTCCTGTTTTAAGTTTTGTCACAGAGCGCACGGAGATTGGTGAGATTGATGTTCATTCTCAAAATTCTCGTTTTCTTCTGTGGCTTTAAATGGGGGAGTGGCCCCAACGGCCGTTTGCAAAAAAGACCGCGTGTTGTTGAAAAATGAACCTGAATCCTATCCTTTCTTGTCTGAATCGGCAATGATTATGCTAAAATGTTAAAGTAAGTTTCAGGTGTGAATGTTAAGGTTTGCCGTTCACCAAAATCTAAAGTTGAAAACGGGCAAACCCTAAGGGCAATCACGAATGGAACGAATGATTGGTTTGGGCCATTCGTGATGAAAAAGTTGTTTGTGACGAGGGTACTTTCATGGACGAGAAAATTCGGCAGGCGTTGGCCACGGACGAGGTAATTGACATAACGACGATGGGGCGCAAAAGCGGTCACCCTCAGCGGATTGAGATTTGGTTTAAGCAGGTAGACGGCCGTACCTACATCACCGGCACGCCCGGTCCGCGAGATTGGTACGCCAACCTGTTGGAAAATCCCCGCTTTATTTTCCACCTAAAACAGTCGGTACAGGCCGATTTGCCAGCCTGTGCCCGCTTTGTGCTTAATCCGGCTGAGCGGCTTGCCATTTTTAGCGATCCGGTGATGGCCTGGTATCACGAGCAGGTTGATTCAATCGATGAGTTAGTAACAGGGAGTCCGTTGATTGAGGTGATTTTTACGGAATGAGCAGGCGTGTCCCTAATTGAATCCAAATAAAAAATATGAACGAACCTGTTAAGTTGTTAACCATTGGCGGTTCAGACAGTGGCGGGGCAGCAGGCATTCAGGCGGATTTAAAAACGTGGACGGCGCTGGGGGGCTATGGTATGAGTGTGCTTACGGCCGTTACTGCGCAAAACAGCCTCACGGTAAAAGATGTTGCCTGGATGACACCGCGCTTTGTTCAATCCCAGCTAGAAGCCGTGCTGTCTGACTACGGTGCCGCCGCAGTGAAAACCGGGTTTTTGGGCCGAGCCGAGTTAATTATTTCCGTTTCTGCCCTGCTGCAAAAATACAAACCGATTAACATCGTCATTGATCCGGTGCTGGTGAATCATCGTCAGCAACCGATGTTCCCTGATGCGGTGCGCCAGCTCTATTTTTGCTATTTACTGCCGCTGGCCGATTTGGTGACACCCAACGTGACCGAAGCGGCCGTTTTGCTCAACACGTCTACCCTGGACAGCCACGGCAAAGTTCGCGGGGCCGCCGAATGGCTGCACAGGCGGGGTGCCCGCCAAGTCCTCATCAAAGGCTTTCGCGAGCCTGAAGAAGTGGTTGACATTCTGTTTGACGGCAGTACGTTTACCGAATTTCGTCAGCCGCTTATCAACACGCTAAATACGCATGGTTCTGGCGATGTTCTCTCAGCCGCAATTTGTGCCTATTTGGCCAGAGGTGATGACATGGAAACGGCCGTAGCCAAAGCCCAGCAGTTCACCCATCGTGCCATCCGGCGTGCTGCTAATTGGCGGCTGGGTGGCGGCCACGGCCCGTTGGCCCTCTTCAGTAAAAAGTGAAACGTAAATAGCGCGTAAGTGAGCTTTTCACTTATCACTTTCCACTCCCTCCCCTTTGTTGACGCGGTTTCAGAACTTTGCTAACATCAGGTACATTCAAAACGTTCTGAACGCAGGGGAAAACAATGCATAAGAGTTTAACGGCCGTAAATGATAGTACCGTAGCAGGCTTGGGGCGATTGGCCCGCTTTTTTGGCTTCAGCGAAGTGATGGGGCGCCTCTATGGCACCTTGCTGATGAGCCCGGAACCGCTCTCGTTGGACGACCTGGCTGATACGCTGCGCATCAGCAAAGGCTCGGTGAGCATGAATATGCGTGCCCTGGAGCGCTGGGGCATGGCCAATGAGGTTTGGATGCGCGGCGAGCGCAAAAAATATTACCAGGCCGAATCTGACCTGTGGCAAGTGATCCGCAACGTGCTAGACAGCCGCGAGCGGCGCGAAGTGCAGGTGGCGCTGCAAGTGCTCAGCGAAAGCGTGGAAAAGCTGCAATCCGCTAACGAAAAGCTCAGCCCAGAAGAGCAGGAATTGGCCAAATATTACCTGGAACGCATTGATGACCTGCAAGCGTTTTTTGAATTTGCCCAGATGGCGCTGGAAACAGTGCTGGGCGGCCAGGAAACCCTCGATTTTGAATCTGTCACCAAAATAGAAATTGGTTGATCGGAGACTGGAGATTGGTAAGCCAGAATCGGGGTTTCTCAATCTCCAATCTCTAATCACCAGTCTCGTTCTCAGCCTATGAAAATTGCTGTTGGTTCCACTAATCCGGTAAAGGTTACGGCCGTTCGCCAAACCATCACACGTATCTGGCCCGAAGCCGAAATTGTGCCCATTGCCGTGCCCAGCGGCGTCAGCGACATGCCCATGACGGACGAGGAAACGCGCACCGGGGCGCACAATCGGGCCATTGCCGCCCGCGAGGCGCTGGATGCGGACTTTGGCGTGGGGCTGGAAGGGGGTGTGCAGCCGGAACCGTTTGGCCTGACGCTGCACGGCTGGGTAGTGGTGGTGGATCGAAACGGCCGTACCGGCATCGGTGGTGGCGGGCGGCTGCCCTTACCCGATCATATCGCTCAAAAAGTGTTGGCTGGCACCGAACTCGGCCACGTCATGGACGAGATTTTGGACGACCACAACACCAAGCAAAAAGGCGGCGCGGTCGGAGCACTCACCAATGGCCTGGTGCTGCGTGGCGAGACCTTTGCCCTGGCCACGGCGTACGCGTTTGCGCCCTTCGTCTCGCCTGATCTTTATCACGAGTAGGTTGAGATTTTATAGGAAGGCACAAAGGGAGGAAGAAACAAAGACCTTTTTTCTCTTTGTTTCTCCGCTTCTTCGTTCCTTTGTATAAAATTGATTCATGTTTACGGCCGTTTGATTACGGTTTACAATAGCGCCCATGACCCTGGAATATGAAAAATTACTGCCTCAAGTAAAAAAGATGGTTGATTCTGCACTGGCCCGGCAGAAAAAGCTTACTTCCCAACAAGAAAATATAACTGAGAAGCTGAATACACATGCGGAAGATCGAAAGGAACTTTATCGAACTTTGGATTTGGCTTTAGAGCGCACGGATAACAAGCTGTATGCGGCAAGGCCTCACCCAGCGTATGAACATGAGCCACTAAACAAAGGTGTAGCTTTTAGCCAAGATGCTTTGCCAGAAACGGCCGTAGTCGTTGGGGCGGATGGTTCCCAAATTATGCCGGACCGTCATGCCCCTTTTCTTTACTACTTGATCAATATTGGAATCATCAAATATTATCACGGGACATCAATAGCCCCCGATATTTTCACCAAGCCAATTCTTCAATTTCCAGATGATAGTTTGGATTCGAACGAGATGGTCTTCACTTCCGGTGAAGTGAGCGTCGCACGTGATTTGGAAGAGATTCGGACACTAAGTGACACTGTGTGCGAACAAAGTAATCAGACCGAGGACTTGGTTTTAGGCTTGCTAGATCAAAGGTTGCTTTACCGGGGTGAGACACAGGTGGTATATGAGTGGCTAAAATCGCTTCAAAATGTAGAACAGTGCTATGAACGGAATAAATCTGCTAGCTTAGTTGGATTTATTACTAATCCGGGAACCAGCGTTGTTGTCAACATGCTAAGAACCCTTGATATCGATCGTATTGATACTGAAACAGGCGAGTTTCTATTAGATCCAGACACACTTATACAGAGCAACATCGGTATTACAGATGCTACACTTTTTGCTGATTTACTTGAACCAGGTCAACGAAGTACGGTATTTACAAACATTTCGGAGTTAAATACTAGGTTCGGTAATCGGGGACAAGAAATCTGTTTCTTTTATTTGAACGTTTCAAAAAATGCACGGGGAAGACAAATTTCACGTGTAGATATACCTTGTTGGCTAGCTAATGATGTAAATATTATAAATAAGATTCACGCTTTAGTGTATTCTCAATGTAAATTTGAATACCCTTATGTATTAACTCGTGCAGATGAGATTGCGGTTATTTTGCAGCAGGATAGAGAATATTTTGAAAATATGATCGCTTTACAAATGGGTCCTGATTTTGCGCTACGTCGTCATAGCCCTAAACAAATTGGCAAGTTTGATACTCGAAGCGGAACTTCAAAATTTGAGTGATTCAGGATAAGTGAACTTATGACTTCAATGGATAAAGAAATTGGACGTACATTACGTGCTAGCACAGAAGGGTTTGTAGTTGGATGTCGCGTTGAACAATTAACTTCTTCTTTTGGTGATTTGGTTAAAGTAAAACTAAACGAAACAGACGTAGTCTATGGTCTTATTTATAAGATTGACATAGATGATGATCCGCTGGTGCGCCGGTTAGTATTGTTGGATGGATTAGAGCCTGCAATGATTGAAGATCAGCGGCAGAACAGGTTAGTACCCATAGAAATGAGTGTCTTGGCAGTAGGTTACAATATTAACGGCCGTTTACGGCATGGACTTTCTATGAGGCCTCCCCTTAGTCTCGATCCAGCGTTTTTATGCTCAGACCTCAACGAAATCAAAGAATTCACGGACGATTTGGGATATTTGCGGATGATCACGCGTGCTGACCCCACAAAAGTGCCTATTGATCAGTTGCTCATCACCCATATTCGTAACCTTTGCCAATTACGCGGGGAACATCAGTGGGCTGCTGCTGCTATTCAAGAAGTCATTGAGCTTCTAAGGCACGATTATCAAACGCTTGTGCCAATTTTGGAAACTTTGAGTCATACCTTGCCGCAATTGGCAAACACATTGCCATAATTATTAGCATATTTGGAGCATCATCATGGAAGAACAAAACCCTATAGGGTATATCGTTGGGGGAAGCTTGAAGGAAGGGTTGTTTGTCCGCCTGTCTGTTTCGCCTGAAAAAGTTCAGGAAGGAAGTTTTGTGGTTTGCGATAGCGGAGATTGGCGGTTTTACGGATTAATTACAAATCTTGCATTAGGTGCTACGAACCCACGATTTGCTGACGAACGGCCGTCTCGTATCGAGTCACCATTTATTCGCAATGCACTCATGGGAAAGACGCTTTATACAACTATCGAAATGTTTCCTACGTTGATGATGGATCGTGGACCTGATCCTGGCACCGATCCTTCTGCTTATTTGGATTGGCAAGAAGAGGTTGAAAAAGGAAAGATTGGCCCGCAGCCTGTGAAAACAGTCCCTGCTCATCATGTTTCTGTCCGTCTTGCAGACAAAGCCGATGTTGACGCGATTTTTAAAGCTCCTGAAGAAAGTTCGTTCGTTATTGGTCACACGCTAGAACAACAGCACCCGATCAATCTTGATTTAAGAAAATTGGTTAAGCGCTCAATGGGTATTTTTGGCGCAACTGGAACAGGAAAAAGCTATTTAACGCGCATGGTTTTAGCGGGCGTAATGAGCCTGACAGATAAAGGTAGTGAAAAAGCCCCGGCAACAATAGTTTTTGATATGCACAATGAGTATGCTTTTGATGTTCAAAATCCAGATGGGACGGGTGTCGCCAGGGGGCTTAGCTATTTATTTGGAAAAAAAATACAAACTGTTGCCTTGGGCAAACAAACTATCCGAGCAAATCGGCCCGATTTCGATCTCTTGCTATCGGCAAAGGATATTACACCAGAAGATGTTTTATTACTCTCCGGAATGCTTAACTTAACAGATACAGCAGCCTCCACTTTAAGCGCATTGGCTAGTGATTTCAAAGAAAATTGGTTTGCCAAATTCATGGCCATGATTCCGGGAAAAATGGAAGAAATAGAAACCGAATCAGGTAAGTTAAAAAAAGTCCCAGCCCCTGATTCAGTAGAATTTTGGGCTAATGATAGCAATGTGCACCCCAAAGCAGCTGCTGCACTGCATAACAAGTTAATGCGGGTTTATCGAAAAGAGTATGTTGGCGAGCGACAAGCAGGCAATCCGATAAACATGATTATTGATGCGCTGCAAAACGGCCGTCACATTGTCCTTAGTTTTGGCAAACATGATGATGAACTTGATTATTTACTGGTTTCCAACATTCTTACCAGACGTATTCGCGAAAAATGGGTAGAGCTTACCGAACAGAGCCATCTTGATGCAGATGAGAAGAAACCGCGGCCACTTGTTATTGCTATTGAAGAGGCGCACAAGCTCTTAAGCCCTCAGCTTTCTAAGCAGACGGCGTTTGGCATTATTGCCCGCGAGCTGCGTAAATATTTTGTCACGCTGCTGGTGGTGGATCAACGGCCGTCTGGCATCGACGACGAGGTAATGAGCCAGCTAGGCACCCGCATCACCGGTTGGTTGGGGGATGAAGACGACATCCGCGCCGTGCTTACCGGTCTGGCCGGGCGTGACCAGCTACGCGGCATGCTGGCCCGTCTGCAAGAGAAGGAAGAGGTGCTGCTGCTTGGCTGGGGCGTCAAGATGCCTATCCCCGTACGCTCGCGCCGCTACGATGAAACCTTCTATGAAGAAATGAAAGGCCGCAAAAGCAGCACGCCGCAGCCATCGGGAGATGAGATTGATGATTGGTTATCCTATGGGTAATTGGGCAATTAAGTAATTGAGTAATTGGATGGCCAATTACCTAATTACTTAGTTACTCAATTACGTTTCCTCATGCCTTGGCGAACGCTTGTTTACCCCATCACCAAGCAACCAGATTACTGATCCAGCCTCTGTTCCAGGTATAATCCCCGTATGAATCCCTACTTTCCCCATGATACCTATGACACGCCACCAGATACCCCGCGCCGACTGCTAGATCGGCTAGCGTTGGGCAGCCGCCTGTATTTACATGGCCACTTTATTTGGGAAATTATCAAAGCCCGCTGGTTTGTCGCCCAGGGTAAATATGATCGGGCGGCTTGGGCCGAGACAGCGTATGCTATTTTTAAGATGACTGAGGGGAGCGGTGGCCGGTTTCACATTCGTGGATTAGACAATATTCGCGCTCTGACGGAGCCAGTGGTTTTTGTGAGTAACCATATGAGCAGCCTGGAGGGTAACATCTTTGGTTGTTTGTTGCCGCAGCCGCAGGACATCAACTTTGTGGTCAAGGCGTCATTGCTGCGTTATCCGGTGTTTGGCCCGATGCTTCGTGCCCGGGAACCCATTGCTGTGGGGCGTGCCAACCCACGGGAGGATTTGCAGAAGGTGTTGGTAGAAGGTACCCAAAAATTGCAAAACGGCCGTTCCATCCTTCTTTTTCCCCAACACACCCGCATGACCACATTTAGCCCCGCCGAGTTCAACTCTCTGGGCATCAAGCTGGCCAAACGGGCTGGCGTACCGGTCGTGCCTATTGCGGTGAAGACCAACTTTTTAATAAACGGCCGTTATCTGCGCGACTTTGGCCCTCTGGATCGCAGCCAGCCAATTCACCTGACGTTTGGACGGCCGTTTCAAGTAGAAAACAGCAAACAAGCTCACCATCAAGTTCTTGAATTCATCCAGCATCACCTTGATCAGTGGCAGGGGCCGTAAACCGCAAAAAGCTTTGGCTCATTGTTGATTTTGAATTTCCATCAAAGCCAGCTTGCGATCCCGTTCTTTTTGCTGCTCCCACAAAATCGTTGGCTCCACCGCCCGTTCCCGGCATTGTTCGGCCGTTAATGGGCAGCGCTCACACGTCTCGTTGATAATCACACGCGGAATGGCTGGATCCTGAGCGAATCGGATTGTGTTTTTTAAATCTGGCTCCACCCGAAAACCCACAATTACGCTGCTGGTGACCCCCGGTGACAAACTTAACTCTCGCGAAAACCCCAAACACAAAAACCGGTCTTGCGACTCCATAAATTCAGATAGCTGCACGCCTACATGCGGCTGGTCTGAAGCCGTTGGCACTTCGGCTGCTCCCTCCAGCTCTTGCAGCAGCCGCACAGACAGCCAGCGCCGACAATAATGCTCCAGCAGGCCAATGCCGCTGGGCACGATGAGCTGGTTCATATTCAGCTGCTTAATCAGCTGGTATGTGCCGCTGTTTTCCCGATGGTGAAAGCGCAAAAAGTGCAGCTTCACGCCGAAAAATTGGGGAATGAGTTCACTAAAGCGATAGAACAACATCTCTGGGGTCACATGATATTTGTCCAGCATGGCCAGCATCAGGTGGGGGGTCCAGGTGGTTTGCTCAAAAAAATGTTGCAAATCAGACAGCATATGCGGCCGGGGCATGAGCAGTGCCCCACCAAAATAAGCGGCCTTAAAGTCATTCAAAATTTGCTGGAAAGAGTTGATTTGATCCGGCGTCGAGGCGAAAGAGCGTTCCTTGAGCTTAAGATGTTGATAGCCAACCTCACGGGCCAGGATAAATTTTATCTGGCGTTCGCTCAGGGCACTGTTGATGAGCAAACGAGGCTGTTTGCCTTCAAAAAAGACCGCCCGGTATTTGGTAAGTGCTGGCCGATTGTGAATAATGTCTAGATCGATTTCATAGTTGTATTCATTGTGCAAAATTGCTTCCAACGCTTTTCGGCTCGCTGGGGGATCGGCCAATAAACCATATTTTTCGCCCAATTTGCCAATAAACGCTTGGGCGGCGTCTTCCAACTCCTGGAAGTAATTTTCGTGTATTTCCTGGTAAGAGCGCAGCGCAGCCCGCAAAAAATCTTCTTCATGCAAGCCATAGCGACGGCCGATTTCCAACATGGCGTGCAGCAACGCGCTCGCTTTTTCCGGCTCCCGCGTCAGCAGCGTCACCAAATCACCCAATTCCAAGCCAAATTCTTCAAAAGGAAAGCGCTGAAAAGTCATTGACTTTAAAGTGGTGCTGAGATAGGTCATCGAGGGAGAAAGGGTGATGGAGACTAGCTCATCGTAAGGTTTATCCAAAACCTCAGCCATGCGCATAATTTTGTCGGCGCGGGGATATTTGCGCCCTTTTTCAATTTCCGTGACGTAAGAGGGGGATAATTCGCACTGGTTGGCAAATTCAGAAAGTGTGAGATTTGTTTCCAGCCGTGCCTGGCGCACCTTCATCCCAAAAATAATGTTGATCAGGTTATTCATTAAAAACTCGCTTTGTTGTTTTTACTCTATCTATAGTAGACACAGACAATCATGTGTTAGTAATAATACAACTTTTAGCGAATTTTCGCTACAAAACCTAAGAAATTGGCGATTTGCCCTTGACAAGGTGATTCTTTTGTTTATACTTTTCTTCACAAGTAGCGAAAATTCGCTAAGCGAGAAATTTTTACAAGCAGCGAACTTGAGAATTACCAAGGAGCCTACGAAATGTCCCACACTCTTCAGCTCACTGGCAGTAAACAGCCTGAATTTGAACGTATCTTGACGCCCGAAGCCCTGGATTTTGTTGCCGCGTTAGAAGAGCGCTTTGGGGCGCGTCGGCAAGAACTGCTGCAAAAGCGGATTGCGCGCCAGGCGCGGTTGGATGCGGGGGAGATGCCAGACTTCTTGCCCGAAACGGCCGAAATCCGCAGCAGCGATTGGCAAGTGGCCCCCATCCCCGCCGACCTCATGGACCGCCGGGTCGAAATTACCGGCCCGGTTGATCGCAAAATGGTGATCAACGCGCTGAACTCCGGGGCCAACATGTACATGGCTGACTTTGAAGATTCGCATTCCCCTACCTGGTGTGACACTATTCAAGGCCAGATTAACCTCAGCGATGCCATCGACGGCACGATTACATTCACCAATCCCAACGGTAAGTTTTACGAACTGAATGACACCATTGCTACTTTGCTGGTGCGCCCCCGTGGCTGGCATCTGGACGAGAAGCATGTGATTTTAAACGGCCGTCCTATTTCCGCCTCCCTGTTTGATTTTGGCCTCTTCTTCTTCCACAACGCCCAAAAATTGATTGCTAAAGGAAGCGGCCCCTACTTTTATCTCCCTAAGTTAGAAAGCCATCTGGAAGCCCGCCTGTGGAACGATGTGTTTGTCCTGGCCCAGGACATGCTCGGCGTGCCGCAGGGCACCATTCGGGCCACGGTGCTGATCGAAAATATTTTGGCCGCCTTCGAAATGCATGAGATTTTGTACGAGTTGCGCGACCATTCTTCTGGTTTGAACTGCGGCCGGTGGGATTACATTTTCAGCGCCATCCGCAAATTCCGAATGCATCCCAATTTTGTGTTGCCAGACCGGGCCGAAGTGACGATGACCACGCACATGATGCGCTCTTATTCGCTGCTGCTTATCCAAACTTGCCACAAGCGGGGCATCCACGCCATGGGTGGCATGGCGGCCCAAATTCCCATCAAAAATGATCCCGAAGCCAACGAAACCGCATTGGCTAAAGTGCGTGCCGACAAAAAGCGTGAAGCTGAAGACGGCCACGACGGTACCTGGGTCGCTCACCCGGCGTTGGTAGCCATCGCCAAAGAAGAATTTGACAAGGTGATGACCAGCCCCAACCAGATTGATCGGCTGCGCGAAGACGTGAAGATTACCGCAAGCGATTTATTGGTTGTGCCTGAAGGCCACATTACCGAAGCTGGACTGCGCACCAACATTGATGTGGGCATTCAGTACATGGCTTCCTGGCTGGATGGCAGCGGCTGTGTCCCGATTTATAACTTGATGGAAGATGCGGCTACGGCCGAAATTTCTCGAGCGCAAGTGTGGCAATGGCTGCACAACCCCGGCACCAAGCTGGCAGACGGCCGTTCCGTGACGCCAGAACTTATCCATGAGATGGTGCCCGCCGTTTTGCAGCAAATCAAGGGTCAGGTTGGGGCCGAACAGTTTGAACAGGGCAAATATCGTGATGCCGGTAAGCTGTTTGAGGAAATCATCATTGGCAAAACGTTTACTGAATTTTTGACGCTGCCTGCCTACGAATATTTGAGTTAGTGATTTTGTGGTGTGCTGGTTAAACAATTGGTGCAGCCATTTATTTTCAATCAATTATTTTAATTTTACCTGGAGGAGTGAGCATGTTGAAACAGTATGATGTGACGCAGATGGAAAATAGTTGGAAATTTGATAAGCGGTGGCAGGGAATTGAACGGCCGTACTCCGCGGAAGATGTTGCCCGTCTGCGAGGAACCATCCAGATTGAGCACACCTTGGGCCGGATGGGTGCCGAACGGCTGTGGCGGTTGATGCACAGCGAAGATTATGTCAATGCATTGGGTGCCCTTACCGGCAACCAGGCCGTGCAAATGGTGCAGGCTGGGCTAAAAGCCATCTACCTTAGCGGCTGGCAGGTCGCGGCTGATGCCAACAATGCGGGCCATACCTACCCAGACCAGAGTCTTTATCCGGCCGACAGCGCGCCGAAGCTGGCCCAGCGCATTAACAATGCCTTGATGCGTGCTGACCAGATTTACCACATGAATAACCAAAACGGCGTCTACTGGTTCGCCCCCATCGTGGCCGATGCTGAATCTGGTTTTGGCGGCTCGCTAAACGCCTTTGAGCTTATGAAAATGATGATTGAAGCCGGTGTGGCTGGTGTCCATTTTGAAGACCAGCTCTCCTCCGCCAAGAAATGTGGCCATATGGGTGGCAAAGTGTTGGTGCCGACCCGTGAATTCATCCAAAAGCTGATTTCGGCGCGATTGGCTGCCGATGTGCTGGGCGTGCCTACGGTGATTATCGCCCGCACGGATGCCGATTCGGCTCAGCTGATCACCAGTGATATTGATCCGCGCGATCAGCCATTTATCACGGGGGAACGCACCGCCGAAGGGTTCTACAACGTCAAGGGTGGCCTGGAAAGCGCCATCGCCCGTGGCCTCGCTTATGCCCCGTACGCCGACGTTATCTGGTGTGAGACCTCCAAGCCAGATTTGGACGAAGCCAAAGCGTTTGCCGACGCCATCCATGAAAAGTTCCCCGGCAAGATGCTGGCTTACAACTGCTCGCCCTCATTCAATTGGCGGCGCAATTTGGACGAAGCCACCATCGCCAAGTTCCAGGTAGAGCTGGGTAAAATGGGGTACAAGTTCCAATTTGTGACCCTGGCTGGCTTCCATGCCCTGAACACCAGCATGTTTGAACTGGCCCTGGCTTACAAAAATGAAGGGATGGCTGGTTACTCCCGCTTACAGGAACGTGAGTTTGACCTGGAAGCCAGCGATGGCTACCGGGCGGTGAAACATCAAAGCTTTGTGGGGGCTGGCTACTATGATGAGATACAGTTGACAGTTTCGGGCGGTGAAGCGTCTACGGCCGCGCTCAAAGGGTCCACTGAAGAAGCTCAGTTTGAAGAAGTGCCGGTTCCGGCACACGCCTAACTTTTATTTCGCCACTCCTTGGTAAAAGAAACGGCCGTCTGTGGGAGACGGCCGTTTCTTTTTTTGCATCCATTTGGCGAGCTATTCGTTGACGGTGAATGATTCCACCTGCCAATACCAGGGCAGTTGGTTGGCTCCTGACGTGCGCAGGCTGATATTTTGGGGAAAGCCATAGGTTTCATGGAACTTGAAACCGCCGCCAAACTCATTGATTTCATCATTTTCCAGGGCGTTTCGCGCTGTTTGAAAGAGGCCAGGAATTGTCAGGCGCTCGGCGGGAATCTTATTGATTACACAGCCGGGGGCTTGGTCGCTACAGCGCACATCTTCAGCCACTACCGCACCATCGGCCACAGTAATGGTATGCACTTGAACCACCTGCCGTGAGCTTTCCACATACAGTACTTCAATTTGATAATTCTCTACGGGGTTGGCCGCCCAACGCGCTTCGGCCTCATCCAGCTCGGCCAGCCAGGTGGCCATTTGCTCGCCCCGGTTGCCTGACTCGGCTGCCATAGTGGCTTGAATAGCTGCCTGCATCGCCTGTGCTGGATCAACGGTGGGGGTTGGGTCATCATTGTTTATCCTGCCACCACAGCCAACCGTGCCTAAAACCAGGAGGATAAAAAGGAATAATTGCTTAGGGAAACGGCCGTTCATCATCACCTCTTTTTTACCATTATTTACTGTCAAGTTAGTTTGCTGCTGCATAAAGTAAGACGTAAGTCTAATGTTAACCTTGGCCCATTAGGATGATTTTGCAATTGAAACAAGGCGTGTTGCATGGGAGCCTGACAATACATTAGACGTATTAGGACAAAAAATTTAGATAATCAGGCGCGAAGAGCATACTTGCAGCATAAGTTCTAACATCGAAGATATTATGCAGCCATTAGAACAGGAACAGCTAATCGAGCAAAATGAGATGGTGGAGACAGCAGCCAATCTAACGATCCGCCTTTTCGGTACGCCGTCATTTTCTATCAATGGACAGCCGTTGGCCGAATCAACATCGCACAAAGTTGATGCGTTGTTTGCCTATTTGGTTTGTCAACCGTTCCCTCATTTACGCGAAGCGCTGGCTTCATTATTGTTCAACGCCCAATCACGTAATCAGGCAAATAACAATTTGCGCGTTTTGCTTTCCCGGCTGCGCCGCGTGTGTGAAGATGCGATTCTCATCAACCGGCAAACGGTCCGGTTGAATCCGGCGTATGAGGTTTGGTTAGATACGGCCGTCTTTGAACAAACCATCCCCCAGCAGCCAGAACGAGCACTCAAGCTGTATCGTGGTGATTTTTTGGAAACAATTCAAGTACAAGATGCCAAAGGGTTTATTGAATGGGCTGCGCTGGAACGGGAACAGCATCGTCTGAAGGCGCTGGAAACGTTATTGCAGCTGATTAACAAGTACGAAGCCGATGGTGAGATCAACAAGGCTATCACCTTTTCCCAGCAGCTTGTAACCATTGAACCCCATCATGAAGGGTGGCATCGTCGGCTCATCAACCTGCACTTGCAAGCAGGCCAGCGCCAACAGGCCGAAGCCCAGCTTGAAGCATGTCGCCTCATCATGCAGGAAATCTTCTCGCGGGATGTCTCTAGCGCCACGCAAGCCCTTCTCAAAAAATAACATTGAAGTCCCCAAACCCGTGATGAGTGAAATGCGATTAGCTGCTTCACGCATCACGTTTCATTAAATCGTCCCCCAAACGCGTTCCCCCGTTTTACAAACAATTTACAAACAGATTGCAACTTTCGCGAATGCTTCCGGTATCTATAACCAGTAACGGTTAGTAGTTGGTGTTAGCCACGAACAAGAAGCCACCAGCTATGATGATTGAAGGAGCATTCTCATGGTCGATGTTTATATTGTTGTTTACTCCCTGTTAGGTAGCTTAATTTGCCTACCTGCACTGCTGCTTACTCTGAATTTATTGATGCCCCAAATTACGGCCCGAATTGAAACGCGCCTGGAACAAACGCCGGGTAAAAGTTTCTTTTTGGGCGTGCCGGTAACGGCCGCTTTTCTTTTATGGATCGCCATCACCGCTAACGTGCCCATCGGCGTGGTGCGTGGCACGGCGTTTGTGGCGGCCTTTGTGGGGATGGGGTTGGGCACGCTGGGGGCTGCGGGCATGAGCCGCCTGCTGGCTAAGCGAATTACCCTCACCAAGCCAACTTCTGAAGCGATGAACTGGCTGCGCGGCGCCGTGATGTATGAGTTGGCCTGCCTGTTTCCCATCGTGGGCTGGTTTTTGTTTGCGCCTATTATGGGCATTACCGTCTTGGGCGCGGCCGTATTTGGTCTGCTTGGCTGGCTGCCTCGTCCCACGGTGAGTGAACAGGTTGTGGTGGCCGGTAATCAGTAATCAGTGTTCAGTGGGTCAGTAAACAGTTGACTGAATACTGACCTACTGCTCACTGACCGTGAGGAACTATGAAACTAACCAGACGCGACTTTCTCCGCCTGGGTGGCGTAACGGCCGTTGCTGCCGGAACCGCTGGGTGTAGTGTGATTGGGCAGAAGCTGGATCAGAACGAATTGCCAGAAACGCTGACGGTGCCAACGGCCGTTCCCGGCACCGTCCCCTTCACCCAAAGCGGCCCCGATTTGCCCAGCCAGGCCGTGAATCCGGTGCGACGATTGCTCAACCGGGCGGGTTATGGTCCGGTACCCGGCGAAGTGGAACGCGTTACCCAGC
Source organism: uncultured Anaerolineae bacterium (assembly GCA_905479495.1). Taxonomy (GTDB): domain Bacteria; phylum Chloroflexota; class Anaerolineae; order Promineifilales; family Promineifilaceae; genus Leptofilum. The sequence continues at coordinate 167,053 of CAJQMR010000006.1, forward strand.
TCGGATTGGCCGCCTATCTTGAGGAACAGCTCAATCCTGAAGCTATCGAGGACACGGCCAGTGACTTGATTGCCCGGCACCAAACACTGTACCAGATGGATGTCAGCCAACTGCTAGAGCAAGAGCCAAAGGACGCCACCATTGCACTTATCGGCTCCACCTTTATGCGCGCCCGCTACTCCAAACGGCAGCTGTATGAAGCAATGGTGGAATTCTGGTCGGATCATTTCAATATTTATTTGCGCAAAGAGCCGCTGATGCCGTTGGCTAAAATTGTGGATGACCGGGACGTGATACGGCCGTATGCGCTAAGCAACTTCCGTGAGCTATTAGGCGCATCGGCCCAAAGCCCTGCCATGCTGCTTTATCTGGACAATATCAGCAACGAAAAGGGCCACCCCAATGAAAACTATGCCCGAGAACTGCTGGAACTACACACCCTGGGCGTCGCTGGCGGCTACAGCCAGCAAGATGTGCAGGAAGTGGCCCGCATCCTCACTGGCTGGACCGTGGCCCGACGCGGCCGTTTGCGCGGGCAATTTATCTTTGATGAAGATCGGCATGACTTTGGCGAGAAGCAGGTGCTGGGCCAAACCTTCCCGGCTGGTCGCGGTGAAGCTGAAGTGATCGAACTGCTTGATCTGCTGGCTGCCCATCCAGCCACGGCCAACTTTTTGGCCACCAAGCTGGTGCGCCGCTTTGTGGCAGATGACGCTCCTGCCGATTTGGTGACTCAGGTAGCTGAGGCTTATTTACAAAACGACGGCGAGATCAAAGCGATGCTGCGGGTGATTTTCCTGAGCGAAACCTTTGCCACCGCCCCACCCAAGCTGAAACGGCCGCACGCCTACATGATTTCTGTGCTGCGTACGCTTCATGTGGAATTTCGGCTGGGGCGGGGCCGGGCCATTGCCGACTGGATGGAAGTGATGGGCCAGCCGTTGTTTTTTTGGCCGCCACCCAACGGCTACCCGGATGTCTCGGAAGCGTGGGCGGCCAATCTGCTGCCCCGCTGGAACTTTGCCCTGGCGCTGCTGCACGACGAAATTCCGGGAGCCACGGTGCCCTTTGACGATATTTTGGCAGCAGGTGAGGCGGAAACGACTGAGGCTGCCATTCAACTGTTTGCCGGGCTGGTTTACGGCCGTTCCCTAGAAGACGCTGAACTCAGCTTATTCACGGACTACATCGACAACGCGTCGCTGCAAAACGATGAAGCCCAGGGCCGCCTGCGCGACTGTGTGGCCCTGATGCTGGCCAGCCCTGAAATCCAGTGGACCTGAGTTTTAGATGAGAACCGATAGGCACACTCCCCTGGATTGGTTAACGGCCGTTCGTCAGCCCAATAACAACATCTATACTAAAAAACAAACCCCCAGTGCGTCTAATCAATCAGATCACATCACAGTCATTGATTTGTTCTTTGTCAAAGTGTCAGCTTCATCATTTACGGTGGCAAGCCGACCGTTTATTTGTGCCGATATCACCCATCTACCCAATCTACGCAATCGGCCCTTTTCGCTTGAAACGAGGTTTATGTTTAAGCGTTTGCTGCGAGATTTCCCAAAATATGCCAGATTTTTTCTGCCAGCCGCCAGCTTGCTTGTTTTCGTCTGCCTTGGCTGGACCTACCGGCAGCAAACTCCTTTGCTGGAAACGCCTGATGAGCCATCCCATTTTGCCGTTGCCAACTACATTGCCCAACATGGCACCCTGCCGCCGCACTCCCCAGAAACGCGCACCGGGCCAGCACCGGCCGTCTCCGACGACGTTCCCTTTTATTATGCGCCGCCACTTTACTACCTGCTTGCTGCTCCGCTGATTGGTGAAATCGATACGGGCCAATTTGCTCAGGCGGTGATCCCCAACCCTAACTTTGCCCGGGAAATTGGCCTGAATTTGGCCGCTGGTGCCAACAATAAAAATATGTACGTGCATACGGCCGCACAAACCTCACCGGATTTAGCGCCTTGGGCCGCTGCCATGCAACGCGTCCGGCTGCTCTCTCTGGCGTTTGGGCTGGCGACGGTGTTAGGCTGCTGGGCGCTGGCGCGGCAGCTATGGTCCGAAAGTTGGCTTTGGCCGGCAACGGCCGTTGCCCTCGTCATTTTCAATCCTACATTTTTGTACGTTAGCAATGGTGTCAGCAACGACAGCTTGCTCATCGCCCTTTGTACCTGGAGCTTTGTGTTGATGGGCAGCTTGCTGCACCAGGATGACCCACGGATTAGCTGGCGTGAATGGACGTTAGTCCTGCTGCTGGGCGCTGCCCTACTCACCAAGCAGACGGGCTTTGTTTTGCTGCCGCCCGCACTGCTGACGCTGTTCATCCGTGCCCGGCAGATGCAATGGTCGCGTCAGCGATTGTGGCTGGCTGTGGCTGGCGGGCTGGTGATAGTAACGGCCGTTGGTGGTTGGTGGTATCTGTTCAATGGCCTCGTCTCCGGCGATCCGCTGGCGCTGGAAAGCCACAATGCGCTGCCCCCGGTAGACAATATCGTTGAGCGGCTGGGATTTTCTTTGGCCCAAAGCTGGGGAGCGTTCAAAAGCTATTGGGCCGCTTTTGGCTGGGCCACCATTTTTGTGGCACCAATTTGGTATGCCTGGTTTGTTATCCTGACTATTTTGGGTCTGATGGGGTGGCTGTGGCGGAAACGGCCGTCTTTATCCAGCATTCCGGCAACCAAGGTCACCCAAATTTTATGGTTGGCTGTGCTGCTGAACGGTGGCTTGATGGTGGTTTGGCTGTGGCGCACCGCCGCGCCGTACGGCCGTTTGCTTTTCCCCGTTATTGCCCCGTTGAGCTGCTTGTTGGCCCTGGGTTGGCAGCGTTGGCTGGCACGACGGCACTGGCCTGGTGCGGTGGGGCAAGTGATGCTTACCGTGCCGCTGCTGGGCCTGGCGCTCTTCGCGCCGGGTCGCGAATTGCAGCCTGCCTTTGCCCCGGTCGTCACAGACGCCATAACAGATTATCTGCCCCTGAAGGCTACTTTTGGCGAGCAGTTCCACCTGTTGGGCTATTCCATCGAGCCAGAAACCATGCAGGTTGGTGACGCGGTCACTTTGACTTTGTTTTGGCAACTTGCCCAGCCCGCTGATGGTTCTGGTTTAATATCGGCTGTTGTTCAGGTGGCTCCGATAGACCCGGAGATGCAGGTAACTGCCGTATCTGAACTGCTCGGCACCTCGCGCTATCCGACGCCATTTTGGCAGATGGGCGAGATCATCGTGCAGCAGCACACGCTGACTCTGGCAGAAGGCATACCTGCACCGTCGCTTTATTGGTTTGATGTGATTTTGTTGGATGAGGCGACACAGACACGGTTGCCCATTGTGTGGCAGGCTGAATCATTAGCGGATAGCCTGCTTCGTATAGGGCCAGAGCCGATCTTTTCGGAAGAAACGGCCGTTCCTATCCCCGCCACCCGCACCGACTACACGTTTGGTCAGCAAATCCAGCTCGATGGTTACGAAATTCATCCGGCTGAAAGCGAAGCCGGCTTGGTACTGACGTTGCATTGGCAAGCCCTGGCCCAGCCAACGACTGATTGGACTGTCTTTATCCACCTGGTTGATGAAAGTGGCGATCTGATAGCGCAGGGAGATAGCGTGCCGCGCGATGGCAACTTCCCTACCCTTTGGTGGACCGCTGGCACCACCATTCCCGACACCCACCTGCTGGCTGGTCAAATCAGCTGCGACGAGTTGAGTCAATATCGGCTGCTGCTTGGCTTCTACAATCCAGCCACCAATGAACGGCTGCCCGTCAGCGATGCGTTTGGTCAGCCGCTGCCTAACAATGCCTTAGAAATTCAACCGACTTGTTCAGAAGGCAGTTCGTAGCTGCGAAGGAGCACAAAATGAGTAAACAAACGATGACCCATTGCCAGGAATATGAAACCGTTAGCCGCCGCACTTTTTTAGGCCGAGGCGCGCAGTCGGCGGCGGCGCTGCTGCTGGGCAACAACATTGTGGCGCTGCCCACCTGGATGCCCCGCATCAGTCTGGCTGATCCGCATGTGGGACCAGCCGGGGATACACTGGTCTGCATCTTTTTGCGCGGCGGGGCCGATGGTCTCAATATGGTTGTGCCCCACGGCGACGAGCAATACTACGCCCATCGTCCCCTGATTGGCATTCCCCGGCCTGATGACAACCGTGCCGTAGACGGCCGTACCGTGGACCTCGACGGTTTTTTTGGCTTGCATCCCACCCTGGCTCCCCTGCATGACATTTATGCGGCAGGGGACATGGCTTTCATTCAGGCCACCGGCTCGCCCGATGAAACCCGCTCCCATTTTGAAGCGATGGATTTGATGGAGCGGGGGGCTACGGAAAACGGCGATTACACTGGCTGGCTGGCGCGCCATCTGGCCACGCTGGACAGTGGCAATAGTTCTTCCCTGCGTGCCGTGGGCATTGGCGATATGTTGCCCGCTTCCCTGACCGGGGCGGTTTCTTCCACCGCGCTGCAATCCATTGCGGAGTATCATTTGGGCGGCCGTCCGGAACGCGTCGGGCAAATGACCAGCCTGCTGCAAACGCTTTATGAGCAAAACCAGGACATGCTCGCGGTGGCTGCGCAGCAAACGTTCGCCTCGATGGCGGTGTTGGGCAAGATTGATACGGTAAATTATGTGCCGAACGGCCGTGTCTACCAGGAAAACGAATTTGGCCAGGCCATGCGCATGGTGGCCCAACTTATCAAAGCAGAAGTTGGTGTAGAAGTGGCCTGCATCGATCTGGGCGGTTGGGATACACATGTGGCCCAGGGCGGCGCATCTGGCACGCTGGCTAATCTGCTCACCGAACTGGCTGATGGCTTAACCGCCTTCTACGAAGATTTACAGGCGCAAATGGGCAATGTCACCGTTGTTGTGATGTCTGAGTTTGGGCGGCGGCTGCAAGAAAACGGCGGTCTGGGCACCGACCACGGCCACGGCAACATGATGATGGTGCTGGGTGGCGGCATCAACGGCGGGCGCGTCTTTGCCAACTGGCCTGGGCTGCACGATGAGCAGTTGGTTGGCCCTGGCGATCTGGCCGTCACCATCGATTACCGGGATGTGCTGGGCGAGCTCATTCAAAAGCGGCTCAATAACCCGCTGCTGCCGGACATTTTTCCAGATTACACGGTCAATCCATTGGGCTTGGCCATACCACGCTAGCTTTTTAACTCCGTGTGGCACGAATTGGCGAATGTGGCGGATCTTTTAACCCGATATATGAAATTTGTTCATTTGTGTTATTTAGGATGCGCATTTTTGGATAAATTCGCCAAATTATTGACGAGAGTCCGAGAATCGTGTACGCTATCGGGGTAGATTTTGCGAGTTTTGTCCTGGATACTTGAAAGCACTACCTGGACGCAAAAAGTCGGGAAAGTGCTTTTTTTATTGGGTCAGGCCCGCACCTGTGAACGGCCAAATTTAGAAAATATAGATGTGGTTACAACCGGCCGTTTGCGTAGAACCACAAGGAGATTCTTTTTCAATGTCAGAATTAACAACCGGAACCGTCAAATGGTTCAACGACCAGAAAGGCTTTGGCTTTATTGCTACGGATAATGGCGAAGATGTATTTGTTCATTATTCAGCTATCAATGGTTTCGGCCGCAAAACCTTGTATGAAGGCCAACGCGTCGAGTTTAGTGTAGAAGCTGGTCCTAAAGGCCCGGCTGCTGCCAACGTAACGGCCGTTTAAGGTCTTATCGCGTTTAGATCACCTGCTTACCATTGGGTGAGCAGGTGTTAAAAACTTAAAATAGTAAGTTTCAAGACTTTCGTTCATGATTTGGACGAAAGTCTTTCTTTTTCACCAAGAAGTTAGTTGAAGAAGCGGGAAGCTTTAGGAGCAAGGAGTTTTAAGATGAGTGAACAACTAAAAATTAAAGATGGGGTTGTTGTTAGTTTAGATTACACCCTTCGTTTGGATGATGGGGAGGTTATTGATTCCTCTGACGACAATGAACCTCTGGAATATTTACACGGCTATGGCCAAATCATTCCAGGATTAGAAAAAGCACTGGTGGGATTGACCGTAGGGGATAGCAAAACGGTTGTGGTACCGGCAGCTGAAGCGTATGGCGAAGTTGACATGGAAGCCTTTGAAATCGTGCCCCGTTCTATGTTCCCCGACGACATGGAATTAGAAGAGGGCTTAGCGTTAAGTCTGCGCGATGCCGAAACAAACGAACCATTTGATGCAGCCATTGCTGAAGTCCGTGAAACCGAAGTTATGCTGGACTTTAACCATCCGTTGGCTGGCGAAACGCTGCATTTTGAAGTGCGCATTCCTGCCCTCCGGCCTGCCACAGCAGAAGAGATGAGCCACGGTCATGCCCATGGCCCTGATGGGCATCATCATTAAGCCATAAAAATTTGGCACTGTGTTTTTTGAAAGACATCCCTGTGTGGATGTCTTTTTTATTGTCTGAAGGAACAATGGAACTTTCTAGCTTTAGTTGTCGTTAAAGAAGAGCAGGGTTTGAGAAACGATTCACAAACTACTGTTTGATCTTAATAACTAAAGCTGCGCAGCTCCTTCAAGCACGTTCCCCAACCAACTAAAGCAAAGGGACACCATACAATAGCGGGTGTAGTTACACTCCAGGTTGCGCAAGCTCGACTATTTTTTGAGGAGAAAATTCCAATGAAGTATCAAAACAAGTTTGTAAACCTATTTATCATCAGTTTTCTTTTGTTGTTGGCCATTGTTGCTTGCAGCCCATCTGGTTCAGGTGGCGATGTAGAACCAGATGTAGAGGCTGGGGCTGTATTAGACGGCACCAGTTGGGTGCTCAATGAATTGGGGCCGGAAGATGCGTTGACGGCCGTTCTGCCCGACACGACCATCACCCTGAACTTTGCCGACGACGGCATCAACGGGTCGGCTGGCTGCAATAGCTACTTCGGCGAGGCCAGCCAATCTGGCAGTTCGCTCACCTTTGGGGCAATTGGGTCTACCCGAATGGCTTGCCCTGAACCAATCATGCAGCAGGAAAATGCGTATCTGGCAGCATTGGGTACGGTGAGCAGCTTCACGCTAGAAGGCGATCAGCTGACATTGGACTATGAAGACGGCCGTCTGGTTTTTGCAGCAGGCGTGGTTGAAGAATCCAATGACAAAGCCGCCGAGGCGAACGAGGAAGAAGCGACCAAAACGCTATTTGTAGGGCCGGAACTGGTCGATTGTGTGGGTGTTGGGCCGCAGAAATGTATGCAGGTGCGCCAGAGCGAAGATGCGGAATGGACGCTGTTTTATGACCAGATTGTTGGCTTTGAATACGAGCCGGGCTACGAGTACGAACTGCGCGTCAGTGAAACGAAGATTGATAATCCTCCGGCCGATGCTTCATCTCTGGAGCTGACATTGGTGGAAGTTGTGCGCAAAACGGCCGTTTCCCCCACACCAGTTTCCCGACCAGAAAGCAACGAACTACAAGGCACCCATTGGGTTTTGACTACCTTTGGACCAAACGATAACCAAACGGCCGTCTTACCCGACACCGAACTCACGCTAAATTTTGACGGCGAGCAGATCAACGGCACGGCAGGCTGCAATGGCTATTTTGCCGACGTTTCTATCGAAGCGGATGGCAAGCTTTCTGTGGGGCTAGTAGAAAGCACGGTCATGGCTTGCCTGGGTGAAAACGTGATGCAGCAAGAAAGCGACTTTCTGGCGATGCTGGCTGAAGCTACAAGCTACACACTTTCCGGCAGCGGGCTCACATTGCACACCAACGATGGTTCTTTGACGTTTGTGGCAGCAACCATGCATGAAACCAATGCGGAAGGGGCAGAAATAGTGGATTGGGAAACGGCCGTTTCCCTTCTAAACAGCGGCGAAGTCGTCGAAATCTTCCAAACCCACAGTCTGGACGTGACGCTGACATTGGTAGACGGCCGTATCGTCAAAACGGTAGAACCGGCCATCGACGACATTTTCAGCGCGATTGAGGATTGCAGTGAACCGTGCAGCAACATTTTAATGGCGACGGAGTAATATTTACGAAGATGAACTCTGAGTTTTAGGAAAAAGTGATAAGTGGGAAGTAGCCCACTTATCACTTTTTTATTTTTCACTACCCTCCCCCCGGTGTGTTGGTTGGGGAAGGCGTAGGCGAATTGCGCAAGACGCTGAGCGGGCAGACGGCGGGGGGAGCCATGCGGTAGCCGGAGCTTTGCGCCCACTGCCGGGCCTTGACTTCATCGGGATAAAACGGTGGGACAGGCAGGTAGAGCCGCACAGTGGCCCCTGCCGGTGGGCTGGTGCTGTTGATGACACATTCAGTGGGGCGGGGAATTTTGCTGCCGTTGCTCAGCTCCGGCTGGGCGTCCAAGATGCGTTGCCCCTCGTCGGAAGGTAAGGGCATGGTGGAGAGTGTCCACGCCCCCAAATTTTCGCCCATGTTGGGGTTGTAGCTGATGCGGGCGTTGCCGTGGGTCGGTGCGCCGACGATAAACCAGTCGTTGCGCGTGGCGGTGCAGCGGCTGCCGCCGGTGCCGGAAGGCAGGCAAACGGGGCGCAGTTCAATTCCCTGGGGTTGGATGAAACCATTGGCGGGGGGACGGCCGTTTACCCACAAACTTTGCATCATCTCCGGATCGTTATAGATGGTTTGCATGATGTTGTTCCACAGCGGGGCGGCACCACGCAAACCGGACGAATCAACCATGGGACGGCCGTCTGCATTGCCCATCCAAATGCCCACCACCACGCCTGGCGTGTAGCCAATCGTCCAGTTGTCGCGGAAATCGTTGGTGGTGCCCGTTTTGACGGCGGCGGGAAAGGGCAGCTCCAGCGGATTGTTGTAGCCCATCGCCGCCACCCGCGCCTGGTCATCGTCCAAAATGTCGGTGATGATGTAGGCAATCCGGGCATCGATGGCGTTGACGGCGGGCAGCTGATTTTGCTGGGCATCAAAAATGACGTTACCCCGGCTGTCCGTGATTTTAAGCACGGAAGTAAGACGCGGTTTTTGCCCCTGGTTGGCCAGCGTGGCAAAGGCGTGCGTCATTTCCAGCAGCGGTACTTCGCCGCCGCCCAGGGTGAGGGCCAGGCCGTAAAAGCCAGGCGGCTCGCGCAGCGATTCGATGCCCATGCTGCGGGCCGTGGCCACAAAGTTGGGCACGCCCACGTCGCGCAAAAGCTGCACGGGCGGAATGTTGTAGCTGTTGGCCAGGGCATCCCGAAACAGCACCGGTCCGCGATAGTAACCATCATAATTTACCGGCACCATCTTTTCGCCATCGCCCAAATCCAGCTCGATGGGCACATCCCACAGCACGTCGGCGGTGGACCAGCCGCGCTGCAAGGCGGTGGCGTAGGTGATGGGCTTGATGCTGCTGCCCGGCTGGCGCGGGCTGAGGGCCACGTTGACCTGGCCGTCAATCGACTCATCAAAATAATTCAGGCTGCCCACCATGGCCAAAATCTCGCCGGACCCAGGTTTGAGAATGACCACAGAGGCGTTGCTGACGTTGTGGGCTGCGGCGCGAGCGGCGACTTGTTCGCGGGCGGCCGTTTCCGCCATATCTTGCATGTTCAAATCTAAACTGGTGGTGATCTGCCAGCCGCCCAGGGCCATGGCGTCAGGGCCGTAAAGGCGCTCTAACTCATTTTGCACGTAGAGGACAAAGTGGGGGGCTTCCAGCGTGGCATCCCCGGCGGCTTCGTTGGCCGTGATGCGTGGCACAATGCGGACGGTGACCCCTTTGGCAATTTCGGCATCTAGCGAGGCGATGGTGCCATCCTCCACCATCAAGTCCAAAATAAATTCCTGGCGTTCTTTGGCTGCTTCAAAGTTTGTGTAGGGGTCCCAATCCAGCGGCGATTGGGGTAGCCCGGCCAGAAAAGCGGATTCGGCCAGGGTTAAATCTTTGGCCGATTTGCCAAAGTAGGTTTGGGAGGCGGCTTCAATGCCATAGGCCAGATTGCCGTAGTAAATCTCGTTGAGGTACATCTGAATGATGGCTTCTTTGCTGCGCTGCTGGGTCATGATGAAGGCCAGGAAGATTTCGCGCAGCTTGCGCTCGTAGCTGACGCTGACGCGCTCTTCGTAGCTGAAGGCGATGTGGCGCACCAGCTGCTGGGTGATGGTGCTGGCCCCCACGGGACGGCCGTCTTGATTACGGTAATTATTGAGCAAAGCAGCCCCAATCGCCGCCGGGTCCACGCCATAATTGTCCCAAAAGGTGTCATCTTCTACAGCCACGGTGGCATCAATCACAGATTGGGGGATCTCGGAATAGGCCAGCCAAAGGCGTTTATCAGTGGTCGTCAGTTCAAAAAGCAGTTCGCCATTGCGATCAAAAAAGCGGGGGGTGCCGCCCACACCAGTACCTCGGTAAGCCACCACCTGGTCAATGGAATCAGACAGCTCATTGTTGAGGTAGATGTAGGCACCTACAAAGGCCAAAATACCCAAAAACAGGCCAATCAGCCCAAGCTGCACCAGCAGGATGATGGCTCTGGACAGGCAGCCGCGCTTGTTTTTGTTGTTATTGTTTTTATTGCCAGATTGTTTAGGGGGACGACCCTGGTATTTTTCCAGGTATTCCAGTTTGTATCCACCGTTATTTGTCATAATCATTATGGTAAGCGGATTTAAAAATTGGTCAAGAGCGATTTCGGGTTGCTTAGATTTGATAGGTATTGCGTGATGCGTGATGCGTGAAACGTGCTTTTCTTTTGGTCACGCATCCCGTTTCACGCAGCATCTTTGCTACGGCGTGGGCCTGAGGTTAGAATGATTGCTCGGAGGATTCTATGTGGGAAAATCTTGTGACGATTTGGACGGCCGAAACCTGGTGGCGCGATCTGCTGCACATCAGCGTCTATTTTGTGCTGGCTTATCTGGTTTACCGGATGTCTGGTCGGATTGCCCAGCGGGTGCTGCGCCTGGGCGGTTTGGCTGGTAAGCGGCGCGAGATGCGTCAGGAGCGGCAGAAAACTTTAGTGAGTCTGGTGGCCAGTGCCGTTACTTTTTTGGCTGTGGTTACGGCCGTTTTGCTCAGCCTCAGTTTGTTTTTTGATGGCGAAACGTTGATTTGGCTGGTGGGTTTGTTTACGGCCGCTTTTGGCTTGGGCGCACGGCCGTTGGTCAGCGATTATCTGACAGGCGTCGGTTTTTTATTTGAAGATACCTTTGATGTCGGTGAAAAAGTGGATATTTTGGGCAATGAAGGTGTGGTCGAAACTGTCAATTTGCGCACGACCACGCTGCGTGCTCCCAGCGGCGAGTTGTTTGTGGTGCCCAATGGCGAGATTCGTATCGTGCGCAACTTTAGCCGGGGCCGTTTTTCCCCAGCCACAATCTCGCTTAAGATCAATGCCGAAGATTTGAGCCGGGCATTGACCATTTTGGAAGAGTTGAGCAAAGAAGCGCCTTTGCTGCTGCCCAATTTACTGGAGCCGTGGCAAATTATCAGCGAATCTGGTTCGATTGGTCAGCAAACGGAGCTGACGTTGCTGGCCAAAGCGAAATACGCTATGGGCGCGGAGATGCGGCCCAAGCTGTTGGCGTTGGTGCATGAGCGCCTAAATGAAGCGGGCATTCATCTGGCGGATTAAGCGGCGAGTAACGGCCGTTTTGCCATGAGGGAGATAGCTGATGGACAGAAAGCGGACAATTAGATTAGTGGGACTTATTGTTGTCGTTTGTTTGGTGGGAACGGCCGTTGCCGTTGTTGTCGGTCGCCTCCTGTTTGGCACAGTGCTAAACGAACCCACGACCGTTGAAATGGTGCTCGACGCGCCACAGCAAGTTGCGCTGCACGAACCTTTTGCCGTGACGCTGCAACTGACCAATATTTTTACCGCCAGCCAGACGCTGCACAGCATTGATCTGGATACTGATTATCTGGAAAACATTCGTTTGGACAGCAGCACACCTGACTTTGGTGAGATACGGCCGTTGCCCCTCACCGGTTTTGCCAGCTACAGCTTTAACTGGCTGCTGCCAGCAAGACAAACTACAGAGATTGAACTACGGTTTATTCCTGAAAAAACAGGGCAAATTTCTGGACTGATGGATGTTTGCCTGGAAGATGGCACACTTTGCCAGGCACTTTCCCTGGAAACTGAAGTTGTAGAGTAAAAAGCAAATTCACCGCAGAAGCGCAGAGAGCGCAGAGTTTTTATTATTTTCCTCTGCGTTCTCCGCGTCTCCGCGGTCTATTCTTACATGTTGTCTACGATGGCCTGGGCAAACTCAGAGCACTTAAGCTTGGTGGCCCCTTCAATCTGGCGGTGCAGATCGTAGGTAACGGTTTTGTCCTGAATGGTCTTGGTCATGGCTTCTACAATCATTTCACCCGCTTCCGTCCATCCCATGTACTCCAACATCATCACCCCGCTAAGGATAAGGCTGCCGGGATTGACCTGGTCTTTGCCCGCATATTTGGGCGCAGTGCCGTGGGTGGCTTCAAACAAGGCCACGCCGTCGCCAATATTGCCACCGGGAGCCATGCCGAGTCCGCCAACCTGGGCAGCGGCCGCATCACTCATATAGTCGCCGTTTAGGTTCAACGTGGCGATGACGTCGTAATCGGCCGTACGGGTGAGCAGCTGTTGCAGCATGTTATCGGCAATCACATCTTTGATGATGATATCCTGGCCGTTGTTGGGATTTTTCATGGTGTGCCAGGGCCCGCCATCCAGTGGTGTTGCCCCAAATTCGTCCCGCGCTATTTCATAACCCCAGTCGCGGAAAGCGCCTTCGGTGAACTTCATGATATTGCCTTTATGCACCAGACTGACGGAGCTGCGATTGTGGTCGATGGCATATTGCAGCGCCTGACGTACCAGGCGCTTGGTGCCAAACTCGCTTACCGGCTTAATACCAATGGCGGAAGCATCGCGCACGTTTTTGCCCAGCTCGTCGCGCAAAAGGGCGATGACTTTGTTGGCTTCGGGGGAATTGGCCACAAATTCAATACCAGAGTAGACGTCTTCGGTGTTTTCACGGTACAGCACGATGTCCATCCGTTCGGGATGTTTCATGGGGCTTGGGGTGCCGGGGATGTAACGAACGGGACGAACGCAAGCGTACAAATCCAGCACCTGGCGCAAGGTCACGTTCAGGCTGCGGAAGCCACCGCCAATGGGAGTGGTCAGTGGGCCTTTAATGCCAACAACAAATTCGCGCATGGCTGCGAAGGTTTCTTCTGGCATGTAATCGCCGTCGTAGACTTCGGCTGCTTTTTCGCCAGAGTAGATCTCCATCCAGGCGATTTTGCGCTTGCCGCCGTAGGCTTTTTCTACGGCCGAATTCCAAACGTGCAGCGAGGCGGGGGTAATATCGACGCCAATGCCGTCTCCCTCAATATAGGCCACAATGGGGTTATCGGGCACAGTTAATTGGCCGTCAGCAAAGGTGATTTTTTCGCCATTCGGTACTTTGATATGGGCATAACTCATGGATTGCTCTCCTTAAACTAATGAATTAACGCAGAGACGCGGAGGGGCGATCTTATTGCACAGAGAAAAACTACCAGGGGCATAAGGCCACATCTGCGAAATCTGCTGAGGTTTTAATTGCTTTGGCTTCCCAGTGGATTATACGCGATTGGCGGAAATGGGGAAATGGGAAACGGCCGTATCCACAGGGATTTTGGGGGATACGGCCGTTCATTTTGTACATCAAAGAAGGGCACTTAATTATCTGGCTGGTGGCCGTACACGAATTGGGGCCTCATGTGGTAGGGGCAGTGCCGTCACAAATTCGGGTCCGCCCACCGGGCGAGGTACCCTAGTGTCGTGAATTGTTGCAGTAATAACACGTCCCCATAGGTCTGTCTTAATGACGTGTTTTTGTGCCCGAACAGTTTCCCCGCGCACCTGTCCATTTGCGTTAAAGTTAGGCAGATCTCGGTGAAGTCCTGTAAGCGTAATGCCCCCTTCTTCATTTCGCTTCACACTGACCCATTGAATATGGTGCATGGTGCCCTCAATTTCCAGAGCCTGTTTCGCTTCCCAACTTACGACTCGTGTCATACTTGCCACTGAATAAAAGAGAGGTGGGGGCAATTGCCCATCCACTTTTTTAACATACGCTTTGATGCTTCTCATAACAATGAAAACGGATATAAAAACAGGCAAACCAACCATGACCGCCCAAACAAGCAGGAAGCGAATATCAGCCATGATCTCTTTTTTCAATTGTTCAATTGCTTTGGCACGAGCCTTGTCGATTTTTTCTAATTCCTGCGTACGACGCGCCTCAATGATGTCAGGGCTTTCTTGGCGAATAATGTTTAACTCATTCAAGGCGGCTGTAACAACAGCTGATAATTTTTCAGAAAAAGTGGCAACTTCTTGTTCAAATTGTGGAGAAGCGTTCGTGGGCATACCTGTTAGTAAATTGTCCATATCATCGGCGATGGCTTCTAAATTCGCCGCAGTGTTCTCCAAGTCTTGATTAACCAGCTCGCCAACATCTGTTGCTGCTTTTTCGACCTCGGCTTCTGGTGACGGTTCAACAACTTTGATCCCATATTGAATGACTCTTGGCGCAAGCACAAAAAAGATCAGGGGAATGAGAACCGAAGCTAGCAAGACCCAGGAAAAACCACGTATCCATAAGGCACGTTCTTCATCAGGTGCATCTGGTTTTATCTTGGCAATGTGTTTGCCCTCTCGTAGTTTGCCCCAATGTTGGGTGAGTTCAACAATTAAACTCAAAACTGCAAAAGGGATAAAGATGGCTAGAAAAATAATTTGAAGCCAGGAGCGAAGCGGGATAAGCAAAGTTAGAAAGCTGAACACGGCCGCCAGTAATAAGGCGTAACGAATATGCGGGAAACGTGAGACGTATTTTTGCCAAAGGTTCTGGTTGTCATTGTTTTGTAACAACAACCAGTTGCGATTGTCGGCACCACAACGGGGGCAATGAATTTTGTAAGGGGTAAACTTTGTTGGCGGTTGCTGTAAAAATTCGGGCTGTTCGGAATTCTCTACCTGTGCAGGAATCTGTAAAGGTTGAGGTACCACTGGGCGTCGCTGTCTGTTGTCTTCTTGTCGTAAATTGATTTGGTTTGCTTCATGGGATAGGACGCGCCACTGCCTTTCTTGTGGTTCACCGATGCGGTGCCCTTCGGTGATAGCAAATTTTTCTTTGCAGCTTACACAGGTGATGTGTCGGGTCGTGTGGACATCTGGATACTCGGGTAGGTTGAACACGGTACACCTCTTCTGTAGACGGCCGTTCCCCTAGAACAGCCATCACGCCTTCTCCACAACTGGCGGTGGAGACAGAAATAAGAGATCAGGGAGTGAACTTACGCCATTTTTATACGGTTAATTGAACTGGAGGGAACATCGCCCCAAACCAAAAGCTCGATCAATAGTAAGTTTATTACACAACCCTGAAAGTAAAGAAGCCATTATGCGACCAATGGCAACGATGTTTATAGCATACTGAAACTGACTGCCGCTGACAAGGTCCTGTTAAGCGGGTAACGGTAAAAAGTTGCTTGTGTCGTTAATCTGTTTAGAAATTGTTGTGAAAAGTGAAAGCGTGCAAAAGTAGTTTCTCTCCTGTGGCCACTCCCTGTTACTTTTTACTTTTCACTTGTACCTGCTTTTCACTGTATAATGTTTTTGTCTCCAGTTGAAAGGTATAGGCAAGGAGCATAAATATGACAACCTTTAGCCCAGAACAGATGGAACAGGCAACGGCCGTTCTTAATTCGGTCCGTGATGAATGGTTAGCGCGTGAAGGGGTTACGGCCGTTGACCTGGGGTTTAAATGGTCAGAAGGTTTGATGACCGGCAAGCTTTCGATTCGCGTGCATGTTGCCCAAAAAGTGCCTGTATCGGAGTTGTCTGAAGCAGACTTGTTCCCCAAAGAAGTAGAAGGTATTCCGGTTGATGTGATCGAAGCGGAGTACGGTTTGCAATTGCTTCCGGGGCAAACTCAACTGGAAGCCGCCCCCGAAGCGCGCAAAGCGCGCTACGATCCCATTCCCTTGGGCGTGAGTGCGGGTAATCCGCGTATCACGGCTGGTACGTTGGGAGCCAAAGTGTATGATGCGACCAGTCTGCTGCCGATGGTATTGAGCAACTGGCATGTTTTTGTCGGTAATCCAGCTGCTGCACCGGGTGAACCAATCTGGCAGCCAGGGTCATTGGATGGCGGCAACAGTGGCGATACCTTTGCCACGCTTAGCCGTTCTGTGCTTGGCCCTTACGATGCGGCCGTCGCGCAGCTTACCAACAGCCGCGAAGTTATAACAGAAACGCTGGATGGCGATACGATTGAAGATGTAACAACGCCGCAATTGGGGATGATGGTATGGAAAAGCGGCCGTACGACTGAGCGTACTGAAGGGTTTATTGATGGCATCAAAATGACCACGTCCATTAATTATGGGGCCGCAGGTGTGCGGGCAATCCAAAATGTCGTGCGCATTGTGCCTCGCCCTGGTGTGGGCGATGTGGAAATTAGCATGGGGGGTGATTCTGGCTCGATTTGGGTGGATGAGGCCAGCGGTAAGGGAATTGGACTGCACTTTGCTGGTGAAGTGGGCAATGCGCCAGAGCATGGCCTGGCGAATGAGCTTCAGCCGGTATTGGAAATGCTTAATGTGTTGATGCCCGCCCAACGGCCGTCTGAACCCGACCCAGATCCAGTGCCAGATCCAATTGAACCACCACCGCCAACTGATGATGACTTTCCCCAGCCGCCTCAGCCTGGCTTTTTCCAGCGCCTGTGGCACAGTATTAAAAGCTTCTGGCAAAATCTTTTTGGCTAATGGTGTTTACTCTGGGCTGGCAATCTTAACAATTTCTAAGTGAAGTCAAATCGGCGGGACCTCTCACCTGGTGACCCGTTAAAATAAAGGCAACAAAAAGGTTGCTCTATTCTTTTCCCGGAAACTTTTTGATGAACCACTGTGCTGTAAGATCGTTTCCGGGAAACTCGCTGAATGTAGAATCTCTTTTGTAATAAATTTGTAGTGGGTTTGTAATGGGCCGTAAGTTTCTCGCGTTTACCGTACTGTTTCTCTTTCTGATATTAGCTGGTTGCACCACTCCATCTAATTTGCCAGATGAGGCCGTTATACCTACGGCCGTTTCCAGCAATCCCACCACACCGCCCGAAACGGCCGTCTCTCCCGACAGCCCCACCACAGAAATTCCGCCGACGAATACGGCTGTGCCCAGTCCCGTACCAACAGAAACGGCCGTACCGCCTCAACCTGATCTCGCTATCCAAAACGAGGACGTTTTCCTTTATCCTGTGCCAGATATTTATGCAGGGGATAGCGTCACCTTCCAGGTATTGGCCCACGTACCGGACACTGTGGATCCACAATCGGTGACCGTGCATGTGCTGGTGGATTACCAGGATGTTGCTGAAGGAACCCTGAGTGCTCGCAATCTGGCCGGGGACGCTGTGGGGCTATTTGAATGGGCCTGGGACACTACAGATGAGACAGGAGAGCATCTGGTTCACGTTATTCTAGACCGTTACGATACCGTTACTGTGGGGGATGAAAACCGGACCAATAATCAGGTGGAGCTAAATGTTTCAGTGCTCGATCCGCTGATGTTGCCACCCAATGAGCGCAACGCTACCTGGGTCACAGCTGAAACCGACTGCTGTATCATTCACGTGGTTAGCGGTACGGCCGCATACCGGGATTTGCCAGACTTGTCGGTGCAGGTAGAAACGGCCGTGCAGCAAGCTGCTCTTCAGCTCGAAGAAGAACTCTCGCGCAAAATTGATGTTTATTTGATTGATCGCGTCATCGGGCAGGGTGGCTACGCGGGCAATGCGGTTGTTATTTCCTACTTAGATCGACAATACGCCAGCCAGGGTTTTGAACAGGTGCTCACCCACGAAGCTGTACACATCATTGACCGCCAGTTTGCCCCAGAACGAATTACCTTCATGGCTGAAGGGTTGGCTGTCTGGGGCAGCGGCGGACATTACAAGCCAGAGGATATTGACCCGCGCGCAGCCGCTCTGGTAAAGCTCAACCAATACGTCCCATTGGCTGAACTTATTGATAATTTTTACCCGGTGCAGCATGAAATTGGCTATCTGGAAGCGGCCGGGTTTGTGAACTACCTTGTTAATACGTACGGTTGGCCTCAATTTAAGCAGTTTTACACTGATGTAACCGCCGAAGATGCCGCCACCATGTCACAGGCCGTAGACTTGAACTTACAGCAATATTTTGGCATCACCCTGGCTCAGGCAGAGGCCGACTGGCTGGCCTATCTGAACAATTTGCCAGAAGATCGGAATGTGCTCATTGATCTGCAAACAACCATTCGTTACTACAACGTCATGCGCCGCTACCAGCGCTTTTATGATCCCACCGCCTACTTCTTGACCGCCTGGCTGCCTTACCCTGGCGCTTTGCAAACAGATGGCAATCCAGCTGACCTCACCCGCCATCCGCAAGGCGAAATTAATGTCACGCTAGAGGTGATGTTGCAAGCGGCTGATATGGCTTCGCGGGCTGGCGATTACAACAAAGCCAATGTGTTACTAGACAGCGTCACCCGTATTCTGGACAATGATGGCGTTTTCATTGATCCTTTGGCCGCCAGCTACTTAAATTTGGTGCGTTTGTTGAGCAATCAGGGGTATGAAGTTCAGGCTGTTGTGCTGGAAGGGGATCGGGCCATTGTCCAGGCGAGTACAGCGAATACGGCCGTTCTCACCCAACTTACGCTTACCTTATCCGGCCAGAATTGGATACTTTCCAACTAGCCTGCAATCAAACTTTTTTGCTACTGGCATCATGGATAAATTTTAACTTTATGCTACAATGCCCTAAGTGTGAGCAGAAGATCAATCACTGTTCTCAGTAGTCACCTAGCACCTGTCATTCCATAATACAAGAAGCCGACAGGCGCTAACGAAAGAGGGTAAACATGATCGAAGTTGTCGTAGACAGCATCCGCATCAGCCTTGTGTCTCAACATCGCATCGTGGTGCTAAAAGAAATAGATAGCGAACGCCAATTACCCATCTGGATTGGCCCGTATGAAGCGGACGCCATCACCATCGAACTCCAAGATGTGGAAATGGCTCGTCCGGTCACCCATGACTTGCTCAAAAATGTCATCACCTCCATGGGCGGCAAAGTTTCCCATGTACTTATTAAAGCTTTAAACGATGGCGTCTTTTACGCCAGTCTCTTTATTGATGTTAACGGTGAGCTGCAAGAAATTGATAGCCGCTCCTCAGATGCCATTGCTTTGGCTGTGCGCGTTAAGGTGCCCGTTTTTGTCAATCAAGAAGTCATGGACGAAGTTGGTGTGCTGCCCGAACCAGATATTTTGCAGGAAGAAACCAAAGAGGGTGGTGCTGAAGAACCAGAAGTTTCAGATATTTTCACTGATTTTGTCGATACGCTTGACTTTGAAGATTTCGACGAATAGCGTGTGATCCCACATAAAAACAACACAAATTAAACAATGGACGTAGACGTGAAATGTACCATCCGGGCATTTCACGTTTTCATTCATAGAATTCATCCAAAGAACCACGGAGAATAAGGGAAACATGAGACATGAAAACAAGTTTCTGTCTCCTTTGTGGCCACGATTTGGATAAATACCAAAGCTTATGAGCACAATAGAACGCCTGCCCCCTCATAGTCTAGAAGCCGAAGAAGCCGTGCTCGGTTCATTGCTCATTGATCCTGATGCATTGTTTGAAGTTTCCAACTTTTTACGTCCGGAAGCATTTTATCGCACCGCCAACCGCTGGATTTATGAATCAATCCTCAGTCTGAGCGAACGGCGTGAACCGTTGGACTTTGTCACGCTTACCGAAGAGCTGCGGCGGCGCGAACAGCTGGAAGAGGTTGGCGGCGAAGCGTACGTCATTGGCCTTATCAATGCCGTGCCGACGGCTATTAATGCCCGCAACTACGGCAAGCTGGTCGAAGCAGCCGCCCTGCGGCGCAAGCTCATCGGGGCAGCAGGCACCATTGCCAACCTGGCCTACGACGAAGCCGAAGACATCAACGTTGTCATTGACCGCTCTGAATCGGCCTTGTTTAGCATTAGTGAGCAGCGCACCACCCGGGATTTGGTGCCCGTCAAGCAAATTGCTGGCGAATATTTAGATCGCATCCAGCGCCTGATGGAGCAAGGGGATGACGTCATTGGTGTGCCCACCGGTTTCACCGATCTGGATCGGCTGTTGGGTGGCTTGAATCGTTCTGATTTGCTCATTTTGGCGGCGCGGCCTGGTATGGGGAAGACGAGTCTGCAAAATGCCATCGCCCTCACGGCCGCCATGCGCTATGGCAAACGGGTGGCCATGTTCAACCTGGAAATGTCTGGCGAACAGCTGGTGCAACGTATGATCGCTGCCGAAACGCGCATTGATTCCCAGCGGCTGCGGCGTGGGCAGCTGCATGAGCATGAACTGCCTATTTTTATGGAGGCAATCGGCCGTTTATCTGAAACGCGCATCTTCATCGACGACACACCCTCCATTACCACCAACCAGCTGCGCACCAAATGCCGCCGCCTCTACGCCGAACACGGCCTAGACTTGGTGATCATCGATTATTTGCAGTTGATGTCGGCGGAACATGGTACCAACAACCGGGTGCAAGAAATCAGCGAAATTTCTCGTGGCCTCAAGGGGTTGGCCCGTGAGTTGGATGTACCGGTGCTGGCAGCCGCCCAGCTGAGCCGTGCCGTAGAGCAGCGCCAGGACAAACATCCCCAGCTCTCCGACTTGCGCGATTCCGGTAGTATTGAGCAAGATGCTGATATTGTGATGTTTATTTACCGGGACGAATATTACAATCCAGACACCACAGAACGGCCGAATATCGCTGAACTCACCATTGCCAAACACCGCAACGGACCCACCGGCGTCATCGATCTCTACTGGCACAGCAAACTCGCCACCTTCCGCAACCTGCAACGCCAGGAAATTAATCTGTAATCGGTATTCAGTGCGCAGTAATCAGTGATCGGTAAAGCCATTCCTGGACATTACTGGTTCATATAAAAGCGTGTACTCTTGGCTTACACGCATTGACAATTAACCATTAACAATTCACAATTAATTATTATGAAGGGTTTCCCCGGTTTCCCAGACGGCAAATTGCGCACAACCATTGTGCCCAATCTCTTTTTCAGCGATCTGCTGCCCAATATCGACAACATGGCAGAGCTGAAGGTGACGCTGTATGCATTTTGGGCGCTGGGGCAAAAAGATGGCAAGGTGCGCTATTTGCGCCTGACCGACTTTTTGAACGACACAGAGTTTGTGAAAGGGCTGGGGCCAACCACAGCTATCGCCACAGAGGCGCTGATGGACGGCATCGAGCGAGCCGTGGCACGCGGCACCTTTTTGCACGTCAACATCGAAAGTGCTGACGGCAAGATGGACCTTTACTTTTTTAACACAGAAAAAGGACGGGCTGCCTTTGAAGGCATTACCAAAGGCGAATGGCGGCCCAATCCAGATGAAGATGAGCCAATTACGCTGCTGGTGGAACGGCCGAATATCTTCATCCTCTACGAACAAAACATTGGCCCCCTCACCCCGATGGTGGCCGACGAACTGCGCGACGCCGAGCAGACATATCCCTTGCGGTGGATCGAAGAAGCGATTGAAACGGCCGTTGCCAACAACGTCCGCAAGTGGCGCTACATCATCGCCGTTTTGGAAAGATGGCGTCAGGAAGGAAAGAAAGATGGAATCGGCCGGCGAGATACTCAAAAAGAGCTACGGCAATCAGTCCCAGACGAATATCGAGACATCATCAAGCGATAAGCTCTTGCCCGATGACTCCGCTGAGGCCAGTGGGTTGGGGCAGCCAGACTGTCCCCTGTGTGATGGGCTAGGCTATGTCATCCCAGATGTGCCGCCAGTGGACCCCCGCTTTGGGCGGGCGGTGGCCTGCACCTGCCGTGCTGCCGAGCGCGAGATGGCCCGCATCGATGGCTTGCTGCAGCTGAGCCAACTGGGTGCGCTGCAAAACTGCACCTTCGACGCTTTCTTGCCCGATGGGCATGGCCTTACCCCCGGCAGGCAGCTTAACCTCAAAATGGCTTATGAGCGAACTCTGGCTTATGCCCAAAATCCGGAAGGCTGGCTGGTTCTAAAAGGGGGCTATGGCTGCGGCAAAACACATCTGGCAGCGGCTATTGCCAACCAGCGCATCGCCATGGGGCATCCCGCTTTGTTTGTCAGCACGCCAGACTTACTGGATCATTTACGCTCAACCTTTAGCCCGCACGCTGTCACCGGCTACGACGAGCGTTTTGAGCAAATTCGCAACACGCCGCTGCTCATCCTGGACGATTTGGGCACGCAAAGCAACAGTGATTGGGCCCAGGAGAAGCTGTACCAGATTTTCAACCATCGCTACAACAGCCACCTGCCTACGGTAGTAACCACCAATTTGGAGCTGGAAGCGATTGAAATTCGCATTCGCTCTCGCATGGTGGATCCCAGCCTGGTGCAGATCATTCATATCGCTGCCCCAGACTTCCGCCGCGCAGGCGTGGATCAAGAACAGTCGGAGCTGTCTACGCTAAGCCTGCACAACGACAAAACGTTCGACAGCTTTGATTTGCGCGAGCGGGAACTGCCGCGTGGCCAGGCAAGCAACCTGCGCAACGCATTGGATACAGCGCGGGAATTTGCGGAAGCACCTGCCGATTGGCTGGTGTTTAACAGCGTGGGCTTTGGCAACGGCAAGACGCATTTAGCAGCGGCCATTGCCAACTATGTAAACAATCAGGGCGAGCCAGTGCTCTTTATTTTGGTGCCAGATTTGCTGGATCATTTGCGGGCGACCTTTAATCCTGCCAGTGGGATGCGCTACGATAAGCGCTTTGACGAAGTCAAAACCGCACCGCTGCTCATTTTGGACGATTTAGGCACAGAAAGCGCCACTGCCTGGGCGCGGGAAAAGCTGTATCAATTGTTCAACTATCGCTACAATGCTCGCCTGCCCACGGTGATCACCACGGCCACGCCTATTGATGAGATTGACCCCCGCCTAGCTACCCGCATGTTAGACGGCAGCCGCTGCACCTTCTTTTTGCTGGAAGTACCCAGCTATCGTGGCGGTGTAAAGCCCAAACGCAGCCGTAAAAGATAGTAATGGGTAAACAGTAGGTCAGTAATCAGTTATCGATTCCCCTTTGCTCTGATTTTCAGAATATCTCTATTGGCTTTCCATTGTAATGCAGGTGTGAATTTGTATGATTTACTTGATTGGCGGCGCGCCCAGAGCCGGCAAAAGCATATTGGCTCAGTGTGTTGCTGCCCGGCTGAAAACTGGTTGGATTTCTACTGACCCTTTGCTGGAGCTTTTACGCGTGGGGAATGTGGCTGGAGTAAAAACCGAGTGGAATGCTGAACCAACAGCCATTGCGGCAACGGCCGAATGGTTCTTTCCTTATTTGGAGCGGTTTATCTGGGGCGTTAGTTCTTTGTCTGAAGGGTACGTTATTGAAGGAGTAGATTTTCTGCCAGCACAGGTGGCACAGCTGGCAGCGCAATTCCAGGTACGTTCAGTATTTTTAGGCTGCTCACAAATGACGCTTGAGCGGTTTGAGCAATTCCCAGGGTGTTCGCCAGGCTATGCCCATTTACCAGATGAATTTAAGCGGCAAATCGTGCACGATGTCCCGCGCTGGAGCATGTTCATCCAACAAGAAGCCCGACGCTTCGGGTATCCCTATGTTGATATGGGCCATAATTTTTCATCCCGACTGAGTGAGGCTGTGGCAATATTAATAGCCGCACTCAGTGAACAGTAAGTCAGTTTTCAGTTTGTAAGATAGCATTTCACTTACTGATCTACTGAATACCGATTACTGGCCCTCTGGAATGATGAGTACCGTGCCCACGGCGACACGATCCGGATTGGCGATGTTGTTAGCAGCGACAATGGCCTGGACGGTGACGTTGTAGCGCTGGGCGATGGCGGTGAGGGTTTCACCAGCTTGCACGGTGTGGGTTTGGGCGGGAACGGCCGTTGGGAAATCTTCTGGTTTTTCGGGTTCGGTGGCTGCTTCGCTGCTGTCTGTGGGGGAAACGGCCGTGTCCGGCGCATTTTCTTCTTCTGATCCCACTGTTGTGTCGCTTTCACTTTCGTTTTCTTCAACAGCTTCACTGTCTTCAGCTTCTTCTGTGGTAGGTTTGATCGTTTCGGCGTTTGTTTCGTCCATAACCGGGGCGGTGGGTTGACCTTCGCCCAATATAGCAGGGACAATGGTATTGAAGATATACGGCCGTAACAAAGCAATAATCAGCACCGTAAACAGCAGCACAATCGCCAGAATGCCAAACTTTGTCAGCTCGCCCTGCGTTTCATCATCCCGTTCTAACAGAATGACATCCATCTCATCTGCTTCAGGTGATTGTTCTTCAACTTCATACTGCTCAACATTTGTTTCGCTCATGGGAACCACTCCTTCTTAACATAAGCGATAAATCATTTTTGCCCGATGCAGTTTTGCGGAAAAATGCAGCAAGCACATATGCCTAACTGCTCCGCAAAACTGCTTAACTATTTCGCGCCAACAAAACTCAGCAAGAGTTCCCCTCGCGAAATAGTAAACATTATGACAAATGGTGCCACAGAGTAGCAGGCTTGCCCAGTTTGGTCAAGCGCGCCATTATTCTGCTAGAATCAACCCGTTCAGGGAGAACATGCATGGTAAAAATAAAACGATTTTTGGGGTTGAGCCTGGCCCTTTTTGTGCTTGCAAGCCTGATTAGGCAGCAATCACATTCTGCACAAGCAGGCAGCAGCAACACAATATATTTGCCGCTGGTGACTGTTCCTTCATTGGGACCTAACCTGCTGTCTAATCCTTCTTTTGAGCAAGGCTGGTACCAGTTAGGTGGTGCTCCAGAACTGCAAATTCCGGAAGGCTGGCAGTTTACATATAAAAATGAAGAGAATCAATTAGACCCTGACCCCTGGAATAAATGGGTTCCCCCTGAAGCGCGCGTACTGCCTTCGGCCTTCTTGCCGCCGGAGGAGCATGATTTGTTTATTTGGGATGGAGACCAGACCGTGAAGGTGTTTAAAGGTTCTGGTGCAATTTGGTTTGAGCTGACAAGGGCCGTAACTCTCCAACCTGGCACCTATGTCCTCATCATCAACGTTTTCCCTGATCTGGTCGTGGGCTATGACAATGGCCAAAAAATCTGGGCACCGGACCCACTCTCAGGCGAGGTAAAACTGATTGCGGGCAACGGCACCACTGGTTGGGTGCTGCCCGTCTTTGGCCAAAAGAACCGCTTCCAAACTACGTTTACCGTTTCAAAAACGCAAACCGTCACCGTGGGTGCAGCTATGCGCGGGCGCTGGGCTATTCAAAACAACGGCTGGTTTATGGACGATTGGGGGCTGTACAAACCATGACGCAAATTGGCACCCTGGCAGAAAAATCGCTCCATGCGGGGATTAAAGCGTGGTACGGTCGTTCCAATGACCAGTTCGAGGTCAAGGTTGATGGCTTTATCATTGACATCGTGCGCGGGGAGCAGCTCATTGAGATTCAGACGCGCCATTTTGGGGCGATGAAGCGTAAACTGAAGCGCTTGCTAGATGATCACCCCGTGCTGCTGCTGCATCCCATTGCTCAGGAAAAATGGATTGTGCGGCAAACGGCTGGTGGTGACCCCATCAGCCGCCGTAAATCCCCCAAAAAAGGGCAGCCGCTTGACCTGTTCTCCGAACTGATGCGCATTCCCCATCTGCTGCCGCATCCCAATTTGGTGGTCGGGGCAGTGCTCACCCAGCAGGAAGAAATTTGGCGCGACGATGGCCAGGGCAGCTGGCGGCGCAAGGGGTGGAGTCTACATGATCATCGCTTGCTGGATGTGGTTGCAATGCATACCTTCGCTTCGCCTGTCGATCTGCTGACGCTGCTGCCGTCGAGTTTGCCGCAGCTGTTTACCAATCGTCAGCTGGCTGATTTGGCCAAAATCAGGCTAAACCTGGCGCAGCGCATTACCTACACGCTGGCCCGCTGTGATACGATTGAACAAGTGGGGAAAGAGGGTCGATCAAATTTGTACCAGTGTTTGTCTCGTGAAAAGTGATATGTAGCTAGATCACTTTTGGAATTGGACACTGATGAACACTGGTTTACACAGATAAAAAACAAAAATCAGTGTCTATCTGTGTTAATCTGTGTCCTATTATTCTTTTCTCGCTCAAACTGATATGTGGCTAGATAAGTGAAAAGTGCTCCTACTGTTTACTTTTCACTTATCACTTTTCATTCTCCCCCTCCGGTAAAAGGATAAAAATCGTGCCAAACCGCCCCGTTTTGCCCTTTTCTGCCCGATGAGAGAAGAAGAGATCGGTGCGGTCGGCGGTGCAAAAGCCAGACAGCTCAATTTGTTGCACGCCCGCGCGGGCCAGATTGCGTCGGTTGGCTTCGGCGAGATCAAAATGGTAACGGCCGTTCCCCTTCTCCACAGGCTTCATTAACAATCTTTCCCAATCGGCAAAAGCGGCTTTCACTTCGCCCACCAACGGTTCGTCCACCTCGTAGTTGGCCCAGCTAATGCAGGGGCCAATCCCCGCCAGTAGATCGCCCGGTTTGCTGCCAAACTGCTGCTGCATGGCACGCACCATCGCGCCGGGTAAATCGACCACAGCACCCTTCCAGCCTGCATGTCCCAGCCCAATGGCTTGCTGCACGGGATCGTATAAAAAGATGGGGGTGCAGTCAGCGTAGTTCATCGTCAGGGCGCAGCCCGGCTCGTTGGTGATGAGGGCATCAAAATGCTCCATCCAAGTGCCGTTGTTGGCCTGGGTGACGCGGGCGACAGCCTTGCCGTGCACCAGGTGAGCATGCACCACAGTATCGTTTTGCCGCCCAAACAGCCCAAATGCTTTGGCGCGATTGGCGTACACGGCCGTTTTCTCATCCGGCACACTCACGCTTAAATTTAACGAATCGTGCGGCGGCTGGCTCACGCCACCCTGGCGAGAAAAGATGGCGTGTTGGATACGGCCGTTGCCGCCAAAGCTCTCAAACTCAAAATAAACAATCCCTTCGCGTTCTTGTTGAATCATTCTGCTTCCCTGTAAAATGGTTTCCCTGTGCCAGATTTTCAAAAACTTATCACGAATTTTACGAATGGACGAATTTAACAAACGGGGCTTTTCAGTAATTAAAAACAATGGAACGCGGATAAACGCCGATGACGCAGATAAAATAAAAAATCAGCGTTTATCTGCGTTAATCAGCGTCCAATTTATTTTTATTTCTCCTCGGCTGACGTGAAATTGTATCCATGTTATAATGCTCTCCTGACCGATAGGAACATCTGAGCTATGGCCAAGAAGAAGACAACCACGCGCAAAAAGAGCACCAGCCGCAAGGCACAAGCCAAATCCCGCACCACGCGCGGGGGTACAGGCAAACGTACGCCGCGCAAGAAAACCACGACCAGACGCAAAACAACCAGCCGGAAGAAGAGCAGCAGATCCATCAGCCTCAACGTCGCCCAAAAAGCATTGATGGTGGGTATCCTTATCATCTTCATTACCGTGATTTTGGTGCTGAGCTTGCTGTCACCTAACCAGGGGCAGCTGACGACGGCGCTGGCTGGGCTGATGGGCCGTACTTTTGGCTGGGGCAGCCTGCTGCTGCCGCTTATTACCGGTGGCCTGGGGCTTTATTTGGTGTTGTGGGGTATGGAGCAGCCGCCAGAACTGCCCGTCTATCGCCTGACTGGGGCCGGGCTGCTTTACATTGCTTTAATGGGTTTTGCTTCCTTAACCTTGCTCATGCTGGAAAACGATTTTTTTGATCCGTGGACCATTGCCCGGGCCGAACAAGGCGGAGGCTATCTGGGTGGTCTGATTGCTTCGGTGCTGATGACGGCCGTTGGCAATCTTGGCGCTATTTTTACCCTGACGGTGATAGCCGTCGTGGGCACGATTTTGGTTTCTGGCGTCACGCGGGAAGATATGGGCCGCTTCTTACAGCTCTTGTTTGAGCGACGGCCGTCTTTACCTGGCACCAGCAACGGCCGTACCAACCGCGAAATCCCCATCAACACAGGGCGTTCCCAGCGGACCCCCGTGACCGAAACCACACAGCCTCGCCTTATTCCCGCCGCGCCAACCGCCGCGCCTGAAGCCGCCGCAGCCGAAGCCAAAACCGCAAAGCCGGAAGCAAAACCTACCGCCAAGCCGGCCCGCAAAGGGCGTGGTTCACGCGGCAAAACGGCCCCAGAACCAGCCGAAACGCCAACAATAGTGACGCCGGTATTTTTGGGCACAAACGGCCGTTCTCAGCAGCACAACTGGAAGCTCCCTGTCCTTGAAGAAATTTTAGAGCCTGGCACCGACCAGGACCCCAGCGGCGCAGTGATTCGCGAGCAGGTCGAAATCATCGAGCACACCCTGGAAAGCTTCGGCGCGCCCGCCACCGTGGTTGAGATCAACCAGGGGCCTACCATCACCCAATTTGGTGTGGAGCCCAGCTTCATCCAGATGCGCAGCGGCAAGCGCACCAAGGTGAAGGTGGGCAAAATTGCCGGGCTGGCCGATGACCTGACGCTGGCGCTGCACGCCCAATCGATCCGCATTCAGGCCCCGGTGCCGGGGAAAGGCTACATTGGCATCGAGGTGCCCAATCCGGCCAAGGCGCTGGTTTCTTTGCGGGATGTGATGGAAACGGCCGCATTTGGCAAGCTCAAATCCCCCCTGCGCATTGGGTTGGGGCAAGATGTCGCCGGGCAGCCCATCGTGGCCGATCTGGCTGCGATGCCCCATTTGCTCATTGCTGGAGCCACCGGTTCTGGTAAATCGGTTTTGGTCAATGCTATTATTGCCAGCTTGCTGCTGCTCAACACGCCAGAGCAACTTAAGGTAGTGATGGTTGATCCCAAGCGGGTGGAGCTGACTGGCTACAACGGGATTCCGCACCTGGCCGCGCCGGTGGTGGTGGAGATGGACAAGGTGATTGGCGTACTGCAATGGGCCATGCGCGAGATGGACAATCGGTACAAGATGTTTGCCGAGGCTGGCGCACGCAACATCGTTGATTACAACAAGAAGACCCGGCGGAATAAATCAATTGATCCGCTGCCATACATTGTGATTATTATTGATGAGCTGGCCGACTTAATGATGCTCTCTCCGGAAGAAACGGAGCGCGGCGTGACCCGACTGGCCCAATTGGCCCGCGCTACCGGGATGCATATGGTGATTGCCACGCAACGGCCGTCTGTGGATGTGGTCACCGGGTTAATCAAGGCCAACTTCCCGGCCCGCGTGGCCTTTGCTGTGGCCTCTAGCACCGACAGCCGCGTTATTTTGGATGCCACCGGTGCGGAACGTTTGCTGGGGCAGGGCGATATGCTCTACCAAAGCCCAGACGCCGCCGCGCCGGTGCGTTCCCAAGGCTGCTTCGTGAGTGATGCGGAACTGAACAAGCTGATTGGCTACTGGCAGGCGGCCCGCCGCTTCAACGTCGTTTCCGCTGCTGAGAGCGTACGCGCCAAGCCTGCTGAAATTCCGGCACAGTCAGCCCCCACGCCGCCTCCCCAGGTGAAACCGCAGCCAAAAACAGAAACGCCAACCGCTAAACCAACCACGGTCGAGGCCCCTGTGGTCAATATGGGCAAATCGACGGCAAAGCCAGTTGAGGAAGATGCGCCAACGATTGTGAATCGCAAAACGGCCGAATCCCCACCAGCCCCCAAACCGGAACCCGAACGGCCCAATCCACCCGCCCCCGCTAAGCCAGAAACGAAGCAGCAGCCTCTCTGGGAAGCGCTGCAAGAGATGGAAAATGAAGAGCCAAAGGTCGAAATTGACGATGATTTGATGCCGGAAGCCATTGAGATGGTGCGCAAGCTGAACAAGGCGTCTACTTCGCTGCTCCAGCGCCGCTTCCGCATTGGCTACACGCGCGCCGCCCGACTTATTGATGCGATGGAGGAGATGGGCATCATTGGCCCGCCCACTGGCACCAGCAAAGCACGCGAGGTGCTGCCAGTTGATAGTGAAGCGGGAGGTGACGAGGCTGATGCTGCAGCAAACAGCCCGGCAGATGAAACAGACAGCTAAGGTATGAACCTGTCCACAACCGGCCTCCGTCTTGCTTCTAATGCGCCGATTGACCTCCAACTACACACCGTCCAAAGTGATGGCCGTTGGACGGTGGAATCCTTGTTCGACTATTTGCTTGGCGAGCAGTTTGGTCTGGTGGCGGTTACGGATCATGATCGTGTGGATACGGCCGTTCCCATCCAAACATTAGCCCAGAAAAAACGGTTACCCGTCCTCGTCGCCGTGGAAATGTCCACTAGCTGGCAAGGCAAACTGGTCGATCTGCTTTGCTTTGGCTTTGATCCAAATTCAGGTTCCCTCAGTGAGCTGGCCCAAGACCTGGTGCGCCGTCAGCAAGAGAACACCCAAGAAGTTTTCGAAAATATAGAGCAGCAAGGGTATCGTTTTTCCCCGGATGCCTTGCCTACCATTTTGGCCAAACCCAGCGCCCAGCATCCCCATGCCTTATTCAACTTGCTTAAAGAGCATGGCTACGGTCTCGGCGATCCGTCCGCTGGGAAACTTATGATGGATGCTGGTTTCAAATATATCACCAACAATCCGACGGCAGTTGCGACGGCCGCTCACCAGAGTGGCGGCATTTGTCTGCTTGCTCACCCAGGCCGGACAGATGGCTTCATGACCTTTGATGAACAGCTGCTAGACAAATTTCGCCAGGAGGTTCCGATTGATGGCCTTGAGGTTTACTATCCGCTGCACACATCAGGGCAAACCGCGATGTATCAGGCGTATGCTCAGCGCCATCACCTGCTGACTAGCGCGGGGTCTGACTCTCATGGACCAGATAAGCCACCCATTAAATATCAAGCTGAATTGTGTCGTACCCTTTTGGAACGCCTAGGCATCCAGATAGCGTAACAAGTCAGCCTCATAGATAAAGAGTGATCATTCTGAGATGCCTACCCCTCTTGCTGAATCTTCCCAAAACTCAGTGGACAAATTGCCTAAACAGCCTATGATCAAGGCCAAAACAACAATAAGGTTTTGACAATGGCACATCTACAAGGACAAGAACGCGCACAGTACGTGCAGAACATGTTTGCCCGCATTGCGGGCCGCTATGATTTGATGAACCGGCTGATGACCGGCGGGCAAGATATTCGCTGGCGTCGGTATGTAATTCAGCAAGCCCAGTTGCCGCAAAACGGCCGTCTCCTGGACATCGCTACCGGCACGGGAGATATTGCCCTGGAGGGATTGCACCAGGTGCCCAGCATTCAAGCCGTTGGCGGCGACTTTACGGTGGAGATGATGCAGGCGGGTAAGCAAATTCCAGAGCGGCAGCCGATCCAGTGGGTGGGGTCAGACACGCTGGCGTTGCCCTTCCCCAATGACTATTTTGATGCGGTGACCTCTGGCTTCCTCATGCGCAATGTGATTGACGTGCCGGGCGCGTTCCGCGAGCAGATGAGGGTGACAAAGCCTGGCGGGCGTGTCGTGGTGTTGGAATCTAGCCCGCCGAAGAAGAATTGGTTACGGCCGTTTATCCTCATCCACCTCAACCATGTTATCCCGCTACTGGGCAAGCTCATTACTGGCGAATCAGACGCGTACCGCTATCTGCCAGACAGCACACAGCAGTTTAAAGACCCAGACACCCTGGCCGACATCATGCGCCAGACTGGCTTCCAGAACGTCATATACAAGCTGTTCATGTTTGGCACCGTGGCCATCCACAGCGGGCAAAAGCCCATTGACTAAAAGCCAAAGTTAGCAGCATCGTAAGCGAGTTTTAGTATCGTGTGCGAGTGGCGAGTTTGCGAGTAAGGTTGTTCACTCGCCATCTCGCAAACTGGCAAACTCGCAAACAAAAATGACTAATTCACCTCTCAAGCTCACCCAAATTTCGCCCAACGTCTGGATTTTGCCACGTCACCCGGATAAAAACCGGGTGCAGGCTACCGTGGGGATGGTGCTCACCGCTAAGCAAACGATCCTCATCGATGCAGGCAACAGCTTGCAGCTGGCGCGACAAATTCAGGCCGCGCTGGCGGCGATAGACGCACCGCCCATCAGCCATATCATTTACACGCACCACCATTGGGACCACTCGTTTGGCGCTTGCGTTTATGGCGTGCCCGTGATTGCCCATCAGTTGAGCCGCCAATTTTTAAGCCAGATGCAGCAAGAAAACGTCGGCGAAGCTTATTTGCGCACCAAAGTGGAGCGCAATCCTAAATTGATTTTGGATTGGACGGCCGAAGATTGGGCTGAATTTGAACTCGTGCTGCCAGAAATCACTTACGAGGGGCAGAAGCGGCTGCAATTTGATGATGTGTCGCTGGAGCTGGTGTCTGTGGGCGGAATTCATGCCGCCGATTCCACCGTCATCAAAGTGGTGAATGAGGGCGTTATGTTTCTAGGTGACTGCTACTACCCCGCCCCTCGCTATGAAGAGCCCACCGACCAGATGTTGGACATGGCGATGCTAGCGAATCTTCTGGATGAACAGTATGATCACTACATCGACGGGCACAACGCGCCAATGCAAACGCGCCATGTGCGCCGCATTTTGCGCTCACAGGCGCTGCTGGCCCGCCTAAACAGCAGTAGATGAGAAATTATTCAGGAAAACTCAATGCTCGACTTATCCCATGAACCCGATTTAGGGTATATCTTTTATCCACTTGATGCCCCCCATCATCCTGGCCATCCCCGGCTGGATGTCATCATTCCGGCAACACCCACATACCGGCATTTTGATCCGCAAAAGGTTCGGTTTCAGATCGCGTCACAAGCTGGTGGGATGACACAACTCACCATTCATCATCCCTGGACATTTGGTCAATCATATCGCGTTTGTGCCGGACGAATCTTTGTGACGGACCGTGTTCCGAAAGTGGTAGAGGCGTTTTCTTTTGGGGGTGAACTGCAAATTCTTTCTGATACCGAACATACGGTTTGTGCTCTCACTTCGACGGCCCCTATCTTTGCTTTAATTGAACTGGACGATTTGCCCATGTGGATAACGGCCGAAGTAGAAGGATTGTTAGCCCGTCAAAAAGCGCATTGGAATCCGCTGCTGCCGCATGATTTTGAAACGCACCTGGCGACGCTGGATCCGCTGCTTCTCTACGCCAGCTGTCTACAAATGCTTCAGCAGCAAACCTGGCCAGCACAAAGCAGCCCGGAAGCTGACGGACCGCATTTTGTACAGGCAGAAATCAAGCGGTTGCGGGCGGAAGGGATGTGGCCGGCAGTTGTGCCATCATTAGATAAATTGTTTGCTTCGTAGCCCAATGCGTTGAGAAGCGGGGTTACGGTTTTACTCTGTCTGCCAGTCGCGAGATTTAAGCAATGTGTAAGAATTGTTACATTCCGGTTGGGTATACTAAAGGGTATGAGACGATTTTATTGGTTGACCCTTATTGCCTTCATTTTGACGGCCTGTACCCCAACGACAGAAACGGCCGTTTCTCCCCAACCTTCACCTGAAACGGCCGTCCTTCCCACTGCCACCATTCCCCCACCTGTTATTGTCGAAAAAAGCACAATTGTGGCTGATGCAACGGCCGTTCCTGATCCCACCGCCACCATTGTCGTTGAAGCTGAACCTGTGGTTGAAGAGGTTGCTGGTGAAACTGGCGTGGTTAGCGGACGCACGGAAGACGGCGCATTTTTTCTGGGCGACCCCAATGCTCCCATCACGCACATCGATTATTCGGATTTTCTTTGAGGCAGCTGCCGTGCCTACGTGTTAGGCACAGAGCCAGACATCATTGCCAACTATGTAGAAACTGGCCGGGTGAAGCTAATCTTTTGGCCCGTGCTCAATCACGGTGACCCTAGCGTCTACTCGACGCTCACGGCCGAATGCATGGGTCAACAAGACCCCGAGCTGTTTTGGGTAGTACATGAATATTTGTTTGAGAATCAGGCTGATTTGTGGCGCGCAGACCGGGATTATTACGTGAATACGGCCGTATCCCTGGGAGCAGATCAGACACAGTTTGAAGCTTGCTATGATGGGCCAGACGGCATTGCCACCGTGCTGGAGCTGGACAATATTCGCCGCCAGCGCAGCATTTTCAGCCAACCAATTTTTGATATTAATGGGGAAATTTTTGTGGGAGCGCAACCTTACGACGATTTCGCTGCCATTTTTGATGCCCTACCATAACAGAAACATAACTTTTGATTATTGCTTCCTCTGTAACCGCTGGCCAAACGTACTAACTAGTTGCCTTCTCTGGGTTGCTGTATTAGTATTCAAGTTATGTTCATTGGGAATACAGAAGATAGTGCAGCTAAGTTGCTCGTTGTTGACGACAATATCTCCATTTTGCGTGCTGTAGAGACGGCATTGCGCCGGGAAGCTTTTGTGGTGCATACGGCCGTATCTGGTGAAGAAGCATTGTCCGTCATCTCTCGCACGGGACTGCCCCATTTGGCCATCATTGATTTAAATATGCCAGGCATGGATGGGTTTGAGCTGTGCGAAGCCATTCACGAATTCTCCGATCTGCCCATTATTATGCTCACCGCCATCGACGATGAAGAAACGGTGGTGTTTGGTCTGGATCGTTACGCAGAGGATTATATCGTGAAGCCGTTCCGTCCGGCGGAACTGGTGGCGCGGGTGCGGCGCGTGCTGCGTCGTATGGGGGATTTTGCCTATACGCTGGAGCCAGTTATCAAGGTGGACGAAGATTTACAGGTTGATTTTCCCAACCGTAAGGCGTTTGTGCGGGAACGGCCGGTACAGCTTACCCCCACTGAGGCAAAATTACTCTACATCCTCATGCGCAATGCTGGGCGCACGGTGACCAATGGCTTTTTGCTGCGTCGTGTCTGGCCGATGGACGATGCCTTTGAAGATCGGCTGCATACCCATATCTACCGCTTACGCCGTAAAATTGAAGTTTCCCCCAAAGACCCCCATTACATCATTTCTGATTGGGGGACAGGCTACAGTTTTTTGTCCCATCAAGAAGCATAATAATCCACTTGTCATTCCTGCGCAGGCGGAATCTACTTCCCTAAAACCAACGATCAAAATTAGTTAACACATCCTCAAGCGAGCGATAAAGGTAGTCTACGTGGCTGAAATCGGCCGTTTTTGTTTGGGCATTGGGAATGGCAATCACGGTCATGCCCGCGTTTGCTGCGGCCTGGCTGCCAGGTCCAGAATCTTCTAGCGCTAGGCAATCTTGGGGCGCGATGCCCAGGCGTTCCGCCGCCAAAAGGTAAATTGCCGGATTGGGCTTACCATGGGTCACCTCGTCCCCGGCGGCGATGGCCTGGCACTGTTCTTGCAGGCCTAACTGCTGCAAAATTTCAATGGCGTGGGCGCGTGGGCTAGAGGTGGCCACAGCCCAGGGAATGTTGCGGCGGGCAATTTCGGCATGCAGGGCGTGCAGTCCGGGCATGGTGGGCACGCCGTTGGCCCGAATCTGGCTGTAAATGGCCGCCCGCTTGCTGATAATGGTGGGCACTGCTTCTGGCAGGTTAAACAGTTCTTTGATAACCGGCGTACTCACATCGGCCCGCAGCCCAATAATGTTTTGCACGATCTCTTCGCTAAGCTGATGGCCATACGGCCGTAAATATTCATCCCACGCTTGTTGTGACAATGGTTCACTATCCACCATCAATCCATCCATATCGAAAACAATTGCTTTGAGCTGGCTCACATTATGCCCCCATTTAAATTTCCCCGGAAACTATGTTCCAGATTACCTGTCTGACGGGAAGTTTTCAGGGAAATGGTGTTTTTGAAGATCATCGGCGGGGATTTTACCGTTTCTGTGTTTTTCTGGCATCCCACGTAAAATGGGTGGCATCATGACGAACGCTACTCAATTGAATTGGCTGCAAAAGATTAATACCCGCATTGCTATGTCGGCCGTGGGGGCCAAACTCTCGGCCTATACCATGCATCACTTAGATCGATTCGTGTTGCGCTTGAGCAACGGCCGTTTCACGGCCGCCACCCTCCTCACCGGTCTGCAAATTCTTAGTTTAACCACAACGGGAGCCAAAAGTGGCCAACCACGCACTGTGCCCTTGGTGGCCGTTCCCTACAGCGACAATCAGCTCATTGTGATTGCCTCCAACTGGGGGCAGACAAAGCATCCCGCTTGGTATCATAACCTTGTGGCCCATCCCCAGGTAACGGTTACACAAGACGGCCGTTCCCACCCCTACCTGGCACGGGAAACCACTGGCGCAGAACGGGATGCTTGCTGGCAGGCTGCCCTGCAAACCTACCCCGGCTATGCCGCCTACGAACAGCGCACCGAACGGCAAATCCCCGTCATTGTGCTCACTCCCCAGGCAGATTGACCTTTCAATTCCTCTCAAATATCGGCTGATCCTTATAGAAACTGGCTGAATCATTCAGAGATGTTTATGATAGGTTTGTCTTATCATCAAGCAAATCATCATTTATAGATTACGAACTAATCGGGAAGGATTATGGCGAAAACGATTTTTTTAACCGGGGCAACAGGATATGTCGGCTGCCATTTGGCGCACCGCTTTTTGGCAGAGGGACATACCGTTTTGGCGCTTGTGCGGCACAAGGGCGGACAGTCGGTACAGCAGCGTATCGCAACGGCCGTTCGCGAAGTTGGCCCGCTTTCTGATGAAACAATGGTCAATCTGCTGGCCATCCCCGGCACAGTCGAAGACTCTGCCCAGGAATTAAGCGCCGCCCTGCGTGCTCAGTTTAGCGACCCGATTGATGAGGTGTGGCACAGTGCCGCCATTTTTAATTTTAAGGAGCGGGAACGGCCGTTGGTTGAAGCCACCAATATCGAAGGCACCCGCCACATGCTCGATCTGACCTGCCAGATCAACCCGGAAACGCCGCCTCGCTTCATCTACATCAGCACGGCCTATTGTTTGGGCAGTGAGTTCAATTCGGCCGTGCCCGAAACGATTCCCCAAGAGGTGAATGCGTTTCGTTCAATCTATGAATGGTCCAAGCACAGTGCCGAGCGGTTGGTCGATCAATATCAGCAGGCGCAGCGGCTGGATGTGACAATTTTCCGCCCTTCGATTGTGATTGGCACGCCAGAAACGGCCGTTCTTTGCAATTCGGGTTACTATCAGGTGCTTACCGAATGCCGCCGTTTGCGCTCTTTGCTAGAACGCAATCAGGGCGATGCGTTTGACGGCAATGTTCAGACCCGGCTGCAAGGCAATCCCGGCACGCCACTCAACCTGGTCCCCATCGACTTTGTGGTTGAGAGCATGGTGTATCTGGCTCACTGCGTCGATCTGGCCCCAAACCGGACCAACCTGTTCAACATCGTCAATGAACGGCCGCCGACCATCAAAGAAGTGCATCGTGCCCTGGTTTCCAGCCTGGACATGACTGGCTTAAAATTGGTTGCCCCCGATCAGTTTGAAGCAGAACCTATGAATCAGATGGAAAAAGTGATAAACCGCCGTATTGGCTTCCAGGCGCCCTACATGCACGAGCAGATCCATTTTTCCACCGACACGTTTCGCCAGTTTGTGCCCCAGCACATCTTGCCGCCGCCGCAAGTCAATTGGCGTTATATGGAACAAGTCAACGCCATCTTCCTCGCCCAATTTGAAGATGACTGAAAACGAAGCCACCCCCCAATTGCAGATGATCTGGCCAGCCAGCCGCCTGACGCAGCCACCGCAGGTGGTGCTGCCGTCCGGCTATCGTTTGCGTACTTACCAGCCTGGTGATGAGCCCCGTTTTTTTGAGGTGATGGCTTTGGCCGGTTGGCCGGGGTGGGATGAAGCAAAGCTGAAGCCGTGGCTGTACCGCATTGTGCCGCAGGGCTGGTTTATGGCAGTTACCGCAGCCGATGACCTGATTGTAGCCACGGCGATGGCGACGCACGATCATACCTGGATACGGCCGTTTTCTGGTGAGGTAGGTTGGGTGGCGGGTGATCCGGTGCATAAGGGGCAAGGTTTGGGAACGGCCGTTGTTGCGGCGGTGACAGCCCGATTCATTGAGATAGGCTATCCGTCCATCCACCTGTTCACGGAGCATTACCGGCTGGCGGCGCTTAACATCTACCTGAGCCTGGGCTATTTGCCGCTGCTTTACCGACCAGAGATGTTCGATTTGTGGCAAGATGTGTGTGTAGCATTAAAACGGCCGTTTACCCCAGAACGATGGCCTACGAAACCCACTTAAGCCTTAGTTTCCGCAGTAAGCACCTGGCGAATGTAGTACACGGTTTTGTTTTGTGATTCGTAGTAAGTGCGCACCATCAGCTCGGCAATGAGGCCCATTACCAGGAACTGCACGCCCAAGATGACCAGCAAAACGGCCAGGAGGAGCAACGGCCGTTCCCCAATCTGGAACTCTT
This sequence comes from uncultured Anaerolineae bacterium, assembly GCA_905479495.1. Taxonomy (GTDB): domain Bacteria; phylum Chloroflexota; class Anaerolineae; order Promineifilales; family Promineifilaceae; genus Leptofilum. The sequence goes on from CAJQMR010000006.1 coordinate 205,421, forward strand.
TAAAACCGTCCCAAAAGTGACTGTCCTGAATGCCCGCCCAGATTTTGAGCCAGACGAGGTAGAGGCCCATCAACGCGCCCAGACCGCCAAACGAAATCCCCATCATGCCAAACAGATGCATGGGGCGGTCGCTGTACTTGCGCAAAAAGAGGACGGTCACCAAATCGACGATGACGCGGAAGGTGCGCGAGATACCATATTTGGATTTGCCCGCCACCCGCGCCCGGTGATTAACGGGCACCTCAGCCATACTAAATCCGGCAAAGCTTACCATCTCTGGAATGAAGCGGTGCAGCTCGCCGTACAGTTTCAGCTCATGAGCCACTTCGGCACGGAAGACGCGCAGCGAACAGCCGCGATCTCGCAGGGGCACATCGCTGAGGCGGGCAATGAGACGGTTGGCAATAAACGAAGGCAGTTTACGCATCAGGAAGGCATCTTGCCGATTCTCGCGCCAACCGTTGACCACATCGTACCCTTCTTCCAGCTTTTTAATCATGGCAGGAATGTCCGCCGGATCATTTTGGCGGTCGGCGTCTATGGTTAGGATATAGCGGCCACGCGCTTGCTCAAACCCGGCGGCAAAAGCGGCCGTTTGCCCATGATTGCGCCGAAACTGAATGCCCACTACCCGACTGTCTGCCTGGTGCAGCGCTTCTATCACGGCAAAGCTGGTGTCGTTGCTGCCATCATCAATGAAGATGACTTCATAGCTGAGAGGCTCATCCTTGAGGGCGGCGGTGATTTCAGCCAGCAACGGCCGTAAATTTTCTTCTTCGTTATAAACAGGAACAACAATGGATAAATCTAATTCTTTCATGATCTTTAGTTGTATGCGGGTTGCCTGCACGCAGTGAGCAGGTACTATTTATTGACCTGGGTGCAACGCTCGCACTTTTTTGGGGTTATTGTAAAAGCGGACGCACGTCATACTTTTCCATAGAGAGAATGAATATTGCTACGCATCTGTGGATCGTGCCGTAAAAGCGAGCGCAATAACCTTAAATGAGTCAATCTCGCTTAGGTAAATTTTTATCAGGGCGCGATTATAGCATATCGTCACGAAGGATTCGCGTTAATGAAAGTTTCTGTCATTGCTACTGTAAAAAATGAGGGAGAGGCATTACGGCCGTTGTTGGATTCACTCATTCAGCAAAGCCGCATGCCTGATGAAGTTATCATTTGTGACGGTGGCTCCACCGACACCACGTTGGAGATTTTAACCGAATACAAATTGTGGTTGCCGCTCAAGATATTGGTTGTGCCCAATGCCAATATCAGCCAGGGGCGTAACGTGGCGATTGCCGCCGCTGCCGGGCCCATTATTGCGGCCACCGATGCTGGCGTGGTGCTTGCCCCGCACTGGTTAGAAGAACTTATTCGGCCCATTTTGCAGGGGGAAACGGCCGTTGCCAGCGGTTGGTTTGAGCCTGATCCCTACACGGATTTTGAAGTGGTCATGGGAGCCACCGTTTTGCCCACACGCCGAGAGATCGTACCGGAGAAGTTTCTTCCTTCTAGCCGCTCGGTTGCCTTTCTAAAATCCGCCTGGGAAGAAGTGGGTGGGTACCCAGAATGGCTCGATTACAGTGAGGATTTAGTGTTTGATTTTGCCCTGCGTGAGCGGTACGGGGATTTTCCTTTTGTGGATACGGCCGTTGCCTATTTCCGTCCTCGCAGCGACCTGACCGGCTATTTCAAGCAATATTACAATTACGCGCGAGGCGATGGTAAAGCCAACTTGTGGCCCAAGCGCCATGTGGTGCGTTATGTCACCTATCTGGTGGGACTTCCCTACATCCTGCGTCTGATCTGGCGGGAGAAGTGGCCAGGCTGGGTGCTGCTGCTGTTGGGCAGCGGCGTCTACTGCCAGCGGCCAGCGCAGCGGCTGTGGGGCAACACCTGGGGCTGGCGACCACCGTCCCGGCTGCGTGCGTTTGCCCTCATTCCTATCATTCGCCTGGTGGGTGATGTGGCCAAAATGCTGGGCTATCCTGTGGGATTGGTCTGGCGCTGGCGTAATCGGGATTTGATCGGTAATCAGTAATCGGTCGATCAGTAATCAGTGAGAGTAGGCCAGCGAGCAATTTTGTGCTGAAGCGCTTTTACTGATTACTGTTTCACTGAATACCGAGCGCGACCATTAGAAATTTACAAGAACTGCTCCCTCCTGTCTTGACGCTCCCTAAACCCATGTTAAGATCACGCCACTACAGCCGACAAGTCCGTCGGCTGTTTTATCGTCAATAGGTAAATACGCGACGAAATAATGCCATGATTATTGAGCGAAAAGATCCGCCCTATCCGCGACGCGGCCCTTCATGTCTGCTGGTGATTTTCATCGGCATTGGCATCTTTTTTGGCATCTTTGTGATCCAAAATGCGGAAGATGTGCGGGATGTGATTATCCCCACCCCCACGCCGGAACCGACGCGTTCAGCCACCGAATTTGCTCTGTTGGCTGATATCGCAGAACGTGATGGTGAATTGGAGGAAGCCGCCGGTTATTATGGCGAGGCTGTGCGCCTGGATGCTACTAATCCTGAAATTTATATTCGCTACATCAACCTGCTCATCAAAATTAATGAGGCGGAAGAAGCGTTGGCGCGGGCGGAAGAAGCGGCCGTTTTGGCCCCGGAAAACGATCGTATTTGGACGGCCGTTGCGGCTGCCCACATTGCCAACGGGGAACGCTTAAACGATGCTGGCGATCCCACCGCCGCCGAC
>CAJQMR010000007.1 GCA_905479495.1 uncultured Anaerolineae bacterium
TAGCTGTCGGTCACCGACAGCACCCAGGTGCCGCTGCTGCTCTCACCATCGAAGGCGCTCAGCGCATTGTTGGGACTGAACGTACCATTGATCGCTGGCGCACTGCCATTGCACTGATTCTCGACCGGCAGCGCCGCCTCATCACTCAACGTCGCCTGAATGTTATCCGTCGAACAGCCATAGGTGCTGGCTGGCACACCAGGACGGTCAATGAACGTAACGGCCGTTCCCGTATTCTGATGGGTCAACGCCATGCTCAAATCGCCAGGCCAGGCGTGCGCCATGTTGACCGTCACATCCAGGTCGGTAATCGTAGCCGCCGGACCAACCGTCAACTGCGAGCTGATGGTGGTGGTGCCGTTGGGCAGCGCCACAGGCACATTGGTGCTGGTGTACGTCGTGCAGGCAGGCGCTGCGCCAGCCGTAATTTCCACATCATCAATGCCCGCTTCCACAATGCTGCCACCAGCGGCATCGGCAGCCTCCACCAGCAGATAGATCGTCTGTCCGGCAAAGGCATTCAGGTTCACCGAAGCCAGGTCCCAGACACCGTCATCGTTATTGGCCGCGCCCAGTTCCTCAAAGAGAACCTGACTGCTGCTGCCAACGGCCGTAATGCGCAAGAAGTCCGCGCTGGACGAGTTGGTCGTGTGGGCCAGGTAGTAGTTGAACGTCAAGGTAAGGTCCAGACCTGTAGGCAGGCTGATGTTGGGCGAACGAATGGAGGTCACCCCATTGTCGATGTCATTCACACCGACGCTGCTGCCTGCGGTGGCCCCGGTTACCAGGTCAAAGCTGCCGCTGACGGTGGTGCCCAACTGCTTGGGACCACTGGAATTGGTATCTTCGGGATTGGCCCGTTCCCACTGGCCTGTGGTGGCAGTGTCGGTGCCATTGGGGTTGGTGGTCCAACCCTGGCTGGTTTCGAAGTCATCAAAGAAGATGGTGCCACTGGCCGGGGTGGTCGGTGTTGGCGTGGGTGGTGCCGGAGTGTTGGTCGCCGTTGGTGGCAATGGTGTATTGGTTGCTGTTGGAGGTAATGGTGTATTGGTGGGTGGCAGCGGTGTGTTGGTCGCTGTCGGTGGTAATGGTGTGTTGGTGGCCGTCGGCAGCGGTGTATTGGTAGCTGTTGGTGGTGGCGGTGGGGTATTTGTCGCTGTCGGAGCAGCACCCACGGTACAAACTTCCAGGCTCCAGCCATTTAAGCTACCACCGTCCTGGTTAGCATTGTCGTCAATAGTCAATGTCCAGGTGCCATTGGCGCTTTGGCCATCAAAGGCAGACAGGGGATTGCTGGGCTGGTACGTGCCGCCACCTACAGGGGGGCATGGCCAGCTGCCAGCTGCGGCTTCATCGTCCAGGTTCAGGTCAAAATTGTCCTGCGAGCTGCACGACCGGGCCATGATCTGCACCGAAGTGCCGCCTGGGCTGGACAGATTAAAGTCCAGATCGTTGATCCAGGTGTGGGTACCATTCAGATTCAGTACGTTGATATCATCAATCGTGCCGCTGCCGGAGATATTCAGCACGGAACTGATGGAAGGCGTTCCACTGCTAGAAATGGCTTTGGGGATGTCTGTACTGTTGTAAACCGTGCAAGTGCCAGGTACTGGCGTATTGGTTGGTGCCGGTGGGTTGGTAGCTGTGGCGGTTGGCCCAGGAGTAGGTGTGGGGCCTGTGGTACAGCTGCCAAAGGAATAGGAGCCGATGTGGGTTCCCCAGCGGCCTTGTGTGGTGCCGGTATTTTTGCTGTACTCACCCAGATACCAGAAGGTTGTACCGTTGGGGTCAATCGTCATCTCGGTGTAATCACCCCAGCGGCGTGGTGCTGTTGTTTCAAACGAAGTGTAAGAAATCTCACCCGCTTTTTGCAATACTTCTGCTTGCAACGTGCCCGCAGCATCCGTTGATTGACGACCCGTGACATAAATGCCAGGGAACATGCTGCTGCTGGATTTGGTGTAACCAACCGCCATGTCGTCGCAGTGATTGACGGCCAAATCGGGGAATTGGCGATATTCTCCGTTGCTGCCGTAAACACCGGCATCAACAACGGTGGCCGTGGCCGGATTGATCTGTGCCCAGCGCACGCAGTTTACGGTGCCGCTGCCGGGGTTACAGCCAATGGTCATGGTGGTCCAGGCATATCCGTTGCGATATTCAAAGTCTTGCGGGCGCCAATCGTTGCCTTGCAGCGTGCCGCCGCTGGATTGTGGGAACGAGACACTGTTCGCGGCCGTTACGCCGGAGGCCGTGTTGAGGTTTACAATTCCCACGGTGCTAAACGTATTTGCGCCAAACGGATCATTCCAGGAGTAGATGGAATGGCTTGCGCCATCGTAGCCAGTTTCAGCAATGATGTAGTGAGGACCAGTGGTGGGCCAGGTGCCCTGGTTCCAGCCATGCAGGTTAAGCGGCTGGGGTGTGTCATCGTTGGCGCCCAGGTTCCGCATGACGGAAGAAGCGGCCGTTCCTGCATACATGGCTGCCTTATCAAGCGCCCATACGCGAGAATCAACGAAGCCATTGGTCGTATTGCTGAAGATGTTGGCACCCAGGTAGATGGCATCGTTACCTACACCAGCGTGCGGGTAATCGAAGAAGAGGCTGGCACTGCCGGTGCTGAACGAGTAGATATTCCAACTGCCAGTGGGGTCGCCAGTTTGGGAGACAGCAATGCAATAGTCTGTGCCGTTGGCATCAATCGCCAGAATAAAGCGGTCTTCCCGTTCATCATAATGGGCATTGGGGTCAAAGACGCCGGTGCAGTTTGAATTAGAAGCCATGAAGCTGGCAAAGGTGGTTGGACCAACCAAACTATTGCCGCTTTTGTCGTAAATCTCAAAAGCTACGTTAACCACGGCAATGATGTGGTTGGGGCCAACTGCCAACTCAGGGTCTGGGGGCACGTTGCCGCCGCCACCGCAACATTCGTTAAAGTCGATAGAGTCAAAGCTTACGCCTGCTGTTGGGGCTTGCAGTGTTGGCCCGGTGGGTGCCAATTGTATATTGGCGCTGGTGGGTATTTCTAATGCTTCTAATTCCAGCAAGGTCATTTCTGCTTCAGGCAAGCGAGAAAATTCTTCTTTCAGATCAATTTCACCGCGCCGCCAGCGGGCATACTGATTATTGGGATCATAAACACCAGCGGGAATATCTGCCAGATTGACGGTGGTGGGGAATGAGGCGCTTTGCTCGACGATTTCGCCGACGGCGTCCCGGTTCCCAATATCAACGGGGGCAAATGATTGAATGGCTTGCTGTCTTTCTAGGGATTCGGGGGCGGGGCCACTGGCTCGGCTAAGGAGCCAGATGCCAGCAAAAAGCAAGAGTGCTAATCCACCCAGGCGAATCAGTTTCATCAAAGATTTCATTTTCCTTCCTCCAGAAAAGAATTCTTGTTTGAGCTGTTTGGGCAATGTGTTTAGCCTAAGATGGCCAAATGGGGTGCGGTAGCTCAAATGGCCTTACGGCCGTATAGAGTTTGTCAAGAATAATTAGTTCAGGTTTTGAATTGAGTTCTCAATTCAAGGGTTGTGTGTATAAAATTTGGGGTTTTGGGACCGATTAAGGTGGATGTATGAAGCGGCCGTATGGGGATATACAGTCGCTTGATTGGAATCAATGTACCGGTCAACTTATTCTGTCTCCTTTTGCGTGCACAAGCTGAAAACGGCCGTTTGCCGGGCGGCAAATTGTGTGTCGCTTGCTTACGCTAAACCAAACGCGCTCTCATCAACAAAGAATCATTCCAGAACTGGTCACTTTTAGACCAGGCATTTCTATTTGGAATGGATACTTCAACATAAATTTGGTGCGATTTCCGTAAAAAGTTTTGACTGATTACATCATTCGCAAAGTAGAAACTGCCCCAGGGGGTGATCACCTTGGGAAGATTGCTTGTTTGGGTAATCCGGTACAATGCTAAAAGTTTTTAATTTGCTGCTTGTTGCTGGATCCATTTTTCCAGACGTTTGCGGTGGCGACCTTCCAGCTTGGTTAACGGCCGTATCGTTTTCATCATCTGATTGGCCTCGTCAAAACTCATGCCTTCGTATTTCATGAGGTAGGCGGCCAAAATAGTAGCGGAACGGCCCCGCCCTTTGGCGCAGTGGACCAGGACGGTACGTCCATCTTCCACTTGCTGCCGTAAAAACATCACCCCAGCATCAATCATATGCTCCGGTGGCACCGTCACATCCAGCACCTTGAGCTGATGGTAAGCGATGTCATGTTGTTGATAATGGATTACGTCATCTTCACGCTCAGCACGAATGTTGAGAACGGCCGTAATGCCATTGTCCAGCAAGAATTGATAATCTCTTGCATAGTGGGGGGCACCGCCCAACCAAAGTTGGGGCGTAATTTCGTCAAACCAGCGGTGTCCCTGAATTTTTTCATAGGTGAAGCGTATGACAGGAAATAATTGAGCAAATAACCAGTGAAATGGGTTCATAGGCGCAATAGGATAACTAGGGTACCAGCAAAAAGCAATGAGTGTCTATAAATTAACTACAAAATTTTTGCAGGAATCTGGGAAAACGGCCTAATTTTGGCAACGAAACGCTTGATGTTGGTCAATTTGCGCCCAAAAGGTTAACATAAGTAGAAATCGTTAACACAATTTTAACCACAACGGCGGCAAAATCGTTTATCCTAACCGCTTCGTGATGGGTTTAAGCGGCCGTTTCTAATGCTTTGTTTACGGAACGGCCGTATCCTGTCTCACTTAACACAGCTTGAGGAGTGACCATCTTTTGATGAATCTTATTGAATGTAAGACTGTCACTCCTGGTAATAAACATGAGGGTTTATGACTTTAAGCAATAAAGAAAAACAAACACCTGCCTGGCGCGATCAGCTCGCGCAAACCTGGCAGACTTTACGTTACAAAATTCGTCCGGTGCAGCCAGCACAGCAGCCAGGCATGGGGGCTATCCCTCATGCGGAAGGTACCGTTTTCCGCGTGTGGGCACCCAATGCCGAAGCCGTTTATGTCACCGGTTCTTTTAACAACTGGCAACCCAGGCAAATTCCCCTGGCCCATGAGACCAACGGATACTGGTCCGTTAATGTGCCGCAGGCACAGATAGGGGATGAGTATAAATTTGTGCTGCGGCGTGGCCGTCAGCAGCTGTTGCGCACCGATCCCTATGCCAAAGATGTGCGTGCTCCATTCCAGAATGGTGTGGTGCGCAATGGTACGGTGTTGGGAAGCAGAACGGCCGTTTCCCCCAAAACCACCCCCTTCCAACCGCCATCCCTTGAGGAGTTGGTCATCTATGAACTGCACGTGGGCACCTTTGGTGAAGGGGAAGGTGCCCCACCGTTCAACTTTGAGGCTGTTGTGGCCAAACTGCCTTATCTGCGCGTGCTGGGCATCAATGCCATCGAGCTGATGCCGGTGAAAGCGTTTCCTGGTGAGCTTTCCTGGGGCTACAATCCAGCCCATCCCTTTGCCATTAGCCAGGTATATGGTGGCCCAGAAAAGTTCAAACAGCTTATTCAGGCCGCCCACGCCCAGGGTATCGCCGTGCTGGTGGACGTGGTTTACAATCATTTTGGCCCGCAGGATTTGAGCCTGTGGCAGTTTGATGGTTGGCAGCAGCACGGGCTGGGTGGCATCTACTTTTATAATGATTGGCGTTCCAAAACGCCGTGGGCCGATACCCGCCCCGATTACGGCCGTCCTGAAGTGCGTCAGTACATTCGAGACAACGTGCGGATGTGGCTGGACGAATACCAGATTGACGGCCTTCGTTGGGACGCCACATCCTACATTCGTAATGCGCACGGCCACGATGGCGATGCTGGAGCCGACATCCCCGAAGGTTGGGGATTGATGCAGGGCATCAACGAAGAGATGCGCCAGCACAACCCGCGCCACTTCCGTATTGCCGAGGACTTGCAGGCCAACCCGTGGCTTACCGAGCCGGTAGAGGGTGGTGGGGCGGGCTTTAACAGCCAGTGGGACAGTCAATTTGTCCATCCCGTCCGGCAGGCCATCATCGCCTTGCGTGATGAAGACCGCGACATGCTGGCCGTGCGTGATGCGCTGATGTTTCGTTATGGTACAGATGCCTTCAGCCGTGTCATTTACACCGAATCCCACGATGAGGTGGCCAATGGCAAGGCACGCGTGGTACATGAGGTCGGTGATGACGCCCTGGCCGCCAAGCGGTCAGCGTTGGGTGCCGCGCTGGTGTTTACTGCGCCGGGTGTGCCCATGATCTTCCAGGGGCAGGAGTTTTTGGAAGATGGCTGGTTTGATGACAAACGGCCGCTTGACTGGCAAAAAGCAGAGCAAAACAGCGGCATGGTCGGGCTGTACCGCCATCTAATCCAGCTGCGACGCAATTTTGGCGGAAAAACGCGCGGCCTTAGCGGGCAGTCAATCAATGTGTTTCATGTAAATGATGCGGCCAAGTTGATTGCCTTCCACCGCTGGCAGTTTGGTGGCCCTGGCGATGATGTGATTGTGGTGGCCAACTTTGCCCACCAGCCTGTGACGGATTACAAGCTCGGCTTGCCGCACGCTGGCCAGTGGCAGGTGCGCTTCAACAGCGACCTGAAAGCGTATCATCCCAGCTTTACCAGTCATCATGTGCCTACGGTAACGGCCGTTCCCGGCGAATACGATCAGCTGGCTTACCACGCTACACTTAGCATTGGCCCTTACAGCGTCATCATCTTGTCGCAAGGGTGATCTAAAGAGGAGAAAGCATCCTTAGATGCGTGCTGTCTTAATCTGTTCGCATCTAAGAATGCTCACTCCTCAATTTTTTTATGATTCGTTTACAAAACAGCTTACTTGACATATAATTCTGACCGGAAGGGTAACTTGTGCAGACCCATTTGATCATTTGCAGTAACGAATACCGCTGTTCCTTTAATAACCATGACAGATTCCGCAGATAGCAGTCAGGAAAAACCGGTCGATCTCCGAAAATTGCTGCGCGCCATTAATGATTCCTTCAGCATTGACGATTTACGTGACCTCTGTTTTGAACTCCAGCTCGATTTTGAAAATTTACCCGGCAGTGCCAAAAAAGATAAAGCGCGTGAGCTGATCATTCATTTTGATCGCCGCAAGCGGATCAATGTATTGGTGGCGACGTTCTGTGAACTGCGCCCCAATGTTGATTTTGAGAGCATTGTGCTGGATGAAATGGATGAGGACCCCACGACCTCGCGCATCGAAATCCACACGGCCGATATTCTCCCCCAGCAAGATAAATCCAACACGATGATAGCCAGCAAGAGCTTTAGCGCCATTGTGCGTATGCTCTCGCGGGCGGATGTGCGTACGGCCGTTGTCACCTTCCAGACCGATTTCCAGGCCGCTTCCCAACAAATTGAACAGATGAATGATTACAAACAGATTCACGATCTGTTTCAGATTTTGGAAACGCAGTACGACCTCATTAACCGGGACCAAAAGCGGCTGCCTGACGATGATATGGCTTGGGAAGACATCGCCATTGCTGAGCCGGAGCTGCAAGCCAAAATCAGCGACATGGTGACCCTGTCTAAGAGCCAAACTTTTGCCGAAGGTGATGTGCGTTGGGCCAATCAGCTAGAAACGGTTACCGATCGTTTGCATACGGCCGTTGAAGGCGATGATCTGGAAGCATTGGATGGAGGTGTTCGCTTACTTTACCGCGTACTCAACCGATATCCCACACGCATCAACGCGCAGTTGGTGGCGGTGGCCAGCGCCTTGCGGCTGGACAATCTGGAGAAAGCGATTACCACCATCAGCAGCAGCCTGGCCGAAGCTGATGTGACGATGGATAGCATGGTGGAAGAGGTGAAAGGGGGTCGATCTGCCCTGGCTGGGCTGGATGAACGGCTCAAGGATCTGGTGCGTGAACACAACGCCTGGCAAACCATTGATGATGAGATCCGCCGGGTGAAAGCGGCCGTTTCCCAAAACAACCTTGATGAATTGGAAGACGCCTGGTATGACCTGGAACCGATGACCCTGGAACTGGTTGATGCGCATAACGGGGCGGAGTGGACCGTTAATCTAAGCAAGGTGATGGCTGATCTGAAACCAGCCATCGAACAGCAGCTAAACTCCAAAGTGCGTCGCCTGTTCATGCGCTATCACACTTACGTGGGACATCGGTTCCGCGAAGTGGACCTGGAATTGCTTTCCCTTTGTACCGAACTCCAGCGCGTTGGTGAGCAAATCGATCTATTATTGAGGCAATTTAACAAATGAGCCAATCAGAACCAACCTCCGAAGAATTTATTCCCTTCATGTCCTTTACCTCGCTGCGCGACTCCCACCGCATCTTGCTCAAGCAGCGGCGCAAAACCAAGGAAGCTGCCGAAGAAGATCAGTTTTGGGCTGAAGTGACCGAATTTTTGAATCGAGGGGAAGCGGCTGGGGCGTTCATTGATAACACGGAAGATCGGGAAGCGGCGCAAAGCTTGCTCGATTACTGGCACAACCAACTGTTTCATGCAGGTAAAGAAACGCCCGAAGCGGTTCTGGATGAGTTTGACGCCACCACCCAGCCAGAAATTCCTGATTCGCGCTGCCCCTACATTGGTCTGGAATCATTCAACGAAGATAACAAGCATCTGTTTTATGGCCGGGATCAGCTTATACAGGAGCTGCTGGATCAGGTATTGGTTAGCCGATTGGTAACGGCCGTTGGTCCTTCTGGCAGCGGTAAATCATCGGTGGTGTTGGCTGGTTTGCTGCCCCGTTTGGAAGATGGCGCTTTGTCCGGCAGTGAAGATTGGCATTATTACCCCACGATGGTGCCTGGGGCGGCCCCACTGACCAGTTTAGCCCGATTATTGGAGCCAGATGATGCCGATACGGCCGTATGGGTCACCGAAAATTACGAAACCTTCCTCAACAGCTCAGAACATCTGGCCAAATTGGTTGATGAAGACACCAGCGGTCCGGCTGTGCTTACGATTGATCAGTTTGAAGAAACCTTTACCCTTTGCCACGATGACCAGGAGCGAGATGCCTTCATCGACAACTTACTGGGTTTGGTGAACGCTCGCGAAGCGCGTCATATGGTTATTTTGACCATGCGCGTTGATTATGAAAGCTACCTCAATAAAGTCCCCATGTTTCAATCTTTGTATGAGCAAGGGCTGGTGCGCGTAACGGCCATGAATGCCATTGAACTGCACGACGCCATCGAACAGCCTGCCCAGGCCATTGGCCTTAAATTTGAGGATGGCCTGATCGAAGCCCTGGTGCGTGAAATTGTGGGTGAACCGGCGGCGCTGCCCTTGCTGCAATTTGCCTTGCTGCAACTGTGGGACAGTCGCGAGCGGAACCGCATCACCTGGGACGCTTACCGCCGCTTGGGCGGAGTGATGGAAGCCCTGGCCCACACGGCCGATGCCCTCTACAACGATCTGCTAACTGAAGAGCAAAATACGGCGAAACGTATTTTGTTACGCCTGGTGCGCCCTGGCACTGGTGTGGAGTTCACTCGCAGACGCGCTATGCGTCGCACGCTTTATCAATCTGGTGAAGCCAATGACCGCATTGACCGCGTGCTGCAAAAATTAGTCGATGCCCGTCTGCTGCGCCAAACTGATGGCCAAACGGCCGCAACCGATCAATTTGAAGTGGCCCACGAAGCGCTGGTGCGCAACTGGCCTCGGCTGGTGGAATGGCTGGAGGATGAGCGTGTGGTGCTGCGCCACCGGCTGCGCTTCACTGCTCAGGCAGAAGATTGGGATACACGCAGCCGTGATCCGGGTGCCTTGCTGCGCGGCAAGCAGCTGCAAGAAGCGCTACTGTTTGAAGATTTGAATCCGCTGGAGCAGGAATATATTGATGCCAGTAAAGTTGCTGAGCAGATGGAACTGGAAGAGAAACAGGCTCAGCAAGAGCGAGAGCTGAAGCAGGCACAGGAATTGGCGGAAGAGCAGCGACAGCGCGCCGAGGCAGAGGCCCAGGCTGCGCGCCGGGCCAGAAGTTTCAATATTGCTCTGATTGTGATTTTGTTTCTGGTTGTAGGTGGGGCGATTGGCTTGATCAATGCAGCCCAACTGCGAGAAACAGCGGCCCAGGCTGAATCGGCTGCGGCTGCGGCTGAAATTACGGCGCGAGAAACGGCCGTTGCCGCCGAATCTTTGGCGCTGAAAAGTACAACTGCTGCGCTTGAAGCCGCCACAGTCCAGGCAATGGCCACCTCAGACAACGCCCTGGCGACCTCAGAAGTGGCAGCCAACCAGACCACCGTAGCCGAAAGAGCTGAAGTTCAAAGCCAGGAAGAAGCCACGGCCCAGGCAGCCACGTCAGAGGCCCAGCTGGCAACCGTCGTGGCTCAGGCAACTGAGCTTGCTCAGGTGGCCGTCAACAACACGCCAGAAGCAACCGTGCCCAATCAACCTACGGCCACACCAGACTTAGCCCAATTAGCCGTTGCTGCCCAACTAAATTCCTTTATTCGTGAGCAAGACAACATGCCGATGTTTTACATTACTGGGGGTACGTTCCAAATGGGGGCTGTGGATGCGCCCGATGATGCAGACAATGGTCCAGCTCATCGAGTGACGGTTGACAGTTTTTATATGGATCAATATGAAGTGTCTGTGCAGCAGTTTGCCGATTTCTTGAACCAGCAAGGCGGCAATAGTAACGCGTGTAATGGTGTGGATTGTGCGGTGACGCTTGTGGCCACGACCTTCACCAACCTTCTCAACAATTTAGGCGTGTTTGAGGCGCGTCCTGGTACGGCACGTTTTCCGGCCACCTGGATTACCTGGGAAGGGGCTGTGGCCTACTGTGCGGCTGTGGATGCTCGGTTGCCCACCGAAGCAGAATGGGAGTATGCCGCGCGGGGTATAGACGGCCGTATCTATCCCTGGGGCAACGAGACACCGATTGTGAATGATACGGCCGTATTCGGCTACACAGCTTTACAATCCAGCTCTTTTGATCGAGCCTTTGTGCGCGTGGATGCCTTGCCTCGCGGGGCCAGCCCCTTTGGCATTTTTGGCATGGCGGGCGGCGTGGCCGAGTGGGTGCAGGATTGGTACGATCCTGACTTCTACAGCCAGGCATTGCCCCCCAGCGGCTACAACGAGGAAGATAGCGGCTTAAAAGTGCTGCGTGGCGGCTCCTGGGTGGATACCGCTGCCGACATCAGTACCACCACCCGCCAGGCACTGTCCCCAACGAACAGTAACTTAAATGATTTGAATAATTCTCATTGGGCTGCTGGCTTCCGCTGCGCCCGCGACGCGAACTAGTAAAAGGTCAGCGCGACGACATTTTATTGACTGCGAACGGAAGCCGCGCTGTCCTAAGAACCCTTTTGGGCACGTTTGATGTCCCGCTGGCGAATCTCATGGCGCAGTTCCTTCTTGCGAATGCGTAAGGCCACGGGCGTTACTTCCAGCAAATCATCCTTGGCTAAATATTCAATGGACTCATCCAGGGACATGATGCGCGGGGTGTGCAGCGCCTCCACAATGGCCGTCGGCCCGGTCCGCACTTTTGTGAGCACCTTTGTTTTACACACATTTACCACCAGGTCCTCATTGCGGATGTGCTGGCCGACAACCTGCCCGTTGTAAACTTCGTCGGCGGGAAGAACAAAGAAGGTGCCACGCTGCTGCAAGCCCTGTAACGCGTAAGCGCTGACCGTACCAGACTCCATGGCTACCAATGAGCCAAATTCCTGATTTTCGATGTCCCCTTTCACGGGTTCATAGGCGTGAAATAGCGTGTGGTAAATGCCAGTGCCGCGCGTAGCTGTAAGGAATGGTTGGCGGAAGCCCAAAATGCCCCGAGTGGGAATTAAATATTCAGCGTAAACCGTACCATCTTCACCGTAGTGAATGTTTTGCATCAAACCGCGTCGTCGCCCCAGCATCTCGCTGACCGTGCCTAAGTAGTCATTAAGCACTTCTACAAATAGTTTTTCGACAGGTTCGGTGAGTCCGTTTTCGCGCTCTTTAAAGATCACCTCTGGCCGGCTAATGGCAAACTCGTATCCTTCACGCCGCATCGTTTCGATGAGAATGGCAAGGTGCAGCTCGCCGCGCCCGGAGACGATAAATTGGCCAGCTTTTTCTGTTTCTTCGACGCGCATGGCCACATTGCTTTCTAGCTCACGCAGCAGGCGTTCACGAATTTGGCGGCTGGTGACGTATTTGCCCTCTTTCCCGGCAAAGGGACTATCGTTGACCTGGAAGGTCATGCGCACGGTGGGTTCTTCTACTTTAATGGGGGGCAGGGGACGTGGGTCATCGGGATCGGCCAGCGTGTCGCCAATGCCTACGTCGGGGATACCGGCAATGGCCACGATATCGCCCGCCCGCACCTGGCTTTGCTCCACGCGCTGCAAATCACGATAAGTGTACAGCTTGGTGATTTTGCCAGTTTCCATTTCCCCATTGGCTTTGATGTGCATAATTTGCTGACCCTCATTGAGGATGCCGCTGGTGAGGCGACCCACAGCAATTTTGCCCACGTAGCTGCTGTATTCCAACGTGGTGACCAGCATTTGTGTCGGGCCTTCAGGGTCAATCATGGGGCCGGGCAGGAAGTTGACGATGGTGTCGAATAACGGCCGTAAATCGTCGCCCATCTCATCAGGATCATCTCCTGCACGTCCTTCCAGTGCCCGCGTGTAAATGACCGGGAAATCAGCCTGCTCTTCGCTGGCACCCAGATCGATGAACAGGTCAAACGTGGCGTTGACCACAAAGTCGGGGCGGGAAGCAGGACGATCAACTTTGTTGACCACCACAATGACCTTAACGCCCTTTTCCAGCGCCTGACGCAGCACAAAGCGCGTTTGGGGCATGGGGCCTTCCACGGCATCCACCAGCAGCAGCGCCCCATCCACCATGTTGACGACGCGCTCTACTTCGCCGCCAAAGTCGGCATGGCCGGGAGTGTCCACAATATTAATGGTGGTGCCGTGGTACATGATGCTGGTGTTCTTGGCCAAAATAGTGATGCCACGTTCACGCTCCAAGTCGTTGGAGTCCAGGACACGTTCAGTTAATTCCTGGTTGGTGCGAAAAACATTGGTTTGACGCAACATGCCATCCACCAGTGTGGTCTTGCCGTGATCCACGTGGGCAATGATGGCGATGTTGCGAATATCGTTACGAGGTTGTAATGCCATAAATTTTTTCTTAATCCTTCACGAAAAAGCCCGGCCAAAGAATGGTCGGGCAGTTTAATTGATTCAATTAACTGGATTGTATGTCAGGAGTGGGCGAGAGGCAAAAAGAGCTGACCAAATAGATAATCTGCCACGGCAGGTAAGTTCCTGTACAATGGTTGGCAAAAAAAGAGGATCGATCCTATGCGCCCAATTTGGACCCTGTTGTTCCCCGTTGTTCTAGCCATTATTGCTACCCTAACCGACTACCTTCCGGCTAAAATGGGTGTTCCCCTGAGCTGTGCCCTGATACTGCTATTGGTCCTACGGCCGCAATGGCGTCAGTCAGATAAAAAAGCGGGCCTGGATGTTTATTTTGTCATTGCGGCTTTCCTCTTCTCTGCGGTGGGTGACTATTTCCTCTCAAACAAGAGCGGGCAGGCCTTTTATTTTATCATTGGCATTGGCCTGTACCTGTTGGCCCACCTTGGTTATCTTGGTTATGCTTGGCGCAACGGCCGTCTCCATTGGCCGCTTTTTGGACTGCTTCTGCTGATTTATCTGCCTTATTATTTCCTGCTGCTTAATCCCGCCATTACCGACCCGGTTCTTTCCCTTTCTGTCCTGGCTTATTTGCTGATTTCTTGTTTGGTATTGGCAGTGGCCAGCGGACTAACCCTTTCCCAGCCGTTGAAAGCCGTTTATATTTTTGGCATCGCCCTCATTGTTCTCTCTGACACGGTCATCTCTTTTAACGAGTTCTTGCAATACAAGGAGCTGAATTGGCTCATATTGCCTACTTATTATCTGGCCCATTTGAGCATCTCGTATGCCCTGTTGCAGTGGAACCAGGCGGGCAAACTGCGTACGAGTGTATCATGACGACCGAGCGAGAACTGACAGCCCCGGTAAACTTGTGCCAGCCAAACGGCCGTCTCAATCCCCAGGCCATTGGTTGGTCGCGCCAGCCGCTGCATCATTGCAATTTATCTGGCCGCTGGCCGCGCAAAAAGAAGTGGAACTACTGGGCGATCACCACGGAGACACACCTTTTCTCGGCAACCATCAGCCATTTGGATTATGCTGGCCTGGTCTTTGTTTACACTGCTGACTTTACGACAGGCAAATTTGCTGAAGTGACCAAACTGCTGCCTTTTGGCCAGGGCTGCCAGCTGGCCGATGTGGTGGCGGCTGATGCGCGCTACAGTGGCAGCGGTTTGCAGGTCATCATGCAGCAAACCGAGAGCGGTGTAAATCTGGTCGTTGACATTGCTGACTTTGAAGGACGGCCGTTAATGGCCCAATTCACCATTACCATCCCCCCGCAGCACGAGACGCTTAATGTCGTGGTCCCCTGGAATGAACGGACCTTTCAATTCACCAGTAAACAAAACTGTCTTCCGGCCGAGGGCATTGTCAGGGTGGGGGAGCAGGAAACGGTGTTTAGCGGCGCGCAAAGTTTTGCTTGCCTGGATTTTGGCCGGGGCATCTGGCCGCGCCACTGCCGCTGGAATTGGGGCAGCGCGTCGGGCCAGCAGGCGGGGCGGCGCATTGGGCTGAATTTGGGCGGGCAATGGACCGACGGGACTGGCAGTACGGAAAACGGGATTTTTGTAGACGGCCGTTTGCACAAACTGTCCAATGACCTGACCTGGCAGTACAACAAGCAAGATTACAAACAGCCCTGGCACATCACAGAGCCTGATGGCCGGGTTGCGCTGACCTTCACGCCATTTTTGGAGCGGGTAGCCACCAGCAACGTTTGGCTGGTCCGTTCAGAAGTGCACCAGCTCTTTGGACGGTATGATGGCACTGTGATCACAACCGATGGTCAGCAACTGCCGATAAAGAATCTGGTGGGGTGGGCCGAAGATCACGTGGCTGTGTGGTAAGTTGGATTGACTTTTATGGTTTGGCAAAATGTAGCCGGTTTTCATTTTGCCTTCCCGTGGATGAACGGTTTACACTAGATCAATGCCAATTTTAACCTCAACAGCCTTTGCCGGAATGGTGGCAGAAGGTGCCTGTTCGCCGCTGAATGGCATGTGGCTGGGACGGGTGACACGGCCGTTCCTCCTCCCACAGATCGGCCATATTTATCTGATATTTCCGGGCGAAACGGCCGTTTCTTGCAACCACATCACGCTCAACCCCAATCAGTACACCATGCTGACCAATTCTGCCGAACCGGTGACCTTGCGGGGAACGGCCGTACCCCAGGGCCAAACACTCGTGCTGCTGCTTAGTCCGGGGTTTATTTTGGAAATGGCTGACTTTCTCAACATTCCGCCTGGGCTCAACCAACTGCTGCACAACGTGCCGCTGCCCCAGGGGGACGAACTCTCCTTCTTGCTGGCTGAATTGGCCAAAGCGTGTGCGCCTCCGGTACAGCTGGCTCTGGCTGATGAGCTGCTGCTGGACGTGGTGGGTGAAGTTCTGCGGCTGCTGCGTTTGCGGCAGCAGGCATTGGGCGCTTTGGCCCAACGTAAACAAAGCACCGTGGATGATTTGCTACCCCGTCTGCTGCAAGCCCGCCAGCTGGTGGAAGCTCGGTTTTTGGATGATCTCAAGGTGGCGGAGGTGGCAACGGCCGTAACCCTCTCGGAGTTTCATTTTGCCCGGCTGTTCAAATCTGCTTTTGGCGAAAGCCTCTACCAATTTATCAAACGTCTGCGCCTGGATGAGGCGCGCCACCGCTTGCTAGCCGATGACGTTTCTGTGACGGAACTGAGCTTGCAGGTAGGCTACAGCAGCTTAAGCTCGTTCATTCACGCGTTCCGACGGCGCTTTGGTCACTCTCCGGCACAGTACCGGGAACAGTTACAAAATGAGCAGGAATGAACAAGTGGGGTGGGAACGGCCGTTTTATAATGCAATGGAGTAGCTGCTTTATTGTGAAACCACACGAGAGGTAATTGAGTAATTGGGTAATTCTGTGGCTTAATTACTCAGTTACCCAATTACTCAATAACTCAACCGCAAGGAGAGACCCGATGAGCGTTGTTAAAGCCCAAAACGTTAACCATCCCGACCACCAGGAAAATTTGAAGGAAGAAAAGTACACCGTCATCCGTGATGCCATGCTGGCCAACCTGCCCGACAGCAGCAGCGATGGAATGCTCTTTAATCAGCTTGAAGAAAAAGTCGCAGCTTATCTGGCGGAACACAATGTGCCAGCCGAACTTTTCCCCAAGCCCGGTTCGGTGCGCTGGTATTGCAAAACCGTCCAGCTTGATCTGGAAGCCAAAGGCCTCATCGAACGCCTGCCCAAACAATCTCCCATTCGGCTGCGCAAAACAGAGGCAGTGTAAAGTCCAATCTCAATCTTTTTATGGGACGCAGATGAACGCCGATGACGCAGATAACAAATCAGCGTTCATCTGCGTCCTGTTTCTCTAGGATTTAACTGCTGTGAAGCCCTGATGCCTCCGTATTCGTTGCGTAACCCATTACCTAAACTTATAATGACTCGGTACAAACTATTGAATCCTTTATAATCATTCAATCTGGTACCGACCCATGCGCTCCTTCCCGCTGCGCCGCGATCTTGGTTTACAGCTGTTGGCCCTCTGGCTGCTGTTTGTGCTGCTGGTGGTGGTGGCTGTCTTTGTCTTTGAGTTTGTAGCCAGCCGTCGTTTGGAAGCAGACATCAAGGCTGCGGACTTGGCCCTGGCGCGTGCTGTGGCTCAGGAAACAGACGCAGCGATGGGCAACGCGCTCCTCGCCGTACAGCAATTAGGCACCTTCCCCGCCGTATTAACCGCCGATAGGGCCGAAATGGACACCCTTTTTGGTATTCTCTTCACCGCTCGCAGCGACGTCAACCTCATTTACCGCCTGAGTGAGCAAGGCATTATGCTTTACCATTACCCCGTGGCCCCCGGCTCTACGGTGGGCAATGATTTCTCCTTCCGCGACTATTTTCAGGCGGCTCAAATCAGCCGTGCGCCGTTTGTTTCCAAAGGACGCATCTCGCCCACAACCGATCAACCGGTGGCTACGGCCGTTATGCCACTTTGGGCAAACAACGAACAATTTCTAGGGGTGGTCGGCACCAACCTCAAACTGCAAGATTTAAGCACCTCGTTGGCCAACATTGCGGGCGGCTATCGGCCAGAAGAGCAATTCCAGATTTTGATTTTAGATGCCAGCGGCCAAATTATTGCCCATCCACTGGCGGATCGTTTGCTGCAAGATGCCACGCCCGCCATGCCTGGTGTCTTTTCTGCCTTGCAGGCTGGGCAGACCGGTAACCTGATTGCCAATGATGAAACCAATACAGAAATGCTTTACAGCTATGTGCCCATCAGCAGCGTAGGCTGGGGCGTGGTGGTGACGCGGCCCACGGCTGTTGCCTTTGCCACCCCCACGGCATTTCGGCGTGGGGCCATTGCCACGGTGGTGCTTTTTGTGTTGGGCGGGATTTTGTTTTGGCTCGTGTTGTCGCGGCGGGTGGTACGGCCGTTGGAACAACTCGCCACCTTTAGCCAGGAAATTGGCCAAAAAACAGATGCGGTGACCGCGCACCAATCGCTGCTGCAAACCCTCACCGAACGGCCAGATCAAATGGGCCACCTCACCCGCAGCCTGAAGCGGATGCAGCAAGCCATCGAAGCGCGCCTGAACGAACTCTCAATTTTGCTGCAAACCAGTACGGCCGTTGTCTCCAGCCTGGAGGTAGATGTGGTGCTCAACTCCATCCTGGAACAGGCGGAAAACCTACTCGACGTGCAGATGTGCGCCATCTTTGCCTACGATGAAGGCAAAGATAAATTCCGGGTGACGGCCAGCCGTGGGCTGCCTGCCTGGTACGCGGAAACCGCCATCGTGGACCCGGATGATCCTAGTTCGGTGACGATGCGGGCTATTCACAGCGGCCAGCCCATCCAGATTAGCGATACAGAAACCAATCCTTCCTTCACAGCCAGACGTCAGCGGGCGCAGGTTACCGGGTTTCGCTCTGTGCTGGCGGTGCCGCTGAACACGCAGCACGCACCTCCCTCGGCGCTGCTGGCGTTTCGGCCAGACCCTCATGTTTTCACGGATCGGGAGATCAATTTGCTATTTAGCTTTGCCAACCATGCGGCGATGGCCATCGAAAACGCCACGCTTTATGCCCACAGCGATATGCAGTTGCAAGAGCAGACGCGTCGTCTGGAATCACTTATTCAGTCGATGCAGGATGGGCTCATTCTGGAAGATTTGCAGGGCAAGGTGCTGTACGCCAACCGGCGGCTGGCCGAATGGGTTGATCTGCCAATAGAGTCGATTCCGGGGCAATCTGTGGCGGAAGTGATGGATCGTTTGCTGCTGCGGGCGCGGGATAGAGAGGGGGTGGAAACGGCCGTTGCCGCCATACTCGCGGGCAATGGCAACCGCCAAATTGAATTTGCCCTGGACGCAGAAGAAGGACGCCGTTATTTGCGCTTGAAGCTGTTTGAGGTAACTGATTCCCGTAACACGCCAATGGGACGCGGCCGTATTGTGCAAGACATCACCCAACGGCATGAACTGGACCGGATGAAGTCTAGCCTCATTTCCACGGTTTCCCACGAGCTGCGCACGCCGCTGGCAGCGATCAAAGGGTACACCACCACGCTTTTGGCTGATGATGTGGAATGGGACAGCAAAAGCCAGCGAGAATTTTTAGACATCATTTCCCTGGAAACCGATCATCTTACCCGGTTAGTGAGCGATTTGCTGGACATGTCGCGTATTGAAGCGGGCAATCTTACTGTTTCCCGGCTGGCCTGTGACTTAAACGCACTTATCAAGGAAGCGGTGCAGCACGCCCACTCCCAACCGGCTGAACGTTTACAGTTAGATATACCGCCCGATTTACCGTCGCTGTTTGCTGATCCACAGCGGATTACGGCCGTCTTGCGCAACCTCATCGAAAACGCGGCAAAATATAGCCCACCCAACACCCCCATCACCCTTACTGCCCACTGCAAAGATGGCCAGATCATTGTGACCATCCGAGACGAAGGGCCAGGCATTCCTGCGGCACACAGCGAGCATATCTTTAGCAGCTTTTACCGGCTTGAAAATGGATTAGCTCGCCAAACGACCGGGGCCGGACTGGGGTTGTCTATTTCACGCGGTTTTATTCAGGCCCACGGCGGCAAAATCTGGCTGGAACCGGTAGAAACGGGCACCTGCATCGCTTTTTCGCTACCGGAATATGCGCCAGAAGTGAACGATATTTTGTAAAGGGAGATTGGAGATTAGAGACTGGAGATTATTCAATCTCTCCCCAACCATATAAGGAATTTTGCATGGCATTGGCTAAATCTTCTGTGCTGATCATTGATGACGAACAATCGCTGCGTGATTTTGTGAATAAAAACCTGGAGGTGCGCGGCTTCCAAACCTATACGGCCGCTAACGGGCTAGAAGGGTTGGCGCTGTTCAACACCGAAGATGTCGATCTAGTAATTGTGGATTTGATGATGCCCCACATGAACGGGCTGGAAACGATCCGGCGCATTCGCCAGGATTCGCTTGTGCCCATTATTGTCCTGTCGGCGTTGGGTGAGGAAAACGATAAGGTACAGGCGTTTAACATTGGTGCCGATGATTTTTTGACGAAGCCATTTGGCGTGCGGGAGCTTTTGGCGCGCATCAATGCGGTGCTGCGGCGTTCTAACTGGACCAAACCACAGGCACATTCTGGCCGTTTGCTGCGCGGTGAGATTGCCGTTGATTTGGATCGGCATGAGGTGCAGGCGCATGGCCAGGCGGTGGATCTAACACCAACGGAGTTTGATTTGCTGGTGTACCTGATGGAAAATGCGGGCAAGGTGCTGCCACACCAAACCATCTTGCAAAATGTATGGGGGCCAGAGTATGGCCAGGAAAGTGAGTACTTGCGGGTGTACATGGGCCGCCTGCGCCAGAAAATTGAAGTGAATCCAACCAAACCGTACTACTTGCGCACGGAACGCGGCATTGGTTACTCTTTTTTGGATTAGATTTCCCCATTTCCCCGGAAAATGTTCTCGATGGATCGTACTCTGGAGCATTTTCCGGGGAAATAACTAACTGTTTGTTTACACAATATTTATATTTACCCCGGTTCACTTTATTCTTTATTTGCAATTCCTCCTTACACTGTGTATTAGAAGTAAGTTTTTTAGCACAGCTTTTCACACATTCCATTATTTTTGCAGCTGAACCACGATGAATTGAGCAACGGCCGTTTTCAACCGCGCTGTTCTCTTCCCCATGCTTGCCACTTCGTCTGGTCTGGCTGCCTACCCCATTTGGAGGAAAGAATGAAACGCACAAGTCTGTTGGTTATTTTTGGATATTTGTTGATTGCTTTGATATTGGTGGCCTGTTCGTCATCTGGCGGTGATGAAGAAGCGGCGACAGATTCAGGCGGGGGAGATACGGCCGTTGAGAGCGATACGGTCGATGAAATGCCAGACACCAGCGGTGGTAGCCAAACCGTGGTCATCGGCTTTACTGCTTCCCAAACTGGCAGCCAAAATGTTTCCTCTACCCGTCAGGTCAACGGCCTGAATTTGTGGATGGACCAGGTCAACGCAGCCGGGGGCATCGAGCTGAGTGATGGCACGATTGTTACCTTTGAGGCTGTTACCTACGACGATGAGAGCAACACCGACCGGGTGCAGGAACTGTACACTCGTCTGGCCACCGAGGATGAAGCCGACTTCCTCATCAGCCCCTACTCCAGTGGGCTGACGGCCGCTTCTGCCGTCATCGCCGAACAGTATGGCAAAGTGATGATTACCACAGGCGCTGCCTCCGATGATACGTACAAACAAGGGCTAACCACCGTTTATCAGGCGTACACACCCGCCAGCCGTTATTTGACTGGTGCGCTCGATCTATTGCAAACGCTCGACCCCAACGTTAGCAAAGTTGCCTTTGTGTATGAAAATAGCAAATTCTCTACGGATGTCGTAGAAGCTGCCAAAGTGTATGCTGAAGAACTGGGCTACGAAGTGGTACTCCATGAAGGGTACGATCCCGAAACCACTGATTTTGGCCCCTTCATCAACAAAATTCAGGATGCTGCCCCCGACGCCATTTTGGGTGGTGGTCACTTCCAGGATGGCAGCACCTTTGCCCGCCAGCTCAACGAGAAAAATATTGATGTCAGTTTCTTCGCGCTGCTGGTAGCGCCGCCTGAACCCGATTTTGCTGACCTGGGTGAAGCGGCCGTTGGCGTAATTGGCCCCAGCCAGTGGGAACCCTTGGCCGCCTTCACGCCCGATTCCGCTACGGAAGCGGGGCTGGATTGGTTCGGTACGTTGGGTGATGAATTTGTAACGGCTTATGAAGCTGCCTACGATGGCGAGGAACCTTCCTACCATTCTGCTGGTGGCTATGCCGCAGGGCTTATCCTGCAAAAAGCGATCATAGATGCTGATTCAACCGAGCCAGAAGCGGTTCTTGCGGCATTGGACGCTATGGACTTGCTCACCTTCTTTGGCCACATCAAATTCGACACGTCTGCAGAAGCACATGGCCTGCAGATTGGCCATTCCATGGTTTATATTCAATGGCAAGATGATGGTGGCTTGGCTAAACAGGTCGTCTGGCCTGCCGAAGGTGCTACGGCCGAAACGCTGTACCCCATGCCCTAACTTTTTCGAGATTGGACCATTTTCTGTCCACTAGCGGTTCACTTATAGCTTTTAGGCAAAATGGTCCAATCTTTATCCATCTAACAGGCGCGGCAGTTCACTGTTTGGCGACTGACAGCATTTTTTGCTGGAGCTGCCGCGCCTTACCCAATCTACAATCACCTTCCTTTCTCACACGAAACCGGAGAAATTTCTATGCAAATTAGCTTCGATTTAATTATTGCCTCCTTGATTGATGGGCTGCTGCTGGGGTTTGTCTACGGCATTGCGGCCATGGGGCTGACGCTCATCTGGGGCGTGATGAATGTGATTAATCTGGCGCACGGCCCGATTATCGCCCTGGGGATGTTCAGTCTCTACTTTATCTTTAACTTGTTCGGACTCAACCCGTACGTAGCGTTGGTGTTAGTGGCCCTTTTAGGGTTGCTACTGGGGGTGCTCATCTACTTTGTTGCCGTGCATCGGGTTATTGACGCGCCGCACCTTTCCACGCTGCTGGCGACGTTTTCTATCAACATGATCATCATAGGCTTGGGAACGGCCGCTTTCTCCGCCTCTCCCCGCAATGTGGACTTTTCACTGGGCAGCCTCTCGCTGGGGCCAGTGACGTTGTTGGGGACCCGGGTGGTTGCGGCCGTTTTGGCTGTTTCAGTCACGGGTGGTCTTTATCTCTTCCTCTACCGCACCCGGCCCGGGCGTTACATTCGGGCTGTCGCCAATAACCGAGACGCCGCCGAGCTGATGGGCGTACCCTCAGCCCGAATCCTGGCGCTGAGCTTTGGCATTGGCACCATGCTGGCGGCTATCGCGGGTGGACTCATCGCCACCTTTTTCCCCTTCACCATCCTGGCTGGTGGTGTTTACGAGCTAAAGAGCTTTGTGATTGGCGTGCTGGGTGGCCTGGGGAACCCGGTGGGCGCGCTGTTGGGCGGGCTGATCCTGGGCATGTTGGAAGGTGTTATTCCCGCCTTTATGCCCACCACTTGGGTGCCCGTGCTGGAATTCCTGCTGTTTGTGCTGATTCTGATGATACGGCCGCAGGGCTTATTTGGAGCAAGAAAATGAGCATTCTACGCAAATATCTCGGTCTCATTGTAACCATCGGTGTGATGCTCATTTTGGTGGCCTGGCCTGTTGTCACTGGCAAAGACATCACACGGGAAACAACGTTTACCATCCTGCTCTCCGTGGCGCTGGCCTCCAGCCTGAACATTTTGCTGGGATACACAGGTTATGTCAGTTTTGGCCATGTGGTATTTTTTGGTCTGGGTGGCTACGTGGGCTTTTATCTGATGAGCGTTCAGGAAATGTCGCTCTGGGTGGCGATGTTGGCGGGCGGCGTGGCTGCCAGCTTGCTCGCCTTTTTGCTGGGCAAAGCGATTTTGCGACTGCGCGGTGGTTACTTTGCTTTGGCCACCATCGGTGTAAATGAAGCAATGCGCGCCTTTATCAACAACTTCGATCCCTTTGGCGGCCCGGTGGGCATGACGCTGAACTTTCAGGTTTACCGCGATTATGGCGGGCCAGGAGAAGCGTTGTGGCTGGCCTACTATGTGCTCGCTGCGCTGACGTTTGCCGTGCTCATCATGAGCTATCTTGTGCGCACCTCTAAATTTGGTCTGGGTCTGTTGGCCATCCGTGAAGATGAAGATGCCGCCGAAGTGATGGGCGTGAACGCGCCTAATGTTAAAACGTGGGCTTATGTGATCTCGGCGATTATTCCCGGCATGTTGGGCGTGTTGTTCTTCTTCAAAAATGGCAGCATTGAACCGGCCCCTGCCTTCCGGCTGCATTTTTCTATCGAGATGATTGTGATGGTGATGCTGGGTGGCCAGGGCACGGTGTTGGGACCTATCTTGGGGGCGTACGGCTACCAAAGCTTGCGCGGCTTTTTGCTCACCAGTCCCATTTTCAAAGATATTCAGCTGGCCGTGGCCGGTGCGTTGCTGTTGGTGATTGTGCTGTTTGTGCCGGCTGGTGTGGTAGGCTGGCTGCGTAACCGCTTCCCGACATTACGGAGGGCGCTACAATGATTTTACAAGTTGAAGGTTTAGGCAAACGGTTTGGTGGCTTGCAGGCGCTGGCGGACGTGACGTTTGATTTGCCAGAAGGACAAATTTTGGGGCTGATTGGCCCCAATGGCGCGGGCAAGACGACGTTGTTTAACTGTATCAGCGGCGTGTATTCACCGACGGACGGCCGTGTGACCTTCCGGGGTGAAGATGTGACGGGCAGCAAAGCATATTTGATGGCCCGCCGTGGCATGGCCCGGACGCACCAGATTGTACGGCCGTTGAACGAACTCACCGTGCGGGAAAATGTGATTGTGGGTGCTTGCTTTGGCCGGGAAAACCACCGGCTGCCCACCGCTGGCGAGATTGCTGATGAGGTGTTGGGATTTGTCCGCCTGGCGGATCGATCTGACCAGCTAGCAGGCAGTTTGAACGTTGGCCAGAAGAAACGGTTGGAGATGGCCCGATCCTTGGCGGCACGGCCGTATCTGCTGCTGCTGGATGAAGTGCTGGCCGGGTTAAACCCATCGGAAATCGCCATGATGGTGGAGATTGTGAAAAAGATTCGTGATGAGCGGAATGTAACCATCATTATGATTGAGCATGTGATGCACGCCGTCATGAACGTTTCGGATCGGCTGCTGGTGCTGGATTACGGCCGTCAGATTGCTGAGGGCAGTCCCACAGAAGTGGCCAACAACGAAAAGGTAATCGAGGCGTATTTGGGCGATCCCAAACTGGCCGAGCGGTTGATGACCGAGTAAGGCAAAGGAAGAAATCATGGCAATATTAGAAATTCGGGATATCACATCCGGCTACGGTGAAGTACAAATCCTCTGGGGAACGAGCATTGAGCTGGAAGAAGGCAAACTGACTTCATTGGTGGGAGCCAACGGTGCGGGTAAAACCACCACCATGCGCACCGTCATGGGGCAGATCAAGCCGTGGGGTGGCTCCGTTTGGTTCAACGGACAAGACATCAGCAATCTTTCCGCCCATGCCAAAGCGGAGATGGGCGTGGTGCTGGTGCCAGAAGGGCGGCAGCTTTTTACCGACATGTCGGTGGAAGAAAATCTGGAAATGGGAGCGTCGCCCAAGCGAGCTCGGGCACACATCCCGAAAAATTTAGATCTGGTGTATCAGATGTTCCCCCGCCTGAAAGAACGGCGCGCCCAGAAAGCGGGCACGATGAGCGGCGGTGAGCAGCAAATGCTGGCGGTAGCCCGGGGCATTATGGCCAATCCCATTGTGCTGATGATCGACGAACTCTCGCTGGGTCTGGCACCTGTTTTGGTGCTGGACCTGTTCCAAAGCCTCAAACTGTTAAAAGAACAGGGCCTGACGATGATGTTGGTCGAGCAAAATGTACAAATGGCGCTGGCTGTGAGCGATTATGCTTTTGTTCTGGCGCATGGCAAGGTAGAATTACAGGGTCCCAGCCGTGAGCTGGCTCAGGATGAGCATGTTCGCTCTGCTTACCTGGGTTTGTAACCATTACCAACCACATTTTTCACACTATTTAGCAAGGAGTTCCACATGTTAGTAAATCGACGCATGTCAACACCCGTTATTACCGTTCCGCCGGATATGTCGTTGCCGGATTGTTTGAAATTGATGCAGCAGGAACGCATTCGCCGCACCCCTGTTGTGGATGAAAAGGGTCGCCTTATCGGCATTGTCTCAGATAAAGATTTGCTGAATGCTTCCCCATCAGATGCCACGTCGCTCAGCGTTTGGGAGATCACCTACTTGGTCAACAAAATCAAGGTAAGCGATGTAATGACCAAAGATGTTCTAACCATTGGCGAAAATATGCCCATCGAAGAAGCGGCCCGCATCATGGTAGACAACAAGGTCGGCGGTTTGCCAGTTGTCAACAATGGCGATCTGGTAGGCCTGATTACCGAGACGGACTTGTTCAAGATGCTATTGGAGTTGATGGGTGCGCGTGATCAGGGTGTACGGGTAACGGCCGTTGTTCCCGATAAAATTGGTACCTTAGCCAAGATTACGCAGGCCATTGCCAATGCCGATGGCAGCTTCCTGGCCTTTGGCGAGTTTTCTGGGGAAGCAGCCTCTAACCGGATTGTCACCTTCAAAGTACGCCGCCTGGATGAAAAGACAGTACGCGAGATCGTAGAGCCGGTTGTAGACAAAATCATCGACATTCGCACCAATTAAACCATACGGGCCCGAAGGGTTTTCCCCCAGCAGGGTGCAATGAGCCAGCTCCTTGTTGAAACCCTTCGGGTCTTTTACTCATTTGGCTTGACGGCCGTTTCCCCTCCACGCATAATTGCCCCACAACCAATAAAACATGCAGATCTTTTTCTCTGCGCCTCGGCGTCTCTGCGTTAAAAATTCAAAGGAGCATCTCATGAACGAAACAATCGGATTTATCGGCCTGGGCATTATGGGACAGGGCATGGTGCGCAACCTGCTGGACAAAGGATTTGTCGTCTACATTTGGAATCGTACCCATCCCAAGATGGATCCTTTTATTGAGCAGGGAGCCATTGCTGCGACCAGTCCCGCTGATGTTGCCAGTCACGCCGACATTATCATCACCTGCGTCAGTGACACGCCCGACGTGGAACACGTGATGCTCCAGTCGAACGGCGTCATTTTTGGGGCCAAGCCTGGCAATCTGGTCATCGATATGAGCACTATCAGCCCAGAGGTCACGCGCCGTCTGGCTAAAGCGTTTGCCGATCGCGGCGTGCACATGCTGGATGCGCCCATCAGCGGTGGCAGCGAAGGGGCGGCCAAAGGCACCCTCAGCATCATGGTGGGTGGCGAGGCGGCGCAGGTGGCCCGCGCCATGCCCGTGTTCGAGGCGATGGGCAAAGCAATCACCCACGTGGGCGACATTGGGGCCGGGCAGACGGTGAAGCTGGTGAACCAGATTCTGGTTGTGGTAACGATGCTGGGCGTGGGGGAAGCACTGCTTTTTGCCCAGGCCGGCGGCCTGGACTTGAACAAAACGCTGGATGCCGTGACGCAGGGCGCAGCAGGCAGCTGGATGCTCAGTAATCGTGGTCCGCAGGTGGTGGAACGTGATTGGCGGCCGGGTTTTACCATTGATTTGCAGCAAAAAGATTTGCGCCTGGTGCTGGAAGCGGCCGATCAACTGGGTGTGCCAATGCTGGGTACGAGCATGGTCTTTAATCTATACCGTACCCTCCAGCAGCAAGGTCTTGGCCTGGAAGGTAACCACGCCCTCGTCAAGGCTTTGGAACATTTGGCCGGTTTAGAAATTGGCTAGATACACGCAAGCAAGTTTTGTCGAGTGTGTAGCCGCGATTTCTTATCGCGCATCTGGGGCGCAGTAAGAAACTGCGGCTACGGCCAACTGAATGGCTAACGTTATCATGATCCAAAAGAATAAAAAGCAGTTCAGATCTTCCCACGGGAATATCGTTTATACAGATTCTCAGGGTGGTGGTGAGCCGCTTATTTTTATGCATGGGTTACCTACTTCACAGGCGTTATGGTATCCTGTTTTGCCTCATCTCTCGCCCCAGTACCGCGCCATCACCTTTGACCTGAATGATTATGGTGAATCGGAAAAGATTGGGCGTCCTATTTCTCATAAAGAGCGGGCGGCCGTTTTGGATGAATTACGCGCCCATTTGGGTCTGGCCACGTTCAACTTAATAGCCCATGATTTGGGTTCGTCTGTGGCCATAGATTACATGGGCAAATATGCCCAGCATGTAAAAAAGCTGGTGATTATGAGTCCGCCCATTTATCCAGATTTCAAGGAACCGGCAATTGTGAAGCTGGTGCGGATTTCTGGCTTGGGGGAAGTGCTGGTAAGGGTGATACGGCCGTTCCTCTTCAACATCGGTATCAAGCAAGGCTTGGTGCATAAAAAGAATTTCACGCCGGAATTGCTAGAAGCGTTTGCTGGGCCATTTGCAGACAAAGCAGGTCAGGCTGCCTTGCTCCGTATTTTGCGCTGGGGCCGCCCGCACAGTGTGTTTAAGGATTACCCGCAAATCATCCAATCGATTGCAGTGCCTACCCTGATCATTCAAGGGCGGCAGGACCCCTACATCCCGATGTCTCAGGCGAGCCGTATGCAGCAAATGGTGGCCGGTTCAAGGCTCGTCATCATTGAAGAGGGCAGCCACTTTTTACCCATTGATACCCCCAAGCGCGTTGCCGAGATAATGAATGAATTTATTGGGTAGGATATTTACTGATGGGAAATGAATCACAATTTAAGGGGAAAACGGCCGTTATCACTGGTGCAGGTGAAGGCATTGGCCTGGAGATTGCCCGGCAGCTGGCCGAGCAAGGGGCCAACGTTCTGCTCAACGATCTGGATGCGGCTAAGGCCACCGCTGCGGCTCAAGCTATCACTGAAGCTGGCGGGGTGTGTCTAGGTGTGAGCGGCGATGTGGGCCAGGTGCCGGTCGTGCGCGATTTGGTTGCCCAGGCCGTGGCCCAATTCGGTCGGCTGGATATCGCCGTGGCCAATGCCGGTGTCACGCTCTGGAACAACTTCTTCGACTACGACCCCGACGATTTTCAAACTGTCCTCAACGTCAATTTGAGTGGCTCCTTTTTCCTGGCCCAGGCGGCTGCCCGGCAAATGCGCCAGCAGGGAACAGGCGGTCGCCTCCTGTTCATGTCCTCCGTCACCGGCTACCAGGCGATTGAATACTTGTCGGCCTACGCGCTGACCAAGGCGGCGCTGCGCATGTTGGCCCGGCAGCTGGTCGTCGAGCTGGGGCCGCATGGCATCACGGTCAACGCCATCGCCCCCGGCGCCACCATCACCCCGCGCAATTTGGCTGATGATCCTAATTACGAGGCGGTCTGGGGGCAGCTTACGCCTACCGGGAAGCCCGCGACGACGGCCGATATTGCCCAGGCGGCGCTCTTTTTACTCTCCCCTCAGGCGGCCCAAATTAATGGCCAAACCCTGGTTGTTGATGGCGGCTGGACGGCCACCAGCCCGGTACCATCCCTTGATTTTGTAGAAAAAGATGAGGTCTAACTAAAACAGTGCCTCCCCTTTGTCTTCTGGTAGGGGCTGGTCTCAGACCAGCCCCTACATTTGGCGTCAATCCCTTGAATTCCGGAAAAAATTAAAGGATCAACACTAATGACGATAAAAAACCCAACAATCGACCAAATTTTAGGCGAAGGCACGCCGACAGAGCCAGTACGAATGGTGGGGGACGGCGCGGCGGGGGCGCTGCCTCTGTCTGCGGAACAGCTTTTGAACGAACCGAGCGGTAATCTGTTTGGTATGACACAAAATGTGGGCATGGGCTGGCGGCCTGAAGATGTGGGCAAGCCACAATATTTGATCGTCTCTACCCAGGGCGGCTTGCGGGCGGCGGACGGCACGCCGCTGGCGCTGGGCTACCATACGGGCCATTGGGAAATTGGCCTGCTGGTGCAGGCGGCGGCTGAAACGTTCCGCGCGCAGGGCATGATTCCTTTTTCGGCGACGGTGAGTGATCCGTGTGACGGCCGTTCCCAGGGCACCAGCGGCATGTTCGACAGCTTACCCTACCGCAATGACGCTGCTATCACGATGCGCCGCCTCATTCGCTCCCTGCCCACGCGGGATGGGGTGATGGGCGTGGCTACCTGCGACAAAGGGTTGCCCGCCACCATGCTGGCCCTGGCCGGGGTGAGCCAACTGCCGGGCATCATCGTGCCCGGTGGGGTGACGCTGCCTGCTGCCGAGGCGGAAGATGCGGGCACGGTGCAAACGATTGGCGCGCGTTTTGCCCATGATTTAATCTCGCTGGATTATGCAGCGGCGATGGGCTGCCGCGCCTGTGGTTCGGCTGGCGGCGGCTGTCAATTTTTGGGCACGGCCGCAACCTCCCAAGTCGTGGCCGAGGCGTTTGGCCTCAGCCTGCCGCACAGCGCCCTGGCCCCCTCCGGCGAACCAATCTGGCTGGACATGGCCCGGCGTTCGGCGCTGGCTTTGCTGCGGCTGGCGGCGGAAAAGATCACCCTCAAGCAGGTTTTGACCCAAAAATCGCTGGAAAACGCCATGCTGCTGCACGCTGCCTTTGGCGGCTCCACCAACTTGCTGCTGCACATCCCGGCCATTGCCCACGCCGCCGGGCTAACCCCGCCAACGGTGGCGGATTGGAGCCGCATCAATCGGGCCACGCCGCGCCTGGTGGATGCTTTGCCCAACGGGCCGCGCAATCATCCCACGGTGCAGGTGTTTATGGCCGGTGGCGTGCCAGAAGTGATGCTGCATTTGCGGGCAATGGGTCTGCTGCACACCGATGCTCTGACGGCGAGCGGTGAGACACTGGACACAGTTTTAGATTGGTGGCAGGAGAGCGAACGTCGGGCCACGGTGCGCCAGCGGCTGGCGGCGGCGGGGCAAATCGACCCTGGTCAGGTGATTATGAATGCAGACCAGGCGCGGCAGGCGGGCCTGACGAGCACGATGCTGTTCCCCACAGGCAATCTGGCTCCGGAAGGCTCGGTACTGAAAGCGACGGCCATCGATCCTTCGGTGGTGGATGCCGACAACGTGTACCGTCATCGGGGGCCTGCGCGGGTGTTTACGGATGAGAAAACGGCCGTTGCCGCCATCAAAGGCTTAACCGACCAACCCATAAAGCCAAATGATGTGGTCGTGCTCATTGGCGTGGGACCGCAGGGTACCGGCATGGAAGAAACGTATCAAATTACGGCCGCACTCAAATACATCCCCTGGGGCAAAACGGTGCCGGTGCTGACGGATGCGCGCTTCTCGGGTGTTTCGACGGGTGCCTGCATTGGCCACATTGGGCCAGAAGCGCTGTCTGGCGGGCCGATTGGCCGGGTGCGGGATGGGGACAGTATCGAAATTGTGGTGGATCGCAGTGGGCTGACGGGCAGCGTAAATGTAGTGGCAACCGTGGATAGCACGCCTTTTGCCGACCGTCCGATTCACCCCGATGTAGCCCCCCATGCCCAGCTGCCGGACGATACGCGTCTCTGGGCTGCCTTACAGCGCGCCAGCGGCGGCACCTGGGCCGGTGCCGTGTATGATGTGGACAAAATTATTGCCGTAATTGAGGCGGGGTTGGAACAAATGTGACAGGTGGCAAGCCACAAAAAGATTTGGGTTTGGCGGAATTTTGGTCAGCTTGGTACAGGGATGGGTCGCTTTGAGGCCTCCACCCACTATTTTTTTAGATCCTTCTGACATTGGAGCCATTCTGGGTCGCGAGCATAGCCCAACTTGTTGAAGAGTGCCTGCATTGGTAAGTTGTGAACGGCCGTACAGGTCTTCAACTCTGGATATCCGTGTTCTCTGGCATAAGCAATTCCACGCAGCTGCATCGCCAAACCAATACCTTGTTGGCGATAAGCTCTTCGGACACCTAGTAACCCGCCCAGCAAAATATTATTATCAGGGTCTTTCCCCAATTCTCTCAAGCCAACATATTCATCACCACACAAAGCAATGAAGTAGGCATCGTGTAGAATGGTAGGGTCGTTTAAGCCCCATTTCACCCATTCAGCGAAAGCTTGCTTTTCTATTTGGAAATCTTCTTGCGGCACATCTGCGATTGCTTCCCAGTACAATTCATATACTTTTCGATCGCGATCAGGGTCGGGCTCCAGTTCATGCAGGGTTTTGATGATAATTCCTTTAACTTGCAGTTTGGCTTCGAGATCCGCATATGGGCTGGGGTCAAAGGATATGATATCAAGATGCACCGGTGTCTCGCGGAACGCTTCGTAGAAACCACGCTTTTGCAAAAAGTGGAAACCCTCTGGCAAGTTTGTAAATGCGTCGGCACGTAGAACCCGCGGATCGAAAGGCTGGAGTGCCGTCAGGATATGATCATAAAGCGCTGAACCAACACCCTGCTGCTGGTAGTTCGGACTGACTTCAATCATGATACTGAATCTTTGGGGGTGATATTCAAAGATATTCTGCCCATAAGAGCCAAACCCAACGACATGCCCTTTTTTGACAGCCACCCAACGTTGATACTTACACTTAGGGTTGCGATTTTTATCCGCTTCTGCCCAGCCTTCTGGCGTGCGTGGCCGTTCCGGCCAAACAATATTCAAACTGTTGTGGATGTTGACGATTGCCGGGTAATCTTCGGTTTTGAAATTGCGGATTTCTATTTCATTCATTTGCTTTACTTATTCAGATTCATTGGTTTGTAGCCAAATAGAGACTTCACCGATAGTAAATAGAGGCCAACTACGATTTTGTCGAGACAACTTTACTCGACTTAAATCGGAAAACCAAACAAGTCCCAGGCTCGCGGTCAGGGGCAAGTTTTGCCGGGCAGCTTTTTTAATGTAGGATGGGGACAGTATCGAAATTGTGGTGGATCGCAGCGGGCTGCCGGGCAGCGTGAACCTGGTGGCAACGGTGGATGGCACGCCTTTTGCCGACCGGTCAATTCACCCCAATGTGGCCCCCCACGCCCAACTGCCAGACGACACGCGCCTGTGGGCTGCCTTACAGCGCGCCAGCGGCGGTACCTGGGCTGGTGCCGTGTACGATGTGGACAAAATTATTGCCGTGATTGAGGCTGGGATGGCGCAGGTGTGATAAGTGGGGAGCCATTTTCTACCTAACGCTTCGCTTCACCCGTTTGGGGATGGGTTCTGGATTACCTTCGAGACCTGAACCAGCTTCGGGGTGCCGATAATCCAATTTTACCGGCAGAATCCCCCAAGTCGGCTTGCAAGCGGTTGTTGGGCGGCTTTTTACTTTGACTACGGCTTAGTGATGTAAATTAAATCTGCACCATTTTCTTGGGCAGTAGGCGATGGTGCCAATTGCCGCCACTCTTGGAAACTCATCCCCAACTGATGTATTGCATCTACTTCTAATTCATACATCGTCAAGCGGTTATCATCTTCAACTAGGGTCTCAATTAATTCCATTGTTGCTGGTAAACGACCATAAGCTTCTGCTTCGGGAGATGGCGTTACCGCTTCAGGAGAACCTGTGGTTATTTTCGACCTTGAGGGCAAGCTCCCTATAAACTTTTTCGACTGGTTGGCTAAACCATTAAACACATTTGTTAGCGTGGAACTACCATCTTTCGGTATGCGAACCGCTTGTGGGAGTGAATTCGTCCACTCGCCGGGGCTTTGAGCTAATTTGAACAAATTTTCTCGTTGCATTTCGAAAACATCGCTCTCATCTAACCCTGGTTCTAACCATTGATAAACTTTAGTCAGGCGTTTCAGCCCCACCTGTTCCTTTAAGCCTGGGTGCAAATAGGCGGCTGGATTTGAGGTCAATAATGTATTGATATGCTTTTCAAAACGTGGTCGAAGTATAGCTGCACCTTCATGCAAACGACGACGGGCGGTATCAATTTCTTCTAATTCTAAATAGCAACGCACTTCAGTAACATGGGCTAAACACAACGTTGATAAGTATTCATCAGCCACTTGACTGCCATTGCCAATTTCTATATCTGTGAGTTTGGTATAGTGGTGTTCAGCTTCCAGAAAACGATTAATGGCTTGCATCGCACTTAGTTTACGGGTTTCAGCATTAGTCATCGTAAAAGCATTCATCGCTAAATCAAGCGCCGCCCGAAAGTTAGCATAAAAAGATAAATCAATCTTGTAGTCAATTGTTTGGAGGACTTCTTGAGCTTGGTGAAGTTGTTGCTCGAGGACACCTAATCGTTGCAGAACGATAGCAAATCCCATTGTTGAAACTGCCAGATTAAGGACACTGGGCGCAGCGCCCACGTTCTGTAAGACTGACTCTACTACCTTGCCTGCATTTCCTGTCTCGCGTAACCAAGCAACAACCTGTTTAGAATTTGCTTCGCATATTACCCCGCCTACCCGTTCATAAGTTCTATTTGATAAACCTTGTGCGATATGTTTAGGAACCTGAAAAGTTACATTGACTGTACTCATTAGCTCTCCTACAATTTTCGGTCAACAAAAATCAGAATAATTTACTACATTCAGCTGCCCAACGAATAAGGATTGATGTGGCGCGGTCAAGCGTGACCTTCAAAACCCAACAAAGAAGCCGCCGCGATAAACGGCATTTTTTGAATGCTGTTGGACTAAGCGGGGGTGTGCAAAACTTGTTAGCTTTTAAGCTGAAAATGAGGGCAGCACAATCACCGGCAGCCGCTTGTTGGGCAAGATTGTAACAGGTTATTGAAGGCGAGGTCAACCGCATAAACCAACCAGAGGCAGGCGCTGGCACGAGGGGATTTTGGCCAGGAGCGAGGATGTGGGGAAGTGGGGCCAGACTCACTGTCGGCTGATGAGTCTGGCCCCGTTTCCCCACAACATATCAAAAAGTAAATAAGCCCGGGCGGTAAAGAACTAATTCTCGTCCACGATGAGGCGGTACAGCGTCTCGGCTGTGTTATCCCACAACCAATTATCATAGACTTGAACCCCGTCTGCGGTTTCGTAAGCGATCATGATGCTGCCCGGTTTCATGCCCTGCCCTGTCGGATTGATGCGTGTGGGAATACTCAATTCGTGATCTTCCCCCAACAGATTCTGTATCGGGCCTTTGTGGGCTGAAACGAGTTGATACGTGCCATAACAAGCGTTGGCGTCACAGACCAACCCTTCGATGGCTACGTCAATACGGCCGTCGCTGGTCTCGTCCACAACATGGAGGATGTTGTTGGCTTGCCTGGTTGCACCGGTAATCGGCGGCAAATGATCTTCGCTTTTGTACACAACACCGCTGCTGTTGACAATCCACAAACCGCCCGACTGAACCGGGTGGAAACCAGGAATTTCTTGAATGGGCGCATCGGGTAAATTGTAAGCAATAATCCATTCATTTTCCCCATCGCCATTTATATCGGCGGGGATGATTTGCATAAATCCCGACAGCCACCGACCGGCGAAAAGCCATTCCTGAGCGCTGACTCGCTGGGTCTCGTTGTCCGCATAGAATCCAGTCAACCACGTTTCCAGTTCGGTTAAATTGGTGGGGATACGCTCATCAATCACATCCAGTCGTACCTGCTCAAATGTTCCGTTTTGCCAGACCCATTCTGCCCGTCGCCGAATGCCGGTCATGTTGTCGCCATCGGTATACTCCAGAAAGAAGATTTTAACTGGTTCAATAATTTCTACAGCTATGCTTGTTGTTGGATTGACTTTGTCTTGCATATCGGCCGTGGCCAGGTCGGCGAGGAAGCCGTGATGGTAGCTCATGATGTTGTATTTGCCGTAGCAGGTGTTGACGCCGCAGGTTAAGGTTTCGATGGCTACTTCGTTGAATCCATCGTCAGTGAAGTCGGCGATGCCCATATAAAGCGGTGCGATTGTGTCGGCTTGTGGCGCACCGGGATAAGCCTGGAAGATAACGCCTTCGTCGCCGATGATGACCAGATTGCCGGGCAGGCGTTTGCCGCGCGGTGTGGAAAGGGGGGCTGCCCCAGGGGAATGGAGGGTGACCACCCACTCTGGAACTGTGTCACCGCTCAAATCAACCGGCACAAAATCAATCAGAATTCCACCAATTTGTTGAAATGATGTGTCTATCCAGCCAGCTTCAGCAAGGGCATTAATGATTGGGGAAACGGCCGTTGCGTCATCCCGCCAATGGGAGGTCAACCAGTCCAGAACGCCAGCCCAATCAGCCGGAACGTTATCGGTTGTTGGCGGTGCCGTGGGTGCTGGAGGTGGTTCATTAACCGGGGTCACGGTTGGCGAAGGTTCTGGCGGGGCAGCGACCGTTGTTGCTGATGGCACTGCTGCTGCCGCTTGGAGTGTGGGGGTTGGCTGTTGATCCGGGGCAGAATTTGGCGATACGGCCGTCGTTCCAGAGTCGGGCGAAAAACAGGCTGCCAAAAAGGGAAGGGTGCATAACAAACTCAAATACACAAAGAATTTTACTGATTTCATCAACTGTCTCCTGACGGTGGTTTTAGTAAAATTGAGCGTCGTAGTCGGGCACAATGATCTGACTCGGATAAAGTCTACTGGCGCGCAAGGTCAGGTTTCAGGTCGGAAACAATATGTTTAGGCAACGCTACCCGTGTGATCGAGTGAATAAGTGGTGAAGAAGCCTTAGCGGACAACCTGATTGGTCGGGTGTGGAAAGGGGAAGTTCATCAAAATTGTGGCGGGGCTGGCGCAGGTGCGAGAGGTGGAGATTTCTCACACCTGCGCTGCTTTTTCTAAACTTTTATTGTGCCTGATCCGCCGTTCGCCACCAAAAAAAAGTCGCCAGCAACCCCAGGACAAAAACGAGCAAGACAACAACATAGCTGTGCAGCCTAAGTAGTTCTGTGCCGGGACCGGCCATGCCGCTCGCCATGATGGGGACAGCCCAGGGAAACCAATCACCCCAACCAAGGACAGCCACAATATTGGCACAAACCAGGGTCGCCACGGCCCAGCCCAGGGGTGGCAGATACCCGCGCCCGGCGCTGGCGAATAGGGCCACAAGCGGCATGAGCATGAAGAGCATGACAGTGATCAATAACATGGTGCCCAGTGTGGTCCAGGCTAAATTCGAAGACCAGCCGGGAATGTGAACGGCCGTTCCAATCCCCAAGCCAACGACAAAAATGACAACCGTCAGTGCCAGCAGCCATAAAGCCGTCAAGGCAAACTTGGCACCTACTATCGTGCCGCGTGAGGTTGGGATTGCCAGCAGTTCTTTGATCGTGTGATCAGAGAACTCACGCCCAAAAATCCAGGCCACGATAAAGGCAAACACAATGCTGCCCCCAATCGACATGCCCTGCAATAACATATCGAAAAAAGCCGGCCAATCAGCCGAACCACCAACCAGCTGTGCTTTCACAGAGATAATGCCCAACGCCTGTGCTTGCTCCGGATTCTTCAAAATAATCATGAATAATCCTCCTACAAGTGGCAAAATCAAGAAGGCCAGCGATGTGCCCCAAGAAACTTTGGAGCGGCGTACTTTGAGTGCTTCCATCCAAAATGCTGCGGTAAAGGCGTTCATTAGTTTCCTCCAGTCAACCGTAGAAAATGATCTTCCAGGTTTTCATGAGTTACCACCAGCCGGGTGGGAGGGATTCCCGCATTGACCAGCAGGGTGGCCACCGCATCGGGCGCGTCGATGGCCCGTGTTTCCTTTAAAGTTAGGCCGACGTCATTGGCGTTGACGGCAAAACCAGCCTGGGCGAGAACCGTGTGGGCGGCGGCCAGATCACGTGTTTTGATTTCTAGCTGCTGCGAACGCAAATCTGCTAGATTTGCCGCATCAAGCTCTTCAATCAAACATCCTTCGTGGATGATGCCAATGCGTGTTGCCAGACGGGCGACCTCTGTCAAGATGTGGCTTGACATAAATAAGGTCACGCTTTGTTCGCGCACCAGACTGGCTAAAAACTCACGGATTTCTACAACCCCAGCGGGGTCAAGCCCGCTGGTGGGCTCGTCCAGGATGAGCAGTTTTGGACT
Source organism: uncultured Anaerolineae bacterium (assembly GCA_905479495.1). Lineage (GTDB taxonomy): Bacteria > Chloroflexota > Anaerolineae > Promineifilales > Promineifilaceae > Leptofilum. Next base: position 37,138 of record CAJQMR010000007.1, read on the forward strand.
GTGCAGCAGGGCGCGAGCCAGCCCCAGGCGCTGGCGATTGCCTGTAGAAAGCGTGCCTGCTCTGCGATTGGTGTAGGGGGTCAGCTTCAATTGCTCAATTGTGCGATTGGTGACGCTTTTATCGGAAATGCCTTGCAGGCGGCGCGCGATTTCCAGGTTTTCCTTGACGGTAAGTTCCGGGTAGGCGGTTGGCGTTTCTACCATGTGCCCAACCTGCTGCCAGGGCCCTTGTCCATGTGGGCCAACTGGCTGCCCCATCACTTTAACCGTGCCGGTTGTAGGGTGAATCATGCCCAGTAGAGAGCGAATGGTGGTGGTTTTCCCCGCGCCGTTCAGGCCGAGGAAGCCATAGATTTCGCCTTGCCTGACACGCAAATTGACACCGTTTACAGCCTGTACTGAACCGAAAGCTTTTGATAAGTTTGTGGTTTCAATTGCAAAATTCATGTTGCACCATTAAAGACGCGCGTTTGTTTTTGGCGCGGGTCGGGAGATTAGAGATTGGGGATTGGCTAATTTCTAGTCTCTAGTCTCCAATCTCATAGAAAAGGATCAATTCTAAGGAATCAAAAGTCGTTGTAGTAATTGGACGATCTGGGCAACGGCCGTTTCAAGACCAGCTTCATCAATATCTGCCCACTGCGGCAGCATCCATTGATCATACGTATCGTCAATGGCCATCACCAGCAGGTAGAGCAGATCAAGGGGCAGATCGGTACGCACTACACCAAGCTTTTGCCCTGTGCTGAGCAGCTGCCGCAGCATACTTTGCAGGGTGGCCACAAAGGAGGCAAATGGTTCTTGCGTTAGCAACTCTGTTGGCAGCGATCCCACTGATTTCATCGCGCCAAATAACCACGGCCGTTCTTTGGCCTGTTGAAATTGATGACGATAGACATCGGCCAGGCTTTGCCAGAAATTGTCAGCGGTCAGGGTGCTTGGGTCGATGTCAATATCACCCATGACGAGTTGGCTGTAATAGGTAACGGCCGTTACAAAAACATCTGCCTTGTCATCAAAATAATAATAGGCTGCCCCTTTGCTAAGATCGGCATTAAGCAAAATCTGATTAAGGGAGGCGTTGTCGTATCCTTTGCTGGCAAATTCCTTTGCGGCCGCTTCCAAAATGGTTTCTTGTTTTTCATTTGTTAATTTGTTAAATCTGGGTCTAGGCATAAAAACTCCTTGACGAACCAATTGGTTAGACCGCTTAATTAGACCGAGTGGTCTTATAATAAATCACAAAATTGCACTTGTCAATAGGGAAGGGATTTTTTTTGTGAAAACCAGGGACGATTGATTAGCTAATCAACTGATTGGCCCCACGGCCGTATAAAGGTTTCCGGTTGCACACCCAGCCCGTGGGCAATGCGGTTGATATAGTTGAAATAGGCAATCACCTGCACCGCGTCGTGGATGGCCCGATCATCAAAGCCATGTTCGCGGAGTGCATCTAAATCACCGGGGGTCATTTCATGTTGATGATGTGTCAATTTGGCAGCTAGTTTACAGAGTGCCTGGTTTGCGGGGGAAAGCGGCGCGATTTGCCAATCGCGGACCAGCGCATGGACATAGTCATCAGCTTGTTCAGCGTTGGGAATTTCGATTTCGATCTCAGCCCGGAGATCGTGCGCGTGGGCCTGATGTCAGTAATAGCAGTTGTTCTCCACGGACACTACCACCGCCAGCATCTCCCGCTGGGAGCGCGTCAGCGGCGACTCCCCTGCCATTATGGTTTGGTAAAACTTGATGCTGTCTTTGAGCACCATCTCGTTGATGCTCATCACCTGTATAATGTTCCAAATGCGCCCGGCCCGTTTGATGGCCGCATGGAGCTGTCGTTTCAGCAAGCCGGTTGCTTCTTCAAGATGAATTTCTCTAATCCAGGGCATTCCCAATATCCTTTTTTATCTAATGTTGCAGATTTTTTCCGCGTTTTACTTAGTAACATACATGTGGCGTGGCGTGCGGGAAGTACGGCCGTTCACATTTGAGAACGTTCACTTTTTTTGCGATATTGTGAAAATATAGGGACATGGCGCACCGCCTGTGTAACCGATCATCGTCTCGTGAGACAATACCAGGAACCCAGCATTGGCTAACTTAGCCAAAACTTCTGCCGTTGAATAGGCAAAGTGCAGCACCTCGCCGCTGCGCATTTGTCTGGGTGCCTGGGGGTTTCCCTCCTCAAAATGTTGAAACGTACTGTAAAAATAACCCGCTGATTTGCAAACACGAGCCGCCTCCGTCAAAGCAAAATCAACGTCGTTGACAAATTCCAGGCAGCCCAAGGCGATGACCATATCGAAGCTTTGGTCATCACTGAATGTCAGCCCCTCGTCTAAACTTTGGCAAACAAGCGTTTGATAAATGCCTACTTGCTGAGCAGCATCTATCATTTTTGGTGAAATATCAACACCGGTAGCCAGAATAGTGGGATTGAGCGTGAGCAGGTTTGCCACATTGATGCCATTGCCACAGCCTAAATCTAAAACTTTGAGATTTGGTGCCTGAATACCCGGCGCTACAATTTTTAACAACCAATCTGGCCCGATATAGTTTGATTTTTGGACTAAGTTATGATAATTGGCGGCAGCAGCATCATATAATTCGCGAACTTTGCCTGCTTCATTTTTCATTGGATGACGATATCCTTCTATTTGTCAGAAGCAATTTAGGCTGTTTCCTGGCTGGTTGTAGATGAATTACGCTCCATGCGGCGGCGGAGTTTGGCAGGCCATTTCTCCGGCTCTTCGGAGGGGTACACGGCCAGTGGTGGGCCATTTTGCTGGAGCAAATCGCGCATCTTGCAGCCCAAGATTTGCCGTGCCGTCATCAGGCCAGAGTTGGTGGCCCCGGCCACACCGTGCCCGGCAGTGGTGCTGGCTCCGCACAGCCATAATCCTGCAATTTCCGTTTTGTTTTTGAAGGCCCAGGGCCCCACCTGGAAGCGGCTCTTGTCGATGCCGTACAAATTGCCCCGCGTGGCGTTGAGATAATGCTCGTTGCTCAGGGGCGTGCCCAGCTCTTTGAAAACAACATGCTCGCTAAATCCTGGCACGCGCTTGTCGATGTTAGTCAGCATGGCGGCGGTCAGCTTTTCTTTGAGCTGCTGGTATTCCCATTCCCGGTCACCAGCGGGCTGGTCGGCCCATTTGGCAAACGGCTCGTAGCTGACAAAGGCAAACGCCTCCAGCGTGTGGTGTCCGCTGTGCATTTTGGAGGGGTCTTTCAGCGTGGTTACCGTCAGGAACATGCCTTCGGGCGCAAAATCCTGCACGATTTTGTCTGTTTGTCCGTCGGCGTAGATGCCATCGACGTTGCTGTGGTTGTAGAACCAGTAGTTGCCGGAATCCAGCCCGGCGGCGCGTAAATCCATGTCTACGGCCATGAACAGGCTGAGGGCGGAGGTGGAGTAGGTCACTTTGCCCAGCTTGCGCTGCAATTTGCCGCTTAGATGCTCGCGCCCCACCAGCTTGCCAAAGGTTACTTCTGGATCGGCATTGCTGACGACATGTTGGGCGGCAATTTCCGTACCGTCCGTGAGGCGGACGCCGCGCACCTGCCGATTTTCATCCAGCAAAATGCGCTCGACGCGGGTTTGCAGGCGCAGCTCGCCTCCGGCCCGCTTGAGGGCACGGGCAAAAGCGCGGGGAATGGCAAAGGCACCGCCAACGGGGTAAAAGCCGCCCTCAAAATAGTGGTGGGTGACGCCCGCGTGCAGCGGTGCAGACACTTGAGAGGGCGGCAGGCCGTGGTCGCCGGATTGGGCAGATAGAATGGCGCGCAGCACCGGATCAGAAACGTAATGGTTGATGAGGTCGGCTCCGGTGCGGAAGGCCCAGCGCAGGATGTGGCGGGCGCGCCAGGGCAGGGTAAGCGCATCGCCTACACCGCGCACCCGACCCAGCAGGCGGGTTTCATCCATGAGCTGCTGGCACATGGTCAGGTAGCCGTCGATGCCGCTGGCTTCGTGCGGGAACCGTGCTTTGAGGCGGTTGGCAAATGCTTCCCGCCCTTTGGGAATGTCAAATCGCTCTTCGCCAACGAAGACGTGGTCGAAGCCATCGGGGTTGATTTCGCAAAAGGCGAGGTCTTCGGAAATGCCTAACCCTTCGTAGATGCGGCGCATGGGGCCGCCGGGGCCAATCCCGCCGATGTAGTGGACGCCGGGGCTGAATTTGTAGCCTTCCAGGGTGAAGGAGTGGGTCCAGCCGCCGGGCACGTCGTGCTGTTCCAGGACGAGGACTTTTTTGCCAGCTTGGGCCAGGGGCAGGGCGGTGGACATGCCACCTGCGCCGGAGCCAATTACGATGACATCATAGGTTTCGTTGGTCATTTTCTGCTCACTTTCTGAGGAAAATAAGAAGGATTGTAACACAGCTTGCCAGGCAGGATTTGGTTTACTTGCCCTGTGAAATACTTTACAATGAGGGTGTTCTAGCAATAAACGGCCGTAAAGTTGGGTGACATGGATGTATCCAGGAAATTGCACATCTTTTTAATGAGGCGATTTCAGCTTTTTTATGGCGATACGGCCGTTCCCCTAAAATCCCCCTTTTACCAAACCATTCTCGCTTTTCTGGTCCTGCAACCGGGCGAAGCGTGCGACCGGCACCGGCTTGCTTTTCACTTTTGGCCCGATTCCACTGAGAAGCAGGCACTCACCAACCTGCGCAAAGCAATTCATTACCTGCGCCAGGCGCTGCCGGACGCTGGCCAATTTTTGCGAATCGAACGGCACACAATTGCCTGGCAGGCAGTTGCTCCTTATTCTGTCGATGTGGCCGCGTTTGAATGCGCGGTGGCTCAGGCTCATAAGGCCGACCAGCCGAGCGAAAAACAGGCGGCTTTGCACCAGGCTATTTCCCTGTATACCGGGGACCTACTGCCAGAGCATTACGATGATTGGGTTTTGGTCAAACGGGAAAGCTTGCGCCAACAATATTTAGACTGTTTGGCCCAATATGTGCAGGTTTTAGAGGAGCGGCGCAACTTTGACGGGGCCATCGAGATCGCCAAACAATTGTTGCAAACAGATCCACTGCATGAAGCCGCGTACCGTCGTCTGATGCGCTTGCAGGCGTTAGCGGGCAATCGAGCCGGAGCGCTGCGTACTTACCACGCTTGCACTGCTACCTTGCAGCGCGAACTGGATGTGGCGCCCAGCGCTGCCACGCAGGAAGCGTACCGGCGTTTGTTGGCATTAGAAAGCGCACCTCAGCCCCCAATGCCCGCACGAATTCCCCTGGTGGGCCGGGCATACGCCTGGTCAAAATTACAGACGGCCTGGAAACGGGCGACGAGCCAACGGCCGTTGCTCACCCTGATTCAAGGCGAAGCGGGCATTGGCAAAACCCGTCTAGCTGAAGAGCTGCTCGACTGGGCTGCGCGCCAAGGGATCACCGCGCTGCGGGCGGCTTGCTACGCCCCGGCCACCAGCCTGCCTTATGCGCCCATCGCCGCCTGGCTGCGGGCCGCTGGCGACGGGTTGACCGGGCTGCCTGACAAATGGCAGCGCGAGATTGGTCGTGTGCTGCCCGAACTGCTGGCAGCGCGTCCCGATCTGCCGCCGCCCGGTCCCATCACTGAAAGCTGGCAGCGGCAGCATTTGTTTGCGGCCCTGGCCGAGGCTGTGGCCCAACTCCCATCGCCTCTGTTGCTTTTTATTGATGATTTGCAGTGGTGTGACCGGGATACGCTTGAATGGCTCAGTTTTTTCTTGCGCCTGGATGCAGAGGGGCGTTTTTTGCTGCTGGGGACGGTGCGTAGCGAAGAGCTAGACCAGGCCAAGGCTTTGCGATCTTTTTGTGAGGATGTCCGCCATGAGAACCGGCTGGTTGAGATTGGTTTGGGGCGATTGGATGTGGAGGAAACGGCCGTTCTCTCAGCCCATTTGGTTAACAACACCCCGCCTGATGCACTCCCGGACGCCATTTTTGCAGCGACGGAAGGGGTGCCGCTGTTTGTAGTGGAGCTGGCCCGAGCCGGTTTTTATACGCCAGATGGAACGCAGCCAAAAATGGTTTCGGGCCAGTTATTGGCTGCCGAACCGTTGCCTCCTCGGATTCGGTCGGTGTTTGAGGCGCGTCTGAACACGCTGTCTGCCGCTGGGCGCGATTTGGCGGATCTTGCGGCAACAATCGGCCGTTCTTTCACCTTTGAACTGGTGAAGGATGCCAGTGAGGTAGAGGAGACGGCGTTGGTGCGGGCGCTGGATGAATTGTGGCAGCAGCGCATTGTGCGTGAGCAAGGGGCGGAAGCCTACGACTTCAGTCACGGCCTGCTGCGGGAAGTGGCTTATGGCAGGCTCAGTTTGGCGCGGCGTCGGTTGCTGCACGGCCGTATTGCGCAAGCGTTAGAGCGGGAACAGGCGGCTGGCCTGCCGGTGGATGAGGTGCAGCTGGGTAGCCATTACACGGCCATTGGCCGTATGAGCGAGGCGATTGCTTGTTACCAGCGGGCCGCCACAGCCGCCCAGCACATCTTTGCCCACGAGGAAGCGTTAGAAAATTTGCAGCGGGGTTTGGCTTTGGCAGTTGAGAATGGGGCGGAGAACGGCCGTTTGCTGGCACTGTATGAGCAGCAGGCCGACGTGCTTTCTTTGCTGGGACGGTACGATGCGGCCCATGAGGCGCTGGAAACCGCGCTGGCCCAAACTGGCGATGCGCTGAGCCGGGCACGGCTGCTCTGCAAGCAGGGCAATACGTGGATGGCCCAGCATCAACGGTCGGCGGCCTTGGCCGCCTTCGATGCCGCTCTTCGCTGCCGCTTGCCTGCGGATCCACCGGATACTCAATGGCAGCGGCTCTGGTTAGATGTGCAATTGGCGCGGGGCGATCTGTTCTATTTTGATTCTCGGCTGGCGGATTTGGCGGTCCTCATTGATCGGTTGAACCCTATTGCCCAGAAAATTGGCACACCTTACCAGCAGCGTCGCTACCTGGAACTGCACAATATGTTGAGCATTTCACAAAAGCGGTACCGTTTGGATGATGTAGATGTGGCCATGCGACAGCGCATCTCGGCGCTGGCCGAACAAACGGGCGATCCGCATGAAATTGCGACCTCTCGGTTTTCGCTGGGGTTCAATTACCTGTGGTCCGGGGCATTGGATGAGGCTGTGACGCGTCTCACCGCTGCGCTGGCTGAGGCGACTGAGATTGGTAATCGTTATGTGCAGGATCAATGTCTGGCGTATCTGGCGCTGGCGTATCGGGGGCAGGGGGATGTGGCGCAAGTGGCGGCCGTGGTGGCGCAGCACCGGCCTATCGTGGCTATGGTGGGCAATCCGCTGTACGGGGGTGTGCTGGCGGGGAATGAGGCGTGGCTAGCCTACCGGGCGGGGGATTGGGAAACGGCCGTTGCCCAAGGCAAGGCGGCGTTGGCGGCGTGGGGAGAACGGCCATATCCGCTTAAATGGGTGGCGCTGTGGCCGCTGGTGGGCACGTACCTGGCGCGTGGGGAGCTGGCGCTGGCCATTGACCATGCTCGTCCAATGCTGCTCCCGCCGCAGCAGCTTTTGCCGGACGAGGTAGCGGCGGCGTTGGCGGCGGCATTGGCGGCTTGGGATGCGGGAGATACGGCCGTTTGCCACACCGCACTGACCGAGGCAACCAGCCTGGCGCGCGAACAATTTGCCTTTTAACTTGACCCAATTTTAATCTTTCAATTGATTTGCGTTGCAGGGAACGTTTGAGGAACGTTCCCTTTTTTATACTTGCCCAAAGTGGATATTCGCTCAGGGAACAATCAAGACAAGGAGACTTTCTGCTTTGGTAAATGCCAGATTTTCTCAATAGTGGGGTTGTTTGTTGTGATGACCAATGAGCAGGTAGGGGAACAGTCGCAGTTTTTTACGCTGCGGGTGTGGTGTGAGGAGGTGGGAAACGGCCGTACTGAATTCCGCGGCACACTCAAGCACGTATTAAGCGGCCAGACAACCCATTTCCGCGATTGGCAAACGCTCATTGCGTTGATTGAGGCCACCTGGGCGGACAGTGACAAAATTTCAAGCAAGTAAGTTGCCGCGGTTGGTTTCCAGAAAGCAGAACCCCTCCTCCTAAAACTGGTAGTTTTTGCCGCGAATTTCTCTCAGAAAATCATTATGCTTCTATCAATGAACATACCAAGCAAATGGATAAATACTCAATAAGCAGTTGTTCATTGTTTGTGTTTTTTTGCGAAAAATAACCAGGAGGGTTTGTCATGAACATAGGGAATATTGCCGGGGCAGTGAGTTTAGCCGGACAGCATCCTCAGTTGATACGGCCGTTCACCGACCATCTTCGTCATCGTTTATCCCATCCATTTACCAAGCATAGAAACGGCCGTGTACACGCGCCGGAGCAGATTACGATTGTGGTGACCGACATTTGCAATTTGCGCTGCAAAATGTGCCAGTATGCGTACAGCGATTCACCAGGCTATCAACTCAACCAGGCTGGGCACATGTCGCCAGACCTGTTCTATAAAATTTTGGGTGAAATCACGGGGCATCCGCTGCTAACCTTTACCGGTGGGGAACCGCTGCTGCACAAACAGATCGTTGATCTTATTGCGGCGGCAAAAAGCAAAGGGCTGATTACCACGTTAACCACCAACGGCTGGCTGCTGGCCCAAAAAGCTGAAGCGCTGTGTCAGGCTGGTTTGGACATTTTGGTTGTTTCGGTGGATGGGCCAGAAGAGACGCACAACATGATTCGCGGGGGTAACTCCTTTGCCCGACTGGTTGAGGGGATTCGGATGGTGCAACAGCAGGAAAAACGCCCCATTTTGATGATCAACACAACCATCTCCAACTTGAATTATGAGCTGCTAACCACGATGTACGATCAAGCCAAGGCGTGGGGCGTGGACGGTTTGAATTTTAACCATTTGTGGATGCAAACGGACGAGATGCTGGCTTGCCAAAAGCAGCTTTTCCCCGATTTTGAAGCGGGTGGCGTGGCCTGGGAAGTAGACCCGGAGGCGATAGATGTGGATGTACTGGCCGATCAGTTGGAGGCGGTGCGACAGCGTAATCAGCTGGAAACGATGCTGGTGACGGAACTGCCGCAGCTGAATCGGGCGCAAATTCGGGTATGGTACCGGCAAACGGCCGAATTTGTAAAGTACCAATCAACCCGCTGTGCCTGGACGCGCATGAAAATTTGGCCAGACGGCCGTATCAAACCGTGTCGCGAATGGGTGGCGGGCAGCGTGGCGGAGCAATCCCTGGAGGAAATTTGGCAGGGACAGGCGTTTCAAGGGTTTCGCTCACTGTTGGCTGAGCACGGCACCATTCCGCTTTGCTCACGCTGTTGCTACATGACACATCGCTGAGGGAAAAGTTGCCTCCTAAAATTGGTAGTTTTTGCCGCGAAATTTCTGCCAATAAAAAGTAATCTATTTCTAGATGGATTGCCGTGCCAAACAAAAGTTGACACAGTTTTGGCACGAACTTGGCAGTGCTCAATGCACAATTCAATTATCTTTTGGGTAAAGATTTGAATGGAGGAAAACGTCATGGCACAAGCAGGAATTCACGGATTGGTTGGGGTGGCAGTGCGACGCTGGACGCCGACGCGGAAATTGCTGCTGCTGGGCATTGTGCTGGGGAACCTGCTGCCAGATGCCGACAATCTGGCGGTGGCCGTAGCCACGGTGACAGGTGGCTCCACCGAGGGGATGCACCGGACGTTTACGCACAGTTTGTTTTTTGTGTTGGCGCTGGTGATTGTGTTTTGGTTGGTAGGCTTGGTGGCGAAACGGCCGTCCCTCACCAATCTCGGTTTCGGTTTAGCTATCGGGGTGCTGATGCACATTTTGCTGGACCTGGTCATCTGGTTTAACGGGGTCGAGATTTTGTGGCCGCTGTCCTCCTGGGTGAACCTATGGGAAGGTGTAACGCCGCCCGACTGGTTTAGCCAGCTGATGATGCCGCTGGAAATGCTCTTCTTTGCCGCCTATTTCTACTGGCTGGGCCAGTCGGCACGGCGGCAGGGGACGAATTTGGATAAGGTGCGCGGAGTAAGGGTATGGACGGCCGTTCAGTTTATCCTCTTTCTCATTTTTACAGTTCTGGTGTACACACTCGATAGTGTCTTCATGACGATCTACGGTGCGACATACCTGCTGTCGCTTTGTGTAGCGGCGGTGTTGACGGTGCAAATGAAGGAAACGATTGAAGGAATCGCAACAGATAAATAAAGGAGGGTAACATGATTCTCATCGTTGGTGGTACAGGTGCTTTGGGCAGCGCTGCGGCTCGGCTGTTTTTGCAGCGAGGTCGAAAGGTGCGCATCATGACGCGCGATCCGCAAAAGGCGGAAGCGCTTAAAAAGTTAGGGGCAGACATTATTCAAGGTGATTTGCGCGACAAAGCTTCTCTGGCGCGGGCCTGTGACCATGTGGAGGGAGTGCTGGCAGCGGCACATTCAATCATGGGACGTGGTGCTGCGGCATCCAGCAAAGTGGATTCGCTGGGGCACAAATGGTTGATCAACGCGGCGAAAGAGGCTGGGGTGCGTCACTTTGTGTATACCTCGGCGTTTGGGGCAGCGCCGACGCATCCGGCGCAGTTTTACCGTATCAAGCATGAAGTGGAGCAATATTTGCAGCACAGCCACCTGGCATACACGATTCTGCGCCCCACCGCGTTCATGGATTCACACGCCCATATGCTGATTGGCCAGCCAATTCTAGAAAAAGGCAAGGTGTCGCTCTTTGGCGCGGGCGAAGCCCCCCGGAACTTTGTGGCGGCGCATGATGTGGCTCAGTTTGCGTTGCTGGCTCTAAATATGCCGCAGATGGCTGGAAAAGTTATTGAGGTGGGCGGGCCGGAAAACTGGACCAACATGGAAGTGGTGCGGCTGTATGAACGTCTGGCTGGACGGCAAGCGAAGGTGTCTCATGTGCCGCTGGGGGCGCTGCGGGTGATGGCTCCGTTGGTACGGCCGTTTCATCCCGGTCTCAGTCAGGTGATGCGCACCAGCATCTGGTTCGACACAACCGACCAGACCTTTGATCCAGGCCAAACCTTGCAAAAATATCCAATCCCGCTGATAAAGTTGGAAGATTGGGTGGAAAAGCAGGTGTCAAGCGAGCTGGATTCCGAGCCTGCTGTTGCCAGCTGAGGGAGAGGCGGTGGTCGTGGGGCTAATGAATGCTTAGCCCCACACCTTCTCTGGCCAGGCACCAAACTGGTGAACCTGTGAAGGCACATTTTGCGACATTTCATGAAAGGAAACGGCCGTTGCCTCATCCCGCGGAATATGGGTCAAAATTTCCAGATTGCCAAACGGGGTGTGGGTGGTGAGCGGCGTGGTGAGAAAGCGCAACCGCCCGCCCAGCGCAGGCCCCATCTGGAACAGTTCGCCGCCGACAAAGAAAATCTTGTCTTCATAGAAAACCTGCTCCCAGTACCAGCGAAATTCGCGATTTTTGCGCAGATGGGTTAGCAGCTTACCAAAATAAGGCGTCATGCGATAAGGCATCGTCACCCGTCGAAAATCCATGATGATGCCTACGGCAAAGCGATGCCACACTTGCGGCGACATTTCAGCCCGCATCGGGGCAAATTCATCAGAAAAAATGAAGTCCAGCAAATGTGTGCCGCCGTTTTGCTTGAGCCGGGGCACCAGCTCAATCTGAGACAGCTGATACAGCTTAAGCAGCAAACCGTTCACGGCAATGACGTCTAAATAGCGATCTACGAGCAGGGCGGGCAGGCGGATTTCCGCCAGCATCTCCAGCACCGGGGCCAGCAGTTCAGCGGATGATTCGTGGTGTGGGTAGATTTGCGGGTGATCCAGGCCGGTGGCCAGCATAAAAAAGACGCGCCGCTCGCCTACCGCTAGCTTGAGCGCGTCGGCCAGATTGAGCAGCGTCTGCTCATCTAGAATAGTGCGCTCGCCGCGCTCAATTTTGCCAATAATGATTTCGTTGAGAGGGGTTGTTGGGTCTAATGCTTGAGCCCAATCAGCCAATTTGGATTGGGTGCAGCGGTCGCCATTTTCGTCATACTGCTCTTTGCGCAGCGCGGCGACGAGTTTGCCAAACTGTTTGCGGTCCATGAGGTCTCACTTTCGCTTACCAAAAGCGGGTGCACGATGGAAAAGATTGCCCACAGTATAAACCAAAACCAGGGCCAAATAAACGGTTTTGCCGCTAGACAAATTTTTATGCGCACCATTATTGAAAATTCACGCAAAGACGCAAGGAAAATAAAGACTTTGCGTCTTTGCGTGAGATAAAATGAGTAGAGAAGCAAGATGAATCAACGGGAAATTAATGGCTGGGTGATGTACGATTGGGCCAATTCGGCCTTTGCCACGACCGTAGTGACGGCCTTTCTAGGGCCATACTTGGCGGGATTGATTGCCACGCGGCCGGAAGAGATTTTGCCGCTGGGGCCGTTCCAGATTGAACCGGAAGCGTTTTATCCATTTTGCGTGACGGTATCGGTCATGTTGCAGTTTGTTTTTCTACCGCTGCTTGGTGCTTTGGCTGATTTTACCAATCTCAAGAAGCGATTTCTGATTGGCTTTGCCACGGTGGGGGCGCTGGCCACCTGCTTGCTGGGTTCGGTGAGCAGCGGTGAGAGGGTACTGTTTGGCGGCCTGCTCTTCATCCTGGCGAACTTTGCTTTTGGCGCGGCGGTGGTATTTTACAATGCATACCTGCCGGAAATTGCCCCCCCGGAGGCGCAAGATCGCGTCAGCTCCAGAGGCTTTGCTTTTGGCTATGTGGGTGGTGGGCTGTTGTTGGCGTTGAATTTGGTGCTGTTTCAGGCGGTGGCGGATACGGCCGTTGCCGTCCGGCTCTCCCTTACCAGCGCAGGGTTGTGGTGGCTGCTCTTTACCTGGTGGTTTCCGAAGAGACGGTTGGTTGTAAGGGAAACGGCCGTACCCACTCCACCAACCAACCATCTCCTGCGCCACACCTTCAAACAGTTCAGCCACACCTTGCGGCAGATGACCACCCGTTACCCGCGCGCCTTCAAATTCCTTCTGGCCTACCTCATCTACAACGACGGCATCATGACCGTCAACACCGTCGCCGCCATCTTTGCCGCCTCCGAACTGGGGCTAGGCCCTGAGCAGTTGGTGGGTGTCATTTTGATGATTCAGTTTGTGGCCGCCCTGGGTGCCCTGCTGTTTAACCAGCTGGCTGCCCGCATCGGGGCCAAGCGCACGGTGATCATCACCCTGCTGGGCTGGATGGCAGTGCTCATTTATGCGTTTGGTTGGCTGCGCACACCGGCGCAGGTGTGGGGCTGGGCCGCCGCCGAAGCGCTGTTCCTGGGCAGCTCGCAGGCGCTCAGCCGCTCGCTGTTTGCCAAGATGGTGCCTGCCCAACAAGAATCGGTCTACTTCAGCCTGTACGAAGTGAGCGAACGGGGCACCTCGTGGATTGGGACGCTAGTTTTTGGCCTGGCGGTGCAGCTCACCGGCAGCCCCCGCAGCGCCCTGCTGCCGCTCATCCTCTTTTTTGTCATCGGCTGTGGTCTCCTGCTCACCACCGATGTGCGCCAGGGCATCCTCGATGCCGGTAACGAACTGCCAGCTTTGGTTTAAAATTGGTCACAGAAGGCACAGAGGATTTTGAGAGATCTCAAATCTCTCTTTTTTCTCTGTGGCTAAAGATTCCCCCGATCTACTAAAAATGGAAGGTTGCCTTATTGAAACCAGTGGCTCACGGCCTGAATAAATGCTGGCAATCAGGCATACTGCGATCATCAAATTATCCAGTTCACCACGAGGAGAAAATCTGATGATCGCCAACATTCGTTTGGAAAACCCCTTCAATTTTGTCAAAGAAAATGGGTTTCGCGTGACCCTTAAAGTTGGCGCGGCGCTCATGGGGTTAGGGCTGCTGATTTGGTTCCGCCAGCCGGTGGCTGAGTTGCTGGCCGTGGTGAGCGACCGCGAGGCGGTGGCGGCGTACCTGGCGCAGTTTGGCATCTTGGCCCCGCTGCTGCTGAGCATCATTTTGGTGCTGCAAGTGATTGTGGCGGCCATTCCTGGACACGCTTTGATGGTCGGTGGCGGCTTCGTATTTGGCTTTGGTCCGGCCCTTGTCATCAGTCTGCTGGCGACGGTTTTGGGCAGCCAGATTGGCTTCTTGCTGGCGCGCTGGGCGGGACGGCCGTTAATCGAAAAGTTGGCTCCCGTGGACCTGCTGGACAAATGGTACGACATTTCCGCCCGGAAAGGGCTGCTCTTCTTCATGTTTGCCTTCATGGTGCCCATTTTTCCCGCCGATGTACTGAACTACGTCGCCGGCCTGAGTTCACTCTCCGCCCGCCGCTTCTTTGTGGCCAATTTGGTGGGGCGGCTGCCCGGCGTCCTGCTGATGACCGCCATCGGAGCGTATGGTTTTCAGCTTTCGCTCAACGTCTGGCTGGTCATCGCTGCGGCAGGGCTGCTGCTGGCAGTAAGCTGGTGGCTGCTCTTTGGCCGCCGACGCTGAAATCAAAAAGATTGGACCAATTTTTGTTGAGGATGGTTCACGGATTGGGTCGATAAATTGGTCCAATCTAAAAACCCAGAAGGTGCATCATGACGCAGCTACAGTTATTTACGCAGGTTCCAGCCTATTACACGGCATTGCAAGCGGCGCTGAGCGCGGCGCGGCAGCACATCCATCTGGCAGCCTACGCCTTTGACGATGGCCAGATTGCCCGAAAAGTGGGCTACATTTTGGCCCACAAAGCGGCCAGCGGTGTGGCTGTGCACCTGATGGTGGATGAAGCGGGATTGTATCTGGACAACTGGCGCAACGGCCGTTCCAACCAACGTTTATTGGCGCAGTTGCAAAAGTCTGGCGTGCAGGTGGATTTGTTTCGCCCGAACGGCCGTCGTCTGAGCCAGTTCAACCGGCTGCACTGCAAATTTTGCGCCATTGACGACCAGGTGGCTTTTGTCGGTGGCTCCAACGTGGGCGACCATTATTTGCAGTGGCGCGACACCAACTTGCGCCTGAGCGGCAATTTGGGCGATGGCTTCCGGCGACTGTACGATAGCTTGCGCGCCTTTGGCGGCAACGGCCGTTGCCCCACCTGTCCCCCCGCGCTAACCGTTGCTGACATGCCGCTGCTGCTCACCGTGCCGGGGCGGCGACAGGACATCCGGCGGGCGCTGCTGGGGCTGATTCTTGGGGCGAAAACGGCCGTTTCGCTGCGCAGCTGGTACTTTTTGCCAGACACTGAAATCATGAACGCCCTGCTATCTCAGGTGGAAAACGGGGTGCGCGTGACCATTTTGCTGTCCCACCGTACCCGGATTTCGCTGATTGACCTGGCTAACCGGCGCCTGTGTCACCAATTGGCCCAGGCTGGGGCGCACATTTACCGGTACAACGGCCGTTTTATGCATGCCAAAGAAGCGTGGAACGATCGGGGGGAGGTGCTGCTGGGCTCAGCCAATATTGACCGCTGGGCGCTGCGCACCAATTTTGAGTGCTGCCTGCACCTGCACGATGCGGCTCTGGCCCGCCAGCTCAGCCAGGAATGCCAGGCGGATGCGGCTTATTGTTTGCCTCGTGTGGGGTTGGGAACGGCCGTTGCTGCCGCTTCTGCCTGATCCCTCCACCTGTCATTACTTCGGCAAGCTCAACCATGTTGAGCCGCTCAGCACAAGTTTGAGCGCAGCGAAAAATTCCTTTGAATGTCGCAGGCTTTGAGCTAGAGGATCGCCGTAGGGATGCTTCGCGTTGCTCAGCATGACAAGTGAAGGCGTTCGTGTAGCCGCAGTTTCTTTCCGCGCCAGGTAGACTCGTTGGTCAATTTTGCAAAATTGACCTACAGAAGTGCCAGCACCTCGGCGGCGTCTACCTGGCCCCAGTGGTAGCCCATGTTGGTGGACATGGTTTGGGCACGGTCCGCCTCCAGGCGCGCTTCTTTGCGGGCGGCGGTGGGGCTGCCGCTGGCCAGGTGGGCCCAAGCGAGGGCGACGCGGACGTCCGCTTCGTAGAGGCGGTAGCCGCCGTCGGTGGCGTAGCCGAGGGCTTCGCGCAGGTCGGAGAAGGCTTGGGGGAGGGAGCCTAGACCTGACAGGTGGCCCGTAGAGCCCTTGGCTGGTGAGGATGGTTGCGGGCCACCTGTCAGGTCTGCTGAATACGCCAATTTTGCCGCCCAGCGCCCCCGCGCCAGCAGCGCCTCGATGAGGGCGGGGCGGTAAGAAATGGAGCGGGCGAGGGTGAGGGCGGTGTCGAAATGGTCGCGGGCGGTGGCGTGTGCGCTTGCAGCGCTTTCCAATTCCCCCAGGACGCGGTGGCACATGCTGGTGGTATTGGCCCAGCGATTGCGCTCACAGATGGTCAGGTTGGCGGCCGTGACCCGCCGCGCATAGTCTGCCTGCCCCACCCGCCGCAAATGCTCCGCGTGCTGAATACCGCGCAGGCTGTAAAGATATTGTACGCTGCTGTCATTTTCCCGTTCTAGCGCTTCGGCTTGCTGGAAGGCGGCGCTGGCTTCATCCACCTGCCCACGCAGGTGTGCTGCCCACGCCTGATACGCCAGCGAATTCCGCTCATCGCCCTTATTCTCGGCGCGGCGGGCCAGGGTGAGGGCTTCCGCGGTGGCGGTGGCGCTGGCGGCCAGCCGCCCCAGGTAGGCGTTCAGCCCCGCCAGGTTTTGATAGCCGATGCTGGCGTTGCGCCAATCTTCCAGTTCAGCATCCATTTGGTTGCCGCGTTCGTAGAAGGGAACGGCCGTTGCCAGCCGCCCCAAATTCATTAAACACAACCCTACCGTATTCAAAATCCAGCTTTTTATGTTGGCCTGACTTACTAAAGGGTCTTGGTTAATGTCCCCATTTGGAAAAAATTGCTGCAAAATTGCCAAATTTGTTTCATAGGCACCTAGTTGATGAATAATGACACGACTGGTAGTTTGATAAACTCGTTGCCAGTGAATATCAAATGCCTCATCATACGCTCCAGCACGGCAGGCATGGTAAACCACCTCAATCAGTGGGGCCAGGTCGGCCAGGGTAGGGTAGTGGGGCGTGTCGCCTGCCAGCGCCAGGTAGTAATCTTTCAGCTGGTCGTGGGTTTGTTCGGCCTGCCCGCTGCCCGTCAACCGCGCTAGGTAATGGCTGCGCACCAGGGGGTGGGTGGTGTAGGTGTTAGCGGTTTCGTTGTGGCGCAGCAGCCGGTAGCCCACCAGTCGGGCCAGCATTGCCGCAAATTCGGCGTCGTCCAATTCGGCCAACACCTGCTGTAGGGGCAAGCCGTCGGCTTGCCCACCACCGGGGCGAATCACCGATTCGCCCCTACCCTTCGGTGTTCGGTTTAGCAAACGATCTAAAAATCCAGGTTTTTCATCTGCGTCATCTGCGAAATCTGCGGATTTTCCCCGAAAAACACGGGCAAAGGCGTTCGGGGCGACGGGGGTGCGGAAGGCGCTGAACAGGGTCATGAAGGCGCGTTCGGCGTCGGTGAGGTGCTCGTCGTAGCGGCGCAGGACGCGGTGGACGTGGGCATAGCGCTGGCGGGCTTCGTCCGGTGCGTCCGCCGGTAGGGGCGCTTCGCGAAGCGCCCCTACAATGTCAAAATCAGCGGCAAAGGCGACGGCGCCATCGTGCCGCCATTTGAGGTAGCTGCCCAGCAGGGAGAGCGTCAGGGCGTGGCCGTCCCATTGGCTGACCAGTTGGTCCAGGTCAGCGTCTGGCCCGGTTACGCCTAATTCGCGCAGCAGGGCACGGCCGTCTTCCTCTGACACCGGGCCAACGTCGCGATGGGTGTAGCTGGTGTAGGCCATTAAATCCAGCAGCGGGGCGCGGCTGGTGACCAGGCAAAAGCTGCCGTGCCCCGGCGCGGCAAACAGCTCCAGGAATGTCTGCAAATCGGGGCTGGTCAGCAGGCCGTAGTCGTCGCCTTCTTGCCGCTGGAGCACCTCCAGCCCGTCAAGGACGAAGAGGTAACGGCCGTTGGCCAGCATGGCAGAAATCGCCTGGGTCTTGGCACTGCTGGCGCGGAAAAGGTCTTTGCCAACTTGCCCCCCGCTAATGAAGTCCAGCGCCGTCTCGAAAAATTCATCGACGTTTTGGTTGTCGTAGAAGCCCCACCAAAATACCCCTGTCGGGGGAGATTGGCGACCAGAGGTCGCGAGATTAGAGATTGGAGATTGGGTATCTTGAGTCTCTAATCTCCGATCTCCAATCTCCATTTCCCCGGCCAGCAACAAATCCACCCACTTCCGGGCCAGGCTGGATTTGCCTTCGCCGCCGAAGCCGATGAGGCTGGTGACGCGGCGGGTGGGGTCGGTGTAGTCTGCGGTTACACCGCTAAGCAGTTCGGTGCGACCGACCCATTCTTCCAGCGGCGGCGGGGCGGCATTAAATTGTGATTCGGGGACATGGGGCCTGATTTGGCGGGCGGCGGCCTGATAGTTGGACTGGGGCTGAGGGGCGGTGGCTTTGGGCAGCGGGGCGTCTCGCAATTCTACCGTCAGCGGTGGAATGGCCAGGACGCGGGCGTTGACGCCGAAAGAGGTGCCCTGGTCGATGCCGTCAGGTTTGGCCTTGAACACCTCGGCAATGAGACCGACGACCAGATTGCGCTCAGTGTCCAACACTCCCGCACCACTCATTCCCTGGTTGATCTGCTTGGATTCCAACTGGATCGGTTCGGCGTGCAGGGTAAGTTTTTCTGGTGCTGGGACGGCGTCCAAAATGGTGCCGTGGGCGTGCCCGGCCTGGTACTGCGCCAGGCGGCGGAAGCCGAAGCTGCGGAACGGGTGGAAGGCGGACGGTTCGGCCGTACCCAGGGTGGGCAGCTGCTCCGGCCCCAGCGGTGGTGGGCCGTCGAGCTGGAGGACGACCACGTCATCGTCGTGGCTGGGGAAACATTGGGCGACGGTGGCCCGGTACGCTTTGCGCTCGTCGCCGCGCGCCTGGGGGAAGTAGACGCCGACTTCGGCGTTGGCGGCGTCACGGGGGTGGACGAGCAGGGCGGCGTAGACGACGTGGGCGCAGGTGATGACTTTTCCTTCCATCGTAATGGCCAATCCGGTGCCAACAATTTTATCGTTGTCCGGGCGGCGAATTTGGACGGTAAAGTCGCGCAGGTTTTGCAGGATGGTGCCGTTGGGGTCTTGGTCAGTCATGGTTTGTTCTCTGGTGAGCGGTAGAAACTTTGTTGAGGAGATGGTAGCAGAAAGAGGGGGAATGGTAAATGGTTAAGGTGCGACGCACTTGTTTTGGATTGAGATTTGGAAGGAGGAAGTGCGTCGCACCTGGGATGCGCGTGGATGGTAATACGGCCGTAACATCTTCGTAAGCCATCTGAAATAACTCCGGGACAAACTTCTCCGCATCGAATCTTTCAGAAAAGAGCTAGATGAAAGGAGCAGAGCATGTTAAATATCCCGAATTATCCCCCACCTCGTTTACTTCCGCCCCACTTAAAAACAAGAATCCAATCAGACGAACAACGAATTTTTAAAGCGCCAGGGTACACACGCCAGGATCGGTTTGTCTTTGACAAGCGCGCCCTGAGCAATTTGTCACTGCTGGACCAGGTGCTGTTTGAACAATTTGGCCAGGGGCCACTGGTGGACGTGCCGTACGCCACGATGCACCAGGCGTTTGAGCATTTTGCGGCGATCCAGCCGGGAGCGATTGCCGTGCAGCATCTGGGCGACTCGATCACCTACGGCGAGCTGGACCGGCAGGCCAACCGGCTGGCGGCGCATCTGGCCGAGCTGGGCGTGCAAACCGGGGACCATGTGGCCCTCTTTTTGCAGCGGTCGATCCCGATGATTGTGGGCATTTTGGCCACGCTGAAGGCGGGTGCCGCCTACGTGCCGCAGCATGTGGGTGTGGCTCCGCCCGCGCACCTGGCATACGTGTTGGACGTAGCCAACATCGATGTGATTTTGACCATTTCGCGGTTGGCGGATGAGGTTCCTGTGCCAGACGGCCGTATCCTTCTCAACATCGACGAATTTATGCAGGAACCATTTGCTGATGAAACTGAATTTGTGGAGGCTTTTGTGCCGGAAACGGCCGTTTCTCCCGACAACACCTGCTTCATCATCTTCACCTCCGGCACGACGGGCACTCCCAACGGCGTGCAGGTGAGACACGGCAACGTGGGCAACATCTTGCTCACCGCGCCGGGTAACCTGGGCATCCAGCCGGGGATGAAGGTGGGCCAGATTCTCAGCATTGCCTTCGACATGGCCGCCTGGGAAATTTTGGGCTGCCTGAGTAACGGCGGCACGCTGGTCATTCGCGGCAAGGATTTTATGGAGGTGCTGCGGCAGGTAGATGTGGTGATTTCCACGCCCTCGATTTTGGCTTCTTTTGACGCTGACCAGCTGCACAACGTGAAGGCCGTGGCCGTGGCGGGCGAACCATGCCCCCGACCGCTGGCTGACAAATGGTCGTCCTTTTGTACCTTCTACAACTCCTGTGGTCCCACGGAAGTGACCATCGTCAACACCGCCGAGCAGCATTTGCCCTGGAAGGTAGGATTGACCATTGGTAAACCGACCCCGAACAATACAGTGTACGTGCTGGATGAAGATTTACGGCCGTTGCCAATCGGTGAAATTGGCGAGATGTGGGCCGGGGGTGACTGTGTTTCCAAAGGCTACATTGGCAATGAAGAATTGACGAGCGAGCGGTATCGACCTGATCCATTTTTGGGCGGCGGGCGGATGATGTTCCGCACGCGTGATTTGGGCAAATGGACGCAGGAAGGGGAGTTGGAGCATTACGGCCGTACCGATGACCAGGTAAAAATACGCGGCTTCCGCGTGGAGCTGGATTCGGTGTCGGCGGCGCTGGAATCGGCACCCAACTGCGTGCGGGCGGTGGCGCTCAAGCTGGACAGTCGTGATTTAGTCGGTTTTGTCTCGCCGCGCACGGTGGATGTGGACGCCGCCAAAAAGGCGGTGGCAGACCAACTGCCTTACTACTGCACGCCTAAATTTGTCATTGACCTGGAAGAATTGCCCAAAACACCGCGTGGCAAGATCGACAAGCGGCTGCTGCTGGAAATGGCCAAGGCGCACGATGCGGCGCTGCTGGCGACTGCGTGAAAAATCAACCGCAGATTTCGCAGATTACACAGATTGAAAAAAATTGACGCAAAGGCGCAAAGGAGCAAAAGATTTTGAAAGAGAAAAAGCCCCTTTGCTCCTTATTAAACTTTGCGTTCTTTGCGTCAAAAGTCTTTTGCAAAGACAAACAGGAAGGATAAGAAATTATGTTACGAACATTCCCCAATAAAACTTTGGCTGGACGACGAGAAGCGAAACAGGAACGGCCGTCTCAACCCCAAATTGGCACCTTGCCCCCGCAGCAACCGCTGCTGCGCCGCATGTGGAAGCATCGCTATTTGATGCATTATCATCGCCTGATTGCCCTGGTGGTGATTGTGAATCTGGTGCTGCTGGGTTACGGCCTGACGCAGTGGCAGTGGTGGACGGCCGAATCTATCAACCTGACGGCGCTGTCTAATTTGGTCGTGACCAACATCGGCCTGGCGATTTTGATTCGGCAGCAGTTGGTCATCAATTTGTTGTTCAAAATGGCCACCAGCGTGCCTACCAGCTGGCCGCTGCGCATTCGCTCCTTGATGGGCAAGGTGTATCACTTTGGCGGCATCCATGTGGGCGGCGCGATTATGGGTACGCTCTGGTTTGGCGCGTTTGTCGGGTCGCTGATTGTTAGCTGGGTCAATGGGCTGCCGGGTGTCTCACTGGCGACGATGATTGTTACTGGCGTTCTGCTGGTGCTGCTGCTGGCGATTATCGGCTTCTCCATGCCGCAACTGCGCGCCAAATACCATGATCAGTTTGAGCTGATGCACCGCTTTGGCGGCTGGACGGCGCTGCTGCTGTTCTGGGTGCAGACGATTTTGTTTACCAATGATCAGGGTGGCACGCTGCTGGCGGCACCGGGCTTTTGGGTATTGCTCGTTGTTACCTTGAGCATTGCCCTGCCTTGGCTGCGGCTGAAAAAGGTACCGGTGCGGTTGGAACGGCCGTCTTCCCACGTGGTTTTGGCCCATTTTGATTACGGCGTCACACCCTTTGCCGGTTCCTCCACCGCCATCTCGCGCAGTCCGCTGACCGAATGGCACTCCTTTGCCAACGTGCCCGCGCCGGGCAAAGAAGGCTTCCGCCTGACGATCAGTCGGGCAGGCGATTGGACTGGCCAGCTCATCGACGATTTGCCCTCGCACGTCTGGGTGAAGGGCATTCCCACGGCGGGTGTGGGCAACATCGACAAGTTGTTTAAGCGCGTGGTGTGGATTGCTACCGGCAGCGGCATTGGCCCCACGCTGCCCCATCTACTGGCGCACACGGCTCCGGCGCGACTGGTCTGGTCCACCCGCACGCCGCGCATCACCTACGGCGATGGTCTGGTGGATGAGATTCTAGAGGCGGAACCCAATGCCTTAATTTGGGACACGAACGAAAACGGCCGTCCCGACCTGGTGCAACTGGCTTACGATGCCGTCCAGGAATTTGATGCCGAAGCGGTGATTGTCATCTCTAACAAGAAGCTCACCTGGCAGGTGGTTTATGGCATGGAAAGCCGGGGCATTCCGGCGTATGGGGCGATTTGGGATTCTTAGGAAGTAATTGAGTAATTCAGTAATTGGGTAATTGGCCTTAATTACTCAGTTACCCAATTACTCAATTACATCACTTGAGCGAGGAAAATCATGAGCATAAAGATAGAACAAAACGGCCGTACCGTCATCGTGCGGTTGAACCGGCCAGAGGTGTTGAACGCGCTAAATTCGGCAGTGATGCATGAGATGGTGGCGCGGCTGTCGGAACTGGACCGCGATCCGAGCGTGGGTTGTTTTGTCATCACGGGCAACGAGCGGGCTTTTGCCGCTGGGGCAGACATCAAGGAACTGGCCTCAAAGTCTTACATGGAGATGTTTCACGAGGACTTTTTTGCCCCTTGGGATCAGTTTGCTGCCTTGCGCACGCCGAAGATTGCGGCCGTTTCTGGTTATGCCCTGGGTGGCGGCTGTGAATTAGCCATGATGTGCGATCTGATTTACGCGGCAGACACGGCCAAATTTGGCCAGCCGGAAATCAAGCTGGGGCTGATTCCGGGCATGGGTGGCTCGCAGCGGCTCACCAAGCTGGTGGGCAAAGCCAAGGCGATGGACATGCTGCTGACGGGTCGTATGATGGACGCGGCTGAAGCGGAGCGCGCCGGGCTGGTGGCTCGTGTTATTCCGGCGGATGAGCTGATGGCAGAAACGTTGGCGGCGGCGGAAATGATTGGGTGTTGGGGGAAAACGGCCGTTATCGCCGCCCGTGAAGCCGTTGAGCGTGCCCAAGAAGGCAGCCTCCGTGAAGGCATCCTTTTTGAGCGACGCACCTACTATGCCCTCTGGGCCACGGCCGATGCTCAGGAAGGTATGCAGGCGTTTTTGGAAAAACGGCCGCCTGCTTTTATTGGACGATAAATAGGGGCGAAAAGTTTACATAAAAAGAGCTTCGTGTTTTTACACGAAGCTCTTTTTAGTTTACAAAGTTAAACGAATGGTAAAATTACCAGCTGCCAGAAATTACGGGCGAGCAGGTACTGGTTCCAGCTTCACAGACCTGGAAGTCATAGGTGCCGCCACCAGGACCAAACGAGCCAGCCGTATAGAAGCCATCGTTAGCTGTGGTAGTGAGCAAGCTGCCGTTGAAGTAGACGTCTACATTGGCACCGTTTGCGCCGCTCCAGGTGAGGTCAGCAAATTTGCGACCCTGCTGCTTGTAAGCGTTCACGCTTAAGGTGATGCTGCTTGGCGGAGGCGTTTCGGTTGGTGGTGGCGTGGTGGGTGTGGGCGGCGGGGTTGTAGCCGTGGCTGTTGGTCCAGGCGTGGGGGTGGGGTTGTTGCCTGGATTACAGCTGTAGCTGAAGGAGCTGATGTAGGTGCCCCAACGGCCGTCTGTCGTGCCCGTGTTTTTGCTGTATTCGCCCAGATACCAGAAGGTTGTCCCAGCGGGGTCAATCGTCATTTCCGTGTAGTCACCCCAGCGGCGTGGTGCCGAAGTTTCAAACGAGGTATAGGAAATTTCGCCCGCTTTTACCAACGTTTCGGTTTGCAGTGTGCCTGCTGGGTCTGTTGCCAGACGGCCGGTTACAAATACGCCAGGATAGATGCTGGTGCTGGATTTGCTGTAGCCGATGGCCATGTTGCCACAAGCATCAACGGCCAGGTCGGCAAAGGTGCGGTATTCACCATTGCTGCCGTACACACCAGCATCCGCAACCGTGGCGGTTGCCGGGTTAATTTTGGCCCAGCGCACACAGTTCACAGTGCCACTACCTGGGTTACAGGCCACGGTGGAGGAAGTCCAGGCAAACCCATCCCGGTATTCAAAATCTTGGGGACGGAAATCATTTGCTTGAACGGTTTGGCCGCCAAGTTGTGGCGTGTCTACCGGCATACCGGCAGTTACGCCTGTGGCTGAATTTAGGTTAACCGTACCCACTGTGCTGAAGTTGTTCGCCCCAAACGGATCGTCCCAGGCAAAAACGGTATGTGTGGTACCGTCGTAGTTGGTTTCAGCAAAGAAGTAATGGGGACCACTGCTAGGCCAGGTGCCTTGTGCCCAGCCATGCAAATTGAGCGGTTGCGGTGTATCGTGTGCAGAACCCAGACCCACGGTGGCGGAAGCGGCCGTTTGTCCGTTGTACATAGCTACTTTGTCGAAAGCCCAAACCCGAGCTTCCCCAAATCGGTTACCAGCAAAGATATTGGCACCCATATAAATAGCATCACGGCCAATACCCGCATGCGGATAATCAAAGAAGTCACGACGCCCAGGTGAGGTATCAAAGTAATAAATATTCCAGGAACCGGTTGGGTCACCCGTTTGTGAAACGGCGATGCAGTAACCAACGCCGTCAGCATCAATGCCTAAGACGTAGCGGTCGTATTCTTCATCGTAATTGGCATTGGGGTCAAATACGCCGGTGCAGTTGGAATTTGCCGACATGAAGCTGTCAAAGGTGGTCGGGGCCACGAGGGTGTTGCCGTTTTTGTCGTAGATTTCAAAAGCGACGTTAACGACGGCAATCACATGGCTGGGACCAACGGCCAGTTCTGGATCAGGGGGGACGTTGCCACCACCACCGCAGCATTCGGTGTAGTCCAGGCTATCAAAGCTGGCTCCAGAACTGGGTGCTGCTAAAGATGGTCCACTAGCAGCAAGTTGCACATTGGTGCTGGGGGCCAGTTCCAGGGCGCGGGCCTGCATAGCAGCCATTTCTGCCTCGCCGCGAATCCCTTCAACTTCATCAATATCAATCTCGCCACGACGCCAGCGGTCTAATTGGCTGTTATGGTCACGTACGCCGGCAGGGATGTCACGCAGATTGACGGTGACGGGGCTGGCTGAACTTGTTCGCGCAGCCTGTACGTCTGCTGCCTGTTCTACCCCGGCTGGGGCGAAGGATTGAATGGCTTGCTCTCGAACGGCCGTTTCTGCACCAGGGCCAGAACTAAAGCTTAGCAGCCACGCGCCTAATACCAGCACAGCGGCAACCAATATCACCCGACTTATCTTTGAAAACTTCATGTACACTTCCTCCTTTGGAGATGTAGGGTTTTGGGATAGTGATAAACACCAAAAAATGCGCCATTTGCGTGGCGCATTTTAGAAAACAAGGGTTTAAGTGTCAGTCAGGCAGAATAATTTTAAGTTGGGGAAATTTGCCTGGGATTCGAGTTTAAGTTGTGAGCGATCAGCAAAAAGATACATTTTTTTGATTTGATTATAGCAAGTTGATGCAGACTTCTGTTAGGTGTTTGCTGGCTTATTTTGATACAAAGTTGCGAAAATAGCAATAGGCAAAATTGAAATTAGAATCCCAGGCAGGGGAAGATAGTGTAAAGAGGAACCCCTTTCACACGCGCAATCAAGATGTGGTTTACTCCGCGAGTTCGGGTAGGCCTAGCCAGGAGCCGTAAAAGTAGCTGATGAACAGAAAGAGACCTCCAAATCCGGCAAAGAGCAGAATCCGCCAGACGGTTTCTACCGCGACCAAGTCTACCAGGAACAGTTTACCGACTAGCACAAATAGAGTTGCCAGGGCGACCAGTCGCAGGCGTTGGTGGTGGAAGTAAAGGGCGACGCTTAGCAAAATAACAGCGTAAATGCCCCACACCAAGGTTACCAAGCCTTGACCGCTGAGCTGGTTGAGTTCTTGCCAGAACCAGGTAAGCAGCGCCACATGGGTGCCCAGACGATACCCGATGCGAACATAGATCTCCTCTGCATCCGTGAAAAGGTAGGAGGTGATAAAGATGAGCCCAATAATGGCCAGGCTGAAGAAGGATTGTAGGTTGAGAACGGCCGTTACCGATCGATGCCATAACATTTGGTTAAACAACAAAATCATGACAATCATGGATAGTAAATGAGGCAGCCAACGCATCAGTTCTTGCTCCTGGCGGCGGGCATCCCAATGGAGCAAAACAGCATGAATGGCCCAGCTCATGGTGACCAGACCAGGAATGTAAAATGGCTGCAGCTCGCGTCGCCACCAGAGCAGCATGGCAATATGGGCAATGAGCCAATAGGCCAGGCGAAATGGCGAGTTCTTTCCAGTTTGGAGGAAATACGCAATCATAAAAAGCAGGCTAATGATGGTGAGGTCGATGAGGGAATCCAGATTCAAAATCTGGATGTGCCTACCCGTCACGATGAATCTCTCAAAGAGTCTTTCAAACAAGAAGGCCGTGACTATCAGCGATAAAACATGGGCACCTATCTGTAAGGATGGGAATTTGACATAACGTTTGCCCACATGAAGGAACGTAGCTTCCAGGGCAAAGGCCAATAGGAGCCAACTGCCATCAAAAAGTTGAATAAGGGCGATGTTGACAAAGAGAACGGCCGTTACCCCATGTAAATACCAAATAGCATCCCGCCCTGGCCTGGTACTGATTCCTAGGGCGACCAGGCCAAATAAACAAGCGGCTCCCAGTGTGATTAAACCCTCGCTAACATCTGAAAGATGCCACAGCTGCCAGGTGAGCCACAAAGCCATCAGGGGATTTAGCAAAATGGTGAAGCGTGGATGAACTTGTAAGGGTAGCTGACCTATCTGCGACAAATACGAATCGGCAATACCAAATTTGACGGGCGGCAGGCGGTGGGGGTCTTCTAGCCAATCCAAATGACGCAAAACAGGCATGGCCCAAAACATGAGCAGGCCAAAGAGAATGCCTCCTTGCATGGTTAAATTTTCGGCATTGACTATGCGGCTTTCAATCAGGCCCGCCGTCCACATGACGCCAAGCAGGATGCCCCAGCCACCGACATTGGCCAGCCAGAGCAGAATTTGCCATCCCTGGAAAAAGTAAATCAGCACCAGACTGCCGCAAATTAAACAGGTATAGATGATGAGACCAATAATGTTGCCCTGGCCTGTGTAAAGTAGAAACGGTGTGGCCAATCCACCCAAACCGCCAATTAAGGACAGCATTGCTTCCTTTTGCCGCAGTGAAAGCGTAAAGGCCAAAATCGTCACCAGGAACATAAAGCCAAAGGCAACGGGGAAAGAAACAAGGTCATACAGACGGAAGGCGGCAAAACCAGTGATGTAGTAAGCGGCAATGCCCCCACCTTGTACTGCCTGGCCAAAATGCGGCCGTTTTTTTGCTGTTCTATACCCAATGCCTAACAAACTGGTGCCCAACATTAAGCCAATGGCCACGCGCTCTGGCGGACCAATCCAGCCCTGGTCCACTGCATAATTAAACAAAAATGCCAGCGCCAACAGCAGCAGGCCCAGACCTATCTTGTTAAACCAGAAATCGCTACGCCAGATGTTTTCTGGCAGGTTCAAGCGCGGCAATTCAGATTGTGGTGGCGTTGGTGGTGGTGTTGTTGCTGGTTGGGCTGACCATTGCGCGGGGGGGAGGGTGACTGGTGGTGGGGTTGGGCTGGGAACGGCCGTTGCTAATGGTGTGTCTGATGTCGGTGGTTCTGGTGGTGGGTGAACGGCCGTTTTCGGCAAAGGTCGTGGCCGCTGGGGCGGAGGTGGTTCGGGCGGTTTGCCGGAGCGTTCGCGGTAATGATCAGCCACGATGGTTTCCAGGCGGGCCAGCCGTTGGGCCAGCGCCCTAAACATGTCAGCCTGGCGGAAGTTGGTCTGGCAGTGGCGGCAGGTGATGCGGCCAGCTTCGTTTTCAGTGCCACAAAATGGACAAATGATTTTCTCACTCATGGTATCTCCCCTTGGCTAAAAAGTGGCAAGCTTTTTTAGCCCAATTGTTAAGAGACAGGGTACGGAAACGGCCGTCTGGCGTCAAACACTTGAGTGCGTTAAGTGATGTTTCGTTTGGTTGGGAGAGGAAAGAAGGGGGTTTTGCGTAACTCGGCGATGGGGAGATGGGCGGAAACGGCCGTTTCCATCTCATCTAGCAATTCTTGAAACGCCGGTACAGTTTCAGTTGTTTGAAAAGCCCGTAAAAAGGGCTTGAGGGCCAGTCCAGAAAGATATTTTTTCAGATGGCGATTCATGTTTTGCAGACCGTCAGTGGGTCCGTAGTAGGCCAGGGCTTCGTGTAGATGGTGGCGCAGAACGGCCGTAACTTGCCTAAACGTCAACTGCTCCCGATCTTGCCGGGCAAACAGCCACGGATTTCCCAACGCTGCCCGACCAATCATCACGCCGTCGCAGCCCGTGTGCGCTTTGAGCTGGTCGATGTCGGCCGCGGTGCGCACATCACCATTGCCCAGCACTGGCACCGAGACCGCCTGCTTGAGCCGGGCAATTGCCTCCCAATCTGCCTGGCCGCGATACTTTTGGCTGCGAGTACGGCCGTGCAGGGCCAGCAGTGTCGCGCCGTTGTCCACCATGATTTTGGCAATCTCCAGATAGTTTTGGCTGGATTCGTCCCAACCCAGGCGCAGCTTGCCCGTTACCGGCACGCTGAGGTGTTTGCTGAGCAGGCGAAACGTTTCCGCTACCAGCTTTGGCTGGCGCATCATGCCCACCCCTGCCCCTTTTTCGCTAATTTTGGGTACAGAGCAGCCCAGATTGATGTCGATGATGGTTGGTCCCCACGTTTCAATGCGCTGCGCCGCCTGCAAAATTTGCTGAGCATCATGGCCAAAAATTTGGAACACCATCGGATTTTCGCCATCTGGATGAATGTCCAGCCGTCGCCACAGCGGATTTGGATCATGCAGCAGCGCTTCGGTGGGAACAAACTCAGTGTAGTGCATGGCCGCGCCAAACCGGCGGCAAATCGCCCGGAACGGCACATCGGAGTACGCGGCCATCGGGGAGAGGATGGTGTCGCCGTAAACGGGCACATCGCGGACGAAAAAGGTGGGAGATGGCATCAAGGGTGATTGGCTTTAGCTAAGGTCAAACGGCCGTTCCGCAAAATACGCTTTAAACGGTTCGGGCCAATGCTGCCGCATAAATTCGGCCCGCGCAACGACGGGGAGCAGCCAATGATTTTCCGGCAAAAATTCGACAAGCTCGGTGGTCGTGAACCAATGATGGGCATCATGTTCGGCGCTGAGCTGGATGGCGCTGGCTGTGGGAATGGTGCAGGCGTAAGCCATGCCCAGCAGATCCGTCTCCGGGCTGGCCGGGCCGCGATAAAAATGGGTGGTGCCCAGAATAAATTCGATTTCGGGGCGCACGCCCAGCTCTTCTTCCACTTCGCGGTAAAGGGCTTGCTCAAAACTTTCTCCCTGGTCCACGCGCCCGGTGACACATTCCCAGGTACCGGCACCTACGTCTTTGCTGCTGGCGCGCTGGAGGAGGAGGTAACGGCCGTTTTCCAATTCGCGCACCAGAGCCATAATGCCACCTAAAAATCGTCCGACACTCATACTTTTCTCCAAAGAAATTCAACATGTCACGCAAAGACGCCAAGATTTTCCCCTTCGCGCCTTTGCGTGACATTTCTTATTTCCATTATTTATTCTCTAATTCATAGAATTGTTGGCCGGGCGGACGGCACTGTAAATGACGTGTCCGGCCAGTGCCCAATGGAGATCAACGGCCGTAAAGCCCGCCTGCTCTAGCCATTTTAGCTGGTCCAATAAGCTGCTCGGCTTGTCGATGGCCGTGTCTGGGTCTTCTGGGTAGCGGTAAAGGTTCCACTTGAGTCGTTCAAATTGGGTCAGGGCCTCATCGTTGCCATCGAGCTGCTGGCTGCGCTGGCGCACGGCTTCATCCCACGCTTTGGCAGCAACGGCCGTTCCCAATTCCCGCGTCGGCGCAATCAGATCCGCAATCACCAGCACGCCGCCCGGCTGCAGCATTTGGCACACATCCAGGAACAGTCGCAGCTTGTCTGGGCCATCCAGGTGGTGAATGGTGAGCGAGCTGACCACGGCGTGGAAAGTTGGTTCTGCTGTGCGCCATTCCGTTTCTCCCAAATCAAACTGACGAGGCACAAAGCGGTCACCAAATCGGGCCAGGCGGTTTTGTGCCTGGCTCAGCATGGCGGAGGACAGGTCGTAGCCATGCAGCGTCGCGTCGGGGAAGCGCGTCAGCAGCAGTTCGGCCAACAGCCCCTCGCCACAGCTCAGCTCCAAAATGCGGGCCGGGCCATCGGGCGGCGGAATGAGGTCGGCGATGGTTTGCAGCTGGTATTCACGTTGGGGAACGAAGTAACGGCCGTAATCAATAAAATCTTGCGAATCAGACTCTTGCCAGGAAACTGTTTGGGCCATGATTCCTCCTTCAAAAAAACGGGACGCAGATAAAAATCAAGTCGTCAACCTTGCGGCTTTGGCTTCTTGGTGCAGCCGCGCCTGCCAGATAAGCAGGCCAAAAACGGCCACGGCCACCAGCAGTGTGGCCAGAATAATCAGCATGGTCACCACGGGGCCAATTGTTTCAAAGAGCTGGCCGATGAGCCAGGGAATGGACATACCGCCCAGGGCTGCCCCAACAAAAAAGTAGCTGGTAATTTGTCCACTGAGCGACAGGGTGTGCTCGGCCAGGGCAATCGTGGTCGGGAAGATGACCGACATGGACAGGCCCAGGCCAATGGTGCCTGCCCACAGCGCCACAGCGCTGCTTTGCCCCATGATTAGCACGGCCATGCTAAGCAAACAGCCAGCCAGGGCACCGCTCAGCAGCGTCTTGGGATGCAGCTTGGCTGTGATCGGAATAGAGATCAGTCGCCCCACGGTGAGTGATCCCCAAAAGAAGGAGGTGAGGTAGGCAGCCACGGTGGCGCTGCTGAGGTCCAGGGTGATGGCATAGGTGTAGATCCAGCCACCGTAGGCAACCTCTGCCCCTACATAGAGAAAGAGAAAGGCTGCGACCAACACAACCAGAAACCAGTTGGCT
The DNA here is from genome assembly GCA_905479495.1 of uncultured Anaerolineae bacterium. Lineage (GTDB taxonomy): Bacteria > Chloroflexota > Anaerolineae > Promineifilales > Promineifilaceae > Leptofilum. Next base: position 68,436 of record CAJQMR010000007.1, read on the forward strand.
TTGCCGCCGTGAACGGCCGTATCCCGTTGGCGAATGGGCAAACTGGGAAAGCGAACAAAAGCGAATGCCGCCGGCAGCACCATCAGGGCCAAAACCCAGTACGCCAGCCGAATGCCACCATCGGTGGCCAGCATCGTTTGGGCAATGATAATGGGGGAGAGAAAGGCCCCCAAGCCAAAAAAGAAGTGCAGGCTGTTCATGTACGGCCCCACTTTTTCACCAAAGCGCCAGACCAGTAGCGTGTTGCTGCCCACGTCAACGCCAGATTCTACAAAACCGGCCACAAACATGAGAATGGTCAGCAGCCACAGCTGGTTAACCAGCGGCACCAGCGCCAGCGAGACTCCGATGAGCAGCAGCAAACTCATCAACAGGGGATGGCCAGGCAAACGATCATAGACGCGCCCGGCCAGAATAGCGCCAGCTAAAAAGCCCAAAGAGCGGGTAGCAAACAAAAAGCTGATGCCGCTGAGTTGCGTACCGGTCTGCTCAGCCAGCCCCGGTAATGTGGGTCCTAACGCTGCCGAAGTCATGCCCAAGGCGATAAAGGCAAGAAAGTAGGCAATGATTTTTTTGTGCACGTAATGGCTCCTGACGTATCTTAACCCTAATTTTGTTGGAAAAGATGAATATCCCGCTGCGGGAAGGGGATGGAGATGCCTTCCTGGTCAAAGCGCAGCTTCACACGCTCGGGCATATCGAGCAAGATGTCCCAGTAATCCTCAATTTTTACGTGCGGCCGTACCGCAAAGTTAACGCTGCTATCGGCCAGCTCCAGCACTGCCACTCGGGGGGCTGGTTCAGCCAAAACCCGATCATCTTCAGCAACCAGTTCCTCTAAAATGCGCTTGGCTTTTAATAAATCATCCCCGTAGCCGATGCCAAAAACCATGTCGGCCCGAATGAAGCCCAGCTTGGAGTAATTAACAATCTTGTCGCTAATAATGAGCCCATTCGGAATAATAACGGTTTTCTTATCACGCGTCTGCATCACCGTATTAAAGATTTTTATATCTTTTACTTGGCCAAAAGAGTCGCTAATTTCGACGTAATGGCCAATTTCGAATGGTTTAAACAGCAGAATCATGACGCCGGAGGCAAAGTTTGACAATGCGCCTTCTAGCGCCAGGCCAACGGCCAGGCCAGCCGCACCAAGTACCGCAATAAATGAAGCGGTTTGGATGCCCAGGCGGGCCAGAGCCGCCACCACGGCAAAGGCAAAAATGGCATAATAAGCTAGGTTGCTTAAAAAACGGGACAATGCCTCATCTTTGGTCGTTTTGGCGAGAGCTTTTTTGCTCCAGCCCGAGACAATGCCAGCTACCCACCGGCCAACAAAAATGATAACGATTGCCCCTAAAATGTTGAGGCCAGAAGTTAAAATTAATTCTTGCGCTTGTGCCAAAATATCCATTTTCTCTCACTTCCTTGTCTATTCTTTTTCCGTACAGTTGGGACCCCAAAAGATTTTCTTGGATTGGGGAAAATGCTTAGGGTCTGATCTATTTGGTATCTATATTCAACTATAGATGAATTGGGTGAGATGGCAACGGTGGCAGGGTAAACAGAGAGTGTGTTAGGTGAGGGGGAGCCACAGGGTGAAGGTGCTGCCTTGGCCTAAACGGCTTTCTAATGTAATACGGCCGTTGTGCGCCTGAGCAATTAATGAAACGATATTTAACCCCAGGCCGGTACCCGGAATATGGCCTGTTGCTGCTTGCTGACCACGATAGAAGCGGTCAAAAATACGAGGCTGTTCACTGGGGGCAATGCCTGGGCCGTTGTCGCGTACGGTAAGTGTCAGCCATTTTTGATCATCGTCGGTTTGGACTGTACCCGTCACGATAACCTCGCCGCCCTGTTGGGTAAAGCTCAGCGCATTGCGGATGAGCTCATACAGGGCCTGCGTGATTTGCTGTGGATCACCAATAATCATAGGCAAATCTGCCAGTTCTGGACAAAATTGGAGGTCAATATTTTTTTCCAAAGCGTGGGGGCGCAGGCGAGTTTGTAAATCTTCGCTTAATATTTCCCACTGAACCGGCTGCCTCAACAGCTTCCGTTGCGTATCTTCCAATGAAATGATTTCCACAGAATTTTGAATGATGCCTTCCAAACGGTCAATTTGCTCGTGAAGCGTTGTGAAATATTGTTCCTGACGCACTGCATTGTAGTGGCGTTGGAGCAAGTCAACATACAGTTTAAGATTGGTGACCGGGGTGCGCAGCTCATGCGAGATGTTGGTAATAAAGCGGCGGCGCGACTCTTCTAACTGTTTGGCCTGCGTAACGTCACGATGGCTGGAAACATAGCCAATAAGGTTGCCCAGGCCGTCACGCATGGGGGCGATGAGGATAGCTGCGTCGTAAGCTGAGCCATCCTTCCGCCTGAACTGCAATTCTCCCTCCCACACGACCTGGTTCAAGAGCGCTTTCTGTATAGCGTCCATGATATGTTTGGGGATACGGCCGTTTAAAATGAACGTAGCGTGCCTGCCTAAAATCTCTTCCAGAGAATAACCGGTAATTTGGGAAAAAGCGTGATTGACAAAAACTGTCCTCCCCTCTAAATCGCTGACGGCAATGGCATCATTCACACTTTGTAAAATTATGGCGCTTCGCTCCTGTTCTCCTCGGACTGCAAGCTCTAAATCGGCCGCCCGCTGTTGCAGCAACTGCTCTGCTAATTTATGGTCAGTGATGTCTATTAAGGAAGCAATGCTAATGGTTGAATCGGGTATTAAGGCAACTGAGACATATGCATTTATGATCTCATCGGCTCGATTCAGAAACCGGAATTCATATTCATCGGGCACATCAGATTGATTGCCGTTCGCTTGGCGTCTTGCCTGATGATAGGCTTGCATCTGTGTCAGATCGTCGGAATGAACAAATTCCGTCCATTTTTTCTTGCCTTCAATTTCCCGACGAGTATAGCCAGAAAGGCTGGCAAAGCGGTCATTGGCCAGCGAGATGGTCATATCTTCTTCCAAAATAATTGTAGCAGCCGTGCTTGACTCGAAAATCGTGCGGTATCGATCCTCTGACAACTGCTGCATTTTTTCTGCCAGCATGCGGTCAGTAACATCATATAAGATCAGCACATGACCCATTGGAAGGTTGCTGGCATTGACAATGTTGCCAGTATGCACTTCTAAATAACGATATTGCCCGCCCGCCTCGTAATAAAGTTCCAGGGTTCCGGTTTTGTCAGGCGGCGCGCCATACAAGGCAGATTGATCCCACTCAGGGAATATTTGGGCAATGGGTTGGCCTATCAGAGCGTTTTCTTTGTAGCCCAGCAAGCGTAATGCCGCCGGATTTGATTCTGCAATGTGGAAATCATCATCCAAAATTAAAATGCCATCTCGAATGCTGGAAAAAACGGCCGAATACACCACCGGCATTATTCCCAAAAAATGATACCGTAGAAATCCCCAGACAATCAGCATGCCTGAAATGGGAAACACAAGCGGTGTCACATCGAAGAGTTCCAAATGCCACAGGCCCAGGAGTGACAAAACCCCGGCTAGCCACGGCAGCAAGATGCCACTCAATATCAAAATGAGCTGCTTGCGATACACCGTATTCGCTCCTGGCAGCTGCGCCAGTAAAATCATTGTCGAGACAGCAAATAGCAAATATCCTGCAAAAATACTAATCCAAAACCAGGAACTATAATCAAAAACAAGCAGAGGAAATGCCACTATATCGGTCACCAAAGACGGTGTGCCTGCCCAGCCTAACTGAGCATTGGTCCAGTAAATAATTTGGGCAAGGATCGGCTCGATGAACAGTGCGGCATAAAGGAGGCGTGGATAATTTATCCGACGGTTGCTGTACTCCAGGGCAAAAATAAGGAGACATGGACCCAATAGGGAGGAAAACAATCGCTTAATGTTGAACCATAACAACTTACCTTCCAGGGAAAGTGTCATGAGTTCCAATCCATAAAATACGGCCCAAAGCCCGGCAAATAGCATCAAAGTGCCAAAAGCCAAAGCGGCTCTGGTGTGACGTCTACGCCATGTATAAAAGGCTAAGAACCAACAAGCAGAAACTGAAAGGTAAATTGTGAGGAGATAGGGGGCCAGGGCTAAATTCATTATCCAGCTAATCTGGCTTGTGAATAGCCAGCACGGAAGTGGAGAAACCTTTTGAGGAAAAATAGATTTACCATTACAAATGTGATTGCCCCAAAACGTAACCAATATTAAGAAAGTATTTTAGCAGAGATAGAGCGGTTTACGCTACTACGTTGACTAATTTCCCAGGGTGAGGGTTTTATTTGGATGCCAAAAATGATGGCGGCAGCCGGTTAAGATAAATTGGAAATCTTTGTATGATTTGTTTAAGGGGCTGGTGTCAGGGCCGCTTTGAGTAAGGCAATGCCCTCGGGGTTATCGAGCAGCCAGCGGGCAAATTCGTCGTGGGCCAGGGTGTTGCGCCATTCGCGGTAGCTGCTACCAGGTAAATCATGAAAAAAGAGGATGACAACGGTTGGCGTTACTTCGCCGATGGGGTAGGCATAGTAGGCTGTGTTGAGGATGCCGGGCAGGGAGCCGTTTTTGTAGCCAAGGTTGCTAAATCGTTCCTGGTTGGCTGGAAAAATCATGGGCCATTCCAGGTAGCGACGGGCTAAAAAGCTGCTTTCTGGGTTGCTCAGGCCATTCTGGGCGATTTGGGCCATGAGGGCGGCGTATTCGCGTGGGGTGCCGTGGGCATTGAGATTGTGGCTAAAGTAGCGCTGATCTTGGGTAGACGGCCGTCTCTCTTCCCGGTGATAGGCTTGTTCAGCATTACGAAAGGTGCTGTCTTGCACATACGTTTCGGCCAACTGGACAACCTCTGCGCCATAGGTGGCTGGATTGTCCAGATAAGCTTGAATGGCTGCCCGATCGCTTTTGCCCAGCCGGGTTTGGTTGCTCATGGCCAGAAATTGGCCTAAAAAGGTGCAAGGGGCTGTTTGTTGGGTAAGGTTGAGGGAAACGGCCGTTTCCTCAATGACATCCTGTCCCAAAAGAGTATGCAAATAATCGGTGGCGGCATTGGCGCTGTGGCGTATCATCATCCAGGGCACATCTTCTAATCGGATGCGGTCCGGGTTGGCCAGCACCAGACCGGCCTCTGCCAGTTCATCAATGGCCCGGTTGTGGGAGCCAAGATCGTAGCCGGGCAAATAGTAATGGTCTAGCGTGTCCAGGTTAACGTAGCTGGTGGGGTCCAATTGGCCAGCGGCGACGGCTTCAGCATAGGCCACCAGATGAATGATCTTCACCACGGAAGCAAGGGGCATGGGCACATCGGCGTTGTGGTAAACGCCGTTGGCTTCATCCCCCACGCGATAAACAGCCAACCCCACGCTGCCAGGATCGGCCAGCAGTTGTTCCCAGGCGGGAAGTGCTGCTTCGGGCAGTTGGGCCAGTAGAGCCGCCACAGCGGTGGGATCAGGGGAGAGGTTGGTGACGATGGGTGTATTGTGGCTGGGCAGCAGCGGCAGCTTTTGACCGCAGGGCGGGCTGTCGTTTTCGGCAAAAAAGGGGCTGGGCGTGATGGTGGGTGTCGTGACTGGGGTGGGCGGCACGGCCGTTTCTGTTACAGGCATAGGGGGAACGGCCGTATTGGCCAGGGTTGGCGTGGCTGACTGCGCGGCAACGGCTGCGGGGTTGCTTTGCAGCTGGGTAAGCGTGTTGGTATCGGCGGCAGACGGCCGTTCACAAGCCACCGTTAGCCACAACAGCAGGATAAAAAAGAAGGTGAGCTTGAGTCCTTTAGGCCACATGGCGCGGGATTGTATCGTGAACGGCCGTAAGCACACACGAATCCCTTTAAATTTTAATCCGACAGTAAGGCCACCAAATCAGGGGCATGATAAAATCAGGCAAGTGCAAAAAAACGGGTGAAACGTAATTCTAAAAAGAAGACCCACCGTTAATATTATTATGTAAAGGAATTTTCCATGACTAGACGACTTCCTCTCCTTTTAACCGCTTTAACCTTACCATTGCTGCTCATTGGCACCCTGATGTTTGCCACCCAAATTCGTGCCGGTACCCCCACGTATGATATTTGTGCCACCTGTATGTACCCTACCATCCAGGCTGCTGTGGATGATAACAACAATGTGGGCGCAACATTAACCATTGCCCCTGAAACTTTTACCGAAACAGTGGAAATCACCCGTTCGGTGACGCTGGTAGGTGCCGGGTCTGGCCAAACCATTATTGATGGCCTGGCGGTTGACAGCGTCATCTTGATTAGTGGCGGTCCCACAGTTTCCATTTCTGGTGTCACCATCCAAAATGGAGATGCCAGTTTGGATGGCGGTGGTCTGCTGGTAGAAGATGGCACTATTTCGTTGGCTGATAGCATTGTGGAAAATAATGTTGCCCTAAGTGGTGCGGGTATTGCTAACAACGGAACAGCAACTTTAGAAAATGTGACTGTGCGCAACAACGTGGCTAATGATCTCTTAAACGGTTTTTGTGGCGATTGTGCCGGGGGTGGCATCCTTAATTTTGGGGTAATGACGCTTACTAACAGCACTATTCATGGCAATACAGCCAACTTTGGTGGCGGAATTGACAATGCGTTTATGGGCACTTTGGTGGCAACCGGCATTGAAGTTTATGGCAACAGCGTCAGCAACGACATCGAACCCGCAGATAGCTTTGGCGGCGGTATTGAGAACCTAAACACGATGACCCTTACCAACAGCATTGTGCGCGATAATAGTGCACAGTTTGGTGGTGGTATCTACACTGACGGCAACCTCACGGTGAGCGGCAGCGATTTATACGGCAACATGGCCACTACGCGTGGCGGCGGGATTCACAATTTGTTTAACCTGACGGTGCAAACCAGCACTATTCATGACAATCAAGCTGGCTCCGGTGGGGGCGGTGGGGTTAGTTCAGAAGGGGGGGAAGTGGTTGTGGAAAGAACGGCCGTTTACAACAATAGTGCCGCAGGTTCTGGCGGCGGCATCGTGCATAACGTCACGGTCGGGAGCAACAGCTTTGCCATTACCAACAGCACCATCAGTGGCAACAGCACCAGCGGTGCGGGTGGCGGCATACGCAATGCAGGCGTTGCCAACACCACGTTGAATAATGTGACGTTGAGTAATAATTCCTCTATTGTGGCGGCAGGGCAATCAGTTTCTATTTTGGGAGGCACACTTTCAGGCCAAAATAGCATTGTTAACGGCCCAAATCTTGGCGGTTCTAGAACGAATTGCAGCGGTACCATTAGTTCCAATGGCTATAACATTGCCAATGACAACAGCTGTGGGCTAAACGGCCCGGCCGATTTATCTAACACCAATCCGCTGCTGGGACCGCTGCAAAACAACGGCGGCGGCACGCTGACCCATGCGCTGCTAATTGGCTCGCCAGCCATCGACAGCGGCAGCGGCTGTCCAGCTGTAGATCAGCGGGGTGTTGCCCGTCCCTTTGGCAATGAATGTGACCGGGGCGCTTACGAATATGATGTGGCTTCGCAATCTGTTTATTTGCCGTTTGTGATACGGCCGTAGACAGTTCCCATCAGATGCCAAGGGTTTGCCTGTGAATAAAACCCTTGGTGTCTGATTCGTTTAGGAAAGATTTCCTGCGTTCATTCGGGGAGGCGGGTTGTCCGATTGTGAGGTGAACCAGCTGAACATGCTGCGCCAACGGGCGATATGATACAGCTTGTGCACCGGCTGTTCATCACGCTTGTACTCGGGGCGAAGGGAGATAATTTGGCCAAATAGCTGCGCTGCTGTTTCCCACTGTTTTTGGTTGAATGCCTCTAGGCCTTGTGCGTATAGAACATTGAGCTTGTGCTCTTCCGCGCAGCGATTGGCGGCGTCTTGCCATTGGGAACGGCCGTTTTCATCGTAGTAGAGGGTGCACAGGTATTTGTATTTGGCCGCAGCCTCTTGCCACTTCCCTGCCGCTTCCAATTGTTGTGCTCCCTCTTCTTCATGCTGGCGCAGCCGCAAGAATTCGACGACATTTTCAATGCGGCTCAGATGCCCCACCTCGCGGTAAGCATCGAGAGCGGCTTGCACCTGGCCCTGCCGCAGCTGTTGATCCGCTTGTAGCACGACTTCTTTGCGGGCTATTTCAGACAAAACGGCGGCGGAACGGCCGTCCTGACGAAAATACGGATCAGTTACCAACACCTGGGCAAAAGCGTTGTATGCCGTACGCCATTGTTTATTTTCTAATGCCTGCACGCCAATTTGGAAGTAAGGCAGCAGTTCGGCCTCCCAGCAGCTTTCCTTTTTGATTTGCCAGGTTGTTTCATTGGCGTGCGTGGGAAATTTGTTGAGCAAATGGTCATAAATCCAGGCGGCTTCTTGATAATTGGCAACGGCCGTTGCTTGTTCAGCTTTGTCTTGCAGCTCCTGGATAGTGAGCAATTCATGCACTTCTTTGGCCTGCTCAAAATCATCAGCTTTCTTAAAAGCCTTCAGAGCCGTCTCTAATTTACCGGCTGCCAGGGCGGCTGCGGCTTTGCGTTCATAGTGCGCTTTTTGGCGCAGATGGCTGGCACGCTGGCCACCTTGCTCATAATGAGAATTGTATGTTTCGATTTGGGCAAAGATTTCTTCGGCGTGCTGCCACCGCTGGTTAAGGAGGTGTTCCCACCCCTGATTAAACAAAACGGTGAGGCGTTCTGGTTGCTTGGTTGATTGTGGAACGGCCGTTTCTGACTTGTCAGAGGCGACGGTTGGCTCAGTGTGCGTATCGTCCATGATTCTCTTTTGGTTTGTTTATGTTGGTGGTCTCCCCGGCATCATGTCGCGGCTGTTGCCTGACCACAGTTGACTTCTCTTTCCACTGTCAGGCTAGAGCAAAATTCTTAAATCGTATCTTACACTTCAGTACCACAACGAGGGCGGTTTAAATTGTTGCCCCAAAGCAAAGAGACGTTAAAGATCTCGCTTTGTTTTATAGCGTTGTTCCTGATTAAAAATATAAAGAGCTTGGGACACAGATTCACGCAGATAAACGCAGATTTTGGTTTTTATCTGTGAAAATCTGTGTCCCGTTTCTTCCTAAATTTTATTGCGGAACAAGATTTATGGATAGATGCTTATTTCGCCAATGAATGAAAGCGGGTGGGTTGGATTTGGGGTGTGCCGTTGCTGGCCATTTGCTGATGCTGGGGATTTAGAGAGACGGTGTCGTTGTCGGGGGAAAACCAGGCCAATGAAGCGCCGCTGGCTTGCGGGAGGTCCCCAACTGGGTTTGCGGTGAAGATGAGGGTGAGCTGGTTGCCTTTGGGTCCAAGATAGACATCGCTGAGGTGGTGTGGGCGTAGCTGGCTGCCGGTTTGCTGTTGGGCCAGCTGTACGGCCGTTTGCCACGGAGCCACCAGGCCAGAAGCAGCGCCGCCCGGCAGTTGCCAGGAGCCATCCGCCTGTGGCCGGTGCCACAGATAGGCACCCACTTCATTGCGACAAAGAAAATAAGTGGCCACCTCCCAGGTCGGCGGCGGTTGGTAGGGTGGTTGGCCTTGCAGCTTGCGCTTCACATCCAGCCAGCGGTAAACCACATGTTGCAGGACAAAACGTGCCGCTTTGGTGAAGGTGGAGACTTGATGCTGGAAGAATAACGGCCGTTCCTCCGCGTGAGCCAGACCTTTTTCCAGGCGTTCCCGATGAAAGCCACTCATGCGGCGCGGCAGCGGGGTTGTCTTAAAAAAACCAACCACGGGAGATTCCTCCGAAGAGGTGATTTCGCCGCCGCGCAGCAGGCAGCGAAACGTGAAACCTAAAAAGCCAGAGGGGGACAGCGGTAGATAAGTCAGCGCCGCCAGCCGAACAGGCAGGACAATCAGGCCGGTTTCTTCACGTACTTCGCGGGCTGTACCGTCTGGTGGCAGTTCGCCTGCATCCAGCGCGCCGCCCGGCGGGGCAAAGGTGCGCGTGTCGTTTCGCTTAATCAGCAAAACGTTGCCATGTTGGTCTACGACAATGCCATTGGTGCCTACATTCATTTCTAAATCCCTGAGCTTTAAGTCATTGAAAAACCTTGACGCAAAGGCGCAAAGGGGTAATGTTGCAACCGATTATAGCGTGTCGGGACGGGTTTGGCTGGCGGGCACAAAGAGAAAGTTGATAAGGTAGCCACAGAAGCAGCAGGCCGCCGCTTAACGGCAGCAAGGCCATCAGGTTAGCCCAAATGAGCACCATCCACTGTGGGTATCGATCCTGGGAATCCCAATCAGAAAAAAGCGGCCGTAAATGAATGCAGCCAGGAGGTGCCTGTGGCTTTCTTGCTGCCATGTTTACTGATTTGGAGGAAGACGGCCGTCTTGCTTCCGAAACACGACGCCAGCCGAAGCGCTGCAAGCATCAGCGACACGCTGGCAGTGCTGGGGGATGCTGTTGGCTGGTTCCTCGCCCGGCAGGAACCAGGCGAAGGCGGCGGCCTCTGGCCCTGTTGTCAACTGTCCGCTTACAATTTTGGCGGTGTAGGTGAAGGTAAGATTGGCCTCATTTGTGTAGCTGTTGATGCTGGTGAGGTCACACAGTTGAACCTGGCAGCCGGTTTCTTCAGCAGTTTCGCGTACGGCCGTTTGCCAGGGCGGTTCCTCGTTTTCCACACCACCGCCAGGCAAATTCCACAGATCTTTATCAGTCCGTTTGACCCACAGCACGGCACCCGCCTCGTTACGAATAATGGTAAATGCACCCATGCGCCAGGTTTCCGCTTCTGGCCAGGGTGGTTGGCCGTTACGCCGTCGCCGCCAACGCTGGATGGGGAAGAGGATGCGACCGAGTACTTTTTTACCCGCTTTGTGGGTAAGGGTCATCGGCTGGGCCAGTTGGAGCGGTTGGGTTCCTTTATGGGCCAGGCTGTGGCGAATGCGCTGGCGGTGCATGGGCAGGATGCGTTTGGGCAGGGCGTCTGGGTTAAAAAAGGCAACGGTGGGTGTTTCTTCAGACGGCCGTAACGTTCCGCCCAACAGTTCACAGCGAAAATAAAATGAGAGAAAAGCGTGGGGTTCATTGGGCCAATGGTAAACGCCAAGCAGGTGCGACGCTCGTACCCTTAGCCCGGTTTCTTCAAACGTTTCACGAACGGCCGCTTCTGTAGGCAGTTCGCCAGTTTCCACACCGCCACCAGGCACATCAAAGGTGCGAATATCGTGCCGCTGAATTAGCAGCAGTTCTCCTGCCTCATTTGTAACGATGCTGCTGGCCGTCATGCGCATAAAAAAGTCCTGAATTGTAGCTTATTTGAAATCTTTTTCTCCGGCACGGATGGGGACAGAGAGCCAGTTTTCGCGTGGGGGGAGCGGGCAGCTATAGTAGGATGAATAGGCGCAATAGGGATTGTAACTGTAATTAAAGTCGATTTTGAAACGGCCGTCTCCCAAATCCGCCAATCCTGGCCGGTGATTATCCAGATAGCGCCCTGCGCCGTAGGTTTCTTGGCCGCTGGTGGCATCACGGAAGGGGAGGAAGAACTCCTGGCCGTAGGTGTCGCTGTAAATGGTCAGGCTGGCTGGCTCCCCATTAACTTCAAAAGAAATTCGGCCCCAGCGGCGATACGGCCGTTGCTCCCCCGTGCTGGTTTCCATCTCAATCATCGGTTCAGTGGAGGCAAAACGCTCAACCGGTACCACAAGGTTCAGTGCCTCGTTTGCTTCAAAGTAACTTAGTCCAGCAAAATTTTCTCGCTGTGCCTCATCCAGTGGCGACTGCGGATGGAATGCCATAAATTGGTCGATTTCGTTACGAAAATGTATGAGTTCGTTCATGTGTATGGCTCTATTGAAAAAATCGCAGATTGGCGTAAGGGTCCCTTTCAGGTTTTTCTCTGTGTCTCTGTGCCTCTGCGTTAGTTTTGGATTAATTGTTCAAAATCTGGCTAATTGTAGCAGACATCGCTTCGTAGGAGGGAAATACCTGCTGGCCGTTAACGAGAAACGTGGGCGTGCCGCGTGCCCCATCTGCCTGCGCCCGGCGAATGGCCTGTGTCACAAAATCACCATATGTGCCTGAATCTAGACAGTTATCAAACGCCTCTCGATCTAGATTGACGGCCGTTGCAATCTCTTTCACCCGACTGTTGCCTAAATCAGGGTATGCTTCTAGATTTTCAAAAATGTAGTCGTGAAATTCCCAGAAGGCATTCTGTTCAGCGGCACATTGGGCGGCTTCGGCACCGGTGGGAGAAGTGGCTGTAATCACTGGGAAGTGTCGGTATTCAAAACTGATTTGCTCGCCGAATTGGGCTTGCAGTTGCTCCTTAATGCCCAGGTTATGCCACTGTTTACAGGAAGAGCAGGCCAAATCAGCATATTCCACAATTTGCACCGGGGCATCAGCTGGCCCGTCCAGATTTGGCTCCACCAGGGCTGCCAGCTCATCGGCGGGAACCATGTCCGCATTGCGCCACAGCGCCAGCCCGACGATGGCCAAAACGATGATAACGGCAATTGCGCCCAAACGAATTTGCTTCAGGCGTTGCGCCTGGACTTTAGCTTGCTGCCGCTGCTGCTTGCGTGAGGGTTGTTTGCTCATCTTACCTCCAATTTTGTTGATTTGGAGGGATGGTAACACGGCCGTTTCCCTACAACTGTAAGCCGCCTCACCCAGCAGATGCATCCGCAAGAAAAAAGGACATCCGGTCTGGATGTCCTTTTTCTGTTTAGGCGGAGAGGGTGGGATTCGAACCCACGGTGACCGCAAGGCCACAGTGCTTTTCGAGAGCACCCCAATCGTCCACTCTGGCACCTCTCCGTTTCGGTAATCAGTATTCGGTAGTCGGTATTCGGTAAGCTTTTACTGTTTACCGATAACGGATAACCGATTACCGTTTACGCAAATTTTGAAAGAACTGCTGCAACAAAGCCGCTGCTTCATCCTCTAGCACGCCGCTGGTGATGCTGACGCGGTGATTAAACTGTGTTTCATCCAGTACGTTGACGATGGAGCCGTGTGCGCCAAAGCGGGTATCTTTGGCTCCGTACACCAGCCGGGGCAGCCGCGCCTGGATCATCGCCCCGGCACACATGGGGCATGGTTCTAAGGTGCAGTAGAGCGTGACGCCCAATAGCCGCCAGTTTTGTACGGCAACGGCCGTTTCCTTCAAGGCAATCATCTCAGCGTGGGCCGTTGGGTCCTGGTCGCTTTCTTTGCGGTTGAAACCCTGGCCCACGATACGGCCGTCCAACACCGCCACGGCACCCACCGGCACTTCACCCAGGGCTGCGGCTTCTGCCGCCAGCGCCAGCGCCACCCGCATCCATTGTTGATCTAGCGCTAACTGTACAGCCTCTTGGGCCTCGTCTGGATTTGTAACGTTCAATTCATTCACAGCGCCAGAATTATAACAAACTCACCCCAGCCAAGCGAACAAAACTCAGCAAACGACTTGAAATAGATTTTATACAAAGGAACAAAGGATGGAAGAAACAAAGAAAAAACATTCTTTGTCACTTTGTTCCTTCGTTTCTTCGTATAAACCAAATATTTTGCGTAGCCTAAACAGTGAACAATAGCATGGATGTTGTGATGTTGAGTTTGTGGGCTGTGCTATTATTATGGAGTGGTAAGCTGTTAAAATTATAAAGCAGGGGCGGAACCTAATAATCCTTTTTCCCGTTTTCCCTGTATGTCTTGCACATGTATTGGAGAGAGAAACACGCCATGCGTAAAAATCGACCATTTGCTATTTTTGTGATTGTAATTGCTATTTTGGTAGCCTGCCGGAAAGAGGAGCCATTGCCCACCCCGGTGCCTACCGTTACCATGCCAACCGCCATCCCGACGGAAACACCCATTGCCACGGAATCCGGGACGGAAACGGCCGTTGCCACCCCCGCCCCCATCCAAATCGATCCCGCCGACATCGACTGGGCACCGCAGGTGCTGTACAGCAGTCCCGCGCCCGGTGAAGAAGTGTTGCTTGATGGCGCGATTACCGTTCGTTTTGACCAGCCGATGAACCAGCAGGCGGTGGAATCTGCTTTTGCAGTCGCCTCAGCCGATGATGGTCAAAAAGTGAACGGCAACTTCTCCTGGCCGCGCCCGGACACGGTTGTCTTCACGCCGCAAACCGATTACCAGCGGCGGCAAACCTACCGCGTAGAAATTGGTGATACCGCCGCTTCCGCCAATGGCCTTACCCTGGAGGTGCCCGTTGAGCTTGTGCTGCAAACCGTAGGCGCGCTGCAAGTCAGCCAGCTTATTCCCAGCGATGGCAGCACTGATGTGCAAACCGACGGCGCAATCACCGTGTTGTTCAATCGACCCGTGGTGCCGTTGGTAAGCAGTGGACAGCAAGCTGCTCTGCCCCAGCCGCTAAACTTTGACCCGCCGGTAAGCGGGCAGGGGGAATGGACCTCAACCAGTATTTACCGCTTTGTGCCAGATGAACCATTGGCAGGTGCAACCACTTATCGCCTAGCCATTGATGATGGTTTAACCGATCTGCTAGGTGTGGGGTTAGAGCAGCCGTTTTCGGCCCAATTTACCACGCTCAATCCCGATATCGTTACCGTTGAGCCGGATGGCAGCGCTGACTTGGTGCCTTCGGCACCCATCACCATCACCTTCAACATGCCGATGGACCGCGCTACTACCGAGGCCGCCATTTCCCTTAGCGGCACGGATGCGCCCGAGGCGGACTATGCTTTTGAATGGCTAGAAGGTGATCGGATAGTTCAGCTCACCCCGCAAGAGTTGTTGGCACTCGATACCACTTATCAATTGCAAATTAACGGCTCTGCTCGTGCCGCCAATGGCGAAGCCAGCTTGGGCGATAGTGAAACGTTTGCCTTCCAGACGGTGCCCTTCCCTGGCATTATTCGCACAGTCCCGGCGGCGGGTGGTGTGCCGGAACGGTTCCAACGTGGCGTTGTCATCCAGTTTGCCTCGCCAATGGATTGGGATACGGTGGAAGGCAATATTCGCATCGATCCCGAACCAGAACGGATGACAAGCTACATCAACCAATACAGCAATGAAATCTCGCTCGATTTCAACCTGGAATTGAACACCACCTACACTATCATTGTGCCTGGCTTTGTGGCTGATCCGTATGGCAACACGTTGGGTGAACCGTACACTTTCCGCTTCACGACGCAAGGCCGCGTGCCCATTGCCTCGCTGGGGCTACCGCCGCGCCTGAGCCAGTTCAGCACCAACTTTTCGACCAATGTGGACGTGATTCACGTGAACGTGTCCCGGCTGGATTTGGCGCTTTATGATTTGGGCCTGCCGCTTAATTTGCTCAATCGGCCGTATGATGTGACCGATTACCGCCCGGCGGCTGCCCCCCTCCGCACCTGGTCGCTGCCGCAGGATACACCGCGCGATGAAGTAGGAACGGCCGTTGTGCCATTAGCCGGAGAAGGCGGCGGCGCGCTGGCTCCTGGTGTTTATCTGCTCACATTGGATGCGCCAGAGACCAACGAGGAAGTGCGCTTCTGGCAAAATCAGCGCAGCCTGCTGGTGGTGGCCGACACCAATATCGTGGTGAAAGAGATGTTTGGTGCGGTGCACGTTTGGGTGACTGATTTGCAGACCGGTCAGCCGGCGGCTAACCGTAACTTGACCCTGTACAGCGAGCAGGGCGTGCCTTTGGGCACGGCCGTTTCCGACAACAACGGCTTTGCCCAGTTTGAGTACAACCCAACCAACAATTACCTGGAAGGCGCAACCGTGGTGAGCGGTCAGCCGGGTCAGGCGGGCTTTGGCATCGGCAGCAGCATCTGGGATGACGGTGTGCGGCCCTGGGAATTTGATGTTCCAGCCACCAGCGGTGATGAAGTGGAAACCCTGGCCTACATTTACACCGACCGGCCCATTTATCGCCCTGGCGACACAATTTATTACAAAGGTATTGTGCGGGACACCAATTACGGCCGTTACAGCCAGCCTGATATCACCACCCTCGATTTGCGCCTGGCCAGCAACAACTTCTTTGGCGGCGAAACGTTCGAGCGCACTTTCACTGTGGAGGTTGGGCCAGATGGCACTTTCAGTGGCGACTATCAGCTGCCACAAGATGTGGGGCTGGGTTCTTACCAGTTCTTTGTGCAAAGCAACACTGTGGAAGCGTATCGCCAATTCACCGTGGCTGAATATCGCACGCCGGAATTCCTGGTCAACATGACCCCCGACGAGCCGGAACAATTGCGCGGTGAAACTGTCACCGTGGAATTAAGCGCTGAGTATTTCTTTGGCGGTCCGGCCACTGATTTACCGGTGGAATGGACCGTGTACGAAGAAGCGTATCAACCCACGCCAGTTGATGGCCCGTTTTACAGCTTTGGCGATGCAGGCGGCTTCTTGTACCAAGACCCTGGCCTGTTCGGTGGCTTTGGTGGGGGTGGCGGTTTTGGTAACTATCTGCTCAATGGCAACGGCCGTACCGATGAAAACGGTCGTCTCCTCATCGAACTACCTGCCGACCTGCTCAAAGATGTAGACGAAGGCAGTCGGGTTATCACTGTGGAGGCCAACGTCCTTGACTTGTCCGAGTTCCCCGTGAGCAGCCGTACCCGCGTCGTCCTACACGCGGCAGAAACATACGTCGGTGTCGAACCGGATGATTTCATTGGCCGGGCCAACACCGAATCCACCGTCAATTTGCAGACGATTGATTGGGACGGCCGTTCCGTGGCCAATCAGCAAGTAGAAGTTGTCTTTTACCGGCGCGAATGGATTCCCAACCGCAACCAAGATTACGGTGTTTACTACACCAGATGGGACACCGTCGATACCGAGGTAGCCCGCGCCCGCGTCACCACCGACGCCCAAGGGCGGGCTGCGGCCAGCTTCACGCCCGAGGAAGGCGGCACCTACATCGCCGTGGCCACCGTCACTGACGACGGCGGGCGGGAGCAGTTTAGCAGCACCACCATCTGGGTGGCGGACGCGGGCCAGATTGGCTGGCAGATTGATCCGCGCGACAAAACGATGACCCTCACGCCCGATAACACCAGCTATGCTCCTGGCGACACGGCGCGCGTGCTGGTTCAGTCGCCCTTCAGTGAGCCGGTGCAGGCGTGGCTCACCATCGAGCGTGGTCAGCTGCTGGAGCAGCGGGTCATCACCATAAACGGCAGCAGCGACGTGCTGGATATTCCCATTACCGCCGCCATGTCGCCCAACGCCTTTGTCACCGTCACGGCCATCAAAGGCGTGGATGACAGCAATAATCCGTATCCCGAAATGCGGCTGGGCATTGCCGAACTGCCTGTTTCCACCGAGCAGCAGGCGCTTACCGTCACCTTGACGCCGCAGCAGGATACGTTTGGTCCGGGGGAAACGGCCGTTTACACCATTAACGTCACGGACTACCAGGGCAATCCTGTCCAGGCAGAGGTGTCGCTGGCGCTGGTTGATCTGGCCGTGCTGACACTGAAAGATGACAACGCGCCCAATATTTTGGATGCGTTTTATGCCGAGCAGCCGTATCGCAGCCGCATCGGTTCTGGCCTCATTTTCTCCGGCGAAGGCTACCCCATCGAGATTCCGGTAGAGCAGCTGGGTCTGGGCGGCGGCGGTGGCGGTGAAGCGGCCGATACGGCCCTGGCCCGCTCCACCAGCAACGATGATGAGGGCGTGCGCCAGGACTTCCCCGACACGGCGTTCTGGCAGGCCAGCCTGGCAACCGATGCCGATGGTCAGGCCACGGTAGAGATTCCGTTGCCGGACAATTTGACCACCTGGCGCTTGAGCAGCAAGGCGGTCACGCCAGATACCTTGGTGGGTCAAAGCTCCGTCGATATCGTGACAACGCTGCCGCTGCTGGTGCGCCCCGTCACGCCGCGTTTCTTCACCATGGGCGATCAGGTGGAGTTGGGAGCGATTGTGAATAACAATACGGGGACTGAATTGGAAACGGCCGTTACCCTCGAAGCCACCGGCGTCACGCTGAATGGTCCAGAAACACAAACCGTCACCGTGCCGGCCAATGGGCAGATGCTGGTGCGCTGGCCCGTCACCGTGGGCAATGTGGCTGGTGTTGACCTGACTTTCCGCGTAGAAGGTGGCGAATACAGCGATGCCAGCAAACCCACCTTTGGCGATGGCGGCGACATCCCCGTTTACCGCTACACAGGCGATGACGTGGTGGCCACTGCCGGACAATTGGACGAAGTGGGCAATCGTGTGGAAGCCATCTTGCTGCCGCCCGGCGTCGATCCGGCACAGGGTGAAGTGGCCATCACCCTCAGTCCATCCCTGGCAGCGGCGCTGGTGGACAGCATCAAACTCAACAACGATCTGGATTACTCAACGCTGTGCGCCTACGCCGTCACTGACAGGCTGCTGCCCAACGCGGCGCTTCTTGGCCTGGCGCAGCAACTGCCTGCGGCCGATCTGGACGCCGCCGACGTAGCCGAATCAGAAACAATTGTGCAGCGTAGTGTTTCCCAATTGGAAGAGCTGGTTTTGGCCGATGGCGGCTGGGGTTGGTGCAGCAGCGTGGAAAGCGATCCCTGGCTGACGGCCTATGCTTTGTTTGGCTTAGCGCAGGCGCGCGAATTGGGTTACTCGGCGCGGGCCAGCGTGCTAGAAAACGCCGCCAACTACTTGGTGGCCCAGCTGGTAATACCCTCGCCGCAGGTGACTGCCTATGAGGTCAATCGTCAGGCGTTTTTCCTCTATGTGCTGGCCCAGCTAGACGCCGACATCGTGCCCGATCTGGATCGGCTGGTGGAAGAAAATCGCAGCCTGCTGGACCCGTACGCTCGGGCGCTGGTGGCCTCAGCCTATGCTGATTTGGGCATCATGGATGACCGGGTAGACACGCTGCTGAACGATCTGAACGACAGCGCCGTGGTGAGCGCCACCGGCACCCATTGGCAAGACGCCAGCCGCGACATCCGCAACCTGAACAGTGATGTGCGCGGTACGGCCGTTGTCCTACACACGTTAGCGCAGCTCGATCCTGAAAATCCGCTGCTGCCGGGCGCGGTGCGCTGGCTAATGAGCAGCCGGACGGCCCAACTTTGGTCTACCTCGCACGAAACAGCCTGGACCATCTTCTCCCTGACGGAGTGGATGGTGGCGTCGGGCGAATTGGATGCCAATTATGACTACAACCTGGACGTGAATCTGCAGCCGGTGACAGACGGCCGTTTCACCACCAACACTATCACCGACAGCCGCAACATCTCTTTGCCGATTAGTGATTTGTTTCAGGAAGATGCTAACTTCTTTAATTTTGGGCGTGGCGCGGGAGACGGCCGTCTCTACTACACCATGCACTTAGAGAGCGCCATCGACATGAACTTTGTCGCGCCGGTCAACCGGGGTGTGTCCGTGGAGCGCGTTTATTATGACGCTGATTGCGATCCGGAAACAGAAACCTGCGAACCCATTACTGAGATTGAAGCGGGGCAGCAGGTACGGGTTGTGCTGACCATCATCGCCGAAAACGATCTGGTTTACGCCATGGTCGAAGATCCAATTCCGGCCGGAACGGAAGCCATCGACCCAGGGCTGAACATTAATTCGCCCACGCAGGGCGGCGAGGTGAATCGGGTGGATGAAGATTATCGTTACGGCTACTGGGGCTGGTGGTTCTTTAATCAGATCGAATACCGGGATGAGCAAGTGGTCTTCCTGGCGAACTTCTTGCCTGCGGGCACCTACCAATACAGCTACTTCCTGCAAGCGACCATCCCTGGCGAATACCAGGTGCGTCCTACCTTTGCCCGCCAGACGTTTTTCCCGGAGGTGAACGGCCGTTCCGCTGGTATGGTCTTCACGATTAGCCCGTAATCGGTAATCGGTTAACTGATTACCGATTACCGTTCACTGTTTACCCATAACTGCAAAGCAGGTGATGGGCAGCTTGAAAGCTGTCTGCCACCTGCTTTGTTAATTTGTTAACAGTTCCATATTTTTTCACGTCACCTTAACTTCCTATTGTTTTTGTTTGTTTAATATAGCAAGTAGCAGAATTTTCGTTAGAAGCAGGCAGTAGTATGGGTAGTTGTAAGGTACGGCCGTATCGTTTGTTTGTAGTGTCGTATTGGTA
This sequence comes from uncultured Anaerolineae bacterium, assembly GCA_905479495.1. Classification (GTDB taxonomy): domain Bacteria; phylum Chloroflexota; class Anaerolineae; order Promineifilales; family Promineifilaceae; genus Leptofilum. The sequence continues at coordinate 88,441 of CAJQMR010000007.1, forward strand.
TGGTTTAGCAAGGTGGCGTGTATGGAAGCGTATATCGAAGGCAATTTTACGGTTGGTGAGCAGCAAATTCATTACGTAGAAGCGGGTAAACAAGGGCGGCAAATTGCTCTGCTTATTCATGGCTGGTCCAGCTCCTGGTATGCCACCTCCCCGCTTTTAGGCCAGCTGGCCCAGCGCTTTCACGTCATTGCTATTGATCTGCCTGGTTACGGGCAATCCCCTCCATTAGAAGAAACCACAACGATTCCTAAATATGTTGATCTGTTGGCTGGCCTCATTGGCCAGATTAGCGATGGCCCCGTTGTGCTGGTGGGGCATTCGATGGGCGGCATGATTAGCCTGGCGCTGGCCTTGAGCTATCCTGTTTTGGTGGAGCGCATGGTGTTGCTGAGTCCGACGATAAGCGGCCGTTTATCCACAGCCATCAACTTGTTTATCAGTCCCATTACGATGATGGAACGATTTGGCCTGGGTAGCCTGGTGGTTTCAGCCACGGAACGGGCCTTTGTGGGGCTGACGGACCGGCTGATGCGCCCGGTTTCTTTTGCTGAGCGGACGGGCATCACCAAAGCTGATTACGAGCGGCTGCGCATGGACGCGCGGCGTCCGGGCCAGGGGCGGGTGCGGGCTGAATGTTATCGGGCGATGCTGGACAATGATTTAAGCGGCCGTTTAGGTAAAATCGAAACGCCTTCCCTGGTAATTTGGGGGGCAGAAGATAACACTGTGCCGCTGCGCGATGCGGGCGTGGTGGCTGATGAATGGCCCGCCGCCGATTTGCGCATCTTGCCTAAAGCTGGGCACTGGCCCCAGTTTGAATCCCCCGACGTAACGCGCCGTATGGTGGCCGCTTTCCTGGGGCTGCCGCTGCACAGCAGCGCCCTCTTTAAGCCGGTTGAAGAAGATGAACTGGCCCAAATTAACGAGATTGCTCAATTTTTAGTCAGCTCCGATGTGGGCAATGATTTAACTTTGCCGCAGCGGACACGTCTGGCAGCACAGTGCCAGGTGCGTGTCTTTGAGCCGGGCGACACCATTGCTGAGGCAACCGAGACCAGTGACGAATTATTTATTATTCAGAAAGGGTATGTGGAGGTCTGGAAAGATCCCGAGAGCAATACTGGCGCTCATAACCACGAAAAAATCGAGCATGTAGCGAACCTTCGGGCCGGACAAATTACCGGCGAACTGGCCATGCTGGATCGGGGTGGGCGCAGTGCAGATCTGATTGCTGGGAGTGAAGGGGCTATTTTGCTGGTGTTGAGTCGCCAACGGCTGCTGGCCCTGGTGGAAGATGATTCGGAGCTGGGTGCGCGCTTTTTGTGGAATATGTCTACGGCGATGTCTAACCGGGTGCGCTTCGTGCTGTGGCAGCTCAATCAGGAGCGTCGTCAGGGCGTAGCCGAGCAGGATGCTGCGTTTGGCAAGCTGCCAGTAAGAAGCTAACCAAAACGAGCAACCGATCTGTTTGGAAACGCTGGCTCTGCTTTTGGGCCAGCGTTTTTTTTGGGTGAGGGAGACGGCCGTATGTCACTTTTTCCTTACCTGAATATCACCTCATATCTGTGACATTTGCCACCCGAATTTTTTCGCCAACATAACTACACTTTAACCTAACTTGATAGAGAGGTGATCAGCAAAATTTTTGCATAAAATCCCAGGCGATTGGGCCGATTACTTGGATAAAAGTGGGCTAATCAAGTTCTCTTAAATTCGAAAACTTCCCCACTTTTACAGAAGTGCTTTAATGTCTCTATAAACCTGTCACACGCTTAGGAGAGACGCCATGCTAACCACAAATGATCTAATGACAATCGATCCCGAAACTGTTCCCCATGATGCGCCGCTGCGTAAAGTGGTGACAGCCATGAACCGCGCGAACATCCGCCAGGTTTTGGTTGTTGATGGCAAGAAACTGGTTGGGATTGTGACAGACCGCGACGTGCGCCTGGTCGTGAATTCCCCGTTGACCACAGAAGAACCCCTGGATCGTCTGGAACTGCTTAATGACTTTACGGCACAAGATTGTATGACGCCCAATCCACGGTGCGTTTCGCCGGAAACGCCCATTCATAAGGTGGCTGAACTGTTGAGCATGTATAAGTTTGGTGCGCTGCCCGTAGTGAAGAATGAGGAGTTGGTAGGCATTATTACGGTGACGGACTTACTGAACCAGATGGCGCTGATACCAGAAAAAGAAGAATAATCCCTATCCTCTGGATAAAAGTGTTTGACAATAAATACCAGGTATCCCCACGCCTGGTGTTTTCTTTTGGCTGGTGGTCTGTGAGCGTTTGCTTAACAGTCATTTAGATCAGGCTGGTTATTCACTACTTAATCTTTACAATGGAATTATGTCTCCATTGAACTTTTTTGCTTCGGCAACGAAACCTACCCCTAAAACACCACAATCTTTCATACTACCCCTGGTAGAACCGGTGACTGTTACACGCTCGGATGACAATTTTATTCATTTTCAGTGGCAAGAGGTTGCTGAGCGGACCGTTATTTTTGCGGGCAGCAATCCGTACAAGTTTGCTGAGATGGCACCGGTGATCACGGTGGGGAGCGCGCGAGAAGCGCTGGTGGCTGGATTGAACACGGCCGTTCGTCATTATTTTCGCCTAGAATTCCGGGGTGGGGCGTGGGACGGCCGTTCGCTGCTGGTGGCCGAACGCGTGCTGCCCATGCAAAAAGGGGTCAACCTGCGAGACGCGGGGGGCTATTACACCAAAGATGGCCAGATGGTGCGCTGGGGATTGCTGTATCGTTCAGGCAGCCTGTCCCGCTTGACGCAAGGCGATCTGGCTTATTTGCAGCGTTTGGGCGTTCAACTGGTGTGTGACTTGCGCACAATGGATGAGCGTCAGAAGCAGCCGGATCGATTGCCTGATGTGCCGGGTTTGGTGGAACGGCCGTTGCCTATGGAAAGCGTGGACCGCTGGGAACGGCTGCGTGGTGCCTTTACCGTCTTCTTCCGCAAGGGGCGCATTGATGATTTTTTGCTTAAAGGTTACAAGCGGGTGATGATCGATGGTAATGCTCACGTGATTGGCGAGATTTTTCAGCGGCTGGCCGATCCCGATCAACTGCCTGCGCTTATTCATTGCACTGCAGGTAAAGATCGCACCGGGCTGGTGGTGGCGCTGCTGCTGCTAACGCTGGGCGTGCCGGAAGAAACTGTGCTGGCTGACTACACTTTGAGCAATTTGTTTTATGCCCATTTTCGCAAAGCCATTGCCGCTGATCTAAAACAGGTAGCCCCCTGGGGTGTTTCCGTGGATGATTTGCAAGATTTATTTTTGGTGAAGGCCAAAACACTGCAAGGCGCGTTGGACCACTTGCGGCAAACGTATGGTTCGCTGGACAACTACTTGCGCAACCAGGCAGGTGTTTCCGATGAAACGATTGCCAAGCTGCGGCAAAATTGGCTAATTGACAACTCGTAATTGGGTAATTATGTAATTGAGTAATTGAACAGCCAATTACCCAATTACTCAGTTACTCGAATACTGATGTAAACTTCCCCCTATGTTTCACGTTACCCTTATTTCCACCTATGATTTGGGCCACCAGCCGTTTGGGCTGGCCTCGCCAGCAGCCTGGCTGCAAGAAGCGGGGGCAGAGGTGACCTGTGTGGATGTGTCGCTACGGCCGTTCTCCCCCAAAACCGTGCAAAATGCCAACCTGATTGCCTTTTATCTGCCCATGCACACCGCCACCCGGCTGGCCGTCGGACTCATCAAGCGGGTGCAGCGAATTAACCCGGAGGCCCACATCTGTGCCTATGGTCTCTACGCGCCCGTCAACGAAGCGTATTTGCGTCAGCTTGGCGTGCAATCCATTTTGGGCGGCGAATTTGAGCAGGGATTGGTCGATCTGGCAGGGACTCTGCGCGATGGTACGCCCTTGCCTAACCTGCCTTCGGTTTCGCTCATGCGGCAGCAGTTTAAACGGCCGTCCCGCACCAGCCTGCCCCCTCTGACCGAATACGCTTACCTGGATACCCCCGCTGGACGGCGCATTGTCGGCTATACGGAAGCAACGCGGGGCTGCAAACATTTGTGCCGCCATTGCCCGATCGTGCCGGTGTATAACGGCCGTTTCCGCATCATCCAACCAGAAGTGGTGCTGGCTGACATTCGCCAGCAGGTGGCCGCCGGGGCGCAGCACATCACCTTTGGCGACCCCGACTTTTTGAACGGTCCCGGCCATGCCCTGCCGCTGGTGCAGGCCATCCACGACGAATTTCCTGACCTCACCTACGATGTCACCATCAAAATTGAGCATCTGCAAAAGCACGCCGAGGCGCTGCCGCTGCTGCGTGACACTGGCTGTCTTTTTGTGGTGAGCGCCGTGGAAGCGGTGGACGACGACATCCTGGCCATTTTGGATAAGGGACACACGCGGGCTGATTTTGGGCAGGTGGTGCAACAGATGCGCCAGCTTGGCCTGCCGCTGACGCCTACTTTTGTCACCTTCACACCGTGGACCACGCTGCGTGGCTATGCCGATTTTCTGGCGCTGATGGCCGAGCTGAACCTGGTAGAAGCGATCAGTCCGATTCAGTACGCCATTCGATTGTTGATTCCAGAGGGGTCGCGTTTGTTGGAACTGGAGGAGGTACAGGGATTGGTACGGCCGTTCGACGAAGCCGCCCTTGTTTATCCTTGGAGCCACCCAGACCCGGCCGTGGACGGCCTGTACGAAACCGTATTCAAGCTGGTGAAAGCCAGCCAAAACGCAGGCGAACCGCGCCAAACGCTCTTCATGCGCATCTGGCAGGCAGTGATGGAACTGCTGCCCCAGGAGGAGCGGGTGGCATGGGCGAATCGGCTGCCTGTCCTGAGTAAAACGGCGCAAGCTGTGCCCACGCTCAGTGAAGATTGGTACTGATGAGCGGAGCCATTTGCGGAGCAGTTTGCTTCCGACCTCGTTTAGAATTTATCCACAGATTACACAGATTTCGCAGATTGATTTAAAAATCTGTGTTAATCTGCGAAATCTGCGGATTTTCACCTTCGGCCATTTGCCAGTCGAGATGCGGCGGGGGAGTGTCGCAAGCGCCACATCGCCCAGATGCCTACGATGGGGCCAATGGCCAGAAAGGCAAAGGCATAACGCCAGGTTACGGCCGTTTCCAGCGGTGGAATCAGGCGAATGGTGAACAGCGTCAGCAAAAAGCCCAGACTGGTTTGCAGCGTCAGTGCCGTGCCCAGATATTCACGAGGCGCCAGTTCGCTGACGGCAGCGGAAAATTGAGCCGAATCGGCCGGGACGGCAAAGCCCCAAACCAGGCAAACAGCAGCCAGCAGCAGCGGATTGCCGCCAAACAAAAAGCCGACCCCCACGGCACAGGTGCCCGAAATGATCAGAGACGCAATGGTAATGGTGGTACGGCCGTAGCGATCCGCTAACCGCCCGGCCCACAAACTGCCCAGTCCGCCAATCGCTATGACGCCAAAGGCCGTCAGGCTGGCCCAACTTGAGGACACGTTTACGGCCGTAAAGCTGGCCAGCAAAAAGAGTGGAATCCAGGCCCACATGGCGTACAGCTCCCACATATGCCCCAGATAACCCAGATTAGCCAGCACCACTTCTCGCTGGCGCAAAATTTGGCCTACCTGCCGCCAGTCAAACGGCGGGGATGGGCTGCGATACGGCCCTTCTTGCACAAACAGCGCGCCAATCAGCCCGCCCAGCAGCGCCGATCCGCCCGCCAAATAGAGTACCGGCTGCCACGGGCCAATACCACCAAACACATTTAGCAAATGAGGCGCGGCAGAGCCAATCGTTAGCGCGCCAACCAACAGGCCAATGCCCAGCCCGCGATCCTTTTGGGTCCAGGTAGCCATGATTTTCATGCCAACGGGATAGACACCCGCCAGCAGCATACCGGTGAGAAAACGCAGCAGCAGGGCCAGGGCCAAACCATTGGCCAGCAGGGGAATGAGCAGCGTGGCTACCCCGGCCAGCGTGGCTGACCCCGCCATAAACCAGCGGGTCGGCAGCCGGTCGGCCAGGTTGAGCATGGCTGAGCCAAGCGCGCCCACCACAAAACCAATCTGCACCGACATGGTGAGCCAGGCACGCCCGCCTTCGCTCAGGGTCCACGCTTCGGTAAGGGCAGGCACTACGGCCGAAGCCGAAAACCAAACAGCCATGCCCAGCAGTTCGGCCAGGGAAAGCAGCAGCAGCGTGCGCCATTTCTGTTTGGCTTGGGCTGAAGACATTGTTTGAGCGTTCATGTTTATTACCTGATTGAGCCCCTTTTCCCCGGAAACTTTGTAAAGGCCAAATAGCTTGGCGAACAGTTTCTGGGGAAATTGAGATAGTTTAAATTGTTTTGGATTGAGTTGTTGTGCGGATATTGTAATGGGAAACGGCCGTTTCCCGCAGTGTGAATCCTTACAAGACGTTAGCAATTGCTCAAAATGCATTTATTGTAAGTCTGCTTGCCGCAGAATTGGGCTAAAATAGGAACATGGTTGATTTTTGGCGGCGCAAGGAAATTGTTTGGCTTGTCGGGGGCATTGGCAGTTTGGCCGCGCTGCTGCTGGCCTGGGAATGGGTCATTTTTGAGGCGACGGTCTGGCAGCAACGGGTGGGGGGAACGGCCGTTCTCGAACGCCTCACGATGGATCCCATTGGCAATACCCTGGCCATTGTTGCTTTGGTGAGCATGGTTTGTGTGGTGGCATTGACCATTTACCGGCTCAATAAGCAGGCGATTATTCCTGTTTCTGGTTGGTGGGCTATCCCCTTGCTGGCTGTAGCGGGACTGGGCATCATGGTGTACCTCACCTCAATCCCCGAAACCAATATTTGCTATCCCAACGGAGCCTGCCAGATCATCCAGCAAAGCGAATATGGCGAAATTTTAGATGTTCCAGTGGGGCTGTGGGGGGCGCTGGGCTACTTGGCCATTCTGGTGACCTGGAGCGCCAGCTTGTTTGGCTCCTCCCGATTGTTGAGCATGGTGCCCTGGGCACTGTTGGCCCTGACCCTGTTGGGCGTGCTTTTTTCACTCTACTTTACTTTTTTGGAACCGTTTGTCATTGGTGCTACCTGCCCCTGGTGCCTCACCTCCGCCATCTTGATGACCATCTTGTTCTGGTTAAGCGCCGAGACGGTGCAGAGTTTGCGGCTGGAAAATTTACTGATCGGTTAACCGGTTGTCTGTATCCGTGAATTTGTCATTCTGAATGGAGCGCAGCGCAATGAAGAATCCTTTGCAAGCCGAAACCTTCGTTTGCAGACCAGGCGAGCTTTATTGTTGTGGTGTAGGGATTCTTCGCTTCGCTCAGAATAGCAATTTTTCAAAATGATGAATTGCTATTGAAACAATGAAATGAACCGGTTAACTGCCAAAAAGTGACAGACATCTATGGGCACATCATTTACACAATACAACAAAAAAGGATTCTGGGCGAGAGATGCTTGCCTGGAGGTTTGGCTTCATTTTTTAACGCTTGAAATCGAACAGATGGATCGCGTTCCAAAATGGTTAGAAAGTGCAAAGGAGCATTGGCATATTCAGGCAACGGTTGGTTTTGTTGGATGTATATCCCCTGATCTTGATAGGATCGCTGATAATCCGGAACGGAGAAATCTGATAATTCATATCAGCAAGAATGCTTTAGAACGACTTTATGCGCAGGGAAATATACTTGAACAAGGCTATTTGAATTCGTTGGGAATAGGCGGTGAAGGCTCCTATTTTGCAAAGGATTGTCAAACAAGCGTTTTTACAGTAATTGGCCAGAAATTTGTTGATTTACTGGAAGGTAATTTGTCAACTGACGCAAGTAATTCACCAGTTTTCTAGGTAAAACGAAACGATGGGAAATGTCTGAGAGAGCAAGCAAACCTATTGATTGGAAAAAAGATAGCCAAAGTTTTGATGGCGTTGCGAAACTATATGAGACTTATCGCCCCAGTTATCCTGCTGAACTAATTGATGATATTGTCAATTTGTCTGGCATCCAGGCAGATGGGGAGATTTTGGAAGTTGGCAGTGGCACAGGCAAGGCCACGCGCCTGTTTGCCCAACGGGGATTTTCAATGCTGTGCCTGGAGCCGGGCCAAAACCTGATTGATGTGGCCAAAACACAACTCAATGATTATCCGCAGGTTCAGTTTGAGTGCAGCCGTTTTGAGGAATGGGAAGCCAACCAAAGAAAGTTTGACCTGCTCATTTCGGCGCAGGCGTTTCATTGGGTGCCGCAAGAAGTGCGCTTTGTTAAAGCAGCCAGCATCTTGAAGCCACAGGGTCATATGGCCCTCTTTTGGAATATGTATCCTGGCATGAACGGGGCCATTGGGCATGAGCTGGATGAGATTTACCGCAAACATGCTCCTGAATTGGTTAAAGAAAAGGTTCCCCTGGAAAAAATAATTCAAGAACGCGCTGCCTCTTTGGCAGCAGAGAGGGAATTTGAGAAGGTGATTGTGCGAACGTATTCTTGGGCACAGCATTACGAGACGGGCGCGTATTTGGGGCTGCTCAACACGTATTCGGATCACCTGCGTTTGTCGGAGCAGCGACGCCAGATGCTTTTTGCGGCGATTGCGGATTTGATTGAACAGCATGGTGGCCAGATTGAACGGCCGTATCTGGCAGCACTCTATTTTGCACGGCGTAAATAGAAAATCTTCTGTGTAAACAATAGTTGGTGGTTAGTAGCTGGTTGCTAGTACAAGCCACTAACCACCAGCCACTTGCTCAAACAACGGCCGTTCGTATCTTTGTCTCGCTGGTGAGGGTGCGGTGTACCGGACAGCGGTCGGCAATTTCCGCCAGGCGTTTGATTTGTGCCTCGTCTAATTCCCCCTCAAAGTTAATTTCACAGTCGATGATGTCTACCTTGGCCAGCCCTTCGGTTTCGCAATCTTCGCATTCGTTGGCGGACACTTTGCGGTGGTTGAGGGTGATCGAGACAGTTTCCACAGGCCACTGCTTGCGCCGGGCGTAGAGGTGAACGGTCATTACTTTACAGGCGGCCAACGCACTGAGCAGCAGATCGTACGGGTTTGGTCCTTGGTCTTCCCCGCCGGCGCTTTCTGGCTCATCGGCCAGGATGTGGTGGTTGCTGGCTTGAATTTGTACTTGCAGGTTTTGGAGGCTGTGGGCAGTTACGGTCATGAAAGGTCTCCTTGAATATATTTTAACGCAGAGGCGCGGAGGCGCAGAGATTTTAGCTGAGTTGGCTCAGGTGTTGGGCTGCGGCCGTGTCGGTGAGCCAGGTGAGCGTGCCGTTGATAGGCTGAATGCGCTGAGCGGGCAATGTTTCTGGCTGATGTGGCCCGTAAAGCACTTTTTGCAATGTATCGGCTTTGCTGCTGCCGGTTACCAGGAAGATGATGTGCCGTGCTTGATTGATAACGGTTGGCGTAAGGCTGAGCCGCTGAGCGGGACGGCCGTCATAATCCGCCGTTACGCCAATGACCCAATCCGCTTCCTGCACAGGTGAACCAGGAAAGAGCGAGGCGGTGTGGCCATCGCTGCCCATGCCCAGCAGCATCACGTCCAAAACAGGGATTTCTCCGTCACTGGCAAAGGCTTGCAGCTGGCTGGTGTAGTCGGCAACGGCCGTTTCCATTGCCAATTCGCCACGGGCACGATGAATATTCTCTGGGGGAATAGGCACCTTGTTGAGCAGCAGTTCAGCGACCTGGCCGTAATTGCTGCCGGGATCATCTGGTGGCACCAACCGTTCATCCCCCCAAAAGAGGTGGGTTTGTGGCCAGGGCATTTGTTGGCAAAACGGCCGTTCCGCCAACAGCCGATACAGGCCAGCCGGTGTGCCTCCCCCAGAAAGCGCCAGGCTAAAACGGCCGTTTTGTGAGACCGCTTCTTGGGCCAATGTGGTTATTAATTGGGCCGCTGCCTGGTTAAAAGCGTCATGGGTGGCAAAGATGTGCAGCGTCACTGGCTCAGGCATGTAGCAAATCCAGTCCGCCCCAGGCGGCTCCCAGCAGTGCCGTTTGTGGATTGCAAATCACGTGCAGCGGCATGTTGAGCAGCAGGTTGGTAAAGCGCCCTTTGTCGCTAAACTTGGAAATGAAGCGGTCTGTTTGCAGCAAATTGAGCAGGCGCGGCGGAATGCCGCCCCCCAGAAAAACGCCGCCGGTGGCCAATACTTTCAGGGCCATGTTGCTGGCTTCGCCTGCCAAAATATCGACAAACATCTGCACGGTAGCGGCGCAAATTTCGGCCGTTTGGGCCAATCCCGCTTCCACGATAACCGGTGTGGGATCGGCTGCCTGGTCGAGTTGCTCGCGCAGCCAGTCGGGTTCCGGGAAACGGCCGTCTTGCCGCCAAAAGGCGTACAAATTGGGAATACCGCTGCCAGAACAGACGCGTTCAAAGCTGATGTGATGATATTTTTCTCCAAGAAAGGCAAGCAAGGCACATTCATCGGGGGTGGTGGGGGCGAAGGAAGCATGTCCCCCTTCAGACGGATGGGCCTGATAGCGCTGCCCATCCCAAATGAGGAATCCTTCGCCTAAACCGGTGCCGGGCGCGATCACCGCAATGGCCCCCCCAGATTCAGCATTTCCTTCATTAATGGTGGCCAGATCGTTGGCCTGTAAATGGGGAACTGCGTTGGCAATAGATTCCAGGTCGTTGAGGAGGATTACTTGTTCAATCTGGTGTCTTTGGCCAATAGCTGCAGAATCGATTACCCAGGGTAAATTGGTTATTTGGGAACGGCCGTTCACCACCGGCCCGGCTACGCCAAAACTAGCCGCTTCGATGGGTTCGTCTTTGTCTTCTAAAAATTGCGCAATAATGGCTTCCAGCGAAGAAAACTGGCCGCTAGGAAAAGTTTGTAAATGAAGCGGATGCAGTGGCGCATTTGTCACTGAAGACGAAAAGAGTGCCAGTACTGTTTTGGTGCCGCCAATATCACCGGCTAATAACATGGCTCCCCCTTATGATTCGATTTTTACGCCGCGCCAAAAAGCCACGTGATCTTTAATGTTGCTGGCCGCATCTTTGGGATTAGGGTAGTACCAGGCGGCATTTTCGTTTTTTTGTCCGTTGACTTCAATGGTGTAATAGCTCGCGGTTCCTTTCCAGGGACAAATGGTGTTGTGGCTGTTCTCCTTAAAATATTCGCGGTTAATTGTTTGTGGGGGGAAATAATGGTTCCCTTCGACCATTTCAGTTTGGTCACTTTCGGCCAGGACAGCACCATTCCAGATTGCTTTTGTCATCTTTGTTGCTCCTATTCCAGTTTGTAAAAGGGGTAAGCGTTTGGGGTGAAAATAGCCGAGCGCTTAGGCGAATGAGGCTTATTCGGATTCGGCCGATTTTAAGACGTGCAGCAAAACTTCGTATTCGTCACGACAATCTACACACATATCGAGATGATTTTTTACCAGAGGCATCAGCAGCTTGGCATCCTCATCATCTGCAACCAGCTCTACATATTCATCTAACAGCGCAAATACCTCATCACAGCAGTAGGCATTTTCTGTTGTTTTTTCCAGACGCAGCATCAAATCAACCATCAGTTCCTGGGTGAGTGCGCCCGGCGTGGGTTCAGTCACCACTGCCTGGCTTGTTTCATCCACAGCTGGTTTTGAGCGGCTAAAAAAGTTTTTGATCTGGTTCCAAATAGTCATAATCAATGCAAATGTGCCTTAGGTAGACGATACCTTGTTCCAAACGTGATTCGCTTTCTTTGATGGTTTTGTTGCTGTCGTTCTTACCTCAACGCGATTTATGATTAATCGAATACTTGTAAAATGTCGCCTGGCGTGTAGCCATCCTGGGCCAAACTTTTTTTCAACTTCACCCGGGCATCGTGCAGCAGCTTGTAAACGGCGTTGGGCTTCATTTCTAGCTTCTTGGCAATTTGGCCGGTCGTTTTACCCCCAATGACTGAATCGACCAGGGCGGTACGCTGACGTTCAGTTAGATCGTTTTCGATCAATTTTTGCACATATTTAAGCAACTCCGCGCGGGCGGTTCTGTTTTCTGGCGTGGGTGCTTCATCGGCCACAAAGCTGGGCGTGTAATCGCCGCTTTCCGTTTCTGTCAAACCGTTGAGGGAGCTGTCTTGCCATCGTTTGCGCCGCAGTTCAGTGAGGGCCACGGAGATGGCAATTTTATGAGCCCAAGTGGTAAATTTGCTGCGCCCGGCAAACGTATCAATCTTTTCCAGCACTTTTAGCACGGCTTCCTGGGCAAAATCTTCTGCCTGGGTGTCAAATTCCGGGGCGGAGGTTTTTACTTGTGCCAGTAAGCCTCGTCGAAGCCCATTGGTTAAAATCTGGCTTAAATCAGCAACGGCCGTTTCATATTGGGGATGTTCTGGCCGAAGCTCAGCCAGCCATTGTTCATTCGTTCGTTTGGTAGTCACGCCGCATATTATACAGAAATTTTGTTATGTGGCTGGTAGCCAGACCAATTTTGGCTATCATTACGCTATTAATTTCCCCATACATTGTGGGTCTGGAGAAGTAAAGATGAACAACGCAGAAAACAAGGATGCTCAAATAATTATGTACACCACAAGCTGGTGTTCAGACTGTCATCGGGCCAAGTATTTGCTGGATGAATACGGCGTTACTTATGTCAATATAGATGTTGATGAAAACCCTGAAGGTCTGGCATTTGTAAAGCAGATGAACGGTGGTAACCGAGTTGTACCCACCATTGTCTTTCCAGACAGCACAATTTTGGTTGAACCTTCAAACGCGCTTTTGGCAGAAAAAGCTGGCATTGAGCTTTAAAGACCTGCAAATTGGCTGCAATTTTAATTTAAAGCAAGAAATTTTAGGCAAAATGCCAGTGCAATTGTTGATCATTTCAATTATAATGAACGGTATTATTCAGGCTTTTACTATCATGTGTCGGCATATGCATTTAACATAGATGTAGACACCTGGAGTTTCCGACCGACTCGCAGCAGATGGTATAGCTCAGTAGTGTGCAGGAGATATGACCGATTATGAAAGAGTCTATGTCGATCAACAAGTTCAACGAGTTGTTAAAAGCTGGTAAGTCTGAAGATTCCTTGCTGGCCACCTTGCTCCAATTAACGAAAGTATCCAACCACAAAGATTTATCCGAACTGCGTAAGACAGAGGTTTGGGGCTGGTATTGGGACTGGTAGTTCATTGGCGCTAGAGGGGGGGATGGCTACGGCCGTATTCCCTTCTTGTTTTCCCTTCTCTTCCTGATTGTGTGCAGGGGTCGGCTGTACACAATCATGCTCCCAACGCTGCTAAATGCAAATTGAATAGCAGGACCATTGGCCTTTCATCAACCACAACTGTGGTGCCCGGTATTATGCGATCACAGCTTAAGAAGGTGGAGCCTTATGATTGATGTTACCCAAATGAGCACGTATTTTTTGCAGCAACCGGAAGTGGCTGCCTGGCCCGAATTGGTTGAGGTATGGCACCATTATGCGCAAAATGCGCACTCCTGGCACCTGCCGGAACTGGCTTGCCAGGCTGTGGGCGGGGCTGTGGCGCGTGTGGTGCCGATGATAACGGCCGTTGGCTGCTGCCATATTAGCATTGTGCTGGTGGATGATATTTTGGATGATGATCCCAAAGGATTGTATCAGCGGCTGGGGGCGGGGGTCGCGGCAAACTTTGGCTTGGCGTTTCAATCGATTGCCTACCGTATTGTGCAGCAGGCAGCGGCAGAAATGGGGTGGGGAACGGCCGTAACGCAGCAAATGTTGGCCGAATTGATCCATCTCAACCTAAAAACCGCCTACGGACAGCATTTGGACGTCCAAGAAATTCTTACCGAAGCGCATTATTGGGACACAGTGGAGGCCAAAAGCACGCCATATTACGGCGCTGGTTTTTATCTCGGTGCCCTGGCTGGCGGGGCTGACGAAGCAGTGGCCACTCAACTGCGCCAATTTGGTGGCCTTATTGGCAAACTCATTCAAATAAGCGACGATCTGGCCGATGTGTATCAAACTCCAGCTTGCCCTGATTGGCAGCGTGGAACTGGGAACCTGGCCATTTTGTATGCCCGGTTAGCAGAGTATTCTGGAAAAACCCGATTTGAAGAACTGTTGCCTAAAATTGCCGATCTATCACTGTTAGAAGAGGCGCAGCAGCTGCTGTTGCAAAGCGGAGCCGTTAGTTATTGCATTTACCATTTATTACAGACCGCCAGGGAGGCAAGGGCTGTCTTAAATGATTGTGTCTTAGAAAACCCGTTGCTGCTACAAAAATTTTTGGCCGAACGTATTTCCCATCTGTTTGAGTTAATGGAAACCAGCAAGATGCCACTGCCAGCCGAACTGGCGGCTGAATTGTTGGCTTAGCGCTTTTTTGGAGAAGGGAGCAAGCTTACATTGAGGAATCGGCGGTGGAGGTGAAGCGGTAGCCTGTGCCTCGTTCGGCGACGATGTAGGTTGGTTCGTTGGGATTGACCTCGATTTTGCGCCGCAGCCGATGCACATGTACATGCAGGCGATCTTCTTGAGCTTCTTCCATAGGCCAGATGCGGTTGAGTAAAAAGTCAGTGGTGACAATGCGGCCAGCATTGCGCACGAGAATGTAGAGCAGTTTTGTTTCTGTAGGGGTAAGGGAAACGGATTCGCCTTCTACTAAGGCTTCTCGATTGGGGAAATTCACCATGAGCCGGTCATCAATGCGGGTGGTTGACTCAAGCGTATAGCTGTAATCACCCATGCGGCGCAGCACCCGGCTTACCCGGGCTTTTAGCTCTTCCGGGTTAAATGGCTTCACGATGTAATCTTCGGCGTACTGTTCCAAGCCTTCGATGATAGTTTCTTCGGTGTTAACGGCCGTAAGCATAATAATCGGCATATCGCTGAATTCCCGTACCGCGTGACAAAACTCAAAGCCGCTCATTATAGGCATGTGTAGATCCACAATAGCCAAATGGGGCATGCCATACCGATTAATGAGCTTGAGGGCATCTTGCCCTGAAGCGGCCGTCATTACCTGATACCCTGCCTGTTCCAGGGTATGCTGGACAATGCGCAAGGTAAAGGCATTATCGTCAACGGCAATGATTTTTTGGGATTCAATTGGGGAGTCAAACATAGGTTATTTCTTTACTGTACTGCAATGTATTAAGGTGATTTACTGAATTGAGGCTCAGATTTTTATTCTTACTCTTTGTCAGAATTGTAGAAAGTATAACTGAATACGGCCGTAAGATAAAGGGAAAAAAGGCGTGAATAGTACTAATATAATCCTTGCTCTGGTGAATCGTTGCCCCATGCTTCATTTCTGTTAGAATTTTATACTATAGGAATCATTGACAGATGTTTAGTGCATCGGGTACCTGTTTGACGACGGAAAATTTAAGAATAAATCCCATAAATCCCACCTGAAAAAGACCCCTTTTCCAGCGTTGGTATACCATTGTGAAACATGGTCTAAAATTGACAGTTAACTTTGCCCTTGTTATCTGCATGTGTTATAACAGAGTTGGTAAATGGGATATATTTCACAAATAGTTTGTGAACATTAAAAGGCAACTTCAACAAAAACCCACAGACGGTGTCAAATAGTTCAGCGACGCTAATCTGTCGGGTTTTTATTATCGGCTGTAAACTGAACCATTTACGTTCCCATCTTATCGAGTGGAGGAAGAACACCTGTGCAAAGTGAGTGGCAATTCATCGTTTTATTTGTGCTGCTGGCCCCTATATTCCCAGTGGCACCAATTCTCATAAACCGCCTTCTTGGTCCCCATAAACCAAATCCCATTAAGCAGCAAACCTACGAGTGTGGTGTAGAAACTGTAGGTGATGCCTGGGTGCAGTTTAAAGTCCAGTACTATATTTACGCCCTTGTTTTTGTCATTTTTGATATTGAAGCCGTCTTTCTGTTTCCGATTGCTGCTGCCTACGATAATTTAGGTTTGTTTGCTGTGGGCGCTGCCGTATTGTTCATTTTCTTGCTGGCAGATGGGTTGCTTTATGCCTGGGGTCGTGGCGTTCTGGAATGGATTTAAGAGGAATAGACAATGAGTTTTAACATTGTTGAGTTTTTATCAAGCATTTTTGATTTGACCGCCGGAGATTATTTGGCTGGTGTTTGGGGGGATGCTCCGTGGGTTAGTATTGTCCTGGATATTATCGGCATTCTCCTGGTAGCAACGATTCCTTTGCTGGCCGTCTTTGTGGTTGGTTGGGTAGAGCGCAAGGTTCTGGCGCGTATGCAGGATCGCATTGGTCCGAACCGGGTGGGTGGCAAGTATGGCTTGTTGCAAATGGTAGCCGATGTGGTCAAGATGATGACCAAAGAAATGATTGTGCCTGCAGGTGCTGATAAGGTTGCTTACTTTATAGCACCGGGTTTGGCTGTTGTTACGTCTGCGCTATTGTTTGCCGTTTTGCCATTTGCCCCTGGCGTGATTGGCGTTGATCTGAACGTGGGTGTTTTTTATATTCTGGCTATTAGTTCTGTTTCGGTTGTTGCTATTTTACTAGCCGGTTGGGGTTCTAATAACAAATATGCGCTGTTGGGAGCATTTCGGGCCGTAGCTCAGTTGGTGAGTTATGAAGTACCCATGATACTTTCCCTGTTAGTGCCTATCATTCTGGCCCGCTCCCTCTCTACTATGGATCTAGTCGAAGCTCAGACGATCCCTTTTATAGTTTTTGTGCCCATCTCTGCCCTCATCTTTTTCATATCGTCTTTGGCTGAAACGGGGCGGTCCCCCTTTGACTTGCTGGAAGCCGAGTCTGAAATTGTAGCTGGATTCCATACCGAATATACTGGTATGGTTTTTGGCTTGTTTATGGCTGGTGAATATATGGCCATCATGTTTATGTGTGGTCTATTCTCTACAGTCTACCTGGGTGGTTATCAACTCTTTGGCCTGGAAGATTGGGTTCTAGCCAACGGCTTTGCTATTGGACGGGGCCTAGGGCTTCTCATTTTGTTGATCAAATCTTCTTTAGTGTTCTTTGTCTTTATGTGGATTCGAGCAACGCTGCCACGTTTTCGCATTGACCAATTGTTGAACTTCAATTGGAAGTTTATGGTGCCGCTAACCTTAGTTATCCTGCTGTCGGTTGCTTTGCTAGACCGTGTGATTGTGGATTATTTGCCTGGTGTTGGTGAAGCAGGGCGGGCGGGCATTCATTTTGTTGTCAATATGCTCATTGGTGTTGCCGGTGTGGAGGTGTTACGCCGTTCAGCACGACGCCAGCGGCAGCATCATAATGACCTTAGCCCCATTTTGGCCATTGCTGAAAACGAGGGAGACCCGATTGTGGTTGCTGAAGTAGAACCAGCACACGATCATCATGAGCCTGTTCCGGCTCACTAAATTTGAAACTTTTGGTGATTTGCCGAAGCGATAAATGATGCACGGCATTTCAATAATCTTATTCGCCTTCACAGGAGTAGACTTGTGACGCTTGAGCAAGTAGTTTTTATTTTAGTCAGTTTGCTGACATTGGGAACAGGGCTTGTGGTCGTAACGAACCGCAATTTGTTCCATGCGGCCTTGGCGATGATGGCCTCGTTTTTTGGTGTTGCCGGGCTGTACATTTTGCTAGACGCTGGTTTTTTGGCGGCAGCGCAGCTGTTGGTATATATCGGGGCGATTTCGATTTTGATCATCTTTGCCATCATGTTAACCCGGCGGATGATGCAAGCGCGGGAAGCTCCGTTTAATTCGCAAAGTGGGTTGGGCTTGTTTACGGCCGTTGCCACTTTTGCCCTCCTCGCCGCTGTGATTACCCGCTGGTGGGGTGTGGAAGCTGTAAGCGGCCGTCCGGATGTGCCCGACACTGTTCTACAGGGTGCTGTCAGCGCTTTGGGTGAGGCCTTTGTGAGTGCCAATGGGTACGTGATTCCTTTCATCATGGCTTCTGTTTTGTTACTGGCTGCGCTGATTGGATCCATTTACATCGCCTGGCCAACTCAATACACGGAGGATGAAGCATGATTCCCTTATCCTGGTACCTCCTTGTAGCAGCCCTTTTATTTTGCATTGGTTTATACGGTGTGGTCGCGCGGCGTAATGCCGTGGCCATCTTAATGTCAGTTGAGCTGATGCTAAACGCAGTCAATATTAATTTGGTCGCATTTTGGCGCTACGGTTCGGTCCTTAACCCAGATTCGGCTCCCATTGGTTGGGCATGGGCCATTTTTGTGCTTACCGTGGCTGCGGCTGAAGCGGCCGTTGGTTTAGCCCTCATCATTTCCATTTACCGCCGCCGAGATTCAGTCATCGCGGAAGAGTTGGATTTACTAAAGAACTAACGACAGTAATCGGTGAACGGTAAACCGTAATCGGCATTTTGACTGATTACTGACGACCGATTACCGAAACAACGGGAAGAGTTTCGCCTTATGTCACAAGAAACATTACAAACTTTAACCTGGCTGATTCCGGCTGGCCCCTTGCTCGTGTTTTTCCTGATTGTGCTGTTTACGAAGCATAATCGCACCCTGAGTTGGGTATTGGCCTGGGCAGGTGTCATTGGGGCCCTGGTCTTGAGCTGGACAATTGCCTTCAATATGTTTGGCACTTATCTGAGCCATGATATTAGCCATCCGGAAGAGCTGCTGGAGCATCCCGTTCAAGTGGCCAGCAGCATTGATTGGTTGCCGATTGGTGATTTTGCCAACGGTACCTGGCTGAAAATGGGCGTTGCGGTTGATCCGTTTACGGCCGTTATGCTCTTCATGGTGCCTTTTGCTGTCTTTATGATTTTTATTTACAGCGTAGGCTACCATAACTACGGCAAGCCACCGGGCACCGAACGTGGCACGCCCAACCACGGCAAGGAAGAGCCAATGTTCTCCCGCTTCTTTGCCTTGATGAGTTTGTTCGCCGGCGCGATGCTGCTGCTAGTGGTATCAGACAATCTCCTGATGCTCTTTATTGGTTGGGAGATCATGGGCTTTTGCTCTTACTCCCTCATTGGTTTCTGGTATGCGCGTGATTACCAGCTTGTCCCCGGTGCCATTCCACACATTTCTCCTCGACGAGCAGCGATTAAAGCATTTATGACCACGCGTGTTGCCGACGTCGTCATGCTGCTGGGGATTGTTTATTTTTACAGTGTCTTTGGCACCCTCAACTTTAGCCAGGCGTTAAGCGCGGGCAGTCTGGAACATGCTGCGATGGAAATTGGCGTGGGCATGTTGGGCGTCATGGCTCTGCTCATCTTCGCGGGCACGGTGGGTAAATCGGCCCAATGGCCGCTGCACGTTTGGCTGCCAGACGCGATGGAAGGCCCGACACCGGTCAGCGCCACGATCCATGCCGCCGCGATGGTTTCCGCTGGTGTTTATCTGATTGTGCGCATCTTCCCGCTGATTGCCGTAGCTATCGAGGGGAATCCGGGAGTGAGCTGGGTGATTGCGGGCATTGGCGCGTTTACGGCGCTGATGGCGGCAACGATTGCCATGGCCCAAAATGACGTGAAAGGTGTGTTGGCCTATTCAACCATTTCCCAGCTTGGTTTTATGGTAGCGGCTGTGGGCATTGGCGCTTACGTTGCTGCTGCGTTCCATCTCATTACCCATGCTTTCTTCAAGGCGCTGCTCTTCCTGGCTTCTGGGTCTGTGATTCACGGCATGGAACATGGGGCAGAGCATGTACACGACCACCATACTGACCCGCAGGACATGCGTTACATGGGTGGCTTGCGCCACAAAATGCCCATCACCTTCTGGACGTTTTTAATCGGTGGTATGTCCCTTTCTGGTTTGCCCTTGATTACCGCTGGCTTTTGGTCTAAAGATGAAATCTTTGCCGATGCCTGGTATCTCTGGAGCCATGATACGAACGCTACCGGGTTGTTTGTTTTTGTGATGCTGGCGGTCGCCGCCTTTTTGACGGCTTTTTACACCATGCGCCAGATCAGCCTGACTTTCCTGGGTAAGCCGCGCACGCCGCTGGCAGAACACGCCCACGAGAGCAATGGCTTTATGACGGTGCCTCTGGTGCTGCTGTCTGTTTTGGCAGCCATTGCTGGTTTTGTCGGTATTCCCGACAATTTCCTGGGTACGGAAGGCGTGTTTGTCAATATGTACCATCACTTTGTGGGGGCGACGATTGAAGAGCCAATTGCGGAGTTGTACGATTTGCATCTTGTGGGGCATAAGATCGAGACATTGCCTTGGAGTTGGACGCCGCTGGCTACATCGGTAGTGGTAGCGCTGGGTGGTTTGTTGGTGGGCTATTTGATTTACGGCCGTAAACCGCTCACGAAAGAGCAGGATGACCCGCTTATTCGTCCACTTGGCCCCCTGCACGGCTTTTTTCAAAACAAATGGTATTGGGACGAGCTGTATCAGGTTGTGTTCATTCGCCCGGTTGTTTACTTCTCCGAAGTCATTGTGTTCGAGGTGATGGACAAGGGCATCATTGATGGCATTTTGCATCTGGTGGCTCGCACCTTCTATGCTATCGGGCGCGGAGCTAAGGCCACAGAAGAAGCCGTCTTTGGCCGGGCAGTAGATTGGGTAAAGGATCAATTCTTGGCAATGACCAAGGAAGTACGGCAGCTGCAAACCGGTAAGGTGCAGGAATATGTGCTGGTTTCTGGTCTCATTGCGGCTGCTTTGGCCTTTATGATTATCTTCTTGATCAACTTTGGTTGGTCGGAGCAAATCATGAGTTGGTTCCAATAAATTGGAGCTATAACCTTCTAAAATTAGGTATTTCACATGGATTTTATTCAAGACAACCTGCTGAATTTAATCATTTTCTTTCCAACGCTAGTAGCCTTGATCATTTTTGTGCTGCCAGAGGATGAAAAGAATCTGATTCGCCGCCTGGCCTTTGTGCTGAGCTTAGTGCCCATTGTGTTGGTGCTCATCATGTGGTTCAACTATGATCGCGTCGCCGCCAACATCCAGTTTGAGGTGCAGGCTGAATGGTTCCCGGCGATTGGTGCTAGCTATCATCTGGGTATCGACGGTATCAGCCTGGCTATGTTCTTTTTGACCGTCATTTTGACCCCGCTGGCGATTCTGGCGTCCTTTAGCATTGAAGAAAAGGTGCGGATGTACATGGTGCTTTTCCTCATTATGGAAACCGCCATGCTGGGCTTGTTTGCCTCAATGGACCTGATGATCTTCTTTGTCTTTTGGGAGTTTGGTTTGGTGCCGATGTATTTCCTCATCAAGCTGTGGGGCGGCAAGGACCGGGATTATGCGTCGTTTAAGTTCTTTATTTATACGATGGCCGGAAGTTTGGGTTTGCTGCTGTCGATTCAGGTGATTGGTCTGTCGATGGGCACATTTGACATTCCTACTTTGATGGACAGCTGGGTTAACATGACAAGCG
Organism: uncultured Anaerolineae bacterium; assembly: GCA_905479495.1. GTDB lineage: Bacteria > Chloroflexota > Anaerolineae > Promineifilales > Promineifilaceae > Leptofilum. The sequence goes on from CAJQMR010000007.1 coordinate 109,721, forward strand.
GCACACTAGCAGGCACTGGCCTGGATGTGGAAGTGGTGAAGTCGATTGCCTACTGGGCGTTCTTCATTGCCTTTGCTATCAAAGTCCCCATCTGGCCGTTCCACACCTGGCTGCCAGATGCCCATACGCAGGCGCCCACGGCTGGCTCGATGATCTTGGCTGGTGTTTTGCTGAAACTGGGCGCTTATGGGTTCATCCGGTTGGTGATTCCGTTGTTCCCGCAGCAGGCTAACCAAACGGCCGTTATCCTGGCGTGGCTTGGGGCGGCAAGCATTGTGCTGGGCGGCTTTGCGGCTTTTGGACAATGGGACTTTAAACGGTTGGTCGCTTACTCCTCTATTAACCACATGGGGTTTGTGGTGTTGGGCATTGCGGTGATGGCCTTTGCTTACGGCCGTTCCTTCTCTGGCTTGGGCACATCCACAGACGCTATCATGGCCACCAGCGGTGCTGTCTTCCAAATGGTGAATCATGGTTTGTCAGCGGCAGGGATGTTCTTCCTGGTGGGTGTCATCTACGACCGGGCGCATACCCGCGATCTCAAACAGTTTGGCGGCATTTGGACCATCATGCCAGTATTTGGCACAATTTTGATCTTTACTAGCATGGCGTCACTCGGGTTGCCTGGCTTAAACGGCTTCGTTAGTGAATTCATGATTGTGCGTGGCAGTTGGAACATCTTCACGGTGCAGTTGGCCATTTCTATGGTGGGCTTGCTCATGACCGGTGCCTACATTTTAAAGGGCATCGGCGAAACGCTGCATGGCCCAGTGAAAAAAGAATGGATCAAGCTGCCAGACATGACGCTGCGCGAACATCTGGTGATTTGGCCACTCATGGCCCTTATGCTCAGCCTGGGCATTTGGCCACAGTGGATTTTGGTCTTTATCAACGATACGATTACAAAACTTTTTTAGTAATTCAGTAATTAGGTAATTGGGAAATTACTTAATTACGCAATTACCCAATTACACTCTTTACGCGGGAAGAGAATTTATGGAATTTCCCTTTTTATCAATCATTACGCTGTCACCGATAGCGGCGGCCATCATTATCCTCATGCTGCCCAAAGAGCGAGGGGAGAATGCGCGCATGATGGCGCTGGCGGCCATGATTATCGGCTTGATCTTGTCGGCCTATGTCTATTTTTCCTACCAGGCCAACTTGCCGGTAGCGGGGACCCCTTGGGGGAATACGCTGCAATTTACGGAAAAACATGACTGGATTCCCAGCATTGGCATTAGCTATTCGCTGGGGGTGGACGGGCTTAGCGCCACGCTGGTTTTCTTGACGGCGATTGTGGGCCTGGGCGGTACGCTCATTTCCTGGAGTATTTCAGATCGGCCGCGCGAATTTTTTGCCTTCTTCATGCTGCTGGTAGCGGGTGTACATGGCGTGTTTGTGGCGGTGGATGCCTTTTTGCTCTTCTTCTTTTATGAGCTGGCCGTGCTGCCCATGTATGTCATGATTGTCATCTGGGGCTGGAAGGAACGGCGCGAATACGCGGCGATGAAGCTGACGCTGTATTTGCTTATCGGCAGTTTTATCTCCTTTATCGCTTTCCTGGTGCTTTATTTCCAACTACCGGAACCGACCTTTGACCTGACGGTGTGGGCTGAAGCGGATTTTGCCACGAACTTGCAGATTGTCTGGTTCATGCCGTTGTTTCTTGGTTTTGCGGTATTGGCGGGTACCTTCCCCTTCCACAACTGGTCACCGGATGGGCATGTGGCGGCACCAACGGCCGTTTCTATGATTCATGCCGGGGTCTTGATGAAGTTGGGGGCTTACGCCTCCATGCGCGTCGGTATCCAGATTTTGCCCGAAGGGACCGTTTACTGGATGCCCTTTATCATCTTGTTGACGTTGATAAACGTCCTGTACGGTTCATTTATTGCCATGCGCCAGCGGGATATGAAATATCTAATTGGCTACTCCAGCGTTAGCCACATGGGGCTGGTGGCAATGGGTTTTGCCGCCATGAACATGAACGGCTTTATTGGTGCCGGTGTGCAGATGGTGAGCCACGGTGTCATGACAGCCCTCTTCTTCTCTGTGGTGGGAATGATGTACGACCGGGCTCACACGCGCAACATGGATGACTTGAACGGCATGAGCAAGGTGCTGCCTTGGCCTGCTGTGGCCTTCGTAATAGGTGGTTTGGTTTCCATGGGTATGCCGGGGCTTTCTGGCTTCGTAGCTGAGTTCCCCATCTTCCTGGGCGTGTGGGGTGGTAATGGTTTGAGCTTGAGCGGTACGGTCTTTGGCCTCAACCCGGCGGATTACTACCGTTGGATAGCGATTCTATCTGCCCTGGCTATTGTGATTACGGCCGCATATATTCTGCGGGCTGTCGGCAAGGTATTCTTTGGTGATTATGATGGAGAGCGATGGCATGACATGCGGCCAATTTTGCCCATCGACAAGCTGGTTTTAGTTGGTTTTGTCGTGATCTTAATCGTCATCGGTGTGTATCCCCAAATCATCGTTCCCATGGTGGAATCTGGGGTGCAGCCCGTCGTGGCAAGGATACAAGAAGCGCAGCAAGCATTTACGATAATAGATACTGTGCAGGTTGGAGCTCACAATCTCTTGATTGGTGCCCACGACCTGTTACTTTGGTTGGGAGGCGCATAAGTGAGCATAGAACCAACACTTTCCTGGTATCTGGCCCTTGCGCCAGAAATTGCTCTGGCCATTTTACTCGTCGCCATTCAGGTTTATAGCCGGGCGTTACCCTCTGACAAACAGCGTGGTGTCGGTTTAATGACGGGTTGGGGTGCCCTCATCATTTTGCTGCTGACCCTGGGCCTGTGGTTCTTTGCTGATGAGCCAAATGGTGAGTTAAGCCGCGATTTAGGTCAATCCCTTATCTGGGGCGGTATGATCCGGCACGATCTTATTACGTTAGTTTTTCGCGTTATCTTCCTGGCCTCGTTAATGACCACCAGTTTGGTTTCGCTGGATGTGAAGCGGCTGCAAGCGGTTGAGTTTTTTGCCTTGCTGATTATGGCCACGATGGGCTTCAGCCTGATGGCTGCCTCGGCCGACTTGATTATGCTGTACATTGGTCTGGAAATGGCCAGTATCTCCTCCTACATTTTGGCTGGTTTTCTCAAGAATGAGGATCGCTCGCCGGAAGCGGGGATGAAATATTTTGTCTATGGTGCCTTTGCCACCGGTCTCATGCTTTATGGGATGAGTCTGATTTATGGTCTGACAGGACAAACGAATTTATACGTCATTGGCAGCATGGTAGTTCAAGTTCCTTCCGCCGCAGATGCGGCAGGGAATGCGGCCTTGTTTGCCGATGTACAGAATATTAATGCCGTGCTGCTGATCGCGGCGGCAATGATCATCGTGGGTTTCGGCTTTAAGATTTCGGCCGTGCCCTTCCACTTCTGGACACCAGATGTGTACGAAGGCAGCCCCACGCCGTTTACAGCCTTTGTTTCCACTGCTTCCAAGGCGGCTGGTTTTGCCGTTTTCATGCGTGTTTTCACCTCTGGCATGTTGAGCTTTACGCCGGGCAATTTGGGGCAGCCGGGGCAAGGGAGTGCCTGGTGGCCTATGCTGGTTTCCATGTGCATCATCACGATGACCATTGGTAACTTTGCTGCCATCTACCAGCGCAACATCAAGCGTATGCTGGCTTATTCCAGTGTGGCTCAAGCTGGTTACGCCATGATTGGCCTGGTGACCTTAACCCCTGATGGCTCTGGGGCCACGATGTTCTACCTGCTCATGTATGCTTTCACCAACGTCGCCGCTTTTGGCGTCATCATTGTGATTAGCAATGTCTCTAAATCAGAGCAGATGGAAGATTTCTACGGCCTAAACAAGCGCTCGCCTTATCTGGCTTTGGTCATGCTGTTTGCCTTGCTTTCTCTCGGTGGTATTCCCCCGACGGCTGGCTTTTTGGGTAAGTTCTTTATTTTTAGAGCGGCCGTGGATGCAGGTTACTGGTGGTTGGCGCTGATTGGCATTTTGAATGCGTTTGTAGCTTTGTACTACTATCTTGGCATTATTAAATATATGTATTTGTATGATTCGGATCAGGAAGAAGTGGCGATTCCCGTGTCTCGGGGTGCCTGGGTAGGACTTGGTTTATCCACCCTGGGTATTATTTACTTGGGTGTTTTTGCCGGGCCTGCTTTTGAGTGGACACGAGAAGCGGCCGTTGCCTTCTTTTCCCTTGTTGGTGTTGGCGGATAACGTTTGCAAAATAATAAATTTTCCGTTGCCCGCCGTTTTAATTGTGATATAATGCGCAAACTCGCGCTCATAAATGAGGCATTTTGAAACAAGATAAACAACAAACCAGTGTCCCTACCACTGTGGCACTTGTCGTAAGTCAAGTTGGTTGTGTCTCTGTCCTCATTATTGGTCTTGCCTTGGGCGCAGGCTTGTTACTTAACGAATTCCTGGGTACTCAAATATTTACAGTGTTGTTTATATTAGGTAGCTTCCCACTTGTCTTGTACTTGACAATGCGGGTAGCAATCCGTGCACAACGTCAATTGACGAGTGCCTCTTCTACGGAGGAAGAAAATAAGGTATGAAAAAACGGTATGTCATCTACCTTTCTCTGCTTGGGTTAATAGCCCTTCAGATTTTTGCTCCCCCTGCTCTACCCGTTATTCAGCTGCCGGGTGAAGTTGTTTTTCGCTGGTCAGAGGGTAGAGAGTTTCTCAATGGATGGTTTGCAGCTGGTATTACCAACACGTTCATTGGTTCTGTGTTGGCAGCGATTATTGTGCTGATTATTGCCTTCGCTGCTAGAGCTCGTTCCCGAACGGCCGAAGAAGTTCCCACTGGTTTCTACAACTTCATTGAAATGATCATTGAGTTGGCTTATGGCTATGTGGAAGGTTCTGTTGGCAAGTGGGCCAAAACGTTTTTCCCTTTCTTTATGACCTTCATTTTATGGATTGTCATTGCCAACTGGATGGAATTGGTTCCCGGTGTAGACGCTATTGGTAAATGGGAAACTTCCGGTGAGTTGGCTCTTCATGCAGCTGAATTGGAAACTGGTCACCATCTTGAAGGTGAAGAAGCTGAGCAAATTGAAGAAGCGGCTCTGGAAGCGAACAGTTTAGGGTTGCGTTCCTGGCCTTTCTTGTTGGCTGGTAGCCAAGCGGATGAAGAAGCTCCCCTGGGTGAAGAGGTTCATCATGTACCTACAGGGAAAAACCCGGAAGCCGCTGACTGGACCATTGTGCCCTATGTTCGTGCGGCCGCAACCGATCTGAACTTCACACTGGCTCTAGCCATTATTTCTGTTGTCATGACACAATATTATGGCATGAAGGCGCAAGGTGGGAAGTATTGGTTAAAATTCTTCCCCTTCTATTCCGGCAAGGGTGATGAAATTGCCAAAAACCCGCTGGCCATTATGGACATTGGTGTGGGGCTTCTGGAGTTCATCAGTGAAATCTTCAAGATAGTCTCGTTTGCCTTCCGGCTTTTGGGTAACATCTTTGCCGGGCAGGTTTTGCTATTTGTGATTGCTTCACTACTGCCAATTGCAAACTTGTTGTTCTGGCATCTTGAATTTGGTGTGGGTTTGTTGCAAGGTGTGGTATTTGCCTTGTTAACCTTAACCTTTATGAAGGGTGCTACAGAATCGCATCATGGTGAAGAGCACTAAGGAGTAATCCTTAGGGTCTGAAGAATTGTTTTATAAACGACGGCTTTTTAAGCCATTTCAATAAAGTAAAAAACACAAACATGTTTGGAGGATATACATCATGGATTTAGCAGCAGCTCAAGCAATTGCTGAAGGTCTGAAATTTCTTGGTGCAGGTTTGGCCATGACAGGTGCTATTGGTGCCGGTGCTGGTGTAGGTATTGTTGTGGGTGGGGCTGTACAGGGTATTGCTCGGAACCCAGATGCGGCCGGTACAATTACGGGTAACATGATTTTGGGTGTGGCTCTGGCGGAAGCGGTAGCTATTTATGCTCTGGTTGTCGCCCTGATTCTGATCTTTGTTGCTTAATAATTGGAAGATTCATTGCCTGTTACAAAGACAAGGATGGATTAGGAGAGAATATAAATGGACGCATTAGGTATTAATTTAGGCTACATCTTGATGCAGATTCTTCTCTTCATCATTTTGTTTATGGTTTTGCGTGGTTATTTGTATAACCCCATCATCAACAATTTGGAAGAGCGGAAAACAAAGATTGCTAAAGGTTTAGAAGATGCCCGGCAGGCTGCCATTGCTCGCGACAGTGCGGATGCAGAGGCCAAAAAGATCATGGATGCAGCACGAGCTGAAGCGGCTCAGCAGCGTATTGATGCCACGGCTCAGGCTGAGGAAGCGGCTAACAGCATCCAAGCGCAGGCCAAACAGGAAGCTGCAGAAATTGTGGCCGCGGCACGGGAAGAGGCTGAAGAAGAACGGAACGCGATTATGGCCGGTGCCCGTGGGCAGATTGCTTCAATTGCTATTGCGGCAGCGAATAAGCTGGTTGGTGAATCGATGGATGAGAGCCGTCAGCGTGCTATTATTGCTGACTTCTTTGCCAAGGTTCCGGCAGATGCAGCGACATTGTCTGGCACTTCGGGTGATGTTACCAGCGCTGTGCCTTTGACAGATGCTGAGCAGACAGAAGTAAAGAAGACACTGAATTTAGAACAGGTAACCTTTAAGGTGAACCCTAGTATTTTAGGCGGCCTGATTATACGCGTGGGCGACAAGGTTGTGGATAGCAGTGTTGCTTCCCGTATGACTGCCATGCGTGATTCTTTGCAATAAGCACTCTTTTTGAGGACAACCCTCGTTAAGGTGTGAGAAGCGTGCGGCGTTGTTTGGAGCTGCATGAATGGGCCGTTGAGAAACGGCCGTAACTTAATAAGCCGAAAAAAAAGCCAGGGTTTTCCCTGGCTTTTTTCTTGATTGTGTTAGCTCGTTTTCATAGGCATATATTGCATCAATTTGGAAGCCAGATTCGATAGCGGCAAGCTTTGCAGCCAGATGCGGCCTGGGCCAGTCAGCGTAGCCAGGAAAAGCCCTTCGCCACCAAATAGCATATTCTTGACGCCCTTAACACGTTGAATGTCGTAGTTGACTGATGGTTCGTACATGGCAATATGGCCCGGATCAACCTGCATGGTTTCACCGGGTTGCAAGGTGTATTCGCGTACTTCACCAGCAATTTCTACCCAGGCCAAACCGGGGCCGGTAATCTTTTGCAGAATGAACCCCTCGCCGCCGAACAGCCCGCTGCCCAACTTGCGTCGGAAATGTATTTCCAACGTAACAGAATCCTCAGCCACCATAAAGGCATCTTTTTGGCAAATGCGGCTCTCGCCACTGCCCAAGGGGACGGGGACGATGGAGCCAGGCGCTTCTGGGGTAAAGGTAACCATGCTTTGGCCCCCTTTGCAAGTGTACGTGGTCAGGAAGAGGGATTCGCCAGAGAGGCTGCGGGCGAGTCCTTTGAGCAAACCGCCGCGCGTGTTTGTAGACATTTCGACGTTTCCTTTCATCCAGGCCATGCCACCAGATTCGGTGAAGAGAGATTCGCCGCTGTCCAGGTAGACATCCAGCGTTTGTAAGGTCGTGCCGTTTATTTCGTAACGCATTTTGAAACTCCTTATTGATGAGCCAATTGATTGTTTCTGTACAAAATGATTTTGCTGCCTAAAATTATAGCAAATCTGAAAGGTTAAAGAGTGATTTGATGAACGTAAAAGATGCCAAAAAGTTAAATTTACCTGTGCCAGAAGCGTTTTGTTTACCCAATTATGATGAAGGATCGATTGCCAATGTGCCGGCAACGGTGGCGCAGTTGCTTGGGGCGCGGATTCGTGGGCTGTCTGGATTGCCAGAACCCTTGTGGCAGCCATTGGGTGACGTGAAGCGGGTGGTGTTGCTAACGCTGGATGGATTTGGCTGGAATTTATTTCAGGCAAGACAGGCGTTGCTAACGGCCGTTTCCCACAAAGCTACCATCACTGGCCAACTGACTTCTATTTTTCCCTCCACGACCGTGGCCGCGCTTAGCAGCCTGTGGACCGGGTCTGCCCCGGCACAGCATGGGTTGGTGGGGCTGCGGTTGTTTTTCCCCGAATTTGCCGTTTCTGCCGGGATGCTCGATTTTTCGCCGCTGTTTTTCAAGGCACGGGATGCCCTGGTCGATGCCGGGCTGGATCCCCAAACGTTTTTGCAGCATCCTGGCGTAGGCGAGCAGTTAGCCGCTGCCGGGATTCCTACCTTTGCCTTTAAGGGGTACGAAATTGTCGATTCCGTGTTGAGCAAGATGCACGGGCGTGGGGTGGCAGAATCGTTTGGCGTAATGAGCTTTGCCGACATGCTGGTGCAGATGCGGGAACTGCTCGATAAGCGGGCTGGTGAATCGTTGTTTATCAATGCTTACTGGCCGTCGATCGATACCTTGAGTCATTATCACACCTGGCAGGGAACGGCCGTTTCTGCTGAGGTTCGCGCCATTTTTTACCAGCTGCAAACCGAGTTTCTGGATGCCCTGACTGACGCGGCTCGCCAGGACACCGCTTTCTTCATTGTGGCCGATCATGGGCAGGAATTGACGCCCGTTTCCCAGCAAATTTTTCTGTCCAGTCATCCCCAGTTGGAACAAATGCTGTTTATGCGGCCGACGGGTGAACCGCGCGTCCTCTATTTGTACACCAAACATGGCTGCCATCAGGCTGCTATTGAGTACATCAATACACATTTGGGCGAGGCGATGACGGCCGTTTCCACCCAAGAGGCGCTTCATGCCGGACTTTTTGGGCCAGAACCGTTTGCCGCCAATGTGGCGGATCGACTGGGCGATGTGGTGGTTATTATGCGTGGGGGGTATACGCTGTTTAGCGAAGCTGAGCGGCCCAAAGCGCACAAAATGATTGGGCGGCATGGTGGCATGAGCTACGCTGAAATGCAGGTGCCCTGGTTGGGCTTCCGCCTGGATGGTTGGTAGATTTGGGGCAAATGTGCCTTGCTTGACAGCAATCCACAGTTTAGATAGCATCCGACTGCTGCTGAAAGCAGTAAACGTAAATGAAGCAACTAATATTTCCCCGGAAACTGTTTGAGAGCTTGGCTGTTGGAGCGTTTTCGGGGAAATGATAAAAAGAGAAAATGTCCGGATTGTTGGGACGATGTGAGCATCTATGGATACTAAAACTGTTCCCCCAGTAAAAGAACGAAAAACATTGACCGACTTTATGCGGGCGAATACCAAATTTATCATCGATCCCGTGGTGACTTATTTGGCACGTTACCGCTTTTCACCCGATGCGCTGACCGTTGTTGGCATGCTGTCCCATTTTTTATTTGCCTGGCTTATTGCCGAAGGCCACATGACCTGGGCCGCAGTAGCCATTTTTGCCATTGCCCCGCTGGATGCATTTGATGGGGCGCTGGCCCGCAAATTGGGTCGTAAACAGGGTGGCTTTGGCGCGTTTTTGGATTCCACGCTGGACCGGCTGGCAGAAATTATTTTGTTTGGCGGCTTTATTCTGTTTTACGTGAATGAGGAAAATGCCCTCATGCTGGGCATCGCTTATCTGGCTATTACCGGATCGATTATGGTGAGCTATGCTCGCGCCAGGGCCGAGGCGCTAGGATACAATTGCAAAGTGGGCATCGCCAGCCGCGTTGAGCGGTATTTTGTGATGATTGGCTTTCTCTTTTTCAATTTGCCTGATGTCGCTCTGATTATTTTGGCAGCGGCTACTTACATCACTCTGGGGCAGCGTATGTACCACGTCTGGCTGCAAGCATACCCGGCTGGGGAAGAGGCACGGGCCAGTAATGAGTAAGGCCACAGATGCTCAATTGAAGTTGCTGCGTCGCCCCAAAATTGAGCCCTATTGGATTATCATCGTCTTGTGGGTGGCTGCGCTTGCTGTGCTGTTTGGTTACCATATGTGGACCAATAAGATGCCCAGTTCAGAAGCATTTTCGCTGCTGGGTTTGCCGGTGTACTGGTACGGCATTTTGATTGTTGGGGGGATTGGTCTGGGCGCATTTGTGGTGTCCCGGCTGGCCTGGGAACGATGGCGGCGCGCTTTTTTGATGGTTGTACCAGATGAATTGATGATGATGCCGATAACGGCCGTTTCCCTTCCTGAATCACTCCAAAGCAAACTCAACAAACAAAACGTGCAAACCGTAGGTGAACTCTTGCTGCTGTGGGGCAGTGACCCGCGTAACCTGCGCCTCAAAAATGACGAACAGACAGATGTGCAAACCGCTTTGGCTGACTTGCCAGACGTTGACCCCACCTGGTTGGAGGATGCCCCGTGGCGTATTTGGAATCCTGATTTTGTCTGGAACGGCATCATCATTTGCCTGATTTTGGGGCTGATTGGCGCGCGGCTGTACCATGTGTTCACGCCGTCGCCCAGCATGGCGGCGCTGGGGATTGAGTCGGCGCGTGATTACTTTGCCAATCCGCAGATGTTGTTTAATTTGCGCAATGGGGGGCTGGGCATTTATGGCGGTCTGGCTGGTGGTGCGCTGGGGCTATTTTACTTTACCTGGCGTAACCGGCTGCCGCTGCTGCCCTGGGCAGACATGGCCGCTGTGGGTGTGGCCTTGGGGCAGGGGTTTGGCCGTTGGGGCAACTTTATGAACCAGGAACTATACGGCCGTCCCACCAATGTTCCCTGGGCTGTCTACATCGATCCAGTCCACCGGCTGCAATCGTTTGCTGACTTTGGCTACTTCCATCCCGCCTTTTTGTACGAATCGCTGTGGAACTTCCTCACCTTTGGCTTGCTGATGCTCCTGTGGCGGCGGCGGCAAAAATTATTAGCGGGGGAGATGACGGCCGTTTACCTGATCATGTATGCCATTGGTCGGACGCTGTTGGAAACGGTTCGCCTGGACAGCCGCGTCGTGTCGCTGGGCAATATGCAGTTGCCGCTGGCCTGGGCCACGCTTGTTTCTCTGGTGGTGGCGCTGAGTATGGTTCTGTGGATTGTGATTCGACGCTGGCGAGCTAGCGCAAATTCATGAGACAAGAAACGTTAGCTTCTATTGAGGCAAATATACGGGATGTGGGTCGCCAAGAGCGGGTGGTGGTGGAACGGCCGTATTTCCACATCTTCATCTCCCCGCAAACCCTGGACCATCTCACCTTTGCCACGCCGCTGCCGGGGGAACCGGCCGACTGGACGGAGGCGGTGGCTGATATGGCGGCCGTTTTTACTCAGCACGGCAAACGGCCGCGCTTGGAATTCATTGCCGATCTGCACCCCAACCTGGCAGCGGCGCTGGAGCGGGCCGGGCTGGTGTGTGAACGGCGCGATCCGGTGATGGTGTTACAAACGGCCGAATTGGCTCCAGCCCCAAAACCACAACCGCAAATGGTTTATCGGCGGCTTACGGCCGAAAACGAAACGCTGCTCCAGGCACATTTAACCCAGCAAAGCATTGCCTACGGCGGCAGTGGCGAGGATGAAGATGCGTTGGGCTGGCTGCCAAATTTACAGCGCGGCCTGACAACGGGTTCGGTCATGGGTGCAGTATTTGAGCAAGCGACCCAGCTTCAGCAGGGGGGCGAACTGCTGTCCGGTGCAGTCATCCAGATGGGGGCAGGGCCGGGCGAACTGGCTGGCGTGTGGACAGCACCCCAATGGCGGGGGCGTGGCCTGGCGTTTGCCCTGTGCCAGCAGCTTTTGGCGGAGTATGCTGCTTTGGGCCACAAAACCTGCTGGCTTTCCGCCGCAGAAGGCGCTCAGCGTCTCTATGAAAAGCTGGGGTTTGTTTGCGTAGGTACGCAGCTCAACTATGGCGGGATGCTTGAAAAATAGGAAATTGACAAGCCGGGCAAGCGTGTATTACAATTTGTAATACATCTATTCATTCAGGAGATTGTGTATGATTACTTTACGGTTGGACCCACAGCTTGAACAATCAATTAATGAGTTTGCCCGGCAAATGGGTGTGAGCCGATCAGAATTGATCAGAAGAAGCATTGCCGAATATATCGATAAATTAGAAAAGCCATCTGCCTGGGAGTTGGGCAAAGATGTTTTTGGTAAATATGCCAGCGAAAACAGCAATTTAGCTGCAGATCGAAAAAAGCTGGTTAAGGAAATTATCGAAGCAAAACGATGAACAGAATTTTGATTGATTCTGGTCCGTTGATCGCCCTATTTAATGGAAATGATACATATCATGCCGCCTCTGTCGCGTTCATTCGGGCAAATCAAAGCGAGTTGGTCTCAACAATCGCTTCGCTTACAGAAACGCTGCATTTGTTAAATTTCAGTCGGAAGGCGCAGATAGATTTCTTGGAGTGGGTGTCTGCTGCGGCTGTTACCATCGAGCCGATAGAAAATGCTGATTTGCCAAGAATTATAGAACTTACAAAAAAATACGCTGATTTGCCGATGGATTTTGCCGACGCCTGTCTGGTCTTTTTGGCCGAAAAGCTGGATATTGATACGATTGCCACCATAGATAGAGATTTTGATGTATACCGAATAGAAGGGAAACGGCCGTTTACAATCCTCATCAAATAAGTTCCTCATTCTTAATTACCTGAACCGCCAATGAAAAAATTGATAACAGGTCTCTTTTCCCAGTGAAAATGGGGCATATTCATTTACAATGTCACAATTCTTCTTAGAATGGTGTTTAGCAAATCAAAGAGAGTTTACAAGAAATGCGTTTGGGCTGTGATTTGCTTTAAGCTAGAGGGGCAAGGAACAAACCATGATCGAAGCAAACAACTTAGGCAAAAATTTTGAAGAATTTACGGCCGTTCACAGTCTCAGCTTAAATGTACCGCCAGGGGAGCTGTTGGCCCTGCTGGGGCCAAACGGGGCCGGTAAAACCACCACCGTGCGCATGTTGGGGGCCATCTTGCGGCCCAGCAGCGGCGAGGCACGCATCAACGGCTACGACGTGGTGCGTGAAGCCGACAAGGTGCGGCACGACATCGGCATGTTGACGGAACAGCCCGGCTTGTATTTGCGCATGAGTGGGCTCGAATATTTGCTGTTTTACGGCCGTCTCTATGGCCTGAGCGATGAAGAAATCAAACAACGTGGCCTGGAAATGTTTGAGCGTTTCGACATGGCGGGCCAGGCTGACCGGCGACTGGGCCAATATTCCAAAGGGATGCGGCAAAAGGTGGGGCTAATTCGGGCCATGCTGCACAATCCATCGGTGCTGCTGCTGGATGAACCCACTTCGGCGATGGACCCGCACAGCGCCAAGCTGGTGCGCGATGCCATCCGCGCCTTGCGCAATGACCGGCGGACCGTGATTCTGTGTACTCACAACTTGGCCGAAGCGGAACTGCTGGCCGACACCATTGCCATCATCAAAAAGGGAACGATTGTGGCCCAGGGCAGTACGGCCGTTCTCAAACAAAAGTTGCTTGGACAGCCCCAGCTGGAAGTGCGCGTTGATCGCCCGCTGAATGGCGAAATCCGCGAATTGGAAAAGCTGGTCACCATTGAAGCGGTAGAGGGGAATGTAATTCGTTATCGAACGGATGATCCCAACGTGACCAACCCACAGCTGGTGCGCTGCCTGGGTGGGCTGGGGCTGGGCGTCATTTCCTTGCAGCCCATTTCGCAAAGTTTAGAACAAGTCTACCTGCGCGTAGTTGCTGAAAAAGAAGAGGAGCCTCAATTATGACCGCACTGACTCCCTCAACACATCCCAATAAACGTGATTTTCAGATGGCGATGGTCGTCGCCCGCCGCGAGATTCGCGATTCTTTCCGCGACTGGCGCATCATCATTCCTATCTTCTTGCTCACGCTCATCTTCCCCGCGTTGATGAACTTTACGGCTTCCCGTCTGCTCAACTTTGTCTCCGATTATGGTGCGGAGATTGTAGGCAACCAGTTGATTCCCTTTTTACTGTTGGTGGTGGGTTTTTTCCCCATGTCGTTTTCGCTCATCATTGCTCTGGAAACGTTTGTGGGTGAGAAGGAGCGCAAAAGCATGGAGCCGCTGCTCTCTACCCCGTTAAGCAATGGACAGCTGTATGCGGGCAAGATGGTGGCGGCGCTGGTGCCCCCGCTTTCGGCCAGTTATTTAGGCATGTTGGTTTACATGGTAGGCCTCTATTTCAGCGTCGATTGGCGGCCTGAGCTTCAGCTGGTGGCCCAAACGTTGTTGCTGACAACGGTTCAGGGGATCATCATGGTGGCCGGGGCGGTGGTGGTTTCTAGCCAGGCGACCAGCGTACGGGCGGCCAATTTGCTGGCCAGTTTCATCATCGTGCCGATGGCTATTTTGATTCAGGCAGAGGCGGCGGCGCTGTTTTGGGGTAACCATGATGGGTTGTGGTGGCTGCTGCTCGGTCTGGCGATTACGGCCGTTGTCCTTATGCGCATGGGGCTTTCCTTGTTTAACCGGGAGGAACTGCTGGGTCGGGATATCGATCAGATTCGCCTGGGCTGGATGGTGCGCCAGTTTTGGGGTTATTTTTCGGGGAAGACGCAGCTGGGAAACGGCCGTTACCCCAACCCAATCACCTGGTACCGGCAAACCAAGGCCATCGTGCCCCAACTGTTGCCCGGGATGGGCGCTTTGTTGCTTGCCCTGGTCGGTGCGGCCGTTGTGGGGGTTGTTATGGCCCAATGGTTTCCCTTTCCCGAAGATTTAAAAAACCAGCTGAGCGGCCAAAATATGCTCACCAACCTGGCCGGGCTGGAAGTATACATGTCGGCACTGCCGCTTTTTATTCTGGGCCAAAACGTGCGTGCGCTGCTGCTGCAAACGATTTTGGGCATTTTTACCCTGGGTGTGCTGGGCGTTCTCGTTTTTATGCTGCCTTGGGGCGTGATTAGCTTTATCGCGATGCAGTTTTATATGGCAGGAGAGAATCCCTTTCAGTTTTTGTTAGGCACAATTATCCCCCACGCTATTTTTGAGCTACCCGTGCTGCTGCTGATTGGCGCGGCGGCGCTGCGTTGGCAAACAGTCACGTTTGCTCCGCTGCCCAACCGCTCTTTAAGCGAGATGTTTATTCTGCGCGCAGCCGAATTCTGGCGCATCTTTCTGGGACTTGGCATTCCGTTTCTCTTCCTGGCGGCGCTGGTAGAAGCATATGTAACTCCTCAGATATTGCAGCTGGTATATGGTGGTTGATGTTTCACCGAACAAATTTGACGGTTAAGCTGAAGCAACTTTCCCGTAGTTTGCCATCAAAAGAAAGTTGCTTCAGTTTATAGCCGCCGCCAATGGGTAATTTTGTCATTGCTCAATTCCCCTAAATTTTAATGATAACTCCTTCATAATCCTCGTTTTTTACGACCTTTTCCACGTTTTGCCCGAATTAGTCAACTTTTGTCAAAGCACCTTGGTAAAAACTGACAACAATTACCCCTCCGGTTTCAGCAATGTTGCCTATATAATGAGGCCATTCGGAAGAGAGAGACCCACAATCGATAGAAAGTAGGTAACAGACCATTATTGAGTCAATGATTTCGCTGACGACACGCCAACGGGATTTACTTCACTATCTGCTAACGGCGGAAACGGCCGTTGTCACCGCAGATGTAGGTCGCCAAATCGGGCTAACGCCGCGCCAGGTCACTTACAGCTTGAAGCCAATCAAGTTGTGGCTGGTTGAACACAACGCCGATCTGGACATGATTCCCGGTGTTGGTGTACAGGTAGCCTGTTCGCCTGAGTATCGTGAAAGCTTACTGTCTGAACTGGCGGCTCAAGAAAACATTCGTTTACAGCTTACACCAGGACAACGGCAACAGTTGTTGGCCTTGAACCTGCTTACGGTGGCCGAACCTTTAATTTTGTATCAACTCCAGCAGGAGAGTGGGGTATCGCGTACCACGCTGCTAAAAGATTTGGATCTGGTTGAAGCATGGATTAAAGCATTTGATCTGACGCTGGAGCGGCGACCCAATTTTGGCTTTATGCTGGCAGGCACTGAACACCAGCAGCGGCAGGGAATTGCAGCTATTGCTTGGGGAGACACGTCATTTAGCGATCCCCTCATGCAAACGTCTCATTCAGCCGGGCTGGTATATGAGCTGGCCAATGATGCTGATCTGATGCCGCTTGCCAACCATGTTAAGCAGTTAGTAGACCAATGGGACACCAAACAGGCGATGGCCCTGGTAGGGTATGCAGAGATGGCGTTGAACGGCCGTTTCACTGACAACGCTGTTCTTTACCTGGCATTGGTCATTGCCATACAAAAGCAGCGCATTCTAAACGGGCAAGTTGCCAATACAATCCATCCCAACTTTAACAAACAGGTACATAATCAAGTGTGGCAGGTTGCGGCCGAGATGTTGGCGCAGCTAGAGATTAACTTGCCAGAGAAACAGCAGGATTGTGAAACTGCTTATCTGACGATGCACCTTCTTTCTGGTTCGCGCAGTGGCCTTTGGCCAACCGATCTGGAAATGGATGAGCCGTTTGGGGTTTTGCTAAGCAGCCTGATGCGCGGTGTGGCCCAGGCTTATCGTGTGCCGGCCATGCAGTCAGACACTTCATTAAGAGAAGGATTGGCGGCTCATCTCATACCGGCCTTTATGCGCCAACAGTTCGACTTATGGGCACCACCTATCGGCTACATCAGAAATTTGCCTGAGCGATATGGATTTGAAACCACAATCGCCACAACGTTAGCCGAGGAAATAAGTACAGAAACCGGCATCAAGTTGCCCGAAGACGAGGTCAATAATCTAGTTTTGCTGTTACGGGCCGCTTTTATTCGAGAACGGCCGAATCGGCTCAATCGTGTCATCGTAGTTTGTCCTAGTGGCATGGCGACGGCCCAGCTGCTGGTTGCCCGGCTCAAGGCCAGGTTCCCCCGACTGGGCCAATTAGAAGTTTTATCTTTGCGCGAACTGGATACGCAGCAAATGCAATCGGCACAGCTCATCATTACAACCGTGCCATTGCCCAAAATTTTCTTAAATTATTCTTCAGTGATACAAGTTCATCCGCTGCTTTCAGCCGAGGATATTGACGTTATTAGTCAATGGTTAGCCTGAAAGTTGCAGCGAACAGAAAACGAATAGCCAAAAGTTCAAGGTAACAATCTCTGGTTTTTTAGCCGGATTCCGTTCAGGGACCCGGATGGTTTAGGCTACCTGCTGCCAACGCAGCGGTAGCAAAACGTTACTCATACTATTTTTTAAGGAGAGGTTAAATGAGAGAAAGATTACAGCAGTTTGGTGGTTTTATGGCAGGGATGATCATTCCTAATATTGGCGCATTTATTGCCTGGGGGATAATTACAGCTTTTTTCATTCCCACAGGGTGGACGCCCAATGACACGCTTGTTGGCTTGGTCGATCCCATAATTTTGTATCTGCTTCCAATTTTGATCGGTTTTACAGGTGGTAAGATGGTTCATGGTCATCGTGGCGGTGTTGTTGGCGCGCTCGCCACAGTGGGTGCGATTGTGGGCACCTCTATCCCCATGTTCCTTGGCGGTATGATCATGGGGCCATTAGGTGGCTGGCTCATGAAGAAAATCGATGAGCGTTTGGAAGATCACATTCCCGTTGGGTTTGAGATGCTCATCAACAACTTCTCGGCTGGTATCTTAGCCATGCTCCTGGCAATATTGGCTCTGTTCGTCATTTCTCCCCCACTCACTCTTATCAGTAATTGGGCCGAAACACTTGTCGATGCCATGATTGCTGCCCGGTTGTTACCGCTGGCGGCCATCATCATCGAACCGGCAAAAGTGCTATTCTTGAATAACACCTTAAACCATGGTGTATTGAGTCCATTAGGTGCGGCCGCGGCAGAAGAATCTGGTCGGGCCATCCATTTCCTCCTGGAAACAAATCCAGGGCCTGGACTTGGTCTACTGGTTGCCTATTACGTTGCAGGCAAAGGTCTCCTCAAGGAGTCTGCGCCGGGGGCAATGATTATTCATTTCTTGGGCGGAATTCACGAAATTTACTTCCCCTATGTATTAGCACATCCAATTATGATTTTGGCGATGATTGCAGGTGGTCTCTCGGCTGATCTGTGGTTCACAATTACGAATGCTGGCCTCGTTGCTCCACCATCACCTGGCTCCATCTTTGCCTACCTTGCCGTCATACCGAGAGGACAGCATTTCTCCGTTCTCGCCGGGGTGTTGATTGGTGCGGTTGTGTCCTTCGCTGTTGGTGCTTTCATTCTAAGGGTTCGCCCCGTTAGTGAAGAAGAAGAAGAAGAAATGGAAAGCGCAGGTGTTCCGGGATTGGCCTAATCAGCCGTTAGTTAATAATCAGTTTTAGAAAAACCTGACAGGTCTTTAGCCAGATATGGTCACAATAAACAGACGGTTTGAGATCTGTCAGGTTAAAATCATCAAGGAGAAAACATATGTCTCGTTCCATCCCCGCCTCTGATGTAAAAAACATCATCCTGGCATGTGAAGCTGGCATGGGTTCCAGTTTGATGAGTGTGAATGCACTCAAGAAGAAGTTGAAGAAGGCTAATGTGTCCGGAGTGACCGTGGTGCATAAACCGGCACGCGCTATCCCTGATGGTGCGCAAGTGGTTGTTGTGCACAAAGGTTTGGCCAAGGTGGTGCGGAATCGTGTGCCTGACGCAGTTGTGGTAACGTTTAATCACTTTTTGAATGATCCTGCTTTTGATAAGCTGGTTAATGCCTTTGTGGAAAATGGCAGTATAGAAGATACCGTAGGGGGGTAAAATGGCAATTTTGGAGAAGAACAGGATTAAATTGCAGGCAACGGCCGTTGATAAACAAGATGCAATTCGGCAGGCTGGGGCTTTGCTGGTAGAGAGTGGCTGTGTGGCCGCACCGTATGTTGATGGGATGCTGGCCCGCGAAGCCACGATGTCTACCTATCTGGGAAATGGTGTGTCCATTCCACATGGGCAGTATGAAAATAGAGAGCATATTAAACAAACCGGCATTTCTGTGTTGCAGATACCTGCTGGGGTATTGTGGGAAGATGATGATGACGAGTTGGCTTATCTAATCATTGGCATTGCCGCCAACTCTGATGAGCATGTGACGGTTTTATCTAATTTGGCCGAGGCGATTGAAGACCCAGATATGGCTGACGAATTGGCTCAAACAAATGATGTGGATTTAATTATGCGCTGCCTGAATGGTGTACCAGACGGCGTGTAGGTGCACCGAATTTTTGGGCACTGATTTACACTGATAAAAAATAGTGTTCATTACCGTTGAACTGCGTCCCAATTCTTCTTTTTTAAGGAACAATTTGACTCAACAACAGGAAGTGAAGTTGTGAAACAGCTAAACTTTGTCATAGATAATGTAACCGGGCTTCATGCTCGGCCAGCTAAGGTGTTTGTTAAAATCGCCAAGCAGTTTAAATCTGACATTCGTGTGCTGCATGGCAGCAAAAAAGTGAATGCCAAAAGCTTAATTGCCGTATTGGGCCTGGGGGTTAAACACGGTGGTGCTATCCAGGTGGAGCTGGATGGGGTGGATGAGGAGTTAGCGGCCGAAGCGCTGCAAACGGCCGTATCCGCTGGTTTGGGGGAAGGCGATCATGCACCAGAACCAGCAGCGGTCAGGTCCGCTCCAAGCAAACCGGCAGCCCCGGCTCCAGTGGCCGTAGAAGCGCTGCCCAAGAATGGTTTGCGTGGCGTGGCCGCCGCCCCTGGTTTGGCCATTGGCCCTATTTTTCAGCTGCGCCAAACGGCCGTTACCCTTAGCCAGGAATTTGCTGGTGTGGCTGTGGAACAGGATCGTTTGGAAACCGCGCTCGCCCATGGGCAAGAGCAACTGTTTGCCTTGCGCCAAAAAGTAGAGGCCCATGCCCCAGATGAAGCAGCCATTTTCGACGTCCACCGCGAGCTGCTGGCCGATGATGATCTGCTGGAAACTGTGCAGCAAAAAATAGAGTCCCAGCAAAATGCTGGGCAGGCCTGGCAGGCAACCATTGAAGAGAAGGCTGCCCAAATGGCTGCACTGGATGACCCGCTGCTGGCGGCACGGGCAGCTGATATTCGGGATGTGGGGAACCGCATTTTGAAGCTGCTGGCCGGAGACGAAGCTGCCGGTGAGGTGCAGTGGCCCGATCATCCGGTGGTGGTTATTGCCCATGATCTGACGCCATCGGACACGGCGACGCTGGACCCGCAAAAGGTGCTGGGTTTTGCTACTGCCGTTGGCGGTCCCACTGCGCATTCAGCCATTATCGCCAGGGCCTTAAACTTGCCTGCGGTGGTAAGTGTGGGTGAGGGTTTGTTGGAGATTGCCGATGGAACGGCCGTTATTCTCAATGGCAGCAATGGCATCATTCAGGTTAATCCTGATGATGCCGCGCAAAAAGAAGCCCAAAGTCAGTTGGCTGCCGCCAAACAGCAGCAGCAAGCGGCCCGTGAACAAGCCGATGCGCCAGCCATTACCCTGGACAATCATCGGGTGGAAATTGCAGCCAATATCGGCGGCGTGGCCGATGCCCAAAAGGCCAACCAATCTGGTGCCGAGGGCGTAGGCTTGCTCCGTACCGAATTTTTGTTCCTGGATCGAGCCACCCCGCCTTCAGAGGATGAGCAGTTTGAGGTGTACCGCCAAATTGCCGAAGCGATGGCAGGCAAGCCGGTCATCATTCGCACGCTGGACATTGGTGGCGACAAGCCCTTGCCGTATGTGAAGGTGCCACCGGAAGACAACCCGTTTTTGGGTGAGCGGGGCTTGCGCTTGTGCCTGGCTCGTCCAGAGCTCATGCGGGAGCAGCTGCGGGCCATCTTGCGGGCGGCCAGCTATGGCTCATTGCGCATCATGTTTCCCATGGTGGCTGATATGTCTGAATGGGTCGCGGCTAAATCAATGGTGGATGAAATTCGAGCCGAACTCAATGCCCCTGTGGTGCCGGTGGGCATCATGATAGAAATTCCGGCGGCGGCGTTGATGACCGATCTGTTTGCCAAAGAAGTTGATTTCTTCTCCATTGGCACCAACGATCTGACGCAGTACACGCTGGCGATGGATCGAATGCACCCAACCCTGGCCAGCAAATCCGACGGGCTGCACCCTGCCGTGCTGCGCCTGATCGATGCCACCGTACGTGGTGCCCATGCGTCGGGTAAATGGGTGGGGGTTTGTGGCGCACTCGGTGCCGATCCGCAAGCCGCGCCTATTTTGATGGGCTTGGGCGTTGATGAACTGAGCGTCAGTGTGCCATCGATTGCGATGGTGAAGGCGCAAATACGTACCTTAAGCCAGGCGGAAGCACAGAAGTTGGCCGCCAAAGCCCTGGCCTGCGCCACCGCGCGCGAGGTGCGGGAGTTGGTGAGGGTTTAGACGTTTTGAGCAAGAAAATAATCAAAGATTACGCAGATTTTCATAAATTCAAAGGATGATCAAATAATCATCGCAAAGAACCTTACCTTGTCATTTCGAACGAAGTGAGAAATCTCTGACACGATTGCAGGTTTATTGTTTGCACGGTTAGAAAGATTTCTCGCCAAAAAGCGGCTCAAAATGACAAGCGGGGAGTGACAAAATGACAAAAAAATATGAACTGTACCGGACAGGTCAGGCACCACTGCCTGATAAAACCTGGTCGTGGAATATGTATGGGGCGGGAATCGAAAACATCGGGCGGGATGGTCAACCAGAAGCATTCCCCATTCCTGAACCAGCCGATAACCAGCTACTGGTTCGTGTAGACAGTGTGGGCATGTGTTTTTCCGACGTAAAGTTGATTCGTCAGGGGGGCGCTCATCCCAAATTATATAATCGCAATCTGGCCGAAGAGCCGACCCGTCTGGGACATGAAGCGGCGTTGACCATCATCAAGGTGGGTAAGGATTTGCAGGATGAATACCAGTCTGGGCAGCGGCTGGCGATTCAACCGGATATTTACCAAAACGGCCGTTCCACAGCTTACGGCTACACCATTCCCGGCGGCCTCACCCAATATCACGTCATCGGCCCTGAAGTGCTGGATGCCGACGACGGGGCCTACGTCCTGCCACTGACTGATGAGTTGGGCTATGCGGAAACGGCATTAACAGAGCCGTGGGCCTGTGTGGAAGCATCTTACACGCAGCGACGTCGCCTGGAGCCAAAAGCAGGCGGGCGTTTGTGGGTCATTGGCCGGCCAGAGGATGAGACAGCATACACTTTCTCAGCGGAGTTGCCGTCCCCCTCGTTTGTGGTTGTGAGCGATGTGTCGGATGCAGTCAAAACGCTTATTCGGCAAAAAGTAGGGCCAACTGTGGAGATCTTTGTGCGGGATGGTTTACGGCCGTCTGATTTCCCCGCACTCAAAGCTGAACTGACTGATGGCGAGGGGTTCGACGACATCATCATGCTTTCCCCGCAAAGTGCCGAGCGGATGAGCGAAGCTGCCAAGCTGACTGCTTTTCGGGGCACGTTTAACCTGGTGGGCGACTCGCCGTTAGATGGCAAAGTGGAAATTGACGTGGGGCGGATTCATTACCATTACACTGCCTACGTGGGCAATCCTGGCCCAGACATTGCCGCTTCTTATGGTGAAGCGCGTAATCGTTGTGATTTGTTGCCGGGCGGAGCGGCCGTTTTTGTGGGGGCCGGTGGGCCAATGGGACAGATGCACGTGCAGCGGGCTATCGAGCTGAAAAATGGCCCCAAACTGGTCATCGCCACTGAGGTGAATGAGATGCGGCTGGCGGCTTTGGAAGATCTGTTTGGCCCGCTGGCCGAAGCCAACGGCAAGCAACTGCTTACGTTTAATCCGGCGACTGAAGAAGAATCTTTGCAAGAGTTTGTGCTAAATGCCACTGACCAAATTGGTGCCGATGACGTGGTGGTGTGCGTGCCCGTCGCGCCGCTGATGGCGGAAGCCGGCACCTATTTGGCCCCAGACGGCATGTTGGTGCTTTTTGCCGGGGTGCCCAACGGCACGATGGCAGCGCTGGACATGAGCGCAGTTTATTTACATAACGCGCAATTTACTGGCACCTCTGGCTCTGCTTTGGCAGATCAGGCCACCGTCATTGCCAAAACAGTGGCGGGCGATTTGTCGCCGAACCGGTCTGTGGCCGCTGTGGGCGGCATGGAAGCAGCCCGCGATGGTGTGGAAGCGATGATGGAAGGGCGCTATCCGGGCAAGGTGGTTATCTTCCCGCAGATTAGCGGCCTGCCGTTGATGAGCCTGGCTGAACTGAAGGAAAAATATCCAGCTGTGGCCGAGAAGCTGGGCAGTGGCGATGTTTGGACCGCTGACGCTGAAGCGGCTTTGGTGGAAACGTTCTGGCAGATGGAGCATGCGTAATATGCCTAAGCCGAAGGTGCGTTCAGGTCTGCTGCGGCAGTATATTTGGGCCGGGGCTGGTTTGGGGCTTTATTTTGGCCTTTTCTTCCGCCCAGTTAGAGAGGCGAATTTTGCTGTGGCGGTGGCCCTGGCGCTGTTGGCAACGGCCGTTACCATCGTCATTGCCTTATTGAAGAAAGATCGACTGCCGCTGAGGGAATTGGGTAGAACGGCCGTTACCACCTTCATTAAATTTGCTCTGGTTCTGGCTATGCTGGAAGGCCGCCACTACATCTACGATCTGGGCGGCAAGTGGTTAGTGGCCGTTTTTACCACGCTGCTGGGAGCTGCTGCAGGTTGGTGGCTGGCGCAAAGTGATCTAAGTACAAAATGATTATGGCGATGCAGGTGCGACGCACTTTTTTAGCAGGTTACGCCTGGGCAAGTGCGTCGCACCTTTGGGAAACAAATGATTTACACAGTAACGCTTAACCCGGCCGTAGACCGGGAACTAACGATTAGCGAGTTTGCCTTTGATACTGTCCTGAGGGCCAGCGAGGCGCGTGTAGACTGCGGGGGCAAGGGATTCAACGTGTCGCGTATGTTGGCTGCTTTAGGGGCCAATAGCGTGGCGTTGGGCTTTGCTGGGGGCAAAAGTGGCGAGCTGTTGGCAGAGGCCCTGGCTGACCTGGGTATCAAAACGGCGTTTACCTGGATTGACGGGGAAACGCGCACCAATGTCAGCATCGTAACCGAGCAGCACGACCGGTACCTCAAGGTCAATGAATCGGGGCCGACGGTTTCTGAGGCGGCGCAGACGGCGCTGCTGACACAAATTGAGCAGCTTATCCAGCCAGGGGATTGGTGGGTGTTGGCGGGTAGCTTGCCCCCTGGTGTGCCCCACACGATTTATGCTCAAATGGTGGCACTCATTCAATCCGGCGGTGGGCAGGTGATTTTGGATACGAGTGGTGCGGCTTTGGTAGAGGGGTGTGGTAAACGGCCGTTTCTTGTCAAACCCAATGACACCGAGGCCAGCAGCCTGAGTGGCTTACCCATTACGAATCCAGAAGAAGCTGTGGCCGCTGCCCGTGCTGTCCAGGCGCTTGGTCCGCAAAATGTGGTCATTTCCCTGGGCAAAGCCGGGGCCATTTTTAGCGATGGGCAGGCAGGTTGGCTGGCCAGTTCCCCAACGATTCAGGAACGCAACCCCATCGGGGCCGGTGACTCAATGGTGGGTGGATTGGTGTATGGCCTGAGCCAGGGCAAGCCAGTGGCGGAAGCACTTTGCTGGGGTATTGCTTGCGGGGCAGCGACGGCGAGTTTGGCGGGAACGGCCGTTGGTTCCACCGAATTAGTCAACACGCTCCTGGCGCAAGTCAAAATTAATGAGCTAACTGGTTCCTGAGCCAATCACAAAACGGGTTGCTGGTGATTGGCTTAAGGCAAAGTGGCAGAAGCGACGCATCTCGTTCAAAGAACTGTCCCGCATTTTTATAACTCAAGACGGAGAATCAAGATGTCATTTACTATTCATGAGGAAAAACAATATCCATCCAGCTCAGAAGCTGTTTTCCAGGCAGCGTTAGGTGCCATTGAAGGGCTTGAAGGAAAAGTCCTGAAGCAAGATCCTGCTGCCGGAACCGTTGAGGCGCGCTTCAACAAGAAGATTTTGGGCAAAGTGTTGGGGGATCGGACCGAAATGAAAGTTACCATTACAAACCCCGACAACGGCAGCAGTGCTGTCGCTGTGGAAATTTATCCCCTAAACGCCGTGGGGCAAAAATTGATGTTTGGCGCGCGCAAAGGTGTGGCCCAAACTGTTGCCAACTGGTTTTATGCTCATTTAGAACATCGCTTGCCAAAGTAATGGTTGTAGAAGGTGACAGTCATTTGCCAAAATGACTGTCACCTTCAGCCATGTGCCTGAAATTTGCCTTTTCCTCGTCTTCCCTGAAAATAGTTGCTGATACAATTAGATAGTTCAATTGTTTGGATCTGATATGTCGCCTACTGGCTGTCAGGTCTAAAGACGCAATTTCCCCTGGAGAAGAACCACATGTCCGAGCAAGAAACGTACAGTCTGAGCTTTTTGCAGCTTTTGGCCCAGCAATATCCTTCTATTCAAGCTGCTTCTATGGCCATCATCAATCTGAGCGCCAATTTGACTTTGCCTAAAGGCACCGAGCATTTTATTTCTGATGTGCATGGTGAGTACGAAGCGTTTTCGCATGTGCTCAAAAATGGCTCCGGCTCTATTCGGCGCAAGATTGAAGAGATTTTCTCGAATACGCTGCTAGAACATGAAAAGCGCAATTTTGCCACGCTCATTTATTACCCGGAGCAAAAGCTCCCCCTCATTTTAAAGAACGTGGAGAACAAGGCTGAGTGGTATCGCATCACGCTGTTCCGGCTGATTAAGCTGTGCCGGGTAGTGGCGTCTAAATATACGCGTACGGCCGTACGCGAAGCGCTGCCCGATGATTTTGCCTTTATCATTGAGGAACTGCTGCATGAGCAGGAAGGGTTAGAAAACAAGCAAGAATATTACCAGAGCATCATCGACACGATTATTTCTATTGACCGGGGGAATGCCTTCATTGTGGCAATGGCCCGGCTCATCCAGCGGCTGGCGATTGCCCGACTGCACGTTATTGGCGATGTGTATGATCGCGGGCCGGGGGCGCACATCATCATGGACCGGCTGGTGGATTACCATGCGGTGGATGTGCAGTGGGGCAACCACGATATTTTATGGATGGGTGCTGCGGCAGGGAGTGAGGCGTGCCTGGCTAACGTTATTCGCATTTGCTTGCGCTATGGCAACATGGAAACGCTGGAAAATGGCTATGCTGTCAGCCTGCTGCCGTTGGCTTCTTTTGCAATGGAACAATATGCTGACGATCCGTGCACGCAATTTGCCCCTAAAGAAACGGCCGAAGAATTTACCACCAACGAACTTCGGCTCATGTCTAAAATGCACAAGGCCATCACGATGATTCAGCTGAAGTTGGAGGCCCAAATCATTCAGCGCCGTCCTCATTACAACATGGCAGATCGGCTGCTGCTGGACAAAATCGACTTTGAAAAAGGAACGATCTGCCTGGGTGGAAAGGAACATCCGCTGCTGGATACAAATTTGCCCACCGTTGATCCGGACAATCCGTACGCGCTGACGGAGAAAGAACAGTTTGTTCTGGAGAAGCTGCGCCTTTCCTTTGCCAACAGCGAACGGTTGCAGCGGCATGTCCGTTTCTTGTATTCCAAAGGAAGTCTCTATCTTATTCACAATGGCAATTTGCTTTATCATGGCTGTATTGCTATGGAGCCAGATGGTTCATTTGCCTCGGTGCAGGTTGATGGGGAAGCGTACCAGGCAAAAGGGTTTATGGATCGGTTGGATCGGCTGGCGCGGCAGGGTTATTTTGCCAGCGACATGGAGCAAAAGCAGTACGGGATGGATGCGATGTGGTATTTGTGGAGTGGTTCCCATTCGCCACTGTTTGGTAAGGAGAAGATGGCTACCTTTGAACGCTATTTTGTGGCGGATCGGGCAACGCACCGGGAGGGAAAGAATGCGTATTATGCGCTGCGGGACAAGCCGGAAACGGCCGTAAAAATCTTACAAGAGTTTGGCCTGAACCCTAAAACGGCGTGCATTGTCAACGGGCATGTTCCGGTGGAGGTGAAAAAAGGGGAGAGCCCAGTGAAAGCAAACGGCCGTCTCATTGTCATCGACGGCGGATTTTCTAAGGCGTACCAGGACAAGACCGGCATCGCAGGCTACACGCTTATTCACAACTCGTACGGCTTCCTGCTGGCCTCCCACGCCCCATTTGAATCGACCCAACGTGCCATTGAGGAGGAGCTGGACATTCATTCCAAAACGGAGATTTTAGAAGCGAACTACACGCGCATTCGGGTGCGCGATACGGATGAAGGGCGCAAAACGCAGGAAAAAATTCATCAGTTGCAGGCGCTGTTGGAAGCTTATAGAACGGGTCTCATTAAGGAACAGTAAGGGAGATGTAATGGAGTATTTGAGTAATTTGGCACTTACCCAGTTGCTCAATTACTCAATTACGGGTAGATAGTCCTGTATTGAAATCAGGAACGGGCCTGCTGATGAACGGCCGTTAACGCCCCGGCAATCTGTTCTGTCACCACCTCATCCTTGTCTCGTTTGTTGACAAAAATGGGTTCGCCAAAAACCAGCCGCAGCCGGGCAAAGGGAAAGGGCACCAGATATTTGTCCCAGCGGCGCAGCGCGTAACCGGCCTTGGTAAAGCCACCTACGGGAATCACAGCGGCTTCTGCCTTGCGCGCCAAAAACGAGGCTCCGGCTTTGGGTTCAAAGGCGGGGCCATCCGGGCCATCGGGAGCCAAAAACGAATCCTTGCCGCCCTTCATCGCCTCGATGATACGCAGAACGGAGCGCCCTGCGGCCATGGGGTTGCCCTGCATGTCCACGCCGTAGGGAGAGGCACCAAGTGCCGAGGCAAACGTCGTTAAAACATCACCACGTGGGTCCCCACCCAGGGTAACAATGGTGAATTTCTCAGCGCCCACAAAGCGCACGCCGTACGTCACAAAACAGGAAAGTTGTTCATGCCAGAAAAGCCAGAGAAGCGGCCGTTTACTGGCCATTGCTTTAGAGACGTTGGCCTGCCCCTCAATTTGCCAGCGCACGGTGCGCGCCAGCAGGCGGTGGTAGAAGGCCAGCATGACGCCTTGAAATTGTAATCTTCGCTCGGTGAAAGTTGTCATGGAATTCCTGAAGGGTCTGGGTCTTTAGAATGGTTTTTCGTAATAGTTGGCAGCGGCTTGTAGGGTGACATGGTGCAATTGTTGGGTCAGATGAGTGGATACGGCCGTTAAATCGGCACCCTTTTCGACCACAATTGGCTCACCCACCTGAATCGCTATCTTGCTAAAAGGATAGGGCATCACGTAGCGATCCCAGCGGGGTACCCGATAACCATGCCGGGTGTATGCACCCAGCGGCAAAATCGTGGCATCCGCTTTTTGGGCAATGTAAGTGATGCCTGGCTTAATTTCGTAAGATGGGCCTTCTGGGCCGTCTGGGGTGATGTAGGCATCCTGCCCCGCTTTGACCTGCCGCACCAGCTTTGCCAGCTGACGCGCCGAGGCCATGCTGGCGTCGCCGTGGAGATTCATGGGGAAGGGGGTGACGCCCAGCTTGGTGGCAAACACGGTGAGCGTACCGCCGCGCCAGTCATCGGGCAAAATGAGGACGAGGCGGCTTAAATCGTACTGGTTGGCAAAAAAGCCGACCAGCATCATGGTCATACCGTGCCAGGCGGCAAAAATGAGCGGCCGTTTCCGGGCCTGCGCTGCCTGAAAATGTTCTAGCCCCGTTACCTGAAAGCGGCTGCGGCGGCTGGTTAGCCGGGCCCAGGCATACAGTGCCGTCCCGCTGAACCTGTCTTGCCAGCTGCTTGTGTAATTACTCATAGATTTGTAAATACCCCGCGCGTGCTAAGCCCCAACCCAGATAAACTGTGTTCCAAAAATGCCACGCTTTGCCAAACGTAGCCCAGGCGATGGTGATAGTAAACAGTACCAGCAGCACGCCAATCCGTCTGCGTCCTTTAAAAACGCCTCTAAATGAAGGAAATGGAATCCGGCTCACCATCAGAAAACCGCAAATGACCATAATGGGCATCAGCCAGCTGGCCGGCAGCGGCAGGGTCAGAATGGTCATGTTGGAGACGACAGCCAGAGCCAGCGTGGCTCCAGCGGAAGAAATGGTAAGTCCGGCGGAATCACCACGTCCGCTGGCTTTTGGCGGCATCAAGTTGAAGCGGGCCAGACGGTACGCCCCAGCCAAAGCAAAAAAGACGGCCAGCACACCGATGAAAAGAGTCGAAGCCACATCGGCCAAATAAAGATACATAAAAGCCAGCACGGTGGGGGCCGTGCCTAAACTGACCATATCGACGAGCGAATCGAGCTGGAGGCCAAAGGCAGACCCGGCGTTAAAGTAACGGGCCGATGCGCCGTCGAACAAGTCTAAAATGTAGCTGGCCAAAATCAGGATACCGGCGGTCACCAGTTCCCCTGTGGCCGCCAGCAAAATGGCAACGATGCCGCAGGTGAGGGAGGTGAAGGTAATGCTGTTGGGGATGAGGTAACGATATTGACTTTTCATGGGGATTTTTTAAGTTGGGCAATGGGCGTGATGCCGCCAGTTACCTTGTCGCCTACTTTGACGAGCATTTGGGCGGTAGGTGGCAGAAACAGATCGACGCGGGAGCTAAAGCGGATAAGGCCAAAGCGCTGACCGGTTTGCACTTCGTCGCCTGGTTTGAGGTAGTTGAGGCAGCGGCGGGCCAGAATACCAGCGATTTGCTTGGTGAGGATACGGCCGTATCCCGCCGATTCTGTGACCATCGCAATGTACTCATTGACCTCAGAGGCTTCTGGCCTAAAGGCCTGTAAAAATTTGCCCGGCTCGTGCTGTACCAGGGTGACTGTGCCTGCCAGCGGCACCCGCTGCACATGCACATCGGTGATGTCCAGAAACATGCTCATCCGAATCACGTCTGCCTGCAAGTAGCGACTCTCGGTTTCGGTGACAATTTCCACCACTTCACCATCGCCAGGACCCAACACCAGTCCTGGTTGGGACGCAATCTGCCGTTTGGGGTCGCGGAAAAAGTAGAGGATGAGCAGCCAAAGGAACGAAGCCAGAACCAAAAAGATGCCGGTCGCCCAGTTGCTGAATTGTAGCCAGAGGAAAACGGCCGTTGCCCACAAAATTGTAAAAAAAGCGATCGTACCACCGCCGCCTTCCGCAAAAGGCCAGGCACGATCTTTACCGTAATTCGTCATCGTTAAGTAATTTAATCCTTAGAGCTGTTCTTGAATAAAATTCCGTTATTGTTATTCCCGCGCAGGCAGGCATGACAATCATGTGTGGTTGTTAAATGGGACAACTCTCTTTAAGGTAGCAAAAAAACAAAGCGTACGCAGAAGCGATTCATCGCTTGCAAAAACTTCTCCACGTATACATATCTGCGTAATCTGTTGATAATTGATAAGGGTTTTTTATTGTCCAGATTAGGGTTCCCGAAGTTTGTTAATGCATATTGCGGCGGCATTGTAACATTGCCACCAGACCGGGGCAAGGTAGGGGAATCATGGGTGGATCATCGTTCGCCCCCCACCTGCCCCTTTGGTAAACTTGCGCCATGGTCAATCAAAAATCAACTTTCATTTGGGTGGGATTGGTGGCACTGGTTGTGGTGGTTACGGCCGTTTTTCTGGGTAACCGTTTGCTCAATGGCGACAATAGCCTGCTGCGCAATGTGCAGGTAGACAAAACCGAAATTAGCCCCAACGCCGATGGCGATACCGATGCCACCACGATCTCTTACGAAATTTCACGTAACGCAACCGTTTCCATTTACTTTGAGAACGAGACCGGCGCCCGTTTTTACTTCCGTGAGGGAAAACCGCGTGGCGCGGGTGAGTACAGCGTGACCTTTAGCGGCGTGGTCGATTCGTACACGCTGCCGGAAGATCAGATACAGGGGGAAGTTTTAGCGCGACTGCTGCAAGACGGCCGTTACACCTGGACCATTAGCGCCATCGATGAGGACAACGTGACCGAAATGCAGCAAGGTGAACTGCTTATTGTTGATGCAGACCCCGTGCTGCCCGATATTCGTGACTTTGCCGTGCAGCCAGATACGTTTACGCCCAATCGAGATGGTGTGGATGACCGGGTGCAGCCTTACCTTTACCTGGCCAAAGATGTGGAGCAATTGCGCGTCTTTCTGCAAATGCCTGATGGCAGCGAACTGCCCATTAGCGAATTTGAGAAAGTGGTGGAGCCGAATGCCGAAGGGCCACATTATTACGATTATGAAGGTGGGGTAGACGATGGTGCGACGCCTCCTCCAGATGGTACCTATCCCATTGTGGCGATTGCTCAGGATTTAGAGGGGCAGCGGGTGCGCGTGGAAGATGAACTGACGATTAAATTTGGTGGCGTGCCCCGGGTGCGCATCATTTCTCCGCCTGCGGGGGACACGGTGAGCTGGGACAAGACGGCCGTTCCCCTCTGCGATGTCATTACCTTTAGCGTCACCGTGGAAAATTATGGCACGACTCCTGTGCGAACCAGTGGCCCGCCGCCTGGCACCCTGTACGACTCTGATTGGAATTATAATACCCTGGGCTGGTTCACCCAATCGGGTGTATTCCGTCTGGGCATTGGCTTTGAAAATGAGCTGACCAGCTATCCGTACCGTTGGTCGCTGGGCCAGCCTGAAGATTTAACCGTTATTGATGGCTTTAGCTACCTGATGCCCGGTGACCGGGTGACCGTGACGGGCAGCATCCGCATGACTAATGAGTTTGGCGACCGCAATCCGCAGCCAGTGTGGGCTGGGCTTATTCATGAAGATGTGGAAGTGGTGACGTTTAACGAGCGTGTCGATACACAGGAGATTCGGGTCGATGTGCCAGATGATGCCCACCGCCCGGAATGCGCTCCTCGCGAAGTGCCGGAGTGGCCGATTGATTAAAACGAAAACCTGACAGGTTTCGGCAGGATTTAGCCGAAAACGTAGCAAGGATCGCGAATCATCTCCTAGGTAAGGAATGTTCGTAAACCTGTCATGTTCATGCGTAGGGTCGTTTGGTTAGCCCTCGCTTAACCTGGACGGAATTTGATTGGCGGGCAACCGGTGGCAAGGTAAACTACAAATGGATAACAGGAGGTTGCCCAACTGTGTGGCAGCCTCTTTTTTTGGATGGGACTGATGCAGCGTTGGTGGGCTTTGTTTTTCATTTCTTTAGGGCTGTTGGCGGCATGTGCCTCAACGCCCACGGTGGTGGAAGTGACGCGGCTGGTGCCGGGCACGACGATTGTATCTACTGCGACACCTGTCGAAGTTGAAATTGAAGTAACCCGCATTGTTACTGAAACGGTAACCGAGCCGGTGATAACAGAACGGCCGTCGCCTGGTTCAGCGGAACGGCCGTTTCAGCTCTTGTTTGCCCCTGTGGTGGATACGGCCGTCATCAGCAGCCGGGCGCAGCTGTTGGCCGATTGGCTGACGCAGCAAACTGGCCAGCAGTTCCAGGTGGGCATTCTGGACAATGAGCAGCGGGTGATTGATTTGATGTGTGCTGCTCCCACTGAAACCATTGGCTTTTTAACGGCCGTTGGCGTGGCCCTGGCCAATCAGCAGTGTGGGGCGCAGGTGGTGAGTACGGCCGTACAAAATAACGGCCTCAGCTGGCAGGCGGGCATGATTGTAGTGCGTCGCGACAGTGCAATTCAAACCCTGGCTGATTTGGACGGCAAGCGTTGGGCCGTCCCCAGCGAGACGAGCGTGCCCAACAACTACTATTTTCAGGCGCTGCTCGAAGCGGAAGGCATTGAACCAGCCGAAATTATCTCGGTGCCGGGCGACAACACAGCGATGTTGGCCGTGCTGAACGGCGAGGTTGATTTTGCCACCGGCACCTACTGGCCGCCTATCTTGCCATTTGAACAGCGGGAATGGGTCTTTGGCGAGGATGATCCTGAGGTTTGGCGGCAAACGGGTGTTTCCCCCAGCCGCAGCGGGATTGGCTTTGTGGTGGTTTTGGGCCGTCCAGAAAATGGCGGCTACCGCGTGCGCGATGCCCGCTCTGGTGTCTTCGACACGGCACGCGACATTTTTGACGAGACGCGCATCTTAACTTTGAGTGCGCCCATTCCGGCCGACTCGGTGGCCGTGGGGGGTAACTTTCCTTTTGGCCTCGCACAGCAGTTGGGGCCGCTGCTGGCCGAATTTGCTGCTGCGGAACCATGTGCCGCGTCGCTTTGTGCGCTTGATTTTTATGGCTGGCTAGGGCTAGAAACGGCCGTTCCTACCAGCTTCGATCCGCTTCATTTTGTCATCGACACGCTGGGTTGGACGGATGAAGCTCTTTTGTTGACAGAAGATTAGAAGGACGGACGCAGAAAAGGACACAGAGACCACAGAGAAAAATGAGTTCTCTGCGATCTCTGCGTCCATTTTAGGTTTTTTATGATTGATGTAGCGGTTATTATTGTGAGTTGGAACGTGCGGGATTACCTGGTGCAATGCCTGCGCTCGGTGTTTGCCGATTTGCAGCGGTCCCGACTGCGTGGCGCGGTGTGGGTGATAGACAATGCCTCCACCGATGGCACGGCCGATTTAGTACAATCTCTTTTTCCCAACGTCCACCTCATTGTTAATGAGAACAATCCCGGCTTTGGTGCAGCCAACAACCAGGGGATGGCTGCCGCCAAAGAATTGGCCCCACGCTACTATTTTTTGCTCAATCCCGACACCAAATTGCAGCCGGGTGCCTTATTTGAATTGATCAACACGCTGGAAGACCATCCCGATGGTGGCATGGCCGGAGCGCGGTTGGTGTATGGTGACGGCCGTTTCCAGCACAGCGCCTTTTATTTCCCCGGACTGCGCCAGCTGGCGTTTGATTTGTTCCCGTTGCCGGCCCGTTTTTATGAGAGCCGCTGGAACGGCCGTTATCCCCAGGCGTGGCTGGCGCGCGGCAGCGAACCGTTTGCCATTGATCATCCGCTGGGAGCCACCATGATGGTGCGGGCTGATGTGGCCGAAGCGACCAACGGTTTTGACGAATCGTTTCACATGTATTGCGAGGAAATCGACTGGAGCTACCGGATTCAGGCGGCGGGCTGGCGCATTTATGCGGTGCCTTCGGCTGAAATTGTCCATTACGGTGGCGAAAGTACACGTCAAGTGCCAGCGACCTCGGTGGTTAATTTATGGCAAAGTCGGGCCAAATTGTATGGGGAGATGTACGGCCGTTTCAAACTGTTCATCGCCCGCAAAATGGTGCAAATCGCCATGCGTCGTCGCGCCAAAAAAGAAACCGATCCGCAAATGAAGCAAGCGTACGAAACAATCATCCAGATCTGGCGCGGAATTTGATTTGTGGACACAGAGACCAGTGAGAGCTGTGAGAATTGAGAGAAAAAAATATACGGATAGGAAAAACTTGTTCAATCAGCGCAATTTTTGATAAAACTCCTGTATGACTGCAAACTCACAAGAATTAACGGCCGTAATTCTCACCCTCAACGAAGCCAGCCACATTCAGGCGTGTATTCAATCGCTCAGTTGGGCGGATCGGGTGGTTGTGTTCGACGCGTATAGTGAGGATGATACGGCCGTTTTTGCCCAAGCCGCTGGTGCCGAACTCCTGCAATCCAAATTTGAAAATTATGCCCAGCAGCGCAATGCTGCGCTGGACAGTTTGCAAACTGACTGGGTCTTTTTTGTTGATGCCGATGAGCGGGGCACGCCGGAACTGGGTGCAGAAATTCGCCAGGTGATGGCCGAGCGCCCCGAGCGAGGCTGGTACGTGCCGCGCCACAACTACATTTTTGGCAAGCTTACTCGTGGGGCAGGCTGGTTCCCCGATCATCAACTGCGTCTTTTTAAACACGGCTGTGTGCATTACGAAAGACCGGTCCACGAACTGGCTGTGGTGGATGGCGAAATTGGCTATCTGGAACGGCCGTTGACCCATTACAACTACCGTGACGTGGCCCATTTTCGGGCCAAGCAGCGAGCCTACACCAGCTACGACGCCCGCATCCTTTACGATGAAGGCATTAAGCCAAGACCGCACAACTTTATCTTGCAGCCGCTGCGCCAATTTTATTGGCGCTTCGTTACGCTAGATGGTTACAAAGATGGGCTGCACGGTCTGCGTCTGAGCCTGTACATGACTTACTATGAATGGGTGAAGTATCGCAAGTTGGCCTGGTTTTGGCGGAAAAACAGGTGAGTGTGGGCAAACCTGACAGGTTCCAAAAAACGCTTAAATTTAAGCAATCTTTGCCAGCCAAAACATCATTCACGGCTCGATACTCGATGAACCTGTCAGGTTTAACAAGGGGGTTTTGCGATGGAAACAGTCGCGGTAGATTGTCGTTTTGCTGAGGATGGCGCGGTGCAGGTGCGCAAAGTGCATTTGAACGGCCGTTGGCAATCCGTGGGGCAGGGGCGGCAGTGGCTGGATGAAAACGGCCGTCATGTGCTCATCATGTTGTCTGGCGATGACGTGCGCGAGTTGGTGTTGCAAGCGGGGACGTTACGATGGCAGATGGTGGAGATAGGTGGGCGTGGGGGAACGGCCGTTTAACGCCTGCGTAACCTGTTTGCGAGAAAACGAATAACCTGTACGGGCGTGATACCTTCAACAACCACATACAATAATGGCAAAGAATTCCGATCTCGCAAATCAGGTTTACGCTTTGTTAGGCATGTTCAAATCCCAACGTTTCTTGAACTCGAATGGCGTTCATATTGTTTCAATCCTTAAATTTATAATTTCTCATTCAAGCGAATGCAAAACACACCGAAATCCTATTTCGTTTGAGGAGAAATCAGGGGGAGCCCAAGCACGATCAGTTGATTGAATCCCTGGTCCAGGAGAATCCCAACTTCCTCCTCGTAATACCTTATATTCACTAACCGATGGACCAGTCGGGTTCGTTGCTGATGAATTTTCATAATAATCAGGATCATACCAATCCTGAACCCATTCCACTACATTACCAGCCATGTCGTAAGCCCCAACCCAGCTGGCCCCATCAATTAATGTCCCAACTGAAATAGTCATACCAGAACAAGAACTGAATTTTGTATACTGAGCTAGTTCGCATGTAGGTGGATTGTTTCCCCACGGATATTTATGTTCATCAGGTCCACGCGCCGCATATTCCCATTGAGCCTCCGTAGGTAATTGACCACCAACTCAACTACAGTAATTATCTGCATCCAACCAAGAAACACCGACCACTGGCAAGTTAACTCCATTTAGGTCTGACACATTACTAAAAGAGGATTCTTGACATACACCAGCGGTCACACATACGGTATATTGGTCATTAGTAACCTCTGTTTGATCAATCCAAAAACCATTTAGAGATACAAGATGGGTGGGTTTCTCATCGTCCCCAGTGTAAGGTACATTATGACCACTTCCCATTGAAAAAGATCCTCCTGGAACAAAAACCATGACCATCTCATCGGTTGGTCGTATTTCCATTGTGCCAGGTGAGCGTTGTGTAGCAGTAGGAGCAGGTGTGTTTGTTGATGCTATTATCGCAGCAGTCGAAAAAGGTGTTGAAGACTCCTCTTGTTTTCCAGAAGAACACGAAATCAATATTAACAACATCAAAATCACAAGAGTTGTGGTTAATAGTCTGTATTTTTTGAGTTGATTTTTATATAGCATGTGAATCATCGTGATAATAGTGTTTCCAAAATACTAGAGGTCGATAAAAGGCAGTTACGTAGTCAATATATTGCCGCCTAACGATATGTTATTCTGCGCTACTATAGTCGCCTAATCTAAATGGGTGTCACCTTGTTGATCTTGTGCGTTAAGCTTGTCTGGCGGCAGAAAAGGCCAACTCACTGAGCGTAGGATGGGCAGCAAAGATGGCCGCTAAATCATTCAGCGAAGCCCCTACCTGTATGGCCAGCGCTACGGGTGCCAGCACATCGCCAGCGTGCGGGCCAACAGCCACGCCGCCGGTTACATTACCAGCCTGGTCATAAGCCAATTCCACAAAACCTTCCCTGTCCGAGAGCAGATGCGCTTTCATAACGGCGCTGTACGCGACGCGTGTTGTTTGAATTGCATCATCGTCCGAGGCCACAATGCCAACTTGCGCCACCTGTGGCTCAGAATAAACAGCAGCAATCACAGCATTTGGATTGAATGGCGCGACATCAGCTCCAGCGGCGTGTAAACCCGCCACGCGCGCCATCGCCATGGCCCGGTTTGCCACCATTGGCGGTCCGGCCGCATCGCCCACGGCATAAATGCCAGAGACGCTGGTTTGGCAAAATGCGTCTGTGCCAGGGAATTGGCGGTCGGCTACATCTAAACCAGCCGCATCCAGGTTGAGGCGTTTTAGGTCAGGGAAGCGGCCAATGGCCACAAAGACCATGGCTGCTTTCTCGCGTGTGCCGTCAGGCATAACTACCGCTACTTCATCTCCTTCGTATTCAAAATGATCGGCTCGCTCAACCCGCACCAATTTAACGCCCCGTTTAACTAGAATATCAGCCATCAGTTCGCCCGCCGCCGATGGAGAAGCAGGCAGCACGCCAAATTTATCTACAACCCAGGTCACCTTTACCCCTAGCTGGTTGAACAGGTAGACGACTTCCGTCCCCGTTGCCCCGGCACCAATGACCGCTACGCTGGCGGGGAGCTCTTTCAGTGCGCTCATAAACCGGGGCGCAATGATCTTTTTTCCGTCTGGCTTGAGGTTTGGGGGGAAGAAGGGCACAGATCCGGGTGCCAGGATAATTGCATCCCCGGTTAAGGTGGTTATGGGCTGCCCTTCGTTGTCTTTCACAAGAACGCTGTTTGTCGTCGCCAAAGACGCCAAGCCCGTGACAATGTTTACGCCTAACGCATCAAGATCGGCCGCTTGCTGGGTGTTCCATTGCTGCTTGATGTGCTGTAAGTGGGGCAAAATTGTATTGGGGCTGGGTATTGCCTGGCTGCCGGTGAAGGGGGATTCAACTAGCAATGCGGCCGTATCCGCCGCCGACAGCCAAACCTTACTAGGCAACAAGCTGTGCCAGCCAGAACGTCCCCCAACTGGCCCTTCACTAACCAACGTAACTTCACTTCCTGCGGTGGCCGCAGCCCGTGCCGCCTCAATACCTGCGGGTCCTCCACCAATGATGATAATTTGCTTGCTCATAATAGCTAATTCTCTATCCTTTTTCTTGATTCATTCAGTAACTTTTTTCCAGGTCAGCGTTTGTCTTGTTTTATTGCTGACAATTCTAACCTATCCCGATTTTCGGGCGTGTCGAGATAAACGCGCCACTCAGCACCAAGATCGTTTTCCACTTTTGCTGTCCAGATAGCAGGGCCAGCCAATCTGTCATCTGCACAGGTTGAATGACCTACCACCAGTACAGAGTTTCCCCTTGATTCTACAATCGAAAAATGATTGAGGTAATCGGGAAATAGTTTGAAAAACGCCACCAATTCCTTGTACGCTTGCCATGTTTCACTGTGGTGTAATACGGCCGCTTTCCTGCACATCTACCGGCACCCCATCAATTTGGCCAGGGACGATGTCCTTGGGAGCGAGCTGGGCACGAGGCACTTTCTTTTCTACCAACACGACCAGCACCACATCATCTGTGCGCGTTTGCTTTTGTTGGCGAAAACCAATGCCTACACCGACGACGTTGGCCTTGGCCATCAGCTCGGCTTCATGCGCTGCTTTGACCTGCTGAATGCGTTCGATTGTTTCCTGCTGGTTGCTCATGGGTTTAAATCTCCACGTTTAGACAGTCCAAAACCGCCTGGATGGGGTTGAAAATGGTAGATTGCGTGGACCCGGCAAAGAGCAGCCCCACTGCCTGCTGCGAATCGGCCGCCACGATGAGCGAACCAGAATCACCGCCTTCAGACATGGGTCCGGCGACAAACTGATTCTCGAAAGTTGCTACTCGTCCTGATCCGTAATTCACGCTGACAGTGGCTTCAATGGTGGTGATGATGCCTGTGGTGTAGCCGGTGGTACGTCCCGATTTGCGGACTTGCATGCCCAGCACGCCTTCCGTTGTGCCCGAAACGACGCCAATGTTCAAAATTTCATCTAGCACGTCGCTATCGTCAATCGGGCGGGCTACGGCCGCATCCACCAGATTCACTGCCTGCGGATTGGCCTGGAGCACGGTGACCCGGTGCCGTGAGCCAAGCAGGCTGGCAATGGCGTTGCCAAACCCGGCATAGGCTGAAGCGATGCCGCAGTCGGAGCCGGTGTCGGTGCCAAAATCAATGGTGCAGAACCGTTCCAATCGGGCAATGAGGTCGTTGGCCACCGTGCCGCCGTCTGCCCCGCCGGGCTGAATAATGGGATCGCCCACCTGGGCGTCGTTGCTGTTGGCTAAGACATGGTTGTTGGAGAGGATGAGGCGATCGCCCGTCGTGCGGTCGCGTACGATGCAGCCCAGGGTTCCCGCCGAAATCTGGTAGTGGCCAATGCTCACGCCGCCTGGCGCAGGCCGGAATTTGCCCGTGGGCACCTGGTTGGCCAGTACGGTGCCTATTTGCACCACATCGGTGGGTACATTGCCCAGTGTCGAGGGCACCAATGCTTCTGGCGCCAATCCTTCGATGGCGATTTTGTCGGCTACCAGGACGGACAGGCACAGTTCGTCTGTCTGGACGCCGCCTTTTACATTCCGTCCGATGCCCACGCCTACCACATTTGGTCGGCTCATGAGTGCGGCCGTATGGGCTGCTTTTGCTGCTCGAATTTCGTTTAACTCTGCCATTTTTCCCTCCGAAACGAATGTTGATTGGGGGAATGATGTCGGGTACTTTGAGGATTTGTGCCAGTATAAGTCAGGATGATAGGGAATTCAACCAGGGGAAACGGCCGTTGACAGACTTTCTAGCTCGCCCGGTGCTTGGACGAGGAGATTGAAGATTGAAAATCTCTAATCTCCAATCTCTATCTTCTGACTCATTAGCTCGATTTGTTTGGTAAGAGCCTGGCGTGTTTTTGGGTCCAATGTTTTTTCTTGGGCCTGACGCAGCGTGTCGAGACTGCGCTCGGGAAAGCCCAGACGGGCGTACCCATCTGCCAGACGGCGCAAGATGGCAATATTACCCGGTGACCGCCCTACCGCCCGCTGCCAATAGAGAACGGCCGTTGCCCACATTCCTCGCTGCGAAAACAATTTGCCCGCCTTATCCAACACCAATGGATCCTTGATCCGTTCATCTGCTACGGCAATGCGCCATTGTTTCACCCGTTTAAAATCACCGCCAGCCATAATCACCATGTACACATACAAAACCTGGAGAAGGATATAACCTGACGCACAAGGTATGAGCAGCCAGGCAGGTGCCCCGGCGGTAGGATTACCCGGAACCGATAAGAAAGCCAGCCCGACAGTTCCTAAAACCACAAGTATCACGCCCAAAATTGCCAGCCAATAAGCCCATATCTGCCGGAAAAACAGCGCTACTGTAAAACCAACTTGCAATAGCAAAACAAAAAAGGCAGCTATCCAGTAAGCTGGAACAGAGAAAGGGATCTCTGGCGGTAGTTGGCTTAGGGATGCCCCGTAAATAAATATACCCAGCAATCCAAGTAGGTGATTTATGCTGCGCAATATGACCCAGATAATCAGATATTTGCTGCGATTGGGAAAAACTGGTTCTTTGCCCACCATGGGCCGCTTGCAGTTAGGGCAGCGTCTGTCGCTGCGCTGCACTGGCTGGGCACAGTAGGCGCACAAATCGGCCGAACTGCTCCACACATCCTGGAACTTAGGCTTATGTGGATCAGTAGCTTCGGGCAGCACCACATCGTAAACAGGTTGGTCCCATACTTTTTCTTCTTCTGTTGGGGGTGGGGCAGGTGGGGGACTAACCCCCAGCTTTTTTAGCCCCTTTTTAGCAATTTCATTATCGGGGTTGATCGCCAGGACGTTTTCCAGGCAAATTTGGCGATCTTCTTTGGTTTTTACGGTGCCACTTAACCACAGCCAGGCCGTTTCATTTTTCTCGTCCTGCTCCACGATCTGTATGAGAAGCTGGTGGGCTTTTTCGCGCTCACCGGCTTTGGCTGCCTGGATGGCACTCCTGAGTAGTTGGTCACTCTCTGTCATGGCTCAATTGTTTGCTGTGGCACGCACTGAAACTGAAGTAAACGCTGCTTCAGAAGACTGCTGGGGTGCAGCCAGTTTTATAGTCTAGAGGTGCGACGCACTTACACAAGTGCGTCGCACCTGGCGGTCAGATTAAACTTCGCCAGAAGTCAGCGCCATTTTTACTTCGGCGATGGCTTTGGTAACTTCAATTTCACGCGGACAAGCGTTGGTGCAGTTGAAGTTTGTGCGGCAGCGCCAGACGCCCATTGTATCGCCCACCACGTTCAGACGTTCGTTGTGTGCCTGGTCGCGGGAGTCGAAGATGAAGCGATGGGCCTGTACGATAGCCGCTGGCCCAATATATTGTTCATTGGCCCAGAAGCTGGGGCAGGAGCTGGTACAAGCGGCGCACAGAATACATTTGGTGGTGTCGTCAAAGCGGGCCCGGTCTTCCTGGGATTGCAGTCGCTCACGGCCGTTTTCAGGCACGGGCGAATCGTTCACAAAATAGGGCATCACCGAACGGTAATGCTCAAAGAATGGGTCCATATCCACAATCAAATCTTTGAGAACACGCATACCCAGGATAGGCTCGATTTGAATTTTGGTTTCGTTGCTGCCTTCTTTGGTTAACCGAGCCACCAGCGTTTTGCAGGCCAGCGCATTGGCTCCGTTGATCCGCATGGCATCGGAGCCGCAGACGCCGTGGGCGCAGGAGCGGCGCAGTGACAGCGTGCCATCCTGTTCCCATTTGACCCGATGCAGAACATCAAGTACGGAATCATTGGGCCGAACATCTTGAACGGTGTACTCTCCCCACCAGGGAACGCTGTCCTTTTCTGGATTAAAGCGACGAATACGCATTTGAACTTGCATGGGAATCTCCTCGATTTAGTAGACGCGTTCCTTAGGCTCGTAGCGGCCCAGGGTGACAGGTTTGTAATCTAAACGATGTCCGCCATCTTCGGTACGGAAGTAGAAGGTGTGTTTCAGCCATTCAGCATCGTTGCGTTTTTGGTAATCGTCGCGGGCATGGCCTCCACGGCTTTCTGGGCGAGCCAGGGCAGAAGCAGCCGTTACTTCGGCCAG
Source organism: uncultured Anaerolineae bacterium (assembly GCA_905479495.1). Taxonomy (GTDB): domain Bacteria; phylum Chloroflexota; class Anaerolineae; order Promineifilales; family Promineifilaceae; genus Leptofilum. The sequence goes on from CAJQMR010000007.1 coordinate 151,669, forward strand.
TTCTAGCAAGCAGCCCAGTTCCCAGGCTTCCAGCAGATCGGTGTTGAACTTTTGCCCTTTGTCATCAATCTGAATATTGCGGCTGTACGATTCGATAAGCTCTTTCAGATCAGCAACGGCCGTACTCATTGTTTCTTCTGTGCGGAACACGCCAACGTTCGCGGTCATCGACTTTTGCATTTTGCTGCGCAGTTCGGTGGCTTTCACGCCGCCGCTGCCGTTGCGCAGCCGCTCAAACTCAGCCATTACTTCGCCGGCTGGATCGTCCGGCAGAGGGAGCAAATCAGCCTGATTGCAATATTCGGCCATGTGCTTGCCAGACCGACGGCCAAAGACCACCAGATCAACCAGTGAGTTGGTGCCTAGCCGGTTGGCCCCATGTACAGAGACACAGGCACATTCACCAGCGGCATACAGACCGTCAATTTTGCTGCCATCGACGTTGGCCAAAACACGGCCGTCTACATCGGTAGGTATGCCGCCCATCGCGTAATGGGCCGTCGGCTGTACCGGCATTGGTTCCGTGACCGGGTCAACGCCCAGATAGGTGCGCGTAAAATCAGCAATATCGGGCAATTTGGCTTCGATGTATTCCCGGTCAATGCGGCGGGGGTCCCCAGCCTCTTCAAAATAATGGTTGACCGTTTCCGGGCGAATATCCAGATGGATATAATTTTGCCCATTAATGCCGCGCCCTGCCTGCATTTCCAGGAACATTGCCCGGCTGACGACATCGCGGCTGGCCAAATCTTTAATGGTGGGAGCGTATTTTTCCATGAACCGCTCCCCTTCATTGTTGATGAGCACGCCACCTTCGCCACGCACGCCTTCCGTAATGAGGACACCCAGACGGAAAATGCCCGTAGGATGGAATTGGAAGAATTCCATATCTTCCAGCGGGACACCGCGCCGTAAACAGATAGCCGCGCCGTCGCCCGTTAGGGAGTGGGCGTTGGAGGTGACTTCCCAGCAGCGCCCCCAGCCGCCGGTGGCAAAATGCACGGCTTTGCTGTGGAACACATGAAAGTCGCCTGTGCTAATTTCGATAGCCACCACACCGCGTACGGTGTCATCCACTCGAATCAAGTCCACGACGTGAAATTCGTCAAAGAAATTGACTTTATTTTTGATGCATTGCTGGTAAAGGGTTTGCAAAATCATGTGGCCAGTGCGGTCGGCGGCGTGGCAAGCACGCTGCACAGGTTGGCCTGTTTCGTTGTTGGTGTGGCCCCCAAAGCGGCGCTGAGAAATTTTGCCGTTGGGATACCGGTCAAATGGCAGCCCCATGTGTTCCAGTTCTACCACAGTGTCTACTGCTTCTTTACATAAAACATCTACCGCGTCCTGGTCTGCCAAGTAGTCGGACCCTTTCACGGTATCGTAGGCGTGCCATTCCCATCTGTCTTCTTCCATATTGCCCAGGGAAGCACCAATGCCACCTTGGGCTGCGCCCGTATGGGAGCGTGTGGGATACAGTTTGGAAATGACGGCAACGTTAGCGCTTTTGCTGGCGTACAGCGCTGCCATTAATCCGGCACCGCCTGCACCTACAATGACGGCGTCGAATGTGTGTGTTTTTACGTTAGCCATATTTATCCTGCACTTTTTTGGAATACGGCCGTTTCCTTTCAAGACATTTAGCCTAAAAAAGATGCGACCTATAAATGTAAATTAACCGGGCAAGCTGCTGGCCGCTTGGCGGGCTGCTTCTGGGTCAAACAATGAAATGCCAATGGCTGCCCAAATCACAGTTGCCACCACAAAAACAGCCAAAATAATGTTGATCGTTTTCATGACGCCGGGATTATGAATGTAATCCTCTAACACGTTGCGCAGCCCATTGACGCCGTGGGGAATGGCAAACAGGAGCAGAAAGATGTCATATGCTTTCCAGCCCCAAGAATTCCATTGCTCAGCTACAAATATGAGCGTCAAGTTGCCGCTGCTGTTGAGCACATGTTGAATCATCATATGGCCCACGGCGAGAATTAATAATATCAGACCAGACAAACGCATAAACAGATAGGCATAGCGCTCAAAGTTAAATTTTATCTGTACTTTGCGACGGGTAATTGAAGGTGTTGCAGTTGTCATAATGTGATACTCCCTTAGCCTATGAAATCGCTTACCCGGGGAAATGCCCAGCAAGCAGCGCCTAAGCCACCACAGCGGCCCCAAAATTCAACCAGCATGTAAATGCCAATGGGTACAAAAACGGCCGCAAATAATACCCAAACAATAGTGGCGCTGCGTTGTTGATATTTCCACCACTCTGGTTTGAAATCTAAAATCGTGATGCGAATACCGTTAAAGGCATGATACAAGACGGCTGCCATCACACCAATTTCGCCAACAGCGAAGAGGGGATGCTTAAATAAGGCAATGGACCAAGCGTACAATTCGGGGTAAAAGTGGGCATTTGCGGTATCCCAGGAGTGCAAAACAAGAAAGCCCAAAATTGCCAAACCTGATAGGCGATGAGCTATCCAACTGTAATGCCCACTCTTTCCACGATACCGCACACTTTCGCGTATGGTGAGTATTAAAGATGACATGTATCTCCTTCCTCCACAACTGAGTGGATGTCTTGTAAATGGCATGCCGTTGAATCAAAAGGCCTACAGAGGATGTAGGGCGTTTACTCAGGTGAGAGCAAACAAACGGCTTTGCCTTCACATGAAAACAAATCGCGCTCATTATAACACGTTTGTTTAGGAACGTAAGGAATTTTGTAAGGGGATAACGGCTGGTTTTTGCGGTATAATTGGGCGCATGCACACTGGTATAGGACGCTGTTTTGTGGTTTGTCGGTGCACAAAAGTTTGGCCTTTTGTCTTATCAATTGATGAACATCGTCAGGTTGGATGGGCGGATGCTTGTCTAGGTTTTGGGCGACTGTTACACTTCAAACTTAATGATTAGACCGTTTAACTTACGTGATTTGCCTCTTGTTCATCGGCTGAGTGAACTGGGTGTTTCTCTCCATACAGAATCGGCCCTGACTAAAAATTTGCACCCCACGCGGGGCGCACTTTTTAGTTTGGTGGGTGGGGATTTTCCCACGTATGTTTGGAAATCCGACAAAAATGGGCTGGCTGGCTTTATTCAGCTTTATCTGGATGAGGAAAGCGTCCATGCGCATATTTTGTATTTAAGTTCAACAGGCGAGGGGCAAATTGTTAGTGAATCAAACGGCACGGCCGTTTCCGAGTCTAGTAATAATGATGAAGTTGTGAATGGCGAACGGCCGTATCAGGTGAATGAAGATGCCTGGCTGCCGTTGCTCGATCAAGCCGTTGTGGAAGCAGGTCAGCGTGGCATTCACAGCCTGGTTGCCGAAGTAGATGAAGTGAGCGATGAACTGCCAGTTCTACGGCGGGCTGGCTTTGTGGTTTATACTCGTCAGGATGTTTGGGTATTGGCCAACGGTGAGGCAGCCAGCGTCCAAGCAAGCGAAGAAACAAATATCTTAAGACCCCGCCAGGCGGAAGATGATTGGGACATACAGCTGTTGTATGCCAATACGGTCCCTCGCCTGGTTCAGCTAGTGGAGCCGATGCCCCCACTACATGACGGGGCAGGTTGGGTGTTACATGAAGAAAATGAATTAGCTGCTTTTGTCCATGTCCATGTAGGACCGGTAGCCACCTGGATGCGATTGTTTATCCACCCCAGTGCCGAAGCGCAGGCGGATCAGATTATTACGGCCGTTGTGCGCCAAACACCAGCGGCGGGTACCCGCCCTATTTACTGCTGCGTGCGCCGCTACCAAAGCTGGGTGCAAACAGCACTGGAGCGTTCTGGTTTTACCCAGTGGGGCAGCCAGGCCGTTATGGTGAAACACATTGTGCAAAAAGCAACCAGACCCCTTTCGGACCTTTCAGCTGCGTTGGAGGCACAGGGCATAACACCAACCGCCCCGTTCGTCCGACAATATAAAAAAAGGGAGCATAAGGAAGCGCAAACAGCCCTCCGGCTCCTATATAAAAAATAAATACATGAATCTTTCACAAACAGAACAAGCAAAAGCAGATTTGCAAAAACTATTAGCGATATTACCGGTACCTATCGCCGAAAAAATTGAATCAATTGGTCGTGAAATTGAGTTGTTAGAAGTTGTCATGGATTTGGGCCGCCTGCCCACAGCCCGTTACACTGATGGCGAGGTGGTTTTGCGCCAAGAAGAAGTAACGGCCGCAGACATCGCCGCCGTGGTCAACGGCATTGGCGATTTTGATGATGACAACCGGGCGGGCATTGCCCGCACCCTGCACCGCATCTCCGGCATTCGCAACCGCAAAGGTGAAGTCGTGGGCCTCACCTGCCGTGTCGGTCGTGCCGTCTATGGCACCATCGACATCATTGAAGATATTGTGGCTGAGGGGCACAGCATTTTGCTGCTGGGTCGCCCCGGTGTGGGCAAAACCACCATGCTGCGTGAAATGGCTCGCATTCTGGCCGAAAAGCGGCGCGTGGTGATTGTCGATACCTCTAATGAGATTGGCGGCGATGGGGACATTCCCCACCCTGCCGTAGGCCGTGCCCGCCGGATGCAGGTGCCACGCCCCTCCCATCAACATGAAACGATGATTGAGGCGGTGGAAAATCACAACCCCGAGGTGATCATCATTGATGAGATTGGTCGGGAGCGTGAAGCTGCTGCGGCTCGCACCATCAATGAGCGGGCAGTGCAGCTCATTGGCACAGCTCATGGTAACACGCTGGAAAATTTGTTGCTCAACCCAACCTTATCTGATCTGGTGGGTGGCATTGAGAGCGTGACGCTATCTGATGACGAAGCGCGACGGCGTGGTACGCAGAAAACTGTGTTGGAGCGGCGCGCCCCCCCGACGTTTGATGTGCTCATTGAGATTCAGGATCGTGAGAAGCTGTTGGTGCATCCCGATGTGACGGCGTCTGTGGATTCGATGCTGCGCGGCCAGCCCTTCCGCGTAGAATTTCGCTCGCGAGACGAGGCAGGCCAGGTGCAGGTGGTGCAGCAGAACGCGGTGGTGACTTCTGCAGCGGTAACCGGGCGACGCGATGCTGGTCCCCGCAGAGAGAAAACGCGCGAGGATCGAAACGGCCGTATTTTCACCAACGGCAGCAATCGGGCCAATGAGGCCAAACCTGCCGCGTCCCTGCCGACCGAACCGGTACCGTATGAAGAAGAATCCGACACGCTGCACGTCTTTGCCTATGGCGTGGCGCGCAATCGGCTCATTCAGGCAGCCAAGCGGCTTAAAGTGCATATCACCCTGGTCAACACCTTGCCAGAAGCAGATGTGTTGGTGACGTTGAAAAGCTATTATCGCAAGCGGCGGCAACTCATCAACGATGCCGAACGGCGGCGTACCCCAGTTTATGTGCTGCGGGCCAATACCACCAATCAGATGGAAAGCTTCTTGATTCAGGTGATGGATTTGGATGCATCCAATTCCGCCGATCCGTTTGAGGCGGCTATTGCTGAAGCAGAGCGTGGCATTGAGTTGATTCAGACTGGGCAAGCCTCTGTGGATTTACGCCCGGTTGGTTCGGCCATCCGCCGTTATCAGCACCAGCTGGTGCGCCAGGCCAATTTGGTTTCGCACAGCTATGGTAAAGAACCTAACCGATACGTGCGCATCTTCAGCGCCAGCCGCGACAATAATTAAAATTTATTTCCCCGGAAACTATTTCTTGGCGTATCCGCCTATCTGCGAGTTTCCGGGGAAATGAGATCAGGGAATTGTGCATGTTTGTAACGTTTGAAGGCCCAGAGGGCAGCGGAAAATCCAGCCAGATTGCTCTGCTGGCCTCTTTTTTGCAGGAGCGCTTTACGGTGGTTACCACACGAGAGCCGGGCGGGACGCCTATTGGGGACGAGATTCGGGCCTGTGTGCACAATGTGGCCAACACGGCCATGACACCGACGGCAGAGATGTTGCTGTATTCGGCATCGCGGGCGCAGCTGGTGGGTGAATTGATACGGCCGTCTCTCGCTGCAGGCTATATCGTGTTGTGTGATCGTTATGCCGATAGCACGCTGGCTTACCAGGGATACGGCCGTGGCCTCAACCTGGAACATTTGCGCCAGGTAACCCAAATTGCCACGGGCGGCCTAACACCAGACCTGACGTTTTTCCTGGATATTGATGTGGAACGGGGTTTAGCGCGCCGCACGGATGGCGGATTAGAGATGAATCGCCTTGACCTGGAAACGGTGCAGTTTCATCAGCGTGTGCGTGAGGGGTATCGTCAGCTTATTGCCGAAGATCCCAGTCGTTGGGAAATCATTGATGCGGATCGACCGATTACGGCCGTTCAGCAAGATTTACAAAAAACGTTACTGGCGCGTCTGGAAACAGTTCGTAGCTAGCCGATTTCATCCAACGAGTCTAAGCCTGCTGCCAGATCGGGCATGGATTGTTCAATTGCTTCTGGTGATTCGCCCTTTTCCAACCGATCGACGACCTCGTTAAACTCACCTCCTAAATCTTCGCCCATTTCCTTCCCCATTTTGCGCATGAATTTACCCAAGGACCGGGGATCGTCCTCATCTAAACCAGCCAGATCGCCTTCCATCATGCTATCCAAACGGCTATCTTCTGATTTGGCAACGGCGACGCGGCTAATGCGGCGTTTTATTTCCAGACTGCCGCAATTTGGACAGACGGGTTGGACCTTGCCATACTCACTGTATGAAAATTGTAGTCGGGCCAATTTGCCACACGCTTGGCAGCGATAATCGTAAAAAGGCATGATATTGATTTCCTTCGATATTAAACTTGTGATCGGAGGTTTATTATACGGGTCATTAGGTGGAGCATCAAACGGCCGTATCCTATTCATCAGCAATTATAAAAGAGGTTATTGTGGTAGAAGAAAGCTTGTATCAAAAAGAAAATTATCCAAAACTTATCGTTATTTCCGGCCCATCTGGGGTGGGCAAGGACACCATTGCCCGCAACCTGATTGATTCAGATCCAGATCGGTTTTACTTTGTCGTGACAGCCACTACCCGACCACCCCGCGTTGGTGAAACACATGGCGTCGATTACTTTTTCTTTAGCAACGATGAATTTGCTGAAATGATTGAGAATAATGAGCTGCTGGAATATGCCGTTGTTTATAACGATTACAAAGGCATTCCCAAACAGCAAATCCGGGATGCCCTCAATAGTGGTCGGGATGTCATTATGCGGGTGGATGTTCAAGGAGCAGCCACCGTACGTAAGATTATTCCCAATGCCATTTCCGTTTTTCTGACAACAGAAACGGAATCCGAGCTGGTGCGCCGTTTACGAGAGCGCAAGTCAGAAACGGCCGAAGGACTTAATCTGCGTATCGCTGCTGCTCGTCAGGAGATGAAGCGCATTCAAGAATTTGATTATTGGGTAATTAATGCGGAAGATCGGCAAGGGCGAGCGGTACGGGAGATTCTAAGCATTATCGAAGCCGCCCACTGCCAGGTGAAACAAAAGCCGATTCTACTGTAGGTCTGCACTGGACATGGCTAACAATAAGAAAAAGCGGGTTGACAATTCATTGCCAACCCGCTTTTGTTTTACTTTACGAGCAGCCTAAAGCTGCAAGTTAGAACTGTTATTCAGCACCGTTGCTAATTTCACCGCTAAAGCAGGAAACGGCCGTGCCTTCAAACAGCGAAGACGTCATCTCAGCACAATTGGTCCAGTCACCTGGTTTCGTGCCGTAGGCGCTGTACGTAATTGTGTAAGTCTCACCCGGTTCACCTGGGGTAGAGAATACATCAACTTCGTAGTCACCATCCGGGAAGGAAGGTGCTGGTGCATCACCAACGCCGTCGAGGTAAATCTGGCCGCCGGTGTTGCCGAATTTGTTCTCGGCACCAACGGTCAGGAAACCACCGTCGCCGTCAGAGATTTCTGTACCGTACGTGAAGCTGATATCTTCTACACCATTAATACCAATCCAAACCTGGAAGGTGTTCAGTTCACCGTCACCATAATTGGAAACAGCTTCCCATTCCACAACAATCCAAGAGTTTACACCATCGCCCAAAACATTAACGAGAACGCGACCGCCAAATTCTGGGTTCAAGTCAGTCCAGAATGGAGCTAGGATGTTGTTTGGTATAGCTGCACTGGGGATCGGTTGGTTGATGTAGTCAACATCTGCGCTGGTACCACCGCCAACAACGATGTAACCGTTAGACACAACACCGATTTGGGAATAAGTTTCACCGGCATAGACAAAGGGCGAAACATTTACATTCGCGATACTTTCATCCGTTGCGCCTAAATCAAGGTTACCGCCAAACTGATCGAGTGCCAGGTAGCCAGCCGGGGAAGCCAGCGGATCAACCGCTGCATCTACGATTGCCGGAGCAGCGCCAAACAGCGTGCCGCTAGCGCTCAAGGAGCGAGAGCTGGTCTGTGTAGCGCCATCAACGCTGCCGTTTACCAGACGCAGACGACGTGGCAACACGTCATTTACGCTGAAGTCGGCTTCGTCGAAGCTGTTGTTGGTGATAGAGATTGTACATTCAGTTACTTCACCAGGAGCCAGGCTAGCAGAATCACAAGTTTTGTCGATGGTGACTGGTGCCTGTTCGCGTACAATGGTGATGGGGAAGCGCAGGGCGTGATCACCATGAGTCAGGTGCATCACAGCCATAGCCGTTTCACCAAGTTCAACAGCACTAGCATCAACGTGAATGCTTAACGTTGCATCGCGACCAGCGCGGATGCCAACAACAGAAGGCACGTCTACAACCAGGCCATCATTGGATTCAACGGTGATATACCACCAAGCATCGTAGTCCAGTTCGCTTTGCAGCGTACGTTCTACTGTCATCTGGCCAGGCATGCTGGGGATGTACAGGCTGGGATAGTTGGAATTCCACAGGTCGGTTTCGTGCAGATAGAAGTTAGCCGCAGATTCAGAAATGCTCAGACCAGGATTACCAGCAACGTTCAGATCAATACGGCCAGAACCAGCGTCGAAGTTATCAACTGGCGTGACAGCATCTTCTTTTACGAGACCATCAACTGTGGCGGTCATCATCAAAGCAGACTTGATCTGTCCGGGAGTCCAGTCAGGATGCAAAGCTTTGAGCAGGGCACCTGCGCCAGCCGTATGCGGGCTGGACATGGAAGTACCGCTCTTGAAACCATATAAGCTTGGAACACCTAGCGGCTCAGCTTCGTATGGCGTGATTGCGGCTAGAATGTCTACGCCTGGGGCAGTTACGTCTGGCTTGCTGATGCCCAAGGTTTGGCCAGCGCCACCGCGTGAGCTGAAGGCGGCCATGACGTCACCCTGAACCGTGGATTTCAAACCACCGCTCAATGTGCCCATCACATCATTGTTGTTAGCCATGAAGTCGAGCAGAGCAACACCAGCATCGTCTTGAATATGGATGCCAGGAACCCAGTGACTGTCTGCCACTACGCTTTGTAGTGATGGATTGTACAGGACAAAACCACCAGCGCCGCCTTCGGCGACGTTGAAGCTCTTGGTTACGCGGGCAATAACGCCACGTTTACAAACAACAATTTCACCGTCAAAGGTACCAGCCGGGAATGGCGTGTTACACATACCTTTTTCTGCATCGGTGTCTGGCAAGCCATCATAATCGGCAGCCAAAACAACTGGGGCTGGACCGTAACCGGCGGTGATGGAAATACCATCTAGGGTCAACGATGCATCGCCGGACTCAACAGTCAGGGTAGCCACAAAACCACGGTCGTGGGTGCTGGCGCCAGAAGTCATTGTCCAGGGACCACGGTGGGCAACCGTATCGGCACCAGGACCGGAATTACCAGCGGAAGCAGCAACGAATACGCCGTTGTCATAAGCAACGGAGAAAGCTTGTTCCACAATATCGTTGTAAGGATCGCTACCACCACCGATGGAGAAGTTGATTACATCAACGCCATCGATGAGCGCCTGCTCAACGGCGGCAATAGAGTCACTACCATAGCAGCTTGAGGTACCAGGTACGGAACCACAAATTTTGTAAGCAATGATCTGTGCCCGGGGGGCAACACCAGAAATAATACCCAGAGTTCCGCCCAGAAGATCAGCAGATACGTTGCTATTACCAGCAACGGTGCTGCCTGTGTGGGAACCATGACCATCATTGTCACGTGCGGAGAGGAATTCCCCATCCATCATAGTACGATTGGCTTCGAAGGTGGCCATAAAGCGGTAGGCACCAATGAGTTTGTTGTTACATTCAAAGTCGAGGCCCAAATCTGTACCGTCAGCCATCACACTGCCCAGATCGCATTCATATGTTCCTGGAGGAGCGGCATAAGGATTGCCATTCGGGTCTGGATCGGAGAAGGAAGGATTCTCTGGCCAAACACCAGAATCCAATATACCAACAATGATGCCTTCGCCAGCGTTCTCTTGCCCACCCAGGGCGCTCCAAACGGTGGGCGCACCGATCCATTGCGGACCAGCATCGGTTGTTAGTTCAACTTCTTCATCCAGGTAAATACCGGTGACACCGGACATGGAAGCAATTGCATCCAGGTTAGCACCAGCAACACGGGAAACAGCAACACCGTTGAAAACTGTGTTGTATTCATAGGTTACTTGGCCATAGTTACTGAGGGTATCTTTGAGGGTACCAGCATCGATGGATTCATCGACGGTGATAATAAGGTTGACTTCTTCCAGATCGCCAATTTCAACGCGGTTCGCAGTGACCGTTTTGCTGTTGGTGTAGCTGGAGTCAACAGATAGAGCATCGCCTGTGGTCGTGAAGCCACCGTCCTGAGCAAAGCCGAGAGAGGCTGAGGAAAGAACCAGGACGAGTGTCAACAATGCCAGAAGCAATAGAGTAAGCACACTCTTTTTTGGGTTTTTCTTAAACATCTGTTCTCCTGTTATGTGTTACATTGTAAGGTTTCATGCTTTCGTAAAGGGTCGTCTTCCGATTTTGGTACTGGGCAGAATTTTTTATTTTAATAGAACAGCATACTTCTTTCTGCCAGTCCAATAGGAAACCGCGAGGCAAGCTGGTTTTCTTAATAAAATAAAGCTTTTCACGGTTTGCCTAAATTTGAAACTGATGTTTATCTTTAAATATAATCACCTCCTTGCGTTTAGAAATTTTAACTTTTTGGCGGGTGCTATAAAAATCTGCAAAAATAAATTTTTAAGACAGGTTGCTTCTTGAAGGACGAAGTTGTGTTTAAGCGAACTATGCAATGTCCTTTTATTTGCTTAGCCTGATAAAGGCAAGAACCAAATCCACTGATTTAGTGGAAAAGTTTTGCCTTATTACTTGAGGAATAGTGAGATTTTCTGGCAAATACTTTCCGAGAGTGCAGAGGATATGGGCCTGATTTAGTGATTTGTGAGTTTCGTAGCACCTTCCATTAGTAGCTCAATGTTATTTACGCATCTGCGTAATAGATAGTGGCCGTCCGCAAATAAGTTAGCGGAATTGTGCGGACGGCTTGGAGTAAGCGGCCTTACAAAAAGGGAAGTTATTGTTGGCCGCTTACATAGATTTAATTTTGGGAAATCAACTCAGTTTTCATATTTTGAAGATGGGGTCAAGCTTATCTGCTTAATGGCTCAATTAACTTTTGCACTACCTACCTATAGTAGCCTTATTTTAGTTTGAGACTTCTGTGTAACATATCCAGAGCAAGTTACAGATTGACTTACGAAAAAGTTTCCCTGCCCTGAAGATAAACTGGTTATTGAAGCTGCGTTTTTAGTTGTGTAAAGTGCGTAAATATTTTATAGAAAGATAGAACGGCCGTGTTATAATGCCCTCCATTCTGCAGCGAGAATAATATCGAATTTATGCAACAATTCCAAAATTGGCAATTTGACACATTATCCTTCTCATTAGGCTTGCTCCTGGGGATCGCTGGGGCGTATGGTTTTTTACGCCTGCTGCCGTTTTTGCGTCGTCAATATGCCCGTCTGGCGGGCTGGGTGCGAGAACGGGTGGCTTATTTGCGTTCTGGGGTAGCGGTGCGTTTTCTGGCGGAAACGGCCGTTTATGCCAACAATTATCATCTCCTTAAAGACCAAACAGAATTGAATATCCTTTTTGTGCCGCCGCGCTTGCTGGCCCCGCTGGATGATCCGGCGCTGCTCCCTGAAGATCGAGGCGCAATGGCATTTACCTACCTCTGGCCAGAATGGGCCAAAGGGATGGGACTGCCAACCCCGCCAACGATGACGGTGCAGCAGCTGCTGCAAAACGGCCGTCGTGTCATCATTGCTGGGGAATCCGGCGTGGGAAAAAGCAGCTTGCTGGCCCATCTGGCACATCGTTGTGCCACGGCGGCGGCAGAGGGCGGCGATCCCCAATTGGTGAATATTTTACCCGTGCTGGTGCATGTGGCTGAACTTGGTATCTCCTTGGACGGCGAAAAGGAAGATGCGGAAGGTCTTCTGGCCAATGCTTTGCAAAAGCGGGCCAATCCCCTTACCAGTCCGGGCATTAAGGATTTGCTGCACCAACGTTTAAAAGCGGGGCAGGTGCTGCTGCTGCTGGATGGCTGGGATGCGCTGCCCATAGCCCAACGGCCGAATGTGGCCGAATGGTTAGAGAGCTTGCTGCGCAAATATAAACAAACCCAAACTTTTGTTGCCGCTGGATTAACTGGCCACGGGTTGCTGCTGGAGCTGGATTTTACCTGGACCACGCTGCTGCCCTGGCGATTGGGTGAAGCAGAAACATTTGCCGAACAGGCTACCCAGGCGTTATCCGTAAGCCAGCCGCCGCGTTTGCCTTATTTTTGGCGACCAGGGCAAACAACCGGCGCTACCACGCTCAACTTTGCTGTCCGTGCTTTGGCGAAACTGGCTGATGATCCCAAACGGCCGTTGCCGGACCATGAATTGATGCAGCAAAGTCTCACGCTATTCGCTGGCAAGACGCCACCAGAGGCAGAGGTGCTTACCTTTTGGCAGCAGTTAGCTTACAAGATGCTGCAGGAAGACAAGATGGCGTTGGGTACAATGGAAGTAACGGCCGTTGCCGAATCACTTGCTCAGGAAGCAGATGGGCAAGTTAACCGTAGCCTAGCCAATCGACTGCAAAAATCGGTGAAGAACACACCCATTTTTATCACCTGGGGCAATGGCAGTCTAAGCTGTCGGGGTGTATGGTGGCGGGACTTTTTGGCGGCAGAATATTTGGTCGCGCAAGGGGATGAAGCGACGGTTGCCGCTTATTTGTCCGATTTGAAGTGGGCCCAGGTGCTGCGTTTTTACGTGTCCCAGGTCAATCCGTCTGATCTGGCTGGGCAACTGCTGAAGGGACAAGACAACACGCCTTCGCGCGAATCAGTTTTCCAGGCGGCTTCCTGGCTGCCACTGACGGCCGAAAAAGGGGAGTGGCGGCGCCAGACGATGATTTTACTGGGGCAGATGATCCGTTCTGCCACTTCATTTACGCAGGTGCTGCGGCAGCGAGCGATGGCCGCGCTGGCCCAATCGGGCGAGCCAGGCGTGATGACTTTTGTGACGCAGCTGCTGGAACGGTCTGACCCATTGCTGCGTCAGCTGGGTACGGCAGCATTGGCTTATTTGGGGCATGATCAGGCGATGACGCTGCTGGCAAAAATGGTAACGGATGGGGATGAATTGGTGCGGCAAACGGCCGTTCACGGCTTGCTGCTGCAACAACATCATCCATTGGCCGAACAATCTTTGGTGGCTGCAATGCTCAGTGACGACGAAGAGCTAAGCCGCATCGTGGCCGAAGGCTTGGCCCTAAACGGCGCACGCGGCACAGAAATTTTGCAAGAAGGGCTGACCGACGACGATATTCAGGTGCGGCGGGCCGCCGTGATTGGTATGTCGCTGCTGGATGCCCCTTGGGTGGAAAAGCAGCTTATCCAGGTGGAGCGGCATGATGATGAATGGTTTGTGCGCTCGGCGGCGAATGGGGCCTTAGAAACGCTGCGGGCGCGGCGTAAGGCCGCCAGGTGGGAACTACCCAATCCGGCCGACCAACGCTGGCTGACAATGGCTTTTCGTCAAGACGGCCGTATTGTGCCCGATGGGGCCGCTGCCATGCCCTTTTTGGTCCAGATCATCAGCGAATCCGACGATCCTAAGATGCGGGCGTCGGCGGCGACGTTGTTAAGTCACCTGCCGGCTTTAGATGCGATGCCTGCGTTGGAAACGGCCGCTCGCGACAGCAACTTCATGGTGAGCGAGGCAGCCTTTACCACTTTGTGCCATTTGCGGCGGGCCTACGGGTAGGATTTTTAAAAGCGAACTGAAAAAACGCAAAGAGCGCAAAGTTTTTAGTTGGCGCTATTATGCTTCCCGCAAACTCCTGACAGAAGATGTCAGGAGTTTTTTGTATCCTTGAAACATCATCAGTCAATTGAGCAAAAGGAATGAAAGATGAAACCAAGAGAGACAAAATATTGGATGGCGGTTGCTTCTAAAGATCATGTAATGGCAGGCGTAGCCGGTGGCTTTATGCAGGCCAATCACGGCAAAAGCAGCCCGCTGCGCCGTGTGGCTCCAGGGGATTGGGTCATTTATTACTCTTCAAAGGTGCACTACAAGGAGAAGGAACCGTGCCAGGCATTTACGGCCGTTGGCCAAATAAAAGAGGGTGAGGTGTATACGGCCGTCATGGCCCCAGATTTTGAACCGGCCCGGCGTGATGTGGATTTTAAGGAATGTGAGGAAGTAGCGATACGGCCGTTAATCGACAGACTCAGCTTTGTTGAGGACAAACAACGCTGGGGCTACAAATTTCGCTTTGGTTTCTTCGAGATCAATCAGGCCGATTTTAAACTGATTTCAGGAGAGATGCTAACAGGAGGTGTTCGTAATGTCCCTGCAGCCTAAAGCAAACTTACAGCTTGTTTACGTTTCTGATGTGGTGCGTTCCACACAATTCTATAAAAAAATATTTAAGGCGGAACCTGTATTTTCCAGTCCACGATACGTGGCATTTTCAGCAGACTCTAACGATGAAGCATTGTTTGCGATTTGGTCTGGTGGTGAAACGCCGGACAAGGAAATTCCCAGGTTCTCAGAAATAGGGATTTTGCTGCCAACTAGCGATGATGTTGACAATCTATTTGACGCTTGGCGGAAAGATAGCGAAATAAACATTATTCGTGAGCCATACGACGAGGTATTTGGTCGTACATTTCTGGTCAGTGATCCAGATGGTCACATCATTCGCGTTTCACCGCGAGATTAGCCTTTCATTATGTTTGGCTGATTTTGAATTGGTTGCAGATGGGATGTTGGAAAAGTGAAGTGAAAAGGAATATGCCCTTTTCACTTCACTTCAATTTAATGCAGCGCGAAGGTTTAGTTTTGGGTTAGGAATACGGGCGCTCCGGTTAACTGTAGATTGGAGCCGCTGACCTGTTGGCTGCTACCATCCCAATGTACCTGGGTATAGCTGCCGGGTAGGTTGATGGAGGCTACGGCCGTTTCGCTGTTATCCTGCGTCGTTTTGGCCCAAAGTACATACCGGAGCTGATTCCCTTGCCGGAAGGCCGCGCCATCTACAGTGGTAGGTAAATTAAGCGCTGTTGTGGCCGCCTCATCATAGCTCCAGCCAAAAAGCTGCTGGAATGTGGTGCGATTGGCAATGCCTTGCGGCGTGATGATTTCATTGCCTGGCGTATCTCGATACAGATTTTCATAGAAGCCCATCAAAGAAAAAGCTGTTGCCGTCGGATCATCATAATTCTTCGATTCGCCCGTCACAAACCAGTAGATTTGTTTGATGTCGGCTTGCTGGGCTTTGACCAACGCTTTGATGGTGAAGTTACGCTGCAAGACCTCGCCGCCTAATGTCTCATCGATTTGCCTGCGGGCCACGTTCATCTCGGTAATAATCATCGGTTTTTGCGGATATGTTTGTCCGTCATAGCCTCTGTCAAACAAAACTGTTTCAAAGGCATCGCGGGAATTAAGAAATACTTCAACCGCTTTGTCACTGTGCCGATCGGGGTGCCATTGACCGTTTTCATAATAGCGTGTACCAAACTGCGGGTAGTTGTGCATGCTGAGCGCATCAAAATAAGCACCGCCCGTTAGCGGGTAGGCTGTTGTTACCTGCCCGCCATTTGGATTATCTGTGTAACGCAGCAGCGCATCCAGGTAGGAGGGATAGCCCAATCCGCCGGGCGTAATGTAAGCGGTCGGGTCATATTCTTTAACCACCGCGTAAGCAATGCGCAGCAGGCGAATGTAATGGTAAATGGGCGCATTCAAATTGGGCATGTCGCCTGGTTGTGGCGGATTGACCCACCAGCTGCCCGGTTGACCGGCATCTTCCCAGCCATGAGTGGAGTAGGTGTAGTCTGGCTCATTGATAATTTCGTAAAAATCAATGTACTCGCCATAGTTGCTGGTGACCAGCCAGATGTACACGGCAAAACGATTGGCGTCATTCACAGGCGTGCCGTTTTCGCCGTTGTCCCAAATGGGTTCGTACATTCCCTGCCACAGCTCAGATTGTTGGCCATCAAAAACTTCTGTAGAACGCCATTCGTCACGGGGACCTTGCAAGAAGGTGGTGATTTGGCGGAACTGTAAATCATTAAAAATATGGTTGAAGGTGTTTATCCGAATGCTTGGTCCCCACTGTGCCAGGAAGTAATCGGGCAAGGTGTTGCGCGCTGAACGGCAGCCAGCATCATAACAAAGTTGATAAATGGCTTCATCGTTCCAATTACTGCCATAATATCCAGGATTTAATCCGTATTGAAATTGCCCTGTGTATGTGGGCACCCATTCATTGGCATTGTCGCCCTGGGCTGTGCCGTTGGTGACCAGGGGCAGATAGGTAAACGTGTCGCTATTTGGGTTAGCGGCTGTGGGGTGTGTGCCGTGGGCAACAGTGCTCAAAACCAGCACCAGACACAGGCTTAAAAACAGATTGCGAATGTTCATCGATGGCAGCTCCTCCATAAAAGTACAGATGCTGGGGGCATCTTACCATACTACGGGGTCGGTGTGAATACGGCCGTTCATCGTTCATTGACAGGCTGGGCTTCATTGAAGACAAACAGCGCTGGGGCTACCAGTTCCGCTTCGGCTTCTTCGAGATCAACTGGGCAGATTTTAAGCTGATTTCGGGTGAGATGATGGCTCCAGATTCATGAATTTTATCGTAGATTCAAAAGGCAAATCTCAACCTAATAAAACGAATCCATTAGAGGAGAGCCATTATTCACCGTGTGCGATTGAAACAGACTCAAGCATTGCGAAAAGTAAGAGGCGTATTTCTTGTACCTGGTCCGGTAGAGAATAGGCATAGATGACTAACCCTTCATCCTCTGTTGTTAGAGCCGCAACCCATGCTCCTGCAAATTCTGAGTTTTCATTTTCTGCTTTATCAAAGGCAACATATCCAGAAAAACCATTGATTGTTATATCTTCCAACTCATTTTGTTCCAGATCAGCAAATCTTTGATCAAGCCATAACTCTTTAGGTTCATAAACATTGAAAGTTTGACCCCAGATCAAAAAAGTTGGAGAGTTGTTGGGGGGAGAGGGCTGTACATAAATGCCATCTACGACTATCGAGGCACGATAATCTGCTAATATTCCAATCTTAAAATTACTGTTTGGTATTTGTACTTCTTCGCCCAAAAGACTAGGAGCATTATTTTTTGAACAAGCTGTTAACAGAATGAGGATTGATATTGATACGATGATTATTTGACTAACAAGTTTTTTCATAACCGCCATTTTTACCGTATTTGAGCACATCTTTCGGCCAATACCAATTTGCATCGCCTGGTTTTGTGCCAACAACGGCCGTATCCTCCAAAGCCACAAATTTATGCGAAGAATACGGCCGTATCTCAACCGAGTAGTTTTTACGAACTTGGAAGTGTCCAGGTTGTCAAAAACTCAACCAGCTTTGCTTCATCATAGCTGTCGCCAGATTCCAGGACGCCGGTCCCTTGAGAATGAAGAAACTCCCCGTTGCTGTCCAGCACAAAAATATGGGGATAGGCAACAACTTCCGGGTATTGGGCAAAAAAGTCGTCATTACTGTTTTCTTCGCTGTAGTTTACCTTAACGATCAGGTAATTGTCGTTTAATAACGCTTCCACGGCGGGCGTTTGGTGCATGTATTCCTCCAAAATGTGGCACCAGATGCACCAATCCCCACCGGCAATGAGCAAAATACGTTTGTTGCTGGCCTGGGCTACAGCAACGGCCGATTCCACATCGGCCTGCGGATCACGTTCTGGATCGTAATCAGCCACAAAGTAATAGTCTGCGCCGGTTGAACTTTCCCCGGCTCGTTCAGCGAGAAAGTCCAGGAACTTGGCTTCATCGTACACGCCGTCTGTTTCTAATCCGCGCGTGTCGTATGATTCAGCCAGCGTGCCATCCGCATTCAAAATGAAGAAGTGGGGAAACCATTCGATCTCAGGGTATTCAGCCAAAAACGCTTCATTTTCGTTGTCTTCGCTGTAATTCACCTTCACGATGACAAAGTTTTCCTGCAAGCCTGCGGCTACCTCTGGCGTTTGCTCGATGAAGGCGTCCAGCATGTGGCAGGTGATGCACCAATCGCCGCCCACCACAAGCAGCACCTGTTTGCTTTCCTCGGCGGCAATTTCCAAAGCGCCTGCCACATCCTCTGCCGGGTCCCGTTCCGGATTATAATCGGCTACAAAATACATGGATTTGTCCACAGCAGATACGGCCGTAAACTCACCAAAATCAACACTGCTTACAATCGTTTCATAAATGGCCTGGTTCTCTTCCAGCGTGCTGAGTGGTAGGATGGTGAAAAATGAAAGAAGTCCATTGCTACTTTTAATGGTTGTGATGAAAAGACGGACTTCCTCATTTGTTGCGGAGAAAACGGCCGTATACGTTGCGTTCGCTGCCGGATAATCATTGATAGTTACTGATTCAATATCTCCATCTGGTTCTGCCTGTGTAACAAAATCTTCATTACTGGTAATCCCTTGCAAAAGCAATTCGGCGTAGGCTTCAGGAGCGATAGTAAGTGTTTCGGGGAGAACCAAAATGAGTGCACCTTGACTATACCCGTTCAGCAGCGTGTTCTCATTTTCGGCAATATAAATTAAGCCGCCTGCTTCCGGTTGATTAAGAACCCACGTTTCTGGAAAACGCAGCGCTAGATTTAACGCATCGTCTGTAAAAGAGTCGTAACCTGGAAATGGATCGGGCGTTGGTTCCGGTGTGGGCGTGTGAGTTGGTGTGGCCGTAGGCGCAGGTGTCTCGGTTGGCAGGGGTGTTGGTTTTTTGTTGGGGTGGCTGTGTGGGTAGGAACGGCCGTTTCTGTTGCGGTTGGTTCTACGGCAGCCACCTGGACAGTGCTGGTTGGCTCTGCCTGGGTTGATTCGCTGCTGCAGGCAGCCAGAAAAGCAATGATAAGCATAATGAAAAGATAAAAACGTCTTTGAGTGTTCATAGGAATCCCCCTTAAAAAGTGTCACTGCCAAATGGCAGCAGGTAATGTAACGGTGGTCTGTTTGTCCGTGACCGGCGGTTTGCAAACGCCTTCACTGCTGCAAGCCATATAAGTGATAGAAAGCACCGCTTCTGGCGATTCAGGCCGTGAGGCTGGTAATGCGACCGGTAAGGTCAGGGTAACGGGCCCGTCTGGATAAAGCGGAAAAGGCTGCTCAAACGTAGGAAAAGAAACATCCGTGGCTATCACATCCGCCTGAAGCTTCCCGGCTGCTTCCATTACGCCTGAAACGATGGCCACTCGTGTGGGCCGCCCAACCCCATCAATGCCGGAAAGCGGCATGTCGAGGCCATACAAATGCAAGGTGGGTTCAGTCGGGGTAAAAATGGCAATAAGCTGGGCAGATTCCGGCGTTTCAACCTCTAAATGAACCGCAACTGCTACACTGTTTTTAGAAAAGGTCAGTAAAGAATATGTTTGTGCTTGCGTAGATGTTGTTTGTGCTTCTTTTTGGCACCCTGCCAGGAGAATAACCAGGAAAAAAGTTGCACCGAATGTGGAAACTTGTTTCATAAGTGTACATGTTTGCGTGCCAATAAGATTGAGTTCTCTTGTTTTCAGAATAGATGGGTGAGAAACGGCCCCAACACGCGCCACAATATAATCATCTGTTTTGCCAGATGTCAATTGACGATTGTCATGCGTTTCTATTAATGGTTTTGCTGAAAAACCCCCGGATTATGTGATGGTCAAAAACAAGTTACACAAAGTTTCACAGAGAGGTTTAGGAGAAAACTCTGCGCCTTTGCGTTGGCTTTTTGCCGTGGACCCGTCGGTGGTTATTCTGGCAAATGCTGCTCAAAAAAGGCAGTGGCGATGGCTGGATTGTCGATGAGGAACTGGTAGCCGCCGTAACGGTCGCTGCTTTCCACCAGCAGCGGGCCGCTGGGGTTGGGCGTGGCGGCGGCCATTTGCTGCACGTCTTCCGGGCTGCCCCAGGGGTCACCCATGCCTTGAATGTAGAGCACCGGCGTCTTGCCCGCCTGAGCAACGGCCGTTCCCAAACGATACTCCTTAAACGGCCGTCCCCCCGCCTGCCGGTACATAAACTCCGCCAGCGGGACAATCGCCTTGCCCAATGGCCCAAACAGATGCGCCGCAAAGCGGCTGGCAAAGTGAGCCGGGGAGGTGGGCTGCACCGCCACCGCCGCCTGAATCTGGTTTGTCTGAGGCAGGGCATACAGTACGGTGTTGGCTCCGGCCGAAAAACCAATGGCCCCGATGCGATTAGCGGCCACTTCTGGCCGTCCTTGCAGATAAGCCACTGCGCCCAGCACATCCTGTGCTTCCGACTCGCCAAAGGTCATGGGAGGCTGGCTGCCACTTTCGCCGTGGTTACGGCCGTCATACATCAACAAGCCAAATCCATCTTTATGTAAACTGTAAGCCAGCCGCAACAAATCAATCTGTGAAGCGGCCGTCAGGTTGGCCAGTGCATCGGTGGCTGTGTCCCCCAGCCGATTCCAGCACCAGCCATGGACCACAATAAGCGTTGCACCCTGCCGCGCCGAATCTTTTGGCGCAGGAATGAACCAGCCATTCAGGCGCACGCCATCTGTGGCCGGAAAGGCAACGGCCTCGTAAGGCATATTTAGATCAGCCGGAGTGCCCCAGAGCGGTTGGCGCAGAGGACGGATAAGACGTTGGGCTAAGAGGGCGGCAATGGTGGTAATTAATCCGGCCGTAAAACCACCCAAAATAAAAAGCCAGCGCAAAACGCGGCGAAACAGTTTCATAAAAAGCTCCTGAAATTATCATTCTCTTCACGTAAAATCGAGCATATTATACCTGATCGTCATTGCCACCGTAAGTGATTAAGGTTATCTTTGGCAAAAATATGATGGACTCACTTTCTATGACTGCGACTACCCGCGAACAGAAAATTGAACAGGCCCGTCTTGCCACCCAAGACGGCCGTTTTTGGGAGGCTGTTGAGCAATACACTGAGGTTTTGGCTAACAGCGATCCCCAGACAAATGATCCCAAAGAAAAAAATTCCCGCCTGATTAGCCTGAAGGAACGGGGCGATTTGCTAGGCGAACTGGGCGAACAGGTGGCGGCCCTGGCCGCTTACGAGCAATATTATTTGGAAGCGGGCACCAGCCAGCATGCCGTCGAGGCACTGGCGTTGATTGGGATTCGCTCACGGGGATTGGGCCAGTACGGCCGTTCCATCACGGCCTGCCAGGAAGCCCTCGATTTATCTACCGCCCTCAACTATACGCCAGGCCGGGCCAAAGCCTTGGTAGGGCTAGGCGGTACGTATCTGCTTCAGGGGGAAGTGAATCTGGCTATTAACTACCTGAACCAGGCCAATGCCCTCTTTGAACAACTAAACGACACCTACGGTCAGGCCCAATCAACCAATCAGATTGGCATTGCCTACGCCACCACAGGCCATTTCTACAAAGCCATTCAGGCGTTTGAAAACAGTCTGACCCTGGCGCGACAGATCGAACGACACAGCGGTCTGGTGGCCTGCCTGAACAATCTGGGCGAATGTTACCAACTGCTTTTTGCCACCGACAAGGCGTTGGACTGTCATCGAGAAGGGTTAGCCTTAGCTGAATCGGCTGAATTTCGCTTGCTGGAAGCTGATTTATGCCGCAATTTGGGACTGGACCTGGCGCAAAAAGAACAGTGGCCGGAAAGTGTGGCTTATTTACAGCGGGCCAAAACGCTGGCTGAAGAGATTCGTGCCCCGGAAATCTATTTCCACACGCTTTATGCCCTGGCGCGCGTCAGCCTGGCTCAAGGGCAGCTAGAGGGGCGTGACTATGCTCAAGTGTTGCTGGACAGCGCCACAGAACCGGGGCGTTCTCGCTGGCATCAGGCCAATGGATTGTACGCTTTGGGCTGTTATGAAAAATTGGCAGGAAATGTATCGACGGCCGAAGAGCTGTGGCAGCGGGCCATCTTTTTGGCACATGAAACGGACAATCGGGTGCTGCTATGGCAGCTCCATGCTGCGCTGGCCCAAATTGCCCAGCAGCCGAACCTGGCCGCCGTACACAACCGTATTGCCGCAGAAGTGATTCAACAAATTGCCGAGCCGTTTACGGATGAATCGTTAAAAGCGGAATTTTTAGGCGCAGGGCCGATAACGGCCGTTCTCAACCAACTCCCCAAAGATTCTTAATTACTCCCCAATTCCCTTAAACAAATCCTTTTCCCGATAACCATTCGGCACAGGTGGGTATGCCCGCATGAATGTATCCCGTGCCAGCAGCAGTTTTTGGACGCTTTTGGGCAGCCAGCCAAAGGCACCGCCTCCCCCTTGACTGGCGTGAGCAGCGCTGGCTGCCTGCTTGACCTCCCAATATTTACGATAGTTGATAAAGGCGTGAAGCTTGCTGCGCGCCACACCCACTCTTGTCATATCGATGTCTTGATTACGGCCGAATTTGGTGGGGTCTTGCCCGCGCAGCCGAAACAAAAAGATGAAGAATTTCACCCAGGTGTTGGGGAAGGCAGAGAAGTAAAGCCGTTCTGGCTGAAAGGGTGCGGGGCCGATGTCTGGGAACTGCGCTGGATCGCCTGCCGCATGAAAGGCAGGCACGGTGATCTTCCAGCATTGAATATGGTCGGGATGAAAGTAGCCGCCGGTTTCATCGTGGGTGATGATGACTTGCGGCCGTATTTCCCGAATCAGCTTCACCACGCGTCCAATCGCTTCCTGCTCATCTGCCTGCACAAATGCTTCAGGATGTTCATTGGCCGGATCGCCGATGTAGCCAGAATCGCGGTAGCCTAGCGTGTGCAGCGTAGCACCTAAAATATTGACCGCATTTTTTAGCTCTTGGGCGCGGACTTCGGCCAACTTTTCCCGGGCATCTTCATACCCGGCGGCAACGGAGCCAGCGGCGCCATCGGTGGCAATGGCAATGTGCACATCAACGCCCTCAGCCGCATACCGGGCGAAGGTACCGCCGGGGCCAAAGGATTCATCATCAGGGTGGGCCAGGACGGCGAGTAAGGTTCGTTTTGTCATAGTTTCTTGGGTTGGAGAGGGGCAAGTGAAAAGTGATAAGTAACTTTTCACTTTTCACTTTTCACTTTTCACTTGTTTCTAGGATCATTCAGTATGAAAACTCTGCATCATCGGCAGAAGGGGCACCAACTGTACCGTTTGCAGAGGGTGGCGGGTGTTGGGCAGTACCAGCATGCTGCCTTGGGGCAGTGCCCGGCTGAGGCGATACGCCTCGGGCAGAGGGACCAATTCATCTCGGTCGCCAACGCTAACCAGGACGGGGAGCTGGGCATTTTTTAGTTGTCGTTCAGATAGGCCGCCATCAACCAGGCTGGCGGTAAGTTCCGCCGCCTGGCGCACCAGGATGCGCCACTGCCGCCCGCCGTGCTCCTGCACCAGCTGATCGGCATAGGTGGGGACTTTTTGGGCCATGACGTCAGGGTCCAACTGCTGCCGCATCTTCGCCGCAGAATCAGCCGTCCAATAAAATTTGCTGGCGTGCATTAGCAGGGTGGCCACGCGGCGCGGCTGGTTGATGGCCAGCAGCAGGCCCAGATAGCCACCCAGACTATAACCAGCAATGTGCAGCCGTTCGATGTGTAATTGATCGAGCAGACCAGATATATCGCCTAGCATTTGG
Source organism: uncultured Anaerolineae bacterium (assembly GCA_905479495.1). Classification (GTDB taxonomy): domain Bacteria; phylum Chloroflexota; class Anaerolineae; order Promineifilales; family Promineifilaceae; genus Leptofilum. Next base: position 175,735 of record CAJQMR010000007.1, read on the forward strand.
TTGATGTCTAGCGTGGGGGCATTGTTTTGTGAACGGCCGTGTCCGCGCAAATCGACCAAAAGCAGCCGGTACTTTTCTGACAATGGTTTCAAAAACGGCCGCCACTGGCTGCTAATTGCACCCAGCAAGCCAGGCAGCAGCAATAAATTTGGTTTGTTTGTGTCGCTGCCACCGTACTGTTCAAAATTAATTTGAGAGCCATCAGAGGCTGTCCAAGTTGTCATAAAGTGTATCCTTTGGCAAAGATTTTATCGTATCAGACTTGATGCCCTATCGCTACCGCAAAACCAATGGCGTGGGTATCGGTGTGGGAAAGGCTGATGGACCATTCAGTCAGTCCTAGTGTTTGGGCCAGGGTAATGGCCCGATTGTGCAGTACCAGTTGGGGCTTGCCTCGCCCGTCGCAAACCACTTCCACATCGGTCCAGTTGATGTCGCCAATGCCGGTGCCTAACGCTTTACCCACCGCTTCTTTGATGGCAAAGCGACCGGCCAGGCTGGGAATACGGCCGTCGCAATAGCCAATCTCCTGCTCCGTAAAAAAGCGGTGCAAAAAACGGTCGCCATGCCGGGCAATGCCCCGTTTAATGCGGTCAATTTCGATCATGTCTACGCCAACGGCTAACATACCCAAACCTTTTAAGAAGGTGGTTCATTAGAGATTGGAGACTGGAGATTAGAGATTGGTTCAGTCTCCAGTCTCTAATCTCTAATCTCTTCCATTTCTGGCCCGGCAACGGCAATGCCCAGGTTCTCTGTACTGAGATATTTTTGGGCGGCAGCCTGCACCTGTTCTGGGGTGATGGCCCGTACTAGATTGGGGTATTCCAGCAAGTAATCTAGACCCCAGTCGTACAGCTCCATGTCAGTGATGACATTGGCAATGCCGCTGTTGGTTTCCAGCCCCACAGGCAGTGAGCCGATGCGGTATGCCTGGCTGTCGGCCAGTTCTTCGGCGGGAACCCGTTCATTTTGGATGCGGGCAATCTCATCCAGAATGCTGCTGATGGCCTGCTCGGCTTTGTCTGGCGCGACGCCGGCCGCGGCCAGCCAGGCACCGGGGCCCAGCCCGCCTTGCAGGCTGCTGTAGGCATAGTAGGCTAAGCCCTGCGCCTCGCGTACATTTTTGCCGATGCGCCCCATCATGCCAAAAACGCCCAGAACGGTGTTCATGAGGCTGGCGGCTAGATAGTCGGGGGCGCTGCGTGGTGGCCCCGGTCGTCCCAGTGCGATGTCGCTTTGATATTTGTCTGGCATGGGGTGATGGTGGTGAAGACGGCCGTTGGGCATCACCAAATCCGGCAGTTTGGGCAGGGGTTGCTGATCCGCATTGCGCCAATCACCCAACACCGCCTGCACTTTGGCCAGCGCCTGCGCGGGTGACAAGGCACCCACAAAGCAGATAACCATGCCTTGCGGTCCATAATGGGCGGCATGAAAGCGTTGTACATCGGCCACGCTGAGTGTGGGCACAGTTTGTAAGGAGCCACTTTGGGAACGGCCGTATGGATGATTAGGATAAATAAGCTTGCGCAGTGTGCGGCTGGCCATGTGTTGGGTGTCGTTGGCCCGCATTTGCAGTCCGGTGATGATTTGCCCCTTGAGCTGGTTAAGCAAGGGTTCGGGGAAAACGGGCTGGCGCACCACATTGGCCAGCAGATTGAGCGCGAGATCGGCGTCTTCAGCCAGGCATTGGGCTGAAAGCGAGGTGAGATGGTAGCCGCTGCTGAAGCTGATTTCAGCGCCCACGGATTCGAGCTTTTCGTAAATTTCGTCGAAGCTGTATTGTTGGCTGCCACGCATGAGGGAAACGGCCGTAAAGTTGGCCAATCCGCTCTGTTCAGCTGTTTCTGCCAAGGCTCCGGCAGGTAAATACCCCTCAATCATCACCGATTGGGAGCCAGGACGTTCATAAACCAGCACCGTGATGCCGTTAGGCAGCGTTTCACGATGGATAGTCGCGCTGCTGGGATAGTTGTGAGAATCGGTCATATGTTTTCCGTCTGTTTCAGACCCTAAGGGTTAATTTCTGGTGGTTTGGGCATTGAGGCTGAAAAACCCTTAGGGTCTCTCAGCCAGATCGCCATGATGATAACATTCACACCGTTTGCCACCAAATGCCGGTGCATTCCGGCAAGATGGTCATTTGGTCAGCCAGAATGCGGTCGGCTAGCGCGTCGCCGAAGAAGAAGCGGGTTAGCTCGGCTCCTTCTTGTGGCGAAGCGAATTGGTAGTCGGTGCGAATCCAGGTATGGTTAAGCTGGTACGTTTCGGTCCACCAAGTGTACAGCTCGGCCAGATGGGGCGCAGGTGGCCTGGGTGTTTCAAAGCCAGTACCCAGCGTCTCCAGCAGGATGAAGGTGCCACCGGGCTTGAGCAGTCGCTGCATCTCGCCAATCATCTTATTAATTTGCATTTGCCAACTGTCTGGGAACCAGCCGGCGGCGTGGGCAAAGCTCCAGCCTTCGATGGCGATGTCGGCGCTGTGGTCAGGCAGCGGTAATTTTGTGTTGTCGGCGACATGCAGCTGCCAGTTTTGCCAGCCACCAGTCCTTAGCTTGCGCTCGGCGACGCTGAGCATGGGGGCGGCGCTGTCGCAGGCGTCGATGTGGGACACCAATGGGGCCAGCAGGCAGGTGAGCCGCCCGGTGCCTGCGCCAAATTCCACGACTTTTTGGTTGGGGAACGGCCGTATTTCTTCTAACGCCGGTAACAAATTCCCCAAATAATCCTCTGCGGCGATCATTGCTTCGTAAGCTTCTGCTTGGGTGGTGTAGATGGTTTTGTAGTCCATACCCTTTTGTAATTGAGTAACTGGGTAATTGGGTAATTTTGCCAGAGCGGATCAATTATCTAATTACTGAATTGCTTAATTACCCTCCTCCGCTTTCTTCTTCGCATATTCAACTTCAAAAAATGCTTCTAGCTCGCCGAGTTTGTCATCCCGACCTAGCACCACCAGGATGTCATCTTCCTCCAAGACGGTGGAAGAGGCCGTACCGAGCCGCATACGGGGACGGCCGTTTTCACTGCGCTGGTCCATCAAACCAATCACATTCAAATCAAAGCGGCGGCGGAAGTCGATATCGATCAGCGTCCGGTTGGCCCATCTGGCCGGAATTGCCAGGCGGCGCACGCTGACGCCGGGCAAGATTTGGCGGTTCTCGAATGTTTCCCGCTGGGTACGGTAGATGGTTTGTTCGTGGGCCAAAATGGTGGCAATCACCATCATGAACAGGGCTGGCACCATGTAAACGGAGCCAAAGGCTTCCACGGCAAACATGATGGCCGCCATGGGAATGTTGGCGATGGAAACCAGGCTGGCCACCATTGCGGGAACGATGAGCATCATCGGTTCGTACCCAAATACGTTGGCCAGGGCCGAAGCGACCATCGTGCCAAAAAAGAGCGTGGGTACCAGCAGTCCGGCTGAACCGCCAGACGTAATGGTGGCCAGTGTGGCAATCATCTTGGCTACCAGGGCAATAAGGGCCACCGCAATCGTCAGTTCCCCGGCAAAAGCCATATTGACCACCGATTCGCCTGGCCCCAGTACGAGTTCCAATCCATGTTCAGTCAGGCCAAAGTATTGGGTGATGTAATGGACCGTGAGTGCGATGGCTCCAGTGACGAAGGCCCCCAGTAGATGCCGCCGCCAAATATTAGGCTGCCTGTCGTAAAAGCCATGTTCAAAGCTGACGCGCAGCCGCCGGAAATATTGGCTGACCAGCGAAACACAGACCCCCAGCAGGAGCAAAACCGCAAAGTAGCGCCAGGTGGAAGGAGGCACATATAGGAATTCTATATCAAAGGGTACCGGATGGCCTTCGGTGACCAAATCGGTAAGGAAGAAGGCGACCAGGGCAGAGATCAGCGCATAGACGAGCTTTTCGATAACGGGCCGATAGCGGTACATAACTTCTGAAGCAAAAAAGGCAGCGGCAAAAGGGGTGCCCAGCAGCACCGCGATAGCGGCCGCAATGCCACTAAGTTGGGCGGTTTGCAGATGGTCGGTTTTGTTAGGCTGCCACCAACGCCAAAAACGAGCCATGACGGTGAGCTTCTGGCTATCGGTCACGATGAGGTTTCTAGGCTTAAACAGCCCAGCGGACACGCTTTCACCAATCAAGGTCACGCTGGCTTCTAGCCCCCCGCTGCCGCCAAAGCCAAGGGTGACCAAGGTCGCCAAAAATTTACGGATAGCCAGGGAGATGGTGGGCAGTTCCCATCGCACCTCAACCCCTTCCTGGCCAGTGAGGGCTTGCTCAAAAGATGGCTCGGAAGTGTAGTAGAGGGAGATAGCACGTTCCAGGCCGTCTCCTTCGACATCGTTCAGTTCGTGGATATGGTCTGCTTTGTCACGATAGTAAAGGGTGGACGGCCGTAATTTGGCCAGCCAGGCGACGATCAAAGCACCAAGCAGCAGCGGTAGGAACAATAGCCAGGGGGAGGGTCCATTTTCTATAAAGTGGAGAACGGTTTCAAACAGCCAATGAACGGCCGTTTTCAAGCTAAACACAATGGCCCAAACCACCACGCCAATAATAATAGATTGGACAGCCAGGCGTTGTTCTTCTTCGTCGAAATATTTGGGTAAGTTGCGGACGATATTCAGGTGTGTAACTGCGTCCAGAAGTGCGTTGCCGATAGATTTCATAAGTTAATCAAGTCTGTTTACTGCAAAGTTGTCGCCAGAAACGGCCGTTAAATCTACCATCACCTCTTGCCCGCCGAAACCATCAACCAGATCGTGCGCCCGCACCGTCACCGTGGTGACTTCAGTGGGAATGGGAATGTTGCTTTGGCTGCGCGTGAACGGCTGCTCGTTTTCGTGCGGGTGCAGCAGCAGACGGGTGAATGGGTCGGCAGGGTTGGCTTTGGCAATGGTACCGTCAGGTAACACAACATCCCAGCCGTCGGCGTAATCTTCCCAGCCGCTGTCCGGGTGGGCCACTTCTACGGAGAAGGTCCAAAGGCCAACGGCCGTTTCCGTGGCGGAAACAAACAGCACGTCGGCATTGGCTGCCGCGCTGGTTTCTGGCGGTGTGGCGGTTGGTTCGATGGGTGCTGTTGTGGGTGTGGGGTTGGCGGGAACGGCCGTTGCTTCTACAAGCAAAACTGGTCCAGTCCCGACTGGATTAGGTTGGTTACCAATATCACATCCTGCAGCCAGCGCGATCAAAACAAGCGCCAGCAGTCCTATCCCCAAAAACCTTGTCACCCTGTCACCACTTCCGGTTCATACCAACCGACCGTGCGTTGAGACGGCCGTAAATAAGTCGCTCGCACCCGCTCAATGTCGTCTAGGGTGATGGTACTCAAACGATCCAGTACCGTTTCATACCAGGCGTAATCGCCAATGACTGCTTCCGTCATGCCCAGCAGCTGCGCCTGCCCCGTGATGCTTTCTCCGGCCAGGACAAATTCAGCCTTGGCCCGCTTAAGCGCTTTGGCCAGTTCCTGTTCGGTGATGGGTGTGGATTCCAGTTGGGCCAGTTCTTCATCTAGCGCTGTTTCCACTTCAGCCAGGGTACGGCCTGCCTGTACCACTGCGTTGATGCTGTACAAATACGGGTCGATGGTGGGTGTGAGGCTGCCGTAGGCGCTGGCCGCCAGTTCGGTATTCACCAGCGCTTTGTACAGCCGCGAGCTTTTGTTGCTGCCGCCACCGCCAAACATGCCCAAGCTGCTGCCTCCAGCAAAAGCGGCGTTTAGCAGCACCAGTGTTAAATAATCTGGGTGCGCCGCTGCTGGGGCGCGGTAAGCGGCAGTAAGATAGGCGGTGTCACCCGGTCCTTGTACGACCACGCGGCGCTCCCCTTTTTGGGGGGGCTCCTGCCGGGTGACCGGGTTGGCTGGCTTGCCAGTGGTCAGGCTGCCAAACTGGGCTGCAATGCGCTGCTGCATCTCGCTGGCGGTAAAATCGCCAACGGCCACGATGATGGCATTGTTGGGTACATAATGCCGCCGATAATGGCCATACAAATCGTCGCGGCTGATGGTGGTTAAATCAGCCAAATCGCCAATAATTTCATGGTGGTAGGGATGTACGCGGAAGGCGGCGGCGGTCAACTCCTCGTTGAGCTGGAAGGAGGGATCGTTTTCATACATCTGCCGTTCAGAAATAATGACGGTGCGTTCTGATTCTACTTCATCGGGCGTCATGATGGTGTTCACCATGCGATCCGCTTCTAGTTGAAGGGCCAGATCGATTTTGCTAACAGGCATGGTTTCATAGTAGGCGGTGAAATCTACCCAGGTGAAGGCGTTCCAAAAGCCGCCTTCGCGGGAGACCATCCCGTCGAGTGAGCCATTGGGGAAAGTGGGGGTGCCTTTGAACATCATGTGCTCCACCCAATGAGATACGCCGGTAACGCCCGGTATCTCGTGGCGGCTGCCCACCCGGTACCAGATCATAAAGCTGGCGACAGGAGCGTGGTGCATCTCTTTTAGCACGATGGTCAGGCCGTTATCGAGGGTTGTTTTGTGAACCGAGTTTGTCATGAATTATCCTTTGCCGCTGTTGAGTACAGGAGTTTGGATTATAGCAATGGATGGGGGATTGGGGAAACGGCCGTTTCCCCCAAAAACAAAAAAACCTGTCCAGCAGCAAGGCTGCTGCCGGACAGGTTAGCAATCTTTAATGTGAAATGGTGCTTACGGTTGTTTTTCTAGTTCTTTTTCTGGCACGGCACCATTGGGAGAGGGAACGGCCGTTTCTTCCTCAGCTTCCAGTAAAGCGCCACCAACAGACAGGTATTGGTATCCTTTTTCTACCAGGCTGCTGTAGTCAGGAATCATACGACGGCCGTCGATGACCAGATACGGCGGCTTCACCGCTTTTTCGATGGTGCGTGACAGGCCACGGAACTCTTCCCAATCGGTGGAGATGTAGACGGCATCGCTGCCATCCAACGCTTCTTGCACCGTCTCGTGGTAGCTAATACGCTCAAACAGGTGATTTTTCTCAGGATTAAACCAATAATCTTTGGCGGCGTCCGTTGCCAGCGGGTCGTAAGCGCGAATGGATTTGACACCTTTACTGAGCAGCGCTTCGACTGCTTTCAGAGCGGCCGAATCGCGCATGTCGTTGGTCCGCTTTTTGAAGGCCAAACCCAGTAAGGCAACGGTCTTTTGGTTAAAGTTGAAATTAGCTTCGTGAATGGCCCGATCGATGAGGTACGTTTTCTGGTACTCATTGATGTTGTAAACAGCTTGCAGTAGATCGGTGGAGCAGCCAGCCTGGTTAAGCTGGTAGATGAGCGACTGGATATCTTTGCCAAAGCAGCTGCCGCCCGCGCCGTTGCTCACATAAGACCCCCAGGTGCTGATACGGGTATCGGCCGTGACGCCAATTTTCAAATCTTCCATGCGCACGTTGGGTAATGCTTCCCCTACGCGGGCACCAACGCCATTCCAAAAGGAGATGTAGGTGAGCAGCAGGGTGTTGCCCATGTATTTGATGGCTTCGGCCGTTTCTGGCGTGGTCTCTACATACTTGATGCGTACATGGTTGACAAACTGGGAATAAACCCGCCGCAAAATCTTGAAATCCTCTTCGGTATCGGCACCAACCACCACGCGGTCGGGACGGCGTGATCCTTCAACGGCGTTGCCTTGGGCCAGAAATTCTGGATTGGAGGCTACGCCAAAGTTTTCGACACCATGCTCTTTCATGATGCGTTCCAGCAGGCGGGCGGTGCCTACCGGGACGGTGCTTTTGTTGACCAGCACCACGCGATTTTTATTTTTGCGCTTGGCTAACAGCGTGGCAATGTCGTGCGCGGCCTTAAGATAGTAGGTGAGGTCGGTGGAGCCATCCCGGTTGGGTGGCGTGTTGATGCACATGTAGAAGACATCTGTCTCCTCAACAACATCGCTGATGTCCGATGTGAAGAACAAATAGCGGTCAATGGTGTCTGCAATGGCAGCAGGCAAGCCCGGCTCATTGACAAATCGCTCAATTTGAGCAGCGTCGCCGCTTTGATAGGCAGCAATTTTTTTAGGGTCAATGTCATAGGCATATACTTCATGACCTGCTTCTGACAAAACGGCCGCATGCGGCAAACCTACAAAACCGGTGCCAACAACAATAATTTTCATGTTACTTACTCCTTCAACTAGCAAATATCACTTTTGCTATAAGATTTTTACAAAGTTTTCCAAGATCAGGTGGCGGTGAAGAAATGTGGACGTTCGGTAAAACTTTTAGGATTGATTTCATTTGTTAAGCTTGTCATTCTATTTGTAAAGAGGCACAAATTAGCTCCCAAAGTACCACAGTTGACACTACTGTGACACTCTTACATTTGTACTTTCAGGACGCATTTCCCGCTCGTTGTAGCAAATCACAGATGTACCAAGAATAAAAAAGTTCATTTGGGTGATTTGCTTAAGCAAAAGCGGGAGAAGTGGATTGGTTGAACTCAAGAAACCTCACCGCTTTTGCACATCAAACTGGCGGCGCGACGGCCGATTTCCACCGCAAAATTTGTCCCACGATCCCACGGGTACACCTGGCTCATGCTGGCAAAATAAAGGCCAGGGATGGGCGTTTGTATCGTGGGAATATTTTCTGAATGGTTGAGCAAGGGCACCGGCTGGGCATAGCTGGCGCGGAACAGCCAGCTTTTGCGAATCCATTCGGGCCGGAATTCTGGATTGATTTTGCTTAAAGCACTGGTGAACAGTTTTTCTAATTCGGCCTGGCTCATCGTCATGTAAGGATGATCTGGGTTGACATAATCACCGCAGTAGACGATGTGATCGCCACCGTAATGCTGCCGGTCGATATAGTTGGTGTGTTCCACCAGGGCCAGGAAGGGCAGATCGTTTTCGCTTTTGTTGGTGGAAGTGGCGGGTATGTTGAGCCAATAGGTTTGGGAGTCGGCCATGAGCGGCCGTTTCAAGGCCAACGTCAATACCACAGCCCCCATACTTTTCAGTTTAAGCAGCTGCCCTAGATAATTTTCTGGCAGGCTGGGAGCCATTTTACTAAGTAAGTGCGGAGAGGTTGTCACCAGGCAAGCATCAAACTGCTCCGTCTGCTCATTTGTGGTTATGTCAAGCTTGTTGCTGCTTTTGGGAGTAATGGCCTGGACAGGAGCGTTGCGGTTGATCTGGCCACCACGTTGAGTTACGGTCGTTTCCAACGCATCAATAAACGCTTGAAAACCACCCTTAAAATAACCTAGCTTAAAGCTGCGCACGTACAATCTGGCCCACAGCCAGGCCATGTTTACCTTGTCGTAATACTCTCCAAATTTGCCGATGAGCAGCGGTTTCCAGGAAACCTCGTAAATTTTTTGGCCATAAAAGCGACGGGTCCAGGAAACGGCCGTATGTTTTTCCAAATAACGCCAAAATTTAGTAAAGCGAATAAACGCGCCCACCAGACCAAACCGGAAAAAGTCAATAATGTTGTAACCCGGAAATTTAAACCAATCAATTGGATTGCTAAACGGGTAAATTTCGCCTTTATAAAGAATGGAGGTGCGCGGCGTGGGGAAAAACAGCTTCTCTTTGATGCCCAATTCCTCCACCAGGCCAATGATGGCTTCGTCTGACTCGAATATATGATGGTAAAACTTTTCCAGCGGCCACGCCCAGTTTTCATCCTGAAAGCCGGTAGCCAGTCCACCAACCTGCTCGCTGGCCTCAAACAGCGTCACATCATGGCCTGCTTGCAGCAAATCATACGCCGCTGACAGGCCAGCCAGCCCCGCCCCCACAATTGCTATTTTCATACGCCGGCCTCCTGCTCAGCCACCTGCACGGCCCGGCCAAAATCAGTCCAGCCCAGTCCTTCCTGGATCATGTAGTAGCCGCCTAATAGTGTAATGGGCAGCCAGAGGGCGGCGTGCAGCACCAGAGTGTAAGCCGTCGCCAAGCCTTGCTCAATGCCGTACAGCGTCAGCACAGCAATGCCGGGACCATCAAAGGTGCCTACGTAGCCTGGCGCAGAGGGCAGCGTGGTTGCCAGATTAACGATGCCATTCATCAGCATCAGGGCAAAGAAGCTCACTTCAAAGCTAAAGGCATGCATCACAAACCAATATTTCACCGTTTCCAGCAGCCAGATGACCACGGAGGTGAAGAAAATCATGAGGACGTTTTGGAAGCTGCGCAGGGATTCTAATCCGGTGAGGAAACGGGCCAGAAAGTCGAGCAACGGCCGTTTCACCCGCTCCGGCAAAAATTTATCGCCCAACCATTCAGCCAGGGCAAAAAAGCGGTCTGGCATGGCGGCCAGGGCAAAAAAGATGATCATCGCCACAAAAAAGAGCACGCTGGCCATCACCACAATGGTGCGGATCGAGCCATCATCCCCAGGAATGGGGGTAAAGGGCAGCGCCACGAAAACAAAAACCAGCATGACCAGGCCGTCAAACACCCGCTCCACAATAACGGTGGCCAGACTGGCGCTCATGGGCACATCTTCACGGCGGCGCAGCACATAAGAGCGCAGCACTTCGCCAGCGCGGAAAGGGTAGATGTTGTTGCCCATGTAGCCAATGACCACCACGGGGAACAGTTGGCGCAGGGGAATTTGTTTTAACGGCCGTAACATATAATCCCAGCGCCACGTCCGCGCCCAGACCGCCACAAAATAAACGGCCACACCCGGCAGCAGCCACCAATAGTTGGCAGCCTGCAAACCGCTCCAGACATCATTCAGCTCCAGCCCGCGCAGCGCCAGCCAAAGAAAAACGGCGCTGATGGCAACGCCGACCCAAAAGTAAATACGTTTCAAAGAAAATAACCTCAATGTTTATAATACACGGTGCCGCAGCACAAACCGCAATTGTAGCAAATCACCACAGGAATTTCGAAATCGCGAATTGGCAAGATGGTTCTTGTGATTTTTTTAAGAAAAGCCAAATTTGAGAACGAGTTACGTTAACCAGCTTTTGGCTTTCACTGTATCATGCAGATAGCCTCTGTCATCTTGAATTACGGTTCTTGAATGATGGTGGGCCGCAGCAGAAATCACCTTTTCTGCTACTGCTTTGACAAGCGTTTAAAATTATGCTAATTTTTAACCAGTTTCTGTATGGCAATTTTCATGATTAATTAGGGAAATTGCTTTGTTTAATCTTAGGAGGTTGGTAACCGTGGCAGAACGTGAAGTCGGTACTGTAAAGTGGTTCAATAATGACAAGGGTTATGGTTTTATTGAGCGCGATGCAGGTGGGGACATCTTCGTCCATTACAGTGCCATTCAAGGCAGTGGCTATCGTTCGTTGGAAGATGGCCAGCGGGTAGAATTTGCAGTAGCAGAAGGTCCTCGGGGGCTTCAGGCCCAAGAGGTAAACCGAATCGCTGATTAGCATCTCTAACTTGCAACCAAAAAGAGCACATCGTCCGATGTGCTCTTTTTTTATGCCTAAAAATGTTTGCAACAATTACCGACCGAAGTGCATGGGCATGATGATGTGGACAAAATCATTGTCGCCCACGGGTTTAATAACGCCGGGTTCCATGGGATTGGTGGTTTCTAGCGCCACTTGTGGTGTGTCGATAACGTTTAACACGTCGGTCATGTATTTCACGTTGAAGGCAATCTCGATGGACTCGCCATCGACGTTGGCATCAATCGGGGCGACGGAGTCGCCTGTTTCGGTGCTGGTGGCGGCAATAACGGCCGAACCGGGACTGAGTTCATCCCCTGGCTCGATGCGCACTCTGGCGGTGTGGCTGGATTCGCGGGCAAAAATTTCGGCGCGCTTGCAGGCGCTGCGAAATTCGGCCGTGCTCAGTACGGTGCGTGTCAAGTTATTCTTGGGGATGATGGGCGTGTAGTCCGGGAATGTTTCATTGATGAGCTGGGAAACCAAAACCACGTTGTCCATGTCGAATACGACCTGATTGCGGCCTTCGGGTAGAGAAATGTAGACGGCATCGGTGTCATCGCTAGCAATGCGGGCCAGTTCCATCAGCGCCCGTGCCGGAATGATGATGTCTACGGGCTTTTCTACATAGCCGGGAATATGGGCGGAGCGCAAGGAGAGGCGGAAACCATCGGTGGCGGCCATGAGCATTTTGCTATCTTCAAAATGGGTTGAGACGCCGGTGAGGGTGGGGCGGGTGTCGTCCGTAGCGGCGGCCATAGCTACCTGACTGATCATTTGTTTGAGTACGGCCGTTTCTACCCGAATCCTGCTATCCTGATCTGGCTGCGGCACCAGCGGGAACTCCTGGGCGTCGATGCCTTTGATGTTGGCCTCCGTTCGGCCGCAGGTCACGTGAATCGTCTGTGTTTGCTCGTTAAGCACCAAATCAACCCGATCCTGGGGGAGCGCACCGACCAAATCACCAAACGTGCGGGCCGGAACGGTGATGGAACCTTCTTCTTCAACCTTAGCCCCAATCCAGGCGGTGACCACAATTTCCAGATTGGTGGCTGATAGCTTGAGACGGCCGTTGTCGGTTTCTAGCAGCACGTTAGCCAACACGGGCAGCATAGACCGGGTGCTCACGGCTCGACTAACGATATTTAACCCTTTTGCCAAGTTTTCTTGCAGACAGGAAACCTTCATTGCCCACTCTCCCTAAAGTATTGTTGTATTATCCCGCATGTGCGCCTGTGGATAGTATACAGGAACGGGGGGCGCAGGGCAAGACGAGAGTGGGGGTGAATTAAAAGAAGAATGGGACGCAGATAAACGTAGATGACGCTGATTTTTTGTTCGATCTTATTCGCGACGTAACCAGTCCAACGCCCCAATCCCAGCCGTGTGGCCCGAGGCGAAGCAGGCGGTCAGCAGGTAGCCGCCCGTTGGGGCTTCCCAGTCCAGCATTTCGCCCGCGCAGAAGACGCCGGGTAGGTCGTGCAGCATCAATGTTTGGTCTAAAGCAGCGAAGGTGACGCCGCCAGCACTGCTAATCGCTTCGGCCAATGGCCGTGGTGCGGTGAGGGTGATGGGCAGGGCTTTGATGGCCGCTGCCAGCCGGGCAGGGTCAGCAAAGTTGGCAGGCGGCACAAATTCCCGCAGCAGCCCCACTTTGACCCCTTTTAGATGAACGCGGCTTTGTAGGTGGCTGGACATCGAGCGCGAACCGCGCGGTTTGGCCAGCCGTTGGCGCAGGTCGGCTTCGGATTTGTCGGGGGCCAGATCGAGGTGGAAGGTGGCACGGCCGTTTGCGGCAATCTCGTCGCGCAGCAGGGCAGAGGCGGCATAAATCAAGCTGCCCTCTACGCCGGTTTCGGTGATAATAAATTCGCCTTGCTGCTGGAAATTGTGGAAGTGGAGAACGGCCGTTTTCACCGGTGCGCCCGCAAATTTTTCCCGAAAATGATCGCTCCAGCCCACATCAAAGCCGCAGTTGGCAGGCCGGAGCGGTGCAATCTCCACCCCGCGCGCTTGCAGCAACGGCACCCAACCGCCATCAGAGCCAAGCTTGGGCCAGCTGCCGCCGCCCAGCGCCAGGATCACGGCATCCGCTATGACTTGCTTTTCGCCGTCTGGTGTCGCAAAGCGGAGCGCGCCATTATCTGCCCAGCCCAGCCAGCGGTGCTGCCTGTGGAAAGTCACGCCTGCCACGCGCAGGCGGTGTAGCCAGGCGCGCAGCAGTGGGGAGGCTTTCATCGTGGACGGGAAAACGCGCCCAGAACTACCGACAAACGTCTCAATGCCCAAATCGTGTACCCAGGTGCGTAATGCATCCGGGCCAAACGTGGCCAGCAGGGGTTCAATGTGGGAGCGACTGGCACCGTAGCGACTGAGGAATGATTCGAGTGGTTCGGAATGGGTAAGGTTGAGGCCGCCGCGACCGGCCAGCAAAAATTTGCGCCCGACGGAGCGCATCGCATCGTACACGGTGACGGCAACGCCGCCCTGGCTGAGCTGTTCAGCAGCCATCAATCCGGCGGGGCCACCGCCAATGACGGCGGCTGTAAGGGTGGTGGGGGACATGATGTTTTTAGGGTTCCCAGTGGGTAAATTGGGCCCATGTGTGGGCCGCATCCCAGATGAGATCGTAGACCGGGTCTTTGATGTCGTAGTACGTTTCCACATCGTCGCCGTGGTGTTTGGCCAGCTGGCGCTTAATAATTTCCACGGCTTGCGCGGAGCGGGGATGGGCGCGCAGGTAATCGCGGAAGAGCAGCGGGTAGCGCTGGTTGAGTTTCCCTGCTACGCGCACATGAATGTGGGCCCGTCGCTGACCTTCTGGCTGGATGAAAAGGAACTTTTGCCAATTTTCCGGAGCCGGGTCTGCGCCAGGAGGGACGTGGTCTGTCGCATCTTCACGGAACTGCTGGAATCCGGCATTAAGCACTGCCTGCCGCACCGCTTCACTCAAAGCTGCCACGGTCACCTGCACATCAATCACATCCTTGGCTCCCAACCCCGGCACCGAGGTTGAGCCAATGTGATCAATGCGCAGCGCCAGCGGACCGAGCGCAGCCGAAAGCGCTTTTTCAATTTCAGTGAATTCTTGGGGCCAACGGCCGTCGTAAGTTGAAATCGTAATCATTTTTCTGCGCCTCTGCGTTAAAGAAGATACCCCAGCGCAATCAAAGTGCCGCTGATGAGCTCAACGCCCACTTCCTGAAAGCCAAACTTTTTGATGTTGGCGATGGGTCGGGCTTGCTGTGCGGTCCAGATGGCTCGCAGCAAGAAGCCGACAAAAGGCACCACCGCCAGCCAGGGAATGAAACCCGCTACGGCCGTTCCCAGCACCAGCACCAATCCTACCACATGGCTCCATAACAAAGGTTGCCGCTTAAACGGCCGTTCGTGGGTATCGGCAATGCGCTGCCGCACGTAAAACACGCCCAGCACATTTTGCGCCGCCATCAAGCCCCAAATCAACCACACCGTGGGGTACGAGGTGCCAATGGTGGCCAGCATCGCTGCCGGAGCCATGAGGGCTAGCCCAGCCGCGCCAATCAACTCCATTTGCAGCGTGCGTGTGCTCTGGCGGCTGCGGGCGGCCTGTAAATAAGCAGCCAGTAGCAGGGCAAACGGCAGCACCAACCACAGCAGGGCAAATTGGCCCAGGAGCAGCAAGCCAACGGCGCACAGCAGCACGATGCCCCCCAGCAGCAGTATCAGGCGTAGGGCGATTGGCTCATCACTGCGCCGACCGCGTCCCTGCCGGGCGCGCAGCCAGACGGTGGCCGGCTGACGCAGCAAGAAGGCGGCCAATCCGCCGAGCAGCACCAGCCAGACGGGTAAAGTGAATAGTTGGGCAACGGCCGTTCCCACCAAAAAGGGCACCAGTAGCCAGGCCCAGGAACCGTGTTCGGCTGGCAAAATGAGCTGTTTGCGGAAGCGGGACGGCCGTTTGGCCTGTGGTTGTGAATCGGTCATGGTGTTCATTTTATCTTGAGTGTCGTTCTCGTGAAAGTGGAAAAAATTGGACGCAGATCACCCTGATTTGCCTGATGCTGTTGGGTAATTGCTTCGTGATCAGGGTAATCAGGCAAATCAGCGTTCTATTTTGGGAGGCGTTTGCTTGTGGCAGCCAAAAAAACCATTTGGCCCATGAACCACAAAATGGCCACCGCATTTAGCAAGCCGCCCCAGGCCCGCACCGGCTGCCAGGCCCCGATGTCGCCTAAGACGCGCAGCAGCAGCGCCAGATGTAGAAAAATTGTCGGTCCGTACAAAATCGGATGAAAGCGAATCTGGATAGGCAAAATGGAGGGCACGATGATGGGCGCATGGGCAAAAATCATGCCAAAAACAAAGCCGACAAAAACAGCGTGCAGCATAAAGTCGTAGCGCGGGCCAGCCACGGCTTGCCCCAGCAGCAGCGCCGTCAGGCCGCCCACCAGCAGCCAACCGTAGCCCAGCAGCAAGTTCACGGCGATGAAGCGGGTCAGTCCGGTGCGGCGCACGGTGCGCCGGGCGATGTCAAACAGCCCCAGCCATAGTGCCAGGGCCATCAGTCCCAACCCGATCAGGCGCGTGCCCAGGCTGCCCCAAATGAGCACGGTGAGCAACCCCACCATGAAAAGCGCCACAGCTGCCCCAAACAGCCGGATTGTGTTGGCTGATAGGCGAGCGACGCGGCTCAATTCGAGCCGTTCGCCGACAATCGTGAGCACCAAAAAGCCCGCCCACCAATACACAATGCGGAAAATAGGCCAGCCGCCCAGCCACAGCCCATTGCCCACCAGCCAGCAAACTGCGCCCAAACCCATCGTCATCGTGTAGCTGGCCGGGTGCTGGCGAATGATGTGCAGGAATACGGCCGTTAATCCCAAACTGCCCAACAACAGCAGCCACTGCCCCACCGGCAGTGGCAAGCCCACCACTAACCAGACAGCCCCGATGCCACTTAACACAGGCCCCACAAATGTCCACGGTTTTCTAATGGCGACGGCCCGCTCCAGGCTGATCAGCGCACCCAAAAAGCCGGAAATCATCAGCGGGCCATGCAGTGCGGGCAGCATGGGCTGCCAGACAGGCCAGTGCCAACCCACGCGGATGAGTCCGGCCCACAGTGCTGCCAGCAAGGTAATCAGCACAGCCGCCATGATGGGCAATTGAATGGGTGGAAGCTTAGGTTTCATTGATTTATTTATCCGCAGATTTTGCAGATTAACGCAGATTTTTTGCTTTTGATCTGCGAAATCTATGGATAGGCTTCTATTTTGTGACGGTGAGGGTGAGCAGCATGGTAACGGCCGTTTTGGCCAAAACACTATGCGGCAAATGAGCTGGCATTTGCACCCAGGTACCTGGTCGCGCTTCGATTGTATCTTCACCCAGTGTCAGCGTGGCTTCTCCGCTTAAGAAATGGAGGGTGGCGGGGAATGCGGCCGTATGCTCCGTTAACTCTTCCCCGGTGGCAAAGCCAAACAGGGTGACCTTCAACAAATCATCACTGTACACCTTGCGACTCACGATGGATTCCGCCGGGATTTCTGGCAGCAGCGCCGCTAAATTTTCAACAAGTCCATAGGTTGGTTCACTCATCTTTTTTCTCCAATGTTTGGGTTAAGAGCCTCTATTTTAACAGGTGAACGGGGAGAAACATTGCAATAGATCAAGTTTGGGGGTGGATGCCCATACCCCTAAACAAAAACGCCGCTGCCTGTTCAGGCAGCGGCGTAGTATTGTGTCAAACGAATTGGCTAACTGTTGTCTGCTCGCAGCGGCGGCACGCCAGACCCACTTTGGGTTTGGGGCAGGGGCACATTCATACTTTCATTGCCGGAGCTAACCGTAAAAGGCGCTTCCGTAGCGGGTAGCAGGGCGATGGCCAATACCTCATGGAGGTGGCTCACCGGGATTAGTTCCAGCTCTTCCCGAATAGAATCGGGCAATTCAGGAATATCCTTGGCGTTATCCTTAGGCAAAATAACCGTTTTGATACCGGCACGATGGGCCGCAATCGTTTTCGATTTAAGACCACCGATGGCTAGTGCCTTGCCCCGCAGCGTCACCTCGCCGGTCATCGCCACATCGCGGCGCACGGGGCGGCGGGTAAAGGCGGAGATGATTGCCGTGGCCATACCGATGCCTGCGCTGGGGCCATCTTTTGGTGTGGCACCATCCGGCACATGCACGTGGATGTTTACCTTATCAAAGATAGTTGGTTCCAAGCCCAGTGACCGCGCATTGGCCCGCGCATAGGTCAGCGCCGCCTGGGCCGATTCGCGCATCACGTCGCCCAGTGAGCCGGTAAGCGTAATCTTGCCGCTTCCTTCGCTCAGGCTGACTTCGATGGGCAGGGTATCACCGCCGAAGCTATTGACTGCCAGGCCAGTAACCACACCAATCTCGTCCTGTTCTTCGGCAATGCCGTAGCGGAACTTCGTCGGGCCGAGATATTCGGTGATCTCTTCTGGCGTGATTGTGAACGGGCCAGTTTCGCCACCGGCCACCTTCACCGCAATTTTGCGTACCACGGAGCCGATGCTGCGCTCCAGGTTGCGTACGCCCGCTTCCCGCGTGTAGTAGCGAATAAGATGTTTTAACGATTCTTTCGTCAGCGTGACAGCCACATCACCAATGCCGTGGCCTTCTAGCTGCTTGGGCAGTAGATAGCCGTCGGCAATCGCTACTTTTTCTTCTTCGATGTAGCCAGGCATGGTGATCGTTTCCATGCGGTCTAGTAGCGGTGCAGGAATGGTGCTGAGTTGATTGGAGGTGGTGATGAAAATCACCTGGCTCAGATCAAACGGCACTTCCAGATAATGATCGGTAAAGTTGCTGTTTTGTTCAGGGTCCAACACTTCCAAGAGGGCAGATGATGGATCCCCACGCCAATCGGTGCCAACCTTGTCGATTTCGTCCAGTACGATGACTGGATTGCGTGTTTCGGCGTCGCGCAGAGCGCGGATGATGCGGCCCGGAATCGCCCCAATGTAGGTGCGGCGATGGCCACGAATTTCGGCCTCATCCCGCACGCCGCCCAGGCTGATGCGCACCATTTCTCGCCCGATGGCTCGCGCTACGGACGTGGCGATGGAGGTTTTGCCAACACCTGGAGGGCCGTTCAGGTTGATGATGGCCCCGCGCATTTTGGCACCAGCCAACTTGCGCACGGCCACGTATTCCACAATGCGGTCTTTCACATCGTCCAGGCCATAATGATCTTCATCAAGCACCTGCCGGACGTGATTGATTTCCAGGTTGTCCTCAGTGGCTTTGTTCCAGGGCAGCTCTGTGAGCCATTCCAGATAGGTGCGAATGACGCTGGCTTCGGCCGATTGCTGCCCTTGATACTCCAGCCGCTTGAGCTCTTTGATGGCCCGTTCATGAACATCTTCCGGCATTTCAGCGGCTTCGATTTTTTGGCGCAGCTCGTCGGGGACGCTTTCACCATCTTCACCCAATTCTTTGCGGATGGCGCGCATTTGTTCACGCAGCAGATATTCGCGTTGGGCTTTGTCGGCTCCTTCGCGGGCATCCTGCTGGATTTTGTTGCGCACTTCAGTAATGCGCAGCTCTTGTTGCAAGAATTGAATGGTGGTTTGCAGCCGTTGTTCGCCGTCGGTGGTGGCCAACAGCTCAATTTCCGTCTCAAGGGGTAGGTTGAGCAGTCCAGCAATGTAGTCTGCCAGTTCACCCGTTGTGGTTTTACTCCGCGTGGTAGCCATCACTTGCTGGTTGGCTTCGCCCAGGGCGTCGGCGTATTGTTCCAGATAGGCAATTGCTTCGGTGATGGTTTGGCTGTCATCGCTATCGTGGATGTCGGGTAGTTCGCTGTATTGGCCAGTGAGGAACGGTTCGGCCGTTTCTAATCCGACAAATTTAACGCGGCGATGCAGCTCAACGAGCATTTGCACACCCATGTGTGGGGTGCGCAGGACATCGCGTACGGTGGCCAAAACGCCAATCGGTACTAAATCTTCTTTTTTAGGCAGCTCTACCTCGGCATTGTATTGCACGAGGATGAGCAGTTCGCCGCCACGCTCTACGGCAGCTTGAGCTGCAGCCAGGGAACGTCGTCTTCCGATGGAGATGGTGGTGGTGACACCGGGAAAGACCACGCCGCCGCGCAGCGGAACGATGGGTACGGTTACATGGGCTAATTTTTCCATGATATTGTCCTTTAACGACTCGAATCTTAATGATCCTGTACGTCTGCTTCCTGTTTTACGATACTCAGGGTTTCTGTCCTTTTTGCTTACACGATGGTTGTCAGGAAGTGGGATGATTCGATTTTGTCGCGTTTATACACGTTATGTGCAATTTACTGTTTACAGTATCAGCCGACCGTGTAGGCTTCACAATAGGTCTATAGTATTTTAGGGAGGGACTGGTGTAAAACAATGGTCCTACGTCAGAATCTTGTTAGAAATTCAATTCCAGGGGAGATTGCTGCGGGTTTGCCAGTAAACGGCCGTTTCTTCTCTCATCTCTAGCAAAGAATTTGCCAAAGTGGGCTGCCAATCTACATGAAGGGCCGCTAAGTTTGAGAGGAGATGGTCGGTTTGGGCCGCGCCGCTAAGGACCACATCCACAAAGGGCTGGTTGAGGACAGCCGCCAGGGCCAGGGCATCGACGGTGGTGTGGTTTTGTGCGGCAAGCTGGCTAAGGGTGTGCCTTTGGGGTTGGAAGCTGGGCGATTGATTACGCGGGGTGAGACGGCCGTTGGCCAACGCTTCTTTAATGATGACGCCCAATCCTGCCTGGTGCGCTGCGCTGAGAACGGCCGTTGCCGTCTGCTCTAAAATATTCCAGGTCGCTTGAACGGAGCCAAAGAGCAATTTGCCATCAAATTCAATTTCCAGGGCGCGCCAGAGCGTTTCTGCCTGGCCAGTGCCGCTGAGAGAAAGGCCAATGACGGTGCCTGTATTGCGCAGTCGAGCCAGCTCTTGAAGAACCACTTTGTTTTCCAGTACGCCGCTGTCCAGCGTGGCGGAGTGAATCTGGTAAATGTTGAGCTGGTTCCCCAAAAACGTTTGTGTTTCTTGCCATTGGCGCTGCAAAACGGGCAGCGTATGATCCTTAACCTCGTGTTTGTGTCCGACTGGTAAGGTCACCTGCCAGTCGGCAGTATAGGTGTAGCCCCATTTGGAACCGATGGTGACGCTGGTCGGATCGATATGGCGGCTGTTGAGCCAGCTGGACAGGAAGGCTTCAGCACGGCCGTATGACCGGGCGGCATCGAAGTAGCGAATCCCAGCTTCCCAGGCTGCATCCAGTACCGCGTGGGCATTGGCTTCCATTGCGGCAATATCGTATTCATGGTTCAGGTCTTTGCTGTGCCCCAGGTTGATGTAGCCGGGACGACCCAGTGCGGCCAGTCCCAGACCGATGGGGGTGACGGTTAAGTTGGTTTGACCGAATTGTTTTTGTTTCATGTGAACACCTCGGGCTTTATTTTACAGCAGAGAGAAAAAGCCTGCCGGGACTATTTTGGGTCGGTTGACCAAACCATGATAGCCAAATAGCCAGGGAGGTGGCTAATCCATTGGATGGGTTTGAAAACGGCGCGGGCCAAACGAAAATAGAGGGGAATGGAACGGCCGTCTCCGCCAATCACTTCCACAAAATCAAATTGCTCATAAAATGGCACCAGCCGATTCATGCAGGTAAGCCACACAGGTTGCGACTCATTGGCTAGCAACTGCTGAACGATAGTCCTGGCTATGCCCTGCCGCCGCCACGTTTTTTGCACGGCAAGTGAGGCTAGTTCGCGGGAACCATCCCGGTGGGGTTTGATTTGCCCGCAGCCGATTAGCGTCCCGTTTTCGTCGATGGCCACCAGGAAGCGCGGCCACTTTAACCCTATCGGGTTGATGTTGACAGCGCGAATGAGCGCTTTGATGGCAGGTTCATCGTTAGCCTGGGCGGGACGATAGGTGATGGTAGGCTGCGTGTCACTCATTCAGGTTTTATAAGAGATTGTCGATTCTTTTTCGTTTTCTCTGTGCCGCTGCATTGGCTTTTTGAGCGCTTCATGCTTTCATTTTGCGCAGGGCCATGGCCATTGCCCCCAGGGCGGTAAACATGGTGATGGCGATTTTGGTCACATCGACGATGGGTTCCACGCGCACGCCGCTGGGGCTGACGATGATGGTGGCCACCGGGCGTGCCATCGTTGTACCGCCACCGCCCCCTCCGCCGCCAAAGCCGCTGGCTTCATTGGCTTTATTAGCTTCCTCGTCAACTCCAGGTCCTGTGCCCCCGCCGCCACCATAGCCCACGCCCATGCCAGCCGTGTATTCGGAAGCGGTGATGATGGTGTGGTCGCCCACGGTGACAGGTTGGCTAAAAACAGCATCTGGTCGAGTAACATCGAACAGCCTGCTGATGAGTTCATTAGCTGCTTTTTGGTCGGGAACCGATTCTACAATAAGTTTGTTGAAATTTTCGCTCATGGGATTCTCCTTTTATTTAGCGCAGAGGTGCAGAGCAAAGCTTACTCAGTTATCAGGTTTTCTGTTGACTTGTTCAGGATGAGGCGTAGAAGCAGAGGGAGCAGCAGGCTGGCAGCCAGTACGCTCCAAGTGGCCAGGCGGGTAACGTCGGTAATAGGGTGGCGTTGGGTTTGCTCGCCTTTTTGGACGAGAACGGCCGTTGGCCGCTGCCATACAAACCCGCCATAGGGAAACCTGATAATGAGCGCCTGGGATTCGGGAATGAGGGTGTGATGTGGGGTGGATACGGCCGTTCCCTGCACCGTTTTCCATTCAATAAAATCAGTAAGATTAGCCATCGAACCTCCTTGTTCGTGACTTGACATGAATTTTTAAAAAACTGTGGGAAAGATGGGGCGATTAATCTTCCTGGAAGTGGCGATCAAGTTGTTCTAGCAGTTGGGCGGCTTCTACCAGCTTGTCTAGCGGATTTTCTTCGCCGGTGAAGTAGCGGTAGTCTGCGGGCATCAGGTCCAGCGTTTCGATGATTTCCTGGTACTTTTCTTTGAGAGAACGTTCGTTAATGCCAAAAACGGCCGCAATTTGCGAGCGCGTAATTTCTAAAAAGTTCACTTTGACGATGGCGTAAACCAAAGCGCCTGCCCATAGGGAGGGTTTAGGCGTGCGCAACGGCCGTCGGCCAATAGCAATGCGATATTCCAACCACATCTGAATTGCTTTGCCAATTTGGGGCAGCTCCAAATCCAACTGCTTCATGCCTTCAATCAGGTTAGACTCCACGTCATCCAAACCTGTTGAGAACAGCTGCTCGTAGCGGGCAGCCACATCCCCTTCCGTTTCGGTTTGCAGGTAGCCACCCAGGGCAGCCATTGCCTGGTCATAATCGCCGCCGCGCGTGTAGGCGCGGGTGAGATTGAGATGGTATTCAGGGTTTTCAGGATCGTCGGAAACGGCCGCAGCAAAAGCATCGACGGCCTTCTCGATCTGCCACGAATCGTAAAATGCCAGACCTGATTGATTATGTTCTACTGCCCGTTTTTGTTTACTTGTCATGAGGTCGCCAATCCCGCGTAATTTATGGTTGCATTGTACAAAGTGGTAGAACGAGCGTCAAGCAGATGGGACTGTAGTCATACGGTCTCAGGAGCCAAGCAGCTGAAAGCTGCGCAAAATTGCTTCAAAATCCGATTGGTGCCGAGGGTATTGCGCAAAGCTGGTACAGGTGACTACCAAGTAAACGCCTGCATCGCCAGGACCAACCTGCTCTAGGCAGCGCCAGAGTGCCCCGTCTTGCTCAATATTAAAGAGCAGGCTGCCCATCTGAACTTCTTTAGAACCTTCAAGGGGATTGATAGCGGAAAGGGTAACATTTTCTGGCAGCTGTGCTTGCGCATAGTCGATAATTTCATTTAAGGTGAGCTGCTCTAGGCGCCGGCTTTGGGCCACGAGCACAAAAACCGGTTCACCGTCGGTGAACACGGCCGTATCCTCTGTGCCTAAGAAAAGTAACTGTGTGTCAGCCACCAGAGCTGCGAATGTGCCCTCCAGGGCTTGGAGAGAAGGGCTGCTGCGAAGCGTTGGCGTTTCCGGAGCGCGCTCCAGTTCAAAGGTATGCCAGGCTTTGGGCAGGTTGAGCGTAAACCGAAGCTGGCTGTCGGTGATGGGCCGCCAGCCAACTGGAGCAACCGTGTTGCTGTTGGCCAGAAAAAGAGGCGCACGGTCAATAGCCCGGGTGGTGGTGATAAGGAGTAGCAAGGCAACGGCCGTTAAGCCAGCATAGAGCAAAATCGTACGGAAGGGAGGCAGCGGTACGGTATCGTCAGGAACGGCCGTTGCCCGTTGCGGAGATTTTACCAAAGGTGATTTGCCAGGTGACAAGGCTTTGCCACAATGCCAGCATTGTTTGTCTGTTACCATGACTGATTGTCCACAATGTTTACAGCGCTGAACCATGTTGTTCTCCTGATAATGGGGTTTTGGACCATTTTAGTCCAAAAACAGTACGCACGTCCTATTGCCCGCCTATAGTACCCTACCTTAAACTAATTGCATTGTACACGAATTAATTCCCAAATTCCTCCTTTTTCTCCTCTTCCCGCAAAAGGCCTTGCAACAGCAAGGCTTTTTGTTTTCAATCGTACTTCAATGATAGGGTAACAAGTGCCAGTTCGTGCTGTAGCCAGTTCGCGCCCTCGCTAAAATCAACATCATGATAGGTAAAAAAGGATTTCTAGTTAATCTTTGGCTTCTGTGCTGCCTGGTGGCCTGTTTCCCGGCAGAAGAGGAACCCATTTCATCCACGGTCACAAGCCAATCTTTGAGTACGCCGGTTCCATCACCCACCAATGCTGTTTCACCAACAGTAAACCCAGCCACTACCCACACCCCGACGCAAACGGCCGTTATCACTCCCACTGTTCCACCGACATCCACACCTGAACCCAGCTTCACCGAAACGGCCGTTTTTGGCGATCCCATTGCCCAACGACTGTTTCCCCTGACGAACGGCCGTTTTGCCATCCAAACCATGCAAGGTGTTGCTATTTATGATGAGGTGGATTTGGCGAATGTTGCCCAATTCATTCCCCTTCCTCCGCCTGGCTGGCCCTCATACGATCTGTCTGCCTCGGCGGAGCATTTGATTTGGCGCAATGGGAACGGCCGTCTGTTTGTGCAGCGGCTGGCGGATGAGGCCATCCTTCTAGAAGTGCCGGGCAACCCCAACGGCTGGGATCATCCTAGCTTTCACCTCTCGCCCAAAGGTAACTTTGGCTGGCTGTTTGATGGGGAAGCGTACAGTGACGAGCCACCTGTGGTGACGCTTTATCGCTTGCAGGATGGTGCAGAATTGACCCAATTCCGTGGCGATTTACCCCAATTTTCTAATGACGAAGCTTTTTTTGTTCGCGATACAAGCGAAGGGTTGCTGATTTATGATTCTGCTCAGCCAACCCAACCGCTTTACACAGTGGCGCGTGACGAAGAAATTAGTTTTTGGGACATTGACCTCACGGCCGATTGGTTGCAGATTACCAAGTATCTTCGGGCGGAGGAACGGCCGTTTGTTGAGTTGCGTAATCTAGCCACTGGTGATCTTTGGCACACATTTTCCCTGGCAGACGATGAAGCGCGCGTGATAATTTCGCCAGATGGGCAAACATTGGCAATCACATTTAAACAAGATGATGGCGCTGATTCGCCAACGGTGGTTGCTGCTGGTGTGCGACTCTACAGTGTGTCAGGTGAACTGCGGCATGAGTTTTTGGCTCCACCAACACCACATCTGCCCGTGCCCTCCGTTTGCGATGGTGTCTGGACATCGCGCCGTTCCGATCTTGTTTATTCGCTTATCAGCATGAACTTTGCCCCGGACGGCCGTTCCCTTAGCGTAACTTACAGCGACTATGTCGCCGATTCTCTCACCCGGCTGTATGCCACAGAGTCGGGTGAAAAATTAGCTGAGTTTGTGGGGCATGAATCGGCTTTTGTGGCAAACGGCCGTTCCTTCCTTTCCCTCTCAACCGATGGCCTGTTGCAGCAGTGGGACCCAACGACAGCGGATGCCGTCCCGCAAACGATTGCCCGCTACGGTACACCTATCATCGATTTGGCGCTATCGAACAATGGAGAAATGGCTGCGCTGGTTAACGGGACCGGCGTTGAGCTGCGCCGTACGGCCGATGGTGGACTCGTGCAGCAGTATGATGCGGCAACGGCCGTCACCTTTGCTCCCGATGACCAGACGATTACGCTCGGTTTTGCCGACGGCCGTATTCAGTGGCGCAGCCTGGCAGATAATTCTTTGCTAAACGAAATGAGCGATCACGCAGCCCCGATTCGACGGCTGGCCTTTTGGCCCCACCAAAAAGAGCCAACCGTCTTGGCCCTGGCTGAAAACGATTGCCGGATCACTCGCTGGCAGCTCACAACTGGTAGCCAGCTTGAGCCGCTCAACGCCATCCTGACGTTTGATGAATATGGTGAGGTCATTCAGATGTCAATCAATGATTTTGCCCTGTCGCCAACGGGAAACTTGCTCGCGGGGCGCTCCTGGTTTATGTACGGCTTTGGTGTTTGGGACCTCGCCAATGACAGCAACATCTTGACACAACTAGAGGATCAGCCCCAAAGCGTTTGGGATTTGGCTTTTTCTGCGGACGGCAGTTTGCTGGCAACAGGTGAACGATGGCCGCTCGGCGGCTGGGTTGGCCCAGAGCGTGGTGGCTTGCGTTTGTGGCAAATTGATGAGGATAATGTTTCGCTGCGCTGGTCAACTGAGCTGAATCAATATGTGGGGGCTGTAGCTTTTTCTAACAACAGTTTATTGCTGGCTGTAGGCTACAGCAGCGGCGATGTGACTTTGGTCAACGCTCGCCAGGAGCAGTTTGTGGGTCGGTTGGAAACGGTAAGTGGGGTGACGGGGGTGGCTTTTGGTGGAAACGGCCGTTTGCTGGCTGCCACCACCCGCGATGGCCTCATCTACATCTGGCAAACCGAATCTCCCTAAAAAACAGTCTTTGAGAATCTATAACTTAGAAACGAACCGCAAAGACGCAAAGGGCGCAGAGATAAAAAACTGTAAAGAAAGCTCTGCGTTCTCTGCGTCTCTGCAGTGAATATTTGGGCTAATCGTCGTTGAATTTGACGACGGTAACGCCAGCGCCGCCTTCACCGTCCTTACCCTCCTCAAACGAGGCGACGTGTTTGTTCTTTTTGAGCGATTTGCGTACGGCCGTTCTTAATTTCCCCGTCCCCTTGCCATGAATAATGCGCACCCAGGGCATCTGCGACAGATACGCCTGATCGATGAACGTGGTCAGTTCAGACAACCCTTCCTCCACACGGCGGCCGCGAATGTCCAGCTCGACGCCTGGCGAGCTTGTTTTGGTGATTGGCGTGGATTCCATCTCCGGCTCTTCATCTTTGGGGCGGCTCTTGAACTCCAAATCGCTCAGCTTGGTCCGCATTTGCAAACGGCCGACGGCAATCATTGCCTCGTATTTGCTGAGTGAGATGATTTCACCTACGGTATTGAGCGCCTTCACCGTGACCTTATCGCCTACCTCCAGCTCCAGGCGGTTGCTGGTGAGCTTGCGCGTTTTGGTGGTCTTGGGTGCAATTTGTGCAACCTCTTCTTCCTCCAGCGCCGCCACATCCTTGCTCACCTGCTTTAGCTTGTTGATGGATTGGGCATCGCGGATTTGCCTACGCGCTTGGCGCAGCTCTTCCTCGATGACCGCGATTTTTTGGCGGGCCTCTTCTTGGGCGTCGGCCAGCACCGCTTCCCGTTCCTCTTCTAGCTGCTCCAGCTGGCGAGCCAGGGCGTCCTTGTCATCTTCCAGCTGGCGGCGAATGAGACGCGCTGCCGCTTCTTCAGAGGAGATCTTGTCGCGCAAATCATAGATGGCATCCAGCAAGTTTTCTGCTTCGTTACTGCCTGCGCCCGTCAGCGTCATGGCATCATCCAGGATAGTTTCATCCAGGCCCAGCCGTCGGGCAATGGCAAAGGCATTGGACTTGCCGGGAATGCCAATCGCCATTTCGTAGGTGGGGGAAAGTGTTTCCACGTCGAACAGCATAGAGGCGTTGGTGGCCCCTGGCTGCTGGTCAGCGTACAGCTTTAGCTCCGGGTAATGGGTGGCAATGAAGGTCGTTGCTCCTTTATCGCGCAAAAAGCTGGTAACGGCCTGAGCCAGCGCTGCCCCTTCTGTCGGATCGGTGCCGGAACCTAGCTCATCGAGCAGCACCAGCGAGCGGTCATCTACGTGGGCCAAAATGCGAATGATGTTGGTCATGTGTGCCGAAAAGGTGGACAGACTTTGCTCAATGGATTGCTCATCGCCGATGTCGGCAAACACATCTTCAAAAACGGTTAGTTTGGCTTCGATGGCGGGCAGGTGCATCCCAGATTGGGCCATCAGCACCATGAGGCCGGTGGTTTTGAGGCTGACGGTTTTACCGCCAGTGTTCGGCCCGGTGATGAGCACAGTGAAGATGTCATCGCCTAGGGTGAGATCCGTGGGGATGACTTCGTTGGGTGGCAGCAGGGGATGGCGGGCGCTGCGCATCCAGACGGTGCTGCCGGGGTGCAGATTGCGCGGTGGTGGGGTCCATTTGACCCGCTCGTTGGCGTGTTTGGGCGGCTTGGGCTGCTCAAATTCGCGCCAATCGACAAATTGTGGCGGTACGCCTTTGATGATGGCCGCATATTTGGCGCGGGCCAAAATCAAATCTAGCTCGGCCATGCGTTCCACAATGCGAATGATGGCGTCGGCCACGTCGGCGACCTTGGCGGAGAGTTCGGCCAGGATGCGCTCGATTTCGGCCTGTTCGTCCATTTGTAAGCCGCGATATTCGTTGTTGAGATCGACGGTGGCCATTGGCTCCATCCAGACGGTGGCCCCGCTGCCGCTCTGGTCGTGGACGATGCCTTTGATGCGCCCTTTGGCATCGGTTTTAACGGGCACGACGTAACGGCCGCTTCGCATGGAAATGATCGGTTCCTGAAGCCACTGATTTTGGCTGGAGTTGAGCAGGCTTTGCAGTTTGTCTTGAATACGGCCGTGTACCGTGCGCAAATCGCTGCGAATTTTGGCCAGCTTGCTGCTGGCACTGTCCATCACTTCGCCGCGTTCGTCGATGGTGCTGCTAATGGCGTCTACCAGGCCGGGGCATTCTTCTATAAGTTCGGCAATGGCTGCCAGGTAGGGAAACTCATCAGCTACCTTGATAAGCTGCCGTTGCAACGTGCGGGCCGCGATAAGGGTGCTGCGAATGTCCAGCAAATCTTCCGCTGGGATTGTAAAGCCGCGCGTGGCATTATCCGCCTGGCGGCGCACGTCGCGCGCCCCCCCGATGGTGATATTGGTGTGGGTGTCTAGCAGCAGGAGGGCTTCGGCCGTTTCTGTTTGCCACTGTTCGGCCAGAATCTGGTCAGTAGTGGGTTGCAGTTTGCGGGCCAGCTCTTCACCGGCGCTAAAGCTGGTGTAGCCAGCCAGGATGTTGAGTACTTTTTGGTATTCAAGGGTATGTAATGATTTTGTGTCCATTTTTCCTAAAATTGGCCACAGAGATCACAGAGCGTCAAGAGATGTTGAGAAATGCCAACGCAGAATTTGCGGAATCTGTGGTTTTAGCTAGACGACTCTGGAAGCACATACCCTCGGGTGTGTTTTTAGCGAGGAAGGTTCCGAGTCGGTTGATTTTTGTTAAGTTGATGATGGGAAACGGCCGTATCGTTTTGACGCAATCTGGCCAAGGAACCCACAAGCAGTGCAGTTTTATTGACAAGCATGAAAATTAACCTCCTCGTTTAGATTTTGAACAAGTATACCTGTGAAATGGATTCTGGCTAAATTTTAATAGGACACAGATTTTCACAGATGAACACAGATATAGGATAACAATCTGTGAAAATCTGTGTTTATCTGTGTCCTATTTCTTTTTGAAACTAATGAGACTTATTGTCGGCTGGTTAGGACAGCAGAGCGTCGCGGTTGGCGGTGAGGAATTCGGAAACGGCCGTTGGCGCATAACCGGTCAGTTCGGCAAAGTCGTCAGACAGTACGTCAAATTGCCCCCGAGCAGTGGCGGCGTCTAGTGCCCCGACAAATTGGGCTGCAGGCTCCGGCACACCAGCCGCAACCATATTTTTGATTAGCGCATCCTTTGTCAGGGGAACGTAGGTCACTGGTTTGCCGGCAATGTCGCTGGCCAGGGCTGCCAGGTCGGCTGGGGACAACGCTTCTGGGCCGGTGATGTTGAGGGTTCTACGGCCGTCAAACGATGACAGCAGGGCGGCCGCCGCAGCTTGAGCACAATCTTCGCGCGAAATGTAGGCTAAACGGCCGTCGCCCGCCGCACTAAAATATTGCCCCATCTGAATGGCCTGACCAAGTGAGCTTGGCAGGAGATCGGCATAAAGGTTATTGCGCAGAATGGTCCAGTTTAGCTGGCTGTTAGCCAATGCTTCTTCTGTCTCATAATGATCGGGAATGACTGATTCCGGGCCAGGGTTCGCGACCGACGTGTAAACCACGTGGCTGACCCCTGCCGCTTCGGCTGCTTTGATGGCCGCTCGATGCTGTTTTACTCGTAAGCCTGGCTTTTCCAGAGAATCGGTGCTGATGATCAGCAGGCGATCCACACCCGCAAATGCCTCTGGTAACGAATCTGGCTGGTTGAAATCGGCGTGGCGGATAATGACGCCCTGCTCTGCAAAATCTGTTAGCTTGTCTGGTGTACGCGTGGTGGCGACAATTGCGCCTGCATCTGCCTCTAGCAATAGCTCCACAACGCGACGCCCCAGCTGGCCAGAAGCGCCAGTGACAAGTAGGGTTGGTTGGTTATTTTTACTCATTGTGTTTCTCCTTGAGTTAATTTATAATTTCCATTAGTTACTATAAGTGATTAACTCTCTATTGGAAAGTAGGCACTTAAAAGTGGGGTAGTTACCAAATGGAAACAATTGAAGTTTACGGCGACGTTTATGCCAGTAATTGTCCAACGCGGCAAGTGCTGGATCGTATTGGTGACAAGTGGACGGCATTGATCATTGGCGTATTGGAAGAGGGACCACAGCGATTTTCTGAATTGCGGCGGGGCATCGGCGGCATTTCGCAGAAGATGTTGACCCAAACGTTACGCAGTTTAGAGCGTGATGGCCTGGTTACCCGAACCGTTTATGCTGAAGTGCCGCCTCGGGTGGAATATGCGTTAACGCCGCTGGGCAAAACGCTCTGCGCCCCACTTGCCGCCATCCGCCAGTGGGCTGAAGCGAACATTGCTGAAGTGGCGGCAGCGCAGGCTGTATATGATTTGCGGGATTAAACGGCCGTTGGGCTTGCGCTTGCAGCTGACGGCCGGACAGTGTCATGACCAAGCTCAAGCTATTCCACTGGTGGAAGGGTTTGCATTTGACCATCTGATTGCGGATAGAGGATACGCTGCTCAAGATTTCTACGATTGGGTGAAAAGCGAAGAAATGGAACCGATCATCCCACCACATCCGTGTGCGAAAGGGGAGAAGGCAGAGCGTCCTTATGATAAATGGCTTTATCGTGAACGTCATTTGGTTGAGTGTTTTATCAATAAGATCAAGCATTTTCGCCGGGTTTTTTCCCGTTTTGACAAACTGGCTGGACGCTATCTTGGCTTTTTGCAAATTTTCAGTTCATTGGCAACCTTTTGTAGCCGGAAAGGCATCCAACCAAACCCCTTCCGGTACTGGTAACTGCAACAAATCCTGCACAGACCAACGATGACGAACCAATTTAGCAGCCATCACTGGGGTGCGATAACGGCGTTTACTTGGTCCGCGAATATCAACCGTCAGTGATTGATGTGGCCGACAGAAATGATAATAGGCCAGACCCCAATGAATGTGCAGATTTAAGTGATGTTTATCGTAGGCAATGGACCAGGTGCGTCGGGAAAGTGGGGCTATCAATTCCCGCAAAGTGAGATTCGCTCTCTCAACAAAAGCCGTTTGCACAATGCCGCTCAAAGACAAAGCTTTCAAGCCAGCTCGAATTAATTGACGACTGCCTAAACGAACAATGCTGTAGAGGAAAGAAACCCGCCAACCCTGCCGACGTTTGCGCAGTTGAGCATACTGCAAGCGCACATCGGGAAACCAATGAAATTTTCGGGCGCGTTTTGGCTTATCCCAAAAACCGAAGTGGGCTGTGATACCGTAGAAATATTGGTTGAGCCCGTCGCTTGTGAAAATAGGTAAGGAATCTGGAACCAAACGCTGCCATACTTGATGGAGGAGTTGGTGCGCATCAGCCGAGGAACGGCGGGCGATGTGAAAAGCCATGATAAGCTTGCTTCTTGCAGCGACTGCGGTCCAGACCCAGATGCGTTCGGCATCTTGTTTCACTTTAGTCACCAGTTCATCCAGTTGCAGATGTCCTATCGTCAATGCCCGGTGAAACAATCGCTCATGCAACCGTTCGCTATGGCGACCACATCGTTCGACCCAGCGGGTAAAGGTGGTATGGTGATGGCCAAAGATACGCCTGGCTGCTGAGATATCAACACCTTCTGAAATTGCAGTCATAACCATAGCGATACGAGCAAGTGGTGTTTTCAGCCAATACAAAGGGGTACCATAGCGACTGGTTCGACAACCACCGCAGGATTGGCACTTTAAATAGAGAATCCGTTGCTTTCCTCGACGCCCGTTGCTCACCAGCGCATGAATCGCAGGGTCGGCAATAGCAAAGTAATCGCACAAAGGATTGAGGCAAGCATGGCCGCTGGTATCAATGGTTTTAGGACGCCCCCTTGGACTCTTCCGTTCCGACCAGGGCACGACTTCCGGCTTAGGTCGGTGTGACAGAAAGCAAATGTCTCGGGTACACAATGGGCAATCTTCAGGCGATTTGGGCTTGAGGGAGCGCGGCCCACGTCGCCGCCGAAAATAATCCTGTAGCCAGCGGCGAATGCGACGACCATGTTTAGTCCAGATGTAAATGAAAAGGCAAACGACAAGGAAAACGAGGATTTCGAGGAATGTTGGATTGAACTTCATAGGCTGATTGGGTAAGATTAGGTATCGAAAGCCAAGATTTTACCCAATCAACTCGATTACTTCATTGAATTTGACCCAAAACGAGTGGATGCGAATTATCCATCATTTCGCAGAGTACCATCGCCGTTAGAAGGGAAATCATTCCCTCAATATGGCAAAATGCGCCCCAATAGAGCATCCAAAAGCGGTTATAAATATTATCGGTGCCGAGCTCGCGATTTTGGCCAGGAGTGTGAGCAGAAGGGCGTTCGGGTAGATACGATTGATGAACAGGTTGTCTCGATTCTGATGAACCTGAAACCACCGAAGGAGTGGCGAAAAGGCATCATGGAAGCGATGAGCGAGATTTTGGGTGATAACAACCTGGACGAGCGTATTGCCGAAATCAAAGGCATTATCAAGCGCATGGACGCCCGGTGGGATCACGGCTTCGTGACCAACGAGGAAGAATATTTTCAGCAGCGTATTGAATTGCAGACACCTCAAAATTGCCCTGACCACTGCCCGGGTGGCTTGGGGAAAATGAGTAGTCGGGGATTAGCTCAATTGGGGCGACAGAGAAGTGCCACCAGGAGCCCGAAAATAATCGTTGAGGATCCCACCCAGCAGCTGATGCCGTTCAACAACTCCCGTCCTCGCTGGTTCTGGATACGGGATTGGTGATTGCTGCTCCAGGCTCTGATGCGGTCGGCGGGAATTATAATATTCGATGTAGGTTTGCAGTACGCGACGGAGATGGCTCTCATTAAGCACGAGAACACTCTTCTCTTATACTTCTGACCCAGCGCTCAGCGAAAGAATTGGCATTGGGTGCTTCAATCGGCGTGTGGATGACACTGATTTGCTTGGACTGGAAGACTGCATCAAAAGCTTTAGTGAGTTTGCGGTCATTATCATAAACCAGGCTGCGAAATGTCTCCTCTCGCTCCTCGATAGCCCACATGTATTGGCGAGCTTGCTGAGCCACCCACTGTCCATCTGGATGAGCGGTGAACCCGGCAAGGTGGACGCGTCTGGTGCCGATTTCTCAAGGTTATCCGTATCAAGCCCCCACAGGGGATTTTGGTGATTCTACAGGAATCTGAAAACATCTTTTCACTTCGTACTCGAGTAAATACCGTTTGGATAGATTAAATGCATACTACGGGATTTTACGGCCATGTTTGGTCCAGATGAAAATGAAAAGGCAAACGAGTAAGAAAACGACGATTTCGAGGGGCGTTAGATTGAACTTGATAAGCTGATTGGGTAAGATTAGGTCTTGAAAGCCAAGATTTTACTCAACAGCTTGATTACTTCATTGAATTTGACCCAAACTGAATAGACCCGATTTATCCACCATTTCGCAGAGTACCACCTCACCCGTTTTTTAGTTACTTCTGCCCAAAAATCCGTCGCAGGATTTTCCAACCTTTTTCAGGGCGTTTGTCTTCTGGTTTATCTTCGAATAGGGCACCAGATTCATGAGCTATTATTTCTGGGGGCTTCTGGGTAGGTTCAGGCAATGATTCAGGTTTTACCCTATTGATTTCGCATAAATCGTTAAATGTTTGATTGATTTCGCGCAGCGTGAAGTGATTTAACTGTTCAATGATTTCACTGCGTCGGGACGCTCGATCACGGGTATCGCCGTGCCGTCTGGCCTGACTAATATTTTCGCGCAGCTGCTGTTCATAGGTAAGCAATTCCAGAATTGGGCCAACTTGCTGTGCCAGCTTTTCCAAACCCATTTCATAGGGGGAGTAGGGGTCCCCAATTTCTTTGGCGATGGCTTCCGTTAAATACGGCCGTAGCTTATCCCTCTGCTGCCTGGGAATCTGATTCTCCTTCAGAGCGTCCTCTACCACAAGATCAAGCTGTGCCCGGTCTGATTCTTGGTGCAGCCTCAGTTGTGCTAAGGTTTGCCGGTTTTGCTGTATAAGCCATGTGTTTACGGCAGTAAACACAACCGACAACATCACAAGCGCTAATGAGGCCGTCCCTCCACCTAAGGCAAAGGCTTGTTGTGCCTGCTGCACAGTTTTCACCTGACCTATTTGCGCTAGGTCAATATATTGAGGAAACAAACTTTCCAGTCGCTCCGTTTCACCAGGGGACACTTTGCTCACCAATTCGCGGCTAATGGTCAACAGTTGGATTTGGTTGTTGGCACGGGACAACCAATGTTCGGATTGAGAATTGTTAAGGGGAGCCTGTGGTTCTGCTGGTGTTTGGATCGCTTGCCAGCTTATCGTAGAAAGAAGGCCACCATCCACTTCTACCGGTGGGTAGGTTGTGGCAATCAAACGCCAGGCTACCTGGGTGCTGGCGGGCAGAAAGATGAAGGCTTCGATGGAGAGGATATGGAAACGGCCGTTCGCCAAAGTGGAAATCACCTTAAACCGGGTAAAGTTCATTGCCCCAGTGGGCACACTTAATAGGAAGCGAGCGCTACCCCAGGCTGCGCCCACTATCGATATTGCCTCAGCAGGAAGTTCTAACTCCTGTGCCAACGCTTCTACCAACATCTGTGCTTTATCTAGGAGTGTTTCAGCAACAATGACCTGTATTTTCTGACGGGCGTCGCATGGAGGCATTTTTGTCAGCCAGATTGCTAACTGCTGCCCACTATCTGGCCGGTGCAGCCTGACTTCATTCAATAAACAGCTTGTCTGGCCCTGCCGCTCGCAAAAAAGGAGCAGTTCGCGGGCAAAATCAGGCAGCGTATCATGCTTAAACAATTCATACCCCACGCCCAAATCGAAAGCCAGATCTTTTAGTTCGCTCAAGTTAAAATGCTCTACCAGAAAACGGCGTAGATTAGCACGCTCCTCAGTGGACAAGACATTCATTGGGCATTCTCCGCGATCGGTTCAGAAAGCCATTCACTCTCTTCCAACATATCAGCCTGGGATAATTCACGATATATCAGGCGTATACTATGCCCAATGAAAAACAAAGGGGCTAAAATAAGAACCAATATGCCAAAACAAAACAAACCAGATAATTCGGCGGGCATCGTCATCTGAAACAAATCCTGAAATATTTGTGTGGCACTTCGCCAGCGTGTATAAGCCACAAGCAGCCAGACAATAACCAAAAAAGTAATCGCGGTTAATTGTGCAGCACGATCCTGATGCCAAAAATAGATGCTCATAACAAATGGTAGGGTCGCTATTAACACCAATAACCAAATCATCAACAGTAAAAACAATTGAGAACCAAGCCAACTCTGGATAGTCGACGCATGATAAACGGTAATAAACGCCCGCAAGCCAATCATAAACGCGGCTAAAATCAACAGCAGCCCTTTACTTTGTTGAAAAAAGGGAAAGTAGCGGATGAATAGCAGCCCCACACCGAGCAGTAAACCAAGCCAAGCCAACAATACAACTCCTAAAAGAATCAACAGCCAGGCATTGGACGATTTTCCAGCAGGTGCGTAATTAGCAGGCAATAACAAAATCAACAAGCTGAATCCGAAAATAAGCCCCCAGCCGAAACGTCCGATTCGTTGGCGTGTCTCCATTTTTATTCCCAAACCTGCCTGTATCATGATGCCCTCCTGCTTCCTAACAGCAGCCACAGCACACAACCCACCCCCACCGCATAACTCACCAGACGCACCGGGGAAAAAATTAAGTCTGCTTCTCCCTGCAAAACGTCAGACAGCGGCGTGAGCACCAAAGTGAGCGCGGTCACCGTCAGGGTCAATACCAGCCACCGGTGCCGCTGCTGCCAGTTCACCGGCTGTCCAGACCGTGCGGCGCGGTGCTGCAGCCGAAGGTAAATAAACAGGAGCAGCACAACAACTCCTAGAGACAACAATTGCAAGCCCAGGTAAGAAGGAATAATGCTTAAGGTGAGGGCCAGGGCGTTGTCTACCGGCAATGACGATGGATTCCCGGCAAACGCTACAGAATTCAAAATGGAGCGTGCGTAATTGGGTGCCACGATAGCCAGGATAAGAATCAATCCAAAGTTAAGGGCAATCCAGGCCCAGCGCACGCCATAAATTAACATGAGACTCTTACGCAGCGACAACCAAACCGCTTGCTGCTGTACCGCAAATGGCAGCGCCCAGGTGCCAAGCAAAACAAAAATAACTAGCGTAGGAAAATGAACAAGATAAGTGCCAGTGTGGTAGCTGGCTAATGGAGTGACCAGCAACACTTCTAGAGCCAATACCAGCGCCAACGTTGTTAATGCAACACTTTGCCAAGACTCATAAATGCCTTGGGGATTCAAAAGAAATGTTTTTCGTTGATCAATGGCAGGGTGATAACGGAACCATTGCCGAAGCCGACCCCATTGCTCACAAACCCATTGATAACCGGCGGAAGTAGTAAATGGCAGTGCATCCGTTATCCTAAACCAAAGCGAGCGCCATGTTTCCTGCATCTTGAGCAGCAGCCTTGGTTGCGATAAGGTAACAGACAGCGATTGGGGCTCATAGTTTTGCCATGCAGTTTGAAGAGCCTCTGGTTGCTGGGTCACGCTGTTAACAAAATAATCCGCGTAATGTTCTTGCAGCCGCAACATACGCCGCCAGAAAAAGAGCCAGAGAAAAAAGGCCATCCAAATAATTGGGGAAAAGGCATTCGTCACATAGTTTAATACCAGCTCAATACTGATGGTTTCTACTTTGGAAACAATTTCGGCACGTTCATCTGGAGGAAGTGTGACAATAGAGGTGAACAGCTCCCCAACCATCGGCGGCATTTCGGCCGTTAGTTCATCAGGTTTTAAATCTAAAAACGCTTGTCCGACTTGCCCTATAAAACCTACCAAGCCAAGGAGGAAAAACATCCACCACAGAATGACGATGAAGCTGTTACGCAGCAGCTCCCGAGTATAACCCACGCGTTGCACATCACGGTGCAAAAAGTGGGCAATTTCATGCAGCAAAGCCGCTTCAGCCACAGCCTGGCGTTCCGGCGTTTGCAGGTCATTGTCTAAATGCTGTGCTACCCCCTTGCCAATAATCAGATAGTGTCGCCGCCAAGAGCCAACGGCACTTATTTTGTCGGTCGTACGACCAATGATGATTTTGACAGGTTCATGATAACCATGCTCTCCTGCGAGGGTGATGAGGATCTTTTGTAACCGCTGAAGGGTGCCAGACTCGATGAGGGCGTCTGTTGCTTCAACGTCTTGGCGATTCTTGATCTCTCGATCTGGCCAGGTGAGGAGAGCCCGCACGGGCAGAATCAAAATGGTCAGGGTGGTCGGCCACATCAGAATAGGAGAGGGGCCAACGGCGCCGGCAATCATAACCCCAAGGAGAACGAGAACGATAATCCAGAAGGAAACGGCCGTTTGGTTGGGAAAGGCGTGTAGGTTGGTACGGTTATGATTGTTTTCCAAATTTGGATGATTCAAGAAGGCATTACCTCCTTAAGCCTTCCGGCACTCTCTGTGCGAGACTCACTATAGTCAAATTGAAATAGTTCATTTATTGGCAAGGTTCAATCGGCCGTTCAGGCTCTATCGGGATAATTAAAAATTGGACAGGGCCAACACCCAACAAAGTGCCATTTTCGGCATTTGTCGATGGTATTATGCGCACAGATGCATTGCCGCCATTCGACTGTAGGCGCAGCGATCGGCTGTCATTGGTCGCAGTCGTGAAATCCCACCACGACTGGTCATCTTGCACACGTTCGCTTTGCACAGACACAAAAGGCTGGCAAATTGGCGCACCTTCGGATACGCCGTTGTCGATTTCTACAGTGTACTGCACAGTCGCATTCACAGGCTCCTCAACAGGCGTCCACACTGCCATCTGGTACGCACCCGGCGGCAAGAAGATTTCACCTTGAAGAGATTGTAAGCTTTCTGTGATTGTCGCTGTGTAATACGTGTATCCATCAGACGAAGTGTTAACAGTCCAGTTTTGATCGATTGGCTGCCATTTTTCGGCGGTCAGGTTTACTGATGTTAACTCATAAACCAGATTAACTTCATTATTTGGCCGAGGCTGGGTTATTAGCACACCATTGTCATCTATCTGCCCCGCACCATCTGCGGAAAGTGTTGTCTCGTATGCTGAACCAAAGTTCGCTTCCAGACGATAAGCAGGATTTTCTGCTGATGATGGGTAGGTGAATGAGAAACTGCCGTCTAATTGCACAATCTGAGTACCTGCCTGACGCCAATTGCCATCTGCACCTTGTTCTTGT
The DNA here is from genome assembly GCA_905479495.1 of uncultured Anaerolineae bacterium. Taxonomy (GTDB): domain Bacteria; phylum Chloroflexota; class Anaerolineae; order Promineifilales; family Promineifilaceae; genus Leptofilum. The sequence continues at coordinate 214,223 of CAJQMR010000007.1, forward strand.
AGGGTGACTGCCGTTTCAGGTGGCAAATTCCCAGCTAACTGCCCCAACTGCACCATCCCCGAGAATGACCGTGTAACACCGATATTAACCACAAGTGGTTGCTGCGCTTCAGCAGCAGAATTAAACATTGCTTCAAATGTATTCCCCCCCGTGGCAGTCCAAGAACCAGCGCTCGCATTAAGCTGTGCCTGCCACCCTTCAGGCAAATTAGTTAAAGTTACCCGCACTTGAAGCGATTCATCTGGATATGCGAACGGTAAGCTAAATTCACCACCAGGTCGCATCCCAATATCCTGCCAATCGCTGGCGTCAGGGCTTTTGGCTTCCACAATGACAAATCCACGTGTATATGGATTACCTGTACCCAGAGTTTGGATACGGCCGTTGATTTGCCACCCCACTTCTGAAGTCTCCAAAGTCAAAACGCGTCTCTCCAAATCTGGAATTTGGGAAGAAATTGTGTCAAGACGGCCGTTTAAATTGTTAATATCAGTTGTCATCTGAGTAGACAGATCCTCTATCTGCCCGGCCAAATCCTGAACTTGCCCAAACAATACACCTATAATGCTTCCCACCAAAATAACCAAAATAGTTAAAATTATTAGCCAAGGAGAACGCTTAGCTGGTGCCGCTACAACAGTTTTTTCTTCTTCTGAAGTAAACAAGGATTCTGGTAAAAAAGCCTCAGGCAACCGGCTCTCCAATTCATCATCAAAAAATAACTCATCCATTCTTGGCACCCCAGTCAAAATTTTCTAAAGCTTTAATTGCCCCATCGAGATGGCGACTTAATTTGTTGCCCTTTAAATCGCAAGACTTTACAAAAGGCGGCAATGCCTGACGATCTCTTTCTAATCGTTGCAAGGCAGAAGAAAGCTCTCCGGCATACATTGCTCGTACCCCCTCTGGAAAAGAAAGCCCCCTCGGCTTTTTGGCAGCTCTATATACATTATGTGCTTGTGATAATGAGCGTCGAACCTCTAGATATAAAGATAAATAATGTTTCAAAATCAAAATTCGGTTCTTGATCCCGAGCATCTCTACAGGAGTCAGCCCAGTCTTGCTGCTGTCCAATTCTTGCTCCATATAATCAATTTGTACTTGAGCTTGTTCGGGTTGACCTTTTAATAACAACTCTTCAATTTCCAAAAATCGTTGTTCAAAGGGGTATTCAGCACCCATGTAATACGTCAATAGGGAAGCCATTTTTTGCCGTCGAAGCAATAACAATCTAGATTTGCCATCATTGCAATTTGATACAAATTCCAGCCAGTCACGTAAATCAGTCTGTGCATTCCTGAAATCTTGATCATGTCTTCTGGATTCAAGCCACGTTAAATCATTTTCCAGTTCTTCCAGTCTGGTAAGAAGCCACTCTGGAGTTTCATAAATTAAGTTATCAGTAATTGTACCCAATTGGCCTTCAGGGAATGCCCTATACTGTTTTATTGTATCTACAGATAATCTGAGCTGTTCAATATTTAATTTTTCCAAAGCAAAATCAGCTTGAGATATTACGGTTAGCAACTTCTCAAGCTGAAAAACGCTATTTGCCTCTGCGATGGATTGGTGTACTTGAGTTAACGCTTCCTCAATTCTTGCAGACTGCTTCTTAATTTCAACTTCTTGCTGGCGTAGATTATCGGCATATTTCTCTATTAATCCGGGAATATCTGTGAGCGGGATACCCGCAGCTACGACCGTTTTCCATGCTTCAGCAATCGAGCCAGATTCGAGATGCTCAATGATCTGCCGACGCTTTTGCTGGCGCAAATTAATTTCCGCGATTCGCTCGTCGATTTTAGCTTCGGAAGGCAACCCATCATCTCTGGAATTTTCTGTTAGGATTGTTCGGTCATTCATTGGTTTAAGCCTTTTTGTGCAGTACGAATTTCACTATAAATACTTTTAGCCAAAGCATCTGCCCGGGAAGTATGCAGTATCGCCAATTCTTCAGCCTGCCGATACCCATTACTGATTATTATTTTAGCGCTCTCACGCAGCAATGGTTTTAGAGCCTCGTTTTTCCATGCCTCATTCAAGGCTTGTAGCGCGCTAGGCCAAAAATCTGGATATATCTCAGCATAAGCAACTTGTTGGTAGAGACTAGCCAACAGATCCAAAGGCTCCTGTTTAATTTTTATCTCTTCGTAATCACCACCTAATTGTGGGGCCAATGCGGGTAAAGTGGTAGATAACACATAAGCAATGTGGGCAGGCCGGCCAATGGCATTCTTCAAATCTGTTTGGCTTTCCCAGGCATCGCGCAGCCGTTTAGCAGCTTCGCGTTCTCGATAAATTTTCTTTTGCGCAGCTAAATTGGGCCATTGCTCAGCCAGTTCATCCCGGTAAGCAACCATAGCATTCAGGAATGCCTCAGCAGATTCAACGGCCGTTACCGCCTCCTCGTACTGTCCCTCATTACTACGCACATCTGCCCATGCCCATTGCTCCCACGCCTTTGCCTCCCGGTAAAAATCAGCAAGCAGATTCCCCATCTTGCCCAATGGTGCGGCATCAGGATCATGGCCACTTGCCTGAAGTAAACCTTTAATTCGCTTTTTCTGATCCTGCCACTGTCGGTTATCATAATTCTCAGTAACGCCTGTTTCCAACTCTGCAACAACCTTAGCCAGTGTCTCTCGATGTTGACGCAGACCGTATCCTTCTGTTATTGCAGATTTGCCGGCGTTAATAAGGGCATGCCAGCGGGCAATACGCAAGCGCAACGGTACATCCTGCCGCGACGACGCCAGCGATTTGGCCTGAGTCAGCACTTCCTGCATGGCCGTTTCCCCATCCTCATACCGTGTGGTGAGAAATGACTGCTGCACGGCCGAAACCAGCCGCTCACCCTGCTTCTCCACAATGCCACGAAACTTATCCCGTTCGTCCAGCAGACTGTCACCCATTTTGACAGCCAAGTCTGCCTTATCGAGCGCCCGCCACTCCTGTTCAAAATCCGGTTTGGTGCCACGCGGTGGTGTCACCACCATCGGGTATAGTTGCAGCGCTTCCCGCTCCAAATCGGCCGCTGATTGATTGAGGATCCCAAGCCGTTCCTGCACGGCCGTTCGCAGCGCAAACGCATCCGCAAAGCCACCTTCCAACGCCTGAATTACCAACAGTCGAGTGCCATAGCTAATTTTGCCATCTCGCCAACGGCCGTCATCAAGCGCATTCATATTCGCCGACGGATATCGTCCGGCCAGCATCTGGCACCACAGGCTGCCAAACATATAGATGTCATTTGCCCAACCGGCCTTGCCTTCTTCAACCACATTCCAGTCAAGCACAATCAGGCGACCGGAATCACCCATCGATTTCCAGCGCAGATCGGCCAATTTGCGATCTGCGCAAGTGTAGTTGCTGGCGTGGAGATGTTCCAGCAGTCGTGTGTATTGCACGGCCGCTTCCAACGCCAATACCTCGCCAGTTAAACCTTCCGATTCTTCCAGTAGCGGCAGCAGTCTGCTGGTAAACACCGTCTCTTCCGGCACATACTCCAGTAACAGAACCTCTTCGCCACGCGCCGCAATGGTTCCCTTCTCCACCTGAGGCACAGTTAACCGGGGATATGTCATTCGCTTGGCCAGCGCAGCCAAAACATCATACTCCTGCCAAAATCGCTTGTGGCCATCGGCAGACAAATTGGGCACAGGCACTTTCACTGCCATTTTTTGCTGCGTTTCGTTATGCGTTGCTTCGTAAACAAGGCCAATCATGCCGGCTTTTAACGGCCGTCCCAACACATACTCGCCTGATTCACTGCGAACAATATCACCCGTTGGCATACACTTTCCTCATCAATACTGAATGGAGACGGGTCAAATCTCAAAGATTTGACCCATCTTTTATGCTTTCCGCTTACGAATTCCCGGCATATCGCCGCCGCACCTCTTCCCGCGTCACCAGTGCCGTCACCGTCGCCAGATCAGTGCCGTCAGCACCGCTGCTGATCAATTTCTGAGCCAGCGACAACGTCTGCCATTCTGGCACTCGTGTCCACGGCTGCCACACGGCAACCACATCGTCACCAGCCTGGGAAACGGCCGTTTGCAATGCCATCACCTCATCATCCGCAGCTCGCGCCGCAAACTGCACAAAGCCTTGCACCAGCGGATGTGCCGCCTGTTCCGGCGACACCGCCAAAGCAATTCGCCCGCCCTGCGGCAGATTCAATGTCACTGTGTCATCCGTATGGGTCACCCAGTTGGCTGCCAGCGCCAGCGAATACAGGCGAGACGTATTGCCCGAATTTAATCCGGCAGCGATGATCGGGCGCAGCACCCGCGCCGCCTGCCGCAGTTCTGGCATCAGACGCTGCTCCAACGACAGCGCGATCCGCTCCGCCCGGTAAACGGCCGTTGGCTCCGCGCGTTCGTCGGCACGCACATTGGGCAACAGCCCATACCAAGTGCGATACGCTTCTTCTGCTGCCGTTACCGACTGAATCGCCTGCAAGGGCAGCACATCTACCGTCTGCGCCACCAACATCGCAAACGGGTCCGTAATCGGCTGCCGCGACAGTTGATTTTCACGGTTCACCCGTTCCTTCAGCAAGCCCTCCAACAATTCAGCCTGCTCAACGGTCTTGTTCACGCCCAGCACCACCTTCCACATCGCTTGTGGTGCATTAAAGATGTCGTGCGCCAGCAGCGGCGTTGCGCCGCCAAACATCGTTTGTGTCGTCTGCGGCACCTCATCGAGGGACAGCGCCGTCTGCGCCAATACCTGAGCCAGCGTCTCCTGTTTCCAGATGTCTTGAGTACGATACGCCGCCAATTGGAACAGCGCCCGCAGGAAATTCGGCTCATTCAATTCAGCCAATTGCAAAATGGCAGTTTGTGATTCCCATGTTTGCAGACCCAGCGCAAGGCTACCATCCGCCTGCACCTGCCAGTACAATCGACGCAGCGAATCATCCTGCTGGTCGCTGTTAAACAGATAGGTTTGCTGCCACTGCTTCAACAACGCTTCCGAGTGTATGTAGCGTCGCACCAATACCGCATCCATTTCTTCGCGGTACTGAGCAAACGACTGCTCCAATTCCACACAGCGTTCATAAAGGCCGTTGCCGTTTATTTCGCTGTCTGGATGGCGCAGTTGTTGGCTGAGCAAGCCAGCCTGTGTCTGAATGTTCTGGATAAAAGTGGTGACAATTGGCTGCATGGAAGCCAGCATATCACGTAGTTGAGCTGTGCCAGGAGCCGTTGCGGGCAGCAACTGGACCTCGTCGGCGGCGCGGTTAAGTTCCAAACGCAGGGCATCAAGGAAGGCCAGTGTATAACCGAGCTTCCCGCTACGGGCGTGCCCAGCGCGGCTGGCTGCTTTGCCATTAAGGATGGATGCCAATGCGCCGCCCAGATAGGCACGGAATTGATCGGCAGCTTGCTGAGCGGGAACGGCCGTAACCTTCCCCAATCGTTCCTGGAAATTGGACGTATTGCCCTCATTGGCCAGCAACCCCAGCAAAGCCACCTGCGGCGGACACGGCGGATTATTGAACCCGGCCAGCCCCACCAAAAAGTGATGCACATTATCCTGCACGGCACGCGCATCCTGCTCCCGATTCAGGCTGGGGTCCAGCCGCAGCCTGCCATCGGCATCGCCCAGCACCAGTCGGCGCAGCAGTACCCGCGCCCAGCGTGCCTGCAACTGCATCACTAATTCATACATGGGCAAACGGTAGGTAAAGATGCCCATCCCGCCGACAACAGCACGGCCTTGCGCCTGCTGTTCGGCCGTCACACTTCCCTGCACCGAGCGTCGATAATTGCCAGTCGGGCCAGTACGCGTAGCTTTGTCCAACCACAGAGTAATGGCATCGGCAATCGCCGGGAAAATGCCGTAGCGTGGGTCATTGTAGACGCGCGTTTGCACTTCATTCGTTGGCACCACATCTGGCGGTCGGTCAAACAGATAAACATCATCGAGCAAGCGCCAGTCGATGATGTCATTGAGCACCGGATCATTTTCTGCGCTCCGGTCATAGGTCATTTGCATAGGGTAGCCCTGGGACAACTGAAAACGCTCCAATTCGCGCAAGGTGGCGAAGGTGTTGGCTGCGTTCAGGTCGTGACGGGTAGCGATGCGGTTGAAAGCGCCATCGGTTGCCAGGTAAGCTTCGACGCTAATCGATAATGCGCCGACTTGCTGCCCCACACGACGGGTCAGGTAAGCCAAATCGGCCGTAACGGCGCTACTAAAGCCACCAGCCAGCGATCCAGCAATGATCACTCGCAATCGCTGGTCTTCTTTATCGAGAGCCAGGGCCGTTTCCTGCTTTAGTCGCTGGAGTAAACGCGATTCGTCGCCCTTATGGACATCGCGCACCAATGCAGCACGGGATAACGGGCGTCTTCCCCGCGTGCCCAGCCGCAAATCCATCTCCGCTTCGCCCACCCGCGTTTTGTACACAGCGCCGGGGAACCATTCCTTAATTTCCTGAATGGCATCCTGCAGTAGGTCGCGCAAATCTTCACCAAATTCCACAACCTCGTCCGTGTCCAACTCCACGCCAGCAAAGGAAACCGGCACCTGCTGCCCATCAATTAACTCGTAGTCAGATGTATCCAGCAGCAGCAAACGCACATCAGGGGTGATGAACCCGGCACCAGCGTCCAGCAGGTTTTTCTTCAGATAAGTAAGAACATGGCGACCAGTGCCACCTAGCCCAATCACCAACGTGGGAATGGGCTGCCACACTGGCGGCTGTTCCCAATCTGGCAGTAATTCAGGCGGCGGTAAGGGCACAATTGGCTCAATAAGCGGATAGAGGGCAAAGTTCAGCTCAGTGTCACCTTTGACGTAGGCGGAACGAGCCTGACTTTCGTACTCCGGTGCCGTGACGGTGACACGCACTTCACCTGTGGGTAAACGGAAGGCGTAACGGCCGTTGCTATCTGTATACTGATCCGGCATATGATGCGGCGTTACCTTAACGGCTGCACCGCTAATCGGCTCTTTGGAAAGCGCATCCGTCACCTGCCCGGACAGCTCATACTGCCGTTCGCGGCAGAACCACCACGCCAGCAGCAGCAAGATGGGCAGCGGAATCAGCCAGGGCAGCAGCGCCAGCAGTCGATCTTGCAGCGAAAGCTGCAGCGGTGATACCCATACCGGGAAGAATTCATCTTCTTCAATAGAAGCCGCCGCCGGAATGCGATAGACACCTGAAGACTGCCCAACCTCATTAATTTGCACCAGCAGAATATCAAACTGATCTTCGAAGCGATTGCTGCCAAACCCCAGCCAGTTGCTATCTGGCGACCACGAGGGCCAGCTATCAGCCATGTCGCTGTTGGCCCGCAGGAAGATGGGGTCGCCGCCAGTCGCCGGCACCAGGTAGATATCGGCGGCATCGTCAGCGTAGGAGCGGCTGCCGGTGACATGGCGTGTGAAGGCCAGCCAACGGCCGTCCGGTGAATAGGCCGGGTAATAGTTAAAGCCATCGCCACTGGCCCCAATTAGCGGCAATGGTGTGCCGCCTTCGGCAGGGACGGTATAAATATCGCTGGGCGCATTGATCTGCGCCGAGTTCAATTCATCGGTAGCGGTAGTCCGCACAAACGCGATGGTTTGCCCATCCGGTGACCAGGAAGGCATGGTTTCGATGATTTCGGCATCACTTCCGCCCTCCAATGGGGTGAGAATGCCAGTCGCCACTTCCAACAGGTAAATGTCACGATCTTCGACGGAAACGGCCATGAAACGGCCGTCTGGCGAGAAGGTGCTGTAGGAACCATTGACCAGCGGAATGGTGACGCGGTCACCAAAGAGGGTGTGAATGGCCAATGGGCCATTTTGGTTGTCGCGCACGGCCGTTACGTATTGGGCGGGTGCTGCGGGATCAGTGCCACCTACATGGCAGGCAACACAGTCGGAGCCTTGATTGAGTTGGGTAACGGGTTTGGCCGTTTCGTCGCCAAGCTGGGTGCTATAAACGGCCGCACCACTGGCATCGGCGGTGGCCCGCCAAAAGTAAACATCATCAACGGTACACAAATTACCCAACAAAGCACGCCCCAACAAAGCGCTCAGCAGCAGCAAGTACAGCAGCAGCAGTCCCGACATGATCTTGCAGATCAGGGACCGCTGACGCCATTTCTCCCAAAGACGCCGACCCCATGGAACAAGAAGGAGCAGCAGCAGCAACAAAAGCAGCAACAGCGGAGCCAAAAGCCACCAGGGGAAGGTTTGCCACCATTCACATGCTTCGAACGGTGCAGGTGGAATCTCGCTGAGCGCGCCGGTTACTGTAACCTGTGGCCCAGCGCCCAGCGAGATCAGGCTGTCGCGCTGCTCACATTCCAAAAATGTGGCTTCGGTTAGTTGGGTGATGTCAAAAGTGCCTGATTCACGCGGCCGTACCTGATAGGTGAAGATAGTCGTGCCATCTTCAAGCAGTTCTTTCTCCCAGATAACCGTATCGCCTGTGGTTGTGCCGCCTTCATTGATGGATTCTGGGAAGACGGCAAACTGGTAAAAGCCTAATTCCTGCCGCAGCGTGAAATTGCTGGCCAAGCCGTATTCACGAATGCTGCGAGCAATGGAAATATAGATGGATTCCAAATCGGAACCGGTGGGCGAATTGTAGAAAAGAGGGTTGCCGTCGTTATCTTCAGAGGCAATGTCTTGCATCAGTTGTTCGTCGAGACCGGTGCCCAAGGCAACGGTGACAATTTTGACACCGGCTGCTTTGGCAGTGTCGGCAGCACGTTCGGCAGCGGAGCGGTTACTTTCGCCATCTGAGAGTAAAACGATAACAGGCAAGGCATCATCACGTAGTTGGCTGTTTAGCTCGATGAATGCCGTTTCCAACCCAGCGTGAATGGCGGTGCCACCACCTATCCCAATGCTATCGATAGCCTGGCTTACAGCCGTTTCATCCGAGCTGAGCGATTGGGTGACAAAAGCATCACCTGAAAACTGCACAATACCCACACGGTCACTGGCAAAATCCATCTCGCGCACAAAAGCTTGGGCTGCCTGCTTGGCCTGTTCTAGTGGCGTGCCTTCCATGCTGCCAGAATGATCTAAGACCAGAATGACGTCAACAGGCTTTTGCACCACACTTTCGCCGCACAAATCGCTGCTGCCAGAAACCACAATGCGCACTGTAACTGCATCGCCAATATTGACCGTCTCCGGCTCAGCGGAGATGGCCATGGTCACATATTCGCTACCAGTGGGAGAAGTTATTGTTTCTGTGATGACGGCCGTTTCTTCCGGTGTTGACTCTGGCTCTTCCGGCGCTTCAATCACCACCAACGGCCCATTGCTGATGCGAATGGCCTGGCTGTTCTGCTCACATTCCAGATACGTGGCCTCGATCAATCTAGAAAAATTGAACGTGTCGCCATTATGGGCACTCACTTGAAAAGAAAAGGTATTCAACCCATCTTCCAGGTATGGTTGAGTCCAGGTAAATCCATTGGCACCTGCATTGGCAGCGGGGACGGCTGAATTGGGTACAACGGCAAAATTGGTCGTGTCAATGTCATAAGCCAGCGAAAAATCGCTAGCCAATACCGACTCTGTTACTTCAGCGGCGATATCGGTGTAAATCGCCTGCAAACTGGTGGGATCGGGGGAAAAGTAGTAACGTGGTGTGCCAGCATCTGTCGTCGATGCAATCTCTTCGAGTAAATCGGAATCGATGCCGTCGCCCAGGCCAACCGAGATAATCTGGATGCCAGCCCGTTTGGCTACATCTGCCATTTGCACGGCCGTATCCGTATTGTTGCTGGCCCCATCTGACAACAATACCACGATGCCGGTGGCATCAGAGCGCAGATTGTTTTGCAGGTATTCAGCCGACACCTGAAGGGCGTCATCCATCGCCGTTCCGCCACCAACGGTTATGTCATTAACGGCCGATACGATGGCGGCAGGATTTACATCCAGCGGATGAATGACGGCCGCGCTGTTGTCAAATTGGACCACACCCACCCGTGCCGAATTAAAATCGATAGCATTGATAAAAGCCTGGGCCGCCTGTTTGGCCTGGCTGAGCGGTTCGCCATCCATACTATCTGAATTGTCCAAGGCGAGGATGACATCAACAGGGCGAATAGTCGTTTCGACTGGACAGGCAGCGCTCTGGCCTTCAAGTCGCACGATGACATCAATAGGGGTGTTGACTGTGGTTATGTCGGGAACGGCCGTAATCGTCATGGTGATGAGACCGTCTGAGGCCACAACCGGCAGAGACTGAGCTAGAGTATTTTCAACCGGCAAACCAGCGCCCTCCGGATGAGCAAACACCTGCACCCAATAGCTTTGGTACGGTGCATCAGCTGAAGGAAACGTGTCAGTCGGATCAAAGACGACTCCAACACCCAACTCGGTGATGTCTGCAGCCAACAGGTTTTCGCGGTGGCCAGGGCTATCCAACCACCCCTGCACCACTTCTTCTGGTGTATCCGAACCGGCGGCAAGGTTTTCGCGCACGCTTTGCCACACATAGCCTGCCGCCGTTACCCGATCGCTTGCCGATTGACCTGTGCCAGGATCATCGTGGGTAAAAAAGTCGTTGTCGGCCATGTTTTGGGCGTAGGCTTGGGCAACGGCCATTAATGTCGCATTCGCCGTCAAAGGGGGCAACCCCTCCGCAGCACGGGCCTCATTGGTCAGAAGCAACACCTGATCCGCAAACGCCGCTTCATCACCTTGCGCTTGCAGCGTCGCTACCAGTCCAGCAAAAATGACCAGAACGGCCAAGAGGATGGAAATTACAAAAAGTCGCCTATTCATCATCATCTCCTCACCGGAGAAACACATCGCGGTTGTCTGGCAACAAACAGAAATGGTTCAATAGTTCATGGTGAACCATCTGGAAACACCAACTCAATTGTTAACAAGCACAAACCATCACCCTACAAACCCAATAAGTAACGCACTTGTGCCTGAAAAACCATACACTTTCACCAGAGGCAGGTATCTAATCTGCCTCTGGTTATCAACTAATCAAACAGAATACCATTAACTCCAGGCATCCCATAAATCATCATTTTGCTTGTGTTGCTGTGGATCCTGCGCCCCAATTGACGACTGCCCCAGGTTACGCAGCGCAGTCAGGCGATTCTTCACTGTGCGCCGTACACCTTGCACCTCATCGTTCAGCATCAGCAAAAAGACAGAGACCATGTCATAATCCTGCTGTTCGGCTGGAATTTGCGCCTTGCGTTTTTCCAGCGTGGGTAAAATCTGCGTCATAAACCGATTCTGATATTCACGAATGCGATCAATCTGTGCCAAATCCTCCAGAATTGTTTGGCGCGTATCTACATCAACAGAATCAATCTGCCCCAATAAATCCGGAGAATGCTGTCCAGCGACACCTGCTTCCAGCCGCTGCGCTACTTCTTTTTCGCGTGCTCGCCGCAGCACCTCAACCACCTGTGGATAGTGAATTTCAGCAACATAACCTGTCTTATAACGAGCATCTTTTTCTTCATAGTTAAACGTAGCCAGTGCATCCAGAATATGCGGGTTGCTCTGCGGCATCGTTAGATAGATTTCCTCGGTTGTAGTTTCATTTCCATAGACATCGTACTGCTTCTCCGGTTCCAGATACAGCTTCCAAAGATTCAGGCGTTCACCAGTCGCTTCATCGACTACGCTATCTCGCCGAATCAGGCCATATACGAAACAGAGCAGGAACAACTTTACACGGGAAACATCTTCCAATTGCAGGGTAACTTCATTGTCAAACAGGCGAATTTGCTGCTGAAATTCGCCCAGTCGGGCTTCGTAACGCGCCGCATTTACTTCGGCCGGAAAGACATGGAGAATGCTGCGGTTACCGTGAACGGTGCCCATGTACTCGTTGTACCCCGTGTGGCGATAGCTAACAATGTTATCCAGTTCGATCAGCTCTTGTGTGAACACGAAGGTGAACTTGAAACGATCCTCTGAATTGACAAAACGCACAAATTTATTTTCACTGATTTGCCCATTTTCATCTTCATTGGAAGCCTGCATGTCTTCTTGGCTGACGCTGAAACCACTTAAGCCAGCAATGCGGTCTACAACACCACGCAAGTAATCGGCCTGGCCTGCTTCAGAATCTTTCAGGTAATAAGCACGCAGGAAATTTGCGGGCAAAGGATCGCCACCAGCAACATTCAGCATAATGCCACTGTTGCCATGAATATCTTCTGCCAGTCGATCTGGATAGCGATAGTTTGGATGTTGAATCAGATAGCTTAGCACCGATTCTTCGCTGTAGGCTCGCTGGAATGGCGCCCGTGCCAGTTTTAACCATTCGGCCAGGTTTTCGTCCGGCGTGTCCAGACCAAACACAAAGTTATCCTGGCTGCTGTTTCCTAAAGAAAGGCCAATATCAACTTTAGGTTGTCCAGCCACTTTGCGGTGCTTGATGCGCCACTGCACCTGTGCCAACTGGCGATTGACCCAACCTCCATCTGCACGGTCAAGGTAGGTTTGATAACGGGTCTGTTCATAGGCGGGATCCGTGACGACGAGGCGTACCTTCACGTCCTGGATGGCGCGGCGATCGTTGTCGATGTAGGTACGGCCGTCCAGCACCTTTCGGTATAGGCTCTTCGTGTCCCGCGCCAGAGTGTTCACCCATCCCTGCAAGCTCTCCTCAGCACTGCGCACATAATCTAGCATCTGGGTGACAGCGCTCAAAATAGCTTCTTCGGTGGTTTCCACCTTCAGCATGTCGATCAGTTCGACTTCTGCTTTCAAATAGTCGTGCTGAGCACTGGTCGCACCACGACTAGCCAGGAACCCTTTCTTTTGGGCAGCATCCAGCATATTTTGCTTGGTAGATTCCACTTTCGATACGGCCGAAAGATACCCTTGCCCCAACTCACGGCGCTGCTGCTGCGCTTCCTGCAGCTTGGCGCGGGTCAATTCCAGCGCGTCGAACAAGCCCCGCAAGAACGTGCCGAGAAAGCCAACTTTGCCATGCTTAGCAACGGTTTGTGGATTGTTGGCACTGCCGTTCAACGTCGCCAGCATGAACAAGTCCAAACGCTGGATAAAGCGATCCATCTGGTAGGCTACAATCTCATCCAGCGCTTTACGATAGAGGCCGCCAGAGCGACGACCGTCACGCGATGGTGCCCCCAGGTAACGATTCTTGTATGCACGCACGCCACGTTCAATGCGGTCTGCTGCCGCGTCCAACTCTTCTTGCTGCTTCTGCTTAATCTGATCGGTGGCCATGACCTCTCCACCCTCTTTCAGATCATATACCCGAGAGTTCAGCGTCGTCTTCACCCGATCCAGCAGCCGCCGCGTTTCGTCATCCTGCCCTTCCGGCATGAAATGAGCCTGCCAATCTTCAATTTTACGCTCAATCAAATCGGGCAAAATGCTGCTGCTGCCGCGCCGAGCTTCCGAAGCAATATAAAACAACTGCTGCGGCAGCAAAGTCGGCTCTACCGACATGCTCTGGGTACTGCCATCGGCATCGACATATTCAAAACTGATGGCCTGCTGCGAATTGAGAAATTCAAATCCGATGGTACCGCCATTTTCATTTGGCTCCTCTGGATTTTGATCTGTTGCCAACGCGGTAGGGGTGCCGCTGCGCGGATCGAACTCTGTTGGCGCCAGAAAATGATCTAACATCTGCTTGCTCAAGTCATGCGCCCACCCTTCCACAATGTGATAAATAGGAAAAACAATGGAATATGTGCCTACTGACCCAAAAGTCGCCGCCTTGGTTGGCAGCACACCCCGCGCCACACGACCGGCATAAACGGCCTTAACATTAACAACATAGCTTGAGAAAGCAGGGCCAGCCTCACCATCAACAGCCGCACTGATGGCATCGGCAATCGCAGGCGCCACCCCGTTTCGCAGCGAGGTTGTCGCCGCCTGCCCGCCTTGGCCATCGATATAATAAAGCAGGTCAAACAACTGACCCTTTACTGCCCCATTCCAGACAGGATCCGCACCCTTTTCACGGTAGGGCATTGGATAGCCCCGCTCGTAATCAAAGTTGATGGTGAAGCGACGATTTTCGCGCATAGCCGCAAAAGACCGCGCATGCATCTCCTTGAGTACATCGGTACGGACTGTTTGGGCAAAGGCATCCGGCAAAATCAGATAACCACGAATAGAAATTTTACCCTGAAGCTGTATGTTGGGTTGGCTCGCAATAGTGCGTACCAGATGCGCCACATCGGCAAACATGCCAGCGCCCGTGCCACCAGCCACACTACCCACAATAAATACTTGCAAGTTGGTCAATGTTGGATTTTGCTGCTTGAGTCGCGTTAACGCATCGCTGAGGGTATTAAATACTCGCCGCGAAGAGGCATCGTTCAAATCCTTAAAAATAGCCATGCGGCCAAACTGGCGAAACTGCCCAGCGCCAACGTTTAGGTTGTACATATTATCTGGCAAGGACAAATCTTTCAGATAGGTTTCCGCCTGGAACCAGCGTCCAATGTGTTTGTGCTGTCCCTGAGCCACCTGTTCAACCAACGCCTTGACGTTGCCGCCAATGTAGAAGAATTCGCCGCCTTCGCGCAGACGCACGCCGCCTGTGGTGAGGCCACCCATCCGCATTTGGCCGCTGGCGCCAATGGTGGCGTCTTTAGCCGCATCGGTATCAGTGTCAAAAGCAAGAATACGTACTTCTGGCAATGGCCACTTCTGGGTGCTTTCCATTAATTCTTTTTTGACGTAGGTGGCGACAGTGGCACCTGAGCCACCGAGTCCAATAACGAGTGCAGGAACTGGCATGGGTTTTCTCCTTATGAATGCTTACTAGTTAATCCCAATCTGAATAAGAATTGCCATTGGTCTTGTTGTTAAAACCAGAACTATAAGTGTCTTCTTCTCCGGCCGTTTCTGGCTTGTCCATACGATCACGGGAAAGCTGTTCATCTGTAGGATCTTTAAGCAGCCAGAAATTGAGGCTGCCGACCCGGACTTCTGCTTTAGGTCCTAATGAGCGATCCACAACGGGCGTTTTACTTTTATCTATCCAGATTTTTGCCTGGACACGGCCGTTCTTGTTATCCTCGTCGCTAACACAATCAAACTGCATCTTCGTGATGCGCGTGATAGTCGGGAAGCCGCCGCCAATCACAACGCGATTGCGATTGTAACTATCCAAACCCAACTGCCATTGTGGCACACTGGCATAATCCACCAGATAAACGCGCCCGGTGCAGGGGTGGGCAGTTATGTTCAAATAACGTTTCCGCGATATGTAGGTCACTGCGCCGATGGCAATCAAAGCCAGGACAATGCTGATGGCGATGGGAATGTGCAGCGGGTGACGCACTCGTGTGATAGTCGTATCTACAATGGGATCTTCTTCAAATAAGTAACCGACTTGTAGGCCATCTACTGCCTCGGCACGAATATTGTAGCTGCCTAGGTCAATGTCTTCAGTTTCGGCATGATAGACACCGGGAACGGCAGTTAATGTCAACGTAAGTACACTGGAAACATCATTCCCTTCTTCATCCGCCATCGTCAACTCAATCGCCTGCGCCGCATCACCCAGAAAGACATCGTTGGCATCCACCAGAGCCTCATTTTCATCCCGTAGTTCAAGCTCCACTACCAGCGGGTTTTTATTCCAGGGCAGCAACCCAGTATGCTCCTGTGTCTCCGTTAACGGTATCGTCAAACGCAGCTCCAGCAAATTTGTGGTCACCACCTCAAATTCGCCCAGCGACTCCTGCGTCAGCACAAACAGATTACCTTCGTCATCCGTCACCAACGCTTCCACATCAATCGTATGCGTACCTGCCTGCTGCGGGCTGTAAGTTTCCCGATAAGTGCCATCGGTTTCGCGACTTAGCGATAAAGAACCACCCGGTTCGCCCCCCACCTCTACATTCACCGACACAGGCACATCGGTCACAATTTGGAAACCGCGTGAATCTTGCAGCTCAAACACAAATTCCGTTTCGTCATATTGCTGCATCCGGGTGGGCAGTTCCAGCGGAGTCAGCACGGCCGGATCAACTGTAAATGTGCCAATCAAACCATCATACACAACAATAGGCTCACCATTTAAATCCTGACTTTCGGCATGAACAAAAATGGTATGTGAAGCAGCCAACACTGGGGTAAATTCAGCTTGATAAACATTGCCCTGTTGTTCACGAAGCTGCACGGGCCAGGTTTGCCCATCGGCGCTAATGACGGCACTGACAATCAGACGGTAGTCAGGATCGTTATAGAAAGGCAAATTGTTCCCCAACTCGTCCAACAGCACGTACTCTATTGATATAGGCAAATATTGCGTTTGCGGCTGCAACGGACTGCTGAGCCGACTCTGGGCAAAAATTTGCCGCATGGTGATGTCAACATCTGTACCGGCTGGATCTGTAGCCACAAACCAGTTACCCGGCTCTGGATTGGTAATGCGAATCACCTGAATTGGGCCATCTTCCCCTTCGATAGTCACGTTATCCCGCGTAGCCACAATTTCATTGCCGGCGGGATCGGTCAAAATCAAACGTTCCAGCGGGCTGGTTTTGAAGAAGGTAAAGTCAATTGATCTGAGATAGGGTGGTACAACCAGAGGCCCCGGGATCACCTCGCTTTCAACGACAATCAGATCTTCTGGTGTGGCAAAATCAGCTACTAAATCTTGCAATATTTCCTGAAACCGTTTACCAACGTCGTCGTTGCTGGCCACAATACTGGCTCTGTCAGCGGTGGGATCAGGGCAGGAGGTGTTGGTACATGGATCGTTAGTAATAGCTTCCCAATAAGGTTCGACATCGTCCCAATAGGCCTGTCCGGCGTCGATCATGCTAATGACGTAAATGAGATAGTCGGGTTCGGGGAAGTTTTGCTCGGCATAGCGCTGCAGCGCCGTCATGTGGTTATCTACATTGATTGAGGCGCCACCGATTGGACCAGAGGGCATCCCATCGGTGAGGACAACGATAACGCGACGACGGTTACCTTCCACTTCAGGCAAGTCATCAAACAATGTTTTGGCGGCCTCGAAAGGATCGGTGAAACTGGTAGCGCCCAGCGATTGTGTCAGAAAGCGGTTGCGCATGTCGCCCTCTATCTGCTGAGTCAGGTCATCAAACAATGGCTCCCAGGCGCTGCGGGAGGCAGGATCGATTTCTTGCCAGAAACGGCCGTTGCCAAAATCCCAAACCTCAACATTGCCTGGGCTGCCAAAATTCACTACCGAGGTGCGGAAGGTGATATTTTCATGTACCAAAAGCCGATCTTCACCCATCCAATACATGGCATACCAAGGGCCGTAAAAGCGCAGCCCCAGCGAATCATTAGGCGGATTCGCGCCACTGATGCGCTGCATGGAATCTGACTGGTCAATGATGAAAACAATGTCCAGTCCTTCATATTCCGCAGACTGCGCCTGTGCGGGGTTGGTTGGCTGCAACAAGCCAAACAGTGTGACAAGAAACAGCAGCGGAATCAGCAAATACCAGAAACGATAAATTTTTTGCGATGTGCTTGGGTTCATAAGTAAAAAATCCATTCGCCAGAAAAACAACACCTGACTGCTAACATCTGGGTTTGGCCAAAAACTGAGCTTCTTTCAGCAAAGCATTATACGGAGATTCGCTCATTTTAGCGCGGGTAATTTCGACATCGTAGGGAACCAATTGAAAGGTTATAGATGGTTCACCAGCTAATTTCGCACCCTGCCAGTCTATGATGGCGTAGCTGGGGCACCCCAGCCCATTTCGCGGAAATCCCACACTCCCCGGATTGACGCAAATCGGTGACTGCACCATATTCCCCAACGAATGAGGCGTGTTGATAGGCAAAGTTTGCCAGTTGTTGTCCTGCCAGCGCCAGAGGCCAGGTATGTGGTTGTGACCAAAGGCGAAAAGTTGGGGCACGACCGTATCACCATTACTGTAAATGTCAGGGCTGTTGCTGGATACGGCCGTTGCAAAATTCTCCACCATCTTCTGCGGCGAATAAGGCGGCACAGTCACCCGCGTATTCACCATATAATTGGTAACCGCCCGCTCAGGAGACGGCAAAAAGGCACCGTGCGTCAAATAAATTCCTGGTCGCAGCTGACTCATCACCGGCAGTTCCCGCAAATGCTGCTGCATCTCTTCCTGATGCGCCAACGTATCCTGCTGATGGTGCAGCACATCAGCCGCTTCCTGGCGATAGTTCTGGATGCTAAATCCCTGGCCATCGCCATTTACATCAAAAGAGCCACCAATAGTAAGTTTCCCCACAAAACCCCAGTCGTGGTTGCCCGCCAGCCAGCCACCTTGCGGAATCGGCTCACTTTGCAACGTGCGCCATACACTATCCGGTTCTGGCCCATAACCAACCGTATCCCCTAAGCACCAAACCTCGTTTGGCGCATAGTGGTGGTAGGCATGATCCAACACGCTGTTCAGCGCAGCCAAATTACTGTGAGGGTCAGACAATATCAATGTACGCATATGTATTCCAATTCAGTCGCGTATTAGCGGATTACCACGGACATCTGCTAGCAGTGGATGTTTGGGCGCAATTGCACTGCACACCTGAAGGGCTTCGTACACCTTTTGTCGTGCAGCGGCTGAGACCTCCTTATTCCGCCAACGACCCAGTAGTCCACCCTTTAAATTGCCTAACTCGCGCAGGGTCGTTTCCAGATCGCTGTAAGCCACTTCCCATTCGTCCCGTTTTTTGTTGATAGTGGCCAGATTACGGTCTGCCTGGGACTGATGGGGTAACAGGTTATCTAACTGGGTATTAGCGGCTTTGAGCAGATTTTTGACGCGCTGGCTGCTAACCTGCTCCGAAGTGACAGGAGGCTTTCGCAGGCGGTTAATGGCTTCCTGCAAGGCCAACACTTTGCGAGCAGGATCGTACCAACCGCTGCGTTGGCAATCATCAAATACAGCTTTCTTGTTTTCATCGGCTTTGTCATCGCTCTTTTCCGGCACACATTCTCCGACCACTGCCTCATGCAGCTTCGCCTTAGCCCCATCAAAGTTGCCCATCTCGGTAAGATGAATAATTTTTGTACGCACCTCAGGCCAGTTGACAATGCGGTCAGGATGGTCATCGGCTAATGGAGGATGAGCCACCTCTTGGTCATCCAGCACATCAACCAATCCGACAGTCATCAGCCAATCAGCGAGCTGTTGCAGTTGCTCTTGTCGTGCTATCAACCAGTTCTTAAGAACGCGCCAATTGGTAATGGGTTTCTTCGTCATCGAATCGGTAACGCGAATGCTAGTACGCAGCCCATATTCGTCGGCAGGATCACCCAATTCCGTGTCGGTTTCCAATACGTCCATAATGCGCAGGGCAGCCTGGAAGCGTTCTGCTTCAGCCGCCTCTACCAGTTCGCGCTGCAATTTGTGCAGGTCGCTGCGTCGTATTTGAATCTTTTCCTGCTTTTGCCGCAACACACGCGTGGTGCGATGGTTGTTGAAACCGACCTGATTTATCTGGACCATGATGGTGTCGAAATTCTGCCAGTTACCATTCACTTTAGCCTGATTGAGATAGGTGTTGGCTTTTGCTTTCTGTTGGCGCAAATTTTCTAGTTCACTAATAAAGCGATTCAACTGTTCCAGTCCAGTGCGGAGGGTATTAGCATGTACTTCCATATAACCGGGAATTTGATCCTTGAAGCTTTGCAATCTATCGTAAATAGCACGGGCGTCTACTTGAGTAGCTTCCACCATCAGAAGCTGCGCTTCAACAATGTGTTCATCATTTGTGTCGCTAATAGTGTGACCTTCCCGATCATTGATCAACTGTTCAATGCGTAGGTTCATATCTTCGGCACGGTTGGGCAGTTCGCGCACAAACAGTTGTGCCAGCACGTGGTCGGGATTCAACACCAGAATTTTGCTGCGGATGGCAAAGCGTTCCCAGATATCCTCTTGTGCCAGTTCGGCATCAGCGTTGACTAGCTGTTCAATGGCGTGGTCGCGGGTCTGCTGCCACCAGTCAGCAACGGCCGTATTCCTCTTGTACTCTGTCTTCAATCTGCGGGCATCCTGCTGCGCCCGCTCCACTTCCTGCTGACTGCGCCGCTCTGGCGAAGCCAATTTGCGCTCAATTTCCTGCTGCTGCCGCGCCAGATCGTCAGCGGCCGTCACCTCATTCTGCAAATCGGCCACTTTGCCGGCCAACACCCGGTCTTGTTCCGACATCCGGGACAGCGCTTCGCGGGCGGCAGTCAGGGCATCTGCAGCCAGCGCAAAATAGTCACGCTTGTCACGGGTCGCCAGAACGCGCCTGGCGGCGCGTTCAGCATAATGCTGCGCCCGCCAGAAACGCACTTCCGGGTCAAGGGGCAGATCGTTTTCCAGCTTCTCAAATATCGCCTTTATCGCCTCATCCCCCTCTTGTTTCGCTAGCTCAATTTCGGCCACTTTTTTCCGCGCACGCTGTTTGCCTAGCTTGTATTCAGGGTTGAGGACATCAAAACCCAACGCCTTTTCCCACTGTTTCAAGGCAGCATCCCACTCTTGCAGACGCTCATGACGCAGGGCTCGGCGTTCGGCGGCAGCGGCCTGCGCCTGATTAAGCATGTCCGTGGGACGTGGTTCTGGTAGTTTCTTGATTTCAGTCACCAGTTTGTCCAGTTCTTCCGGCTTGGGGCTATTTTTGCGCAATTCCGTTTCCACATCAGCCACCAACTGTGTCGTCCAGGCTTCCTGCGCCTGTCGCAGCAATTGGTCTACTTGCCGCCGCAGGGTACTCATTTTATCTTTGTACGGCTCTACTGCCTGGTAAGCGAGACGCCCCCGCTTTGGTTTGGCAGCCAGGTGTTCGGTGGCAGCCTGCACAGCCTGAGCCACTTCCTGTTCAAATGCTTTGTTGTCGCGAATGCGGGTAGCCTCTGCCTGAGCACCAGCAGCATCGGGATGAACTTTTTGGGCAGCGACGCGGCTGAAGAGAGCCAACGCCGCTTCGGCGTCGCCGCTGGTATGCAGCACGTCCAGCGCCAGCAGATAGTCGCGGCGCAACTGCAATTTTTGCTGCAGCGCTGCCAACTGCGGCCGAAAGTCCGCATATTCGGGACGAGAAATATCTTCTTCCAGCTCTACTAGCGTGGCTTCGATACGGCTGCTGTCATTGCTGCTAAAAACGCTGTCCAACTGCCCGGTCAGCATCTGGATACCGCCGACAGTGGTAACATCTTGCCGAAGTTTACGCAGCTTGGGGAATCGCTCGATGGTTACGTTGCCAAATTCCTCAACCACATCATTCCAGCGAGTAACAGCTTTACCCGGCTCTGCATCAAGTAAATTGGCGATTTCTTCAGCCCGTGCAGCCAGATCACGCATCAATTTATCTTCTTTCTGCCCACTGGCCTTTAATTCCTGAGCTTGCTCAAGCAGAGCACGGCCGTTTTTCTCCAATTCCAGGAGTCCCAAATCGGCACTGTGGGTTAAGACAATCTCGCCCCATTTGATAGCTTCATCGACGCGCGTCAGTGCAGTTTGCACATCATCACGCTGCAGGGCAGTACGGCCGTCGTGCAAATGGCGTTCCACCACCGCAACCAAACGAGGCACCAGAAACTGACGCACTTCAGCCGCTTTGGCTAGGTGTGGATAGATTTCCAACGCCTCGCCCACTAACTGCCAGCCTGTTTCCGCAGAATCGGCCGTGACCGCCTGCTGGATCATCTTTTCAGCTTTCTCCAATTCCTTGATTTCAGGCTCAACCTTATTTTCTAGGAAATTTTCAGCGATTAATCTAGCTTCATCATCGACTTTAAAAAGCTTACCTATTTTAGTCAATGGTTCTACTGCTGAACGAGGTGCATGATCAACTATGGCTTGCCGAGCTTGTTGCATATATTCTTGTGCTTTTCGCTCGGCATAGTCATTTGCTAATCTCTCGGCTAGTATTGTAGCCTCAGCAACGCTAATGGGGGGTTGTTCGACTCCGTTTACATCCTGCCATGGAACTAATTTATTTTTATCTTTCTCTTCCTGTAATGCTTCAAGCATTTTTTTGAAGTCACCAGTTTGTTCCGCTGTAGTACGTAATTCATATCGATCTCTAGCTTTGTCATAGGCAAACTTAGCCTCATTGATTAATCCTGTCATTTGCATTGAGTCAGGATACTGAGATGCTGTTTTCTCAGCAATTCGCAAAGCCTCTTTGTAAATCCTCTCCAATATATCTGACCCGGCAACTTTTTTATCTAGGAGATCTTGTTCTTGTTTCCATAAATCTTTGCATTTCAGTATTGCATTTTCATATGCTTGGTTCTCATGGCGAAGTGTTAGTTTATTTGCTAATTCGCCGCGGAGCTTAGCAATTTTAGGTTCGTCGCTTATTGTTTCGCTTGCCATATCCAGCATTTCGTAGATGGCGTTTTCGTCAAAGCTATCGCTGTCATTAAGCTGCTGACCTACTTCGGTAAGTAAGTTCTTAACAAAGGCGCGACGGTAATCCTGGCTTTCTTTCTCTACGGCCGTTAGCTGTTTTTGCAGCGTGCGGTTATTGGCTGCCAGTTCACGAGCTTTGGTAAGGGCGGTGTCTACGGCCGTCCACTCACCCTTTTCACTGGCGGTGAGAATAATGGCTAACTGCTCATCTAACGCAATCTGGGCGTAATTTGCGGCATTGTTGTCGCTCATAGGTCAATCTCTTAACTTAGTCAAAATTCCAATTTACTTCGGGTAAATCAGTTTCATCCTTCCGTGGTTCAGGCGTAGGCAGTCGATTAGCTGATTGAGGTTGTAGATTAGTTGGTGGTGTGTCGGTTTCTGGTATAGAGGCAGGTGCTGCATCTGGCATGGCGGTAGGGGGAACAACCGTAGGCTGGTGCGTGTGAGGAACGGCTGTGGCATAATCAGCCGGGTCCACCGCATCCAACCCCTCCGCCAAAATCCGCCGCGCCAATGCGATGGCTCTTGCCTGAGCTAGTTCTATGAAACGTCCGTTTTCCACTACACTAGCAGTTCCAAAAACACATACTTTCCTTTCAGTTGTACTTATCATGGCGGAACAAACCGCCATCTCTCCATCACATTCAACCAAGTTGCACAAAATATCCATATCTGTATTTATTCGCTTTTCTTAAAGAATCAGCAAGGGCCAAACATAAAATCAGCTACTATACGTAACCAATCTGGTATAGTCCACATACAAGTCGGATTTGGAATACCGGTATAAAGTACGTATATACTAAAAATGAGACCTATCACTAACACCAATAGACCCAACAGAATGGTCACAGTTAAAAACCGGAGTACCATACCCGAATTTGCTTCCTGTGTACGCTGTGAAGAACGTCTTTTTCTTGCACGAGGATTACTTGTCGTTTCCTGAGCAACATTGGGTTGAACCGGCTTACCCAATGTAACCACATTAGCCAGTCCTCGAAGGATAAATTCAATATCCTTAAAATCCAAGCCTTTTGAGATGTACCAACCACAGAGATCGATAAGTAATTCTCTGTCTTGCTTTCGTTTTGCACGTTGAAGATAAAGATTGAGCCATTCACCGTGCAATGACGCTTCCTGTAGTTGATCTAGGATTCCTCCTGCACGTCTAGCAAGATCATCATTCGCTCTTGTAATTCTAAACAGCTCTTCTAAATCCTCATTACCAGGAAATGGCGGCAAATTCGCTTCCAAAGCCAGGATAAAAAGTTCTTTTTTCTGCTGAGAGTCAGCCCAAAAATGCGTAAGCTCACCATTCGTAGGCTCTAGTATGCTTGGACCATCTGTCATGGATGCTCCCTTCATTTGCAATTTTCTATAAACGTTACCTTTCTCTACCCAATTCATTTCCCAAACAAGCACTTGCTCAATTAACCAGCTTAATTCATTACCTGTTAGTCTCTTATGGCTAAGCATACTATCAACGATTTGTTCGCGCTGTTCAGTTGACAACTCCCTAATATTTAACAGACCCTGAATTACCTGTAAGGAAAGCTGTGAGCCAAATTGGTCATTGTTTTGAATTCTCTGTAATAGTTCCTTAGACCAGTTGTCTACTTCCCCACTATTATGTTCAATGAACCTGATGAAATCCGAATCTTGAACATAACGATCATCTTCCAGAGCAAACTCTACGGCAAGTTCAAACAGTCTGTATTCCTTTTCTGTTGCCTTGGTGACCTGCCAGTAAGTGTTTTGCTGGTCAGGTTGTAGTAAGTAGTCCAGCAACTCTCCTGAATGATCGTCATGGTCTTGTTTGTTTACCTTGTTGCTTGCCAAAAGCAACATCCTATAATACTTTTTACAAATGGCCCTGTCTGAAAAATCAATGACCAAGTTACTCATCAAATGTTCTAACAGTTCAAAAGAAACATGTGATGCGTCTAAAGCAATCAACCCGTACAAACTTTCCAAAATAGCTGCATTTTTTTGATTCCGGATATGATCAAGAAGCTGCAGGTAACTTTCAGAGTTTAGGTAATGGAGGCTATTTCCATATAGCCGATTTTCTTTCCACTCATATAAGATTTGGTTGATTATCCCAGTTACCGGCTGATCAGCGTGCCAACTCAGCAAACGATCGATATCCTGCGGCAGAAGTGACTGTTTTAGTTTCATCTGGCATTGTACGTGCGCCAGATACAACTGTTTGTTTTCTGCTGCCTCGAACCACAGGCTCCTTTTTGTTTTCTTTTGCTTTTTTTCTGGCAGGTAACTTAGTATCAGATCCTTGAACCAATCACTTGCATTTTCAAATTCTTCTCGGGCAATGTTATTTTGTTTTTGTTTTAACCAAGCGATCGATCCTGTAATAATTTCATGGAATAATGTGCTGTAATCCATTTGTTCATCTACGAGATCTAACAAATTATGTTTCAAAAACCACTCGGAAAACCGAGGTGAATGTATAGCCACATCCTTAAATATTGAACACAACTTATTCCTTATTGAGCTATTTACAACGGGTAGTGTTTGTGACCGCCTTAACTGGGGTTCCAAAAACTGTCTGAGCTTTGAGCCATTATTTATTAGATGATCCCTTTGCGAATCCTCTGTTAACCGCTCTAACATTTGGAAAAAAAGATTTTCATCCGGTCTGGGTACAGCTAGATAAAAATCTAGTAAATTAGCTCGGCTACAATCTTCAAGCACCGACAATATTTCTTTTACTAGGCGACCGGTCTCCAAAAATTCTCTCAACAACCTATCAAACCGTTTTGTCTCTAATCTGACGATTGTTGCGAGAAGGTCGGTGCCATCTCCAAAACGTAATCGGCTTTTTTCGCGCAAATGCATCAAGTCACTCAACATTTCATCGTCGACCTGTTGTAGAGAAATTGGGTTACTCTTCTGTACGATGAACTGATGATAATCAGCTAATGATGACTTTAAATCATCAGAATATTTAATAAAAAATGATAGGAGGTCTTCCCGATTGGCATGAACTATAGCATATAAAATTGGTTCGATTAGCCGTCCGACTTTCATTCGGAAAACCAAAAATCTATCCAATTTTTGATCGTTCAATCCTGTCCAAACATCGAGCAAATCTCGGTTATCTTGAAACTTGACTGGTTCTATTTCATAAAGATCAAGCAGTTTCTCTAAAGTCCAATCATTGCATTGGTGCAGGATAGTAGGCGGGCTTGTTAGTAGAGAAACCTTTAACTGCCCTAAAACAATTTGTGCTGGTAAAACATTTGCACTCTTTTGCAGCACATCGGCAAAATCTGGCAGTGGAGCTTGCAAAGCCTTTAAAATATCGTTTTGTAATCGAGCATCTTCAAGCAGTTCAAGCAAATCTGATTGACCGAGTTCTCGTAAAATCCTCTGCTTTGTTTCACCATCCAGAAATTGATGGCTCCGCTTGAAACGTGCAATTCGCTCCGACTGACCATGCGTACGGTTCGTATGGTTAGTCAACCAGTAAATGTCATCCGCATTGACAACATTACCCCCGCTTTGAAGTACTCGGGAAAATGTGTGACTAAAAAGTATCTGGCAAATCTGTATCCAAATTTCCTGAAAGCTTTTGTTATAAGGAATTAATTTATCGGATGTCTCTTTTAGAAAACCAAGCAGCAAATCGCTGTAACTATTTGACGCAGACTCGTTTAGTAAACCATCTTTGAAGTCAATGACATATGAATGTGCGTTGTTAGAATCGGTTATAGTTGAGGAAAACTGTAAATTTACTTTTTGGCTAGTTATTTGGTCAAAAGCAAAGGTAATTATTCCGATTTTTGGAAATACCAATCGTTGTATTGCAGAGACCACCATTACCTTATGCTCAATGCTCCAATTCTCACACACTTGTACATATTCGTGTTGAATTAAGGCATTGGCAATCGACTTTATTTGTGTCAGGATTTTATCATCTACTGAAAGTTGCCCCTGCAAATAACGCCATAGATATGGTAAACGCCAACCTTGGTCACTGGTATCGATGGAAGGTAAAGATAACGGCACTTTCGCATCATCATTACTTATAAGTATATCATGATTGTTATATGTTTTAAGCCAGAATCTTGCATTTTCATCATGCGTATCAGAATTTTTGTATATCAATGATGGGAAAAATTCATATCCCACCTGCATATTTTTTTTAATGTCATCCGAGGTTATAAGTGTATAACGCTCTTGGTTATACGGTCTGTTTGTGGGTGCGGTATCCGGATCACCAAACTCATCTTCGCGACGCCTATGTACTTGCACAAGTAGATAACGCACGGTGTCAGGGGTACGCTCAAATAATATGAGGGCAAGAGAGACATGGCCCACCTGCGATTTAAAGGAAGTCTTATCAGGAAAATTAAGTGTCCGGCGGAATGTGGTTCCGAACTGGTTCAAGCCTGATGTGTAAGCAAGCGGGAAGAAATCACTGGCTATTCCCGATGCGAAGAACTTGCCAAATTCCAACCATTGGCCAAGGTAAACAGTTGCGTCATGCTGGGACATGATTTATTTAGACTACCGGGGTTTTGGCTGCGGATAAGGGATATAATAATTCAGCCGTTGGTTTAAAAACAGGCGGCCAAATAAACTCTTATTTGCCGCTGCAGTAATCTTTTCTTCCTCTAACGACCCCAAGATCCAAAAATAAGGATATTCAATATTAAGTGGAGCCCAATTATCTTCATCACCTCGAATCCTCGTGGACACGCAATAATACCTGATTTCTGTTCTTGACTGATCGCCTAAAGAATTCAGAAGCCCAAGCATGTTTCTGGTTTGGGTGTTGAAGTAAGAACGGATTAAACGTTCCGGCTCCATTTGATCAAAACCCGCTCCTAAATTATCAACTTTAGTAAAACATACAGCAATTTTTCGAGGCTTAACATATTGTTTGAATATACCTGCTAGTTGCTGAATCATTAGATAATATTCTTTTTTCGAAAAAGTCCTTTTCGGACTAGGAGAAGAATTTTGATTTGATGCATCATTCTGTTGCTCACTTGAACGTTCTGCAGCTGCTTGGTTATTTTGAGTATCGGAAAGTAGAGTGTAATCTAAAAGAATAACTACACTGCTTGCCTGGGCAATATTCTCCAATGTTGGTCGATAAGCTTCTGGATCTGAAAGCATATTAACAGTGGCAAGCCCTCTATCGTCTACCATAGTAATGCGATGGTAATGCGAACTGATTCGAAATTTCGGTTCATTTTGACGAGCCCTCCGCACAAAGTCCCAATTTATAATACTGGGCTCACTTGTAGCCTCTACATGTCTGGGTGATTTGAAATCCAGAAGTCGTGTTCCACTCTCATAAATTTGGTAAGAAAAATAATTATTCTGCATCAATTCAGGATCATTTTCGTACTCTACCATTCTTGCCCCAAATGCATATAGCATTGAGGTTTTACCAGACCCCGTAGGTCCCCAAAGTGCAATGTCATTCATTGTGTTAACCTCCACTGCAGGACATTCTCCAGTAATAAAAAAAACAAAAAGAAGAAAGTTGCAAAAATCGTATGCATCAAAGCCGTATTCAAAAAATCCGATCTTATAACAGCCTCAAAACCGAGAAAATTCCAGCTAGAAAAAAATGCTAGCCCCAAAACAAACGTAAAGTGTGATATGGTACCTACGCCTGTAGCCCAAAAAGGAATTCCACGTTTTTTAAATATCAGCGGTAAGGGCCCATAAATTAAAGCTGCTGTTATCGGTGCCATCGCGATCGAAACAGCAAAAACAAGGAACAGGTTAGCACTATACCATTCATTCAGTAACCCTACACCAATCACTACCCAATAATATACAAGAGGCACTAAAACCAACACATACAAAGCACCCAGCTTCATTCTCGGTTTCGTCCACCCCCTAAAAGTATCTTCAGTTGTAGGCAGCAATAATAAAGTTACAGGTGGAACAATAACAAGCACATGCAAAACCCACCACACATGTGCATACTCTGTTGCATAAGATATTAATACGATAACGTAACCTGGTACTGAGTTAATTGCTGACCCTAATCGTCCAAGATTGACTAGCAGCTCAATCAATATACTCGCAACTTGTAGGATATCTAAAATAGTAGCAAAGGTACTAAACACAAGCCATGCTACTGCTTTCATCTTAAGACCCCTTAGTTAAATTCCTTCAACGATCAAAATCAAGGTCGGCACTCATTCCCTGCCTGTTAAACTTATGAAATAAAACTTGGCATTGGTCTGATAAGAAACAAGTTCGACACCGCCTTGTGTAAATTGAGCCAAGGTGTCTGAAGGCAAGTTGATAGGCGAAAAGCGAATGTCATTCAATGTGACACTCAGGATATTATCTTCCAAACGCATACTTAGGTAATCTTCAAGGCTGTCACTACAGTTAGTTGCCAAGTTTTCATCACCAATAAGTACGCCGCTATCTTCAAAAATGAGCGTGTTCGTTCCATTGTCAAATCGCTGATATAGTCTCATTTGGCAATTTTGCATCAGCCGTAGTTCATAATAACTATTGCGGTCTGAATTCACTCTGAAACGTATACCGACGTAACTATCAACCGTTGCGCTTGCTCGATAAAAAGAAGTTGTAAGCTCAAAATCCGTAACATTTAAGGCTTCAAAAGCTTGAATATAAGCTACACTGGCTTGTTCTTGGATAGTACTATTTAATGGTAAATAATAATCCTGCCTTTCATCTTGATCCCTTGAAGTTCTGACTGGCAAATCATTCTGGTCAATCCAATTATAAGGATTACCAAAAAAAGTATCCTGAACTAACTTTTGATAATCATCGGGAGCGTCCAAAATATCAGCCACGTCTTTGATGTCGACAGAATCACATTCTGGGTCAAATTCCAAAAATCTTCCCAGCATCCACCCACTCTGATCCTGGGTGCGCACAGGCCACCAACCACCGCGCACAGTACTATCATTTAAACGAGCATCGATAACAACTTCTGTACCATCAGCAACCACAAAACTACCTAACGTTTGCCCGCGACTTGGTTGTAAAAAGATTCGCCAATCGCCATCAATAACTTCAGCATTACAAACAATGGGCGTAGCGGTAGGCGTCGGTGATGCAGAAGGTGTTGGCGAAGGAGTTTCTGTAGGTACCAATGTTGACGTGGGCGTAGGCGTGTTTGTTGAAGTTGGCGTGTATGTGGGTGCATTGGCGGTTACTAATGCAATGGCCTGGGCGGTACCTGTTGTTTCCGCTTCTACTGTTTGCATGATTGAAGTTGCTTGTGCCCGAGTAGCCTCTATCATACCCCTTGTTGCCTGAACATGTGCTCTTTCTTGTTGAAATTGGGGCCAACGAATAAGAACAAATCCAATACAAGAAGCGATGATGAGCACAGCCAATAAAATAGCTAATCTAGTTGCTGGTGAAGATTTCATTGGATAAAAACCCCTAACGAAGTTAATTCAGACACAGATAGCAATGCCGAGTGAGTGTAGATAAGGAAGCCGAGCACAAAAAGTACGACGATAACAATAATAATTGTTAGAAAAATCAAAGCCCTTCTAAGTTCCTCATACTCATGCTCATATAGATAACCAAAAGGTGTCTGGCGTGATCCACAAAGCTCACAAATGTCTTCGCCCTCGTTTACTGGATGACTACAATGTTGACAATCAATATTTTGCATACCCTAAACCTCGTTTCTCAGAAAGATATTAGCCCCAATTCTCTCAAGTCCTGAACGACAAGTATAAACATTAAAGCCCCGACCATAATCAAAGGAAACAGTACCAGTACAGCAATTTTTCCTACACCACCGGGCATTGACCACATTTTTTGTAAGTGATTGGCTGTAGTAAAGGCTATCATGACTAAAGATATCGAGCCTAAACCAAGAATTAGATAAGCAGATAATAGAAGGAAATTGGGTAACGGTTTGGGCTTTTCTATACCGTAACTAACATCATGTTTAAGCAACAAGATATCATCTAGTCCTTTTTGAATGAAAATAAGAGCAGAAATCAGAACAAAAATTAGCAAAACGGGAACAATTGCCCACATGCTTTTAGGTACAAAATCTTTACTGAAAATGAATATGATTAAGGTCAGAGCCAAACCCACAAGGCCTATCAAGATACTTATGATTTCCCACCAAGGAACTGAATCTCCACTCATACTTTCAGACTCACTTTAGTCGCTAAAGACTGGGGCACAACTTTCTTTATCGTCCTAGCCACCTATAATGACTAGATAACCATCAACAAGCTTGTTTTTAACAATTTATAGGCTTTTTTATGATGTCATATGACAATTTTGGTACAATGAGCAGACACGCAGATAACATCAATAATCATTGTCTTTCTATGCTTACATTGTTCATTATAATCTAACAAGTCAGTCCTTTCTTTTTCGTTCGCTGCCATTCAACCAGATACAAAATATAGACTTGGACGCATAATCTTTTTATATTGCTTCTTCACCCAGATGGGGTTGAGACGGCCGTTCTCCAAGCCAACTTTCTATGCTTTTACGAGAGAAACGCCAGGCACCTCCGACCTTTCGACCAGGGAGCTGCCCTTCTTGAGCAAGCTTGTACACCGTGGATTCCGCTAACCGAAGGTAAGCCGAAACTTCCTTAACAGTCATTACGGCATCTTCATCACTCATAGGGCATTCCCTTTACTAAAACCATCCGCAACACCGGCACCTGTATAAAATCTTTATAAACCTTTACCTTCTATATCCCCTTCAATTCTGAATTCTTACGTCATTCATGGGCAATTTGTAAAAATCAGTGTTAATTCACTTAATTTGCTGTTTTTTCTTGTTATTTGCTAGTTTTTACTTTACGTTAGCATTTATTCCCTTTATAATGCTTTTCACTGTGCCAATTTATTCACAATCTTGCAAAGGGATTTCTCCTCATGTGCCAGTCCATATCTAAAAACGATCAAATTTTGCTAATAGAAACTCTAGAAGAATTGCGATCGGAGTTGGGAGGAACTCTGGTTGAAAATTTGCCCCCCATTTTGCGTATTAATGAGCAACGCGGACGTTTTTGCCGCTATTTAAAGCTCAATCCTTCGGGAACAGCTCAAACGTACATTCTTAACGTTGCGCATCATTACAAAATGGATTGCGATTACCTGATGCAAATTCAATTGCAAAAAGACACCGAGGTTTGGTTGCTATTATTGGAAAAAATCCGGCAATGGATCTATCGGTTCCTGGGGCGTTGGCATTTAAACGAACCTACGCGCATGAGATACACAATTGAAATTGCACAAGAGTCCGGGCTGCAAATTATGCGTGCCCACTACCCTTACGACTGTGAGTTCGATGCCTGGGCTTGCAAGATCACGCAGCACACCTCTTCCAAATATGTGCAACGCCATAAATCTTCTTACGTAATAGAAGAAATCGATTTATCGGAAATCGATGAATGGTTAAAAAATCGAATGAACGCGACCGACAACAATCCAGAGATTCAATTTGCTACCAGGCAACTCTTGTTGGACGCAATCGAAAAGTTAAGCGAAAATCAAAAGGTTGTCATTTGGTGGTTCTACTTTGAAGGACGGCCGTTGCCACAAATTGCAGAGGATTTGGGCATAAACGTTAATGCAATTTATAAACGTCACTTTGATGCCCTAAAACAATTGCGTAAGATTCTAGAGGAAGATCAGTATAAGGATGAGTAAAGAGATAAATAATCAATCTCAGTCTGAACCAGATAAATCTGCTTCAGGAATAGATAAAAAAATTGCCGCATTTCGCCAGCGTCTTGTCATCGATGCATCTACCTGGCCACAAACGGCCGACACATTATTTGCTGATCTGGCCATTTCGGTAAATGAAATGGGAGATGATGCGATGTTAGAACTGATTGTTCAAGATGCCCTTCGAGGTGTCGATATTCCCCGCAAATATCCCCACGTTTATCGCCGATTGTTGAGCAACAGCAACCTGCGCCAAACATTTTTGGACTTATTGACCGCCCTGGAGCCTAATCAGGAGCAGTCTATACCGCCGATGCCCAGGACGGATCTCAGTTTTTTGGCCACGGCCGTTTCTCCTCAAGCCATCGTTCACACCATACAATCCGGCTGGCAAGCCACCTGGAAACTACTCAGCGATCACTTAACCAACTGCTTCCCGGAGCCTCAGACGTTGGCTTATCGCTCAGCCTATGATGATTTGCTTGAAGAGCAAAATGTTATTTTATTGGACGATGAATTCTCTGTAAACGAATTGCAACTAAGCATTGTTCTAGAAGCAAATCTGGATGTAGAACACCCCGATATGCCAACGCTTTCTCTCTCTATGGCTGCACTGAGCGGGCAGCAACTGCCCCCTTTGCAAGCCGTGCTGATCTGGGGCAGATATCAGGCAACGGCCGTTCTCGACCGTTACGGCATGGCTCTCTTTCCTCGCCTGGCAATAGCCTCTGTTTTAGATGAGACGGGGCAGGCAATTCGAGACGATCTTCAGCTTGTTTTAGAGTCAATTTCACCTTGATCTTCACTGGTGGGTAGTTTACCATTGCCGTGACATGGTTACGCCCAACATTCATCATATCACCGTCCCCCCCTTTCTTCAGATTGCCGAAAATCTGTTTAATCGTCGCCTGCCAGAAGAAGACCTGTCTGCAGTAGTTGCTGATTTACCTGTCTTAAATGAAGACATTCTCAATGGGTTGGCACAGGTGGCAGAAACGGCCGCTCTCACGCAGCCTGCCTACGCCTACACTATCATGTCAGTTGCCGACACAGCCGCCCAGCGTAGTGACGATCTATTTCTGCGTGCCCTGGCGGCCTGGCAGCTGGCTCGCGCTGCCAACGGCTGGGTACAGCCTCAACTGGTAGAAACGGCCGTTACCCACGCCCAAACTCTCTTCACTCAATTACAAAAATCCGGCTGGCTCGCTGCCTGCACCTGGCAGCACAACGCCGTCCCCTGGACCCGTCCCAACTTTCCTCAAGCTGTCACAGAACTTGAACAATCCTTGCGGGCATTAGAACAAGAAGGCTTTCACAGCCTCATCCCCGAATGTCGCCTGTCGCTGGCCTATGCTTACCTGCTTGTCGGCCGCTTTGATGATGCTGAGACGGAAACGGCCGTTGCCCAGCAGATATTTGAGACAAACAACGACTATTTTGGCGTGGGGCGTTGTTTATATACGCGGGCTAGCTATCTACGGCGTCAAACCCACTTCGAACAAGCAAAAAACTATTTTGTTGAGGCACAGCGTTTCTTCCAGCAAGTTGGGGCCGACGTCTGGAACGTCATGACAACAGCACAACTTGGACTGGTTGCCTGGTACTGGCAGCACGATGTCCAAACGGCCGAACCCAAACTTAAGTGGGCAGTGACGAAATTTGAAACGCTGGATTTACCGCTTTGGGTTGCCCAAGCACGCTTTGGCTTAGGGCAAATGTATCAACAAACGGGCCAATTGTCGGCGGCGGCAGAAGCGATTCATTCTGCCCGAGAAACCTTTGCCCGATTTCATATACCAGGCCTGTGGGCAGATACCTTGCTAGATAGCGGCTGGTTAGCGCTTTACCAAGGTAGCTACCAAACCAGTCTCGATTATTTCCAGCAAGCTGAAACCCTCTACGCTGAAGTTGGCAATAATTGGTTGCCAGTCATCGCCATCATGCATCAGGGTGAAGCGTATGTGCAAATGGGCCAATATCAACAGGCATTGTACTATTTGGAAAAAGCCAGCCAACGCCTGGAAACGCTAGACATGCCTCAACGCCAGGCATGGTGCCAGATACGATTAGCTGCTGTCCACGAGTTGTTAAATCATTGGTCACAGTCCGAAACCCATCTCGATGAAGCAGAGAAATATTACCGGCAAGCGGGTCAAGGAGAAAATTCCTCCACTGTTTACAATTTGCGGGCCAAACTGTGCTTTGCTCAAGGTAAAGTAGCTGAAGCGCTTCAATTTCTACATCTGGCGATGGACGCTGCTGAGCAACAAGGCGAGCAGCCGGAAGTTGCCCAAGCGCAGCGCTTGTTGGGTCATACCCTGTGTGAGGTTGGTCGGCTCGATGAAGCGGTTCACTATCTACAAAAGGCCGACAGCAGCTTCGCCACCATGAGTATGGTGATTGACCGGGCCGCCTGCCAAGTAGAATTGGGAGATTACTACAGCCGAAAAAATGAATATGCTGCTGCCGAAACCGTTTGGAAACAAGCCTTAAGTATAATTACCGGCGCTGCTCCCGAGCTGGAGTGGCGGGCCCATTTGGGGTTAGCTGGATTGGCTGAAGCAGCCAATGATGGGGTGACGGCACTAGCCGCCTACCGGCAAGCCGTTGCGGCGCTGGCCCAGTTACGCCGCACCTTGTGGCAACCAGCTGTCGCAGGTTCTTACCTGGTAAAGCCCATGTCACTGTTTGATCGTGCTGTCGCTCTGGCAACAAAAATGAAGGCAACAAGGAATGTGCTTTATTTTATTGAAGAAAGCAAGGCGCAGACAACCGCCAAACAACTTGTGTCACCGGCATCAACCAGCCTGTCTCTTCCCAGCCATGTCACGGATTTGATTGCGGAGATTCGCTGGTTGCAGCAAAAAATCGGCGAATCAAAATCCTCCGGACCAGGAAGTTTTGTCTCAGGACGAGAACTTCATCAACAATTTATACAAAAGGTACGCAGCTATGATCAGCTGGTAAGTCGGGTAGAACGCGCCCAAATGCCCAGCCATCAGCTTGCAGAAACAAACAGTGAGTTTGATCTTACTCATTTTCGGGAACAAGCAACCGGTTTTTTGGGCAAAAAA
Organism: uncultured Anaerolineae bacterium; assembly: GCA_905479495.1. Classification (GTDB taxonomy): domain Bacteria; phylum Chloroflexota; class Anaerolineae; order Promineifilales; family Promineifilaceae; genus Leptofilum. The sequence continues at coordinate 249,302 of CAJQMR010000007.1, forward strand.
TGGCTTGTCCTGAACTTCTACCAAAATGAGGCTGAAATTACGGCCGTGGCCATCACCCCCACCGACTGTTTTTCCTGGTCTACATTTGTCACGCCGACGCTGAATTTTGCCTTAGATCGGTGCAGCAAAGCAGGAATCAATCGTTCTCTCTCATTGCGAAATCTAGAGCCTTTGGGCAGCGCCCTTTTACCAAAAGCCGTTTCCGACAAGCTGACCCCCGATACCCATTTATTAATTGTTCCGCATAAAAAGCTGCATCGGCTACCCTGGGCAGCACTGCCGGTAGCTGGGGCCAAACATCTCATGACAAGCTGTATACCCACTGTCATCCCCTCACTGCAAAGCCTCCTCGCACTCTGGCAGCGACCTCAAGCAGCCAAACAGGACCTCCACGCACCAGGGTTACTCATAGCCGTCGCCAACTTCCGGGAACGACATACACCGTTGGTTGAAGTGTATCGAGAAGCAGAAATGTTTACTGAATTATTTGGACCTCGGGTTAAAGCCCTGATCGATGCGGGGGCTATGGTTGATACCTGGCGGCATCTACAACAAGAACAAGGGTCAACTCGCTTTAGCTTTCTGCATATAGCCACCCATGCCTACTCCGATCAGTTCACGGGCCGACTTTCTGGTTTGGCTTTGTATGATCGCGATCTCTGGTTGGATGAACTGCAACAGTTTGCTCCTCTGCCACCTTTAGTGACCTTGTCTGCTTGCAGTGGATTGCGCAATCTGATTCATGAGGGAGATGAACAAATAGGTCTGTCAATTGCCTGTCTGTCAGCTGGGGCACAGCGTGTTGTGGGCAGCCTATGGCCGATCCTGGATGAAAGCTCACCGAATTTCATGCGTGACTTTTATCAGGATCTGTTAGACGGATATGGCGTGGCAGAAGCATTGGTACAGGCACAGCGAACGGCCGTACAAACCGGGGCAGATCTAATGCATTGGGCCAGTTTTCAATGTATTGGCCAGCCATAAAAAGCGAACAGCTGAAGATAAAGCATCTGTTTTCACACAGAAGCTTTATCTTCACGTTCGTTCGGTTAACCGCCGCAGCCACTCTGAGAACCGCCACCACCATTATTACAAGCGATAACAGATACAGGGCCGTCTGATGGACTTTCATCCTGGAATAGGGCAAAATTGGGGCTGTTATCAGCAGCGATGGAAACGGCCGTTCCAATAACAGACACTGTCAACATGGCCATTAGAAGGCCAGTTAACAAAAGTCGAAAAATATAGTCGTTTATTGCCTTGAGCATCACGAGTCACCTCCTCTCTGGTGAAGACTCGTTGAGTGTGGCGCCCGAATTCGCTGACCAGGCTGCGAACCCGCTCATGAGACGCTCAACGGCTTTTTGATTTGTCTGCTACAGCTTACAGAAATGAAGCAATAAACGTCTGAGCTTAATTTGAGCGACTACTGAGCTGTTTCTGATCAAGTGAATTCCTCAAGTCAAGTATGACTCTGGAGATGGTATGTCCGAATCTAATGCCCTGTCCCCTACTAATTATTGGCAGCACTACCCTGATACATATCGTTCCGAGGAGGTAAAAACAGTAGTTGACTGGCTGGCGGCCGGAGAAAGTGGGGTGATCGTTGGTTTGTCTGGGGCTGGAAGGGCGAGTTTGTTGTCGTTTTTGCATCACCGTCCAGACGTATTGCACAGGCTACTTTCTGCCTACAATTGTCGGGGCGTTTTGGTGCCGGTTGATTTGATCAACCTGCCAGACAATTCGCTGGCTACACTTTATCGTACTATCTTGCGCTCCTTCTATGAGGTCAGTTACCGGTTTGACAGCGCCCAGCAAACAGTCATTCACGATCTATATCGCAAAACAGAAACGTCACGAGATGCTTTTCTGTCTCAAAGTGCCTTGCGGGAGCTGTTACTCGCCATGGAAACTGAAGCTTATCGAATTGGGCTGATATTTGACCGCTTTGATCGTTTCTGCGAAACGGCCACGGTTCGCATGACCAACACATTACGGGGCTTACGCGACAGTTTCAAAGAGACGCTTTGTTATCTGGTCAGTTTGCCTCAGGAGCTGATTTACTCACCTTATTGGGAAAGCCTGGAGCCGCTCCGAGGCATTTTAGACAGCCATACCTGCTGGGTCGGTCCGCTGCTTGAAAAAGATGCGCGTCACATGATTGCCCATCGCACTCAACATCTGGGTGAACCTCTATCTGATGAGGTATTTGAATACATACTGGCAGTAACTGGAGGGTATCCTTCTTTGATACGAGTTGTGTGCGACTGGTGGGTAGAGGCTAAGGAAACGGCCGTTTCTCCAACCTCTAGCAAATGGGAAACCAGATTACTCCCTCAGCAAAATGTGCAGCACCGTTTGGGACAAATCTGGTATGGCCTCACTCAAGAAGAACAGTCGGCCCTGTCTGAGTTACAAAAGTGGCAAGGCAGCCAAGATGCCGGCAGTTCCACTAAGCATCTTCGCTCAAAATCTACTCCTCCCCTGGCCGCACGCTATAGAAACTTGCTGCCTCGCCTCCATAGTAAGGGCGTGTGCTACCAGAATAGGCAGAATGAGTGGCAGGTTAACGGCCGTTTGCTGGCATCTTATATCGCAGAAGCATCTGGTCGTAGTCGGGGAAAAATCTGGTTAGACACTATAACCGAAAATATCTACCAGGGAGACGTGCCCATTGAAAATCTGCCACCTCTGGAACGAGCCGTGTTGGGCTTTCTCATCCAAAATCCGTATGCACGTCATACCCACACCGACCTGATTGAGGCTGCCTGGCCTGAGGATGTTCACAAAGAGGGTGTTTCTACCGATGCCCTTTATCAAACAATTCGCGGCTTACGCAAGAAAATCGAACCACAGCCATCCGCCCCCTGTTACATTCTCAATTGGCGTGGACAGATGGAGGGAGGCTACCATTTCTTTCCTGAAGGCCGTCCAGCCCAGTGAGCGAAAATCGCAAGTTCTCTTTTACCAACACGAAAGATTTTGAGGACAAACAAGCATAATATAAATAGACGTATTTTCGTCTGGAGGGTAATATGCAATCAGATCATCCTAAAGTTATCAATAGAACGGGAACAGAATTACCGACCTATGCGAAGAAAATTCTGGCGATCATGTTTGCTGCTTATTCGCAGGTTATCATCAAATCTGAATTTCAGAGCGGGTTTAGCGGCAGTCGGGTCTTTCTGGTACGGCCTATCCGCCAAGATGGAGCCGAACTACCAGCCGTCATCAAAATAGACCTCGCTGCCCGCATCGAAAAAGAATGGCAGGCTTATCAAAGCTGCATTCAAAATAGATTGCCCAATGTAGCTGAGATTCGCGGTGAGCCTGTTTACCCTCCAGGGAGCTTGTGGGGCGGATTATGGTACCCGTTGGTAGGAGCGGGCACGTTTGAAATAGAAAGCCTCAACCAATATTTACGGCGAGCCAGCATAGAAGACATTCGCCACACTTTGGAAGCACGCCTCTTTAAAAGTCTGGGGGTGCTTTGGACACAAACGCGTACAGTTCAACCTGACCTTCACTTACAAACCCATTATGATTCTTTTTTACCTATGAATCTAGTAATTGAATTAGTCAGCTTGCCAACGGGCGCTCAGGCACAGTGGCTGCATCCCAGTAGCGCCGGCAGCCTGAAGTTGAAGAGCGGCGATTTTGTACAGCTTTCTAACTTTCAGGTAGTGAAGGTGTCTCAAGAAACAGAAAAGCTTTCGCTAGATATGCCGTCTGACTCACTGACTGCTTACCGGGTGCAGGTTTTTCCTGTAGCAGACAGCACGTCTTATGAAGTGGGCGATCTGATTCAGCAGCCGTTCATCGGTATTGTGCGCCAGACACGCCAAGAGCTGCTGCGTGAGCAGGTGTTGGCGGCATTAGGGGGAGAAGTGGATTTAACGGCCGTTTCCCTAACGCTTCCCGATAACAGCACGTTGCCAAATCCATTACACGCCTTACCGGACATTCTCAACCATTCTTTGGATGCTCATGTGTCTTACATCCACGGAGACCTTAATCTGGAAAATGTTCTGGTGGAATTTGAAAGCCGCACGGCCTACTTGATTGATTTTGCCCAATCACGGAAAGACCATAGCTTACGCGACTTGTTCCATTTGGAAATGTCTGTGGTGACCCAACTTGTGTCTGCGGCGTTAAGAGAGAACAGCTTGGCGGCAGAGCGCATTTGCTCTTTTTACGAACAGCTTCACTGCGCCGTCCTACATCCGGGCCAAATTGCCGCCCCCGTCGGTTTGGAAAAACCGTTTGCCATTTTGCTGATGATTCGCCAGGCGGCCCAACGGTATCTATTTACGCCAGGCGATTGGTCCGAATATTTTTACGGCCTGGCCCTTTACCTGTTAGGATCGCTGCGCTACCCTAATCTGGATAAGATTCCGGGAGCAAAAGCGGTGGCGTTTTGGGGAACGGCCGTTACCCTCAAACTTTTGCAATCCGCTCCTCCTTGCCAGCCGCAACAAGAGCAAGCCACCCCACCGGCACAGCAAAACATTCCCAAATCCACTACTCAGACTAATTTCCATGGCCCCATCACTGGCCCTGTTCACACCGGCAGCGGCAATATCAATATGATCAATCCACCCCAGTCTAGGAAAAGTATCAGACACGGAGATCTGTTCTCTGCTTACGAAATGGGGCTGGAACGTTTACTAGCACAGATTGATCAGTCACATGCTCGCTACAGTGATGCGCTTGTCTACCAGCAGCGGCTCATGGAAAATATCGGCCGCTCCCGACGATTTGGTGATACCAACTTACGCCAGGCAGACCGCGCTGAAATTATTGACCAACTGAATGAGCTGGCTTTGGCCACATTGGGTATTTCCTTCAACAAACTGTGCCAGGAGGCAGCATGACCCACAATGATGAGAAGCGGGAGGAAACGGCCGTCATCCTCAGCCAACTGCGCCAGATGTTAACTCAGCAGTTCAACAAGAGTGAACTGCACCATCTGGCCTTCGATCTGGGTGTGGAATATGAGGAGTTGGCTGGCTCCACTAGAAGTGACAAAGCGGTGTCGTTAATTGAGTATTTGCAGCGGAACGGCCGTTTAACCGACCTGGTAACCCAATGCCGCCAACTGCGTCCGCGCACCACCTGGCCAGACATGGCTTCCATTGAGACAAACTCAAATCTACCAGGAACCAATCAACTTATCACGGCAATCCAGGATAGTTTTTCCCGCTATGAAGCGGGTCTCATTAAATTGCAAACCAGTCTGGGACAATCTCATACACATCACGCCGATTTTCTGGTCTACCAACAGAGGTTGATAGAAAATCTTGCCCAGACACGTCGCTATGGCGACACAGAAAACCGGCGTGCCGAAAGAGCCGAAACTCTCGATCGATTGAACGCGCTATCAATCGGGACGACAGGCGTTTCGTTCAACAAATTATGCCAGTGACCTTGCTTTCCTAAACCCATCACAGCTGGTACTTTTTTTGACAAATACATAGTATCGTGTCGTTTCTCGTTCCCTCGGAGTAAAGAGGAGATTAGTTAATGCAACCCCAAATCCTTAAACCGAACGAAATTCTGGTGACAGAAGAATATACTTATCAATCCAAAGTGTCTGGCGTACGCTACTTAAAACTGGCCTCCACGCCCACGGGGTTGATTGCCGTAAGGGCACCTTACGACAATTACAAGCTTTCAACCAGCGCGTCAATGAGTCATCAAAGGCGTTCTGTCAACCACAGCTGGATGGGAGTCCGGTTCGCAGAACCAATCGGTTACCTTCAGTGCAGCCATTATGGGATGAGCAACCTCGACAGAGAACCTGACCTGCCGTGGGAAGGTGATTTGCTGCCTCTAAAAATCACGCTCAGCCCAAGTCAACTGTCTCAACTCAATACGAATCAGCACAGACGGTTCGATTTACAAATAACACAAACGTATCAACCCAATGAGCCACAATCAGCTCCACTTGAAGTGAGTATTTTTGTCGTTGATGAAGATTCGCGAGCCGAAGAATGGGAATCTGATAGAAAGAGGTTGGTCAAAGAGTTACGCAAACAGGCAGATATTAAGCGTAGTCTGATTCTAAAGTTTCGGGTAAAGCTTTCTCTACCAGCTCGAAGGTCACTGTTTCAGGAAGGCAATTCGCTGCCCTTAAAGTTGGTTTTGCAGTGGCCCCTGGCTACCCCTCATCGGCTGGCAAAATTTAGCAGTGGCATAACACCTTATCCCTTCACTTACAATCCCGAAAATGGCACTATTGAGTGCAACAATATACCTCTGAAGCTGCAAAGAGAAAATCAAGATCTGTTAACCTACGCAACAGATCTAATTTCTCTTGAAGTAAGCGAGCCCATCGAGCTTTACGAAATGTTAAAATTGCAAGGCAGTGTGTCTGTTGAATTAGATGGCCTCATGTCTGGGTTGTCTTTGGACTATCTTGCGCTTGCCGATAACGAAGCTGGTAGTATCGCAATTAAGCAATGCACAGTTCTGAAGAACGAGTTTCTCATGAATCTTCACGAAGGGTTGGAAAACAAGCATTATTTACCACGGCAACACCTCCATTTTCCCGGCGTGGTCCTGAACGAGATGCGCGTGCTTGATGTAATGATGCTGCTTGAAGATAAAGGTTTTGAGATCGAAAAGCTTCAAGAACCCGACAGCCAGGAAAGTGTGGAAAAACAACCGTATATTATAAAAGCCAAACGAGCTGAAGGCGCCAGAGAGGTGAAAATATTTATACTAATCCAAGGCACAAACGCTCAAACATCTCGTGAACGTGGGGTTAAGGGACAGGCAAAATTTACAACCTCACTCCCGGTTGGCGACACAAGTATTTATATTCAAGGAAGATTACCCGGTGACAGCAAGCGCATTGTCAACCTAATCAATGAAATTCAAAAACAGTTGAAAGAGCAGTTCCGTCATGTGGGTACGGCCGAGTAGGAGATTTCCATGAAAACCGAGATTGTGCCTCTTGTTCAAGAATTAGAATGTTACATCTGCGGCAGCAAAAATGTAGAAGCATTATGCCACCATTGTGGACGGGCAATGTGCGACAATCATAAGAAGGAATTCTATGTTCCAGATAGTCAGTTTTACAATTCTGTTCACAATGATGAATTTACGGGACTTACTTTGCCTGAAACGGTGGAGGGGGAAACGGCCGTTCATTGCGAAGATTGCCTTCATTATATAGTCACCTATGAACGCTCATTTTACATCATGGGCGCAGTTGGGCTTGTTCTCATCTTAACCGCTTTGATGACGCCTACGCTTGGGGCTGCAATAGTACATGTTCTTGGCGGTTTAGCGGTTATCGCTATAAGCATATGGGGTATTTTAACCGAGCAAGATTTTCGCTCGTTTAAAATGCGGACGGCCTGTTTTGACTTACCTTTTTGGGGGCGCTTTCCCTCGGCAACATTGCGTGAAACGGCCGTTGGCAAAGTGACTCTGGAAAGCAGCGGCGTCTACCAGGTAACAGCGGAAAAATCATCAGGTGTTTTTAGCTTTGGTTTATCCCTCACAGAAGCTGATGAGATGCGCTTAAGCCAGTATCGTCAAAAGCATAGGCTAGAGAACTCAGAAAACATAGCGTTTCATGCCGGATTTGCTGTTCTACAAGGAACAGATAGACTGCAACCAGCAAGTCTCAGTAGGCTAACAAGCGAAATCAATCCCATAAAACTGATAGGTCGTGCCGCTAGTTTACCCTTTCTTGACAGCCTCTCTCACGGTAGACAGTGGCAGTATCAACAAGCGTATAATTTTACCCTAGACAATCAGTACACTGCCGGCCTACCTTTACAGATTATTCCATCTTTGATAAGCGAAGGAGATGAATGGGGAATTGAACTCGATATTCAGATCACCCCCTACCTGGACACATCATTGTTATCGAATCCTGTGATTAGACAATTAGAGTTAGAAGCTCTCGGTTTTAATGGGACTGTGGAAAACTTTATACCTTCTGCAGAAACCTGGACTACCGGACAAAATCGGCCAAAAATATCGTGGCAGAATATTCCTTTTCATTTAACCTCCAGCAAGAGCTTCTATTTACGTTTTGCTAACAGCCGAAACATCAGGCCTGATTTCAAAGTGCGAGGTAAACTGATCGCAAAATTTGAAGGAGCGCTATCAGCGATAATAAATGTCGTTCTTTTTTCTCCATTGGGAGAGAACCTAAAGATGAGGGACACAGATGTACATCAGACTAGCGAAGTTGAAATTCAGTTTCACTTTGATTTAGCAACACTCTGTTTACGCGAGTTTCATCCTAAAACTCAACCAATAGAACAGCTTACGGCTATCCCAGGCAATGAAATGATTACGCGGTTAGTCAATGCAATGAGCGATAAAGGGCTATATGTACAAAGAGTTATAGAAAATCCAGCCCAAATGAATCGGGCCAACGCACAAATTATGAACCGCCTGTGGGTAATTGCCGGTCGTCGGTATCAAAAAGCGACACCAATTGATTTTAGAGTAGTTGCTGTTGGGCAGGAATACTACGAAAACAGCGACAAGCCTTACGATGGTAAAACACAATTTGAGATCACTACTCAAGGAACGGTAATCAGGCAAGATATGCGCGTTCAAGTCGATAAACTATGTAGTGACATAGTGGACGTCATTCAATGTACACCCGATCTGGAAGTGACTCTGGCGGAAAGTGAACTATTTGTGAATGAATGGTGCAATTTAATCGGCATGGTAAAGAATAGTGGAAAAGCTCCCGCCGCTGAGATCAGCATTTCATTGGAGGGGATTAAAATTGACAGAGCTAGTAACATCAGAAACTTGCAACCAGGATGTGATAGTCCTTTTAGGTTATCTGTGTATGCGGAAAAGACAGGAGACGTACCAGTTCTAACAGTTGCTACTTATAAAGATGAATTTGGGCCGTTGCCACCTCAGAAAAAACGACATCTCCTTCATGTCAAAGAAAAGCCTAAACCATCCTCTTTTGGCCAACAAACCAATTTTTACGGCCCCTCCAGCGGACCGATTCACACGGGGGGTGGCAATATTGGAAGTGATGACACGGGATGACTGATTTACCCAGCTTTGCCAACTTATTGGAGGAGTATCTGGCTCACAACGACCGTTCCCCCATCTGGCTTGCTGCCGAACTCGATATCAACCCGGAAACAGTAGTTGGTTGGCTGAGCGGAAATGAATATCCTGAAAATGAAGAAACCATCAACCAAATCCTTGAAGCGCTGGAGATAACGGACAGGTTAGAGCAGGATAATCTTCGTCGTACCGGTGCAAGGACGGCTGCTACAGAAATCTCCCGTAGTCACCAAACAAACATTTACGGCCCGGTTTATGGTCCAGTTCATACAGGCACGGGCGATATCAACATCAACCCGCTTTCGCTTACGGCGTTGAAAGAATGGCTAGACGGCATTTTCCACTGGTCCGAGGCACCAGAGCATATGCGCTCCAGTTGGGCTGGTATGGTGGTTTGGTCCATGACGGCCGTTACCAACCGGCTCACCCCACAGCGCTGGATAACCTTTATGGCAGCCGTTCTTCTGTGGGCAGGTGCCGCCTGGCTGGGTGCCCCTCTGTTGCAATGGCCTTTAGCGGATATGCAAAGCCGGTTTTGGGCAGCGATTCAATATGCGGCAGCCTCCCTTATCATTCCTCTTATCGTCGGCAGCATCAGCACAGCCGATAACCAGCCCCTCTTTACCTTAAAAACCGGCCAGGAACGTCGCCTGCTCTGGTTTTTAAAGGTCACCGGAGCACTGGTAGGCTTCAACCTTTTCTACACGCTTTTTCTAGGTCTCAGCCTTGGTTTGTATTACCTCACCTTATCGACATTACCGGAAGCAGCCTGGTGGGTTTTGCTGCTGATCCCTCTGATATTTGCTTACATTGTCGCCCGGCGCATCCCGGCAGATCGCTACAAAATGTTCAATGGCGAGCTGCGGGCACACGATGCGGACAGGTTATTCTTTGCCGTCTTTTTATTATTTGGCCCGTTCCTCAGTGGCTTTATTTACTTCTTTTATTGGTTTCTGGCGGAGAGAGTGACCGGTTATGTCTTTTTGTTGATCATCATGGGAATTGCGCTATGGGAGCAGAAAAAGCAAACTCCTGAAGCATCCTCGGACCGAAAAACCATTTTGGCGATCGGGCTGATTTTGCCTCTTGCCGCCTTGTTTCTCTATCTGTTTTTCTCACAACAATTTAGCGATATTCTTCTGTCAGATCCGGAACAACAGCTCTTCACCCTTCTAGCTTTTGCTTACATCCTTGGACCCGTTATTGTGTGGATAACGCTGGCGATAAGGAACAAGCCGATATTAACGTTGAAAGGTGTCGTTGGTTTGTTGGGGATAACGGCCGTTCTCAACTTTATTCTGCTGTGGGATATGACAATCGGACGGTGGGTAACTTTAATCGTTTTGGTCCTGTGGGGCACAGTCGGTAGAAAATACACCCGCCCCTATTTATACGTTCACCCTAGTTTTATAATGATGCTGACCGGCATTGGGGTATCGTATTATCTTGTGGCAGAAACGGCGGTTCCACTTTGGGTAAATTTTTTCGGTTTCGCTGTGTTAACAATACTACTCATCTACTGGGCTTATCAAAAAGGCGATTTATCCACTTGAAGCAACCCAAAAGATGCAAACACTTCACTCATCCAAACAAAACCACTGAAGTAAATCAATCACTATCTCTGATAAGGGTTTTTCAGTAAAACTCTACTTTATCGTAAGTAAGGGGTGAAAAGAAGCAGCATCTCGTCCACAATATAGTTCGACCAAAAACTAATAAGGTTGGACATATGGACACTGCTTCACAACAAATCTTACTTGCACTTGAACATTTGGTAAAGTCGGTGCCAATCGGCACCAACCTTGCACTTTTACAATTAATGTGGGCCATGCTCACGGGCAACTTTCTGCCCAGTCGTGGCGCGGTCCATACCGCGTTGCATCTGGCTGGTTTCAAGCCATCAGCTGTCAGACGAAGTTGGCGTGCCCTACGGTATGGTGTCTGGTCCGTTGATGAGCTGTTATCACGCTGGCAAGCGTGGGTTTCCAGAGAAACTTGCTGGCAACCACGAACCATTGCTGGCTGGCAAGCTATCGCTTATGACACCACTACTTTCTGGCGGCCCAAGTTACAAAAGTGGCAGTTGCGCGGCTTTCATCAGTTAGCGGGGCGGCTGCTGCCCGGCGTCGTATTGGGTGTTGTTGTCCGTGTTGGACAAATTGAGGGGCAACGATTGCCTTTGCTGCACAAGTTGTTGCTAGCGCCAGTCAATACAACGGATGAAGAGGGACTCAAGCAACGTCTGCTTGTCCATGCTAAACGTACGTTAGGGGAAGCAGAGGTCGCTATCTTTGACGGCGGGTTTAAGCTCAAAGCGGTGCAGGCAGCCAGCGTGCCCCGGTTTGTGGTGCGGCAAGCCAACAACTGCGTTTTTCGACGCAAATTTCTGCCGCCGAGAGAGCACAACCGGGGACGACCAGCCGAATACGGTAGTCTGGTTCGGCCGCTGGCACGTGTCTATGATGGCAAACAGATTGAGGCAACACCGCCAGATGAAATCGTGACTTTTGTCCATGAGGGGTTGACTATCACCGCGCATCATTGGACAAGTCTCGTGCGGTCTGACCAAAAGGTAGCTGCTACCCCACAAACAGTAGACGTGTGGGTTTATTATGATCCTCGCTTTGCCACACCGCTGGTCTTGGCGACCACTCTGTCACTAAAGGCACCTGTTCCTTTTCAGCTGTATCTTGACCGGTGGCCAGTAGAGCAAGTGCCCTTGGCAGCTAAGCAAATGCTAGGGCTACACCGCATGTTTGTTCATGCAATGGTAACGGTCTGGCGTTTGCCGCAACTGGCTTTGCTGATGGGTAACGTGTTAACCATTATGGCGGTTGTTTTACCCCCGATGCCTACAGGGTACTGGGACCGACACCCAAAAAACGAGTGGTCGCTTGCGCCGAGCCTTGCGGCAGGCTGATTTTTCTGAATTGACCCTCTGTGAGGAACGAATTCAAAAAAAAGCAGCCGTTACTGTGCATTTGCCCCGTGGCAATACGCAGCACACCGGTTCAAAAGTGCTTATTTTGCCCTGATTCAAGCGCTGGTAGCCCACATTTTTAAGGTTCTAATGAGCAGAGAGGTCTTCTGCTTGTACTTGCTTGGCAAACTCTGCCAAGCTTTTAGGAAAAACTAGAGATCATAGTAATTGCACTATACGGGCCCACGTCGTCGACGTAAATAATCCTGTAGCCAGCGGTGAATTCGACGGCCATGTTTGGCCCAGATGAAAATGAAAAGGCCAACGACAACGACAAGGAAAACGAGGATTTCGAGGAACGTTGGATTGAACTTCATAAGCTGATTGGGTAAGATTAGGTATCGAAGGTCACGATTTTACCCAATCAGCTCGATTACTTCATTGAATTTGACCCAAACTGAATAGACCCGAATTATCCATCATTTCGCAGAGTACCACCTCTAAGGAATGCAAGGAGGTGACAGATTTTCGAGCTGCCAGCTTGTTAATAGCTGGCCTGAGTTAAACAACTGTGTTGCCAAATTCACTCCCACATAGCGAAAATGCCACGGCTCATACTTAATGCCGGTAATGCCATATGTGTTTGCCGGATAACTCAACGTGAATCCATAAAGGTGAGCATTGTTTGTCAGCCAAACGCCTTCGACGGTGTTGGCAAAATCAACGTGGAAAAGATTGTCGATGGCAGGCGAACCAAAATCAATCGTTGTGCCTAGTTGATGTTCACTATAGCCAGGCCGAGCGCTTAAGATGGCGACCCGTCCCGGATACTGTCCGCTCCACCATTTCCAGGCCAGGGCTTGCTCACTGTAGCTACGATAGGCGGAAATGATAGACGGCCGTAATCCAGCCTCGTGCATCGCCTCAATGATTGTTTGCAACGGATCGATGATCGCCTGCCGAGCGTACAGGTCTTGCCCCAGCGTAATGCTATCGTCAAAGTAATCTGATAAGGGAACCAAGTCCGGTGGGACATACGTTTCTGGCAAAAAAAATTGTTGGGTCACCATGGCCAACAGCTCAGTGTCCACCACGCGGGTTTGGCAGGGGGGTAGGCCCGCGCTTATCGCTTCTGGCAGCAACTGGCGTGTGACGGTGGGCCAGTAGGTTGCCGTTGGCTCAATGGCAGCCGTGGGGGTAAGCGTTGCTGTAGCTGTCCATATAGGAGTGGATCTATGGGTAGAAGTAGGTTCCTCGGTAGCAGTTGCAGAGGGTGAGGGAGCAAGCGTATTTGTTGGTGGGAGTGTGGCGATAGGTACGGCCGTTTCTTGCGCCAAAGATACAGGTTCTGCCGTTGCATTTTTACTTAAACCATCAGTTGTTTCACTGTTGTTAATGGCAATCGTTGGCACCAACGTCGGTGGCATATTTGTCACCGTCAGGCAAGCGCTCATTAAAATTGTGACAGCCACCAGTAATAAGAGGCGTTTCTTCATAAATTACATCCTTTCACCATTATATACCTTAACTTGAACAATCCAGAACCAACAAAGATTTTTACAGATTTCGCAGAACCTGTAACGAACTAATTAGCCGGTTCCAGGTAGTAAGTGCTGCCGCTTTCTTCAACGCTCCACCCGGCAACCTGAATGCGTTCGCCAGTAGAATTGGTAAATGGCTCGCTGAGGATCTGATACCAGAGCTGCCCATCATTGCATTCTGGCCCACCAACGATGTCAACCAAGCGCCCAGGCAGCAAGGTGTTTTCAACGCCAAAATTTGTACCTGGCCCTGTGCGCACGTTGATTTGATAATTGACCACTCTCGCCTTGTCCCCCACCGAGAGGCGCGTAGGAGAAGCACCAACACAGACAACAGTTGTGGGCGTGGCTGAGGCCAAACTGGTGGCGGTGGCCGTAGGCGGTTCCGTGGGGACTACGGTTGGCTCAAGCGCAACTGTGGGCGTGGCTGAGGCTGGGGGCAAGGTTGGCTCAGCTTCTTCAGGGGTTGCCTCCTCCTCATCAGTTACAGCAATCAGTTCTGCTTCTGGTTCAGGCAGATCGGTGATGGCGGCTTCTGGGACTGTGGTAGGAACGGCCGTCTCCTCTTCCACAACAGGCGGCTCCACCGTATTATCCGGTCGCAAAAACGTTATAGCGGCTAACCCACCAACCAAAATAATGACCGAAATGATAACCCAGAGAGGAATCCGCCTACTGGGTGATTGTCCAGCCACACGGGGGATGCTTGTTCTCGCGGTTGAGGCCAGGCGCAGCGTGCCACCCCGGCTGATGAGGCTGCTATCGTCCAGGCGAGTAAGCACCTGGGTGGCCTGCGGATTGGGGCCAAAACCACCTTCGGCGGCAATGGCCCGGTCGATGGCGGCAACAAGGGCATCGGCCGTTTGGAAGCGCTGCTCTGGCTCTTTTTTGAGCAGGGTTTCGACGATAGACAAGGTTTGCGGAGTCAGATCTGGGCGCACTCGATGCAGCGGCACGGGTTCTTCATGGACGTGTTTGTACATGATGGCGGTTATGTCTTCGGCGTCAAACGGCCGATTTCCAGCAAACAGCTCATAGAAGATTATGCCCAAAGAGTAGAGGTCAGAACGGCCGTCTAGCGGCAAGCCACGAAACTGTTCCGGTGACATGTAAGCCGGTGTACCTACAAAACCACCTGTGTGCGTCAACTTTACACCACTTTGCACCGCTGCAATCCCTAGATCGACCAAAACCGGCATGCCATCAGGCCGGATTAAAATGTTGCCCGGCTTCAGATCACGGTGAATCACTTTGGCCTGGTGGGCAATACTCAAAGCAATGGCCAGTTGGCGCATAATATTCAGCACCTGCTCGGTTGTGAGCAGTTTGTTACGCTTGTCCAGCTCTTCCAACTTCTCTCGCAGGGAACCGCCGGGGATATATTGCATGGCAATGTACGGCTGGCCCGATGAGGTTCGTCCGGTGCTGTAAACCTGGACAATGTTGGGATGATCCAGCCGGGCCACCGTTTGCGCCTCACGCCGGAAGCGGCGCACAAACTGCTCTTCTGAAGCAAGGGTGTCTAACATCACCTTAAAGGCTACATGGCGCTGCAAATCCTCATCTTTCGCTAGGTACACGTCGGCCATCCCACCCCTGGCAACGTGCTGCTCGATTGTGTATTGGTCTATTTTGTGCCCGAGGAGTTTTTCGGTGTCCATATTTTGCCTCTTTTATAGGTTGCTAGGGACGGTATTCAACAGAAACCCCAACAAGATTCAGGGCCGGATCGAGAGAGCCAACGGTTTCTGTAGAACTATCTATGAGTTCGACACTGGTCAGACGCCCGTTTTGGCAAATCAGGGGCAATTCGAGCGACAGTAAATCGATGGTTCCCCGCACATCGTCGGTGATCTGCTCGCTCCATACAGAATAGGCAAGCGAAGCCACCGTGATGACCCCTTGCCCATTGTGCCATTCCCGCACATGCACGCCCGCCTGAAGCTCAGCTAAAACAATTAACGTGTCATCACAAACAATTTCCACACGCCCAACGACCTGATCAGCAAATCGTGTAAAACCATTGCCGAGATTGAGCAACAAGTGCAACTGCTGGGCCTGTGTAATATTGGCAGCTAGGGGCAGACGCAGGGGCGCGTCTGTAAAAGGCGCAGCGGAAGCCTGGCTCTTGAAAATAGCGGTTGACAACTGAAAAGGAACATCACCCAAAGTAACATCCCCCACAGGTGGTGCACTGAAATCACTGGTGCCGTTGGCCACGGCTTGCAACAGAATGGGTTGGAAACCATTGTCGGGGATGGCAGTTGCCGTTTCCGTGGGCAGGGGTGTAGTGGGCTGTGGCGTCTGGGTTGGTGCAGGTGGTTCTGTTGCCGTAGCGGGAATATCTGGGGTTGGTACGGCCGTTGACGGTTCTGTGACTGAGGGTGCTGCTGTGGGTACGGCCGTATCCACAGCAACAATTTCAGGCACATCTGGTTGATTATTTTCTGACTTATTACGCCCCTGGCTAATGAGTAAAAATGCGATTGCCAGCAACAGTACGCCCGCCGTTACAATGACCCAAGCTGGGGGTGGTTTTCTCCTTGCTGGTTTAACCTCCTCTTCGAGTTGGACGATTTGCCTTCTACTGATTAGCGCACTGTCCGAAAGATGCGTGAGGACTTGGGTAAGCTGGGGATCATAGGTGGCGTTACCTTCTGCCTGGAGCGCGGCATCAATCGCCGGAATCATGTCCTCGGCTCGTTGGTAGCGGTCAGCCGGATTTTTCTGTAGACAAGTAGCAACTATTGCCTGGGTTTGCTGGGAGGTATCGGGACGAAGCTGTTGCAGAGGAACAGGTTCGTCGTGAACCTGCTTATAGAGGATGGTCGTAAAATTCTCAGCCTCAAACGGCCGTTTTCCAGCCAAAAGTTCATATAAAATAACGCCAAAAGAGTAGATGTCGGAACGGCCGTCTAAAGGTCTACTCCGAGCCTGTTCTGGCGACATGTAGGCTGGTGTACCCACAAAACCACCCGTTTGGGTTAACTTTTGGCTGCTGCTAACCGCGGCGATGCCTAAATCCACCAACACAGGCATCCCATCTGGCCTGATGAGAATATTGCCCGGCTTCAGGTCACGATGGATGACACCAGCCTGATGCGCTACACTTAACGCAACGGCCAGTTGGCGAGCGAGATTTAAGGTCTGTTCTGTCGTTAACAGCTTGCCCCGTTTGGCCAATTGCTCCAGCTTGTCCCGCAATGAGCCGCCGTTGATATACTGCATGGCAATGTATGGCTGGTCCAATGGCGTTTTGCCGGTGCTATAAACCTGAATGATGTTGGGATGATCCAGCCGGGCCACGGTACGAGCTTCACGCTGAAATCGTTTGACATACTGCGGATCAAGCGCCAGGACATCTAACATTACCTTGAAAGCCACATCACGCTCTAAGGCTTTGTCCCGCGCTAAATAGACATCGGCCATGCCGCCCCGGGCAATATGCCTGACAATGGTAAATTGATCAATCGTTTGCCCAACGAGCCGCCCTGTCTCCATACGGATGTGTTATACCCCCAAAACCCTAAGAGTTGGCTTACCTCTGGAAAATGACTTACCCTGACGAGATTGGTCCAATCTACGGCATTTTAGTTGCATTCATTGAGGCGCGACTGCCACAGCCAGCCGGTGGCCGAACCATCCTCAGTGGCGAGCTGCCACCACCAGCCCTGGTCATCACTGTCCAGGCGAATGGGTCCCCAAATGGGGCCAGCCACAACCCTCAACGCTTGGCCGCTGGCCAGGCTTTGCCCAAGCGAACCGGCAAACACGTCGGGCTGCGACCAAAACCGAGCGTTGTCGCCAGCAGTAACGGCCGTTCCCACATGCAAGTGGCACGCCTCAACCCCTGTCTCGCTGACTGGCCAATCGGCATCGCCGCTGCTGGGTGGCACCACCTCTTCATCCGCCAAGGCCAGATTCACCAACATTTCCAGCGGCACAAGCGCCCAAGATGGATCGTAACAACGGCCGTTTTGCGTCAGCCTCACAGAGATTTGTGTTTCAATGTCCATCACCCAAATATCAACGTCATCCTCATCTGCCTGCTGGTAGTTGGAATGGAAAGTAATTTGCGTGCTATCAGGTGACCAGGCAGGGCGTTCATCACTGCTGCCCAAGGTAACAACTTGGCGCAGGTCAGAGCCGTCGGGACGAGCAATCCAGATGTCACGCTCGCCTTCAATGAGCGTCTCAAACGCCAGCCACTGCCCATCATGCGACCAGGCGGGCGTACTGGCAGATTCGCCCAGCGTGATCAATGGCGACGGCAGGCCACCCTCGGCCGCAATTTGGAAGATGTTGTAACGGCCGTCTACGTTGCTCTCATAAATAATCTGGTCATTAGCCGACGACCAGGAAGGATCGTCATTCCGAGCCGTGTTGAACGTTAGCCGCTGCTGGTTACCACCGTCATTGTCCATCACATAAATTTGTTTGCTGCCATCCCGCTCTGAGACAAAAGCAAATTGGCTGTCATCAGGCGACCAGACAGCTTCAAGGTTGGGGCTGCTGCTGTCGCCGCTGGTAATCTGACGCAGATTGCTGCCATCGACATTGCTCACATAAATTTGCCAGGAACCACCCACATTAGAACGGTAAGCTATTTGACGGCCGTCCCGCGAAAAGGCAGGCACGAGGCTATTGCCTGGCTGATTGGGCAGCTGGAACTGGGTACGGCCGTCGGGCGAACTCAGAAAAATGCGGTACTCATCACCGCCAATGGCACAGCTGTAAGCAATGAGGCCATCGGGGAAGGGGTTGGCAGCTGTCGCCGTGGCTGTTGGCGCAGCGGGTTCAGGGGTTCGCGTGGCGGTGGCATTGACCGGATCATTGATGGGGACAAGGGTCTCCTCGGCGGAGACGCCCGTTGGCGGCGTGGTACTGGTTGGCAAAATATCGGCCGTGGCGGTCATGGTTGAAGCCAGATCAACCGTCTCGGTTGCGGGAGTTGGCGAGGAGATGGTGAAGCCATCACGGAAAATAAAAATACTGCCGATAATTAAAATGAGGACGCCAGCAAGCAAGACGTACTGCCAGGACGGCCGTTTCACCTTGTTTACTGGCGATACAATTTGTTGGGGCGTGTCTGCCGCTGGCCGTTGGAGACGGCGGCGCGTGGTCGGTGGTCCTTCAATGACACGAGGCGTGGCAGGCTGCCAACTGCCCACAGACACATTTTGGTTCATATCCTCAGCCGCCATTGCCTGATCGAGAGCGGCCACCAGTTCGCTGGCGCTCTGGTAACGAGCCGCTGGCTCTTTTTGCAGGCAGGTAGCCACAATCTGCAAGGTTTGCGGGCTGAGGTCGGGGCGGAACTGCTCCAGCGGATGGGGCGGTTCATAAATGTGCTGGTGAATCATGGCCCAGGGGGAATCAGCTTCAAACGGCAGCTGGCCGCTCAACAGTTCGTAGAGGATGATGCCCAGGGAGTAGATGTCGGAACGGCCGTCGATACTTTTCCCCGCTCCTTGCTCTGGCGACATATAGGTGGGCGTGCCCAACAAATTGCCCGTTTGTGTCAGGCGTGTGGTGGCTTGCTGAATAGCGGCAATGCCCAGATCCGACAGCACCGGGGTGCCGTCGCGCCGCAGCAAAATATTGCTTGGCTTCAGATCGCGGTGGATGATTTCCGCCTGGTGGGCCACGCGCAGCGCGTCTGCAATCTGGCGCACAATAGAAAGGGCATAAATGGTGCTGACCCACTGCTTCTGCGCAGTCAACTGACGCAAATAGTCACTCAGCGAACCGCCGCTGATGTACTGCATGGCAATGTAAGGTTGTCCATCCGGGGTTGTTCCCGTCACGTAGATGGGTACGATATTGGGATGCTCCAGCCGGGCTGTGGCTCTGGCCTCCCGTTCAAAACGGCGCATCAGCTCTTCATTTTGGGCCAGCGCAGGCAGCATGGTTTTCAGCACCACTTCACGGTCCAACGTGAGATCATGCGCCAGGTAAACGGCCGCCATCCCCCCCTGCCCAATAAGGCGGATAACTTTATACTGATCGATTTGCTGCCCAACTAAAGAGTCAAATTCTGTCATGGGGTGCTTTGTATGCGAAATGATTGAGTGATTCTAGATCCAACACAATTCCCAACTCTGCAAACCAAATAAGTGTTAGCCAGAAAGTGAGCAATATGGCTCATCGCTAGTATGATCTAAAAACTGAATGTAATCATCAAGATCAACTCTGCCATCACCATCATAATCACACAGCTGTAAATCAGCCGGATCGGTTGAAAAAAATTTTGAAGTAATAATGTCACCGTCAGCCTGGTTAATGTAACAGTCTTTGTTCAAATCATAAATTGAGAAGGTCGGCCCACTATTCGGAAATGGATCAAAAACAAATGTCCTTAAATCCGAACGCCCTCCATTGCGAACGGTTACAAACCATTCCCAATTTCCAAACTGCTCCGAAGGTAAATCAAATGTCCAACTGCTGCCGCTTATCCAGTCGCTGGTGTGTACCGTGTTGCTGTCCACATGTCGCAGCGTCACCTGATATGAAGCGCCTGGCGTGCCCTGCCATTCAAAGGTAATCGGACTTTGGTAAATCCCATGCGTTGGTGAAATAAGCTGGGGTGGCAGGATGGGCACAGGGATATTCGTGGCCGTTGCTGTTGGCGTCAAAGTAACCGTGCTGGTTGCGGTTGGTCTAGGAGTAGCGGTATGGGTATTTGTCGGCTGAATGGTGGCGGTGGCCGTGTTTGTCGCTGCCTGTGTTGGGGTGTTGGATGGCACAAGCGCAATCTGTGCTGCTTCGGTCACCGGAAGTGTCGCGGCTGCCACACTTGCAGTTGTAGGT
Organism: uncultured Anaerolineae bacterium; assembly: GCA_905479495.1. GTDB lineage: Bacteria > Chloroflexota > Anaerolineae > Promineifilales > Promineifilaceae > Leptofilum. The sequence goes on from CAJQMR010000007.1 coordinate 269,636, forward strand.
TCAGCCGTTTCCTCAATCTCTGGGTCTGCAAAAAAACCAAAGGAGCGACTGCCCCATAAAAACAATCCCACCAAGACGACAACGGGAATAAGTGTCAATGCCCAACGGCGCGAGACTCGTTTTGAGTCGGTTGCACTATTCGAGGGGGAAACGTAATAATCATTGGCCAACACTTCTGTTTCTGCCAGGTTATCGGCAGCTTGCTTGTGACCTGACACGCCGCTCACTGCTAGCGCAAATTCACCTGCCGTGGCAAATCGCTTATCAGGATTTTTGTCCATCGCCTGCATGATAATCGCTTCATAAGCAGTGGGAATATCTTGCTTGACGGATGTAATACGAGGCACCGGCTCTGTAATATGCATCACGGCAACACCCATAGGCGTATCAGCTTGATACGGTTGTTGGCCACTCAACATCTCAAACAGAATCGCACCAAGGGCATACACATCGCTACGGCGATCTAAGTTGGCATCACCGCGCGCTTGCTCAGGGCTCATATAGGCTGGCGTACCAACAATGTTGTTTCCGGTGAAGGTGGTGGTAGATTCCGCCAGTTTGACAATGCCAAAATCGGACAAAAATGCATTTCCGTGATGGTCAAACAAGATATTTCCTGGCTTCAAATCTCGGTGGATAATGCCTTTACTGTGCGCCTCGTCTAGCGCCAAGCCAATCCGTTGCACAATCGTTGACGCTTCGGCTACCGGCAGCGCACCTCTGGCAATTCGCTCCACTAAAGACCCACCAGACAAATAGCGCATCACCAGAAATGGCTGTCCATCCGCTTCACCAAAATCATAAACAGGCACAATGGTTTCATGTTCCAAAGCAGCAATCGTTTGCGCTTCCCGCTTGAAGCGGGCCAGGAACATGGGATCATGCATGAACTGTGGCGGTAAAACCTTGATGGCTACATCCCGGTTAAAATGGGGATCATGCGCCAGATATACCGTGGCCATACCCCCTCTGCCCAATTCACGTTTTATTTCATACCGTCCGATATGTTGTGGTTGCATTGACACGAGACACAAACCTTTCTTGATTTCTATAGTGTTGACTGGCGTAAACTTTTTGTGAACTGTAGCATAGCTTGAGTTACCACGTCAATGCACAGAACATCAAATGCTTGTGATCAAAGTCAGCTACTTCACCCAGGAAGGGTAACTGCCGCGTTCGGTGAGTTTGCGGACGTTGCTGCCATCGGTATTCATGATGTAAATGACGGCCGTATCCCCTTCGTCTTGGGTAAAAATGATACGGCCATCGGTCGTCCAGTCAGCCCCCCAATCGTAATTGGGACTGTTATGCAATAATTGGCTGTTGCTGCCGTCGGCGTTCATGATGAAGATAGCCGGGTCAGTGCCAATGAGGGAGAGATAGAGAATGAAACGACCGTCTGGCGACCATTCCGGTGCCCAATCGCTGACGCTGTTGTTGGTGAGCTGGCGTTGGTTTTGGCCAGTGGCGTCCATCGTGTAAATCTCCCAACTGCTGCTGCCGGTTGGACCGGCATTGTACACAAGCTGGTTGTTGACCGACCAGCTCATATGCCCTTCGCGCATCTGGTTAAAGGTAAGCTGCTGTCGGTTTGTGCCGTCGGCATTCATGATGAAGATTTCGTAGTCGCCATCCTCATTAGAAATAAAGGCCACCTGCTGGCCGTCTGGAGACCAGGTGGGCAGGCGATCATCACTGGCCGGCGCGTTGGTCAGTCGGCGCTGGCTACTACCGTTGCTGTTCATCACGTACACTTCCCAATTGCCGTCGCGATTAGATTCAAACAGCACCTGGCTGCCATCCAGCGAAACGACAGGATAGTTATCCTCGGCGCTGTTGTTAGTGAGGTTAATCTGGTTGGAGCCGTCGGCGTTCATAATATAAATATCAAAATCGCCGTCTCGATCAGATTGGAAGATGATTTTATTTTGCAACGGTACGGCCGTAGCCATGGGCAACAGGGTGGCTGTTGGTTGGGCCGGGGGTGGTGAGGTGGCTGGGGGAACGGCCGTTGCCGACTCAACTGTCTCATCTAATTCAATCAGTTCAATCGTGGCTTCAGGTGTCACCGTGAAATCGTCGGCAATAATCTGGGCAGGAGTTGAGGTATCGCTGGCGATTGGCGCAGGGGCAGACGGCCGTTGCCAGACAAAATAGAGAATGAGCAGCACGGCCAACACAGGTACCACAATAAACACCCAGCGTGGAACGGCAGCCTTTGAACCTGGCTCTGCCAGCACCTCTGTTCGGCCGATGGGTTGCGGCGGTGGCAACGGCTGCAGCTGCTGGCTGCGGCGGGTTAATTGTTGGTAAACCGTTTGCGGGCCTGTTTGCGGCAGGCGAAATGCACCGCTGTCTCCCTCGTCCACCAGCGCCTGTTCCAGGTCGCTAACCAGCGTAGCTGTATCCGGCACACGCCGCGTGGGATCTTTTTGCAAACAGCGCTCTACCAGCCGACAAGTGGTCGCCGTCAGGTCGGAGCGGACGTGCCCCAATGGCGTCGGGTCTTCATAAACGTGTTGGTGCAGCACGGCCAGCGGGCTGTCCGCCTGGAAAGGGGTGCTGCCCGCCAGCAGTTCATACAGGATGACGCCTAAAGAATAAATGTCGGAACGGCCGTCCAACGGCTTGCCGCCAGCCTGTTCCGGCGACATGTAGTAGGGAGTACCCATCACGTTGCCCGTTTGGGTAAGCCGGGTGAGCGATTCAGCCGAAGCAATGCCCAGGTCAGTGAGGACCGGTACGCCATTGGGATGCAGCAGAATGTTGCTGGGCTTTAAATCGCGGTGGATGATGCCTGCCTGATGAGCCGTGTGCAGTGCATCGGCAATCTGGCGCATGATGCTGAGGGCGGCGGTCGTGGTAAACATCTCCTGCTGCTCAGCCAGCGCGTGCAGGCGGGCTTGCAGGGTGCCCCCTTTGATGTACTGCATGGCGAGATACGGCCGTCCATCCGGCGTAAAATCGGTGCTATAAATCTGGACAATGTTGGGGTGGTTTAGCTGGGCGGTAATTTGGGCTTCGCGACGAAAGCGGGCGATAAACGCTTTATCTTGGGCTAAGATGGAGCGCATCACCTTGAAGACTACTTCGCGGTTCAGGGTCGTATCAAGGGCAACATAAACCTCAGCCATGCCCCCCTGCGCCAGAAAAGAGAGAAGGCGGTATGGGCCAATTTGTTGACCAATGGTTAGGTTACTCTCTGTCATGATTTTATTGTCGCCTGCGACTGCTGACTACATTCAGTACATCAAATTTCTAAATTTGAGGAGTCCGCATCCTCAGATGCCCACTCCTCGCCCCGTACTCTTATGAATGCCTGGTACAAAGTTCAAGCAAGTAAATTTTGTCGGGCATGTAGCCGCGATTTCTTATCGCGCATCTGGAGCGCAGTAAGAAACTGCGGCTACGACCATCGATTCATATTTGTTTGTTCTTAGGGTGAACAACTTTCTCCAGGTGCAAGTAGCTGGATATTGCTTTCCAAGACCCACCCTTGTAAAGTGGAATCAGCAGCAGATTGTACATTCAAGAAATCACTATTTACTGAACAATTGCCCGGTTCACCTGCTGAGCGTAACGTCGTATCTAAAATAATCACTTCCTGACCCACGTCGATAAATGTTTCGGCAACATCAGGTTCGCTACAGGTAGCAAGCTGGGCATCCTGCCATACAAATGCAAACACGCCTGGTTTGATGCAACCACGCGCCTCCACAATGTCTGGCGGTGGGGTGTCGGTGGCGGCCAGGGTAGCAGAAGGCAATGGTTCCAGCGTGGCAGTAGATGCAGTGGTGGATGTAGCTTGGGGAACGGCCGTTGCCTCATCAGTTGGGGCAGGTGGCAAAGCAGGCACTTCTGTCTCCTCCAGCACACTTTCTACAGAGGGGACAATTTCTGGTACGGCCGTTGCTTCAGCGCTGGCCTGACGGGCATTAAAGGCAGGCAACACATAGAAAAAGAGAATCGCCAATAAAACAAGCACCGTCACAATCAGGGAGGCAATGACCCAGGGGGGAATGCCTGAGCGCCCGGCTGGCGCGGCTGCGGTAGCTGCTCGAACTTTGCCAGGAACCTGGCCGACGTTGACAACAACGGCCGTTACATTGTCGTGCGTTTCGGCATCAATCGAAGCCTGCACCAAATCTTCAGCCGCTGCCTGGGCCGATTTGCCGCGCAGCAGGCCGAGAATCGCCTGGAAGTTCAGCGGATCATGCAGGCCATCGGAACAAAGCAAAAAGACATCGTTGGAATAAATTTCTACCGGATGGGTTAGGTGGACTTCAATCTCTTCTTTGTTGCCCAACACCTGGGTCACCACATTGCGCAGTTCATGGTTGGCAGCCTCTTGAGGCGTAAGCACATTGGCTTCCACCTGTTTTTGCACCCAGGTATCGTCGCGCGTCAGCCGCTTCAGTTGATCGCCCATCAAAAAATAGGCACGGGCATCGCCGACATGGGCCACGTACAAATAGCCATTGTGGAGAACGGCCGTTACTACTGTACAGCCCATCTTTCCCCCACCGCGCGTTTGCGCCAGATCAAAAATGACCTGGTTGGCGGTGCGGATGGCACGTTCCAGGGCAACCTCAATCTCTAACCCGGCCTGGCGGTGTTCGTAAAACGCTTTGCTGATGATTTCCGTGGCTTTATTCGCTGCCACGTCCCCCGCCTCTTGTCCGCCCACGCCATCGGCCACAATATAGAGCGCACCCAATTCGGTGGGCGTCTCTGTGTGGCTGACCCAATAGGCATCTTCATTGGCAGAACGAACGGGGCCTTTGTCGCTTTTTGCTCCAACTAATTCAGGCATGAAGTTGTTCAATTGCACGCCTCCAATCAGGCTTTTAGGGTAATAAAGTGTAAGACCGTGCGGCCTAATTTAATTTGTGTGCCTTCTTGCAATTCTACCTGGTCTTGCTTTTCCCAGGTATTTTGCCGGGAATCAAACGCATAAAGGCCGTTGGTACTGTTTTGATCGTAGGCGATATAACGGCCGTTTGCTAACCGTACCCGAATATGCAAAGCGGACAAGGCCGTGTCGTTGAGAAAAATATCGCTGCTGGGGTCACGCCCAATAGTTGTTTCCGATTTTAGTGGAAACTCTTCCCCTTCACGCTCGCCATTGCCAATGACCAGCCAGGCCATTGCTTTTGGCTCAACATGCAGTACTTCTGTCGGTTCTACTCGTGGTTGTGGGGTGTCGGCAACAGTTGGGGCATAAAAATCGTCGGCTTCCTCGTCAGGCGGATAGAAAGCCAGATGGCCCATTTCTCGCATATCATCATCCATTAAAGTGCGCTTGGCCGGATCGTCTGCCGGGGTGGGATCCTCATCGACAATGGTTGCATGGGGATCGCGCAGCGGTAAACCCTCGTCAACCATCGTCGCCTTTGGCGCTACGGGATAGGCACCTTCATCTACCCAAGTGGCATTGCTATCCAAAGGGGCCGGACGAGACGGCGGGGCAGGTGCAGCGTGAAATGGCGTTTGTTGGGGTTGATTACGGCCGTAAACCACCGCTTGCGGCTTGGGCGTTCGCCAAAGATCAAACACGGCCCCCAAGCCAATACCCAGCAAGCCAGCCACTGTCACCCACAACGCAGGTAAAATCGTTACCTCAAACGCCCCGCTGCTCCCGCGCAGTTGCAGCCATTTTAGTAAAAACACTAGCAAGCCCCCAATGGAGGACACCACAAGCCCCCAATTGGCATTAGTCTCCCAGGCAGGCTTCCACAGCGTGCTGGCCAACAGGAGCAGCGAAACCAGCGCAGCCAAAGGCACCAAAAAAAAGATTGGATCGCCACCAGCAGCGGAATCAGTTGCTAGCTGCAAACCGCTCAATTCGCTCTGGGGTAGGCTCTCACAGGAAACAGCCACCCACGGGAGAAAAAAGAGGAATAAGATTAAAATAGCCGCTGGCCCCGATATTACTTTTCCATTCATTGCTTCTGTTCACTCCGATTCTCAGTGGGTTAGAATTATTCGAGACATTAATGCTTCAAACCTAGCATAATTAAGTGGGTGAAAAACGAGGGAGTCAAGTTGGGCATTTTTTGTCATTGCCCAGGTATGGTTATCTACATCTTGATAAAAAAGAATGTCATACCAAGCATTTAATTGATCTCCCGACAAATTTGCACACTCTACACGACCTACCGGCCGCAACATTTTCATAATATGAGCCAGAGAAGATACATTTGGAATTTTATCATTCGATGCGATTAATACGGCTTCTAACTCCATTAAGTTACCATTTGTCGTCTGCTGCATCACATTTTCAAAAGCATTGCTTTCTACAGAAACTGCTTTAGGCCAGGGGGGTGCCTCAACCGTGATTGACAAAGCCTGTCCTAACCGTTCCACAATCACATCGAATTTATCAAGTTGTGTTAGAAGATAATATCTTTCAGATGTAAAAATCTGTTCAACAATGATATTCTGCACCCCATAGTAAGTAACAAATTGCTTCCCACCATCAGGTGCAGCCAGCGTTACAACAATAACAAACTCCGGATTAGCGACAACGGCCGTTAATAACACCAATCCCGTATGCGTTTTATATCCCTGTTCATCTGGCACTAACCAGCCATGATCTTCCAGTGCAGAGAATCCTTGCTGTAGCAAAGAATCCAACGCTTGATCGTCTGGGGGAAACAACTGTGAATTATTAACCCCAATCACCTTACTGGCACCAAGTGAGTGCAGTAAATAAGCAAACTCGCTAAGCTGTAGCTTTGCTTGCATTCTTACCTCCTATGGCCAGCCAAATATTTTTGTTGATAAATTCACAACACTGTTGACTTGAGATACACCAAAGGTAGATTCTGCACCTGTGCGAACAATACCGCCCAGAATCGTCCCAGAGCCATCTAAAATATCCCCAGCCCCTTCAGCAAAATTTCCCGAAAACAAATCGCCAACCCCATCTACAATTTCTGCCCCTCCTTCCAAACCATAAGTGAGTGGCCGAATCGTGCGCAGCCCTGTTTCAAATGCCTTACCGACAATAGGTTCAAAGGGACCGGGAATAAAATTCGGCAAATTGTTTTCCGGAATGTCAATATTTAGCTCGGCGTGTGATGCCCACCAGCTTATGCCGCCGACCTGGCCGCTTAGAGGATTTCCCTTGGGGTTAGAAAATATAACCTCCCGTCCAAGATAATCATATCCTGGCCCCAAACCATCATGATTGTTGTATAAGTAACCTGCGGCATCATGAAAAACACCATGATACCCAATAGCATCGTTTGAGTTAGGTTGGTAGGAGTTACTGTCTGGGCCAACCAGTCCACCGGTTGGATTAAGCAATGAACCAAAAACCGGATCCATACCAAACACATCCCCCACGACTTTTCCATAACGTAATGAGAAGGTAGATCCCATGAAATTGCCGTGTTGGGCAAGATCGATATCACCCTTGTTTTTGGCATTACGCCATAAATTCTCAAATTGTTCATACTGTTGGTGAAATGTCTCTCGATCTATCCCACGTAAATCAGCAATTTTGTCGAGTGTATCACCATCTATCTTGCCGTTTGCGTGCATTTGCCCTAATGCTTGCTCCATTAGATTATTTAACGCTGAAGAGTTTTCCCCTTTAAAGTGAGAGCCGATCATGTTCTCCATATAGTCTTCTTTGAAAACTTCACTGGGATCTTTGGCAATTAGCTCTTTACTAGATTTGTCACCCATAAATCCTAGGGAACCAACATCTGCGATGCCTCCTGGCAATTTAGCATCGGCTGTGGTGCCTGCTGCGACATAACTCCCTTGAAATGGAGCAGCCGCTTCTTCTTCGGCAGCACGAATAATTTCTTTTACCGTTAGGGTTACCCTTTGGGCTTCTTCCAGGGCGTGGATGAGCCGCTGTAAGGCAGGGTTAGTGGTAGTTTCCATTTCAGCAAAAAAGGCTGCGGCTCCCTGACCTTCCCATGCACCATTTTGTAAGGCTTGTACGGCTTGTGCAACCTTTTGAGCCAGTACACCATTGTTCTCTGCTTCCTGACTAAAGCGATTGGCGATGTTTTCTAGTTGTTCGTACTGTGCCTGGATAATGTCAGCGGACATGGTTGGTTCCTTTTGGCGAGAAAGGCCACAATTACCAATCGTTTATCATGGAGACAATGTCTGCTTTTACGGCCGTTTCCACCACCAGCGGCCCATTCGCATCACCTGTCGGGGAAGTCATCAGCCAGCCATGATCCTGATCTCGCACCAGGGTGAAATCCTGCTTGGCCACGCTTTGGTCAGCCTGTTGCTTAAGCATTTGCATGATAGACACATGGGGCGAATGGCTTAAGGTACTCACCAAAGCATTAGCGGCCTCTGGGTTTGCCTGATGGTTGACGAGATGAGTAACGGCCGTATCCACCTCTCCCTGCCTGGCCCACTGCCGCACCTGGCCAAAATCAGCCACTTCTAGCGAATAAGCACCATTTTTCTGAGATTTGTCTTCCCAGGTACATAGCTGGAAAATTTGCTCAACCATTTGCGCCTTCGTAGGTAGCAAGGTAAATAAATGAAGCACATCATCGGGCCGGGTGTGGGCCACAAAATCATCGCCACGAATGTGCCCAAAGTAACGCACCGGCAAATCGCCATCTTCTTGCCAATGGTACACAAAAACGGTTTGCGTAGCGTAGGCACAAATGCCAACGGCCGTCATCAATAAGTTATGTAAAGCCAGCCCGCCACCTTCCTGAACCTGGGCTAGCTCTCTCGCGCGCAAGGCTCGTCCGGCAACCGTCAACGCTAACTCCAGACCCTCAGGCGTCAAATTCCCTTGTGGATCGCTATCCAAACCAGGAATTGATTCCACTTGCAGCATGCGCAAGGTAAGCAGTAGCTCTTCTCTAGAAAGAAGCACGTTGATTGGCTCGATAGAATTGTTCATAAACGCCCTCCGTTTTTATTCTTTAGTCGTCACTGTCATTCTTTATTGCTTTGCCCAGCAGTGCCAAAAAGGGGCTGGCTGTGGCAACACCCAACGAGAGACCCAGATTCGATTGCTTGGCTGGCGCACCTGGCGCTGCTGCGGCTGCCGGGGCTGACCCGGCTGGGGCGCTGCTTGGCGCACCGCTGCCAGCACCACCGCCCAAACCACCCAGTGATTGATAACGTAAACCACCCGCTTGGGTTGCTTCGCTTGGAGCGGCCGTTCCAAAACCACCCCCAAAGCTACTCGGTACATTGCCTCGGCCAAACGGATCGCGAATATCGCTAGTTGGGGATGAGCCACTGCCGCTGCCACCCCCGCCGCTACTCAAAGGGTCTGAACCACCAGAACCACCGCCGCTGCCGCCAGAAAGCCCACTTTCTGCACTTCCACCTCCGGCCGCACCACCACCGGATGCACTACCATCACCAGATGAGCCACCGGACGTCACGTCAGACAGCCAATCCTTAGGAATGCCATAATCATTATAATTATCACTCATGTATCCGTTAAGCGAATCGGTCACGCCAGAGAGCCAATCGCGGGGAATGCCAAAATTGTTGCTGTTCCCACCAAAACCAGAGGAGCCTGCACCAAATAGATCGCCAGCAAACACGCCGCCACCAAACTCAGCCCCCGGCAACGAATTACCAAAAAACGAACCGCTTAATGAACCCGCGCCGCCAAATCCAGCGCCACCCAGTCCGGCACCAGCGCCACCAAAACCGCTACTGTTGATGAGTCCTTCCAGGCCGCCTAAGCCTGCGGATGCGCCGCCGACACCACCTGCCCCTGCGGCTCCAGCTAGACCGCCCGCTCCTGCCGCAGCGCTCCCATCTCGGAAGGAGGCAGAAGCTTCTTCATCAGCTTGCTGCATGAAGCTGACAATTTGATTGGACACCCGGTTGGCTTCACCTAGCGCCTCCGCCAGCCGCTGTACGGCGGGCAAGATGTCGCTGTTCATCTCATTAAAAAAGGCATCAGCCCCCTTGCCAATCCAGCCGCCCCCCTCTAAGGGATTCATAGAGCCACGAACGGCCGTTAACAACGCCTCAATTGCCTCTGAATGCTGACTAAATTTCTCGGCAACCTGCTGCAAAGCTTCGTAATCAACACGTATGACATCAGTCATCGAATTATCTCCTTACTCTTTGGCAGATAAACTTGCGGCTTTGCCAACACAGTTAGCTTGTTTGCCGCGAAACGGCCGATTTATGAGCCTGCATATGTTGCAAGCCTTCGTTTGTCAATCGCTCAATTGTTTCTGTATCCGGCCATTTATTAGTCAGGCTGAAACAGATAAAATGATTTCTGAACCCCGCCAAACGTATACGTGGATACCAGCCATTGTTTTCCCACCAGTTTGCGTAATGTTGTGCAGGATAAGCCGAAAAATGAGCTATAGTCGCTGCTTTATCCTCACATTCAATAACAAAATTTTGTGAAAATCGAGGCAACGCCTCGGTAAAAATCTCTTTTTCTCTGGTCCGTTTTGGCCGCAGATAAAAACCAGGTAACTGTAAATCTGGTGAAATAAATAAGGCAACAGCAAATTGGTTGGCGGCAATCTCTCCAGTCTGCTCACACACCAAGAAATACACCTGAACAGTTTCAATCTGCTTATAAACCACAGCCTGTAGCTGTACCCTTTCAGTTTTCCATGTTGGCAACGTGGTCAATCTTTGTTGTAAATCAGTGTGAACTTCTTTGGCAACCACATCTGTAAAACCCAACGCTTGTATATCTTGGGAAAACCTGCTTGTACTCTGGGCGTCAGCATACCGCGCCCACAGGTAGATGCCACCTAAGCATAGCGCAATAAAACCACCCAGCGCCAGAAACAGAATAAATAGTTGCATATACGATTAGCTCCACCGTGTTCAAGCCAACAAATCAATGACAGCTTCTTCTACTTGGGATTTTGTAACCGGCTTTATTTGTACAGGCTCATCAATCAGGGGTTGAGCAACGGGTTGAACAAGCCACAAACCATTCTCTGCTTTTAACAATGTCCAGCCATCCTGTTCATTTTCTTGCTGATGTTTGATATGGGCTAGGGTGGCGTAAGTGTTGGCTGTCATGAAGCTATGGGCAAGCGCAACGGCCGTTTCTTCTGCCATTCCTGCTTGGCGTAAAACAGATTGCACGGCCGCTTCACCCTGTGATATTACCTCGCGCGCCTGTGTTAATATGGATTCAGACACAATAGCTGCTGGGCAACCCAGGGAAGCCACAGTTTGCGGATCAAGAACTATCAGAGCAGATTCAACCAATGGTTCAGGCGTACGTCGCCAAATGAACCGGTGGAACCCCTCCTCTTGCGGTGTATGCGCAACCACAACGTCTTCTGCCTGATGTAAATAGTGTAATTCCGACTCATCATCCGGCCGGTTAACAACTATAACTGTTGTCGTATTAGGAATGATACAGGCTGTAAGCATAGTCAAGACCAAAGGCTCTATCTTCAACTGCCCATCTTCAACGCTGATATACTGACGAGCAATTAACCCCCTCTGTGCTGTGCTTTTGATGAGGGCTAACTGTTCTGGGGTGGCTTGGTTTAATACCTCTCGATCAAACCCAGCTAAAGCCTCTATTTCCATAACATCAAGTAAAACGGCCAACTCTTCAAAGGTTAACGTAAGTGCAACATCTACTTGTTCCACAGTGAGTGCCTCTTCCATCATTTATCGACTCCTTTTAAATGTGAACTACCAGAATTTAAGTGAACTCACGGCATCACCAACATCGTCAATTAAACCGCCGCCAAAATCCGCTATCGCCTCGCCAGCATCATAGACAAAATTACCTACAGCATCGGTTGCATCCCCTAGCGATGGCACATTAAAATCAGCTACATCACCGAGTAGCACGGCACCATCCCATACAGTTAAGGCGACGGCACTCACTGGGTTGGTGTAAGCGACTAGACGAAGTGACGTTTCCAGCGCATATTCCGTTCCTTCGCTAACGATTACTTCAGTAAGAGATTCACCGGATTGATAATCTGTCCAACCCTCAAAAAGCGCACCAGCGGCACCAGCAACAAGTCCTAATTTACCGAGGGTTGACCCAAGCTTTGTTTTAAGGCTGTTTCCTAAGGTACGGTACTGGCTCAGAAACTCTTTCCAGCCAGGGAAATTATCAAGATTCTTAACAAGCTCGCTTACCGCTTTAATGCCAGTGAAAACTTTGACAGCTTTGCTCCCAAAGCTAAAAACTGACTTTGTAAAATCTTTCAGGGTTGCTAAACCATTTTCCGAGCCACCAGATGACACGCCAGTTGTATCAGTGGTGCTACCTACAAGACCGTTATAATCGCCGTTGCGGAACGGCGCGGCCGCTTCTGCCTCGGCTGCTTTAATAACCTCAATAATTTGGTGGGTTGACTGGTTGCCCTCTTGCAAGGCCTGACTCAGCCGGTTGACAGCAGGGAATATCTCCCCGTCCATTTCAGCCTGGAAAGCATCAGAGCCTTGACCCTGCCAGCCACCGTTTTTTAGGGCGTCGGTGGCCTGGCGCACCTGCTGCCGCACCTGCTCAATGAGGTCAGCTTGCTGAGCAAAACGCTCGGCAATTTTTTCGAGGTCATCATATTGTGCTTGTATGACAGGTGCGCTCATACCTATCCTCCTACAGTGTTCACGGTTCCCATTATGAGCTACGGACAATAAATTTTAGGGTGATGTTACTGCGCTCTAACTGGATGAGATCGCCATGCTGCAACGGCCGTTTCTCTTCTCTCACTTCTACCGTTTCTTCCTCACTTTTTACTTTTGTTGGATTGCGTGACAGGCTCTCGATGAAGAAACGGCCGTTCTGTTCCGTAATTTGGGCGTGGCGGCGCGACACCCGCAGCCCTGTTTGGTACGATTCCAAATCCACGGCAATTCGGTCATCGTGCGGCTGGTTTTTGTCCGGTCGGCCAATGATGGCGGGCAGCCAGTGCAGTTTGTACACCGTGCCGTTAGCCACATCGCGCAGGTAGATGGCCTGGCTGGGCCGTCTGGTGCCTTTGGGTAACGGCCGTTCCACCTCCAGCAGTTTCAGGCGGGATTCATTAGCCACTTGCTGGGCCAACTGCACATCTTCTTGCAGCGAAACCGCCTCACTGTCAGCCGGAGCTAAATAATAGTCGGCCGAGGTATCGCTTAAATATTCCAGCTCCTGGAACTCTTGCAAAATGGCATCGACCAATTCAGGAGGTTTCAAGTTGGGCTGCGGTTTGGCCCACTGTGCCGGTTTATCAAAAACATCAATGCGCAAATCAAGCCGCTTCTGGTTTGTACTCATCGTTTTGCTCCTGGTGAAGAACCTCCCGCAGGTTTCGTAAATGGCCAATGAATTAGCCGGAACCTGCGGGAGGTTGCAGTCTATTTTTTATCGGCTTCTTCTTTCGGCAGCTCTGGGAAATAGCCCTCGGCTGCATCAAAAATCTCTTTGGCTGTCGTGCCGAACAGTGATAAATCATCCATGCCTGTTTCTGCTTTCAGAGCATCTTCAACAAATTTGCGCAGAACGGCCGTATCATCCCAGTTAGCAATCTCCCCACCCTGGCCATTTTTCTGCTTGTAGATGATGCGCTTGAGCAAATCAATCACTGGTTTGGTTTGGCTATCCACCGCTGTGCCATCGGCCTCGGCTCCCGGCAACGGCTGCGACCATTTCACTTTTGCCGCTTTTTTGTGTTGCTGGCAAATCTTGTTTACCCAGGTGTCCAATGCCTGCGCCACCCGCGCTTCATCCTCGTCCATTTCGCCGGTTAAAGCCTCGCCAATGCCGTCTCCCTGATACGGTGAAGCAACTTGCAGCAAGGTGGCATAGCCTGAGCGAACGATGAAGCCACGACCGGTAGTCAGCTCTTTCTCACCGCGCAGCGCCGGGGGCGTCTTGATCACACCCAGGGTGTTAATCGACTGGCCCGTACGCAAGCCAATACCAAAATTAGACGCTTTGATTCGCTGTCGTAGGGCACTGCTGCTGTCTAAACTGCCCGCCACGATAAAGTGCAATCCCTCACGGCCGTATCGCCGGGCCATCGCCGCCAACTCACGCGGTACCTCACGCATTCGCTCGGTTTCTTCTACAAAATCATCAAAATTGTCGATGATGATGAACAGTTCACGGTTGTTATCTTCCTGCGTCAGGGCTTCACACTCGTTTTTGAGGGTGGGCAGCAGCGCTTCCAGCTCTTCGGCCTCGTGAACGGCCGTTACCACATGAGGCAAATCGCCCAAACTCTTTTCTCCGCCGTAGGTGACAAACCGGCTTTGCAAATCGACCAGCAATAGCATCATCTGCTGCGGCGAATGGCGATAGGTTAGCGACAGCACCCAATTATAAAGTGCCGTTGTTTTCCCAGAAAGCGGCGGCCCTACCACGGCAAAGTGTGGCCCCATTCGCTTCAAGTCAAACAAGGCTGGATTGAGCATCGCGTTTTGCCCCAGCACGCCTTGCAAACTGGTGGTGCGCTTCTCGCCCACTGCCTGCAACATATCAACGAGCGGCACGACGTCGGGCAAAATCTCAATGCTGTCTGGCAAATTATTGCCAAAGGCGGGCGTGGCCGCGATCTGATTTTGCATATGTTGGGCCATCAGGCGCAGTTCGTCCCCTTCGGTACGGCCGTCTCGCCCATCAATCTCATCAAAAATGCCAACCGGTTGAGCCGCATGGAACAATAACGGCCGTCGGCCCACGCGAATGTAGCCCCGACCGGCCACATCATCAATTTCAATTGCGCCGCGCCCCACAATGTCCATGTAGCGGTCTGGATTACTCTGCTTAAACGTAATTCGCTCGCCAAACAAGTTGTACAGCTTGCTGGGCATACTGTTGGGCGCATTACCCGTCACCATAAACGAGATGCCTACACTGAGCGAGCGGCGCACCAGGGGCATCACGGTATTTTCCAGCAGCGTCTCGTAGTTTTCACGCAGCTCGGCAATGTTGTCGATGGCTACCAAAATGGCTGGAACCGGCTCGTTGGGATACCGTTCGTTATATTCGTATAAATTGCTGGCGTCAGCACTGCTGAACAGATTTTGCCGCTCGTCTACCATCCGGCCAAGTTTGTCCAGCAAGCGCTGCAAGCGCTCCTCGTATGCTTCCTCATCGGCGTAAATCACCGCACCCACGTGGGGCAGCGCTTCCAAGGTGCGGAAGTTGCGCCCGCCTAAGTCCAGCACGTACACATGCAGCTCTGCCGGAGAATGGGTACTCACCAAAGCGGTGATGACGGTGCGAATGAAGGAGGTTTTGCCCCAGCCAGAATCGCCAAAAACGGCCAGATGGCTGCGGCTCAAATCGAAGCGCAGCGGCCCCTGCCAAGCCTCCACCGGATTGTCCAGCAGACCGGCCACGGGTCGCATCGCTTCTTCGCGCCAGTCCACGCCTGACCACAACTGTTCGGTATCGCCATTAAGCCAGTTGGAAACGGCCGTTGTCAACGTAAACCATTCATTCTTTTGCGCATCAAACAGGGGCGACTGCAAGCTAAACTGCTCTGGCAAAAAGCCCGGCCACGGCTTGCGCGCCATCTCGCCGTTTACCAATTGGGATGTGATGGAAACGGCAGCATCAAAAAACTTAGGCACATCTTCATTTGTTTCGGCCGTCACTACTGCTTTGCGCTCCGGCCACTCAACCGGTGCGTCCCGCTCATCGGGCTGGTTCTCGCCCGTCCACGACACCTGCATCAGCTCTAGATTTTCATTACCCACCTGCAAGTAACCGCGACCCGGCATTCCGTTGGGCAGCAACGCCGCATCAGGACGGCGTAGCATTTCGCGGCTGGTGTCTAGCTCCTCCACCCGCAGGCAAAGGCGCAGCTTGATGTTGGCCCGCATCTGGTCCGTCACGCCCTTAGGCCGCTGTGAGGCCAAAATCAGATTCACCCCCTGCGCCCGGCCTACGCGGGTGATGCTCTCCAGTTCAGCGCGGTATTCGGGATTGTCGTCGATCATCTCCGAATACTCATCAATAATCACAAAAAGATGGGGGTATGATTCGCCCGTCAGATGCAGCCCTTTGCTGCGGTATTCCACAATGTCCTTGGTGCCCGTCTCGGCATTTAGCCGCTGCCGACGGCGCATTTCAGCATTGATCGCGGCAAACATGCGGTTAACGGCCGCTTTGTTCAAATTCGTCACAATGTCTACGCAGTGGGGTAACGTTTCAAATGGCTTAAAGGCACCGCCCCCCTTGTAATCTACCAGGACAAAGTTCAAAATATCGGGCGAATAGTTCAGCGCCAGCCCCACAATCATCGTCATTAACAACTCTGATTTACCGGAGCCGGTGCCGCCAGCAATGAGACCATGCACACCGTCCCGCTTGGCCTCAAAGCGCAGCTCCCGCTGCCTGTTACCAGAGGTGATGCCCAGCACCACCCGCAGCCAATCCGCCTCTTCTGCCGAGCCAGTCTCCGCCCAGACGCGTGCCGTTTCCCGCTTCAAATCATCCAGGAAACTCTTTTCCTGGTTAATCTTTAGAATCTCGGCCTGCACCTGGCGGTATGATGACGTTTTAGGCAGGGCATCAATGCGCAACGGCGGCTTGCCCGACCATGCCTTGGCTCCCAACTTGTGCATCTGCTCGCCCAACGATCGTATGGCTCGCGCCTCATCTTGCAGTTGACCCTGCTCATCAAACCGTCCGGTGCCGATGGCAATCTGGAATTCGAGTGGCTGCCGCCCCACCCGCACGTAACCACGTCCGGCAATCTCATCAATCTCCGTCACGTTGCCGCCCACCACAATGCGGTATTGACTGTTATCTGACAGCCGCAGCGTGAGTCGCTCGGTGAACAGGCTGTACAGCTTGCTAGACAGCTCGTTGGTGCGCGTGGCAGAAATGACAAAATGCAGGCCATATGCTTTGGCTTGCCGCACCAACAGCACTAATGCCTCAAGCAAATTATCGTCTTCGGCTGCTTGGTTGGGGTTGCCAAAGGATTCAATGTATTCAGCAAAATTGTCGATCACAACCAAAATCGCTGGCTCAGCGCGATCCGGATATTGCACATTAAATTCGTACAGCGTGGATACGCCAACTTCACTAAACAGCCGTTTGCGATAGTCCACAATGTCGTTCAGCTCGCGCAAAAGCTGCTGAATACGTTCCTCGTAGCCGCGCTCATCGGGCATGATGATGGTGCCTACATGAGGCAGTGCTTTGAGCACTTCCAGATTACGCCCCCCTAAATCCAGTACATGGGCCTGGAACTCATCGGGCGAATGGGTTGCCGCCAGACTAACGATAAGGGTGCGCATAAAGGTGGTTTTGCCCCAGCCCGAAGCGCCAAAGAGAACAAAATGACCTTTGGTCAGATCAACAATCAGGGGAAGCTGGCTGGCATTGTAGGGATCATCGGCTAGGCCCACAATGGCGCGCATGGCGGTGTCTTTCCAGTTCATGCCGTGCCAGGCCATCTGGCCATCTTGCCAATCTTGGATGAAGGGGTTGAGTTGAGACGGCCGTTCCTTCCTCCCTAACGTCATCAATGGCACATGCGCTTCTTGCATGTACGCCTCAACCAAAGGGGAAGACAATGTGAGTTTGGTGGCTAAAAATGGTGGCCAGGGGGTGCGCGGCCGTTCCTGGGCCAACACCTCATTGGCCAGACGCACCGCCATATCATAAAACTTAGGCTTCTGCCCCCCTTCCTCACTTTCGGCATCTTCAACCTCTTCGCCCGTCCAGGCTATCTGGATCAGCTCAATGTTCTCGTTGCCGATCTGTAAATAGCCCCGACCCGGCATTCCGCTAGGCAAAAAGGCCGCATCGGAACGGCGCAGCATTTCACGGCTGGTGTCAATCCCCTCCACACGCAAGCAGATACGGAATTTGATATTGGCTCGCATCTGGTCAGACACACCCGTGGGACGCTGGGAAGCCAGCAGCAGATTCACCCCCTGCGCCCGGCCCACCCGCGTGATGCTGTCCAGCTCCGCCTTAAACTCTGGATTGTCCGTAATCATCTCGGCATACTCATCAATAATGATGAAGAGATGCGGATACGGCTCGTGGCTCAGGTGATAACCCTTGGCACGATATTCCACAATATCTTTTGTCTCGGTATCGGCATTGAGCTTTTGGCGGCGCTGCATCTCGGCATTGATAGCCGTGAACATGCGCTTAACGGCCGATTTGTTCAGGTTGGTTACAATGTCAACGCAGTGGGGCAGCTCCCAAAACGGCTGGAACGCCCCGCCACCCTTGTAATCCACCAGCACAAAGTTCAGTACTGATGGGTCATATTCCAGTGCCAGTCCGACAATAAGCGTCATCAATAGTTCAGACTTACCAGAGCCAGTGCCACCGGCAATCATGCCATGCACGCCGTCGTTTTTGGCTTCCAGGTGCATCTCGCGCAGGCGATTACCAGAAATCACGCCCATCGTCACCCGCAGCCAATCGGCCTGTTTGGGGTCCAGACTGTTTTGCCAGCTCTGTACGACTCGCTGCCGTAAATTCTGCAAGAAATTCTCGTCGACTGGCTGCTCCATTTGTCGCGCCAAAATTTGCTTAAACAGCACGGCTTTAGGCAGCGCATCGACGCGAACAGGTTCTTTGTATTCGTGGCCGGCGCTGGCAATGAAGTCGGTCATGCTTTGGGCATATTGCTCTAGCTCCTCGCGCTCGTTGGCCAGATCATCCGTCCCCTCGCGCCGCAAATCGACCGGTTGAGCAATTTGCACGCTCAACGGTAGGTGACCATATTTAATGTAGCCACGCCCTGGCACATCGCCGATGTCGGCCACATGCCCGCCCAAAATGGCGCGATAGTCGGTTCGCTCAGCTAACCGCAGCGTAATCCGCTCGGTAAATAGGCTAAACAGCTGGTTAGACAAAACGCTTAACCGCGTGGCGGTGATGACAAAATGGATACCGTATGGTTTGGCCTGGCGGGCGAGCGCCACAAATTTGTCCAGGACACTTTCCACATTGTCATTACCATTGTCAAACGTCTCATTGAACTCAATAAAGTTGTCAATGGCTACCAAAACGGCAGGCAGAGTGGCCTGGGGATGAGCATCGTTGTATTGGTAGATGTCGGACAGGCCTTCGTTGCTCAGTTTGTTTTTGCGGTCTTCTACCAGATCGTCCAGCTCGCGCAGCAGCTGTTCAACACGCTCTTCATACCCTTCGGCATCGGGGATGATGACGGAGCCAACGTGGGGTAGATTCTCTAACACGCCCAGGTTACGGCCACCTAAATCCAGCACATAGACCCACAAATCGTCCGGCGAATGGGTGGCCGTCAGGCTAACAACCAGCGAGCGGATAAAGGTGGTTTTGCCCCAGCCCGAAGCGCCAAAAATAACCACATGCCCCCGCCGCAGATCAACAACCAGGGGCAGCTGTTGGGCCGCATAAGGATTATCTACCAGCCCCACCACCGGGCGCATAGCGTATTCATCCCAATCCAGGCGATCTAGCCAGCCATTTTCACCATTGAGCCATTTGTTGACGGCGGGGTTGAGGGTGAGGGTGGTGTCAGGCACGCGCCCCAGCATGATTTTGTCTACGTCGCCCAGATATTCTTGGGAGGTTACGGCCGTTGCCTTCGGGTCGCGGGAAACAAGCAGTTGGGACAGAGCCAGGTAAGCGGGCAAAAATTCAGGCCAGGGCGCGCGCTGCTTCTCCACACCGTTATCCCGCGACATTTTGTCTAACGAGGCAATGATCGCTTTATACAGTTCGGGCGGCTCCTGATCATCTTCGGGATCGTAGCTTTCCAGCCGGTCGGGCCAGATCACATTGGCGCGGGGCGATTGGTCGGGGTCGATATATCTTTCGCCCGTGTAGGCAACCTGCATCAGTTCAATTTCTTCGTTGCCCACCTGCAAGTAGCCACGTCCGGGTAAACCGCTGGGCAAAAAGGCCGCGTCATTGCGCCGCAGCATTTCCCGGCTTTCCCCTGGGGTTTCCACCCGGAGGCAAATGCGGAATTTAATGTTGGAGCGCATTTGGTCGGTGACACCAGACGGCCGTTGCGCGGCCAGAATCAAAGACACTCCCTGCGCTCGCCCCACCCGGGTAATGCTTTCCAGTTCAGATTTGTATTCGGACCGGTCAGCGATCATCTCGGCAAATTCATCAATGATGATAAACAAATAAGGGTAAGGCTTTTTCTTGTGAAAACCTTGCTGACGATAATCCACAATGTTTTTCGTCTTGGTTTCTACATTCAAGGCTTGCCGACGCTGCATCTCCGACTTGATGGCCGTGAACATGCGCGTCACCCCTTCCCCCGCCAGGTTGGTGATGATGTCCACACAGTGCGGCAAATCCTGGAACTCTTTAAAAGCACCGCCCCCCTTGTAATCCACCAGGACGAAGTTCAGCACCGTCGGCGAATAGGTGACCGCCATGCCAGCAATGAGCGAAATCAACAGCTCTGATTTACCAGACCCCGTACTGCCTGCCACCATGCCATGCACGCCATCCCGCTTGGCCGAAAAAACCAGCGTGCGGTCTTTGTTCCCCGACATGCGCCCCAACTTCACGCGCAGCCAGTTGGCATATTTGGGTAATTCGCTGTCTTGCCATTTAAGCCAGGTATCGGCTTCTAGCGCCCGCAGCGAGTCATACCCCATCAGGGGCAAAAAGGAGATGGCGTTGGTGAGGTTGGCTCCTGAGCTTTCTCGCACTTGCATTGTTGCCAGGTTTTGAGCCAAGCGCACCATTGTTTCTGGCTTGGCAATATAGTCGGCGTTGCCTACGTAGCGGTAGGAGTTAACGCCCACTTCGGCATAACGAAAATGGAGCTTCAGATTGCGATTCAGGGTGCTGTTGGTGGCTGGGGTTGTCTTTTGAATTTCGATGACTGCCTGGCAGCCGCTGGGAACCTTGCTTCGTTCTGGCACCAGGAAAATAACGGCCGCTCCTAACGCTGCCCCCTGTTCCAACAAAATAGAAATCGCCGCATCCGCTTCTAAATCATTTAACGGCGACTGCGCCTCTTCCTGCACATCCAGCAAATCAACGACCAGAAGCAAAAATGGATGCGTGGGGTCGCTGCCACTTTTCTCGCCATCCCGATCATTCAGCCGAATTTTGCGCGTGGCCAGTGTTTTACGAATGCCTTCCAAAAACTGCTCGACGGCCCCTTCATCATCATCGTCGAAGGCCCGTTCTGCCTCATCGCTCTCGGCAACTTCTTCCACAAAACAGCGGTACTCTGTCTGCTCGTCTCCCTGGCTGTGGGGCAGATGATCGGTCCAGCCCCACTCTGATTTACTGGAGGCCAGCACATAAAGGCGGGCATCCATCGGTGCATGGTAAACCACATAATGGCCCAGCAAAGCGCGGGTAAATTCATACACTGCCTGACAATCTTGAGGATGCCCAGCAATGCCTAAAGCATGAGTCACAGGCGTTCGCGGAGCCGATTTCTCCTCGCTTTCCTCCTCCTCACCAAACCCTTCATCCTCCTGGCGTGGCTGGCGCAGATTGATAATGACAGGGATGTCTGAAACGTAGCGCGAGTCTTCCTCCAGCTTCATGGCGGACCGCACCTGTTCATCATCAAAATTCTCCACATCCCCCAAAACGTAAGTCACGGTGGAGGGCAAGGTGCCAATGCCTAAGCGAACAGCGCCAAAATCCTCATCGTCTACGCGCCGTTCCCACAGGCGGGCTTCGGTGCGTAAGGTGCGTTCTGGTTTTTCAACTTCAAGGCGAGCATTGCGCACAATGCGAAAGGTAACGGAGCGGTCAGGATAGTTGTAGCGGTAGAAGCGGCGCTGCTGGTCATGGTAGCCGTTCATTTCCTTGTTCAGCGCCACCAGGCGATCATCGTAGGCTTTTTTAACTTCTTCTAGACGTTGTTTCTCTTTGAGATAGGTGTATAGAGCAAATACAGTTGAGGCAACAACGGACAAGGCCATCGGAATTAGGAGCCAGGGGCTACGGCCAGTTCCGCCCAAGGTGGCAATAAGCACATAGCCAATGATGGTGATGAGGGGCAGCCCAACCTGAATTAGCTGGGTGTAACCACCTTCTTCTTTTTCGGGCGGGCTGGGGATTTCAATTTCATCAAAGGGTAGCTCGGGCTGTATTCTTGGTGGGCGGTCTATGTAGATAGGTTGGGTCATATCTATTCCTTATTGTATTGAACCAACTGGTAAACGGCCGTTCCGACCTGGCACCTGTTTTATTTTAGCATTGGAATATCTCAATGCCTATAACAAATAGCTTGACAGGTTTTGGAGAAAAAAGTAGTGTTGTGTTTATGTAAAAACCAAAAGGATTTTGAACAAGATAATCTTCATGTTTGGCTTTTACATAGGCAAATCACATGAAACCTTGCCATCTATTTCAAAAGCCTTTCTGTGATTTGCTAAACATTGTTCCACAAAATAAGTTCAAGTCAATACTCATAACCCCAAGCCAGCTTTGGCCTGACGGAGGCAAAATTAATGAAACAAGTGTGCCTTTTGTGTGAGCGAGTTTCCCCCGACAATAATTTATACTGTCAGGAAACCTACTGTCCGGCTGAAATGTCGCCCAATATTTTGGATTACGGCGAATGGCTGGGCGACATTGAAATTGTTAAGCCAGTAATCACGTTGCGTTCGGCCATTTTGTATGAAGCCACCCACCAAAAGAAAACCGTCTTTTTAAAAGTAGCGCATCCCGGTGAAGAAAATAAAGAGCGCCTCAAGCGGGAAGCTGAATTTCTAAAAAAGATGCAGCTGCAAAAGAAACAGCACAAATTTTTACCGGTTTTACTGCCACCTTACGCCAGCACCTCCATCAAAGAAGATGCCTATGGCAAAGCGATGTTGCAAGGACATTTGCTCTATTTTTACTTGTTTGAGCATGTCGAAGGCGAGCCTTTGCGGGATGTACTTACCAAAAACCCGCAATTATGGGTTAACCACGTCGGCTGGCTGATGATTAGTTTGGCAACGGCCGTAAACTTTCTCCATGCTAACAATTTTTACCATCTGGGCATCAGCCCTGATATTGTGCTGGTGCGTTTTGATGAAGACCCAAATGTGCCGCGCATTTTACTCTTTGATTTGGGGGTCATGAGCGATGCCCAGAGTTTAAGCACCAACTGGCATCACTTTTTTGTACCACCCGCTTACACCGCTCCTGAACTGCTGAACAGCTCTGGCGTTCGCATTAGCCACGCCACGGATGTTTATGGCCTGGGGCTAACGCTGTATGAGCTTCTGGTGGGCCAACCAGCCTACAAATTTAAGCTGCACAGCGATCAAGAAGTGTATTGGGCTGTGCAAAACAACCGGCGCATCCACATGAACCGCATTGAGGATGTCAAGAAAGTGGCCCAAATTGCCTTACAGGCAACGGCCCCAGAAAAATCGCAGCGACACTCGGATACGGCCGTTTTCATTAACGAACTAAAAACCTACTTCGGTGCCGTGCCAGGCTCAAAGCCAAGTCGCTGGCCCAGCCTCAACACCATCTTGCTCATTATTGCTGGCATTCTTGCGGTTGCTTTTGTCATTGCCATTGCCGTATCCGTAACGGGTTCCACCATCTAATTATTAGAAAAGGCGGATTTGAACATACTCAAATCCGCCTTCGAAATACAGCGTAAAGGCCAAATCGCTGGATTAGTGGAAGCGTGTTGACCCGAGTTCATCCCCGCGTTCATATGCTTCAACGGAAGCATCCAAATCTTTATTGAATTCTTCGCATTTTTCGGCAATATCTTCAATTTGCGGCCGAATGCTGTCAATATAATGGGCCACGGCCAGGCCGCCTACCATCCCCACAAATGCCGTTGCCTTCAAGACATTGGACAATGTTTCCATGGCCTTGTTCACAGCCTGTAAAACATCGCCAATAGTCCCAAAATTCTTCGCCATGCCACGCACGGCGTCGGTGTCCATATATACGCCTTGTTGAGAGTCCATATTAATTAAGCCTCCAGGTTATCGTTCTCAGAACGTCAGAAATTTCAACCAAACTACTGTTTCGCCAAACAAGTTTTGTCGGATAGATGGATTGTGGCCAAACACTTAAAGAGAAGCACATTACCTGCTGGTCCATCCGTCAAACTTTCTCTGCTTCTCTACTAGAAAATTCCACCGAACAAGTCGCCCAATGAATTTACAACATTATTGACCTGCTCGTCGGCACGATCCATCACATCAATCGCGTTGTTGATGTTTTTACTGAACACGTTGATACCATCGCCAATCTGGCCAACACCTGGCATCATAATACTTGATACTTCTTCAACAAAAGCATCGGCTCCCTTACCTACCCAAACACCATCCATAACCTGTTGCACCATGGCTTGCATGGGACTATAAGCTTGTTCCTGCACAACATTAAACTGCTGCATAAGCTGGGATAAAACATTTTCTACAACTTTGCGAGCAAAACGAATTAGTGCACCAATCATTTTTTCAGCTCCTTGAAATGGTTAAAAGACCTTCGTTTACTTACTTGGCACTGATAAAACGAAGCCCTTTTGCTACGAATAGGCTATTAATACATACGCTCAGTAGACGTATCGGCACTTCTCATATCTTCCATGGCTTTGTTAATATCTTCAGCCAATTCTTGAAATTTATCCGTAAGCCTGGAAATTGCCGGGCACAGTTTGCCACGAATGGCCTCGGTAAAAGCAGTACCTCCCCGGCCCAATAATGCACCATCTTCCATTTCATTTGCTACGCTTTGCATGGCCTGCATGGTGTCTTGAAGCTGCTCAACTCCTTGAAGGAAGGTACGATTCATATCTTCCATCAATCCATAATCCATCTTAATTTCAGACATAATATGCTCCTTTGTATTGTAAAAGCGAAGAAGTTCTCAAAGTTGAGAATCCACTTTTACGCTTTAGTGCCCATTCGCAAATATCCTATGGAATTGGCGAATGGGCTTAAAGTAGCCGTTCAATTCCATATTGATATGTTAATTCTGAATGGCTACTTAGCTGGCACGGAATGGAGAAGATGCTTCTTCCTCTGCCTGTTTCACCGTTTGCACAATTTGTTTGGTTACTCGACTGGCCTCATCTAAAGCCTCTTGCAAGCGTTGCGAAGCAGGCAACACTTCACTTTCCATCTCAGAGAAGAAGGCATCTGAGCCACGTCCAATCCACCCTCCACCTTGCAGTGGATCCATGGCACCACGAACTTTTTGCAGCATTTGCTGAATGGCCTGTGATTGGTTGGCAAACTGATTTGCCAGATTCTCAAGCCGATCATAATCTGCCCGAATCTCATCCATTGTCTATTTTTCCTTTGCGGCTGGTGGGTTCACCACACCGCCTTAGTTGGTTTCGTCAACAAACCGCCAAAACGTGAGTAATTGTCAATTAGTTTAGTTGACTTGAAGGTTTGGTGGCTATATTGTATTGATATAACGAACTGCAAAGTCTATTACAATTTGGGTCAGGTCAAGTTGATAGAATTTTTACTGGTTTCATC
Source organism: uncultured Anaerolineae bacterium (assembly GCA_905479495.1). GTDB lineage: Bacteria > Chloroflexota > Anaerolineae > Promineifilales > Promineifilaceae > Leptofilum. The sequence continues at coordinate 294,998 of CAJQMR010000007.1, forward strand.
TGGACGTTCTTCAGGTAACAGTGTAAAAAAGTAAAAATCATCTGTCAAGATTTATTGCCGGTTAGTTTATATGTGGTAAAAGCGGGAAAGTTTTTGAAATTAAGGAATGACTCAGAGGTAAACATCTGATGACAAAGAAGCGAGTTGGTTTTTTCTTTCTGATGGGGTGGCTGGTTTTTTTACGGCCGTTCACCACCCATGCCCAAACCAATGGAGCCATCATCATTAACCATGTGGTGCCCACAGAAGGTGAGAACAGCCTGGGGTTGGACGTTTTTTTTACGCTGACCGATAGCAACGGCCGTCCCCAACCCCAACCGGAAATTGAATCAGCCACCATCCAACTGCTCGGCGGCAACAGCCAACCCGTTCCCGTACAAATAGCCAATCCACAAACTCCAGTTTTTATTACCTTACTGCTGGATACCAGCGGCAGTATGCAAGACGTTATGGAGCAAGTGAGAACGGCCGCAAAATCAGCCATCGACAACGCCCCACCTACCGCCCACTTCGCCGTCATCCCTTTTAACGAAACCAGCGTCCCCATTCAAGACTTCACCGATAATCACATTCGAGTAAAAGATGTCATAGACACCGTGCAGGCTATTCCCAACCGGGGCACCTGCCTTTATGATGCCACCTTTGACGCCATTCAGCGCTTGGATCAGCAAATCAGCAGCCCGCAAGAGCGTCGTGCCATTATTCTTTTTACCGATGGACAAGATCAGCTAACTGTGGGCAGTGACGCACCGTGCAGCACCCACACTTATAATGAAGTGATTAGCGCCGCACGGCCGTCGGCCAACATTGCTACCATTACGCCCATTCACACCATCGGCATTTATAATCAATCAGAAGCAGAGCTAAATGTAGGAGAACTGCGCAACATGGCCACCGAAACCTCTGCTTTTTCAGCCATTGGCAACCAGGCCAACCTGAACAGCTTGTTTCAAGAAATCATTGCCGGTTTGAACAGCCAACTATTGGCTCACGGGCAAGTATTCCCGCAGCAAGGCGAGAACCAGGCCGTGCTCTCCGTTAAATTACGCAATGTAGACACACCCATCAGCGCCACTTTCAACTTCTTCTCCAGCAAAAATTATGATTTGCCCCCACCGCCAGTCGCCACAGCCATCTCCAATTTTCAATACAACGCTGCTACCAACGTATACACACTCTCTTTAAGCGTGGGGAGCGCTGAGACAGTCCATCAACTCATTGTTAATGTCTGGGACGTGCGCGGCGGCACCCAGGTTACTGGTGACCAAACCTTTGAAAACCCCGACTCAACCCTGCTTGTGGAAATAGATGGGGAAAACCTTGAGGCCGAGCGAGAGTACAGCATCCATGTGCAGGCCATCAACCAAGACGGTTTCCTCATTCAAGATGAAGAAGGCGAAACGCTTTTAACCGAGCGAGAATTCACCCATGCTCCCCCACTCTCTGTACAATTTACCATTCAAGCAGTAACCCCAGATTTTGAAAATGGCCTCTTCTATATTGATTTGGACGTGCCAGAGGCTGGGCGTGTGCAAACTTACGAAGGATTTATTGTCGATGACAGCACAGGCAGCAAAATCCACGATTTTGGCCCCGCCCTCTTTACAGGGGAACGACTTCAAGAGCATCTGCCTGATGCCATTCGACTAGCCGAAGCGCCAGGCAGCTACCGAGTAACGGTCTATCTGCTCACGGCCAATCAGCAGCGATCTGAAAGCACCTACGACGACTTTAAACCGGTACCGCCTGAACCACCTGGTTTTTTTGCCAGGGCGTTTGCAGCACTAACGGCCAATCCCATTTACCTGGGTGTTATCGCCCTTATCATTCTCAGCCTGGGCGGTATATTGTTCATTAGCAGCAGGAAAAAGAAAGAAGAAGAGCCGGTCATCGTGCGGCCACCTGTGGATAAATCAATTGTTTGGTCAGAGTCAGACTATGATCGAAGCCAGCTGGTGTCCCGGCAAAATATTTCACCTGACGAAGAGGAATTCCTGATTCCCCCAGTTGCCCAACCAGCTTCAGTTAGTTCAGATACAAGGCTGCACATAAAAGTGGTGCAGACCTCTGGGACCACACTAGAAAAAATTGTCGATTCATTTCCGTTTACGATTGGGCGCGAAGGCAGCGATCTAAATATTGGTGGAGATCAGCGTGTTTCACGGCAACATGCCAAAATTTCTCGGCAAGAGAATCAATTTTTTATTACCCACCTGAGTAAGACAAATAATACAATTTTAGGGGATAAAAAGTTGCTTCACAATAGCCCCACACCTTTGGGTAATCATCAAATTGTGCGTTTGACTTCGCAAACGCATATGGAAATAGAAATCATCACATAAATGAATTGGTATGGAAGACCTGGTTGGGCAGCAAATAGACCAATATCTGATTGAGCGCCATCTAGCTAGAGGTGGTATGGCCGATGTCTATTTGGCGCGGGATGTGTATTTGCAACGTCCTGTGGCCTTAAAGATTATGCTGTCTGGCTTAACCCAAGACCAAGAGTTAACTGCCCGGTTTCAGCGTGAAGCGCAAGCGATTGCCAAGCTCAACCACCCAAACATTATCCAAATCTACACAACCGGCCTCGCCGCAACCGGATCTCCTTATCTGGCCATGCAATATATTCCTGGCGGTTCTTTACAAGAAGAGATGACCCATCTAGCCGACAATGCGCGACCGCTCACCACCCAGCGTGTACTGACACTTGCCGGGCAGGTGGCCGATGCGCTGCGGGCAGCGCATAAAGCGGGCATTATTCATCGGGATTTGAAGCCAAGTAATATTTTATTGCGGGAAGATGGCACGGCCGTTGTTACAGATCTAGGTATCGCCGCCGTGCAAGAAGCCTCAGCCCGCCTCACGCGGACCGGACACGTGATGGGAACACCCTACTACATGTCGCCAGAGCAAGCAATGGGCAAGCCGGTAGACGGCCGTGCCGATATTTATGCCCTGGGCGTGATCTTGTACGAGATGTTATGCGGTACGGTTCCGTTTAAAGCAGACAGTCCCTTGGCGGTGTTAAGCCAGCATTTGTATGAACCCCCGCCGCCCCTATTTGAACGTCGTCGCGATTTGAGTGCCACCACTTACCAAACTGTTGAGATGTGCCTACAAAAAGAACCAGACAAACGGTTCCAAACGGCCGAACAGCTTCGTGCGGCTCTTAACCAGGCATTGCAGGCCGAAACTAACCCACGCTTGCAAGCAACCGAGCTTTTGGACACCCCTACGCGACAGGTAGCCGCCACCTCGCCGGTTGAACAAGCTGCAGCAGCTACACCTGTTACGCCTACCAAACGTCGGCTGCCTGCCTGGCTGCCTTATGCCGGTGGAGCAGCCGCTGCGGTGGCGCTAATTTTGGCGGCTGTTCTGCTCTGGCCCAGAGACAATAATGAAAGCAACGAACTGCCCACGACCGTTTCCCAATCTGCCGCTGCCTCTGAATTAGCCATTACGGTTTTCCCAACATCCACCGTACCTGTAGAACCTACCGACACGCCCGTGCCTACGGATAATACGTCCGTTACTCCAACTCCGCTCAGCACAATTCCCGCCGCTACGGATACACCGCCCCCTACCAACACGCCTCAGCCTACTCCAATTCCGCCTGCCGTCGCCAGCAATATCAATGCCCCCTTCATGAACACCGCCCCCATCATTGATGGCAATCTCGATGAATGGCTCGGCGTAACGCCGGTGTTGGCCGCTTATCGAACTTTTGAGGATGCCAGTTGGGATAGCAGCGAGGATTTAACAGCGGCCTGGCAGCTGGCCTGGGACAACGGCAATCTTTATCTGGCCATCACCGTTATCGATGATATTCACGTCCAAAACCAGAGCGGCAATCTTATTTTTCAGGGGGACAGTGTAGACATGCAGCTGGACACCAACCGCCTGGGCGACCTGAGCAGCAGCTTAAGCAGCGATGATTTTCAAATCACCCTTTCGCCAGGCGATTTTAATGCACTGCCACCCTCCGCTTGGCGCTGGACGGCGGACAACAACGGCAGCATTGTAAACGCACCCAACCACAGCATTGTGGTGAGCGCCCAGCGCACTGAAGCTGGTTACACAATTGAAGCGGCCGTTCCCTGGCAAGACCTAAACACCACACCTAACACCGGTTTGGTACTAGGCGCATCGTTTAACGCCACGGATAATGACCAGGTGGGAACGGCCGTACAAGAAGTTTTTTACTCTCACGTTTCTAGCCGTACCTTACTCAGCCCCAACACCTGGGGCACATTGACACTCACATCGGGAAACTGACATGCCAGATACGCAGCCATTTGCTGGCCAGCAGTTAGACCAATTTCAGATACAACAGCATATCGCCAGGGGTGGCATGGCTGATGTCTACCTGGGGTATGATGTCGATTTGCAGCGCAAGGTTGCCCTCAAAATTATGCTGCCTGTGTTGGCCGCCGATGAGCAATTTGTGGCCCGCTTTCGCCGCGAAGCCCAAACGGCTGCTCAGTTAGAACATCCCAATATCGTCCGGGTATACGCCATTGGCACAACCCCCTCCGGCCAACCCTACATTGCCATGCAGTTTGTTGATGGCGGCGACCTGCGCCAGGTAATTCAGGAAGCCAAAGCTAAAAAACAGGCTCTGACGGCCGCTCAGGCCCTGAGCTATTTGCGTCCGATGACCGATGCCCTGATTACCGCCCACGCCGCCTCGATCATTCACCGCGACCTCAAACCCGGCAATATTTTGCTGCGCCCCGATGGCACGCCCATCATGGTAGATTTAGGCATTGCCGCCGTGCAAACCGGTCCCAAGCTGACCAATACAGGCACCCTCATCGGCACCCCGGCTTATATGTCCCCGGAACAGGCACGGGGCGCGCCCGTAGACGGTCGTTCCGACCTGTACTCGTTAGGCGTAATTTTGTATGAACTGCTGACGGGCAGACGGCCGTTTGAAGCAGATGATCCCCTGGCAATTCTACACAAACATGTTTACGAAGAGCCAACCCCCATCCAGCAGCTTCGCCCCGATATTGCGGTAGAAACAGCCCGGCTGGTACACTACTGCCTGCAAAAAGCGCCAGATCAGCGGCCAGCCAACGCTGCCGAACTGCTGGGCGAAATTAATAACGCGCTGCAAGCTGAAGGTGGTAAGCCAGAAGCCAGTAGCCACTATGTTCTCCAGACCGAAGCAGCACCGCCAAATCGCCGCACCCTATGGTTTGGAATAGGTGCTGTCGTCATCGTTGCAGTTATTGCGGCGCTGGTACTGTTCAACAAGTCCATCACTATCACAGGTCCAGGAACCACCTCGTCGCCAACGCCCCGTGTCGCACACGACGATGATGAAGAAACAGTATCTGAGCCAACCCCAGTTGAAGATGGATCTGATGAGGTTGCCCTCGGTGAAACAAATACACCAGACCCCGGCCAAACCACCGACCCCAAACCTACAGACACTTACCCCGCACCTACCAATACCGTGCCGCCCACAGAAACCGTGCCTCCGACTGATACACTATTGTCGCCTACGGAAACGGCCGTCTTAATAGAAACGCAAATCATCGGCCAATCCGTCAACAACCGCGACATCGAGGCCGTGCGCTTTGGTAATGGGCCAAATGTGGTCATTTTCATTGGCGGGCTTCATGCCGGGGCCGCGCCTAGTTCCGTCGCTTTGGCCAACCGCGCCGTCAACCACTTCATCAACAATCTGGCAGCAGTTCCTTCTAACGTGACGCTCTACATCATTCCCAATGCCAACCCAGACAGCCCCCTTGCGCCTGGAGAGCTAGACGGCCGTCTCAACGCCCACAACGTAGACATTAATCGCAACTGGGACTGCCGCTGGGTGGAAGATGCCAAATGGCGCAACCAGGTCATCCCCGGCAGCGGCGGTTCTGCCCCGTTTTCTGAGCCAGAGACCCAGGCGCTGGCCAGCTTTATAACCGATCACAACGCGGTGGCCGTGGTCTTTTGGGAAGCCCGCGCCACCAACGGCTTGTCATCACCCGGTTTTTGCGAGGGGCGCACGCTGGTTTCCGGCGATTTGGCAACCACTTACGGCCAGGCAGCGGGCTACCCAATTGGCGATTTTGAAGATTTAGCCAATCAAGAGCTAAATGGCGACGGCACCAATTGGCTAGACAGTCAGCACATTCCGGCTATCGCCGTTTTGCTGCCGGACTATGAAACGGTCGATTGGTCAAGCAATCTGGCCGCCATACTGGCCGTCTTAACCACTCATGGCAACTGATTTTTCTAATGTGGATAGAGGAGAACCCAAGGGGTTTTTATCAACAGATTTCGCAGATAAAAAAATCTGTCAAATCTGCGAAATCTTTGTTTATTTTCTTGCCTATTGTAGCGACGCAATCGGGAAACCGACCCCAGCACTGGTCAGGGCGAAAGCTTCAAGGATTGCCCTGCTTTGCCAGGGTTTGCTGCTTTTGTGCCTGTCTGCCTGCGTAACTGTGTCGCAACCAGCCTTACCGACTCTGGCACCAACGGCCGTTCCCCTGGCAACAGCCACAACAGCCACCACCAACACACCACCACCCGCCACGCTCACCTTGCCCGCAACGGCCGTTCCCGCTACAGATACCCCTGTCATCAACCTGGAAAATGCAGCGCCCACGGCAGAGGCAACAATCGCCATACCCACAGCAACCGAGACGGCCGTTCCCACAGCCAGCGCGACGATAACTAGCACTTTAACAGTAACGGCCGTAACTTCACCAACTGTCAGCGTTATTGGCACGTCGGTTCTGGGGCGGCCCATCTTCGATTACCAGTTTGGCAATGGACCCACGCAGGTGATTTTTGTGGGTGGCATTCATGGTGGCTACGAGTGGAACACCATTTTGCTGGCCTATGAAGTCATCGATTATTACACGGCCAACCCGCAGCTGATTCCCGATTCGCTAACCGTACACATCATCCCTTCCGCCAACCCCGATGGCCAGTATTTGGTTACCAACCACAGCGAGCGGTTCCAGCCATCTGAAGTGGTTGGTGACCCGTTTTCCGGTCGCTTTAACGCCAACAACGTTGACCTGAACCGCAATTGGGATTGTGCTTGGGCACCAACGGCCATCTGGCGGGATGCAGAAGTAAGTGGTGGCCCACGGCCGTTTTCTGAGCCGGAGAGCGTTGTCTTGCGTGACTTCATCCTGCCCAAAAACCCGGCCGTCGTCGTGTTTTGGCACAGCGCTGCCAACGGTGTTTTTGCCGCAGGCTGCCCAGACACACACGCACCATCGCTAGCCTTTGCACATGTGTATGGCCAGGCTGCCAACTATCCTATCTATGAGCGTTTTACCAGCTATGAAATTACGGGCGATGCTGGCGATTGGCTAAGCACGCAAGGCATAGCATCTATTTCAATTGAACTCATGAACCACCAGTCACTAGACTTATCACAGAATCTAAATGGCGTCCAGGCCACTCTTGACCATTTGAAGTAGGAATTTTCGGACGATAACAGGGTGATTTAAGCTTGATGGCAAGATCATACAGGAGTGCCCAGAGGTGCCTCCAAGCCTGTCGCTCCCGTGCGCGTATAATGGGTCAACCTCATAGTAGGTTGGCTCATTTGCTTTATGGTTGAGAACCAGATGATAATTTGACCGCAGCGTCAAAGCAACAATCTTCCCGTCCTGGACATAGGCGCGCTCGACAATTAGATTCACCAGCTCGTGACGGCTTTCGTCATCCTTAGCAAACCGTCAAAACATGAAGTCGTCTATTGGCCCGAAACGGCTCGGCCTTCTCCAACAATCCCAAGGTATCCAGGCGTTGCCTGACAAACTCATGCCTGGGAATATCTTGAGAGCGCGCCAGTCGATGCTCAGTGGCCCACCGCAGAAAAGATCTGGCGATTGCCTGCACATCAGCCTGATGATCGGCTTCTTTTTTGGTCAACACATGCCAAATCACAACAAGTAGCTTGCGCGCAATGGCCGTAATAACCTTTAGTTTGCCAATGCGATTGGCTAATCTTTCAAACTGTTGCTGCCAATACGCCGAGAAACGGACAGCTATCCAGGCTGAGTTGACCAGGGCAGTTCTCAATTCCCGCCGCCCTAGTTTACTAATTTTGCCCGTTTGAAAGGAATTCCCCGAAGCCCGAACGCGAGCGCCCAGGCCAGCATAGCCAACTAACTGGGCAGCTGAGGGAAACCGCCGAATGTCACCGATGGCCGCCAGGATGGTCATACCGGTGTACAAACCAACGCCAGGGAGTTGCATAATGAACGTCATCATTTCTGACCAATAGTCGTCTGTGGATCGTGCTGCGATACGAGCTTCTGCTTCCTGAATTTGTTGGTTGAGATAATGCAGCGATTGCCAATGATGGGTGATTTGCATTGATTCGACCTCATTCAAAGACAAATCCTTCCACCTTCCACTTGTCCCAGCATCACCCCTTCCCCGGGAAGATAAACAGCCAGTAAATGAACCCCTTGTGTCTCTCCCTTTGGTATTGTGCCGCGCAGCGTTTTGCCATCCATCACCACCAGTCGGCTCTCCTGTCCGCCATAGGTTTCATGCAGATAGCGTCTAAACAGTTCGGCTAACCTTTCTTCATCAATCACCTTTTCTAGTATTGTGCGATACGTGTTGAGGCAGGGCGTCCGCTGGTGGTGACTTTCCCACAACGGCAACAAAGCCGCTTGCCGCTTTCGGACCCAGCTGGAAATGGCGCTGGGCTTGTCGCAGCCAGCCAGCTTGGCCATCAAGATGTAAGTCAGTAGCAACGGCAAGGGATAAATCTTGCCGCGATTGCTGCGCGTATCGGGCAATTGACTCAAATATTGTTGTAAATGGGCAAAATTGAAGGCAATGACCTGATTTCCATATGCTTCTAGGGTAATATTCACGATAGAGCACCTCTTGGTTTGGTTTTGTGATAATTACCAATTTAACCAATTGGTGCTCTTTCGTGCATTTTTCCTTTTACTGAAAAACCCTTGTGCCAAGGCTCGGGACGGATACACGACGTCACGCACACATTCGGCTTTCAGCGTGGCAAAGAAACTTTCGGCTGGTGCGTTATCGTAGCAATTGCCCCGTCGGCTCATACTCACTCGCACTTGATGATCGGCTAGGAGCTGCTGGTAATCACCACTGGCATACTGGCTACCCTGGTCAGAGTGATGCAGCAGTCCTGGCTGTGGATGATGGTTCTTGAATGCCATCCGAAACGTATCCAGCACCAGTTGTCGATGTAGGGTGGTTTGCATCGACCAACCAACAATTTTGCGGGAATACAGGTCCAACAGCACCGCCAGATAAAGCCAGCCTTTGGCGGTGGCCAGATAGGTGATGTCGCCCAGCCAGATTTGGTTGGGTCTGACCGCCGTAAACTGTTGATTGAGCACGTTGGCCACAACCGGGAAGCGGTGATTCGATTGCGTCGTGACCTTGTAACTCCGTTTACAGCGGGCCTGAATGACGTGCAATCGCATCAGCTGGGTCACCCGCTTGCGGCTGTAACGGATACCTTCTCGACGCAGCGCCGCATAGATACGGGGGCTGCCATACACGCCTTTGTTGCGGCGGTGGTGTAGGCGAATGAGCGCTAACAATGTTTCGTTGGCCATCTTTCGGGCACTTGGTTTCCGTTCACGCCAGGTATAATAGCCGCTGCGGGAAACCTGGAGTACCTGACACATCAACTCGACAGAATAACGGCGGCGATGGTCATGGATGAACTGAAATCTCAGCTCTTTGCGCGCGCGAAGATGGCCGTCGCTTTTTTTAAGATTTCATTCTCCAGCTGCGCTTTCCGCAATTCTTGGCGCAGCCGAGCAATTTCGGCATCCCGTTCTTTCATTCGCCCTTGGCCAGGGAAGGCCTGATCCGGATCATCGGCCAGCTCATGCCGCCAACGGAACAGACTGCTTTTGCTTAGGCCTAGTTCGTCGGCGACTTCTGCGACTGTGCGGTCGCTTTCGTGTGAAAGCCTGACAGCCTCTAACTTGAATTCTCGGGAATACGATTTAGTACGCTTTTTCATGAAGCTCTCTCCTGTTTCGTGGCACAGTATCATAACTTACTGTCCATCCAAACGGGTAAAGCCCAGATGCAAAGTTTTCTTTCTGTTGCTTCGTTCCTGCATCTTAAGATAACCAGTGTGGCCTAGTTGATATTGTGGATGGGATTGACTTCTTATAATTTGAGCATATTTAAAGGGTTTTCTCTGGAGGGAATTCCATGAATTGGTTCACACGTAAAATTGGCTGGACGGCCGTTTTTCTATTTACAATCATCTGGCTATTGTCGGGAACGGCCGTTTCCGCCCAATCCAATTATCCAACCGCCAACGATCTGTATGTGAATGATTACGCCAGCGTCATCAGCAGCACAGATGAGGCGCAGATTCGCGATCTGCTGGCGGAGTATGAAGCCAACAATGGCGTGCAAATGACGGTGCTGACGGTGCGCTCCATCAGCGAGTACAACACGGGGGATGCGACCATTGAGCAGTTTGCTACTCATTTATTTAACGAGTGGGGCATTGGTCAGGCTAGCCGCAACGATGGGGTGCTTTTTTTAGTGGCGGTTGAAGATCGGGAGCTGCGTATTGAGCTGGGATCGGCGTATGGAGTGGAATTTAACGGCCGTATGCAGCGCATCATCGACCAGATCATCATTCCTTATTTTCGCCAGGAAAATTACAGTTTGGGGATTCATGAAGGCAGCCGGGCCATTGTGGCCGACCTGCGCGGCGAGATTTATGAATCGTTAGCGGAGACACGTGGCGGAACGACTGCCTCACCCGTATCGCCTTCTGCCACAAGTTCGAGCGAGACAACGTCAACGGCCGTTCGCTACCCCGCCATATTTTATAGATTAGAGGAGATTTTGATTGGTTTGGGTGTTGTGGGCACCCCGTTGGGCGGCCTGCTGTTTGCCCGCTATCGTCGCAATAGGCCACGCCAATGCAACAATTGCCAGTCAATGATGACTCGTTTAGATGAACGGGCTGACGATGCTTATTTGGATAAGGGACAAATTACGGAAGAAAATATTGGCTCAGTTGATTATGACGTGTGGGTTTGTGGTAGTTGCCAGAACCGTGAAGTGATTCCTTACAAAAACTGGCTGCGACGATACGGCCGTTGTAACAACTGCCACTACCGGACCATCAGCAACAGCTCAAAAGTTATATCTTCTGCCACTTACACCAGCACCGGCCTGCGAGAGAACCGCGCCTATTGCAACCATTGTCACCATGAAGAAATCACACAATCAGTTATTCCAAGGAAGGTAAGATCAACCAGCAGTTCCAGCTCCGGGAGTCGTTCATCTCGTTCTAGCAGCTCGTTTGGCGGCGGCAGATCTTCTGGCGGTGGGGCAAGTGGCAAATGGTAAGTGGCCGTCCACAAATAAGTTTCCGGAATTGTGCGGACGGCTTGAAGTAAGCGGCCTTCTAATCAGGTAAGTTATTGTTGGCCGCTTACTAAGTGCTCTGTTAACTAAATTATTTTGCAAAACAAAACCAACTAGAGCACTGGAAGCTTTGTGGGTTTGACCCAAAACTTGCCTAACAAAGCACTAAGTGTGGGTACTATGTGGCACTGTTTTCTGCTTCCGCAGCCATCTCGGCTAGTAAACCTGGGGCGTATAGACTAATAAGTTGACGAAATTGACGGAGAAGATTGGCCAGATAGTCTCTATTTACCTGCTCTGGGGCATCTTCAGGCGAGATGTTCATAAGCATGTCTACAATGCCGTAGACCAGTGCAAAAGCCCCTGCTGGTGTTTCTTCCATCGCCAGGCTGTCGCCATTATATTTAACAATTTCCAGAAAAATCTTCCAGGTGTCATTGAGGGGATCGTAGTACGTATACCGATTGAGCTTATCCCAAGCGTGAGGATTTTCCACAGCGGTTGCGTAGGCTTTCGTAAAATCAACGGCGTAAAGGGCAATGAGACGCCGCAGCCAATCCCAAAACTGATCGGAGCAGTGGGCTTTTACGGGTTCGATTATTGAAGGTTCATTGCTGCGCCTTAACGTTTCTAGCAGGAAAAAAACAGTATCTTCATCCACATACAGTTCCAGGCCGCTGATTATTTTGTAGAAGGTATCGCTGGAAACGGCCGTACGCAAATGTTCCCGAATGACCATCTCTATTGCTGCGGCGAGGGTTGTGTCCTCATTCAATTTGAATTGCAAAGCATCAATTATCACTGCCTGCTCCTCGGGTAAATCTGGCCAGGCATTTGTGACAGTTGTTTCAGACTGTGCTTGCGTTTCTTCGTTTGGACTCATTGTGATTTCTCCTGCTCTTGGTGCCTATTTGCCAATAAGTTAACGGAAATGGCGAGCGGCGACTTAGTTCGGTTTAGCGTATTGGGTTTCCCCCCAGCCGCTGCTATTGATAGGTTGATTCGCGAGTGCCTGTTGGCGGGCAAATGTAGATCTGTTTGCTTGTGGATCAGCTTTTTGCTCGCGAAGGACGTTTGGCTTTTGCACTAGATTTAACTTCTCATCTTGCATTCTTTGATGTCTAACTTTTATATCAATCAGAAGCGCACCGATTTTTCTACGCATACTGTCCAGTAAGTCATCAAGATTTCCCAGCAAGTCATCAATCTCTCCCAGCGAATTTATATTTTCTTCCAAATGTTCAATGTCTCGATGCAATCTTTCAAACTGTGGGGGGCTTTCTGTTTTTGTGCTTGCAAAGGTTGTTGACTGGGCTACGGGTGACTTGAAATCCGACCGCGCATTGCTGCGTTTTGCCCATGCGTCGCTATTGCTATCGTTGAGGCGATAATTGGCTCTGGTTGGTTTAGAGGAAAGTGGGTCCGAAGCTTGAGCGATGAATTCATCTAAATCTTTTCGTTTATTTCGGAGCAAGCTTACCAATTTATCAAATTTGTTTCTTCTATCGGCAAAGTTAACCAGCTCAAGCACTTTGATTTCGAAGATTTCATCCCCTAAATTGTCGTAGCAGCTTCCTAGATGATCATGCTCTTCGTCATCATCATGGCAAAGCAACCTGAATTCTGCTGAATTGTATTTTTCCACAATGTATTTTCTGATAGCAATTGAGGAATACCGTTGGTTTGGCATTTTGTACCTTGCCTGCCTGAATGTTGTTTTGTTCCAGATTGCCTTGCGAGATAGGCTTCAATTTTGCGGGTAGTCAACCAAATTATGTGGGATGAATATGGTCATTATCATTATAATGACAAACCCGGATATTTGGAAATCAATCTGTTGATTTGATCAATCGTTGGCTACGGCCGTCCTGCCCATAAAGTCCAAAATATGCCCCGCAATCTCCTCGCCTTTGTCTTCCTGCAAAAAGTGTCCCGCGCCCTCGATGGTGATTTCTGGCTGGTCTTTGGCCCCAGGGATGGCGCGGCGGAACAGGGCATCGCCGCCACGGGTGATCGGATCGCCGTCGCTGAACATGACGAGTGCCGGTTTAGTCCAGCGGGTAAGCTGGCGCTGGGCGCGGCTCATCTCGGCCGCACCGGGGTCTTCCGGTTTGAGGGGAATAAGCAAGGGAAAAACGGCCGCTCCCGCTTTATAGTGTTCATCGGGGAAGGGGGCTTCATACGCCTGTACCACTTCTTTAGGCAACTGGGTCACGGTGCCGTTTTGAATGATGCGCCCGACGGGCAATTTGGTGCCAAAACGCTCTGAGGCGGCGCGCCACTGCATAAACGCGTCTGGCATGGGGAACATGCCCGTGGGCAGGCCAGTGTTCATGATCACCAGCCGGGCAAACCGCTCTGGTAGTTGGGTGGCGATGGTGAGACCAAGCAGGCCGCCCCAATCCTGGACAACGGCCGTAATTCCCCACAAATCCAGCGCCTCGATGAAACCCACCAGCATGTCTCGATGCATCTGGAAGCTGTAGGCGGCCGGGTCGGTGTATTTGTCGGAACGGCCGAATCCTACCAAATCTGGAGCAATCACACGGTGCTGCGCTGCCAGTGGCGGAATCATCTTGCGGTAAAGGTAAGACCAGCTTGGTTCGCCATGCAGGCAAAGAATGACCTCGCCCGTACCCTCATCTACGGTGTGCAGCCGTAAACCGTTGATCTCCACGTATTTAGGTGCAAAGGGGAAGTCGGGCAGGTTGTCAAAACGGTCATCGGGGGTGCGGATGATTTCCATGAGTTACTCCTCAAAATAATAGGACGCTGATTGGCCTGATTCCCCTGATCAAAAAAATCAGGGGAATCTGCGTACCAATAAATAAATCGCTATTGGTTGGTCAATTTTTGAAAATTGACCTACGGGTTAGCCCCAACGGGGCGGGATGGGAACGACGGTGCGGGCCAGCTCTTTGCATTCGGGCATGTCGGGGGTTTGGTAGATGTAGGAACGGCCGTCTACCGAACTGTACCCCGCGTGATTGCCGTCCTTGTCAATGGCCACCAAATTCATGACGCTGATGAAACGGCCGTCTAAATCCCGCAAATCAGCCATCGCCCGTTTACTGGCTTCCGCCACGCTTAAGCCCATCTTCATGTAAAAAACCAGGCTGTGGGCGGTGCAGGCCCGAATGGCCATTTCCCCCATGCCAGTGCAGGCGGCGGCGCCGTAGCGGTTATCGGCGTAGTTGCCCGCGCCAATGACGGGCGAATCGCCCAGCCGCCCTGGGTACTTCCAGGCCCAGCCGCTGGTGCTGACGCCGGTGCAAATATTGCCATCCTTGTCCTGGGCGATGAAGTTAACGGTGCCTTTGGCCCGTTCGGGGTCGGTGGCCAGCGCTACCCAGCGAGACAAATCGGTGCGTTCTGCAATTTGGGCCACTTCTGCATCACTCATTTCTGGCTGCAGACGGTTGCGCCAGACGGCGCGCGTTTCTGGCAGCAGCATCTCGTCTTGCCGCAAATGGTCCATCTCGGCGGCAAAGCGATTGGCCCCGTCGCCAACAAGCAAGACATGGGGCAGCTTTTCCATTACCTGGCGAGCGACGGTAATGGCGGGGCGGTAGCCGATCATGGCACCCACTGCGCCACTTTCCAGGGTACGGCCGTTCATGATGCTGGCATCCAGTTCAACCTCGCCCAAAATGTTGGGGTAGCCGTTAAAGCCCACGGTGTGATCTTCTGGATTATCTTCAACCAGGCGAATCCCGGCTTCCACGGCGTCTACGGCCGTTCCGCCCTGGCGTAAAATTTGTGTAGCTGCTTCGATGCCGATACGGCCGTTGCTGCTGGCGACGACGATCATGAAATATGCTCCTGTTCCGTGTGAATTTTGCCAGAACAATACCGTTAGACGGCCGTTTTGCCAATGCAAATTTAGCGGTTCAACCAATCCAAAGCAGGCCAGTCGGTGGTGCCGAAAGTGGTTTCCAGGATGGGCTGCCAGAGTTCGCCTCCATTTTGGCTGTTGGTGAAGACGGCAACGGCTGTTCCCGACGCAACTTGCCCCATGGTACACGCTTTGAAGGTGCCGTTGTCGCCCCAATGCCAGAAGAAACGGCCGTTTGCCCCCGTTTGCAGCCCAAAGCCCAGTCCCCAGCCCACCCGTGGGTTCGTAGGTGCCTCCAGATTGGGCCAATCATCGTCGTATGAAGAGGAGTCATTGACCTGAATTTGTGGGGTGAGCATGAGATCAGTGATAGGAGACGGCCGTATTGCGGCCAACAAAAATTGGGCAAATGCCGCCGCCGAACAGTGCAGGCTGAAAGCCGCACCCATCTGATCTATTTCCCAAAAATCAACCGGCTGGCCCGCTTTGTCGTGGCCAAAGGCGATCTGCTCGTTCGTTTTTAGGCCGGTAAAGCTGGCCTCTGCCATGCCCAGCGGCGTGAAGAGCGTGGCGCGAATCCAGTCGTGCGCTGGTTGGCCCACAATTTGCTCCACGACGCGCTGTAAAAATTGGTACCCTTCGCCAGAGTAAGAAAATTGCGTACCCGGCTTGAAGCTGGCCTTTAGTGGTTCTCCTTGTGCTGCCCAGTTAGGGAAGCCTGTCGTGTGGCACAGCACGTGCCGGGCGGTCATTTGCTGCACGCGTTCATCGTTGACGATGTGGTCAAAGAGTAGGTCACTGCTTTGCTGTACCGGGGAAAGGTAGGTGATGAGCGGTTGATCCAAATCTAGCTGGCCTGCCAGCGCCAGCTGCAAAGTGGCGTAGGCAAACACCGGCTTGCTCAAAGAGGCTGCCTGGAACCAAGTTTCGGCTATCACTGGCTGCCGGGTGGTGGCGTTGGTGACGCCCCAGTGCCCCTGCCAGATGTCGCCGTTTTGCACGATGGCCAGGGAGACGCCGGGGATAACGGCCGTTTCCATCAACTCTGGTACGATTTCTTGCAATGTTTCCATTATTTTAATTGACATAATCTTACAGAACCTTGCTTGGATGATGAATAGTTTAGGGAGCGTGGGACGGCCGTATAATTAAATCCGCCAACTTGGTTACCATCAAGCCGCAATTTTAAACTGAAACTGGAACAAAGGAGAGCAAAATGACAAAAACCGCGCTCATCATTGGCGTAACTTCACAGGATGGCTCGTATTTGGCTGACCTGCTGCTAGAGAAAGGCTACCGTGTTGTGGGCACGATCCGGCGCAACACCACCTATGACAAACCCAACATCCAGCACCTCATCGGCAAAATTATCATTGAAGCGGCCGATTTGATCGATGGGGAAAGCATTGCCCGGCTGCTGCGCGAATATCAGCCGGACGAAGTGTACAACATTGCGGCCCAATCGGTCCCAGCCGACAGTTGGACGCATCCTATTTACACAGGGGAAGTGACCGGGCTGGGTGTGGTGCGGGTCATGGAAGCGGTGCGCCATTTTGCCCCGCAGGCTCGCGTTTACCAGGCCACCAGCCGGGAAATTTATGGCAATGTACAATCTACCGCCGCCACCGAGGCCACGCCTATTGACGCCAACAATCCATACGGCATTGCCAAGGCCTATGCCCACATGATGACCCGCTGCTATCGGGAGAGCTACGGCCTTTTTGCCTGTGGCGGCATTTTGTTCAACCATGAAAGCCCCCGCCGCAGCCTGCATTTTGTCACGCGCAAAATTACGGTCGCTGTGGCCTGCATCAAAAACAAGGTTGGCCATCCGCCGCTAGATGAGTTGGGACGGCCGTTAGTCACCCCAGACGGCAAGTTAAAGCTCGGCTTTTTGGAAGCGCGCCGCGACTGGGGCTATGCCAAAGAGTATGTAGAAGCGATGTGGCTAATGCTGCAAAATGATGCGCCCAAAGATTACGTTATTGGCAGCAACAGCTCGCATTCTGTGGCCGATGCTTGCCGCATCGCGTTTGCTCACGCCGGGTTGGACTGGCAGGCGCATGTCGTGAGCGATGAGGCGCTGCTGCGCCCCACCGAGATTACGGTGCTGCAAGGGGATTATTCGCTGGCTCAAAAGGAACTGGGCTGGCGGCCGCGCACCTCGTTTGAGGAACTCATGCAGCTGATGGTAGAGGCGGATTTGGCGCGGTTTAGATAGTTGACTTGTTCCTCAATAAAATTTAGGCAGAGATGGGACGCAGATAAACACAGATTTTCACAGATAAAAACCAGAAATCTGCGTTTATCTGCGTGAATCTGTGTCCCAAACGCCTTATCTCTTTAATTAGGAACTACTCTAATGTTACATAAAACGTGATTAGCATCACACGCATCACGTTTCACGCATCCTAAAAGAACGGCCGTTTCCCCCAACCTATACCCAATAGATTTACGCATTCAGGTAGTTCTTCGCATATAGATTCTGTTTTGGGGCTTGCAATTCGCCTGGTATTGTTGTATTATTGCAACAGGCTGTATTGTTGTACTATCCCGCATTCCGTCCGGTACAGACGCAAATGCTCCCAAAATCTGATTGTAAAGGCAAGCAATGGAACAGGTCGCATCCCAAATTAGCATTAAAGGTATTCGTGAAGGGCTATTGATGACGGTGCCTGATCGCGGCTCTTTTGCTGATTTGCTGGCGCTGCTGCGGGCCGAGCTGACGCAAAAACAGGCGTTTTTGCAGGGCAGCCGGGTGGCATTGCAAGTAGGCTACCGCAAGCTAAACAAAGAAGATTTACGCGATCTGCAAACATTGTTTGAACAAAATCAGCTGGAATTGTGGGCGGTTTTGGCGGAAGAAACGGCGGCACGTGAGGCCGCACGGGATTTGGCGCTGGCCACGCGACTATCAGGCAGCCAGACCGATTTGAACGGGAATTTGTTGACCCAGGTACCTGAACCGGCAACGGCCGTACCCGCCGAAAAGCCCCAAGGTGGCCTTATCCTGAAAGAAACATTGCGCTCTGGCCGCTCCGTTTACCATGAGGGGCATGTGGTCATTATTGGTGATGTGAACCCTGGCGCAGAAATTGTGGCCGGAGGTGACGTGATTGTGTGGGGGCGGTTGCGCGGGTTGGTACATGCTGGGGCGTTGGGAGATGAAACGGCCGTTATCTGTGCCCTGGAACTCACTCCCACTCAGCTGCGCATTGCCGACCAGATCGCCATCTCCCCCGATGAAAAACGGGGCAGAGCGATTCCCGAACAGGCTGCTATTCGCAACGGGCAAATTGTAGCGGAAATGTGGCAAAGATAAAAAACAGAGATTGGAGACTGGAGATTAGAGATTAGCCCAGTATCCAATCTCCAGTCTCTAATCTCCAATCTCTGTCTTGTAGGAGACAACATCATGAGTGGAAAAGTAATAACAATCACTTCGGGCAAAGGGGGCGTGGGCAAAACGACCATCACGGCCAATATTGCCTCGGCCCTGGCCATGCTGGGCAAAAAGGTGGTGGCCATCGATGCCGACATTGGTCTGCGTAACCTAGATGTGGTGATGGGTCTGGAAAATCGCATCGTCTACGATTTGGTGGATGTGATTGAAGGCCGCTGCCGCTTACGCCAGGCAATGATTAAAGACAAGCGTCAGCCTGATTTGTACCTCATCCCAGCGGCTCAAACCCGTGACAAAATGGCCGTCAGCCCCTCAGATATGATTTTGGTTTGTGATGAGCTGCGCCAGGAGATGGATTACATCATTATTGATTCTCCGGCGGGCATTGAACGGGGTTTCCGCAACGCCATCGCGCCGTCTGATGAAGTGCTCATTGTGACCAACCCGGAGGTTTCGGCCGTGCGTGATGCCGATCGCATTATTGGGTTGCTGGAATCGGAGGAGAAAGGGCCGGGACGGCTTATTCTCAACCGGCTAAAGCCAGACATGGTGGCGCGCGGCGATATGCTTTCCATTGACGATGTGTTGGATATTTTGGCCGTCGAGCTAATTGGGGTGATTCCTGAAGATGAATCCATTTTGATTTCATCGAACCGGGGAACGCCTGTGGCGATGAGTGGTGCCAATGGCTCAAGTGCCAGCCAGGCATTCCGCAATGTTGCCCAACGTTTACAAGGTGAGACGGTTCCATTTATTGACCTGACGGCGAAATCAGGCTTGTTGAACCGTCTAAATAACTGGTTTAGCAAGAGCTAATCAAGGAGTCGGCAATGAATTGGTTCGAGCGATTACTAGGAAAACAGGAAAAAAGTGGAACCACTGCCAAGCAGCGGCTGCAAATGGTGCTGATTCACGACCGGGCGGATGTGTCGCCGGGCCTGCTGGAGCAAATTAAGGATGATATCATTGAAGTGATTGCCAAGCGGCTGGAGATTAACCCGGACACGGTGGTGGTCAATTTAGATAATACGTCGCAGGAAAGCCGGTTGGTGGCTGAGATTCCGCTATTGCAGCCAAACGGCCGTCGTCGGGCAACGGTTCAGTAGGTGCGTCGCACTTTTACAAGCCGTTTTTGATTCAAATAGTTCTGGTGCAAGTGCGTTGCACCTGTAAATCTGAATAGTTTGTGTAAAAATGCCGCCTGGTGTCGCCACCGGGCGGTTTGCGTTTTACAATAGTTGGCTATGGTCGGAAGTGCGAATCTTGGTCGGACGTCCGTGTGGCGTTATTTTGATATTTGGCTGGTAGCTGCGGTGCTGCTGCTGACAGCTTACGGCATCTTGATGATTCGCAGTGCCGTAACGGGTGCTCCAGATTTAGAGGGTCTTGCGCGAGTTCAGGTGCAATGGGCCGTAATTGGCGTGGTGATCATGCTTGTCGTGGCTTCGATTGATTATCGTATCCTAACCTCTTCTCACTGGTATATTTATGCCGGTTTGATCCTGGCATTGATTCTCGTGTTGGTTGCCGGGGCGTTGGGGAATGAAACGCGTCGCTGGATCGAGATTCCGGGTTTTGGGATTCGGATACAGCCTTCGGAATTCGGCCGTATTTTTTTGCCCATTACCTTTGGTCAATTTTTGGCCAACCGCAGTCATCGCATCAATCGATTTTCTAACACCATTGCTTCCTTAATCTACGTCGGTGTGCCGATTGCTCTCATTTTTGTCGAGCCGGATTTGGGGATGTCGGTGTTGTACATTTCCGTCTGGTTTGTCATGATTTGGCTGTCGGGGCTGCCGCTGTCTCACTTCGCCATTTTGGCGGTGTTGGGCATTGGTACGATTGCGGCCGTTTTTCCCTTTTTGGCGGATTATCAGCAGGAGCGTATCACGACGTTTGCGAATCCCGAAGATGCGGATCCGGATGATGTATTCAATATTGAGCAGGCGCAAATTAGCATTGGTTCCGGTGGCTGGTGGGGCAAAGGGTATTTAAACGGGACCCAAAGCCAGCTTGGTTTCTTGCGTGTGCAGCACACGGACTTTATTTTTTCGGTGGTTACGGAGGAGATGGGCTTGCTGTTTGGCTCTCTCGTAGTGATGGGCTTGATGGGCTTTATTTTGTGGCGCATTATGCGTGTGGCTACCTTGACGCCTGATCCGGCTGGTAAGTTTGCCTGTGTGGGCATTGCCACGGTGATCTTTTTTCAAACGGCCGTAAACATCGGCATGAACGTGCGCTTGGTGCCCGTCACCGGGCTAACCCTTCCTTTTGTGAGCTACGGTGGTAGTTCACTCACCACCCTCTTTATCGGCATCGGCATTGTGCAATCGGTGCTGATGCGCCACCGCAAGCAGGAATTTGGCTAAACAGTCGGCAGCCCATGCTTATTTGCCCTGCATCACGGGGCGGTCTGAAATTCTGTGCGAATTTCTTCCATACGTCGCCGGTTAATCCCGCCATCGCCATATCCCAATCGAGAAGCCGACCGAAAGTGAATGAGGCTATCTGCTTCGTCGAAGAAGAATTCCACATCGTCGATGAATTGCCAGACGGCCGTACGGGCTTCGGCGTGGATGTAGGTGGGCGTGTTGCTGACGATTGAAAATTGGGGGTCTGCTTGCAGGATAGCCAGGATGGTGGCCTGGGCGACGGCCGTTTCTCCGTTATAAGCAATGGGGGCGATGCCATGTTCTTCGTCGCTGGCCTGGGTAGAAACACAGTTGGGGCTATTGGGGCAGGGGGCGAGACGGCCGTTTTCTACCCCTAAGTTATCTGGCAGTGGACTGGCTTGTTCCACCAGCCAGCGCAGCACAAAAAAGAGGAGCAGCCCACCAATGATAAATAAGGCAAATAGTTTTAGACGTTTTGACATAGGATTCCCTGTGAGATTGTCTGTAATTTTCTTGAAAACTTTTTGCCGAGTTTACTCAAGGGAAGGCAGATTCTGGAGAAATTATCACATTTGTCTAATCTCTTTTTAGCCAGAAGGCAACCAACAGCGCCAGCAGCGCGATGCCCGCTGAGATGAGAAAGGTTTCGGTGAGGACGGAGACGGTGACGTTGGTGAGGCCATCAGCCAGGGCTTGCTGGTAGGTGGGATCACTCAGCGGCAGGTCTGGCAGGTCGATGAGCTTGCGCAAAATCTCGAAGCGGTACAGCCCCCACGCCGTGAGGCCAGACAGTCCCACGCTCATCCCCATGAGCCGCAGCACAATCACCAGGCTGGAGGCGATGCCTCGCTGATCTTCGGGGGCGGCGTTGATAACGGCCGTTCCAATCGGGGCAATCACCAAGCCAAAACCAATTCCCAACACCACCAGGTGCCCCGCCATATTCAGGTAGGGCGTATCTACCAGCCAGAGCCAGCCCATCAGCCCCATGCCGACGGCGGAAAAAAGCAGGCCAACGGCCGTTACCGGTCGATAACTCAGGCGTTCGGTCAACTGCCCGCCAATCCAGGCCATGATGGCCATCGCCCCCGTCATGCCGCTGAGTAAGTAACCGCTGGTGAGAGCGGCCGTTTCCACGTCGAATTCCAGTATGTTAATCAGCAGCGGTACGTTCACCATGGCAATAATCAAAATACTGCCAACCAGAAAGTTGATGAGGATGGCGGGTGAGAAATTGCGCCGCCGGAAAAGGCTGAGGTCGATGAGCGGCGGTGGGAGTGATAAGGTGAAGGGGTGCGAGGGTGAAGGGGTGACAGAAGCAGGGTGCTGAGCACGTTGGCCGAGATAATATTCAATGCCAAGAAAAATTATGAAAGAGATGGCCACAATTGCATAGAGTAAGCCAGTGTTGGTGGGGGAACTGTCGGTTTGCAGCTGGGCGAAGCCACCGGCAGCCTGCACGTCGCCGCTGCTGAGTAGAGCGATGTTGAGGCTGATGAGAGAAATGGTGAGAACGGCCGTCCCCAGCCAATCGATCCGTTCCCGTGTTTTAGGCTCCGGCAAATCGCGCAGTGCCCACCAGGCAGCGGCAATGCCGATCAAGCTTAGCGGGATGTTGAGATAAAATTGCCACTGCCAGCTCAAAAAGCGAATCAGCAGCGCCCCGTAAAGTGGTCCCCACACCCAGCCCGCTGTGTCAATGGCCCCCAATGCTCCCAGCGCAGAAGCGCGCTTTTCGCGTGGATACACATCGCCAATGACCGCCATCGCCACTGGCACCATCGCGCCGCCGCCCAGCGCAGTTAACACACGCCCCACGATGAAGCTGTTCAGGTCAGGTGCAAGCGGCACCCAGATGGACCCAACTAAAAACAAGATGAGCGAGCCAACATACACGGCCCGTCTCCCCAAAATATCGCTGAGGCGGCCGATAAAGGGCATTACGACAACATAGGCGATCAGGTAAGCGTTGACAATCCAGGCTGCCTGATTTAGCCCGTCTGGCAGAGGGATTTCCAAATCGAAGATGATCTGGCGCAGCATTGTAGAAACGACGGTGAGGTCATCGGCGGCAACAAAGACGCCAAAAGCGACAACAAGGAGAACGGTTGCGGGAGACGGGGTGCGACGTGGGGTAGAAGCCATAAGGAAGATAATTGGGTCAATAAGTAGACTTTGTTAGAGGAAGAAATCCTTCAGCGCCGCAGAAATATCGCTGATGATGATGTGCCAGGGAACA
Organism: uncultured Anaerolineae bacterium; assembly: GCA_905479495.1. Lineage (GTDB taxonomy): Bacteria > Chloroflexota > Anaerolineae > Promineifilales > Promineifilaceae > Leptofilum. The sequence goes on from CAJQMR010000007.1 coordinate 318,250, forward strand.
TCTGGGTTGCGCTTTACGGTGAGATCGCTGTGCTCAATTTGCAGGAAGTGAATCCCCTCGATGACGGCCAATGCCTGAGCTACAGGAGAGCCTTCTTCAAGTTCTTCACTAGAATGGTACTGTTCTATCTCCCCGTCATTCAACCGCAAATTCGTATAGACAATCAACGTGCCGTCGTCATCACTAAACTCGGTTTCGATTTCAATATATTCAGACATGGTCAGCATTATAACAATGATACGTGTGATGGGCAGATGTCTCGCTGGTACAGTATAATTACTGGTGAGCCGTAAACGGTGATTGGTAATCAGTTTAATGGATTTGTTCGTCACCGAATACGGTTAACCGATTACCGATAACGGAAAATGAAGGAGCGTAGCAATGAACAAATTATTTAGCTTTATGGCCGGGGCAATGTGTGGGGCCTTGGTTGGTGGGGTGACGGCGCTGCTGCTCACGCCCGCTTCCGGGAATGATTTGCGCGATCAGGCAATGGAGCGCTGGGAAACGGCCAAGCAAGAAGCGCAGCAAGCACGCGTTAAAACCCGGCAGCAGTTAGAGTCTGAATTTGAGCAGATGAAAAACGGCATTCGGTAGTCGGTGTTCACTATTTGGTAAACAGTACTTCCAGCCGTTGATTTATTGATCGCTGACCACCTGCCACTCAAAAAGCGCTGCGGCTACCCAGGTGGGGGGTGGGGCGTTGTACAGTTGGGTGGCATCGGAGTAGGTGAGGTCGCGGATACGGCCGTTCATCGGCCCACGTAAATAACGAAACACCTGTCCGGCATCCCGCGCATCGCTTTTGGCGGTGACGCAGTGTTGATTGTAGCCCCAATAATCGCCCGCTTCTAGTAGCTTAATACCTTCTTCCAGCGTTTGGCGCGCCACATCCAGACCACCTTCCAACGGAAAATATGCCTTCTCAGGCGGATCGCCGTAGCCGATGCCGTGGTGAAACGGATCGGCCGTGGAGACGATGACAGCGTCTTCCACTTCCCGCGCCAGTTCGTCGATGCCGGGTAATTCGCCTGGCTTTCCTCCGGCCAGATACGGGTATCGCTCAATCACTTTTGGTCCTTGAATGCCGCGCCGTTTGGTTTCAGCAGCCCAAAAATGGCGAAAGCTGATGAGAGCGTGATCGTGTTGGTATTCGGTACGGCCGTTTAAGCCATCTCCCTGTATCCCCCAAAATGGCCAATTGGCTGGATTGTCGCCGTTGGCCACGGCCACACGTGCCGCTTCCATCTCATCGGTGAAGGCGTGCAGCACGCTGATAACCACCACTTTGTCTGTGCCGCTGTCCAGGCAGGCATGCACGGCTGCTGCAATTTGCTGGCCACATTCGGCCACGCCGGCATGAGGAAACACCACCACGCCGCCCGCCGCCAGCGTGCTGGATAAATTCCACTGGCGCGCTTCTTCCAGCAGCCGCAGCGTGCCATCTTTGCCTAAAGCCTCGTGTTCGGCCCGGTACAGCGCGTGAATTTCTTCGCGTAACTGCTCACGGTTCATTTCGTGCTCCAGTTGATTTTCCCGAAATAAAGATTGAGTAAAAAGCATTTCTGGGAAAATGGAAAAACGCCGGAATATGTCCGGCGCTTACAAAAAGACGATAAGTTTTTGGGTACCAGCAGGGTGATTAATCCTCATCCCCTTGGGTGCTTTGGTAACCAATCCCAATAATGCCCAGGCCAACTGCACCAATCACGGCCACAACCATGATGATGAGGAGGATAAGGCCAATAAGTGATAGGGTAACAGCCACACCAGAGCTATCTTGTTCTTGGGCAAATACGGCCGTTGGCAGCAAAAACAGCATGGCGCTGGCCAAAATAACTGAATAACGGGGTGAAATCAAACGACGTAGAAATTCCATAAGTAAATTTTCTCTCCTGAAAATTAGGTAACAAATTATACAATGCCAGCTTAAATTGCCCAAGGCCGTTCCAAAGCCCCATTGAAAACAAAATGAAGTACAGCCTGTTTATCACTAACCTTTTAACAGGCTGTATGGGGGGAAGTTCAATCTTTTATTAGATGAAGGCTTGACTCATCCATAGTCGTTTTCGTTAAGTAAGTCACAGAAAAAGGCGATGCAAAACGGCATTAAAAATTTGGGGCTAAATATGGGTTCGGTATTCCATAGAATGATGGTTATTTTGTCTCAAGTCTTCATATTTTTCTGCCCAAGTAACAATTTACAAACCCCACCAAGCGTACAAAAACTGAATTCCTTGTTTTGCTTCTTAAATTGAACTGTTCTATCTGGCTGCCGCTTCCACACGCACTGCCCTATTGCCCAACTACATTGTGCCCAATATGAACCAGTCTAGCGCGAGATAAAAGAGGGACATTTTGTGGCTTGTCATGACGTGGAGCCAAAGTTTGTGCCAGAACCCGTCCTAAACTAAACTTGAAATGCGGATTTGCATTCGCATCATTAAATTCCCACCATAAAATTTAATGATATTATTGAACCCTGCCATCACCTGTGCGTGGTGGGGATTGCTCATGTAAGTAACTGTCTCATTGCAATAGACTTGTTCCACAAAAAAATTTAGGAAGAACTGGACTCAGATAAGAGACAAAAGCGAGTATCTAATTGAACTCAACAACATCGCAAACTGACCCGATTATCTCCGCTGAAGAAACGGCCGAAAAAGAATTTAACACCGGGCAGATTTTCACCATTGCTGGCGGCCATTTTGTGCACGATACTTACAGCGCCTTCGTGGCTCCTTTGCTGCCGCTGCTGCAAGAGCGGTTGGCCACGAACTATATGCTTACCGGTAGTCTGGCTATCTTTACCCAGCTGCCCAGTTTGCTGAATCCGCTCATTGGCTATTTGGCCGACCGGGTAAGCCTGCGCTACTTTGTCATTTTGGCTCCGGCGATCACGGCCACGCTGCTCAGCAGTTTGGGCATTGTGAATAATTATTTTGTGGTCGCCATGCTGCTGCTGGCCGGAGGCATTAGCATTGCCGCCTTCCATGCCCCGGCTCCGGCGATGATTGGGCGGTTGGCAGGCAAGCGCGTGGGCACGGGGATGAGCATCTTCATGGCCAGCGGCGAATTGGGGCGCACCCTGGGGCCGATTGTGGCCGTGGCCGGTGTGGGTTGGTTTGGTTTAGAGGGAATGTGGCGGCTGATGTTTGTGGGGTGGGCGGTTACGGCCGTTCTCTACTACCGGCTGCATGATGTCTCTGCCCGAACCGATACAAAACCGGCTGGCCTAGCCGATGCCTGGCCTCAGATTCGGCGTGTGTTTCCGATTTTGGGCTGGATCATGCTGGCCCGTACGGGCATGATTGTTTCGCTGACCACCTATTTGCCGCTTTACATGCAGGATGAAGTGGAAGTGAGTTTATGGCTGGCCGCAGCCGCCCTTTCCATTTTAGAAGGAGCGGGTGTCGCGGGAGCGCTGCTTTCTGGCACAGCCAGCGACCGTTTCGGGCGCAAGCGGGTGTTGGGCTTGCTGCTGTTTGTCTCGCCGCTGCTGGCGCTGCTCTTTGTCTATGGTCCCAGTTGGTTAGCCATTCCGTTGCTGCTGGCTTTAGGCTTGACCGCTATTTCACCGACGCCGGTGCTGTTGGCCGTGGTGCAGGATTCGTTTCCTGATCATCGTGCCCTGGCCAACGGGATTTATATTGGGCTGAACTTTTTGGTGCGCGGCCTGGGTATTTGGGCCATTGGCGCGTTGGCTGATGCATATGGCCTGACGCTGGCTTTTGTGGTGGGCTCCATCGCCGCTTTTTTGACCTTGCCCGGTGTATGGTTGCTGCCCAAGCGAGTGGGAATCGAACAATAGATGCCTTTTCATTTCCCCGGAAACTTTCAGCGAGGCCAAACCCGAATCAAACAGTTTCCGGGGAAGTATGAGTTTGGAGACGATGCATGCCACGATTGACCAAAATTTACACACGCAGCGGCGATGACGGCACAACGTCCCTGGGGAGCCGCACGCGCGTGCCGAAGGAATCCTTGCGGGTGTCGGCGTATGGCACGGTGGACGAGTTGAATTCGGTGTTGGGTGTGGCGCTGGCCCACGGGCTGGTGGCCCGCCTGGCAGAAACGCTGCCAACGATTCAGAATGAACTGTTTCATTTGGGTTCTGATTTGTGCTTCCTAGAGGAAGATAAGGAGACCTACCAGATTCCTCAGATTGAAGCGCGGCATGTGAGTCGGCTTGAAGCTTTGATCGATGAAATGACGGCCGTTACTGGCTCGCTAGAAAATTTCATTTTGCCGGGGGGCACGGTAGGGGCGGCCCAGCTGCATGTGGCCCGCACGGTTTGCCGACGGGCGGAGCGCCTGGTGATCACGCTTTCACGGGAGGAAGCCGTGGGCGAGTTTGTCATCCCTTACCTGAATCGTCTGTCTGATGCCTTGTTTGTGATGGCGCGTTACGAAAATAAGCGGCGCGGGGTAGCGGAACCTTTGTGGGATAGTCGATTGTAGGTGGGAAACGGCCGTATCCAGTGTGCCGGTTCGCCTGTTTTTAGGTACACTTTGGCACAAAATTGTAGGAATCCGAGGAGAATATGTTCGAAAATTTAACGCTTGTCATTGTGTTTATTACAATATTGTGGTTGGGTGCCTATGGCTTTTATTTGTATACCTCTCGCCAGCAGAAAGATATTGTAGACGATTTGGAACGACTCAATAAAAAATTGGATGAGGCTGAGAAACACGATTGAGCCATTGGAGAATGAGCATGGGAAAATGGATCATAAAATTGCTGTTGTTGCTTTGCATCACAACTGCTTTGGCTGCCTGTTCGATTGTTAGTGGGCCAACGACCGATCCCTGTGATGACAATGGTGCCTTGCTGCGAGACGATTTTAGTGGCGAGCAAAGTTGTGGCTGGCGGCAATACAATCAGGGTGGGGCCGTGGTGGAGATTGCCGACGGCAATTTAAGTATCAGCACCAGCCAGACGGGCCAGATTTGGTGGACCAATGCCGGGCGTGACTTTAGCGATGTGATTGTGACGGTGCAGGCGCGCCAAACCAGTGGGCCAAACAACAATGCCTACGGTGTGCTTTGCCGTTATCAGGACGAGAACAATTTTTACATTTTCCTGATCAGTGGCGATGGCTATTACGCCATCGGCAAATACCAGACGGGTGAGCAGCAGATTACGTATCTGACGCCCAACCAGGAATATGTTTTTTCGGATTTGATCAATCAAGGGGTGGCCACCAATTTGCTGCGAGTGAGCTGCATTGGCAATGAATTAAGCCTATCGGTGAATGGGCTGCCGCTGGTAACGGTAACAGATGATTCGTTTGCCGGTGGTGATGTGGGTTTGGGCGTGAGTACGTTGGAACCGGGAACGGCCGTTGTCCAATTTGACGATCTGCTGGTTTTGGCCCCTTAATAACTGTGTTTGGTAATGGGTAATCAGTGAACGGTATGCGTGTGGATTGGCGAAAGGTGGTTTTAATCGTTGGCTTACTGAGTTTGGTGGCCTGTGCCAATGCCACAGGCGTGCCGGGGGCATCCGGGGCAGATGTGATCTATGCTGACGGGTTTGTGCCGGGGGATACGGGCAACTGGGTGATTGAGGGGGATAATGCAGGAAAAACCTCTTTGATTAACGAACAGCTTGTGATTGATTTGACTGACAACAACATTCTACAATTTTCCACCTTGCCCGATATTACTTTTGACAACTTTATTTTGGAAGTAGATGCCCGGCTGCTGGAAGGGGATTTGGGCAGCAGCTACGGGGTGCTGTTCCGCATGCAGGATACGACGCGCTTTTATCGCTTTGAAATTACTGGCGACGGCCTGTACATGGTAGAGCGGCGTGATGGTGAGCAGGGCTGGACCCGTTTTGTGGATCGCTGGACGGAATCGACGGCCATAAAACAAGGGCTAGGCAGCGTGAACCGGCTGCGCGTCGAGGCGTTGGGGCAAACCATTTCTTTGTACGTTAACGATGAGCCACTTTATCAGTTTACCGACACGGCCTACAGCAGCGGCACCATCGCGCTGGACGCAGGCACGTTTGTGCAGCCAGCGGCCCAGGTGGCCTTTGATAATTTGGTTGTGCGACGGCCGTAATCATGGATGTGCGCACTGCGGTGGAGACGGCCGTTTCTGCCCAACTTCAGGAGCTAACTCCGCTCTCCGGCGGGCAAATTGGGCAGGTGTACCGCGTTAAGCTGGCCGATGGCACCCTGCTGGTGGTGAAATTTGATGATGGGCCAACGCCACAGCTAGACATCGAAGGGGCTATGCTGCGCTATCTGGCGGAGCAAACCCAACTGCCCGTACCTGATGTTATTTATGTTCAACCGCATTTGCTCATGATGGAATGGCTGCCAGGGCAGAGCCGCTTTTCGCCCCAGGCCGAAGCGGATGCCGCTGAACATCTGGCGGCACTTCATGCCGTGACGGCACCCTCCTTTGGTTTTCCCTTCATGACCCTCATTGGCGCGTTTACGCAGCCAAATCCCGCGACGGAAAGTTGGCTAGACTTTTTCCGCGAACAGCGCATTTTTCATCTCATGCGTGAAGGGCTGCGGCTGGGCCGACTGCCCCAATCGTTTGTGCCCCGTCTGGAGAAATTGTGCGGTCAGCTGGATCGGTGGCTGGCGGAACCGGAACGGCCGTCGCTCATTCATGGCGACATTTGGACCAGCAACGTGCTGGCCGAAAATGGCCGCATCACCGGCTTCCTGGACCCGGCGCTTTATTTTGGCATTGATGAGATGGAGCTGGCCTACATTGCCCTGTTCAACTCGTTTGGCACGCCGTTTTTTAAGCGGTATGAGGAGATACGGCCGTTGCCGCCTGGTTTTTATGAGGAGCGGCGACATCTCTACAGTTTGTATCCACTGCTGAGCCACGTTTGTCATTTTGGCGGCAGCTATGTGGGCATGGTGGATACAGTCTTGCGCCGTTTTGGCTTTTAAAGAGAATTTCACCGCAGAGACGCAGAGATCGCAGAGTTTTTCTCTTTAGTTATTCATACCTCCGCGTTCTTTGCGTCTCTGCGGTTTGTCTTTCAATGAGCCTGTCACGGCCCCAACAAGAGAGGTAACGATGAGTGAATTTCCTGAGTTGCACACGTTGTGGAATTATAACGATCCGGCGGGAACGGCCGTTCGTTTTGAGGCGCTTTTGCCAATGGTGGAAGCGAGTGACAATCGGGCTTACCACGCCGAGCTGCTGAGCCAGCTGGCCCGTACCCACAGTTTGCGCCGCCAATTTACCGAGGCTCAGCAGTTACTGGACGAAGCGGAGGCACTGCTGACTGATGGGATGGTCGTGCCGAGGATGTGCTGTTTGTTGGAGCGAGGGCGATCCTTTAATTCGGCGAGCGAGCCAGAGCGGGCCTTGCCTTTGTTCCAGGAGGCATTTGCGTTGGGAACGGCCGTTTCGCCCCAGGCCGACTTCTATACCATCGATGCGGCGCACATGGTTGCCATTGCCGAACCGGACGCTGCCGAGCAGATAAAATGGAACGAAAAAGCCCTGGCCCTCGCCGAAGCCACACCCGATGTGCGGGCGGCTGGTTGGCGCGGCTCCCTCTACAACAATCTGGGCTGGACTTACCATGACATGGGTGAATACAAACAGGCGTTGTCTCTTTTTGAGAAGGCGCTAGCCTGGCGTGAGGCCAATCATCCCGACCAGCCAGAGACGATACGCATAGCCAAATGGTGTATTGGGCGCGCGTACCGCTCGCTCCATCGCCTGAATGAGGCGCTGACGTTGCAGCAGGCGCTCCTGGCCGAATACAAGGATGTCGGCCAGACGGACGGCTTTGTTAATGAGGAAATCGGCGAATGTTTGTTAGCCCTAGGGCAGGGGGCAGAGGCACGGCCGTATTTTGCCCAGGCGCATGAGGAATTGTCTCAGATGGATTGGCTGGCGGCTTTGGAGCCGGAGCGGTTGGCGCGATTGGCCGATTTGGGCAGTGAAAAGTAGGGGCGAGACAGGTGGATAGATCATTTGCTCAACAAAACGACACATCTCCACCTGCCTCGCCCAGTCATAAGTGAAAAGTGCGAAGTGGCGGAGCGATTGACGGAGATGTATGCGGTGGGTACGGCCGTACAAATTTGGCTGGGCGAACAAGTCTGGCTGAGTGGGGTCGTGGTGGCGCATCAATCGCCAGCGGTTTGGGTACGGACGCAAAACGGCCGTGCCTGGTTTGTCACCAACCGCCGCCACATCCGCCAAGAGAAAAAGAACCGCAGAGGCGCAGAGGACGCAGAGAATTAAATGACTGCAAAGAAAAACTCCGCGCGCTCTGCGCCTCTGCGGTGAAAAAAGTCTTTCAATGATGCGAGAAGAAGTTGTCCAACGATTGTTGAATTTGAACCAAGAATTTTATGATGCGCAGGCGGATTCTTTTTCTGGCAGCCGGGTGACGCCGCAGCCAGGATTTGCCCGCTTGCTGCCCCATCTGCCCCAGCCCTGCCCGCGATTTTTGGACGTGGGCTGTGGCAACGGCCGTTTCGCTGAATTTCTGCAATCCCACAACCGCATTGGCGACTTTGTGGGCGTAGATTTTAGCGAGGAGCTGCTGGCCGATGCGGCTAAAAATGCCGAGGGCACCTTTTACCAGCGAAACTTGCTGGAGCCGGGCTGCCTGGATGGGTTGGGCCATTTCTCTGCCATCTCTTGTTTGGCAGTGATGCACCATTTGCCGGGCAAGGCGAACCGGGTGCGTTTGTTGCAGGAAATTAAGGGTCATTTGGGGGAAAACGGCAGTCTCCTCATCTCCAACTGGCAATTTATGGACAGCCCACGCCAGCGGCGCAAGGTGCAAGATTGGGCCGAAATTGGCCTGACGGCGGCCGATGTGGAGCCAAACGATTATTTACTGGCCTGGCGGCGGGGCGGTTTTGCCTTGCGTTATGCCTGCCACATTGATGCCGCAGAAACGGCCGAATTGGCCGCAGCTGCCGGGTTTGCCATCGTGGATCAGTTCCGCAGCGATGGCAAAGAAGGTAACCTGAGCCTCTATACTGTGTTGACACCCACCCTGCCAATGCTACAATCCTAATGCAGCTACCTTGGAGAAATCCCGCCGATTCAAAAAATACTTAATTGGGAAGGCGGGTTCTCACAACACAGATAATAGTCTAAGGCATTTAGAATAGGGTCAGCAAATGAGCGTAAAAGAAACATTGCAAAAAGATCGGATCGCGGCCATGCGCGCGGGCGATACGGCAAAACGAAATGCCATTGGTTTGCTTTTGGCAGCGATTAAACAAGAGGAAATTGATGGCCAAACGAGCCTGGATGATGAAGGCGTGCTGGCGGTATTAACCAAACAAGCCAAGCAGCGGCGCGAGAGCATTGCCGATTATGAAAAAGCAGGTCGTCCTGAGATGATGGCCAATGAAGAGGCGGAGTTGATGATTATTGAGTCGTACCTGCCTCAACAAATGGACCGAGCGCAGATTAAAGCCATTGCGGCAGAAACAATTGCAGAATTAGGCGTTACGGACGCCAAAGGCATGGGGCAAGTAATGGGGAAGCTAATGCCCAAATTGAAAGGACAGGCAGACGGCCGTTTGGTCAACGAAGTCGTGCGCGAATTGCTGCAAAATCAGTAACACTTCCTACAAAATGACAGCTCAAACAGACGAGCGACCCCGCTGGCGAAAGTGGCTCCAAGGTTCTTTGCTTTGGGTGTTTGCCACATCAGTAACCCTGGGTCTTACCATCATTTTTAGTTTTAACCTGGTCACGGCTACCGAGGTTCAGGTAACGCTGGGCGAACCAGCCAGCGAAGATATCTTGGCTCCCCGCTCCATAAAATATGAAAGTGAAGTATTGTTGACGGCTGCTCGCGAAAATGCCCGTGCGGCCGTACCGGAACAGTACACGCGGGACGGTAACGACATTGGCCGTAATCAGCTAAATTTCGTAAGTGCCGTCCTCTCCTTCACCGATGTGGTTCGCGCAGATGCGTTGGCCACCAAAGAATCGCAGCTATCTTATTTGCAAGCGATTGATAGTTTGACTATTCAGGAGCAGGTCGGGTTAGATTTGCTGGAGCTGTCTGCTTCTGATTATGACGTGGCCAAGCGTGAAATATCCCGCATTGTTGGGGATTTGATGCGCCAGGATATTCGGGAAAGCCAGGTGCGTGATTACCAGATTACGGCTCGGCGCGAGGCCAGCCTGGAATTGACGCCCAAGCAGGAAAACGTGGTCACCAATCTGGCCCCACAATTTATTGTGCCTACTGTTTTTCTAGACCCGGAAGCCACGGCTGCTTTGCGTGAAACGGCCGCCGAGAATGTGGGTGCCTCGTTCCCCGTCAGCATTGCCAACAATGAGCGTATTGTGCGCCAGGGTGATATTGTGACGGCGCTGGACATCGAGAAGTTGACCCAGTTGGGTTTGCTGCAAAGCCAGCTGGATTGGCGAGATGTGGGCGCGTTTTTTGTGGCCTCGCTGCTGTCTGTGGTGCTGGTGACGATGTATTGGCATCAATTTTTCTGGCCACGCGTGCGCGAAAACGGCCGTTCCTTAACCGTGTTGGCTAGCCTGATTTTGGTTTTTGCGGCCATGGCCAAGCTGATGATTACCGGTGGTGTTTTCCTCACCTACATTTTCCCTATGGCTGCCTTTTCCATGCTCATGAGCGTGATTTATGATGTGCGCTTTTCCCTGACTGTAACCATCATCCTGGCAGCGCTTATCGGCTTTTTGACGCCCAATTCATTGGAACTGGCGGCGTATACGGCCGTTGGCGGGCTTTTAGCGATTCTTACTTTACAGGATGCGCAACGAATCAATGCCTTTTTCCGGGCTGGTTTGGCGGCGGCGATTGGCTACTGTGCCGTTATTCTGATTTTCCGCCTGAACCAGGACATGATCGACGTGGTCAACATGCTGGAGTTGATGGGCTATGCTGTGGTGAATGGGATGCTGTCGGCCGCGCTGACCCTGGTTGGATTTTTCATTTTGGGCAGCTTGTTTGGCATTACAACTACGCTGCAATTGCAAGAATTGGCCCGGCTGGATCACCCACTGTTGCAAGAGCTGCTGCGCCGGGCCCCAGGCACCTATCATCACAGCATTATGGTGGCCAATTTAGCCGAGCAGGCGGCGGAGAAAATCAAGGCCAACAGTGCCTTGATTCGGGTAGGGGCGTTTTACCACGACATTGGCAAGATGAACCGACCACCCTTTTTTAGCGAAAATCAAGAAGGGGTCAATCCGCATGACGCGCTGGACCCACAAACCAGTGCCCGCATTATTTTGAGCCATGTTCCCGATGGTTTGGAGTTGGCCAAACGATACAAGCTGCCGTACCGAATTCATCAATTTATTGCGGAACATCACGGGACGCGTCTGGTGAAAGGCTTTTTATTTAAAGCACAGGAGCAGGCGGCAGAAGATGAAACGGTGGATCCTGAGAAGTTCCGTTATCCTGGGCCACGTCCGCAAACGCGCGAAACGGCCGTTGTCATGCTAGCTGATGTCATTGAATCGACCTCACGCGCCCTACAGCCCAACAGCGAAAAAGCGATTGAAAAGTTGGTTAATTCGCTGGTTGATGAGGATTTGACCGAAGGGCAGCTGGATGAATCGGGTTTAACGTTGGGGGATATTCGCCTGATTCGAGAATCGTTTATTAAAACATTAAAGGGTCGTTTTCATGTGCGGGTAAAATATCCGGGCAATGAGGAGTTGTTATCGGCCGATGAGCAGGCAGTGGTGGAAACGGCCGTTAGCCAACCAAGATTGCCGGCTGATGTTGTCCCATCGACGCTAAGTGAGGATATGACGTAGTGGCAGCATACCGCATTCATGTACAGCAAAAAGAAAAAGTAGTGCATTCCATTGCCGCCGCACTGCGAACGGCCGTAACCGTCACCCTGCGGCATGAAAAAATGAAGCCACCGGTAGAAGTCACCCTGCTGCTCACCGACGATGATCAGCTCCAGGCACTTAATAAAGAGTATCGTGGCCTCAATCAGCCAACTGACGTACTCAGCTTTGAGTCTGGGGAAACAATGCCCGGCATGCAAGATGATGAGCCTTATCTGGGCGACATTGTCATCTCTCTGCCGATGGCTAAACGCCAGGCCAAACAAGGTGGCCACAGCCTGAAGGCTGAGCTGCAACTGCTTACCGTACATGGCACGCTGCATTTGCTTGGCTTTGACCATGAAGAGCCAGAAGAAAAAGACCGCATGTGGTGGGCACAGGCCTCCATTCTGGCCCAACTGGGCGCAGAAATTTCAGGCCCGCCGGAGGATGCGGAGGTTTAGCTTGTCCCCAGAGAATCATTCAGAAATCTATAATCGCCTTAAAAGCTTCCATTTTGCATTTGATGGTTGGTGGTTTGTGCTGCGTACTCAGCACAACGCCTGGATTCATGCAGTGATTACGCTTGCAGTAGTGGCGCTTGGATTGTGGCTGCGTTTGCCCTTGCGCGACTGGGCTGTGTTGATTTTGACGTTTATGGCGGTGTGGATGGCTGAATTTATGAACACAGCCCTTGAAGCTGTGGTGGATATGAGCATGCCTGACGTGCATCCATTGGCCAAGGTAGCCAAAGATGTGGCGGCTGCGGCCGTTTTAGTTGGCGCTTTGGGGGCAGTCCTGATTGGCTTACTTTTGTTAGGGCCACCATTATGGCAGCGTTTGTTTGGAGCCTAAAATTATTTCAGCAAATTACCCAGGAAAAACCACAGATTTGCCGGACGTTCAGCCAGCCGCCGCATAAAGTAAGGGTACCAGGCCGTGCCATACGGGATGTAGATGCGCACTCTGTACCCTTGTTGATGTATTTCCTGCTGCAAATCTCGACGAATACCATACAGCATCTGAAATTCAAAAGCATTTGCATCAATCTGATTGTGACGAGCAAACTGGATAATCGCCCGAATTAAGGTTTCATCGTGGGTGGCAAAACAGGGAAACATACCGTGCTGTCTGGCTTCGTCGCTTAGCATTTGCTGGGCCAGATTCATGAAGTTGGCATCGGTGTCTGATTTAGCTGGGAAGGCAGTCGTGGCTGGCTCTTTGTAAGCCCCTTTGCACAGTCGGACCCAGGCCCCTTCTTGAATGAGTGCTTGAATATCCGCTTCGGTGCGGTAAAGATACGCTTGAATAACGATGCCCACCCGTTGCCCAAATTGATCTTCATCACGGAGACGGCGGTATAGATCTAAGGTTGTTTCCGTCACACTGCTATCTTCCATATCAATTTGGATGCGTGTATCATATTTTTCAGCGGCGGTTAATACTTGCTGTAAATTGCTGTGGATGGTTTCTGGACTGATGTGCAATCCTAATTGCGTTGGCTTGATGGAAATGTGGGCATTGACGCCATATTGATGAATTTGCTGCATGAGTTGAATAATTGCTTCCCGGGCAGCCGCAGCATCTTCTTCTGTATCAACGCTTTCACCAAGAAAGTTGAGGGTGGCAGATAGACCTGATTTGTTAATCTCCTGGCTGGCCTGAATGGCGCTTTGACTGGTTTCGCCGGCAATAAATCGGCTGGCTACTTGCCAGGCGGGCGGGAACTGTGTGGCAAACTGGCGTGCCCAGGCTGCGTTTGATAGGTACAGCAAGAAGGAACGAAGCCATTGTTCGCTATATTTATACAGAATCAGTATGCTTATGATAAGTGTTGTTATTGAGACGAAGATACGGGCAAAAGGGGAACGGTTATGGCGCATTTTAATTTATCCTTGTTTTTAAGTTCGATCGAATCCTAAGGTAATGTTTTTATTTGCGCATGTTCTTAGTTTAACTGTTTCGTCGGTGGCCTGGCATTGGCAAAATTGATCGGGCGGAACAGTCACTGTATGATACTTCAAATTATTTGGTCTAATCAAACCAGATTGCTGTTTGTTAAAAGTGATTATGAATTCTGACTCTACTAGTTCTCTCGTCCCCTGGACACCAGATTTCCCGTTTGTCCAAGATTTTGCCGAAAGGGCAGAAATTATCTTTTGGATTGCCGATCCAGATTCATATCAACCTGTGTACTTTAGTGACCATGTTGAAAAGGTGTTGGGCTTACCGCTAGATGTTTGTTTGAAGCAATCTTTTTGGCCAACGTATTTATTTGAGGGGGATCAGGAGCGGGTATTGGCTGCATTTGATGAGGCGGTGAACAACGGGACGGTGCAGCATATTGAATACCGGGTAATAGGCCAAAATGGAAATTTGCTTTGGTTGCGAGATCGCATTTGTACGGTGGTTCATAAGGGGAACCGTTATCTTTGCGGCTCGATGACGGATGTGACGGCGTATAAAACGGCCGTCGATCATCACACCGGCACCCGAGGCTATACCAGCCTCTTTTTAGAGATTGTGACGCTGCTTTCTGGCAATGTGGAACTTGAACAGAAGCTGGATTTGTTAGCAGAAAAATTGTGTGACGTGTTCGAGTTAACGGCCGTTTCCATTTTAAATGGGAATATCGTTAGCTATTTTACGCATTTCCCCCAACCAGATGCCGGCACGTTTTTGCCAGCATATTACCAAGAAAATCGATTAGCCGAATTTATCGAGGGCCTTGGCTGGTGGCAATCTCTAGACAAGCCTGTTCTGGCTGTTTACGACGACCCAACCTTGTCTGATTGGGCGCAAGCGCACCTGCAATTGCATCAGGCCAAAGCCATTCTTTTTGTACCAATAAGAAGTGAAGATGAAATCATCGGGTGCCTTGAACTCATTAATACGCAGGCCTCACGTCATTTTACAGAAAGTGATATTGAGCTAAGTGAATTTGTGGCCCAGCAGACTGCGCTGGCCATTGTTCGGACGCAGTTGTTTGAAGCGGAGGCGCGTCGCCGACGTGAGGCAGAAATATTACTGGATGTTGCTGAGTTTGTTTCCAGCAGCCTGGATCGAGATGAAATTTTGACACGGGTGATGGAAATTTTGCGGGTCTATTTGAATGATGTCCATAACTGTTCAATCTCTCTTATTACTGAAGATGGTTTGCAACTGGAAACCATCTTGTCTTGGTATGCAGATGAGGCCTTTGCTTTGTTTCCTAAAGGAAACCGGCTAGAAATCAGCAACTCGTTTACGAGCCAGTTGGCGTTGGAGGGCAGTGAGCCGGTCCTCATATCCGATCTTAAAAAAATACCATTTACCAATATGTTCACCACCTCAATGCGAGAAAAGGGGTTACGGGCAATTTTATGCGTGCCTTTAAAAGTAAAAAACAAACCGGTGGGAACGCTGCATATTCATCATTGGTATGAGCCACGGCAATTTTCTACTGAGGAAATTGCTTTGTTACAAGGTGTTGCCAATCAGGCGGCGATTGCTATTGAAAATGCAAGATTATTTGCCAATGAGCGACGCCAGCTTAATTTATCTAGAACGTTGCAGAAAGTTGGTGCTCTGCTAACAACAAGTTTGCAGCTTGAAGAGGTGTATGATCATATTTTTGATCTGTTGGAGCAGGTTGTTTCTTGCAAATCAGCATCTCTCTTTCGGCTAGATAAGGCAAACAATCAGTTTGTCTTGGTAAAGGCACGTGGTTTTCACACGTCGGTTTTGGATTCTCGTGATTTTACGCTGCCAGCCAATCATGTTTTTGAACAGATCGCCATTTCACCTGGATGGACGGTTGCCTCGGATACACGAACGATACCATCCTGGATCAATCTTTCCGAGGATGATACGGCGCGTGCCTGGATTGGCGCTTTTTTGCTGGTGAAGGGTGAAATCAACGGTATTTTAAGTTTAGATGGGGCAAGGGTTGGTCAATACTCTGATGAAGACGGCCGTATGGTGGCTACCTTTGCCAACCAGGCGGCTGTGGCGATTGAGAATGCGCGTTTGTATGATGAAACAATGCGGCAGACTAAAGAGCTAGCCATCTTGAATCAAGTATCTCAGGAAACGGTCGTTTCTCTCAATATTGACAAATTTTTGGAAAAAGTGACCAAAACCGTTGGGGCTGAGTTGTTCCCCGATATTTTTGGCTTTGTTATGTATGATGCCAAAACAAAAGAGCTCCGGCCCCATGCTTCCTACGCCCTGGTGGCCGAAAAGTTGGCGCAAAAAGGAATTCCACTTGACCACAGCATTATTGGTCAGGTGATTGCCAATGGACGGCCGTATTACGCCCCGAATGTTCTTGAGGATCCTCATTACTTTGCTACCGTAAGCAACGTTCTATCTGAAGTTGTTGTGCCACTTAAGCTCAATCAAGAAGTGGTTGGGGTTATTGATGTGGCCAGCCCAGATTTAGAGGCTTTTTCCCAGCGAGACATTAATTTTTTGACAACCCTGGCTGGAAATATCGCGGCCGTTATGGAACGGGCCAACTTATATGAAACGTTGCGTTTTCAGGCCGTTGGTTTGGCTGAAGAGGTTGCCCAACGTACGAGTGAGCTGAAGCTGGAAAAAGATAGGCTGTTTGCTATCTTAGAAAGTGCTGGTGAAGGCATTTTGCTGACCGATACTGAGGCAAATATCATGTATGCCAATCCTGCTATGGAGCATCAGAGTGGCTACAGTCGGCAGGAACTCAGATCCAAAAATACGCGCATATTGGGCAGCCACCAAATGCCCAATATAGTCTACACTGAAATGTGGCAAAGCTTACAGGCACAAAAAAGTTGGACAGGCGAGCTTATTAACCAACATAAAGATGGTCATATGTATGATGTCGCCGTGACCATCACCCCGATTGCGAATGAAGCGGGGGAAGTAACCGGTTTTGTTAGCGTCCATTCTGATATCACGCGCCTGAAAGAGCTGGAGCGGCTAAAGACAGAGTTTATTGCAAACGTTTCGCATCAGTTACGCACCCCATTGACCAATATCAAGACGTATGTTTCTTTGCTAAAAAAGGGTAAGCCTGAGAAATTCCCGCGATACTTTTCCATACTGCATTATGAGATAGACCGTCTGGCTCGGCTTATACAAGATTTGCTAGATATTTCCCGATTGGATGCGGAACAAGCACCGAATTCTGAGGCAGCCGTTGATTTACGCGATTTTTGGGAGATGTTCTGGCCTCAATTTGAGGAACGGGCTGAGCGCGAAAATAGAAGGCTACACCTTTCCTTTCCCGAGCATGTGCGGCCGCAAGACCCAGCGATCTTCATGGAATCTTATCAACTGGAAAAGGTTCTATCTCGGTTGGTCGATAACAGCTTGGCTTATACCAGTGAGGGAGGGCTGATTCAAGTTGTAGTTGTGGGGCAAGACAGGCACACGCAGTTGTTTGAAATCCAGATATGTGATGATGGCCCTGGTATTCTCGAAACGGAACGGCCGTTTATCTTTGATCGGTTTTTCCGAGGGGCACAGGCCATCGAATCTGGTTCATCTGGCAATGGTTTGGGGCTGGCAATTGTTAAAGAGCTCCTGTCATTGTATGGTGGTGAAATTACATTGGAGAGTGCGCCAGGTGAGGGCAGCTGTTTTACCATCCATTTACCGTTGGTACAGCAAAATCCAGAAGAAGGCAGCGTGGAAGACAATGTCTAGTGTGCCCCAATCCTTTTATGCGCGCCCGGCACGTACGGTGGCCCAGGCGCTGTTGGGGAAAAAGTTGGTGCGGCAGTTAAACGGCCGTCTTCTCAGCGGCATCATCGTCGAAACTGAAGCCTATTGTGATGGGGAAGCACGCGATTTGGCCTGCCACGGCGAACGTGTCAACGATGCCCAACCAACGCCGCGAACGGCCGTTATGTTTGGCCCGGCTGGCTTTGCTTATGTCTACTTCACCTATGGTATCCATTGGATGTTTAACGTCGTTACCGGCCAGGCGGGACAGCCTAACGCCGTGCTGGTGCGCGCTTTAGAGCCAGTAGACGGTATTGAGTTGATGATTGAGCATCGAGGGGAACGGCCGTTAACCCAGCTTACCAACGGCCCGGCTAAGCTCACTCAGGCCCTGGCAATTGACAAATCTTATAATGGGGCAAACCTTTGCCAGCCAGATGGGGTTATATGGATAGAAGATGCACCTGCTGTGCCCCAAAGCCAAATTGCTGTCGGACCACGTATTGGTCTGGGCAAAACGCCGGAACCCTGGTATTCCATCCCCTGGCGTTACTGGCTGGCAGACAATCCGTTTGTCTCCAAATAGCAGTAAATTTAAGGGACACAGATAAACAGAGATGTTCACAGATAGAGGGTTGAAATCTGTGTGCACCTGTGGAAATCTGTGTCCTGTTTTGTAAGGAGAGAATATGAAGCTACTTGAAGGAAAAAAAGCACTCATTTTTGGCATTGCCAACAAAAATTCTATTGCTTGGGGTATTGCCCAGGCGCTCCATGCCCACGGCTGCGAACTCGGTTTTAGCTATGGCTTTGAGCAGTTAGAGCGGCGGGTACGGCCGTTGGCCGAAGAGCTCGGCGTCGAATTTGTGGAAGAGTGCAACATCGAAAGTGATGAAGAGATTACGGCCGTCTTTCAAAAAGCGGGCGATCATTTCGGTAAGATCGACATCCTGGTACATGCCATAGCCCACGCCAAACGGGAAGACTTGATGGGCACCTATGTAGACACCAGTCGGGATGGTTTTCAGCTGGCAATGGATGTAAGTGTATACAGTTTGGTCGCGCTGACGCGTGCGGCCGTTCCACTGATGACAGACGGCGGCAGCATCATTTGTCTGACTTATTATGGCGCAGAAAAAGCTGTGCCCCATTATAATGTGATGGGCGTGGCTAAAGCTGCTTTGGAAGCCAGCACGCGTTACCTGGCAGCCGACTTAGGTCCGCAAAATATTCGCGTCAATGCCATTTCCGCTGGGCCTATCAAAACCTTGTCCGCTGCTGGTATTGCAGGATTCCGCAAAATTCTCAAGTACACCGAAGAACGTGCTCCCTTGCGCCGCAACGTAACACAGGAAGAAGTAGGGAAAACTGCCCTCTGGTTATCCAGCGATCTGAGCAGTGGGGTGACAGGCGAGGTGGTTTACGTGGATGCTGGCTACAATATTTTGGGTATGCCAGAGCCACCCGAGAATTGGGTGTAAGCGCAAGCGTTTTGCTTGACACTTCTTCCCATTTAGCTATACTCATCTTAACTGTTATTGCTTCAATGGCAGTTAACAATCATTCACAATCTTATCAGGAGCAGCAGAGGGATCGGCCCGGTGAAGCTGCAGCAACCCCCAATTTTGGGAAGGTGCTAAATCCGTCAGCATTGGCTGAGAGATAAGAGGTAATCGCAAATTTTGCCAGCCTCTTGCTTGCCAAGAGGCTTTTTTTTGTCAATTTTGAATTTCACAGAGCCACTGGCCTAAAAATGTATTTGTATGATATGAGGATTTCTTATTCAGGTCACTCCAGGCTCCTATAAGTGAATTTCAGTAAAAAATTGGAACTGAAATTCACAACTTACCATTGGAGGTAAAGTAGATGACAACATTTATGAAAGCACCCAGCCTGTTGTTTACTTCGGAATCTGTAACCGAAGGCCACCCAGACAAGATGTGCGACCAGATTAGCGATGCTGTTTTAGACGCGTTGCTGGAGCTAGACCCCAACGCCCGCGTGGCTTGCGAAACTGCAATTAAAACTGGCTTTGTTCTCCTGTTGGGTGAAATTAGCACCAATGCTTTTGTTGATTTTGATAAGCTGGTGCGTCAGGTCATTGTAGATATTGGTTTTGATAGCAGCGACAAAGGGTTCGATGGCAATACCTGTGGTGTACAGTCAGCTATTGCCAGCCAAAGCCCGGACATTGCCCAGGGTGTGGATCGGGCGCTGGAGTATCGCAACAATGGCACGTCTGATGCTGAAGTTGAGACGTTGGGCGCTGGCGACCAGGGGATGATGTTCGGCTATGCTTGTAACGAAACTGAAGCGTTAATGCCGCTGCCTATTCATCTAGCTCATTTGCTGACGAAAAAGCTGAGCGAAGTACGCCGCAACGGTACGTTGCCTTGGGTGCGCCCAGATGGCAAGGCACAGGTAACGGTCGAGTACAGCTACGGCAAGCCTAAGCGAGTTGATGCGGTGCTTATCAGCACCCAACATGCCCCCGAAGTGGATAATGAGGCGATTCGCGCCGGCATCATTGAGCATGTGATCAAGCCAGTTATTCCAACTGCTCTAGTTGATGATGAACTGCGCATCTTTGTGAACCCGACCGGGCGTTTTGTGGTTGGTGGTCCTATGGGGGATGCTGGTGTGACCGGTCGTAAGATTATTGTTGATACCTATGGCGGCATGGGCCGGCATGGTGGGGGCGCCTTCAGCGGTAAGGATTGCACCAAGGTAGACCGCAGTGCGGCCTATGCAGCCCGTTGGGTGGCCAAGAATTTGGTGGCGGCTGGTCTGGCGGAGCGGTGCGAGGTGCAGCTGGCGTATGCTATTGGCGTGGCTGAACCAGTAAGCATCAGCGTAGAAACGTTTGACACCAGTGAATTCACTTCGGATCAGCTGGTTGATCTGATCGAAGCCCACTTTGATTTACGCCCCGGTGCTATTATTCGTGATCTAAACTTGCGCCGACCGATCTTCCGCAAAACGGCCGCTTACGGTCATTTTGGTCGGGATGATATTGAAGCGCCGTGGGAGAACACGGATCGGGCTGAGCAACTGCGAGAGGCGGCTAAACAGTTTACGGCCGTACCTGCCTGATCTTTAAAACAAGACCCGAAGGGTTTCACTGCTGAATGGTTCCCGGAGCAGCATGAAAAACCCTTCGGGTCTAGATGAAATAGTTTGCGCATAAATTCACTTTCGTTATAATTCTTCGTTGCCTGCAACCTGTTGTGGGCAGCATAAAAAGATTCCCTAAGAATCATTTACCATTAAACACACACCCGGACAGGCAAAATGTGCTTGCATTCATTTGCCGTAGTGGCCTTGATTCCTTCTGGCGGCTGCGCATTTGTTGGCCATGCAAGTTTTTGTCTGGTTGAACGGTGTGGACGCGTGCACTGAAATTTTTTAACAGCGTACGACAAAACAAACAAAGGAGAATACCTCTATGGCCGTTGTTTCAATGAAAGCACTGCTAGAAACTGGCGTGCATTTCGGACACAGAACTCGTCGTTGGAATCCAAAGATGAAACCCTACATCTTTACGGAGCGAAACGGCATCCACATTATTGATTTGCAACAAACCCTGGGCATGATTGAAGATGCTTACAATGTAATTCGCGATACCGTCACGGAAGGCGGAGCGGTTTTGTTTGTCGGCACCAAGCGTCAGGCGCAGGACACGATTGCGTTTGAGGCAGCTCGGGCGCGCCAGCCATATGTGAATGAACGTTGGCTGGGTGGCACGTTGACCAACTGGCAAACCATTCGCCAGCGGATTGATTACCTGAAGCGTCTGGAAAAACGCCAGGAAGAAGGTGATTTTGATCTGCTGAAGAAGCGGGAACGGTTGCGGGTTGAGCGCGAAATCGAGAAGCTGAATTTGCGTTTGGGCGGTATCCGAGACATGAAAGGCTTACCGGATTTGCTGTTTGTCGTTGATATTAATCACGAGGAAACGGCCGTACGCGAAGCCAATATCTTAGGCATTCCCGTTATCGCTTTGGTAGACACCAATTGTGACCCCGATGATATTGATTATCTCATTCCTTCAAACGATGATGCTATCCGGGCCATCAAATTGATTGTTGGCAAAATGGCTGAGGCTGCCCTGGAAGGCACGGCGCTTCGTCAAGAAAATGCTGACGAAGAAATCACCGATGTGGACAGCTATGGCGCTGGCTTCGACGGCATGGAAGACGTTGACGATGAGGTGTTGTTGGGTGAATCTACCCTGGCCAAGATGCGTGAAGCGGCTGCCGATGACGATGTGGAAGAAACCGAGGACGAAGGCGAAGATGTCGATACCGCCGACGACGCGGTAGAAGACGAAGCCGTTGAGGCTGACGAAGAAGATAACGACGATGAACCGGCTGAAGAAGATGCCGAGGATGAAGCTTAATTTAGGAGCACTGCAACAAAAATGAAAATTACAACTCAAATGGTAAAAGAACTGCGCGACGCAACCGGAGCAGGCGTTTTGGATGCCAAAAAAGCGTTGGAAGCCGCTAATGGTGACTTCGACAAGGCAGTTGATTCCCTGCGCGAAAAAGGTGCGGCGCGTGCCGCTAAACGCTCTGGTCGCGAAGCCAGCGAAGGGCTGATCGAACTGTATGCGCACCCCGGTAACCGCATTGGTGTTATTTTGGAGCTAAACTGCGAAACTGATTTTGTGGCCCGAAATGAAGAATTCACCAACTTGGCCCATGATTTGGCTTTGCACATCGCTGCTATGAATCCGCAATACATCACCACGGATGAGGTTCCAACCGATGAGCTGAATCGTGAAACTGAAGTTCTGCGTAACCAGGCTTTGGCCGAAGGCAAGCCGGAACAGGTTGTGGAAAAAATTGTTGCTGGTCGGATGAGCAAATTTTACGAAGAGTTCTGTTTGCTAGAGCAACCTTTTGTAAAGGATGACAAGGTCAAAATTAAGGACCTGATTACTGATTCAATTCGCAAAACCGGGGAAAACATCGTTGTGCGACGGTTTGCCCGTTATGAATTGGGTGATGAATAAATAAGATTTTGTGAATACTTTTTAAAACGGGGCGCTCATTTGAGCGCCCCGTTTTTTACGGGGCATACCCATAAAGATTGGAGGCAAGCAGGATGTCATCAATTCGGTACAATCGTGTTTTATTAAAGATGGGGGGAGAAGCCTTAGCTGGCCCCAACGGGTATGGAATTGACCCAACCAGAGCCACTGAAGTGGCCCAAATTGTTAAGGATATTTATGATTTAGGCGTTCAGGTTGCCATTGTGATTGGTGGTGGGAATCTGTGGCGTGGCTCGGTGGGCAGCGCTATGGGGATGGCTCGTCCCTCAGCGGATCATATTGGCATGATTGCCACGGTGATGAACGCATTGGCCCTACAAGATGCTATGGAGCGCACCGGTATTGTGACCAGAGTGCAAACGGCCGTAGAAATGCGCACCATCGCTGAACCATATATTCGTTTGCGGGCTATGCGCCATCTAGACAAAGGGCGCGTGGTTATTTTTGGTGGCGGTACGGGCAATCCCTACTTTACGACGGATTCGGCTGGGGCCTTGCGGGCCATGGAAATTGGGGCGGATGTGCTGATTAAGGCCACCAAAGTAGATGCCATTTATGATGATGATCCGATAGAAAACCCCAATGCCACGCGATTCAATAAAATCTCTTACATTGATTTCTTGAATATGCGGCTGCGGGTGATGGACAGTACGGCCGTTTCCCTCTGCATGGATAATGATTTACCTATTGTGGTATTAAACTTCTGGCAAGAGGATAGCGTTAAGCGGCTACTTTTGGGCGAATCCATTGGCACCACAATCTGTAATGTGTGAGAAGCGCCAATAGTCGGTATACTTAGGGTCTAAATAGCTATTCAGGTAGCATCATGATTTTGTGCTGAATGGCTACTTTAAGCCCATTTGCTGATCCCTCATTTTATTTGCGAATGGGTACGAATCTATTTTAAATTGAATTTTTGTCCGTTTCCTGAGGAGGTTGTGATGATACGAGAGCTTTTGCAAGATGCCGAGAGTCGAATGCATGGAGCCATTACATCTCTAAAATCAGATATGGGCGGCTACCGGACAGGGCGGGCCTCGCCGCAGCTGGTAGAGAAGCTGGAAGTGGAAATGTATGGTCAGGCCATGAATTTGATCCAGCTCGCTGTTATTTCTGTCCCGGAACCGCAGCAGTTGGCGATACGGCCGTACGATGCCAGCTCTATCTCAGCGATTGAACGCGCTATCATGAAGTCCAATTTGGGCCTTACCCCCAACAATGATGGTAAAATTATTCGCCTCAATTTACCGCGCCTGACAGAAGAACGCCGCCGCGATTTATCTAAACTTGTGGGGAGTCGGGTGGAAGAAGCCAAGGTGGCGGTACGCAACGTGCGTCGCGATGCCTTAAACGATCTACGCGACTTCAAAAATGAATCCATGATTACTGAGGATGATTTCTTTCGGGGTCAAGACGATTTGCAAGAATTAACTGATAAATATGTAAATACAGTTGACGACTTAGGCAAAGAGAAAATAAAAGAGATCATGGAAGTATAGTAAATAGTATGTCTAATCATGAAAAGCCCCTGGATTTAGAGCCTTATCAAATTCCGCAGCATGTTGCCATTATTATGGATGGCAACGGCCGTTGGGCACGGAAGCGTGGCTTGCCCAGACATGCGGGTCATCGTGCTGGGGCTGAGAATCTACGACGGATTATCAATGCCAGTGTCGAATTTGGTATCAAAATCCTCACGATTTATGCTTTTTCTACAGAAAATTGGGGTCGTCCAGAACGGGAAGTCCGGGCCTTGATGAAAATTATTGCCCGTGTGCTGGATCAGGAACTGGATGAGCTGAATGCTCAAGGTGTTTGTCTGCACCATCTGGGCGATATGGCTGGGGTAGAGCAAGATTTACAAGATAAAGTTCGCAAAGCGATTGAACTGACCAAGAACAATGATCGCCTCATTTTGAATGTGGCCTTTAACTATGGGGGACGAGCTGAAATATTACACGCCGTACGCCAAATGCTGGCGGACAAAGTTCCTCCAGAGACGTTAACTGACAGCCTGTTTAGCTCATATCTTTTCACGCGTGGTTTGCCCGATCCTGATTTAGTGATTCGCACCAGTGGTGAATTAAGGATCAGCAATTTTCTCATCTGGCAAGCAGCGTATTCGGAGTTTTATCCCACGCCGGTTTACTGGCCAGATTTTGGACGTGAAGAGCTGTATGAGGCGATTGTGGCCTTTAATCAGCGAGAGCGTCGTTTTGGTTTGGTAACAGAGAACTCATCGTAAATTTCTGATGTTTTTTGGATACGGCCGTAATCCTTTCACCTGAAAATTATGTTTCTGCAACGCGCCTTAATTACCTTTACCCTCGGTCCACTTGCCCTCTATCTTATTTATCTTGGCGGCTTCTTTTATTTTATTCCCCTTGCTATTATTTTGTTACTGGCTTCATTAGAATATAGCCAGATCGTTCAAAAAATTGGCTGGTATACGCCGCCGATCCTGTTGGTTCCCATTGTGGTGATTCAATGGGTTTTGGCGCAATGGCCTGTGCAAACCCTGTTTGGCCCCCTGCTTTTGCTCAGCTTGCTGCTGGTTACAGCTTATGCCCTGTGGCAGTATGAGATGAAAAGTAGCCAAACCGTACCGGCAAATTGGTTTGCCACCATGGCGGGGCTTATATTGTTCGGTTGGGTATGCGGCCACTTTTTCCGCCTGCGCACTTTGCCAGACATGGCCTGGCAATGGACCATGCTGGCCATGCTAAGCACCTGGATTGCCGATTCGGGTGCTTATGTTGTGGGGCGATTCTTGACGGGGAAGCTTATCTTTGGCAGGCACACACTCTCACCTCGTCTAAGCCCCAATAAAACCGTAGAAGGTTTTGTCGGGGGGATTGTCCTGGGCACTTCGTTTACCGTTCTTATTGGCTCCTGGCTGGGCATTGCTTTCCTGCCTGCCTTGCTGTTAGGTTTGCTGGTTTCCACCATTGGCACTGTAGGTGATTTGGGCATCTCATTACTCAAGCGCGAAGCAGGCGTGAAAGATTCTGGAACGCTTTTTCCCGGTCACGGGGGTGCCCTGGATCGTATCGATTCGCTCATGTGGACCGTGGCGATTGCGTACTATCTAGCCCTTTTATTTGTATAGTCTTATCCAGTTCAGACATGATTTGCGTGATCAAAACTGAACGGCCGTTAAAACAGCAAAGCAAACATTCCCACACAAACCGTTTGCTTCAGCTGCACGCTTCCCACTTTTTCAAACAAAACCGTGTATGGAGGTAAAGCATGTCAACGATTGTGACAATTGAGCGTTTTATTTTAGACTACCAGCCGGATTATGCTCGTGGTGAGTTTACGAATCTTCTCTATGACATAGCCCTGGCCGCCAAAGTAATTGCTCATAAAACCAATCGCGCGGGACTCGTAGATATTTTGGGTCGGGCTGGAGCGACCAATATTCAGGGTGAACAGCAGCAAAAGCTGGATGTGTTTGCCGACGACATTATTTTTCGCATTTGTGACCATACCGGCCGCTTGTGCGCTATGGCTTCTGAAGAAAGAGAAGATATCATTCAAATTCCAGAACAATTTAAAAAAGGCTCTTATGTTTTGGTTTACGATCCGCTGGATGGTTCTTCCAACATTGATGTAAACGTGAGTATTGGCACCATTTTTGGGATTTATCGCTGTGTTGATTGGGATTTGCGAGGACGTGCCGAAGATGTATTGCAAGCTGGTCGAAAGTTAGTTGCAGCCGGTTATGTGTTATATGGTTCCAGTACCATGTTAGTGTACACGACAGGGCAAGGTGTTCATGGTTTTACATTAGATCCAGAACTGGGTGAATTCTTGCTTTCTCATGAGAATATGCGCCTCCCTGATCCGCCTAAGTATTACAGTGTGAACCACGCATATTTTCCGCGTTGGTCTCCAGCCGTGCAGCGCTACCTGCGCTGGTTACAGGGTGGTGAGGAAGAACACGCCATGTCGTTATCGTCCCGCTACATTGGCTCGCTGGTTGCCGATTTTCACCGAAACTTGTTGCGGGGCGGTATTTTTTGTTACCCGGCGGAAAAAAATAAGCCAAATGGCAAAATCCGTCTTTTGTATGAAGCCAGTCCTTTGGCATTTCTAGCAGAGCAGGCTGGGGGATATGCTTCTAATGGGTATCAATCTATTCTGGATATTGAACCGATGGACTTACACCAAAGAACGCCGCTTTTTGTAGGCAATCGCTCTTTGGTTTATCAATTGGAGCGGTATTTGCAGGAAGAACAGCCAATCTCTGATTTGGCAGGTAGTGATTAAGGGGTATTGTGTGGGGAACGGCCGTTCCCTATACAGGAATATAGTAATAAGATACTAGAAATTTACTCAAGGTGAACGTTGACGGAGTTTTAAGGGCGTGCTATACTTTTTTCGCCTATTAGTAGGATGCCTTGTTAACTCCCTAATTGAGACAAATTGAAAGTTAAAATCCATTTAAAATTTTTAGCCTGCACTGTAAATTCCCCTGAATTTGTGGAAGCCATTTTATTATAATTAGTCATTTCAACTGCTGGTGAGAACAGAATACTTTAGTAACAATGAATGTTGACGCCTTTTTAAAAGGTCGAGCAGGTATAGCGTAAACTTACATCTACCCTGTCTGATATCATTGGAATCAGTACAACTTCATGCTTAATCCCAAATTAATTGCAAAAGCGATAAACCCAAATTTACCATCGATAAAATATTAATTCATTGGCTGTGCCATTTTGGCTGGCAGATGAAGACCACGTGCTTTATGAGCACGAATTTGTTTGACGCGGAGAAACCTGTATGGATATTGGCGAATTAGAATCAAAAAAGATCACTGAACTGCGCGAGATGGCCAAAGAGATGGAAATCCCTGGCTTTAGCACGATGAAAAAGCAAGGCCTCGTTTACGAAATATTGCGGGCCAATGCTCAGGCGCAAGGCTATGATTTTCGTGGTGGTGTGTTAGAAATCGTAGATGATGACAAGCAAACGATGGGCTTTTTGCGTGCCAAAAATTATTTACCTGGCCCAGATGATATTTATGTCTCAAATTCTCAAATTCGTCGCCTGGGTTTGCGCACAGGTGATTGGGTCATGGGGCAAGTGCGAGCCCCCAAGGACAATGAGAAATATTTTAGCCTGTTGCGTGTGGAATCTGTCAATGGCTTAAGTCCAGATTTAGCTAAAAAACGCCCTCGCTATGAATCTTTAACCCCCATTTTCCCTGATCAAAAACTAAAATTAGAAACGCAGCCAAATATTTTATCGACCCGTTTGCTTGATTTGGTTGCGCCTATTGGCCGCGGCCAGCGTGGTTTGATTGTGTCACCACCAAAGGCTGGTAAAACAACCGTCTTGAAGGAAATTGCTAACGGTATCTCAGCCAATTATCCTGATGTGCATTTGATGGTGGTATTGATTGGCGAGCGCCCAGAAGAAGTAACGGACATGGACCGCTCTATTGATGGCGAAGTGATTAGTTCTACCTTTGATGAACCGGTGCGCCAGCATTGTAAAGTATCGGAGATGGCTTTGGAGCGGGCCAAACGTTTGGTGGAAGGTGGTCGAGATGTGGTAATTTTGCTGGACTCCATTACCCGGTTGGCACGTGGCTATAACCTGACGGTGTCGCCCAGCGGCCGTACGTTGTCTGGTGGTTTGGACCCGACAGCCTTGTATCCTCCCAAGCGTTTTTTTGGTGCGGCCCGTAATCTGGAATTTGGTGGGAGTCTGACGATCATTGGTACTTGTTTGGTAGATACCGGCAGCCGTATGGATGATGTGATTTACGAAGAGTTCAAGGGTACCGGTAACATGGAACTGCTCCTGAGCCGTCGTTTGCAAGAACGTCGCGTCTTCCCCGCCTTCGACATTGAACGGTCCAGCACCCGCCGTGAAGATTTACTGCTCTCTGGCGACGAATTACAGCGCGTGTACATGATGCGCCGCATGTTGGGCCATCTCATGGATACACCTGGCTACGACATCAGCAGCGCCACGGGTGCGGTGATGGAACGTTTGCGAGGCACAAAGACTAATTATGAGTTCCTGGAGACATTGACCAAAGATATGATGTAGTCGATTAGACCCTAGGGGTTTAAATATCGATAGGACAATATCCCAAGAAATAAACCTTTAGGGTTTGGAACGTGAATGAACTGTAAGAAAACGGGTCTGGCAACAGGCCCGTTTTTGCTGTGTGTGGGCTTTGTGATAGCATCCTGAGCTTGAGCTATGAATAATGAGCAGCGTTTTTGGCACCGCTTAAGCGGGCATCTTATATTGGCGGGTGGCGCATTAATTTTAATTGCACTGGGGCAGTTCCAATGGGGAACAACGGCCGAATCTCAGGCCCTGGTAGCTACGGCCGTTGCCACTCAACCTCCTATCGTCCAAGCCGGAACAGAAGAAACGGCAGTACCGCCCACACCACTTCCCCAAGGTCCGCTGCCCGTCATCAACGATAGCAGCCTGGCCCCGGTGCCGAACCCTCGTACTTACCAGACAAAACTGCCAGCCCACAATTTCCAAATGCACGAAGTAGCCCGTGGCGAAACGCCCAACATCATTGCCGATCAATATGGCATCTCTGCTGATACGCTGTTGGGCGGCAATACCTGGCTCAGTCAGGAGTCTAACCAACTCCAGGTAGGGGCACAGCTGGTGATTTTGCCGGTGAATGGGGTGCTGCATAAGGTGCGGGTCGGCGAAACTATCGAAAGTATTGCTGAACTGTACCAGGTTCCACCGGCCGACATCATTGCTTATGAGCCGAATAATCTGGAATTTCCCTTTTACCGGTTGGTACCGGAATCTGAACTGGTGGTTCCTGGTGCTTCGATAGGCCAATTTTTCTTTACGGCACCCAAATCGGTGGCGACCAATGCCGCAGGGCAGCCACAGTGGAAGGTGTTTGGTACGGGAACGTATATTTGGCCATCAAACGGCCGTTGTATTACCCAATTTTATAACGGCTTCCATCCCGCTATCGATGTTTCTGCCAGTGAAGGTTCGCCCGTCTACGCTTCAGATACGGGTACCGTTACCTACGCCAGCTTTGCTGCCGGAACCTACTATGATTACGGCAATTTGATTGTCATCAATCATGGTAACGGCTTTGAGACGTTTTATGCGCATCTTAGCAGCATTGGCGTCTTTCCTGGGCAGACGGTGACCCAAGGAGATCTGATTGGCTATACCGGCAATACGGGGCGGTCCAGCGGTCCCCATATCCACTTTGAAATCCGCGATAATGATTTCCGCACCAATCCTCTCGACCGCCTAGGCGGTGGCTACCAGAATTGCACCTGATAATCATTCACATTTCCCCGGAAACTGCCTATGTGATCCCTATCTCGTTTAGAAGTTTCCGGGAAAGTTTGTGTTGAAACGAGTATTGTTATGAACAACTTTGGATCGATCTGGCGACGTTTGCAAGAACATATTGGGCAAGGACATTTGGTCATTGTGGGCATCGCTTTGCTCATTTTGTTGATATGGCGCTTTGGGCTGCGGCCCAGCATTGCGGCCGTGGCAGAGGGTGAAGATGTGGAAACGGCCGTATCTCTATCCCTCACCGCAACCACTGAACCAGACGCCACCCCTGACCCGCTCCAGTTTGGCACAGGCGATCTGCCCGTGCTGGATGACAGCAGCCTGGCTCCTGCACCCAATCCACGCACTTTCGAGGGCAAATTGCCCCACCATGAGTTCATCACCCACACCGTGGTGCGGGGGGAAACCCCCAACGGCATTGCCGAACAGTATGGCATTGAGGCAGAAACTATCCTGGGCGGCAATCCCCGCTTAAGCGAAGAGTCCAGCCTGTTGCAAGTGGGTACCGAACTCATTATTTTGCCTATCGACGGTGTTTTGCACGACGTGCAGCCCGGCGACACGCTGGAAAGCGTCTCCGAGCAGTACGGCATTCCCACCGAGGACATTATCGCTTACGAGCCAAACAACCTGGAATTTCCCTATCGCCTACAGCCAGATACCCAAATCATGGTACCTGGTGCCGTACGTGAACTGTTTGTCTGGACACCACCCGATCTTTCCTCTGTGGGTGGCACCTCCACGGAAGGAGGCAGCGTTCGTCCTGTGATTGTGGGCACGGGCACCTTTATCTACCCTGTTAATTCGCGCAACTTCACGCAATACTTCTGGTATGGTCATCCGGGGATTGATATTGCGCTGCCGGAAGGTTCGGCCGTCTACGCCTCCGACACGGGGACGGTAACCTTTGCTGGGTGGAATGTGTATGGCTACGGTAATTTGATCGTGGTCAACCATGGTAATGGTTACGAAACCTTTTACGGCCATCTCAGCAGCTTTAACGTGGTGCCTGGGCAAATTGTGTATCAGGGGAACGTGATTGGGGGGACAGGCAACACCGGTAATTCCTCTGGTCCGCACATCCATTTCGAGATTCGTATCAACAATAACCGGGACAACCCGTGTTGGTATATCGGCTGCTAGAATTCAGTAATCGGTTATCCGTGATCGGTAATCAGTGGTCCGTTTACCGTTAACCGATTACGGATTACCGACCACCCGATCTCGCAGCTGTCCACACCCTGCCTGAATATCAATGCCGCGCCGTACGCGAACGGTGCTGCTGACACCATAGTGCGACAGCTCTGCCTGAAAGCCATCAACCCGTTCTTTGGAGGAAGGGCCGCCGCTGTAGCCAGAGGTGGGATTCAGCGGGATCAGGTTCACGTGGCATAACATGCCGTGCAACAAGTTCCCCAGGGCACGAGCCTGTTCAATCGTGTCGTTTTCTCCAGAAATGAGCGCCCATTCAAACGTGAGCCGCCGCCCCGTTTTTTCAATGTAGTAGTGACAGGCTTCAATCAAATCGTCGATAGGCCAGCGGCTGTTGACGGGGATGAGTTTGTCCCGCTCGGCGTCGGTGGCGGCGTGTAGGGAGATGGCTAGTGGGGTTTGGCGCTGCTCGTCAGCGTAACGGCGAATGGCAGGGACCAGCCCCACTGTGGAGATGGTGATCTTGCGCGCGCCCAGATTGAAGCCAGTTTCATCCGTCAGGCGGTCGAGGGCGGCCAGGGTGTTTTTATAGTTGTGCAGCGGCTCGCCCATGCCCATCATCACAATGTTGGTGACGTGCTCTTCAGTTTGGGCCAGCTCATGGGCAAAGAAAAGCACCTGGGCCACAATTTCGCTGACGGTGAGGTTGCGAAAGAAGCCCATCTGCCCGGTGGCGCAAAAGACACAGCCCATAGCGCAGCCCGCCTGGGTGCTGATGCACAGGGTACGCCGTTTCTCATAGCGCATGAGCACTGTTTCGATGTATTGGCTATCAGGTAGTTGGAAGAGCACTTTTTTGGTTTGGCCATCGCTGGAATATTGTTCGCTGGCGATGGTGGCGGTGTGGACAACGGCCGTTTCTTCTAATTTCTCAACCAATGTTTTAGGCAAATTCCGCATCTCGGAAAATTCGGTGACGTACTTGGTGTACAGCCAATTCCATACCTGTTGCGCCCGAAACTTTGGCTCGCCCAACTCAGCCAGGAACTCAATCAGCGCTTCAAATGTCAAATCATAAATGTTCGTTTTGTCTTGCAGCATAGTGGCGCACACCTTTTTGTTGGAGTATACCCTACTTTGGTTTTGGCATACGGCCGTTACCCCAAAAATCCTTAATCTAAGGCAGCAGCTCGGCTAAATTGTGTAGCAAGTAGGTGGGAATGATGGTTGACTGAACGGCCGTTTCCAAATCAGTTGCCCCCGTCAACGCCAGGGCCGCCGCCATGCCTGCTTCCAATCCCATCAGCACATCGGTTTCCAAACGGTCACCGGTCATCAGGCATTGTTTGGCAGGGAGGTTGAGCCGCCCTAAAATGGCTTCTGCCATGTAGTTGGATGGTTTGCCCACAACCGCCTCAACCTGGCTGTTGGTGCAAGCTTCGATGGCGGCAATCATGGCGGCGGCATCCGGTTCGCCGCCACCGGAAACGGGGCAGTAGCGGTCGGCGTTGGTGGCAAAAAAGCGGGCACCGTGCTGAATGGCGTCAAACGCGATTTGCAGCTTGCGGTATTCAAACGTGCGGTCGAAGCTGGCGATGACGGCTTCGACCTGGCTGGCCTCATCAGTGAGCGTAAAGCCTGCGGCCGTTAACTCAGCACATAATGATTGTTCGCCAACCACAAAGAGAGCGGCCCCGGGCATGCGCCGCTGTAAAAAGTCTACCATCACGTAGGACGAATTGATCACGTCGCTGACCGGTGTAGGCAGGCCCAGACGGGTTAATTTTTGAGCGTAATCTTGCCGGGTGCGGGTGGGATTGTTGGACAAAAAGACCGTTCGTTTGCCCATTTGCCGCAGTTTGGTAATAGTTTCGCCTGCCGTGGGCAGCAGCGCTTCTCCCAGATAAATGGTGCCGTCCAGGTCAAAAATGTAGGCGTCATAAAGCCTGTTTGGTGTTGTCATGTCTGCCTTTTTATGCGATTGATAAATTAGGGGAGATCGTAATCTATCTGGCCCATTTTTGCACAATCTGGCGGAAATAATTCAAGATTGCACAGATTCATCAGATAGGTTCGGCTCAATTTATCTAATCTGTTTGTACACACGGTTCATTGGCTGAGATACAAATGATTAATATGCCTGGCTGGTTGAACAATTAGCAGAATTAACGATAATGGATAGCGACGAGTGCTGAAGCAAAAGTAACATTGTGAGGCTTTATGAAAACACCTGCCGGAAAAGAGTGCCGGTTTTACTACCAAAATTTCCATCGCGGCCGTTCAGAGCAAGAGTGCCGCCTCATTATGGGGAACCCCCGTTCAGAAGAATGGCGGCCTGCTGATTGCAGCAAATGTCCTGTGCCCGATATTTTGTTGGCTAACAGCAATCCCAACCTGGTTTTGGAAGCAACCGTCGAGAAAGGTTTTTTAGGGATGAACCGCCGGGTAACCGTAAAAGCGTTTTGCAGCAAGCACCTCATTGATGTCGCAAAACCGCAGGTGGGTTGCCCCGAATGTGCCCGCGAGAAACCGGGTTTGCCGGATTTATTTGATAATCTTGACAAGTGAGGGAGAAAAGAGTGAGAAGTGAAACGTTGCCAGGATCCTTCAGATTTTTCACCTGCAACCTGCCACTTGTCACCTGCCAACAACTTTATGATTCAAGCCATTCTTTTTGATTTAGATGATACGCTGCTGGGCAACGATATGGATAAATTTTTGCCCGGCTATTTTTCTTTATTGGGCGAATATGCTGCTCAGTACATGCCGCGCGAGCAGTTCATGGCCGAGTTGATGACCTGCACCCAGGCCATGATTCAAAGTGACGATCCAGCGTTGACAAACCGGGACGTGTTTTGGCAGCTTTTTGCCCAGCGCACCGGGTTGGATAGTGAGGAGCTGGAAGCGTTTTTCGATCAGTTTTACCGGAACCAGTTTTTGCAGCTGGAATCACGTACGGTGAAACGGCCGTTTGCCGCCAAACTGGTTCAGCTTTGCCTGGATAAGCATCTGGATGTCGTCGTTGCCACTAACCCGCTGTTCCCATTGGTGGCCATCGAGGCGCGGCTTGCCTGGGCTGGACTTCCGGTTGAGGCCTACGATTTTGCCCTGGTGACGGCTTACGAAAACATGCATGCTACCAAACCCTCTCCGGCTTACTACTCAGAAATTCTGGAAAAGATAAACTGCGCGCCAGAAAATGCGCTCATGGTAGGCAACGATTGGGAAAACGACATTGCGCCTGCTCACAGTGTGGGGATACCCACTTACTGGCTGGCTCCGGAAGAGGCTGTGAAGCCGGACAAAACCCCTAGCTATCGTGGGACCTCGCTGCAAGATCTGTATGTGCTGCTGGCAGCAGGCTGGGAGCCGGTGGTCAGTAAGCAGTAATCAGTGGCCGGTAATCGGTGATCGGTAACCCTCACGCATCATAAATCATTCAGACAAGCCATGAATTTCCCCACAGTGCAAAAAGCGATTGTGTTGGCGGCGGGGCGGGGGAAGCGGCTACGGCCGTATACCGATCACACCCCCAAACCGATGCTGCTTTGGAACGGCCGTCCCACCATCCACACCATTCTCGCAGCCCTGGCCACAATGGGCGTGTCCGATGTTTGTCTCATCACCCATTATCTGGCTGAACAAATTGAAGCGTTTGTAGGAGATGGGGCAGTCTGGGATTTGCAGACTTGTTTTGTACGGCAGGAAGCGATGAATGGGACGGCAACGGCCGTTCAACTGGCCGCTGATTTTATTGACTCCCCCACCATCATTGTGGCCGCCGATTACATTTTGCCGCCTACTTACCTGCACGAATTGCACACTGCCTACCTGGCAGCAGGCACGCCGCTGGCCACCAGCCTCAAGGCGCTGCCAGCGGATGAACTGGGGCAGCGCAGCAGCGTCCGCTTTGCTGTCGATGGCACGATTGCCGAGGTGGTAGAGAAACCAGCCGACGGACAGGCCCCTAGCAACATTGGGGCATCGCTCATCTACATTGTGCCGCCGCAGATACGGCCGTATCTCACAAACCTAAACGCTTCACCGCGCGGTGAATATGAGCTGCCCACCGTCATTAATCAGATGGTGCGGGATGGTTACAAGTTGTTTGGTTTGCTCCAACCCACTCCCCAAGAATGGCACCCCCAAAATTAGGAGTGGCGGTCCTGGGTCTAAACACGATAAAAAGGTTCAGATTTAGGACTGCCACTCCTGTTAAACATTACATCTGGAATGTCTCGTAAACCGAAATTTGGCCCTCATGCTGCCAGTGTGGGCATCCTTTGGCCAGGGTAACCGCCTCATCCAGCGAACCGGCCTGAATGATGGAATACCCCGTTGCCGGTGTGCCTGCTGCGCCTTCCGAAACGCTGCCATTGCTACCAATGCTTTTCGCCTGCGGGGAAAACGGGTTGCCGCCATTGACAAGCGCGTCACCTAGA
The DNA here is from genome assembly GCA_905479495.1 of uncultured Anaerolineae bacterium. Taxonomy (GTDB): domain Bacteria; phylum Chloroflexota; class Anaerolineae; order Promineifilales; family Promineifilaceae; genus Leptofilum. Next base: position 353,701 of record CAJQMR010000007.1, read on the forward strand.
CCGCCCATCCAGGTCCCCCATGCTTCCATGATTTTGGCATTTTCTTCTTCTGTCTCTGGGTAAGTGCCACCTGTGTAAACTAAAACAAATTCGGTCATAATACTTTCTCCTTGTATAAAGATGTTGAGGTGCAAAATTGCGCCGTTCTATCCAAACGACGAACAAAAAGCTGCCAGATCGACAGCCAATTTGGGCAATTTCGATTTTTCTCTAAAATTGCCCGATGAAAAATTACCTGCCTCAAACAATTGATCCAGCTGATGTTGTGACCACCATTGGTCTGATTTCTGACACGCACATGCCGCAGCGTTGGGCCACAATGCCCACGGCCGTTTCCCAAATTTTCGCTCATGTTGATATGATTTTTCACGCCGGAGATGTTGGTGAGCTGTGGGTGCTGGACGAACTGAGCCAGCTGGCTCCGGTTATTGCCGTGCACGGCAATGATGACAGCGAAGATGCCCAGCGCGAGCTGCCCTACCAGCAAATCGTGACGGTGGCGGGGCAGCGGCTGCTGATCTGGCACAGCCATTACGCCAATCGGGTCGATGAGCTGCATGCCCGGCGCAGCGGCAACTTGCGTGAGGGCTGCCTGCGCTCGATAGCCAGAGCCAAATCGGCTGGGGCGCGGCTGGTGTATTTTGGGCATTGGCATTTGCCCCTAATTTTTGAGCACGATGGGATTGTGGCGGTGAATGCGGGGGCAATTGCTTCCGGCAATCCATTTCAAGCACAGGCAGTTCAAACGGTGGCGCTGCTGTTCTTGCTAAAGGACGACCGTTTCCACATCAGCCACGTCAATTTAGCCGACCCGAAACGGCCGTACATCCCCCAGACCGATATTGATTCTGGCTTTGCGAAGAACTTTGAGATTTACGGCCGTTCCATCCTGGCCCCCGATTTAGCCTTCCTGCCCAAAGTCGATCTCAGCGAAATCTACCGCACCGACCGGGGAGCCTTCCTCAATGTCTGGCTGCCGCTGGCGCACAAGGTCTGGGCAGATGAAAAACCCTATGTGACCCTGGATGATTTGCTGGCGGCGGTGAAAACGGCCGATATTAAGGAGGTGACACGCCAAAAACTATTGATTATCATTGGGACAAATTTGTCCCTTTAATGTACCGTGTTGAGCGCCCCTGAAATCATAAGTATACTGGCTCATATATGGAGCCGATTAGAAAATAGATTTAACAGAGAGCAAATTATGGAAGGAAATATATCTTTTTCGCAAAATCATTTGGATTTTCTACTGCGCTATGGACAAGTGAAAAAATCTGAAAATCCCCTTATTACACTTGGTGTTATTAAAAAAGACGACCTGTCTGATGAAGTAGTAAATAAAGCATCATTTGTCGACCTGACCATGAATCCTGTGGATGCTTTTGCAGACATTCCTCCTTCTGATCTTAGTATTGTTATTCCTCACTTTGGCAGATTTGGTGCTCGTAAAGAGTTTGCAACACCCAAGGATATGGTTATTCCACAACAACCAGTAAGACATTCGGAAGATGCATGGTTATTATGGACTGTTGCCAACACTCAGTCGAAAAAACTTATATTAGCTGTTACATCTGAGGGGATGTTGAATAGTGCGTCGCGCCAGTCAATAAGAGAAGCGGTAATTTTTAAAGGCCTAGAGGCTGTAATACTCCTAGGTGCCACTTTCTCCGAAAGTATGGTTAATACTGCACTACTTGTGATTCGTCGGGACAGCATCCCTAGTAGCATTCTTCTTCTGGATGCCAGCAATCTCCAAGAAAATTGGGAATGGGCGAAACTGGCAAATGCTCTCAACAAGCAGAACCTTCAGGAATTAGATCTAAACATTTGGTACACTCATATAAATAAAACTAATCTAAATGCGGAGAGACTGGATCCAAATTTTTATCATCCTCGATATCTTCAGATTTCGCCCCAGGAAGGATATTCCGAATATATACTATCTGATATAGCTGAGATTAGCGGTGGTCGTTCCCTATCTTCATTGAAAGAAGTAGAAAAGGACGGACTACCTGAAATTCCTTTCCTTCAAGTGAGTAGTATTACAACCGAAGGAAAGTTGCTTTTAAACAACGTTCGCTATTTTCCTAAAACTGGCAAAGCGGAATTTAAATCGGGATTTGCAGAAGCCGGAGATATTCTTGTCACAAGTGCTGGCTCTCTGGGTAAGTGCTGTATTGTGCCAGAAGAGCTTGCCCATGGAGTTTACTTTGACACATCGATACGACGTATTCGAGTTGATCCGGAATTAGCGCAAAACGATCGAGTTTATGATTTCTTACAGTCTGAGGCGGCTCAGCTTCAAATTGAACGGTACGCTTCTGGATCTGTAATTCCTATTATATCTAGCGCAAATTTAGGTAGTATTCGAATTTTCTTGCCTGATGACAATAATGATTTTTCTCGCCCGACTTCGGCCACTTCGATTGCTCAATCTATTGCCCAGACCCTGCAAGATAAAGTAGTTAGCCCGTTACAAAAGATTGATAATGATGATGATAGTTGGCGTGAGCAGATCCTAGAAGTATTGAATAATACCATTCACATTATTCAACGAAATCGTCGTTCATTAGAAGAATTGATCAGTCAAAGCTTTCCATTACCAATTGCTCTTGCTTTTCGACGAATGAATCGAGCATCTCACAATCCTTATGAGCAACGTTCGCGACTGATCGAATTGTATGAATCTATTACATACTTTTTTTTCTACATACTCTTTTGCGATTATTTGGACAATTCCGAATTACAATCAAATTATACTCCTAGCAGAAAAAATGTTAAGAGGTCATTTGAAAACTTTGCCATGGCACCGCGACTCACTTTTATTTACGAGCTTCTTGAAGTTGTTAGAAACAAAAATTTGCAGATAAAGATGATGGAATTGGTCAATTTTGATCTGTATACCCCTTTGAATTCCATTCGAGAAGTCCGGAACAATGAATATCATTCTGCATCGGGTACACCTGCTTCGCAAAAAGCGATTTTTCGGGAGGGGTGGGAACATCTTGAGTCATTGCTTAGAGAGTTAGCTTTCCTTGAAAACTATTCGCTTTGTCGCGTTGATAGTTTCTTTTCCCAAAATGGGCAGCTCCGAATTCGTTTTGAGCATTTTAGAGGGGCAATGCATGAAACAGATATTCAAGAGGAAGTGGTGCCTATTGAGGGCGGAGAACCCAAACTTGTTTTGGCGGATCAGGAGCATGTTATTCTACTCACGCCTGAATATAGTTGGCTAGATTTGCATCCTTTCTACCAAGTCATGTCATCTGAGCAATATCGTTATGAATCCCATTTGTGCTTTGTCAAGCAGAAGCAGGAAGCAAGTTTTGTTGGTGAAAGTGTGCAGTTTAGGGCTGAAACAAAAATGCCAGGTTATGAAAACCTTTACCAAAGAGCTATCGTCGCTGGTCTGATCGGAAATTGATCTTCATAATGTACAATAAATTCAGCACTTTGTTTCAGCTTGAGACATTCTAGTATCCATGAAATGACCGTGATTCTACAATGGCAAGAAAGATACGCGTACACTTGTTCAGTTATGGCAAGTTTGATACACTGCCATCCATCATGATGAAGCGGTGGCGTTGGGTCTTTTTCTTATTGGTAAGTGGTTGGCTTGTCTGGCTGTTTGGGGCCGGGGGGAGTACGGCCGTTTACAGCCAAACCGTATCCGGGGAAGGTGAAGCCCACATCTACGGCAATTTGCAGCTTGATTTGGCGCTTTCTAGGCTCGCTGGTCAACCTGGCGACACGGTTGATCTCACTGTGACGCTAACCAACCATACGCAGGCCACCGTTTCCCCCATCATTGATTTACAATTGCCGCCCGGCGTGCGCCCCGCCACGATGCTTTTCCCCGCCGGACTTTCCCTCAATTTGCAAGCAGGCAGCCTCGATTGGCTGCCCGTCACCCTGGCTAACGGCGGCTCCAACAGCTTCACCCTGCCACTCCGCCTGGAAACGGCCGACATCACCCATCCAACGCAGGAAATTACGGCCGTTCTCCGCCACAATGATTTAGAAGAAACGGCCGCTGCTTCGCTGTGGATTGGCGTGCCGCCGCAGGTCAACAGCATCATCAGTCCGCCACAGGTGGCCGTGGGACAGCCGTTCCAACTGCGTGCCGTGGCCGCTGGCTCTGGGCCGTTTACCCAAATGTGGCATTTGGGCGACGGCCGTCGCGTGGAAACCACCGATCCCGTGGTGCTTTTTTCCGCCGCTGGCATTTATGATGTCCAGGTCGAGGTGAGCAATCCGCTGGGCACGGCGATTTTGCGCCAATCCATCTCCGTGGTGCCCCATCCTGCTGCCCAATTTAGCGTCAGCGACGCCACGGCTGGCGTAGGGCAAACCATCACCTTTATCAACCAGAGCGGTGGCGCTGGCCCGCTGCTTTATCGCTGGGATTTTGGCGATGGCGGAACGGCCGTTGAGGCCACACCCAACCACACCTACAATGCCCCCGGCACGTACCTGGTGCACCTGACCGTACAAAATGCATTTGGCCAATCAGAAGCGTACTGGCCTGTCACCGTCGGCCAACCACCCACCGTGGATATGATCCTCCCCGAGCGCATTCCCGCTGGTGAGACATTCCAGGTACAAGGGCTGGGCGATGCCACCGTGACGCGTTACGAGTGGAGCATGGGGGATGGCCATTCGTTGCAAGGGCCGATCGTGGAACACAGTTACGGCCGTCTTGGCGAAATGTACGTCACCCTGGTGGCTAGCAATGAGTTTGGCAGCAGCCAAATCAGCCGTTGGCTGACGGTAGATCCTGGTGTGTTGCACCTGTACCTGCCGCTGGTGCTTAATTTGTTGGGCCAGGACACGGTCCCCGTTGCCGAAAATCCGGCTGGCATCGATTTGCCTGATGTGGCCTTGGACGAACTCTTTGTTTTGCGCCCGATGGCCGTGCCGCCCGGCAGCTCCCCCGCCGAGCAGCTATTGCTTTACATCAACGAAGCTCGCCGCCAATTTGATTTAGCTCCGCTCAATCTGGTACCACAGCTGAGCAGCGCTGCCCAGGAACACACCAGCGACATGGCTCGCTTTGCCTACACTGCCCACACCGGGTCCGATGGCTCGACGCCGGCTGAACGCTTGATTCAGTTTGGCTATGGCGCTGGCTATGCAGGTGAAGCCACCGCCTGGGGCTTTGAATATCCACATCAGGCGGTGGAATTTTGGGTCAATAGCCCGGCCCATCGCCGCATTATTTTAAACGCCAACGCCACCGATGTGGGCGTCGGTTATTCCATTGATTTTAACGCCCCCAGCGTCTGGTATTGGACGGCCGAATTTGGCAATCAATTTGCCATTGCCGATGCGCCCCAGTTGCGCGTGCAGGAACCTGCCCCCGATTTTGAGGCGATGGTCACCAGCCTGGTAACGTTTAGCTGGAATTGGCCGGTGCCATTGGCGAACGGGGAGCAGTTTGTGCTCTATTTGCAAACCAACCGGGGTGATTTTCCTGTGGCCACGGTGACGCAGCCTACCTTGGGCACGCGTTATGCCGTTCAGTTGGCCGCCAACGATCTCACCAGCGGCAACAGCCGTTTGCAGGTGAAACCGGGCAGCTACAGCTGGCAGCTCCGCCTGGAAAATGGCGGCCCGATTGTGCAAAGTGAAGTACGTCCCATCACCTTCACGATTGATCCCAACGTCCCAACACCCACGCCGACGGTTACAACGACGGCCGTTTCCCCCACACCTTCGCCAACAGTGACCGCTACGCCAACGGCCGTTCCTCCCCAGACCACGCCGCTGCCGCCCACACCAACGCCCCCCCCGCCGCTGATTACGGCTACACCTAATCCGTAAGTGATTGGTGAAAACCCAAGGATAGTTTCATGTACAAAACCCTGATAGATGTAGAAACGCTGGCCAAAAATTTGGAGAAACCCGACTGGATAATTGTTGATTGTCGTTTTAGTTTGGCAGATACGGCCGTTGGCTACCAAAATTATCAGCAGGGCCACATCCCTGGTGCAGTTTATGCGCATCTGGACAACGATCTCAGCGGCCCGCCCGTTACCGACCACGGGCGGCATCCGCTGCCCGCGCCGCAGCGCCTGGCGCAACTGTTTAGCCGCCTGGGCATCGATGAGATGAGCCAGGTGGTGGCCTACGACGATGCGGGCGGCATGATCGCTGCTCGGCTGTGGTGGATGTTGCGTTACATGGGGCATGACGCCGTGGCGGTGCTGGATGGTGGCTGGCAAGCGTGGCAAGCAGCGGATTTGTCCACAAGGTCAGGCATCGAGAAGAACGAAGCGGCGCAGTTTAGTGGACGGCCCAAGCCCAAATGGGTGGTGACGCTTAATGAGGTTGGTAGCCAGCCCCTGCTCATTGACTCGCGCGCGTCAGAACGGTATCGTGGGGAAATTGAGCCGTTAGACCCACAGCCGGGGCACATCCCCGGTGCCCAAAATTTGCCTTACGCGAGGCAGCTGGCTGCAAACGGCCGTTTCCGCCCCGCCGCTGAAATGAAAGCCGAATTAACGGCCGTTCTTGGCGGGAAATTTGGCGAAGCAGCCACGTTTTACTGTGGTTCGGGGGTCAGTGCTTGCGTTAATTTACTGGCAATGGCGCATGTGGGGTTGGGGAACGGCCGTCTCTATGTCGGCTCCTGGAGCGAGTGGAGCAGTGACCCGGAACGGCCGATTGCGGTGGGGGAAGAGTGACAAGGTGAACGGGTGACCAGGTGACATTAACCATTCACTGTCCACTGATTACCGATCACTGAATACTGGTTACGGATTCTCAGCCGAATCCTCATCCCCATCCTGACTAGCCAGTTCCATTGTGCCAATAGTGCGGGCCACATTTTCAATGGCCACGCGCTGCTTGCGGTATAGGTCAGATTCACTCATGGCCAGACGCCGGGCCACGTCGCGCACCCGCTGTCCCTGGACAAACTTCAGCTCCAAAATGTTGTACAAAATCCATTCTGCCGTTGTCATGCTGCGCTCGCCTTCCGGTTTTTGCAGCTCGATGGCGTTGTTTAGGATGGCACGCAGCGCTTTGGTCGCGTTGTTTTCATGCTCGGCCATGGCCTCTTGCACAATTTGCAGCCGCATCAGGGGGCTGGTGGTGAGCTTGGGCCCACCCCAGTAATGGGTAAGCGCATCACGCACCATCGTGTTGAACTCTGGATCGTAAACAACGGCTGCTTGGGTATCTTGGGCCAGCACAGGCAGACCACCAAAAGTGGCTTCGCTTCGCCGCTGCTGGATTGCGGTAATTTGTGGCAGCAAACCTTCTACCGTGGCAAACACTTCTTGTTGCAAGATGCGGTCTTCCAGAGCATGAGCCGCTTGTTGCAGCAGACGCTCAAAAATTTCGGTTTCATCTTTGTTCAGGTCGGGTGTTTCACCTCGGGCCCGAATGCCTAAAATGCCCAGGACAACATCTTCCTGGCGGCTGTGCAACGGCCGTATCCAATAATTATGCCAAACAAAAAAGTCCCCGACAGTTTTCAGTGAGTCCTGGTCACTATTTTTATTCTCACCATTACCATTGGGCCGAGCCAGCTCACGCCAGTTGGCATCCTGCAAAATTTCCTCAGACTCGGCCAATGGACCAACCACGGCTTCTAGATGTGGCCCATCTGGGGTAATGGCCGCCACAAAAGAGGTTGGCGTGCGCAATGCTTCACAGGTGGCCGCCAAAATACTTTCTAAAAATTGCTGCAAATCGCGCGTGGTTAACAAGCGTTCGCTCAACCTTTGGATGGTGCGTACGTCAGGATCGTTGTTCAATTGGAAGAGGCGTTCTAACGGCCGTTTATAGGCATGAATTGCCCACTCCACCAACATAATGGTAGCCACCAAACTAAACCCCAAAGCGGTTTCAGCGGGAAGCCCAAGAATGGGACTGTTGCGGCTGATCAATACATAGACCAACAGCACAATGCTGCCTGCCAGCGGCACGCGCGCCATAAACTTAAACAAACGAACCCGCACCACGCGATCAGGCGAGGCGGTGCCAAAATAAGCCAGATGGGCCGTGAGCGCGCCAAACATGAGCCCCACCACCAGATTGCCCAAAATAATAACCGGCCACAACCACAGGGGAATAATCTCCTGCCCTTTGCTGCTGATAATGAGCAGGTACGGGAAAACCCCCAACGGTGCCGCCAGATAAGTCAACAAGGTAGAAGTCATGCGCTGGCGCGTTGTGCGCGTGATGCAGCGCTGCCGGGCGCGCCACACATTGTAAATGCTCATTGCCGTCACCAGCCAAAAATAGGCGGCAAAAACAGGGAAAACAGGACCGGCATCTAGATGAGGAATCCGAGAAAGCGGGTTGGGGATTGCGTTAGCCACCAATAAATCGCTAAACAATGCCAACCCCAGAAAAGTCAGTCCGGTCAGGTACCCAATTGGCACCAGAAAGCGACGGCGATTCGGCAGTGCGCCCGTTGTCGAAAGCAAAGCATCTGATAGGTGGAACTGGGCGGCTGGGACCAGGGCAATTCCCAACCATTGGAAACGCAAAAAGCCCTCCACGGAAGTGGAAACAATGGTGCGGCTTACCAAGAGTTCTGCCAAATAAGCGACCACCACAAAGATAACAACCGCAGAAAAAGCCCGCATTACCCGATCCCGCAAGCTGCGGCCCAAGTTGTAAAGCACAACAGCCGAACCGAAAATGACGATAATCGCTTCTAGAATATCGTTAAGCAGAGCTAAAAAATCAGGGAGTTGTTCAAACATACTGGTGAAAAAGTTGCCTGGAAAAACCTTGGCGGCACAGGCCGCAAAAACCATTCATCACGCAGGCGTTGGTGACGGAGGTAAATCTAATGATGGCGGTTTTTTCCAATCTGATTCTGATTTAGGGTCACTTTCTAAAGTTGTTTTGGGTGCTGCTGGGGGCGTTTTGTTCGATGAAGATGATGGCAATTCCTCCCCTTCAATAAGCGCCACAAATTCTTCGGCATCCAATGTTTCCCGGTCGAGCAATTCGCGTGCGATGATGTTCAGCTTCTCCCGATGGACGGATAGGATTTCGGTCGCTTGATTATATTGCTCGTCGATAATTTGCCGCACCTCGTCATCAATCTTTTCCGCGATGGCATCTGAATAATCGCGCTGCTCAGAGATTTCTCGTCCTAAGAAGACCATCTCTTGCTTTTGGCCATAAACACGCGGGCCGAGGTCATCACTCATGCCCAGTTGGGTCACCATCGAGCGGGCCAACTGCGTGACACGTTGTAAATCGTTGCTGGCCCCGGAGGTGATTTCGCCAAATACAATTTCTTCGGCGACACGCCCGCCCAGCAGGCTGGCAATTTGGGCCAATAGATGGGTTTTGTTGGGCAGCAGGGCATCATCTTCCAAATACCAGGTAAGCCCCAATCCCATGCCACGCGGCACGATGGTGACTTTGCGCAGCGGCAGGGCAGCGGGCAGAAAATGGCTCACCAATGCGTGACCTGCCTCGTGATAAGCGATGATTTCGCGCTCTTCCGGGGTAATGACGCGGCTTTTGCGTTCTGGCCCTAGCTGGACCCGTTCAACTGCTTCGTGGAATTCAGCCATGCCGATGCTTTTTTTGTCGCGCCGGGCGGCCAGCAGAGCCGCTTCATTGACGGTATTTTCGATGTCGGCCCCCACAAAACCGGGGGTGGCCCGGGCCAGGACGCTAACATTAACGTCGGAGGCAATGGGTTTGCCGCGAATGTGGACTTTGAAGATGGCTTCACGTCCTTTGTAATCCGGTCGGTCAATCACCACACGGCGGTCAAAGCGGCCCGGACGCATCAGAGCCGGGTCTAAAATGTCTGGCCGGTTGGTGGCGGCCAGGATGATAACGTGGGTGTCGGTGTCGAAGCCGTCCATCTCCACCAAAATTTGGTTAAGGGTTTGCTCCCGCTCGTCATGGGAACCGCCCAGGCCAGCGCCGCGCTGCCGCCCGACAGCGTCAATCTCATCAATGAAGATGATGCAGGGGCTGTGCCGCTTGGCCTGCTCAAACAGATCGCGCACCCGGCTGGCACCCACGCCGACAAACATCTCCACAAATTCGGAACCGGCGATAGAGAAGAAGGGGACACCTGCTTCGCCGGAGACGGCTTTGGCTAGCAGCGTCTTGCCCGTGCCGGGGCTGCCAATCATCAGCACCCCTTTGGGAATACGTGCCCCAAAGCTGACAAATTTTTCTGGCTCCTTGAGGAATTCAACGACTTCTTCCAGCTCTTTTTTGGCTTCTTCGGCTCCGGCCACATCGGCAAAGGTGATGGTGGGGTGGTCGCCGGTAAACATGCGGGCGCGGCTCTTGCCAAAGGAGAGGGCTTGATTGTTATTTCCCTGAGCTTGACGGAAAACGAGGAAGATGAAGGCGATGATGAGTACAGCGGGTAAAAAGATGCCGATGACGTTGAGCCAGCTGCCCCAACTGCTGGGGGCTTCGTAGGTGATGTTGGGACGGCCGTCTTGATAATCTTCCTGATCGATGCCGTAGGAGGCTAAGACTTCTTCCAGCGAGCTTACGCCGCTTATTTGGGAGGTGGTTGGTTCACTGTTTGCCCCAAAATAGGTGATGGTAACGGTACGGCCGTCGCCATCCACCATGATTTCTTTAACTTCGTCGTTTTCGATTTGTTGAGCCAGCTGGCTAATGGAGATTTGGCTGGTTGGTGTGGCGCTGGAACTGTAGCTCCAGACAATGGCCAAAATGGCAACACCTATGAGCAATGAAACAAACCAGCGGGTCATTTTGGTTGAATTCATACGGTAGCCTCCAAAAGGGAGCGAGCTGCGTTAGCCAGCAATGACCTGATAAATACAGGTAGCCAGATGAGTCTGGCCAGGGTCACGATTATCAGAAATATCAGTATAACAGAAAGAAAAAGGCATGGCGAGAGGGGGAACGGCCGTTTGGCAGCTAGCCAACCCAGGCGCGGAAGACCAAATACCAGAGGGGAATCAGACCCAGCAACGCCACCAATGCGAAGATTCCGAGGGAAACGGCCGTCCAATCCATTTCTGCTTCTGCCTGACTGTTGACCGACACGGTAACCGGCTGAACCGGTTTGGGGATGGGGCGCATGGGTGGGCGCGTAATCGCTTCATCTTCTTCCGGCTCGGGACGTTGGAAGATTTCCGTTTTTTGCTCGGCTACGGGAACCACAGGGGCTTGCTGCGTGGTGCCAGAGAGTGGCGCATAAATGGGGCCGGTTTCTTCCTGGCTGCGCTGGCGATAGGTGGTGAGGATGCGGCCTAGCTGCCCGGCGGTCCGATAGCGCCCGGCTGGCTCTTTGGCCAGCAGTTTGTTAATGATTTGGGCCAGTTGGGAGGGGATTGCCGGGTTAAACTCCGTAACCAGCGGCGGCGGCGTGTGTAGATGTTTCAGGGCCATCGCCGTATGGGATTCGGCGGCAAAGGGCAGTCGCCCGGTAAGCATCTCAAACAAAATGATACCGATGGCGTAGACGTCCGAGGCGGGCGTGGGGGCGTCGCCAGCGGCCTGCTCTGGCGAGAAATATTGGGGTGTGCCCCATACCTGGCTCACCTGCTGCACCTGGGTGGCTGTGCTGATGGCCCGGGCGATGCCAAAATCGGCCACCTTCACCCGTTCATCAACGGTGACGATGATGTTTTGCGGCTTCACATCACAATGTACCAGGTTGGCCCGATGGGCGTAGCCGATGCCGTTGCACACCTGGATTATCAGGTCCAGGGCACGGCTGATGGGCATTGGTTCACCGTTGTAGCTGCGGATGATCTCTTTGAGCGTTTGGCCTTCTACATATTCCATGACGATGAAATGTTTATATTCGTCCTGGCCAATATCGTGCACGGTGACGATGTTGGGGTGGGCCAGATTGGCGGCGGAATGTGCCTCCTGCTGGAACCGCTTGAGGAACCCCTTATCGTTGGTGAAGCTTTCATGCATCATCTTTACAGCCACGATGCGGCCCAGTGAGCGGTCTTTGGCTTTGTAGACGACGGACATGCCACCGCTGCCAATGCGCTCGATGAGTTCATAACGGCCGTTTAATACCACAGTTTCTTCGCTCATTCTTGTAGTTTAAGTGTGTTGTGATTTGTGTGCAACAGTTGTCACAATCTGGCAAGTATGATAGCATTTTACCGCTTTTGTGGCGGGTGTAGCGTAGTGGTTAACGCGTCTGGTTGTGGCCCAGAAGACCGTGGGTTCAAATCCCACCACTCGCCCTGATTGAAAGGACACAGATAAACACAGATACTTCGGCTTCGCTCAGTACAAGCCTTCACAGATTTTTCTTTATATCTGTGCTCATCTGTAAAAATCTGTGTCCTCTTCTTTTACACAATTTATGCGCCCGTAGCTCAATGGATAGAGCACTTGGCTTCGAACCAAGGGGTTGGGAGTTCGAATCTCTCCGGGCGTATTTCATATTTCATTGGACGGTGTGCTTTTTTTGATGTAAAGTGGCATTGTCTTTGATAACTTTATATTAAACAGGGAGCTGGGAAGGCCCGGCTGAGAGGGTGACCATTTGTCACCGACCTGCGAACCTGATCCGGGTAATGCCGGCGGAGGAATTGCAATTTTGCGTTTAAGAAGCCATCCGAATCAGGATGGCTTTTTATTTTGGAGAGTTACACAGAGCTTCGCAGAGAAGCCGCAGAGATACACAGAGAAAAAACAAAACTCTCTTCTCTCTGTGAACCTCTGTGTGTCCTCCGTGCAACTCTGTGTAACTGTTTTGGGAGGATGGCATGGCGCTGTTGATTTTTGCCAATGGGGTGTTGGATGAAGTGGAATGGATACGGCCGTATCTCTCGCAAGCAACGGCCGCTTGGGCAGCAGATGGCGGCAGTCGGCATCTGTTTCGGCTGGGTCATTTGCCAGATAAGGTGATAGGTGACATGGATTCGCTGGAGCCGGACCTGCGAGAGTGGCTCATTCGTAACCAGGTTCCATTTGATCAGCATCCGTCAGAAAAAGATGAAACTGACCTGGAGCTGGCCTTACTGCTGGCGGCAGAACAGTCCGACAATGACATCTGGTTGTTTGGGCTGCTGGGCGGCCGTTTAGACCAGATGTTGGCCAATGTTTTTCTGCTTAGCCATCCGGTACTGGTGGGCAAAACGGTACAGCTCATCACCCCCACGGAGCGGGCCTGGCTGGTGCGCCAGCAGACAGAGATTGCAGGAGAGGTCGGCGATTTGGTTTCGCTTGTTCCGCTGGGCGGGGATGCACAAGGGGTCAGTACCACCGGTTTGCAATGGCACCTGCAAGCGGCGACGCTCCGTTTTGGCCAGGCGCGCGGCATTAGCAATCGGCTGACGGCCGAAAAAGCCACTGTGACCCTGGAAAAGGGTCTTTTGCTTTGCGTTCACACACATAATTGAAAATCGTTGGTCAAGATTGCAATCTTGACCAACAGGAAGGAGTTTTTAGATGAAACGTATGTTGATCATTTTACTTTTGTTAGCAACGGCCGTATCGGCCTGTGGCCCCGATGAACCGGAAGTTGTCACCTTGATGTCACACGACAGCTTTGCGGTTAGCGAAGAAACAATTGCCGCTTTTGAAGAGGAAAACGGGGTGACGGTGGAACTGCTGCCCTCGGGCGACACTGGCGCGGTGCTGAACCAGGCAATTTTGGCTAAAGAGGCTCCGTTGGCCGACGTCTTTTTTGGTGTGGACAACACATTTCTGGGGCGGGCTTTAGACGCGGGGATTTTTGAGCCGTATGAATCGCCGCTGCTGTCCCAAATTCCCGATGAACTAAAGCTCGATGAACAAAATCGACTGCTGCCGATCGATTATGGCGATGTTTGCCTGAACTACGATAAGGCGTGGTTTGCTGAAAACAATGTGCCGCTGCCCCAATCGCTGGCTGATTTGACTGATCCGATGTACGAGGGTTTGTTGGTGGTGGAAAATCCGGCAACTTCCAGCCCCGGCCTGGCTTTTTTGCTGGCGACCATCGCCGAATTTGGTGAGGCTGGCTATCTGGACTTTTGGGCTGATTTGCGGGCCAATGGCGTGTTGGTGACCAATGGTTGGGAAGAGGCCTATTATGGCAGTTTTAGTGTGGCGGGTGATGGGGAACGGCCGTTGGTCGTTTCTTACGCCAGCAGCCCACCGGCTGAATTTATTTACGCCGATCCGCCGGTAGAGGAAGCGTCCAGCGCCAGTCTGGTCGGGCCAGGCATGTGTTTCCGCCAGATTGAGTTTGTGGGAATTTTGGCCGGAACCGAGAAGCGTGAATTGGCCGAGAAGTTGGTTGACTTTATGCTGAGCCGACCATTCCAGGAAGATATGCCGCTGAACATGTTTGTCTATCCGGCAAACGAAAATGCAGAACTACCCGCTGCGTTTGTGGAATGGACGCAGATGGCAGAAGAAACGGCCGTTCTCCCGCCAGAAACCATCGACGCCAACCGTGAACAATGGATTGAAGCCTGGACCGAAGTTGTCCTACGTTAGGGAAATTGCCACAGAGGGCACAGAGCGTTAAGAGGAGGATTTTCAATTTTCTTACCTCTCTCATCCCTCTTTGTTCTCTGTGGCATACGTTTTAAGGCTCGGTGCAGCCACCGGGGAAGTAATTATTAGGATCAACGTAAATGGGGGCCGTGAGTTCTGTCGCCGTTACATCATCCACAATACGTAAAGATTGATTGTAGGGGGAACAGCGGCGAGCGATCACAAAGTGGAAAAATGGACCTGTCCCTCGGTAGGTTGTTGCCTGGCCGCCAGGCAAATCGAAGACAAATACCGTGTAATCACCTGGCTGATCGCTGCCCTCAATGTAGGGTTGAATCGTTATTTGGCAGCGCCAATCGTCCCCAATGTATTCACAGTTGCTAATCAAACCGGGCGTCCAGGCGACCTGCCCGCCCTCAACTGCTTGCACTGTTGGGGGCGGCGCACTGGTTGGCGTGGGAACTGGCGTGTTGGTGGGGGGCGGGAAGGCACGGAACTCAAAGGTAATGGGTTCGCCAAAAGTGTTGCCCGCTTCATCTACCAACTGCCAGGTGCTGTCGTAGGTGCCGGGTGTGTTCGGGGCGCGGAAAGACGCCGTTAGGGTGATTTCCTCACCAGGGGGCACGGTTTCATCTAGAGGGATGGGGTCGCCATCATAATCAAAGCTTTCACCTTCCACATATTCCCATTGCAATTCGGCAGGCCAGGGGCAGGTGCCGTTGTTTTGTAACACCCAGGCAGCGGTAAAGCTGAACTGGATGGTTACTGCATTGGTTACAAAGCCGCTGCGTGAGGCTGAAATTAGCTCTACACTTTCTTCGCAGGTCGCCAGGAATTGGGCCGTGGCGTTAACGGTGGCCGTGGTTGTCGCCGTCGCGGTTGGTGTACGCGAAGGTGTTGGTGTTTCGCTGGGTTCTGCTTCGGCGGTCAGGTCCAAAACGAGCTGGGCAAAATTGGTGGCGGCTACATCGGGGGCTTCGGTGTTGGTTGCTGGTGGTGTGTTGGTGCGGGTGGGCACTTCGGTTGCGTCGGTTTCAGCCACGGCCGAGATAGTTGGTGTGGGGTTACCGCTGAAAACGCCATTGGCTGCCAACACGCCGCCAACAATGGCGACTAAAACAACAATGCCAATGACAGGCAAGAGCCAGGCGGGGCGTTTTTTTGATTTTTCTGTTGGGGTGGATGTTGGTGGGGAAACGGCCGTTTTCGGTTCTGGCACCATGACTTCCGTTTTGGCTGGCGTTGGATGATCCATCACTTCGGCGGGTGCAACAGCCGGTATTGTCGGTCTGCTGACCGTGCCAGTCAAATCAACGTTACGCAGGGCTGTTGCCAACTCCCCGGCCGATTGAAAACGCTCGTCGGGCGATTTAGCCATCGCCTTCAGAATCACTTCTTGCAAGCCCCACGGGATGTCGGGAATAATGCTGTCAGGTTGGGGTGTGGGGGAATTGACATGCTGCATCACAACGGCCAGCGGCGTGTCTGCATCAAAGGGCAGCGCCCCCGTCACCATCTGGAACAACATGACACCCAGCGAATAAATATCAACCCGATGATCGCCGGACTGACCTAAGGCCTGCTCGGGCGACATATAAGCGGGGGTACCAATGAGCGCCCCCGTGGCCGTATAGGCCATCGACTGATTCCCTAACAGCTTAACAATGCCAAAATCAGTGAGCACGGCGCGCCCAGTATCTTCATTAAGCATGATGTTGGCGGGCTTAATGTCCCGGTGTACCATGTCCCGACGATGAGCATAGGACAGAGCATCGGCAATTTCGGCAATCATCTTGACCACATCTGTCAGGGGGAGGCGTTCTCCCTGGCGTGCCAAGGTCTCCAGGCGATCTTTCAGCGTGCCACCCTTGACATACTCCATCACTAGGTAGTAGCTGTTGTCATCGTATACGTCAAAATCATAAACGCCTACGATGTTGGGGTGGTTGAGGGCCGCCATGGCTCGGGCTTCACGTTGAAAGCGATTCAAAAAGTCCTGATCAGACCCCAGAAAAGCGTGCATGATTTTGATGGCCACAAACCGGTCGAGGTTTTCTTGATACCCTTTATAAACCTCAGCCATGCCACCGCTGCCGAGCTTTTCTTTAACTACATATTTACCAATCTTTTTGCCGCTTAAAGTGTCGCTCATAATGTTTGTTGCGTGCCGAGAACTGCTTGCGAAGAAACCAGACTCCCGGAGAAAAGGTGTCGCTTATGGCAAGTATACCCAGTTTTGAGATTACTGAAAATGGTATTGTGGTTGTTTACACATACCGGAAAAAGTACCATTCTCCCGTTTACCCTCATGAATTGACCCAACACCGTCGCTGAATAAGTCACAGATTAAATCAACCGAATAGGAGGGTGATCTATATGGTGGAACGATGATCTAACTGGTGGCCTTACGATCAAATACTTCAACTTGTATTGGTATGAAAAATGACTATTTGTATAGGAGAAAATTATGTCTGAACAAAAGAAAGCTTTGGCCGTTCACAGTGAGGCTGCAGCGATGAGCTGTCCCCCTCGCGAATGGGAACGCGACAATATTTGTGACGTTTCTATCCTGACCTACCGTTTTACTTTGCGCATTGGTGATATTCCCGTGGAATGTGTTTCTCGTTATCGCCTAGAACGCTGCACAGAAGATTACGTGTTGAGCGATTTGCTACATTCCACCACGTTGTTTCCTGGTGAAGAAGTGTACATGTCGGTGCGTAACCGTCACTCGGTTTCCCGTTTTACAGAAGACAAATCGTATTCTGCCTCACAGGTTTCCCGCTCTTCTGATCGCATCTGGATGGAAACGTTCAAAAATCTGGCAACTGATTTTGACCAAAGCACCAGCTCCAGCCTGACGACCAGCGCCCATTCTGATTTTTCTCAGGGTGGCGTGAGTGGGGGCGGTGGCATCAACATCGGCATTGCCAAGATTGGGGCGTCGGGTTCCTACACCACCGGCAGCTTTGATTCTAATTCCAGTCGTGAATTTGTCAGCGAACTGCACAATCATCTCCGCTCTACATTCCACCAGACCAACCAGGTGGCCCGCGATTCGTCTTCTGTGAGTCTGACAGAGGTGAACAGCCACCGTGAAGTGACGTCTGAGCGAGATGACGAGTTGAAGGTGAGCACACGTCGCTTCAAAAACATCAACAAATGCCACACGATGACGCACTATTTTTACCAGATTGCCAAGCGGCAGCGGGTAAAGATTGAGCTGATTGAGCGCTCTTGTCGGGCAGTGAATGAGCAGGCAAACACGGCCGTTATCATGAAACCACTATCTCTTTCCCTGGCTACCAACCAAATCGTGACGGCCGAAGCAGCCAAAACGAACGATGGCCCAGGCACGGTTGCCTTCGCCGCAGACTTTAACGCCAACGTCTTGTCCCGCGATCAGCTGACGCTGCAAGATTTCAATCGGGTATCAACGGCCGTTTTCGAGCAGGCTGCTCAGTCCCGTGCGGAAGCAGTAGCCAAAGCGGATGCCCTGGTGGCGGACCTGCCTGGTTTTGAGCCGTACGAGCGCGTTTCTATCATCCCCACCGAAGCACTTTACGTCGAGAGCGAACTGGGCGACTGTGCCCTGTGCGAACCCTATGTGGTGGCCCAGCACGAGCTGGAGCTGGAACGCATAGCGTTGGAAAACCGCAAGCTGCGCCGCGAAATCGAGCTGCTAGAGCAGTACAAAGATTATCGCTGCTGCGATCATGAGCACGGCCACGAGCCTGAACCTGGCGGCGGACGATGATCGGTAAGCAGTAAACAGTAATCGGTAATTGGTGAGAAGGAAAGGTGAGTTGCAGGTGGCAGGTAAGAAGGTCCGTCAACAGCAACTTGCCACTTCTCACCCTATTATTTTTTACTGGGCGAGGCAGGTGGAGAATAGCCGTTTTGGTTGGCAAATATCTAACCCACCTGCCTTGCCCCTACGTTTCACTGGGCTGCTTTTAGCTGCCCACACCCTGCGGCAATGTCGAGGCCGCGCCGCTGGCGCACGGTGCTGGGGATGCCGTATTCTGCTAATATCGCTTGGAACTGTTTGACCTGGGGGCGTTGGGTGGGACGGCCGTTATACCCCACTGTCGGATTGAGCGGAATCAAATTCACGTGGCTGGGTACATTTTGCAACAGCTGGCCCAGGGCGTGCGCCTGCTCTGGCGTGTCGTTTTTGTCCTCGATGAGGGTCCATTCAAAGAAGATGTGCCGATTGAGCGCCTGGGTGTAAATGCGGCAGGCGTTCATCAGCTCAGCTAGCGGCCAGCGGCGGGCAGGGGGCACCAATTTTTGGCGATCGGCGTCGGTAGCGCCATGTAAACTTACTGCCAGGCGGAACGGCCGTTTCTCATCGGCCAATTTTAAAATCCCCGGCACTACCCCTACCGTGCTCATGGTGATGTGCTTGGGGGCAATCGCCAATCCCTTGTGGTTCATCAAGATGTCAATAGCCGCCATCGTGTGGTCATAATTGTGCAGCGGTTCGCCCATGCCCATGAAAACGATATTGCGCAGCGTCTCCCCTGTTGCAGCCAGCTTGCGCTTGACAAACAAAATTTGCCCTACAATTTCGCCGGGGGTGAGATGGCGCGTAAAGCCCATCTGTCCCGTGGCGCAGAAAACGCAGCCCATGGCGCAGCCCACCTGGGTGCTCACACACGCCGTCCAGCGCCCCTTGAACTGCATGAGTACCGTTTCGATGGTTTGGCCGTCCGGCAAGGTCAGTAGAAATTTGCGTGTCAGGCCGTCGCTGCTGTCGATGGCGACCTGCTGGCGTAATGTGGTCAGCGTGGCCTGCTCTCTCAGCTTTTGCTGTAGCTCTTCACGCAAATGTGTCAGCTGAGACAGGTCAGTTGCGTCGTTTTGGTACAAACCCAGCCAGATTTGTTCAGCGTGGTAAGCGGAGTAGCCCCATTGTTGGCAAACGGCCGTTAGCTCCGCCAGAGTCAAATCATGCAAATTAATCGTTTCGGTTTCAGTCAGCGAAATTGGTTGCATAAGTCGATTGTAGCTAAATTCCCCTGAATTGCGTAATGATGATCGCGCACAATAGCCAAACAATATATGCTAAATTTTCAGGGTCGCGTGGTGGGGGTGGAGATTGCCCAGGCCACGGCGTCAGCCGAGCCGTTACCCATCTGCCTTGCCCCACCTTGCCAACTCCGCCAACCGCCGCCGTAAAAACCGTTTTTCCACTGCATTTTGGCATAAATCCAGGGCGATAGTGTAGGCGTCATGAGCATCATCTCTAAAGCCAGCCCGGCGCAGCAGGTCGGCGCGGGCGGCGTGGAACAGGTGATAATGGTCCAGGGTACCCGCTTCAGCCAATTCGTCTAGCAGGCTCAGGCCACGCATGGGACCTTCGGCCATGGCAATGGCCACGGCCCAGTTCAGCACCACCACAGGTGAGTGGGTATATTGTTGCAGTGCCTGGTACAGGGCAGCAATTTGCGGCCAATCGGTTTCTTGGGGCGTGGTGGCCTGGTCGTGCAGGGCAGCAATGGCGGCTTGAATCTGGTAGGGGCCGGGTTGTTTCATGTGGAGGGCGCGTTCGAGAACGGCCGTTCCCACTTCAATCTGCTCCTGATCCCACTGGCTGCGATCTTGATCCTCTAGCAAAATTAACTCCCCGCTGTTGCCCACGCGGGCATGGCGGCGAGCATCATGCAGCAACATCAGGGCCAGCAAGCCCAATGCCTCTGCATCTTCTTCCAGGTTAGGATCTTCGGCCAGCAGCTCATTCAAAATGCGCGCCAGCCGGATGGCTTCACTGCTCAGCTCTTGCCGGATGAGCGCATCGCCGCTGCTGGCGTTGTATCCCTCGTTAAAAATAAGATAGAGCGTGGTGAGGACGGCGTTTAGCCGCTCCGGCAGCAAGTCGGTTGGGGGGACGCGGTAAGGAATGCCTGCCTGGGCAATTTTGCGCTTGGCGCGTACCAGACGTTGGGCCATGGTGGGGATGGGGACGAGGAAGGCGGCGGCGATTTCGGCCGTTTCCAGACCGCCCAACGTACGCAAAGTCAGCGCCACCTGTGCCTCCAGCGACAGGGCTGGATGGCAGCAGGTAAATATCAGCTTGAGGCGTTCGTCAGGAATGCTGTCCATTTCGTACTCGTCGGGATTTGTTGGTTTTTGCGTCAGTTCCACAAGGTGTGGCTGCTTTTGGTCAAAATTTTTACGGCGGCGAATGCGGTCGATGGCTCTGTTGCGGGCTGTGGTGGTAATCCATGCGCCTGGATTACTGGGCAGGCCATCGCGTGGCCATTTTTCCAGGGCGACGATCATCGCTTCCTGGAAGGCGTCCTCGGCCAGATCAAAATCATTCAGATAGCTGATGAGCGCGGCCAGCACCCGGCCAGATTCTTCACGAAACGTGCGCTCAATGGTTTGGTGAATATCTTCCATAGGTAAGAGAGATTGGAGATCGGAGATTAGATGTGCTTGCACCCCAATCTCCAATCTCTAATCTCCAAATTAAAATTCAATGACGGGGCGTACTTCTACAGAGCCCGCGAGTACGGGCAGTTTGGCAGCCATTTCCAGGGCTTCTGCTTCGCTTTTGCAGTCAATGATGTAGAAACCGCCCAGCTGCTCTTTGGTCTCGGCGAAGGGGCCATCGGTGGTGAGGGTGGCCTGGTTGTCCTGGAAGCGCACCGTTTTGGCCGTGCCAGTTGGGTGCAAGGCGTCGCCGACCGGCTTCATGCCTCGTTCGGTCGCTTCTTTGGCCCAGGCGTTGTGGCCTTGAACAGCTGCCTCCCAATCTTCTGGTTTGGCAGCGTCACCCAATTTTTCATCACTGTAAATTAATAGTACATAGCGCATAATTGTCTCCTTTTTACACCTGTGCTTGTCGTGTCGGCAAAGGCAGGCGTCTATCGTTGGTAGCAGAATGGATTCTCGCCCCACGCCTTCGCGGGGGCAGGCACTGCGTGGGAATGACAGGAACGCCCAAATTTTAATCCTCAAATTCCCAAATCGGCCGTATTTCGATGCTGCCGTCTTTGGCGCCGGGAATTTTAGCAGCCCATTTAATGGCTTCGTCCAGATTTTGGCAATCGAGCAGGTAGTAGCCGCCGAGTTGTTCTTTGGTTTCGGCGAAGGGGCCGTCGGTGCTGGTGGTTTGGCCCTGGCGCACGCGCACGGTGGTGGCGGCGGTGGTGGGATGCAGGGCTTCGCCAGCGACCATGACGCCTGCTTCACGCACGGCGTTGGTGAACGCGTAATAGTCGCCCATGTTGGCCTCGCTTTCTTCTGGGCTGCGTTGGGCATCTTGCTGCTCGTCGGTGTAGATCATCAGTAAGTATTTCATGGTTTTCTCCTTATGAGTTGCTGGTTAACGGCCGTTTTTGGCCCTTTCTACACATACGACGAACAACCATCGACTAGATCGACACAAATCGACAACGAATTTCAAAATCAAAACCCTAAGGGTTTCTAAGGTGTGGTCGCTTTGCGGGCGTCGAGGGCGGCACGAATTTCGGCGTGTTTTTCGCGGGTGATGGGGTAACGGTACACAATAGGAAAGCTGATAAGCAAAATGACAGCCGGTACCAGGCTGACAAAAATACGGAGCGCAGTGAGAACGGCCGTTGGCTGTTCTGGCAGTGCGCTTAAATTCTCGGCATTGATGTAGCCTGCTGCTTCCAAAATAAAGTTAGACAGCGCCAGTCCCAGCGAGATGCCCAGCTTTTGCAGAAAGACAAAAAAGCCGTAATAGATACCTTCCCGACGCTGGCCTGTTTCCAACTCGTCCAGTTCTACCACATCGGGCAACATGCTCCAGGGAACAAGATAGCCGATGCTGACGCCCACACCGGCCAGAATGGCCAGCCCAAGCAGCAGAGTAAACTGCCCCGGCTGCACAAAAAAGAGGGCAATCTCCACGGCAATCCAAAAGGACATGCCCACGTAATACACCTTTTGCTTGCCCCATTTTTGGCTTACCTTGGACCACATGAGTAAAAAGACGAACGCGGAAACCTGGAGAGCAAAGGCCAGTTGGATGAATTGATCTTCGCCGCCGACCCAGTAGCGAACATAAAGCAGCATGTTGGCTTGCACAAACTGGATGCAGAGCCAGGAGAGCAAATAAATGGCCACAACGTAAAGAAACGGCCGATTCCTTAGCGCGATCTTTACCCCCTCCACAAAACCGGGGTCTTCTTCTTCTGTTTCTTTGAAATGGCTCTCTTCCGTAAAGGCGAAAGTGATGAAATTGCTCAGGATAATAAAGCCTGCCATAACGGCGGCGCTGATGGCGTACCCTTGGGTGACGCTAGGGAAACTCTCGATGAGGATGCTGTGGATTATCAAAGCGGCTAATCCGCCCATAATAGAAAAACTGAAGCGGAAGGAGTTGAGGCTGGTGCGTTCGTCGTAATCTTGGGTGAGTTCCGGGGTGAGGGCAGTGTAGGGGACGTTTACGGCCGTAAATCCCGTATCTAGCAGAAGGGCCACAATCAGATAATACCAAAATAGTCCCGCCTGGCTGAGATCGGGCACGAGCCATTGCAAAAACCAGGCCAGGCCAAACGGGATCGCGCCAAAGAGCAGCCAGGGGC
This sequence comes from uncultured Anaerolineae bacterium, assembly GCA_905479495.1. Taxonomy (GTDB): domain Bacteria; phylum Chloroflexota; class Anaerolineae; order Promineifilales; family Promineifilaceae; genus Leptofilum. Next base: position 376,698 of record CAJQMR010000007.1, read on the forward strand.
GGCGGCGGCCCCAACGGGTGTTGGTTCGGTCGGTCAGGCGGCCAATGAGTGGATCATTCACGCTGTCCCAAATTTTAACAACAAGGAAGATGATGCCTGCCAGGCCGGGCCGAATTCCGGCAATATCAAGTAGGAAAGCATTGAGGAAGAAGCCCTGGATCGAAGCGACCAGCGCCGGACCCAGATCGCCCACGCCAAAGGCCAGCTTGCGGCCAAAACTGAGCTTGTCAGCGGGGGCAGTTGCAATGGGTGTAGTGGGTGTGGACATCTACCTTCTCCTCTGATAAATCCATAGATGACACAGGTTAATGTAGATTTGGGGCAATCACGGCATTTCTATCACGCTTTGCGTCGTTTGGCGAATGAGTGAACGGCCGTTCCTAATGCCTCATCCCCGTCAAACGTTTCATAATAAGCAAGCAAGTCAGGAGATAGGCTGGCTAAATCGTCCAAAGCCATGTTGGCTTCGTTGGCCGTAAGCAAGTGGCGGGCCTGCAAGAAGGTGAGCCAGGTGGGCATGAGGGTAAAGAGCGTGGCGGCGGGATACGGCCGTACCGGATCATAATTTAGCAGCTTGGCCAAAAAGCGTTGCAGCGTGTCACTGTCTGGTACAAGAGGGTGGAAGCTGGTCGGCGGTTTGGGCATGGGGCGACCGCTGCGCATCAGATCGCCTAAATCTTGCCGGGGATTGAGCTGCCCGGTGCGCCGTTCCACAAAGTAGGTGGGCAGCAGGTGGCGCAGGAGGTTGGTACGGCCGTACGGCACCTCCGCTTCTCGATAGGCAAAGGCCAAAAATTCAATCATCAGGGCAGCCATATTTTGCGGCGGATGCTCGGCTAAATGTTCTATCTGCCACTGATATTGCGTATAGCCACTGAGGTGTGCCAGATACCGATCCAGCCCCTCAGCATCGATGGGGACGATGGCTTGCAGCGCCTGCACCAGCACATGTGGGGCCTTGGCTGGGGCATCTGGCGGCTGGCTGGCCAAATGCTGAAAGACGAGGCTGTCCGTCAGCAGGGCGGTGACGGTTTGCTGCTGCCATTCGCTGCTTTTATCGCTGGCTTGCAGCTGGGCCTGGGCCATTTGTAGCAAGTAGATGAGGTCAGACAGTTGGTTGTGGTAGCTGAGCATGTCGCTGGTTTGTTGGAAAACGGCCGTTTCTGCCAGCACTGCTTTCCCTACCTTTTCTAAATACGCCTGACTTGCCCTGGCGTCCCATCGTGCAAAACGGTGCCAATTAATAAACATTGTACGCCGGTATCACAATCTGCCAGATAATCCAGCTGTTAATGAAAAGCAAAAAAACAGCCAGAAAACTAATCAAATAAACTTTATGCCTTTGCCGTGATTTTGAAAAGATGGTTACGATTTGACCAAGCCCAATGCCAGAAAACATGGTGAGAATGGGCAGCAGAGCAAACAGGTAGCGAAATTGAGGCTGGAAGCGATTGAGATTGATGCGTAGATAACCACCAACAATCGCCCCTATCCATAAGAGCAATATGAGTGCCTGAAGCTTGAAGGTTGACTTTTGGTAACTTGACTTCACAAACAAGAATATTCCCGCTACGTTGCTCAAACCAATAAAGCCCCACCACAAATTAGTTTGCCATTGAGGGGCAAATATATTCATCATGCCAAAGCCTACCCAGCCAGAGCTCAACGTCAAGTTTGCCACATCTACCCAATACGACCACTCTGAGGCCCTTCCTGCAATTCTATTCGTACTACCAAAGGTATACTGAACATGCTCACTTAAAATCGGATGTTGGGTAAGCAGAAGCAGGGTGCCCAAAACTATTGCCAGGCTAAACAGCGTTGGCGCGATGTATTGTTTCCGTTTTGTGGCGGAGAACCAGATTTCTGCTGGAATGACAATAATCAGCATAATTAGCAGATAAAGTGTTGTAAGTTTCGTCAAGATGGCCAGGCAAGAAAATAAGGTTGCCCAAATAAATCTTTGGGGTTTCCCAATATCCAACAAAAGCCACAGCACCAGTATAGATAGCGGGATGGAAAGAGCATCGTTGTTAATGGCGCGGCTCATGAATAAAAACTGGGGCCAACCTGCCAGGATGGTAACGGCGAGCAGAGCATAAAGTTTTTTCTGTGGTGCTACCCGCCTGGTAATGCCATAAGTGAGCAAGCACATTAGCCCCCATAAAAAAATTGAGAGGAACCGAGGGAGGAGCATGATTGCCGGTTCTTCCATGGGAAACATTCCACTTTTTGCTGCATGTAAAAACATATTGGGTGAAGGGCCATTGGGATTAGAGGGTGGGAATTCATAATGAAGCGGTTCGTTGGTGATGAGATGGACTGCTTTTTGCAGGTAGCCTGTAAGCAAATAATAGCCGGGCATATGGTAGCAAACAATGCCAGAAAGCGCGTAGGTTCGTGCCCAACTTTGGCCCGTAGCCTCCGGTTTCATTATTGGCAGTCGATTGAGCCTGGACACTTGCTCGATACATTGAACGTGTCCTCCTTCATCTGGTGATTCGCCAGAAGGGATGACAAATAGATATCCAAACGCAAGGAGCAGAAACAGGACTAGGGGGATCGCTAAATCTTTAATGAGTTGACGACCGTTTTCAGAAAGCATAGAGAGTTGTTTTACCAAAAATTTGTGTGTAAAAGTTCAATCGCTCAAAGTAATGTGACCTAAGCCAAAAACATTATCACCCCGTGTTGGGAAGATGCGTATCCGATCAAATCCGGTTTGGCTGGCGGTTGGAGGCACGTTGACGATGTGAATGGCTAACCCGTCTGGTGTATATGGGGCTAAAAGTGTTTGTTGCCCTACTTCTTTGGTCCCATTGAAATAAATAATCTGGTAATCATCATTGTTGTCGAGGCTGAGTTCTAGTTGGGTATTGTGTACGGTCGTTTCTAACTCAACTTCTACTCCTTGCACCGTAAAAATAATCACGCCTTTGCTGTCCAAGGCTGTTCCTTCTGGTAGTGGCGTTTGAACGGCCGTAAACGGAATTCGAACCATTTTAGGATAACGGTACGCTTCAAAATTGATTAAATCATCATAATAACCGGTATTCATCCGCCAAATCTCTCGCAATCTGTCGCTGCTGAATAGAGTCCCTCGGGTTATGATTGACAGTTTGTCATAGTATTGGGCCAGGGCTGGATCTGTTAACCGATTTTGCCCGCTCTCTAGAGTTTCCTCATATCCTTCAGGAACCAGACGGCCGAAATGCCCAATGCGCCAATTGAGCTGCCTTACCGCAGGCAGCCGGGCTAATAATGGGTCTGCTAAGGCGTAGAAATCAATAACATGAATCTCCGGACCACCATAAAACGCAAATATGCCAATTGAGAGTTTAGTGAAAACATCCTGATCGGCTTTTTGTGCCTGTATGCCTTCGATACGAGGTTCAAAGTTTGGCAAACTATTGGTACGGCTGACGTTTATCAGTCCGGTGTAAGGTGTATACACTGAACGTTCATCAGCAATGCCCCGTTTATCACGCAAGGCTGCTTCGTTAATAGGTTTCGGTATCAAGGTAGGCTGAATGCCACCAAGATCGATGATGAGAATCATGACGAAGGCCAACTGCCCCAGACTGGTTTTTAAGGAAGGGAGTTTGTACTGAAAAATGATAATAACAGCACACAGAAGAGGTGCGGTAAAGAAACGGCCGCTCATAAAATCCCCACCGATGCGAACAATATAAAGTAAATATAGGCCAATCCCAAATGCCAAAGGCAGAATCATTTTTTGCCTTATGTAAGCAGCCAGAAATAAGCTGCTGGCAATGAGGATTAAAGTTATCGGATCGAACCAAATAGAATTGAAAAAATAATACAGACCTTGCTCAAAAAGCTCACCAGCGGCAATGCCTGTGTTCAATTTGGCATAGGCTGTGTTGGGAAAAGGGAACCCATAGTAAAAGGTTGAAAACGCCAGCCACAGAACAAGTGGTAAAAAGCCCGCTGCCCAATAAATGAAGGATCGTTTGCCTTTAAGTAACCAAAATCTAAAGAGAAGGGCAGGCAAAAATAGCAAAATAATATCCATCCGGTTGACTGCAGCCAGCGCAGCGACAAACGAGAGCCAAAACAGGGTCTTCTCAGAAGGCTCCCATTTGAAATAGATGATGAAGAAAATGACAAGCAGCAAATGGGTCAGCGGATTTTCCAGGCCAGAGGTGGAATAATCAATAAAAGCCCGCGATGAAATCAGGCCCAAAATGCCCAGAGCGGCCGTTGTTTTGGAATGTGTAAGCTGGTTGGCTAATAAAAAGAGGGCCAGCAAGGAAATAGCGATGCTCAGAAAGATGCTGGTAAAGAAGATTTCATGGGTAAACGCATAGAAGAAGCTGTTCAAAAACATCCATAAAGGGTGTGTGTATACTTGCACTCTTTCTACAGGGTTCCAAGTTAAACCATACCCATTGACAAAATTATCAACCGTGCGGAACGTAATGTACGCGTCATCAGACAGCCAGGCATCCCGGAGAATGATGTAACCATATAAAATGAATAAAATCAGAAATGGGAAGGGGGGTTCTTTTTTGATCTGAGACGATATGTTTTCTGGATTCAAGGGAATAACCAACAATTAATTTCTAGATGATGATTATTGAATTGTAACAGGAATTAAAGGGGCGGCTACTGCTCACGCCAGATTTTATTTGGGCCAATTTGCTGCTTCATGGCTTTTTGCAGGTGGTGGAGGTGGGTGACTTTGCCGGTTTTTTGGCGCTGCTGACCGAGGACGTCACGCTGGTGCCTGACGGCGGCGGCGAACGGGGTGCGGCCATTCGGGTGCTGCGCGGCCTAGAAGCGGTGGCTCAATTTATGCTGGGTGTGCGCAAATTGTCGCCAGGGAAACTCTAGGCGCAGGTTGTGTCGCTCAATGGTCACCCGGCCATGCTGCTGACGGCCAGTGGCAAGCCGTTTGTGGTGATTTGTGTCTATGCGGTAGACGGCCGTATCGATCTAATTCAACTCATTGCCGGGAAAAAACTGGCGCATCTGCAATTCCACTAAGCGTTTATATTTCCCCGGAAACTGTTCACAACCTTGCTATTAAAAGTTTCCGGGGAAATGCGCCCTAATCATCCTGGCCAAAGTAAGCGTTCCAGGCTGACAGGTCTTCGTCTTTGAGGTTGTGGGGGTTGGAGGATTTTTTCTTCTTTTTGGGGCGTGGGGCCGCCTTGTTGCTGGATTTTGCCGCTGGTTTGTCGGCCGGTTTTGCTGCTTGCTTTGGCTCGCCACCAAAGAGGGTGAGCCACTCGCGCAGCTCTTCGTCGCTGAGTTCAGGATTTTCGCGGTCGGCAGTGGCGGGTGGTTTGGGGCTGGCGTCTGGTTCCTCTTCTGGTTCTGGCTTGGGTTCAGGAATGACCCGATTGGGCGGAACAGGTTTGGGACGGCGGCGCAGCGCTTTTTCATCGACGGGACCAAACAGGTCCAGCCATTGGGCGACCTCGGCATCGCTAATCACCGGATCATCGTCGGTGATGGTGGGACCGGGCAGGCTGCGTTCTTCTTTTTCACCAGTGAGGCGGGCAACAAACTGTTCGCTGCGCAGGTGGTTCAGCTTGCGCTTGGTGGCGGCGGCAATGATTTCCTGGTCGCTGGTGACGAGGGTGTATTCGGGTGGGTTTTTCACGCGGTTGATGCGGGCGATGATAAGGGAATCGGCCGTTTTCCCCTTGGAGACAAAAATGACTTTAACTTGTGAATTGGAGAGGTTAACGTTGTGGCCGCCGGGGATACCGCCATCAAAATAAACAGTGACAACACGCTTGGCGGAAACGGCCGTCCACTGCCGCAGCTTCAAAATAAGTTGTATTTCATCATCCGGGTCACTCAGATCGATGTCTGGCAGCTTGGCGATGAGGTTGTGGCCATCGATTAAATAGTGCATAGGCTTAGTGACCGTCCGCAAATAAGTTACATGGGTTTAGGTACAAATAAGTTCGTGTTTTTGCGCACCTGTAACCGGTCACGTTATACCATACAAATATTTAGCTTGCTAGGTAATTGGTCGGGTTAAGCAGGCTGATATGGCTTGTCTAAAAGACCGGGTTGCTTGCGCTTAAAACTCTTTGATTTTTGTGGTGTTACAGCGATTGACATCCAAAAAGGGCGGTTGCTAACCGCCCTTTGCATTAAATATTTGATAGTAGGTGGGAGGGATGCCCCCATTGTTAGCTGTTCAGTTTACTGGCCACTTCGGGCCCGGATTGGTTGTTTGGTGGGAAGCGGGTGCGATTGTAAGTTTGGCCGTTGTCTTAGCTGCGGCTGCTGGACTGTTTTTTGTTTTCGCAGCTTTCGTTCCCGTTCATACTGGACAATAGAGACAATCAAGTAAATGACAAACCCAGTAAGCAGCAAACCCAACCCACCGATGGCGATGATTTGCCATGTGGGACGGCCGTTTGTGAGCTGATTTGTTTGCACGGTTAGTGGGGAAGCCAAGGCCGCCTGGCCCTCAAAAATCTGCACATTGTCCGCCTCGGAGATATCAAAGGCCAGTTGATTTCGGTAAATTTGGCTTGTTTCTCCGTAGCGCAAGGAAAGATCTGCGGTGTAGTTCCCAGCAGGCAGCGCTTCGTTGACGATGTTGATAGGGTACTTGATTTCATTTTCTGGCAAAAAGGTGCCGATATTAAAGCGGATGTTTTGCAGTTGTTGGCCCTGCTCGTCCAGAATGCGCAAGCTGCCAGTTGTTTTGACCATCTGCGTACCGCTGTTGCGCAGGTTGAGATACATGATTTGATGGCTGTCTTGACCACCTAAGTTTATGCCTAACACATCCAGCTTTTCTATGGGAGTACCGGGAAGATTCACCTGTACCGCAACGGCCGTTCGGGTTTTTACTTCTACCTGAAAGCTCACTTCATCCTGGCTGGTTGTTTGTGAGGCTGCCTCTTCATTAAGGGGTACCATCACAATGCCACCGACGTGCTGCCCCGGTCTGGCATTGGCAGGGACATTGACAACAAAAGGAATCATCTGACCTTCGCCCGGGGCCAGCGTGACGGTTTCGCGCTCCAACTGTATCCAGCTGCCTGTTCCAGTGAGAGCATCTTCGCGCATTTTCAGGACGGTGCCACCTGTATCGCCCGTTGCTGCGTCCACAGTGTAAAGCTGCACGCTGCCCAGATTATCCCCTCGATTGACGATTTGTACCTGCCCTGTAATTTGGCCACCGCTGGTTCCATCTAGCACAAAGTAGGGGATGATGCTTTTGCCATCGGGGCTGATTGCTTGTAATGAAAAATTATTGTTGTTTGTTGGTGTTTGGGCATGAAGGATCGGTACGGCCGTTAAGGCAATCATCATCACAAACAAACCCAGAAGCGGTCTTATCTTGCACATATGAATACTCCTAAAAAAGATGAGCGGCATCAAAGTTGGGGAGATGGGGAGGCCGATTGTGGATTCCCGCCTGCGCGGGAATGACACTTAACCAGATTGTTTTCTTAAAGAACAATCGACCTCCCCATTTTAGTTAAGACTAGGGCAAATTAGCGATAGTAAGCGTGACCGTGCTGTTATAGGTGCCTGCATACGTTGTAGCCGGTACAGAAAGGGAAAAGGTGGGGGTAATGGTAAAATCGCCCAGGCCAGTGGCTGTGGTGGCTTCGAAGAACTCAACGGCTGTTGGCGCAACCGTATCTGCGGGTACGGTGATTGCGTATGTGTTGCCATTTGTTGGATCGGTACAAGCGGTACCGTCACAAGCAGATGTCACACCGGTAATGGTCATTGCTGTTGTGGGTAAGGTGTGGCTACCATCTGTGAACGTGGTGGAGGTCACTTCCAAATGCCAGCCATCACCCGTTCCACGCAAATCCTTCACGTCGATGTCGATTGCATCGCTAACTGACTGCGTTGTGCCATCCAGAGTAATACCTGGGAAGGCTGGGTTATCAGCGGTAGCCATCGTTAGCGATCCCCCCGTGACGGTAAGCGATCCGGTGACATCCGACTGTGCAAAACTGGTAGTTGCCACGGCCAACAGCAGCAGTAAAGCGATACCAATGCCACCCATCTTCATCCGGCGAGACTTCTTTTCTGTAAATAAATTTTTCATCTTTCAAGCTCCTTAAACAAAAGTTGGTTAATTGTGTTTACCTGCCTCTTCTCAACTACTGAAATGGCTGGCAGTGTAGACATTAACCAGTGGGCTAATAAAATAATCCCCAATCTCATGTCGTAAGCAGGTAATAACCACCTCGAATGAGGCTCTTATCTAACTTTTTTCATTTGGGGGGCATTTGGGGGATTGGCTCCGCCCCAATATCGTTCTACTTGTCTTCGCTATAATGCCATTTCTTGAATCATAAAAATTATATAAAAAATTTTACAACTTTGCGTAAATGAGCCGTGAAGACAATTCGCTTTAGGACTACTTACCCACTCAAGTACTTTATAGCGAGGGGTAACCAGGTATGCGAGATGAAGCACCAAATCCTAAATGCTTTTCTAAGGCTGGCCACTATTTATGACCAGTGGCAAGAATTGTTGGTTGGGCAGTTGAGTGTGGTCAAGGTACCAGGGAACGGCCGTCTCCGCCGAACGAAAAAAGTCTTGCAGCATCCCCGCCACTTTTAACGCCCCATTTCCTGAAGGATGGGTGCCATCATCGACGAAATCGGAGCAGAGCCAAGTGAGGCCGTCGCTGCGCAGCGTGGTGCCGTCGGCCCAGGTGTACGGTCCCCAGGCCAGCCAGGGAGCCAGGACTTGCCCGTTGGCTGAATCGTAGTTCAGGTCTGGATTGCCGCTGATTTGCTCCTCGATGAGCCATTTGACGGCAAAGCCGCTTTGGTATGCTTCTGGCTCCGGGCTGAGATTAGTGGAGGCATACCCCGCATAAATGCGGCTGGAGAGATAGGCGATTTTCAGGTTGGGGAAGCGCGTGTTGGCAATTTGCACGATGGCTTGCAGCTGATCCTGCAAAATCTCGGCATCGGTGGGAAAAACCTCGCTAGGGTCTACGCTGGCGCGGGCTTCTTTGAGCCAGACAACCTGCACTTGCTGCGGCGTGACGCCGTTATCGGCCAGGCGCTGATCCAGCGTGGTCCAAAAATCATCGTTGGGGTCGGCCGCAAATTCGGCTGATTTGCCGCCCTGCGCCCCGTTAACCAACTGGACAAAGTTAGACTGCAAGGGCTCGTCCAGGCTCATGAAGGCGGTGAATTCTTGTGAAGTGTTAGACATGCCCAAGGAGAGAAGGACGATACGGCCGTTCACCATATCAACCTGTCCCGTGGGGCTAAGCGGCTGCATGTTTTGCGCTATTTCTAGACCCGCCTGGGCATGGACGGTGGGCATCTGGTTGCTGCCGTTGGGGTACAGCCCGCCCTGGTAGCCAAGATAGTTAGCCGTGCCCAGATCGTTTAGCGGCGTAAAATCAACCGAGGTGACGCCGCAGTTGGAGGCAAAAGTGGGGGCTGGCTGGGGAAGGGCGAGGGTGAGCAGGGAAAGAACAAAGAGCAGCAGAACTATTTTGTTGAGTTTTTGCATACGGCCGTAGTGTACGGCGAGAAAGGAGCGGGTTCAAGTTAGCGGTTTATGAATTTTGGGGAGCGTGGCCTTAATCGTTGTCTTTTTCAGCCCACAAGGCCCAGCCGGTGAGCAAAGCACCGACCAACTCCCACACGGCCACCATGAAGAATTTAATGGGGGCGTATTTTTTGAAAACGGCCGTACTAAACACCGCAAACGTCACCACGCGAAAGGGCACGGTCCAGGTGAAAAATTGGCGCACGTTGAGCAGGGCAGCCAACATGTAGTAGATGCCCATGTTGGTTGAAGCCATCGAGGAGGACATGACAAAGACGTGGGTGTAATCGTGGTCGGCGCGCTCTTGGGGGGGAACGGCCGTAAAGCCCATTTGTTTCAGCAAAGCCTGGGGATTTTTCAGACCCACCAGCCCCAGCACAAAGGCCAGAAAGCCAAAAATAAACATCGTCCAGCGGGCAGCATCGTTACGTAATTTCATAGCGGCTAATTCTGCGCGGCAGTGGGGGAATTGTCAACTGGTTTGATGTAGTTATCTTATTCATCAATCTCCGCCAAACCAAATTTCGCTCTATACTGGTTTAACAATACTTTATCTTGTGGGCTTAAATTGTTACTTCGATGTTTCCAACTTCTAGGATGCCTTTCCGGCAAGTTCAATAGATCACTATTTCGGGCAATCGAATCTAATATTTCTTCAATATCAGTGGTGTCTCTGAACCTGGAAGATTGATGAACTTTAGAGTTGTATTGAATAGGCAGCATCATATATTCGGTATCAAATGCTAGAGCATCAAGCAGGGTATTCAATGCATTTCTTAGTTGCTTCAGCTCTGAGAAATTAAGAGGATGAATTGTTGGGTTTCCTGCAACCATTGCTTCATCGAGATGTGCGACGCTATCATTTCGCAAACCCCTGGCTTGTTTAAACAAACTGCGTGTTTGCGAATCAAAACGTACGAGTTTCATTTGATTATCAAATAATTTAACGTACTCTGATTTAAGCATTTCCCTAACTTTATTTTTGAATCTCGGTAAAGTAAAGTGGTTCCCTTGCTGATCAGTGGCCAGCCTCGTAATTATCACCAACCCAAAATCACTTAAATTATTTGCTACTACCCGCAAAAAAGTGCTTTTTTCATAGGGAGCAAATAAATGAACCGGGAATTGAATAATTTTTTCAACATAGCGGATGTTCAGATTTAGAGGAACCAATTGTTTTAGGAAGAAGAAGTCCATACCTTGCTTGTACTCCGCATGATATTTTTCTTGCAAAGCATCTTTATAGTTAACTTGGTGAATGGTCATGGCAAAACCTGTTTGGATTATTCATTCAAACTTTGTCCAAGAGCGTTGCGAGGTAAGGTGTGACTTGCCAGTATTGTTGGAGTTGGGTGTATTCGGCTACGGCCGTTTCCCTCCCCCCATCATCTCCCTTCCTTGCCGCCCGCAAGAGCAAATTCTTTGGCGTGTGGTCGGGGGAGATGAACTGCAAAACGGCTAAACGAGGGCAACTTGCAACCGCTTGCCTAGCGCGAGCGCTGCTTTTTTAAGCGTGGAAAGCGTAGCGGAATCATTGCCAGGGTCGAGCAGCCGATCTACTGCCGCACGGCTGGTTTGCATCCGCCGAGCCATTTCTGCCTTGGACAAATCCTGCTGGTCCATGAGCTGTGAAATCTGGAAGGCAATCACGCGCTTGATGGCAACAGCTTCTGCCTCAGCTAAAAGACCTTCTTCTTCTAAAAAGTCGTCCAGTGTGTCGCCAATATATTTTTCGTCCATTTTATCCTCGCAGTGCCTTCAGGCGTTGTTTGGCTAGCTGTAAATCACTTTGTGGTGTTTTTTGCGATTTCTTGATGAAACCATGCAGCAAAACCATTTTATCTCCCTCGACAGTAAAAATAACGCGGGCGATACGATTGTGAAGCCTGGATCGTACTTCCCACAGGTCGGTATCTAGCTTGCGGATGAGTGGCATACCAATTGGCCAACCAAACTGTGCAGTTTTTAGATCATTACCGATGGTTTTTCTGTCTTCAACGGGTAGTTCTTTTAGCCAATCGCGAACAGGTTGTCTATTGTTGGCCGTCTTGAAGAAGTAGACCTGTAAGCGCATCTCATCATCCATGCCAAAAGTGTACCATTTTTGATACGCCTTGGCAAGATGAGAAAGCAGAAATTTTTATAGTTCTATTGCCAGGAGTTCAGCGAGGTAGGGTTCGACTTGCCAGTATTGTTGGAGTTGGGTGTATTCGGCTACGGCCGTTTCCCCACCCCCCTCATCCTTCTTCACCGCGCGCAAAAGCAAATTCTTCGGCGTGTGGTCGGGGGAGACAAACTGCATGACGGTGACCTGGTAGCCCATCATCCGCAAAATAGCGGCGCGGAAGGCGTCGGTGAGCACGTCGCCCAGGCGCTCGTGCAGCAGACCGTAGCGCAACACAGCATCAAACTCGGGGGGAGACGGCCGTTCCTTCAACTGCACCTGCAAATGATGATGGCAGCAGGGCGCAGCGATGATCACCTGGCTTTGCCAGCGGATGCCCTGGGCCAGCGTGTCGTCGGTGGCCGTGTCGCAGGCGTGCAGCGCCACGACTATGTTCGGTGGATTTTCTGTCTGGTAATCAATGATCAACCCCTGCTCAAACGTCAGGCCGCCCCAGCCTAGATCTTGGGCCAGGCGCTGGTTGCGGGCGATGAGCTTTTCCTGCCCATCGACGCCCACAATGATTGCCTGCTTGCCCAAAATGTTTTGCAAATAATGATAAGCGGCAAAGGTGAGATAGGCGTTGCCGCAGCCAAAATCGATCAGGCGCACCGGGTCGGGCAGGGTGGCAATCTCGTCTACTTCGGCCAAAATTTTGAGGAAGGCGTTAATTTGCTGGAACTTGCTACGACGATCTGCTTTGATACGGCCGTCTGCCCGCATCACCCCCATCACCTTCAAAAACGGAATGTCTCCCCCCTCGGACAAAATGGTGTTTTTAGCCCGATCATGCGCCAGATCAACTTCTTGCGGCGTCTCATTGGTCCGTTTGTTGATGATCGCTTTGCCTTTTTTGGTGAGGTTGATTTGCAGGGTCTCGGTTTGGCTGATGATGTGGAAATTGCGGAAGGGGAGGTTGAGGGCGGCAGTGAGTTCGGTTACGGCCGTTTCCCCCGCATAATTTTTCACAATATTTTGCTTGGCATCAAAAAAGGAAAATTGCAGATGGCGCTGGCCCTGCACCTCAACCGGGCGCAGCTCCAGCCGCTGCCAGGCAATGGTGTGCCCCCGCTGCCGCCCGCTAAATGTAGCCCGAACGAAGTTAGCCTCGTCTAGGATTGCCTTGCGGATTGTGTCTCGATAGTCGCTCATAGCTTAAAGGTTTTATCCGCAGATTTCGCAGATTAGCGCAGATTTTTTGTTTGTTCTCCCAAAATCTCTTTGTTCTCTTTGTCCTCTGTGGCTAAAGAATCTCCAAATTGGCAAAGCTGGCCGCCAGCCGCTTCACGCCGACGTCGGCGAAAGCCACGGACACTTCCTCGTCGTTGCCCGTCAGCTTGCTTTCGATCACGGTGCCTTCGCCAAATTTTTTGTGGCGTACCTTTTGGCCAGTCTGGTATTTCGCTTTCTGTGGTCCCGATGGTTCCAGATCGTCTTCTTCGTAACGCGGTTTAGGCAGATGGCTTGGAGTTGGTTGGGGTTTGGCGGTAGACGGCCGTTTCCCCGCCGACGATCCCGAATCCCACGAGTAGCTTTTACGTTTGGCCCGGCTGGCGGGGCGCGAACTACTGCGCTGAGCCGGTTTTCTGTTGCCAGACGACCAACTCCAACTGCTGGCCTGCTGGTAGGTGCTCTCACGCCGCTGTTTGGCGCTGCCGCCTTCGGCCAACTCTTGCGGAATTTCCTGCAAAAAGCGGGAGGGAATGGCCACTTCCGTTTGGCCAAAAAAGGTGCGGCGGAAGGCATGGGTGATGACCAAAATATCCTTAGCCCGGGTGATGCCCACGTAAAAGAGGCGGCGCTCTTCGGCCATTGATTCGCTGTCTTCCATCGAGCGGCTGTGGGGCAGCACGCCATCCTCCAGCCCGGTGAGGAACACCACGGGGAACTCCAGCCCTTTGGCCGCGTGCAGCGTCAGCAGCGTGGTTGCTTTGGGGTCATCTTCCAGATCGTCGGTCTCGGAGACGAGGGCGACCTGCTCCAGAAATTCGCTCAGAGTGAGTTCGCTGCCCATCAAAGCCACGCCGCGCAGTTCCATCACGTTGGCCCAGCGGTCACGCGCTTCGTCCACGTCTTTAGCCCCGTTTTCGATGTAATCGCGGTACGCCGTTTGCTCCAAAATCAGGTCCAGCAAATCGCCCACGGTGGCCGAATCGCGCACGGTGAGCCAGGCGTTGAGCATGTTGCCAAAGTTGGAGAGCGCGTTGAAGGCACGGCCGTTAAAGCCATGCTGCAAATCATTATCTGTAGCTAATCGAACCACTGCCTCACTAGGGGACATGCTGTTGTAAAAAGCCCACTGCTGCAAATCCTGCTGCGTTTTATTACCGATGCCTCGCGACGGCGTGTTGATCACTCGGGCAAAGCTCACCGAATCCAGCGGATTGTGCACCAGTCGCAAATAAGCGATGATGTCTTTAACCTCGCGCCGCTTGTAAAACTGGGTGGCCCCGACCAGCTTGTAGGGCATATTGGCCCGGATGAACGCCTCTTCCAGCACGCGGGACTGGGCGTTGGTGCGGTACATCACCGCCATATCGCCAGGGGAATAGCCTTGCAGCCGTAAATTTTGAATCTGGCTCAGGATGACGTCGGCTTCTTCGCGCTCGTCATACACCTCGCGCACGGTAATCTTTTCGCCGCCTTTGCGGGTGGTGAACAGCTCTTTGTGAACGCGGTTTTTGTTTTGCTTGATGACCGCTTTGGCCACGTCCAAAATAATTTGGGTGGAGCGATAATTTTGCTCCAGCAGAATCACCTGGGCATCCGGGTAGGTCTCGCGGAAGCGGTTGATGTTGCGGTAATCGGCCCCGCGCCATTTGTAGATCGATTGGTCCGAATCGCCCACGGCGAAGATGTTGCGCTTCGCTGCTGCCAACCGTTGCAGCAGGCCGTACTGGGCCGTGTTGGTGTCCTGGAACTCATCGACCAGAATGTGCTGATACCGTTCCTGGTACTTTTGCAGCACATCAGGTTGCTGGTCGAACAGCAAAACGGTGTTCATGAGCAAGTCGTCAAAATCCATGCCGTTGTTGGCTTGCAGCACTTGCTGGTAACGGCCGTAAACCCGCTTGGTCACCTCAGCAATGTAATTGCCAGCGGCATACATCTCGGCGGTGATAAGCTCGTTTTTGGCATTGCTGATGCCGTTGAGCATCTTGTTCACGGGGAACTTTTTATCGTCCAGATTGAGGTCTTTGAGGGCTTGTTTGACCACCTGCTGCTGATCGGCCGTATCGAAAATAACAAACTCGCGCGCGTAACCCTGCAAATTGTCGCTTTCCTGGCGCAGGATGCGGGCGCAGGTGGCGTGGAAGGTGCCCATCGTCAGGCCGCGCGGACGGCCGTCTAGCAGTTCCTCAATACGATGGTTCATCTCCCGTGCAGCTTTGTTGGTAAACGTCACGGCCATGATTTGCCAGGGCGGTACATTCATTTCGCGGATCAGGTGGACAATTCTGTGGGTTAAAACCCGTGTTTTACCGCTACCTGGTCCGGCCAACACCAAAATGGGGCCTTCTCCGGCGGTAACGGCCGTAATCTGTGCTTCGTTCAATCCTTCGAGGTAAAAAGTCATCTGTTTATTGTAACGTGGCTGGCGGGCTGCGTCACGCCGTTTTTGGGAGGTATTCAGTAATCAGTATTCAGTAAGTCAGTAACTGTTTCACTGATTACTGGCCTGCTGAATACTGGCCTACTCATACCGCAGCGCCGCAATCGGATCGAGGCGGATGGCGCGCAGGGCGGGGTAGATGCCGGAGAGGACGCCGACGAGGGCCGCAAAGACCAGGGCGAAGATGGGTAGCCACAGCGGCGTGTAAACCAGCGATTCAATTTCGCCAGTGCCGCCGGATTGAGCCACCTGGGCCAACAAATATTGCTGGCCAATGAAGCCGCCAATCTGCCCCAGCACAATGCCAAAAATGACGCCGCCGATGCCGCCAATCAGGCCAATGGCCCCGGCTTCGGCCAGGAAAATGAGCATCACATCCCGATTGGTAGCTCCCACCGCTTTCATCAGGCCAATTTCGCGGGTGCGTTCGTAGATTGACATAATCATTGTGTTGGCAATGCCAAAGGCGGCCACCACCAGTGCCAGCCCACCAATGCCGCCAACCACCGCCTGAATGATCAAAAAGATGACGTTGATGCTGCTGAGGATGCTCTGGAAGGAGAAGACGAAAAAGCCCTGGCGTGTAATTTCTTGCTCAACGGCCGTTGCCGCATCCGCCGATTCCACTTTAATCACTGCCTGACTGTAGCCGTCCCGATTGACGTTGGGCCGCTGGCCGGTGGCCCAGGTGTTCAAATCCTGCACGTTGCGGATGGGCATGTAAATGGAAAAGTCGCGGTCGCCGCCGGATTCGGCCATGACGCCGATGACGCGGAGGCGCACGGTGCGCTCGGTAGTTTCGCCCGTCTCGCTGGAGAAGCGGGTAAGCACCAGTTGCAGCGTTTGTCCCTGTAAATTGAGGTCTTCACCGCCTTGTTCGCCCGTCTGGGTGTTGAAGAAGTTGTCGGCCACGCGTGCCCCGACCAGTGCCTGCCATTGGCCGGGCGAGTCGGTACCGCTGGCCATCTCGATGCCAAATTTGCGGTATTCGGCCGTATCGATTCCCTGGATGGAGGTGAAGCCGGTGAGCCGGTTGAGCCGCAGTTCGGCATTGGCCTGCAAGCGCAGCAGGGGGGTGGCGGCGACCACGCCGGGAAGCTCGCGGAAGCCGTCAATCGCTGCATCGTTGAGCACCACATCACTTTGTACGGCTGCACCGCCGCCAAAAAAGATGTCGCCAGGGGAGTTGACGGTCATCTCCGTCAGGTCGCCGATGTCGTTGAAGCCGGACAGGACGGAACGTTGTAGGCCCGCGCCCAGGGACATGAGCAGAATGACTGCGGCCGTCCCAATAAACACCCCGGCAGAGGTCATCATTACCCGGAATTTCATCCGCAGCAGGTTATTCTTTACAAGGCGAAGCAGTTCAACTATGCGCATTTCAAATCTATGCCAAACAAATTACCATTGATTTGTCATGCTGAGGTCCTCCGAAGCATCCCTATAACCTTAGCATGTGTGAGTCTTGTTCCGCCGCCGAGGTTCTGCAAGATGATGTTTAGAGGGATTCTTCGCTGCGCTCAGAATGACAGTTTTAGCTACCTAAGCCTAACATGCCCCGGATGAAGCGCCAGAGCAGTTGGCCAAAGGATTCTTCTTCGGGGGGTACGGCCGTTTCCCCATCCATCACCGGTCCATCTTCACTTTCCAATCCAACCCCACCCGGCTCATCCAGTCCTTCGACCTGGACCGTGAGTGTTTCCTCGAAGAGCTGCGGCTGGTTAAAATCGTCCAGGTAGTTGACCGTGACGTTGATTTCCAGCGGACCACCCTCCTCTGGCACAATGAGGCCGTCCAGCGAGCCAGACGTGCCGCCGTCCAGCGGACCGATGTAGATGGAGTTGTTGTCCACCGTGCCGCTGGGGCTGCTGATGCTAAGGGTGCTGACGTTGATCAGGCTGCGGCCAATGTTGACCACCTCCACCGGCAAATCCAGCGGCTGGCCGACAAAGCCGGGGCCGGTGCTGCGGTAAAAGCCCACTTGCAGCTGGGGTGCTTTCTCCACCAGCAGGTTGACCACCTGGGCATCGCTGCGGTCGCTGTTGCCGTAGCTAAAGTCGAGCGGCAAATTGTACACGCCGGAAGCGGCCGTTCCGTCCACCAGCATCGTCACCACAACTTCCATCATATCGTCTGCGGCCAATTCTTCAATGAAGCGCACGTTGCCAGAATTGACCAGGGCAAAAGGCGTGAGCTGTGCCCCAGCGCTGCCGCCCAGCGTGAGCAAGACGTCTTCGGCCGCCTCGTCTCCCACGTTGGCAATGAGCAGCTTGAGTTCAAAGCGGGTGCCAGGCTGCAAGCTGGCGGGATCAACTTCATAGGTGGTGAGAACCAGGCGTGGTTCGGCCGGGCCGGGCGTGGGCGTGGCCGTTGCCCCTTGCCCAATGTTGAGGCCGACGGCGGGTTGGGTGTTGTAGTCACGGCCGTTTATATCAAAAAAGTCGATGTTGAAGACCAAATTTTGTGGCCCAGTGGCGGTATCATCACGCAAAATTAGCGACAGTGTGGTGGTGACCACCTCTTCTACGCCAATGCGGGGCAAAATTTGCACGCTGCTGCCGGTGGCGGGAATGGCCAGATCGGCCGATTGCAGCTCCAACTCAATGTCGATGGCTGTCCAGTTGCCGCGATTGGCTAGCTCCAGCGTCAGCTCAAACGGCTGGCCCGGTGTGAGGTTGGTTGGCGTGGTGCGGGCTGACTGAATGGCGATTTGCGGCTGGCCAAAGACATAAACGTTGGTGGGCGTGGGGCTGGGCGTTTGCGTTGGCGCGGATGTTGGCGTGGGGCCATAGATTTCAAACACACCTTCCAACACTTTGTTGGAGCCATCCTGCGCACCTAACCCTACCTGGATGTTGTATTTACCCAGTGCCAGACCGGGCGGCACAATGCCAGTGAGGACTTCGTTGTTGACATAAGTTGTTTGCAAGACGCCATATCCCACCACGCGAATGACGCTGCCTTGTTGGAAGTTGTTGCCGTAAACGGTCAGCGTGCCGCCCGTTTCGGTGGACATGCGACCCGGTTCGATAGCGGTGAGAATGATCGGGGCGTTGGTAGGGGGCAGCGGGGTATTTGTGGCTGTTGCCGTGGGCGTGAGCGTGGCCGTCGGTGTGATGGTGGCGGTGGGGGTGATTTGCAGGGTGAAACGGCCGTTCCGCGCCGCAATCGGTTCAGAAGCCGGTGCCGCCACAGCCAGCCGGGGCAGCATCAGCGTAAAACTGAGTGCCAAGGTTACCAATCCCAAAACCATAAAAATGGGTGAATTAAATTTAACCGCGGAGAGCGCGGAGGGCGCTGAGATTTTTCTCTGTGTTCTCCGCGTCCTCCGCGGTAAAAAACTAATTTGGTTGTTCATAACGTCCTCGTACATCTGCCAGGATACGGCCGTCTAAAATTTGAATGTGGCGCGTGGTGGCGGCCAGCAGCGACTGGTCGTGCGTCACCATGATGATGGTGCGCCCTTCTTCTTCATTGAGCCGCTGCAAAATGCTAATGACCTCGCCGCCCGATTTGCTGTCCAGGTTGCCCGTTGGCTCATCAGCCAAAATGATGGCGGGGTTGTTCACCAGGGAGCGGGCAATGGAAACGCGCTGCTGCTGCCCGCCAGAAAGCTCGGTGGGTTTGTGGTGAATCCGGTCACCCAACCCTACCATTTCCAGCGCGTGTTTGGCCCGTTCCTCCCGTTCTGTGGGCATTACGCGGGCAAATATCATGGGGAACTCCACATTTTGCATGGCGGTCATGGTGGGGATGAGGTTAAACGATTGGAAAATAAAGCCGATGGACTTTTGTCGGTACTGGGCTAGATGATTTTCATCTAGTGCGGCGATGTCGGTGCCATCGACCCAAATTTCGCCAGAGGTGGGCTGGTCCAGCCCGCCAATCAGGTAAAGTAGGGTAGATTTGCCAGAGCCGGAGGGGCCAACGATGCCCATGAAATCTCCTTGCTTGATGGTGGCATCTACGCCGTCAAGCGCATGGACAATTTCGGCACCCATCTGGAAGTGGCGGTGCAGTGAGCGCACCTGGATGAAGCTGTGGTTGTTCATCCGCCGACAAAGCCACTGGCAAGACCGGTGGTAACGGCCGTGCCAATCAAGCGTACCGCCATAAACAGTACCCAGACAATGAGCACCAGGCCAATGGATTTGCGCCGCGACAGTTTGGTAACGGCCACAATGCCCAACACCAGCAGCGCCAGATTCCAAAAGAGGTAGAGGTCAATTTGGCCCAGGAATGTTTGCAAAACGGCCGTGCCGGTTGAGGGCATGGTGCCAAACGGGTTGTTGGGGTCCGGGGTGGGTGCCCCGGCAAACCCAGACAGGCCGGGATGGGCAATAAGCGTTTGGGTGGCCATGATATAGATCGCCTGCAAGATGCTGCGCAAGGCGTACGGCAGCCAGGCCCAAACGACGACCTGAAGCATTTGCAGAAAGCTGCTGCGCCCGCCAACCATCGAGGCCAGCAAAAAGAGTGCACCGCTCCAAATAAGCCAGCCAATGACCCGTCCAATAGCGGCCAAAACAGCCGGAACAATGGTGGTGAGAATGGGGGAAGTGGCAATCGAAGTGGCCTGTTCAACATCGACGCCGCCGCTGGCAAAGCCGGGCTGGTTTTCGAGCTGTTCTTGCAGCTGATCACGGGTTTGCTGGGTGGTTATTGGCCCGCTCGTAACGATGGGCAGCGTGACCAGAATCATGCCCAGGATGGCCATGAGAATCCAGGTACGGCCGTTGCCGTTGCGCAAGGTAGCAAATGTGGTGCGGGGCTTGGCTATTACGCCCCAAACCATCCCCAGGAAACCGGGGCTGGCAGTGGTTGCTGTGGTTGATACTGCTGTTTCCGTCATTCTGACCCTCCAAAAGAAGCAAGGAAAAAACCATCACCGTCATTCTACAAGAAACGGCGGGGGGCACAAGCGGATAGAGAGTGAGAGGTGACAAGTGAAAAGTAAAAAGTGGACACTTGTCATATCCCTTTTTACTTTTCACTATTTTACTTTTGACTATAAAGTTACTGTTTGGCGGATGGTGCCGGCGCGGGGGTGAACGGCCGTAATCGCCACTTCTGTTCCCGGTTCAGCTTCAATGACCCACTCCACCTTGGCCCGGTCATCGGTGGGGTCGCCGCTCCAGATGGGGGCGGTGGCTTTGTGGTCGCGTCCGGCCAGCTGGCCCAGCATGGTTTTAAGCTTGCCGGTGAGCAACTTGGCTCCGTCGGGCAGGGCAATGTCCACTTCCAGCTCACGTACGACCTTCATTTTGACGGCCTGTTTGGTGACGTTGGTGGCCAGCCAGCCGGTGTTGTGGATGACGGCCGTTACATGGTGCACATTTCCCGTTGATTTCTTCTCCACACTGTGCCATTCCAACCGGGGCGAAACCAGGCAGGAGTACAGGGCAAAGTCGGCCAGGGGAGCCACTTCTTTTTCTAGCAGCTTGTACGGTGGATTGCGCCAGGTGACGAAGAAATCCCAGCCGCCCAGTTCCACCTGACCCAACTGGGGGTGGTCAAATTCATACCAGTCCACGTATCCTTTGCCGTCCAGCACCTCATCGTTCCATTTCATAATGGCGATGTCATCTTCCACGGGATGTTCGCGGAACCAATCCATGTATTTGTACTCTTTAATGCCCGCCTGTTTTTGCACGCTCCAAATTTCGCAGGTCCAACCGTAAACGCCCATGAATTCATACATCCAGTCATCAAAGGTGCCTTTGATGTACTCTTTGGGATCATATTTGAAGTCGTGGAAGACAGAAACGGCTTTATAGCCGGTGAGTTCTTCTGCTTTGTTGCCCAGCTTTTTGAAGGTGTACAAATCTTGGGTGGGCAGCGTGTCGTCGGCTCCTTTTGTGGGTGGGCGCAGATAAACGCCGCTAAATGTGTGGTAGCTCACTGACCCAGTAATGTTGGGATGGTCGGCAATAAAGCGCATGGGTGCGGCCGTTTCCGGTTCGCTGCCAGGGAAATTGCCTGCGCCGCGCTGGTTAGGTTCCCAGTGGATAGGGAATTGCCGGTTCAGGTCTAGCCCTTCTAGTGGCGGGGCAAAGTTAATGGTGACGCCATCATAATTTTGGAGAGTCCCTTCGGGGATAAGCCGGTAGAAATTACCGCCGGGGGCTTCGTCTGGCTCGCGGGGAATCATGAGGCGCGGATCGTCTGGATGGACTTTCCAGCTGCCGTTGGGGTCTTTGAGGCGCATTTGCAGGATACGGCCGTCCCCATCCACATCTTCCTGGTGCAGCCCGTCCAATTTGTCCATACGCGGGTAGGGGCGGGTGCTGCTGCGAATATATTTGGGCACATCGGCCAGCGCTAACTCGGCTCCGTCTGGATTCAGGCGGGGCACAATGTAAAAAGCGCGAGTATCCAGCGCATAGGTTACTTTGTCATCCTCACCGTACTGGGTAAGCAGTTTGTTGAGCAAATAGAGTGAAGCGGTAGAAGCGGAAACTTCGGTGGCGTGAATATTGCCATCGGCCCAATAAGCCGGTTTTTCGTTATCGGGTCCTGTTTCAAAGTTGGTGACAATCATCAACCAGATGTCGCGCCCTTCATAACTTTGGCCAATACTTTTTAACTGGCACAGTTTAGGGTACGCTTCGGCCCATTGTTTAAGGAAACCAGTTAGCTGATCATACCGATAGTAAGTATCAAAACGAATATTTTCTGTCACAGATTGCTCCTTTTCTGGATTTACGATTGTGGGAATGTGTTGAAGTAACTCTCTTTTGGCGGTTTGCCTTTAAGAAAATGTATTTCAGCAGATTATAGCTCGAATTAGGTGATTGTCTAATGCTTGGTTTAGGACGGATTAGCTATCGACAAACGGCCGTTTCCTGCGCAAAATGGCAAACGGAGATTTTCAAAGTTGTGTACGACCCTCTCCAGTCCACAATTAAAGACAAAAGCTTTTAATGCCCGATGAATGATGGTGACCTTTAACATATCGGGCCTGTGAAAATTGAATAAAGGCAAGCGAGATGAATTTTTCAGCGAATTCCCGGTCGATTGAGAGTCTGAATCAGGAGATTGACAGTTTACGGCGGCGTATTGCTGAACTGGAAGCAGGCAAACAGCCAGCGGTGCCAGCCGCCTATGCAGATTTTCTCTTTGAAAATTCCGGCGAAACCATTCTCCTCATCGATCCCTATACCATGAATATTCTGGATGCCAATCCCAACGCCGCGCGTCGCCTGGGCTACCAACGATCTGAGCTGTGCCAGATGCCCCTCGACAAAATTGAAATGCCACGGCCGTTGGACGCAACCGATGCCGAGACAGCCTGGCAATCTTCAGTTTCCGGCACTTTCTTTTATGAAGGCCAATACCGGCACAAAAATGGCTTACTGATTCCAGTTGAGGTAAGCAGCCGGATGGTCTTTTGGGAAGGTCGGGATGTATTGCTCAATTTTGCTCGGGATATTCGCTGGCGTAAGGAGGCTGAAGTGGCTTTGCGTCAGGTGAATGAATCGCTGGAACAGCAAATGCAGCGGCAAACGGCCGAATTAATGGCCGAAAAGGATAAGTTGGAGGCGGTGCTGGGCACGATTGTGGAAGGCGTTGCCATGATGAATGCCGAGAAGCAGATTGTATATGTGAATCCAGCCTTTGTGCTGCTAACCAATTATACGCTGGCAGAAGCCCAGTTGGTTACGTTTGATAAGTTATTTGAGTATGGTGCCGAAGAGCAGCAAGCACAGGCCGCTGCTCTGGCCAAGGATAAGATCTGGTCGGGCGAGGTGAAATGCGTGCGGCAGGATGGGTATGTGTACCCCTCGATTCTTACCGTTGTGCCGATGCTGAATGGAGACGGCCGTTTAATCGGATACGTGAGCAGCCATCAAGACATTAGCCGCTTTAAAGCGTTGGATAAAGCACAAGTTGGCTTTATCACCAACGTTTCCCATCAACTGCGCACGCCGCTGACCAATATCAAGTTGTACACTCAACTGCTGGAAAGTAACTTTAATAACGGCAAGGGTGGGCATTATCTGGAGGTGCTCATTGGAGAAGCCAGACGGTTGGAGCATTTGGTGCAGGATATTTTAGAGCTGGCCAGTTTGGACAGTTCCGAAACTGTGCTTGATTTGCGGCCCATTCAAATGACCCAACTGATTCTGCAACTATCGGATGTTTACCAGGCACATGCTGCCCAGAACCAACAAAAATTATGTTGTACCGTTCACAACACCATCCCTGCCTTCATGGGCGATGTCCTGCGCCTGCGTCAGGCTCTTGTTGAACTGTTGGACAATGCCCTGACCTACACGCCCGCTGGAGGCACTATTTCCTTGGAAATTGCAGCGCCTATTGAGGAAAATCGCCAGTGGATAACCATCATGGTACAAGATGACGGCCCTGGCATTCCACCCGAAGAGCAATCCCGCATATTTGAACGATTTTTCCGGGGCAGCTTGGTTGAACAAGGCGATATTGCGGGCACGGGTTTGGGACTTTGCATTGCCCAGCAAATTGTGCAAGCGCATCACGGCTATGTGACCTTGCAAACGGAATCAGGTGTTGGAACCAGCTTCACGGTACGATTGCCCGTGGACATCCCTTGATGCTGTTTCGCGCTGCCGCAAATACCAGGTGAGGGTGATGAAAACAAGACCTGCGCCCAGGAATTGCCAGATTGAGGAAACCCGCTCGTTTAACAAAAAGCCCGCAAAGAGCAGCGCACTAATGAGCCGTGTGGCCATCATGCTGCTGA
Source organism: uncultured Anaerolineae bacterium (assembly GCA_905479495.1). Classification (GTDB taxonomy): domain Bacteria; phylum Chloroflexota; class Anaerolineae; order Promineifilales; family Promineifilaceae; genus Leptofilum. The sequence continues at coordinate 400,734 of CAJQMR010000007.1, forward strand.
CAAGTGGTGCGCCTAGCTGTTGAATGGCGCGCAGCTGTAGCAAATTAGCTCCCAGCAGGACCCCCAAAGCAAATAAGCCAAACACAACCCAATCTTTGCCTTGCAGCAGCGTCCACTGCTGCCAGTTCTCGCCAATGACCAGGCTGGTAATGCCCGAAAAGAGAAAAAGGGAGGTGAGGTGAACGATTAGCAGGGAATCGCCAGAGGCATTGTGCTGCGCGGTGCGTCGGGTGACGAGCATGTAGAGGGCCAGAAAGAGGCTGCTGGCCAGGGCCAAACTCATGCCCAACCAATCATTGCGGGAAACGGCCGTTTCCCCCACAGCTTTCCCCAAATCACTTCCCATCAACAAAACGGCCCCGAGCAGGCACAGCGTGAGCGCCTTGAAGGTATGGCGCGGCAGTTGTTCACGCAGTACCAGGCGGCTTAGTAAGGCGACAATAAATGGCGTCATCAGGTAGATGAGCTGGGCGTAGGTGGCCAGGGTAAAGCGGGTAGCCAGCAAATTGCTTACGCCACGCAAAATGACCAATCCACCAAACAGCCACAATAGAGGCAACCGGAAAATACGCCACTCAATGTACCGCCAGCGCACGACCAGCACCAGAAGAAGCACCAGCAAGTTGCCCACAGCCAGCAAGGAGAGGCTAGGAATTTGGCTAACGGTTTGTAGATAACGAAGGAGAACAGGATAAGCACCCCAGCCCAATTGGGAGAGTAGCGCTAAAGTGAACCAATGCCAGGGGGTGGCTACTGCCGTTTCTGTTGAGTGCTTTGTTTGCTGCGTTGCCATAAGCGGCGCATTATGGCACACGCCGGAACGAACCGCAACAAAAATTCATTAATTTTGTCAGAGTGAGCGTGACACGGTTGTTTGTGGCCTTAAACGGGCGCAGCCAGCTGCTCAAGCTCGGCCAGGAGCGCTTCTGCTTTGGCCAACTGGTCCCCATCCTCGGTTTGTTGGAAGGTGGCGATGGCTTGCTGGCAGTAATGGATAGCTTGCTTGACGTCGCCTTGCTCCACATGGGCAAAGGCCAACAAAACCTGCTGTTCGCCTACCAATGCCCAATTTTCTTGCTCTTGCCCCAGCTTCAGGGCCTGCATGGCCGCTTTGGTAGCATCTGCCATTTGGTCTTGTTCAGCGAGGACGGCTCCAAGACGGCCGTACAGTTGAGCCGCTGCTGCCGGGTCTTGCAATTGGAGTACCGTTTCCAGGGCTGCTTCATAGGCCGCCTGTGCTTCGGCCAATTGTCCTAGTTGATAATGGGTAAACCCTAATCGTTCTTGCATGGTGAGCTGCCACTCCCAATCTTCATTTGCTGTGGCAATAGCCAGCCCACGCTGCAAATAAGCAGGTAGCTTTTTGAATTGACCTTGCTTGATCAGGTAGGCAGTAAGCAGGTTGAGATTGGCGATTTCGGCGGTTTCATCATCCAGGCTGCGGGCCAGCCGCAGCGCACTGTCTCCATACAGGATCACCATGCTATTGTTGCCAGTACCGATATGGGTGCGCATCAGGCTGCTGAGGGCGCTCATTTCGGCTGGCGGGCTTTCTAGCTCGCTGGCCAGGGCCAGCGCCTCTTCAAACAGGTCACGCGCGGTGTCGTACTGCTCATTGGCCAGATACGCATGGCCGATGCTAAGCTTAAACGAGCAAGCAGCATATTGTTGGTCCAGCGTTTTGGCTGACTGCAAAGCCAGCGAAAAATACTCTACTGCTTTTTCCAATGAACCTAGCCCCAGGAACAAATTCCCCAACTTGCCGGCCAGGTGCATGGTGCGCGGCTGGTCGTTGCTGGCCAAGGCCAACCCCATCGCCTGCTCCAGTTTGGAGATTGCTTTGGTAGATTGGCCTGCTTCCGTTTGCAGCGTGCCTAATTGGGTCAGTGCGTCGATGAGCAGGGGTTTGTTGTCTAGCTCTTTGGCCAGATTGTGGGATTTGTAGAGGGCAATTTGGGCAAAATGGGAGTTGCCTAGCTTCATCAGGCAGATGCCACGATAGCCCCACATGCGTGCTTCTTGCAGCTTATCGCCAGCTTGTTGGGCCAACTCTAGCCCCTCCTCAAATTGGGTGAGCGCTTTAGGGACGTTGCCTGCGGCTAACTGGGCCTGGCCTAATTGGGTGAGCACGTCGATAAGTTCGGCGACGTTTTCTTTTTCGTCGGCTGTGGCTGCGCTGCGGAGGCTGCGCACGGCCGTTTCCAACTGTTCTAGCTGTTTTTCATCAAAATTATTTGACATAATATTCTCGCAATCTTAAACCGCCGGGAAATTGGCGGAGGTTATCAATTCCATCTCTTTGTTGACCAACAACGCCGCCACACTGGGCAGTTGATCGATTAATGCCATGCCAGCTTGGGAACCCAGAACCATAACGGCCGTACTCAACGCATCGGCCGCTGCGGCAGTCGGGGCCAACACGGTCACGCTGGCCAACTCGCCGGGCGAAGCCCCGGTGCGCGGGTCGATGATGTGGTGGCTGGAAAAATCTTGGCTGAAGCTGTGCTGATAATCACCAGAAGTCGCAGCGGCCTGTCCGCTGAGTTGCAAAATGTTTAACGGGCTGTCTGTTTGGCGGGGATGGGTGATGCCTAATCGCCACGGCTGGCCGTCGGCACGAGAGCCTTGGGCTAGAAGATCGCCACCTGCCTCAACGAGAACATTGTGGTAACCGTGAGCTTGCAAAACGGCCGTTGCCCCATCTACCACACGTCCTTTGGCAATGCTGTCTAGCGTTACCTGCATGTTGGGTTCCAGCCGAATTTCATCTGTGGCTACGTGCAGGCCACGATAATTGACCAGTTGGCGCGATTGCTCACCATCCGCTCCAGCTTGCACTGCCGTTAGCAGTGGCAAAATGGTCACGTCAAATGCGCCATTGCTCAGGGCGCTGTATTGGTTGGCTTCTTGCAAAAGATTAACCAGCTCTGCTGGTGGTTGTGCCAGCGTGCCGATTTGGTTCAAAATGGCCAGCGGACTGTCTGGCGCGCGCCAATTGAAGAAGGTAATCAGGCGGTCCATCTCAGCAAACGTGGCTGCGATGGCTTGCTCGCCCTGTTGGACATCATCCGTGACCAACGTGAGGTTGATAAGAGTGCCCATCAGCAGGCGGGTTTGGCGCAGCGTTGTGGTTTTTTGCGCCAATCGTTGTGCCCAGCGCCCACCCAAAAAGACAGTGCCAGCAACGGCCGTTATCTGCAAAAAGTGGCGGCGAGACATTGTTGAGGAATTTTGCATTTCAGACATTCCATTACCCTTCCGGCGGGGGCGTTTCTGTAGCCGTCGGCGCATCATGCTCATCGTTTTGGCCGCTTCCCTGACCCTGGCCAGCACCATGCCCATCATGTTTGTCGGGGTTGGTTGTGGGCGGCGGCGTGCCGTTTTCCAGGTTGCGCTGGTATTCAATCGCCTCTGCGGTGACCGTGAGATAAACGCTGTCATCCATGCGGAAAGTGTCGCGATAATAGCTGGGCGTGGCTGGCTCGTCGGCCGTCAGGCCATCGGCCCAAATGAGGCCAATCAGGCCGATGCATACGGCCACAAAGCCCAGCAGCGCTGTTCGCTTTAAACGTTCGCGGTTTTCTTGCGCCATTGGGCAACTCCTTCTTTCAGCCAGCGCCGGGTGGCAGCAATCAAATCAATCACCGGGTCCAGCGGGCAGAGAAAATTACAAAATGGTCGATACGTCACCAGGCTGGCCAACACAATTAGCGCCAGGAAAATCCATTGAACGGCCGTTCCTCGCAAATCAAACAAAGTCGCAAATGGTTCATAGCTGGCCACACCAGGACGGCGCAAGGCCAAGCCCAACACAATCGCCGCCAGGGCCAGACCGCGCTGCACCCACTTTAAGCCTTCATTTAAATCGCGTGGGCGGTACAACTTGGCTTTGCTGACAGCCGCCACGCACTCCTGGAAAGCGCCAAAGGGGCAAAACCAGCTGCAATACGGGTTTTTGGCATCGACCGTGGTGACAAATAAAATGCCGCCGATGAGCAAATACCAGTACAAATTGTTGTGCCAGTCGGGCCAGTAGCCGCTGAGGAGCGAAATAATCATGGTGATGGTGAGCGGCACGGTGTAGACAAAGCCCAGAAAAACCATCCCGGCAATGAGTGTGCCCCAGCGCGCTCGCTTTTTCCAGACGCGATTGCGCCATTTGTGGGTGAGGTAGCCAGAGGCAAACAGCAGCAGCAAAATCGCTTCTGGCCAGCCAAACTGAATCGGTCTTTCTTCGGGGGGAATGGTGATATCGAGGGCATTATCAGCAATTTGGCGCGTGGCGGCACGCACGGCGGCGGCCACCCCCTCGGCACTGACAGTGGCTCCGGTGACGGCGTCTAAATCCTGCCCCAGTTGCAGCGCATCGGTGACAAGACGGCCGTTATACCCCTCAATTAAATCGCTGGACTTCACTAACCGAAAAAAGCCAGGCGATTCTCGTTCGGTGACGACCTGCGTGTTGAGAATATTTCCCTCAGGGTCAACAGCCACCAATATGTCGATGGGGCCGCCGTAGCCAGGGGCGCTGCCCAGCGCCGCGTAGCCAATCAGGTTGCCGTCAGCGTCCAGCGCCGTGAAAAGTTGCCCTTCGGTGCGGACCTGGGCCGTGCCTGGCAGCAGTTCAGGCACCAGCGGTGCTACGTCGGTGCCGCTGGTGAAGTAGCCAACAATCCAGGCGGCAACGACCAACGCCACCGTCAGGACGATCAAGAGCCGCTCACGTCGTTGTTTTTGCTGCCGGGGGGATCTGGGTGTGATGGGCTTGAGGGGAATGGTGGTACGGCCGTTGCTCATTTCTGGTCCAAAACACCTCCCGCAGACATGTCCGTCTGCGGGAGGTTGAAATCATAAACTAATTGCTGCGCCGAGTAAACCAAACCACGCCACCCGCCAACAGCCAGACAACAAAGCTAACCCAGAGAATCGTGGCCGCCCGGGGTTCTAATTCTGCCCCGCTGGCCCGGGCATTCTGGAAGATGAACACAAGGATGAAGGCCCAAACGAGCCAGAGCAGCCATTCCAGTAACGGCCGTTTCTTGATATTAATCGAAATATTGTCAGACATTGCTTACACCTCCTGTACCGATTGGTTGCTGTCAATTCCATACTCAGGCAGATCCAGGCTCCACCAATCTTCAGCACTGGCCTGTGTACCGTAGCCAAACGCATCGTCCATGCTGCGGAAGAAGCTGTCCAGGAACGGTGCCGTAGATGCACCCGCTTTCACCCATTCATGCACCCATGCCTTATCCTTCTTGGCAAAGGGGCAAACGGCAAAGCAAATGCCACAGTTGGTACCTGCCTGCTCACGCCAGTAAGTTAGGCAGGTTACCGAATTCTCGAAGTAAGCCTTGTGACCTGGATTATTCCAGTCACCCTGCGTTTCCCAGGTTGGTTCGTCCAGGAAGCTGAGCGATTCGGAGGGGCAAGCCTCGGCACATTTCTTGCACCGCTTGCAAAACTCCATGATGCCTGCGTCAATGGGTTTATCTACGGCAACGGGCAAGTCGGTGAGCAGCTTAAAGACACGCACCATTGGCCCAAACTCTGGTGTAATCAGGCGATTGAGGCGGGATAGTTCGCCCAGACCAGCCATCACACCCAAAGCGGGGGCAATGCCCAGCGCATTGGTACTGGATTCGCCCAGACCTTGGTAGCCTAAACCGCGCAAAAATTCTTGCAAAGACGCCTGGATCGACTCACCGCGCTTGTAAGCCAGTGAGGTTGTTTGGGAGCCAAGCGGCGTGGGGCAGCGGCGCATGGTCTCTGTAGACATTTGCACCGTGTAAACCACGGCATATTTGCAGCTGTTGGGGATATAACGAGCGTCGTCATCTTCTGAAGCGATGGGATCGTCCGTGAAAATGAGCTCTTTGCCGTCAGGATCAACGCCGTAGATTAGCTTACGCGTGTTATCATCGAGTTCAATGAAGCCAACCGTTGCGGCCCCAAAATGACGTAGGGCTGCGCGCAAGATTTTAGCGGCTTCTTCTGGTGACCCTTCCCATTTGGGTACGCCGCGCTCTTCGGGTGTTGGGGCTTTTTGCGGTCCCAGATAGCTTCTGCCTACACCCACGTGGGCTTTTGACATTGCCTGATCTTTCAGCGTGTAGCCGTCTACATTATCCAACATACGCTGCAATTCATTTTTGGCTGCGGTTTCTGAGAGGCGATCCACCTGATCGTCGCCGACATAGCCAGCCATGCCGGGGCCGCGCACAGTGCCGGTGCGTTCGTTGTAGCGCGTCATCATGTCCCAATCGACCTCGACAGTGGGTTCGTCTACGGTTTTGACCCACCAGGGGCGTTGGGGACGACCGGCCGGATCTGTGAATGAGCCTGCTCGGAAGCTAGCGGCAGGAGCTGCTGCTGCTGATTTGGTGACAGTAGCAACGGCCGTTGCGCCAGCCCCTAGACCAGCAATCCGTAGAAAGTCACGCCGGTTGAGGGTTAATTTTTCTTCTTTCGCCATTACCTACCTCCTGAACTCTGGTTCTATCCAGAATGTTTTCTAAACCTAATGGGCAAAATTGCCATTGGGTATGCACAACTTGTGCTGTTGTTAGAGAAATAAAAAAAGACTCTTCCAATCTTTACTTTAAGTCTATCTGGGTAGGTGGTGGGGCGGTATCGGGAAAAGGATGGTTCTGTGTGGTGATTTTCCTGACAAGCTACTTTTTATAAGCATCCAGAATACCGGCACGTACAGCAAACTTGACAAGATCGGCGCGGTGCTCAAGTTTTAGCTTATCCATAGCACGCTGGCGGTAGGTATCGGCCGTTTTGGGGCTGATGATGAGCTTGTCGCCAATTTCGCGACTGTTGAAACCCATTGCTGCTAACTGTAACACTTCCTGCTCCCGGTCGGAGAGAGATTCAAATTGTTCCAGCTCGGTTTGTTTGTTGGTGAGCGATTCCATTAGAGCAGTAGCGGCCGTGGGATGCAGGTAGCGTTCCCCAGTGAGCACCACGCGAATGGCGTCCAGCAAGCTGGTGTGGGTAGAGGATTTGGGAATGTAGCCATCGCAGCCTGCTTCGATGGCGGGAATGACAAATTCGCGGCGGCTGTGCATGGAGAGGACGATGATGCGGCTGGTGTCATTTTCTTGTCGAATGGCGCGAATGGCGTCCAGGCCACTCATGTCTGGCAGGCCCAGGTCCATAACAATGACGTCTGGCAGCCAGGTGCGGGCGGCTTCGATGCCAGCTTCCCCGCTGCCTACATCGGCTACTACTTTGAGGTCTGGTTCGCTTTCCAGCAGAGCGCGCAGGCCATCACGCAATACTTTATGATCATCGACCAGGAGAATGGTGATAGGCGTGTCGGTCATGCGGGGATTCCTTCTGGCAGCGGCAGGCGAACGAGTAAGCTGGTGCCTGTACCGGGTTCTGTGTCTAGCGTGAGGCTGCCACCAGCGATGGCGGCGCGCTCTCGCATACTAATTAATCCGAGGTGGCGCTGTTCAGAAACGGCCGTTACCAAATGGGGGTCAAAACCACAGCCATCATCTTGGATTTTCATCAAAATGCTCCGGTTTTCCTGGGTTAGGGCAACCTGAACGTTATGCGCCTGCGCGTGGCGGACAACGTTTGTCAACGCTTCCTGGGCAATGCGGTATAGTGTTACCTCAATGCCGGAGGGCAGCGTATCGTCATTTATGTCGGTGAGGTAGCGGGCGGTAATAGACGAATCATTCATCATTTCCTCGACTAAAATGCCCAGAGCTACCGGCAAACCAAACTCCTCCAAGGCGGCAGGCCGCAGACGGTAGGACAGCTCCCGGACTTGTTCAATTGTTTCAGAAACCATATTTAGCAGCGATTGCAGACCACCCTGCATGGGGGTTGGGGGACACTCTTTTTCCAACGTTTTGATGCGCACCAACAGGGCAGTGAGCATCTGTCCAGCCCCGTCGTGAAGTTCCCGCGCCAGCCGTCCCCGTTCTTCTTCCTGCGCTTCTACCAATGATTCCAGCAATATTTGCCGGGCCTGCTCTTTTTCGGCCAGCTTTAAGCGCAGCCAGGCGTTGGCGACAATTTCAGAGATTTGCGTGCCAATGGTGGAAAGCATGGCCATGTCGGCCGCAGCGACGGGATGGTTTTGGTGGCAGAGCAGATTTACCACGCCATATTTTTGACCACGTGCCTCGATGGAAATGGTAATGTGTTGGGGGTCGGAACGGCCGTTGTCGGCCGACAGCCGGTTACAGTGGCGAATGTGCGCATGGATGGGCAAACTCCCATCAACCAATGCTTCCTGGCAGTGACAGCCAGCGGCACGCCCTTCGTACAGCAAGTTGTTTTCCAGGTTTGCTGGCACACCATACCAGCTGGCCAGATGGTAAACATCTCGCTCCGGGTCACGCAGATACACCCAGCCTGTTTCCAGATGCATCACTTCTACAATGTTTTGCAGAATGGCGAAGAGGACATCATGTACCTCATGTTCTCGTTCGGCGGCCATCATGATGCGGTTCGTGGCTGCCAGGCGGCGGTTGGTTTGGGCCAGATCATCCTGTGTTAGCAGTAGATGATCCGTCATGGTGTTGATGGCCAGGGCCACCTCCCCAATTTCGTCTTTGGCCCACACCGTGGCGCGGGCATCCAGATTGCCCTCGGCTACTTTTAGGGCCATGTCGCGCAGATCAACTAACGGCCGTGTCAACAAAAAAGTGAGAAAAGAGGCAATAACCAACGATCCGGCGGCGGCCAACACCGTAATCAACAGCACGCTGCGATTACCCGCGCGCATAGCGGCTTCAACCCGAACGTCGGTTAATAGATAGGATAACCAATCGGAAAGCCCCGTGGTGACCCAATAGTTAAGCGTTAGCCCAAGGGTAAGCACGGTTGTCAAAATAATGCCGGTAATTTTGAAACGTACCGGCACTGAGATGATCAAGTTGTAGAGCCAGATAGGAATGCGCCGTAAGGATTGAATCGTCATTTTTTCATTGGGGCAACGGCCGTTTCATCCAAATGGTCAATTTTCAGCTGTTGCGTCATGTTTGTTATGCTTCTTTAATAAAATGATACGGTTTGTGATCTGTGTGCCATTGTAGACCGAAGGAAATGATAAATCAGATGAACTATGTCATATTTTGTGGTGCCGAATGAACCAACATTTTGACAGGGATACGGCCGTTTGCTAGAATCTGAACGCTGTTTGTGTAAAAGCTAAAAAACTGTTGAATTAAACCAATTTGGCTTTTACTTAAGCAAATCACAAGGAATCTTGAGTACTTTTCAAAAGTCTTTCTGTGATTTGCTAGGCAAAGGCCCCGTTCGTCTAGCGGCCTAGGACGTAGCCCTCTCAAGGCTAAAACATGGGTTCGAGTCCCATACGGGGCATCATCAGGCTTCATCCACAGGTGGGTGAAGCCTTTTTGCTTTATCTTTGCTACACTTAATCTATTGATTTTAAAAAATAATAACCGCAAAGTACGCAGAGTTTTTACAAGTTATAGAGAAGAAGCTCTGCGTTCTCCGCGTTTTGGCGGTTAACTATGGCTTTCTTAAAGCTGTCCGAAATGTAATTTATGGCCGCAGCGCAGGACAACGCTCCAATTGAATATGAAGAGATTGAGCCAAAGTCTCATTTGAACGGTGCTTCCCAGCCAAACGGCCGTGCCACCCTGCCTGATTCCCCTTCGGAGCCAGAGCCACAAACCCCTCAACCTGAACACAATCAGAACTTTCGCAGCGACGGCCGTTTTCGGCGTATCCTCTACTTTTTTGCCCGCGTTATTTTGCATTTGATCATTTGGGACATTGTTGGGGGGCGGGTGCCGCTGCTAAAGATGGCCGTGCGCCAAAGCCGCCCGCGCCGTTTCCGCCGCTGGTCCCATCGTTTTCGCGAGCTGGCGCTGAACATGGGCGGCGTGATGATTAAGCTGGGGCAGTTCCTTAGCGCCAGGGTAGACGTGCTGCCGCCCGAAATTACCGAAGAGCTGCTAGGCTTGCAAGATGAAGTGACGCCGGAGGAAACCTGGCGCATCATGTCTGTCATTCAGGCGGAACTGGGTGATACCCATCTGCGTTTTGCCGACATTGAAGCGCAGCCGTTGGCCGCTGCGTCGCTGGGGCAGACCCATCGTGCCTGGCTGCTGCCGGAAAATGGTGAGGGGGAGCGAGGAACGGCCCCTTCGACAAGCGCAACACAGTCGCGCCGCTCAGGGCAAGCTGTTGTCATTAAAGTGCAGCGCCCCAACATTGCCACCATTGTGGAGACCGATCTGGCGGCGCTGCGCATTGTAGCCCGCTGGACCATGCGCTACCGACCCATTGCCCGCCGCGCCGATGTGCCTGCGCTGATGGAAGAGTTTGCCAAAACATTGTGGGAAGAGCTGGATTATCGTGCCGAAGTGGAAAACGCTGAGCGATTTGCTGAGATGTACGCCAACGATCAGCGCGTTTACATTCCGGCCATTTATCGCCAGCATTGCGCTGAACGCGTCATCGTCATGGAAAATGTAGAAGCGCCCAAAATCACTGACATAGCGGCGATGGAAGCCAAGGGCATTGACCCAGGTGAAGTGGCTGAGGCGCTGCTAGATGTTTATTTTGACCAGGTATTCCGCGAGGGATTTTTTCACGCGGATCCACATCCGGGCAATTTGTTTGTGCGTCCCCGCCCAGACATCCCTTGGCCGCCAGAAGATGCGCCAATGCCTTTCACGGGACGGCCGTTTTGGATTATCTTTGTTGATTTTGGCATGGTTGGGCGGGTGCCCACGTTGATGGGGGATAATTTGCGTCAGCTGCTCATTAGTGTGACGCAGCGGGACGGCCGTAAACTAACCGAAGCGTATCAAAACCTGGGTTTCTTCCTGCCGGGGGCTGATTTGGTACGCATTGCCGAAGCACAAGATGCGGTGCTGGATCGCATCTGGGGGCGCAATTTACTGGATTTGGCTAGCCCCGACCCAGCAGAAATTGAAGAGCTAGGGCAAGAGTTCCGTGATTTGCTGTTTGACTTCCCTTTCCAGATTCCTCAGGATTTTATCTATTTGGGACGGGCGTTAGGAATTGTGTCTGGCCTGGTATCCCAGCTGGATGAGCAGATCAACCCCTGGTATTTCATTGAAAAATATGGCGAGTCGTTAATATCTAGCCGGGAAGGGCAGCGGTTGGGTTTGGAGACGGCCTGGCAGTTGATACGGCCGTATCTTAGCACCCCAGCTCAGGTGCAGCGCTTGTTGACCTTGGCGGAAAACGGCCGTCTTCGCGTGCAAACAGATCGAGACACCCTGCGCCAATACGAACGCATTGAAAAGAAAATTGGTCAGTTGGGCTGGAGTATTTTAGGCGCAGCAGGGATGCTGTCAGGGACGCTGTTGTATTTGAATCGCAAGGGGACAGAGAAGGGGGAGCGTGATAAGTAAAAAGTGAAAAGTGGTTTGTACTCTTCACTTTTTACTTTTGATTTTTCACTACTTTTAAGCCGTTGTGTCTTCCACGCCTGCTTCTGCGGCAACGCGCTGTACCGCCTCGATGCCGTTCTGGCAGGTTTGTTTGTTGGCGTACATCTGGCTTGTGCCGATGACTTGTTTATTAGCGGCCAATAGATTGAAGTAAAACTTGCCGTTTGCTGCTTCCTTCACCTCAAACCGATCCGTGCTGGTGCCATTGTTTTTCACAGATTCAATCCCGTTTTTGCAGCCTGCTTTGGCAGCATAACCCTGGCTAGACAGGATGTTTTGTCCGTTGCTGGCAGTTAGCCGGAAATAAAATTTGTCATTGTTGCCCTGGTATATTTGATATTTGGGGTGATTCATCACGTATTCTCCTTGAAATTTTGGGGTCAATCACACTGTAACTGGATAATTCTTGATTATGAACCATTTGCCCAATTACGCAATTGTTTTTTGGACACGATTTTGACCAAAGCGTCACATTATTCTTCCAGAAATTCGGTCTGTATCCACCCCTGAATGCCGTTGACTGTGCGAATCTCGCGCCAGAGGATGCCGCCCTGGTTGGCACGGCCGTTTTTCACCAGCACAATCTCGTTATCTTGCACAATCACCAGCTGCTGCCCACCCGGCGAGCGCCGTACCCACAGCGTGCTGCCGTTGGTGTTAATCGTGCCCGTAATGCCTTCAATGTGGGTGGGGGTGATGGTTGGTGTGGGGGTTGCCGTTGGGAGGGGCGTGTTGGTGGCCGTGGGGCTGGGGGTTGGTGTGGTGGTCGTTGCCTCGCCGCTGGTTGCCGGGGTGGGTACGGCCGTTTCCCCGCCATCACCACCAGGCGTGGGCGACGGTCCAACGAGTTCAGGCGTAGCCGAGGGTGGAATTTCCTCGGTAACGATGGCTTCATCTGAACTGCTGGGCGGCGGCCCACCAAAGGCACCGCTGGAAGGTGTCTGGGTACTGCTTTCGTTGTTGGCAACTGCGTCATTGTTCTGGGTATTCTCGCTAATAACGGCCGTTGGCGGGAGATCCCCCATCGCGCCGGTATTATTTGACGTGGCTGCCCTATCGGCGATTTCGGTGGCGGGCGTGGAAACGGCCGTTTCCACACCATCATCTATCGGCACCCCGGCCAAAAAAAAGCCCAGCATCAAGATGAGGCTGGCCAGGGCGTAGCCGGTAAACAGCTTCACCCGTAAATCGAGCCGTTGTCCGGCCAACCCCAGCCGCAAAAGTGCCCGCGGCGATTGAGCCAGATAAGCTAATATGGTCATGAGTAAGGCCAGAACGGCCGTTACACCCATGCCAACCAAAGTCCACGTCGGAAATCCCATGCGGCGTATTATTGCAAATCACAGAAAGCCGTGCAAAGTATGTCAGCTGGTTTTGCTGTGATTTGCGCAACTAAAAGCCAAATTCTCATTTGTGTTTAGAATCTGTTCAAAACGGCCGCAGAGAAAAAAGAGAAGATAAAAAAATTGAGATGAATCTTAAAAATCTCTGTGAACGCTGTGGCCCATTTCTGGATAGGCACTTATCTAACATTTATTGACGATTAGCGATTTACGATTACGATTGGGCGCTGGTATAATCTAAGCGGAACTTTTAATTAAACATCTGCGAAATCTGCGGTTCGCTTTTTTAGTAGATTCAACAAGAGTAATTACCCAAAACGGAGTTAATTTATGACCAATCAATACGATCTTGTCGTCTTAGGCGCAGGACCTGGTGGCTATGTTGCCGCCATTCGCGCCGCACAACTTGGCCTCAAAGTGGCCATCATCGAGCGGGAATATTGGGGCGGCGTTTGTCTCAATATCGGCTGTATTCCATCTAAAGCACTGCTCAAAAATGCTGAACTGGCTCACACCTTGCAGCATCGCGCCAAAGAGTTTGGCTTTTCCTTCACTGATTTGCAGCTTGATTACAGCGTGGCCTTCAAGCGCAGCCGTCAGGTCTCTGGCCGACTGGTGAAGGGCGTCCAGTTCCTTATGAAAAAGAACAAAATCGACGTCATTGATGGCACCGGCAAGCTTACCGATGCCAACACCATCCAGGTGAGCTTAAACGATGGCGGTGAGCAAACCGTCAGCGGCAAAAATATCATCATCGCCACCGGGGCGCGCCCGCGCACCATTCCTGGCGTCGAGTTCGACGGTGAACGCATCATTTCCTACATCGAAGCAATTCTGAGTGATTCCCCACCGGAGAAATTGATTATCGTGGGCGGTGGCGTCATCGGCGTGGAGTTTGCCTACATGTGGGCCAACTACGGCGTCGAGGTCACCATTGTGGAAATGATGAGCCATTTGCTGCCCAATGAGGAGCCAGAAGTTAGCGATGTGCTAGAGAAAGCGTATAAAAAGATGGGCGTGAAGCTGCATCTGGATGCCCGTGTAGAGAAAATCGAGAAGGGCAAAGACGGCGTTTCTGTGGCGTTGGCTGATGGCACCAAGCTGGAAGCGGATAAGGTGATGCTGGCCATCAACTTCTTGCCCAATGTGGAAAATATTGGGCTGGAAAGTGTGGGCGTGGCGCTAACCGATCGTGGGGCAATTGCTGTTGATGACCAGATGCGCACCAATGTACCCAATATTTATGCCATTGGTGATGTGGCTACAGAGTATCGGCTGGCGCATGTGGCCTCGGCAATGGGGCTGGTGGCGGCCGAAGCGATTGCCGGGCACAAAACCATGCCGCTGGATTACCGAATGATGCCCCGGGCCACGTACTGCGTGCCACAGGTGGCCAGCTTTGGCTACACGGAGGCGCAGGCGAAAGAAGCTGGTTATGAGCTAAACGTGGGCCAATTCCCCTTCCAGGTGAATGGCAAAGCATTGGGCCTGGGCGAGCGGGAAGGCTTCATTAAGATTATTGCCGATAAAAAGTATGGCGAGATTTTGGGGGCGCATATGGTTGGCCCAGACGTCACGGAACTGCTGCCAGAGTTGACCCTGGCGCACAATGCGGAACTGACGGCCGAAGAGATTGCCCGCAACGTTCATGCCCATCCCACCCTAAGTGAGGCACTCATGGAAGCTGCCCACGCGGTTGAGGGTGAGGCAATTCATATGTAGGTTGCACAGCAAGAGTAATGACAAATCGTAAATTCTGGTGGACTTCAGAAACGGCCGTTTTGCGGCCAGAAGCGTGCCAGAAGCCTGTTTAGGAGAGCAAGGTGATATGGACATCAAAAAGATAAACGCAGGTGGGCAGCAGATAGCATATCGTGAAAGCAGCGGGACTGGACCCGCCGTGATGTTGATTCATGGCAATTCGGCGTCTAGCTTGACGTTTGAGGCGCAGTTGACGGGGGAATTTGGTCAGAAGTACCGGGTGGTGGCGATGGATTTGCCGGGGCATGGTGAATCTGATCGGGCGGCTGACCCGGCAAGCACCTACCATATGCCGGGCTATGCGGCGGTGGTTGCTGATGTGGCGAAACAGTTGGGCTTGGAAACGGCCGTATTCGTTGGCTGGAGTTTGGGTGGTCACATTGTGCTGGAAGCGGCACCCAGCTTGCTGCCGAATGCGGCCGGTTTTGTCATCTTTGGCACGCCGCCGCTGGCCTTTCCCCCAGACATGGAGCACTCTTTTTTGCCGAACCCGGCGATGGGGGCGGCTTTTGCTGAAGAGCTAACAGAAGAGCAGATGGCGGGTTTTGCCGCCGCTTGCCTGGCCCCTGACTGCACCCTCGATTTGACACCGTTTGTGGCGGACATTGCGCGCACGGATGGCCGGGCGCGGGCCACGATGGCGGCCAGCATTGCCCCGGATGGATACACAGATGAAGTCGTGATTGTGGGGAATTTAAAACGGCCGTTGGCTGTTCTGCATGGTGAAAAGGAACAACTGGTTAGCGAGCCTTACATCAGCGCCCTGGACATGCCCACACTGTGGCGTGGCGCGGTGCAAATTGTTGAGGGGTCTGGGCATACGCCACAGGCGGAAGCGCCAGAGCAGTTTAATGCGTTGCTGAGTGCGTTTATTGATGAGGTGAATGCGTAATGTGTTGCCTTGGTGGCGGCGTTGGAAACGGCCGTTTCCTTCGCCAACATCAATATTAACTGATTCCCAAATAAGAAGCGCTGAGTAATAGACAAAGCCGCGGATGAGCAATCATCTGCGGCTTTTTTGCTATATCGGCAGAAAACATGCCATGTATAACGCTTTCTTAATCGATTCTTTACAATATCCACATGATTTTGCTTATGATGATTGGTAATGAACCCACTGCTTTACTCTCGGGTTCGACAATAAAAAACAACTTAGCCTGATGGCTAAAGCAAAATCGTATTGGAGAATACTATCATGTTAAACAACACACATTTACAAAAAACAGGTAAACGCCTGAGTAATCGGCAGCTTATTGTGGGTCTGGGATTAGCTCTATTCCTTCTTGTTGGTGGTCTGATGCTGGTTGCCCCAGCGGAGGCGCAAACGACAAGCAGTGGTCTGACGACCGCAGACGTTGACTCTTTACTTTACATGCGTGAAGAAGAAAAGCTGGCCCATGATGTCTACGTAACACTCTACGAGTTGTGGGGTGCCCCGCTCTTTAGCAATATTGCCAACAGCGAGCAAAACCACACGGAAATGGTATTAGCCTTGCTTTATCAATATGGTCTGGAAGATCCGGCTGTGGGCAATGGTGTTGGTGTCTTTGCTAACCCTGATTTGCAAGCGTTGTACGATGATCTGGTGAGCCAGGGTAGCCAATCGTATGAAGCGGCACTACTGGTTGGTGGCCTCATTGAAGAAGTTGATATTGCTGATTTGCAAGCGGAACTGAGCATCACGAATGTGGCAGCTGTGCAGCAGGTGTACCAGAGTTTGCTTAATGCTTCTAGTAATCATCTGAATGCCTTTGCTAACGCATATGAAAACGCAACTGGCAATGCCTACACGGCGCAATGGCTGGGGGATGCCGATGTGGTCGCTATTTTGAATGGTGGGCATGCATCGGGTAATCGTAACGGTGGCAGTCAGGGTAATAATGGTCAGGGCCGAGGGAATGGTGGCCGGCGTTCGTAATCCCTTCTAAAAAACCTTTGTAACAAAATTAAAAAGCAGTGCCTGCCTGTGGCGGGCACCGCTTTTTTTTTGCGGAAAGGAGGCAAAGCAATGTTAGGCAAAAGCAAGTTCTGGTGAGGTAGTAACGGCCGTTTCTCGTTCTACCAACCGCATTTGAATGCCATCCTCTGGCGTCAGCGTAATTTGGGCTTTGTATTGCACCGGTTTGTCCGTGGCCAATTCCAGGCGGAACCGTTGGGCGATGGTGGCTAAGATGAGCTGTGCTTCCATCATGGCAAAGGCATTGCCAATGCAAACCCGCGCTCCACCGCCAAACGGCATGTAGGCATATTTTGGCAGCGATTTTTCAAACTCTGGCGTGAATCGTTCTGGCTTAAACGCTTCTGGTTCGTCAAAATATGGTGGCAGGTGGTGCATCACGTACGGTGAAACGAAGATGGTGCTGCCTTTGGGGATGGTGTAGCCACCCATTTCTACGTCTTCCAGGGCGAGACGGCCGTTTAGAATCCAGGCGGGTGGGTAGAGCCGCATTGATTCTTTAATGATTTGCAAGCTGTAAGGCAGAGTGGGCAGATCGGCCAGGGTAGGCTGGCGACCGGCCAGCACGTTATCCAGTTCCGCGTGTAAGTTGGCTTCTACCTCAGGATGTTGTGCCAGCAGATACCAGGTCCAGCTCAGAGCATTGGAAGTGGTTTCGTGCCCGGCGGCAAACAAAGTGGCAACCTCGTTGCGCAGTTGGGCGTCGTCCATAAACTCGCCATCTTCATCCACAGAGAGCATCAGCATGGAAAGTAAATCACCCGTGTCGGTAATCTGCCCATTAACGGCCGTTTGCCGCCGCTCGGCAATAATTTGTTCCATTACCTGATTAAATTTTGTGGCTGCCTGGTTGCGCAGCCGATTATCGGCCGTGGGGATCCAGCTGGGCAATGAAAAACCGCGTTGGTAATCTCGGTTAGAAACGGCCTGGAAGTCATCCATCGCGCTGCTGATGGTTTCGGCCGTATCGCCCGATCCTGTAATGGCATCCGCATCAAATAGCGTTTTAGACACAATGAGCATGGTTAGATGCATCATTTCCTCAACGACGTTTACAATGGCCTTGTTTTGCCACCCTGCCATGATGCGGTTCGCATAATCAACCATAACTTCAGCATAATTTTGGATGCGTTTGCTGTGAAAGGCTGGTTGGGCCAGGCGTCGCTGTCGTTTGTGGAATGCGCCGTCGCTAATAAGCAGACCATTGCCTAAAAACTTCCCCAAAATCTGCTTATCCAGCGGAGCCTTTTCAAATTTGTCGCTTTGCGTCACCAACACTTCTCGAATGAGATCGGGCTGCGCTACCAGATATGTATGCATATGTGCCAGGCGAACATAAACAAGATCGCCATATTTTTTAACGCTTTCCAGTAAAAAAGCGGGTTGGTCTTCGCTGAATTGGTTGATGCTGCCTAAGAGAAAATGACCTTTAGGGCCAGACGGCCGTTTAACTGCCATGATGTTTGGTTACTCCTTCTGTGCTTCTACTTAAGATAATTGACAAGTTGTTGACTAACTGATAGAGTGTTGTCGAAATGATAGATCGGATTGGCTGATTGTCAAGCAACAATTGCAATTGGTTGTTGATTTAGCGACAACTGTTGAAAAAGCGACATAGAAGGGAATCATGGATAGACGTGTAAGACGAACCCGAAAGTTACTTGGAAATGCCCTGCTAGAACTGGTGCAAGAAAAAAAATTCGAACAAATTACCATTCAAGACATCACAGATCGGGCCGATCTGAACCGGGCCACTTTTTACCTGCATTACGGCAGCAAAGAGGAATTGCTGGCTGACAGTCTGGAAAGTTATTTTGATGCGCTTGTAGAGCAAATTACGCCGCTCACTCTTGAAAAACCTATCTGGGAAAGCCCGGCAGCCGAGGGGATAGTTTTCGCGCATGTTGCCGAACATGCAGAACTGTATCGCGTGCTGCTTGGTAAAAATGGTATGGGGTATGTCATTAACCGGGTGATTGATTATATTGCTGAGTTTAGTTTGCTCCAGTTGAAGGCTGGACTAAATTCCATAGAGCCACAGGCGCCCATCGAAATAGCGGCCCGTCATGTAGCCGGTTCACTTTATGCCCTGATCACCTGGTGGCTAATGAACGATATGCCTTACACGCCCCACGAAATGGCCGAGATGACCACCCGACTTTGTGTAAATGGCACGGTTTCTACTCCTGCTGCCCAGGAATAAAAACGCTCTCTTGCTCAGTGACAAACCTATCTGGCGCGAGAGGCTGCCTTCTCCAGAGCCCGCCGCACAAATATAGGTGCCATCTGCCGCCGGTAATCAGCGCTGGCGTGCATGTCACCCATCACGTCGTTACCTAAGTCGTTGGCTATGGCTGCCGCTGCTGTGGCCAGCATCTCATCATCCAGCTTTTTACCTATCAGCGCAGCTTCCACCGAACTGGCACGCGTCGCTTTGGGGGTCAAGCCACCCACGGCCACGCTGGCTGCCAAGCAGACACCATTTTCTACGGACAGTTGAGCCGCTGCACCTACCATTGCATAACGGGAAGCCGGGTTAAATAATTTGGCATAGGCAGAACCACTCTTTTTGCCTTCGCTGGATACGCTTACAGAAGTTATGATCTCATCTTCTTGCAATGCGGTAGCAAACAGATCGATAAAGAAGTCATCGGCACTGATTGTACGGGAGCCGTTGCTGCCTTCTAGGTGAATGGACGCTTTTAGGGCCAACAACACGGTGGGCAGGTCAGAAGCGGGATCGGCGTGGGCAATGTTGCCACCAACCGTGCCCCGGTTGCGCACCTGTGGATCGCCAATCATGCCTGCCGCTTCAGACAAAGCTGAAGGCACATCGTCTGAGACAGTAACCATGGTGTGGGTTGTTAAAGCACCAATATTTATGGTATCGCCATTGGTGGAAATGCCTTTCATATTTGACAAACGGCCGATATCAACCAGCGTGCCAGGATCAGCCAGGCGCAGTTTCATCACTGGGAGCAGGCTATGGCCGCCTGCCAGGAATTTCCCATCATGTTCTTTGGCCAGCGCAATTGCTTCAGTCGTGGAACTCGCGCGATAATAATCAAATTTTGGTGGATACATTAATCACCTCCGCCTACCGCCGCTGCCGCGATTACGGATCGAACAATATTTTTGTATCCGGTGCAGCGACACAGATTGCCTTCAAGGCCATGTCTTATTTCTTCTTCAGTGATATTGGGGTTGTTTTCAACCAGCTTGGTGGCTGCCATGATCATACCGGGGGTGCAGTAGCCACATTGGAGTCCATGGTTATCCCAAAAGGCTTGCTGCATGGGGTGCAATTTGCCATTGCTGGCGAGGCCTTCGATGGTGGTGATTTCGGCACTATCAGCCTGAACGGCCAGGACGACGCATGATTTGACGGCCATGCCATCCAGGTGAACGGTGCAGGCACCACATTGACTGGTGTCACAGCCGATATTGGTACCAGTAAGGTCGAGATGATCGCGCAAAAAATGGACAAGGAGGGTGCGGGGTTCAACCTCTCGTTCCACTAACTTCCCATTTACGGTTACACTAATTTTCATAGAGCCCGTCTCCTTCCTGATATGGATGGCGCGGAGAACGCGCCGCTGATAAAGTGCGAGGTTGGTTAACGGCCGTACGGCCGTTAAAACTGTTTTGTTGTACAAATCATAGCGAGGGGAAAATGCTTATCTGCTTATGCTGCTCTTTTTTTTGCTTACAATTCATGACCTCCTTTGCTCTAATTCATTGGCTACTTTTTTAGCAATTTTTTCTGCCCACCAATTACTAATAAGACGAATAAGCAGGACGGCACCCAAAACCATAAGACCCGTTTTGATGACGCTGTCCCGTTGGTCGGGGGCCAGGTATTCTTCAACAAGATTTTTGGCAACTCCGGCAGCAAATTGAACCTGGGAAGGTGCTGTCGGCGGGGGCGGCATTTCATCCATGCCTAATTGGCTGCTTGCATTGGCCATCATGCGTGCCTGAACCTGTTGGCCCAAACCCTCCAGACTCTGCCGAATGATGGCGTTGGCGGAGGTGTCTAATAAACGCTGCCCGACGCTGGCCAACCGGCCACCAACCTGGGCATCCCCACTGTAATGGAGGGTAGTCATATCGCCATCTGCCTCTAGACGAAGTGAACCAGAACCTTTAACAAAGCCGGGAGCACCCCGGCCATTGACCGTGATGCTATAGCTTTCGGGGCCGTTAATATCGGCTAAAACCACATCTCCCTGAAATTTGCCTTGGACGGGGCCAACTTTTATTTTGAGAATGCCTTGATATTGATTTTCATCAATGGTTTCCAGCTTTTCACAGCCGGGCATGATGCTGGCTAATACGATGGGGTCAAGCAGCATGGGCCAGAGTACATCGCGAGGCGCCGAAAAGGGGTAGCTGCCTTCAATTTTCATTGCGTTTTCTCCTAATGGATTGTTGCGTTTTTTTGTTTGCGCATTATGTCAGTGTGACATATCAAATTTGGTATCTTTTTTAGAAGGGACAAAGACTTACACGTTTGTCGAATTTACCTGAAAAGTGTAAGCAGATGTTGATACAAGTTTTACCTAATGTGGGGCGCTGTGTCAAACGGCTTCGGCGGTTTTTTTTAGGCAGTTGAAGAAGTGTTCAATAAGGCGGGGGGCCGTGTTTTGAATCATTTTGCCGATAAATTTATTTGGTGGCGTGAGCTGGGCTGAGAAGGTGAGCTTAGTTTGCATCAAGTCTGTAGCGTTGAGGCGAAAATCCCCTTGTATGGGAACGGCCGTACTGCCCATGTGAGCCTGACAATGCCATTGTAAATAGGTAGGGGGCGTTACTGTTTGCCAGGTGAGCAGCAGGGGAATAATCACTGTGCTACTGTCTCTGCCCCAGGTAAACTGGAGATGAAATTGGGTATCGGCTTCCAAAGTGGACCAACCTTGCAGGCGAGGCGTGCATTGGCTGACAATCGTGGGGGTGGTCAATGTGTGCCAGACGGCCGTTTGCGCTGCTGCAACGGCAACGATGCCCTGATACTCCATGCTATTTGCCTACTAGTTGATAGTTGGCTTCCCATGCGGGAAAAGCTTCAACTGATTTTTTAATAAAGCCATCAGCAATTTCACGGACACGTTCATCGGTAATGCTTTGGGCAATTCGTTTGACAACCCGTTTGGGCATCAGGCGCATGCCTAACGGCCGTTCCAGTTCTGCTTTTAGGCGAATGGTGTACTCAAGGCGAGTTTGGCTGCCTAAATCAAAAAATTGAGTGTCGATAGCAAACAAGCCGCTGCCGGTAGAATGGCGTGCGGAAGTTTCAGGCTCAATCGGAGCGGCCGTTTCGATTTTGACTGGATATACTTGAAGGAGCTTTTTTTCCCAATCAACGCTGCTTTCCAGGTCGGAATAAATTTGGATGGTGTATGCGCCTAATTCCACCGTTTCATATAACATCCGAATTTGGTTTTGGTTGTAGGCGTGTACCAAAGAAATATGTGGCAGAAATTCGGCCACCCGACTGAGGTCACTGTAGTAGGTCAGAGCAACTTTGGGAATTGCGGGAAAAACAAATGCTCGTTTGATGGAGCCTGTGATATTGATCATGCAGCTAGGTTCGCGAGTTAATTTGCTTGGTGGCTGTTGGGATCTTTTTCGTCGATTAAGGAATCGATTTTAGCTGACAATGATTCAATTTGGCTTGTCAGCCCCTCCACTTCTTCACGAGACGGTACGCCCCGAACGTTCAACAGCCGTTCTAACCGCTGTTGGCCAGAAAATAGCTCTTTGCTTTTTTCACTGCCAGCTGCAAGAAGTTTTTCGCTTAGTGCAACTGCTTCTTCTCGGGCCATCTCGCCTTGTTCAACCAGGGTTTGTAAGCGCTTCTCAATTTCTTCATCCACATGCTTAAGCAACTCGAGTGGCGAGTTCAGGCTACGGCGTAATGTATTAAGGGTATCCCCGCCAGCGCGCACCAGCCCAGTTAAGACCGATTTGGGTAGGAAGCCACTATTGCGTTTTTCTTGCTCAAAGATGATTTGGGTGAGGGTAACGGCCGTTAAATCTTCGTCTGTGGTGTGATCGATTACTTGTACTTCGGCCCCATCCCGAATGAGTTCCGCAATGCCGTCTAGCGTAATGTATCGCTTGGCTTCTGTATCGTACAGCTTCCGATTGGGATAACGTTTGATAACGGGCATAGTGGATCAATCCTTCGCATTTTGCTTAAACAGTCTGCGTGTACTTCCTGCGAAACAGTACATTATGCAGAGAGATTTTGAGACATGTTCTTAATTTTTGCTTTTCTTATCATCCCCTGCGGCTTTCTGGGATAGATTCTTAATGATTCAGTGCGTCATCAGAAATTATAGGCGTGATTGTGGGATATGCAACAAGGGAGAGGTCAGGCCAAACGGCCGTTCCTCTCCCAAATTTAGTTTGTTATTCAATTAGGAAAGCAGCAAATGCTTACTTTTTCTCTTTCAATGCGTCAATCTTTTTGGTCAGTTCAGCAACTTTTTTGCTCAGCTGTTCAATATCTGATTTTGTGGGAATGTTCATGCGATTAAGCAGGTTTTCCATGCGTTTTTCTAGCTCATCGCTGACGCGCTTGCTGCTTTCTTTGGCACGATCTTTGCGCTTTTCTGCCAGATCGTTTAACAGGGAACGGCCGTCTTTTTCAGCAATTTCACCCTTTTCAATCAGCTTATTAACAAACTTTTCTGCTTCATCTTGAGCCATAGAGAAAGCACCAACACCAGCCAACAGGGCACGGCGAATGCCATCCACAAACGGATTGACTGCTTCTTCTACAGTTTCTTCTTCCACTTTAATTTTTTCGGCCATCATATTACCTCATCTGATTTTCTAAATTTGACTGATCTGTACTCGTTAGGCAAAACGCGGGTAGATGAATGGCTCACCTACCCGCGTACTACCTACCAAATTCTCTCGTCCCCTAGAGGTGGTTGCTGCCAATGGGTACCCTGCTTGGATTGCCCTTCACTGCCAAATTATTGAGCAGCTTTGTTTAGATCGTTTACTTTTTTGTTAAGCGTTGAAACCTTGCGGCTCAGTTTTTCGATGTCGTTTTTGGAAGGAATATTCATCCAGTGCAAAACGTTCTCAAACCGATCTTCAACTTCTTTTTCAACGCGTTTTGCTGCTTTCTTGGCTTCTTTTTGCCGGTTTTCAACCTGCTTGTTAACCATGTTACGGGTTTTTTCTTCGGTGGCGGTGCCACGTTCGACGAGGTTGCTAAACAGCTCAGTTAATTCTTCCTGAGCCATGGTTACAACACCCAAACCAGCCAGCATCACTTTACGGCCGTTTTCAACCAGCATATTTACGTTTTCTTCAACAGTTTCGGTAAACTCAATTTTTTCTGCCATCTTATGCCTCCTGCAATCCAGTTATTGGGGGATTGCCTAACATCAAAGTTGTTTAATTTTGTTCATGACGCATTGCATCATAAGTGAAATATAACACAGTGCGTCATGGATGTCAAGCAGTATATGATCTGCCTTTAGGATGCTGATATTTTCTCTGTTTGAGCCAGGTAAGATGGTCTGGTTCGGCCTTGTGTGTTTCATAAACGCGCTGGATTCCATTCGTCTCGGAGCAGGCTGTAAGCGGCGATGCTGCACCAACGGCCGTCACGAAACATCGTTCGTCGCAGTATGCCTTCCTGCTGGAAACCCAATTTTTCCAACATATGCTTTGCTGGTTCGTTCTCGGTATCTGTGAAGGCGGCGAGCCGTTCGGTAGGATACCCGTTAAAAAGATAGCCAATCAGCAGTTTGATCGCCTCGCCAGCATAGCCCTGGCGGCGTGCGGCCCGGTCACCAATGCCACAGCCAATTTCGGGATATGGCAGGTCAGCATCAGGAAATGCCAGTAAGGTATAACGCACAAAGCCAACAACTTGTTGTTCTTTGATGGTTTCAATTAAAAGAAAGCCGGATTGGCGTGTAAGAAGCCCCGTTTGTTGGTACGCCTCGCGTAATGCGGGTAAATGGTCCAGCTGAAATCGCTGAAATGGCCCCCAAAGCGCATTCCGATTTTGTCCCCATTCCTCCACCACTGGCCAATCTTCATCCCGAAACGGCCGTAATAGAGTCCTTTCACCTTGAATCATTTTCGTTTCCTCCAACTCATTGCTGGCTTCTAAAATGTTTCATCATTCCCGGAGCTGAACGAATCGTTGGTAAAATAATGAGTATCTGAAAAATGTAACAAAGCGAGTATAATCAAGTATCATCATCAAAATTAGACAAAATCAAATAAATAGTGGTCTGGACAACGGAAGCAAAAAGGAGTGCGTCTATGGCAGAGCAGGTGGGGATTGGAAAAATTGCCGCTTTGCATTTTTATGGAACGGCCGAAACAGTCGAGCGTGTTGAATTATTAGGCAGCACAGTTGAAATTCAACATTTCGGTTGTGATGGCGATCTGGAAAAAATGGCGGCGCACATTGCAGCATTGGATGGTCAGGTTGGGGCCATTGCCCTGACAAGTCTCTCAAAAACATTGCGCCTGGGTAAAGTTAAAGTGACCCATCCGGCCGCAGCACCGCTTTTTGAGATTGCCCAACAAACCCCGGTTGTGGATGGGGCTGGTGTGCGCGCGGCGATGGAACGTTGGGCCGTGCGGCTGGCTGATGAGGCCCAACCCGGCATTTGGTCGCGTAAGCGCGTGCTCATGGCACCTGGCCTCAATCATAGTGGTTTGGCCCAGGCATTGGGCCAATTTACCGAGTCTGTGCGTTATGCAGATCCGATTGTTTATTTTGCTCTGCCGCCTGTACCCGGTGTTGGCAGTGTTGATACACTGTCTCGCGTGGCCGAGCCAACTCTCAACCAGCTTCGTGCGTATCCTTTCCGCCGACTCTTTCCACGAGCTGGTGAAGCAGCCCGCCCGCGCAATCCAAAGCAGTTTGAATGGGCCGATATTTTGGCGGGTGATATGGGCGGTATTCGCCGCTATGCGCCCTCAGATCTCAAACGAAAAATTATCGTGACAGAATTAGCCACTGAGGAAGATGTTGCGGATTTGCGTGAACGAGGCGCCTCGGCCATTGTAACCACTATGCCGCCGCTTGGGCATGAATTGGCCCATTTAGGTGCGGCCGTTTTTGAAGCGTGTCTTGTGGCTTTACGGCCAGATAAAACGGCCGAACTCACGGAAAACACCTATTTGAACCTGATGGCCCAAATGGCCTGGAAGCCGGGCATTCAATATTTGCAGCCCGACGAAGCGGGCATCAACAAATTTGCCTTTGTCATCCACCCCCTGTCGCCGCGCTTCATTTATACCCATCCCAAATTCCGCTGGACCCGCTTTTTGCCTGAGCGCCTGGTGGAACGCGTTGCCGCTTACCTGCCGCCCATGTATGGCAGCCGCATCACCGGCATCCAAAGCCCGGCGACCGGACAAAAGGTGGAAGGGTACTTGATGTTTATTGGTGGCACGCCCCGTGAATTGATGCGGCGCGATCCGGCCTTCGTTTACCGCCGTCTCATCCGTGCTTCACGCATGGCAGAACGCTATGGCGCACGGTTGATGGGGCTAGGGGCGTTTACCTCCGTGGTAGGGGATGCGGGCATCACCGTGGCCCAAAAAGCAGATATCGCCATCACCTCCGGCAACAGCCTGACCGTCGCTGCCACGCTGGAAACGGCCAAGCAGGCTGTCGTAAAGATGGGCAATAGTCTGGATGATGCCCATGAAGGCAAGGTGATGGTCATCGGCGCCACCGGCTCAATTGGGTCTGTTTGTTCACGCTTGTTGGCGCAGGCGGTGCCCAACATTGTCTTGGTGGCACCCCGGCCTGAAAAATTGATTGCTTTGAAGCAAACCATTGAAGAAGAAACACCGAATGCCGTCGTAACCCTGAGCACCACCGCCGATGACTACGTAGGGGATTGTGACCTCATTGTCACCACCACCACAGCCTTAAACACGCGAATTATTGACATAACAAAGTGTAAGCCAGGGGCGGTCATCTGTGATATTGCCCGCCCGCCGGATATCACCGAAGAAGAAGCGGCCCTGCGTCCTGATGTGCTGGTTATTGAATCTGGGGAAATTTTGCTGCCGGGCAAGCCAGATTTTGGCATGAACATTGGCTTACCTCCGGGCGTGGCCTATGCTTGTCTGGCAGAAACAGCGCTGTTGGCGCTAGACGGCCGTTTTGAAGATTACACACTCGGTCGCAACATCGAAATCGAACGTGTAAAGGAAATTTACCGCCTGTACAAAAAGCATGGGCTGGAACTTTCTGGCATTCGCAGCCATGATCATTTTTTGACCGATGAGGATTTGGCTAAGAAGCGCGCTTTGGCTGATGCCTTGCGCAACGATCCCGTCAAGCTGGCGGACGTGCAGCGTCAGGCCCAGGCCGCGCTACCTGTGAAGGGTGGTCGCGGTAAGGTAAAGCAGGGCGGCGGCCGTACCACAACCATCCTTGTCAGTGCAGGAACGGCCATCGTGGCCGCCATTGCCGGGTTATTCTTCTGGCGAAAGAACAAGTAGGGGCGAGTCAGGTGGGTAGAACATCTGCCAAACAAACGGACATCTTGCCACCTGCCTCGCCAAGTAAAAAAGTAAAAAGTGAAAAGAAAGAGGAGATTTTAATCATGAGCGATCAATCCCCCACTCGTTGTGCTGCGACGACCAAAGCTGGCAAACCGTGTAAAAATTATGCTGTTGAGGGCTCCGATTTTTGCCACGTGCATCAAAAAGCGGCACAAGCTGCGCCTTCCCCCGCCATGAGTGAAGCCGAGGCCGAGTTGCTGGCGCGTAAAAAGGAGTTGTTAGACGAGCTGGATGAATTGGTGGCGGATTTGAAAACGGCCGTTCCCCAATCCACCGCTTCTCCGTACAATCCGCTGCAATTGCTTACCTACATGCGCCAAAATCTGAGCCAGTTCGCGCCTGAAGTGCAGCTGGGCATTTTGGAAAGCTTTGAGGGCATGACCCGCGAAGATTTGATGGACATCGAAACGTGGAAAGGGTTAGGCTACATGCTGAACTACTCAGCCCGCTTCCAGGCCAATCAGCTGCGGGAAAAGATGAACGCCCAGCTGCCCAAACCGCTCCAGCCAGACACCATGCTCAACTTTGTGAAGAGCAACATCGATCGCTTTACGCCAGACGTGGCCAAAGGCATTATGGACAGCTTGCAAGGGGCCACGCGGGAAGATTTGATGGACCCGGAAACCTGGAAAGGTCTGTTTTATATGCTCAATTACTCCATCCAGTTCCAGGCGGATCAGCTCAAGCAAAAGTTTACCGGCGAGGCAGAAGAGGAATAATTACCCAATTACTCAATTATCTGTCTTGTAATTGAGTAATTGGGTAACTAGGTAATTGAAATGGCTTATCAAGACGAGGCACAACTGTACAGCTGTATGCAAGATTTATTCGGTCAGGTGGAATCGGATTTGCCCCAGGCCACGGAGTCGTTAATAAAGGCGAAGCTGTGCATTCGTTTTAATGTTTCTGACCCAGAAGCCATGCTGTTGATTAATGCCAAAAAACGGCCGCTCCAAATTGAATACGGCCGTGCCAACAGCTATAAACCTGATCTTGATGTCGATTTAACCGGGGAGGCGCTCCACCAAATCTTGTTGGGCCACCTGAGCCTTACCAAAGCGGTCGGGAGTAAAAAGGTAAAGCCCAAAGGCCCCATCTGGAAGATAATGGCCCTGGCTGACCTGTTTTACCATGCCCAAAAAATTTATCCTCAAATTGCCGATGCGTGCAGACCTCAGAGTTAATTGCTTAACCCACCAGCTGTGAAAGTGCAGCGGTTACGGCAAAAAACGTCTTTGGAAAGACGACCAGCCACCCGTTGAGCAACAAAGTGAATAGCACAACGCCTTGCAACCAGAGCGGATCTGACACGGCCGTTTCTACTCCCCCATCACCATCACCTTTCGCCAGCAGCACAACCAACACCCGCAGCGTCCCGGCTGCCCCTAACCCCAGCCCCAGCAGCGCGATGGCTGGTAACCACCACGGGATGCCGCCACTGTTCGCTAACTGGGCAACGGCCGTTAACAGCCGCCAATGGCCAGCAAAGCCCAGCGTAAACGGCAGCCCCAGCAGCGAAAACAACCCTATACCCAGCAGCGCCAGACTCAGCGGCGACCGCCGCCCTAAGCCAGCGGGCAAGCGATCAAGGGGCCAGGCTGCACTATGTCGCTTGAGCAACAACCAGCCACCAGCCACTAACAACAAGCCACTGAACCGGGCAATTTGCAGCGTCACGGCCGTTTCCCAACCAACTTGTTCTGGCAACGTGAGACACAAAATCGTCAGAGCCATGTCCAGTAGTAAAATGTTGCCAATGGCCCGCCGCAGGTGAACGGCCGTAAGCGCCAAAATCCCGGCAACCAGCAACGTCAGACTGCCACTCAGCCAGATGAGCTGCTGGAAAGTTGCATCCAGCAAATTTGGATGGGTTGCAAATTGTTCAAAGAGAAGAGCCAAGGGGACCAATGGGGCCAAACCGACTACCAAAACCAACGGCAGCGGCTCCGCCTCATTGACAACAGCTTGCAGCCAAATGTGAAAAGGGAAACCGGCCAGCAGCAGCAGCGCGGCCAACGCGGCCA
This sequence comes from uncultured Anaerolineae bacterium, assembly GCA_905479495.1. Lineage (GTDB taxonomy): Bacteria > Chloroflexota > Anaerolineae > Promineifilales > Promineifilaceae > Leptofilum. Next base: position 429,814 of record CAJQMR010000007.1, read on the forward strand.
GCTCACCAGGCGGCAGCAGCCAATCAGTTGGTTGTGTTTCCAATTGCCAGCTAACAATGAGCAGCAGCGGCACGGCCAGCAGCGTGGCCAACAGGTAACGCAAGCTGCCGCGCACCGAACCTGCCTGCCCCGACTGCACGGTGAGGCTAAAAACCCCTGTCGCCAGCAAAACGAGGGCAATGGCAATGGTGAACGGCCGTACCAACACACTCGCTGCCAAAAGAGCAAATCCAGCCAGTCCACCGGCTACAAACCAATCGCCAGAGGGGAAAAAGATGGCCAGCCCAAACAAAATAAACAGCCCAGCCAGCAAGAACAGCAGCAGCACCTGGTTGTCCGGTGTGAGGGTCATCGGTTGGCCCCAAAAGACAACGGCCGTTCCCGATGGTTCAACTGTGCGCAGCCACAGCCACAACACGCCCGTCGTCAAGGCACCGGCAGCCGCCATCAGCTGTGGCCGCTGTGTCAGAAACCGGACCACCAGGGCAGCAATCAGTGGCGTAAAGAGGAGTGTCTGCAAAGTTGTCATGATAGGGAGACTGGAGATTGTTTGTTTTCAATCTCTAATCTCCAATCTCCTTCTTAATCGACCAGGGCAGGAATTGCGTGCCGCATTTGCACCAAATAAGCCACCACCAGCGCCAGTACCAGATTCACTGCCGCCAAAATGATGAGCATCGTGGCTGATTGGTCCAGGGCACTGTAGAAAAGTTCAAAGCCGGTCATAAACATGAGTACGCCCATACCCGCTTTGAGCGGCTCACTGGTGAGGACCAGCCCTAACATACCCAGGCCCACCAACGCCAAAATGGCCAGCGACAAATAGGTCATGCTGCTGGCAATGGCTGGCAGAGCAAAATCGGGCCGTTGGAACAGGTTGGTAATGAGGGCCAGCATAATCAATACTAAAAAGAGGCGCAGCGGCAGCGAGGCGGGAATCCGCAGCGGACCCACCTGGAATGTTTTTTCCGGGGCCACGTTGCTCAATTCATCTGCGGAAACATCCTCTGGGTGGCCTCCCCAATTAACTTGCCGGGCCGTAACGTACAAGATAAGGCAGGCAAACCAGCCGGCCAGCAGCTTCACAATCGCCAGGCGGGGATCCAGTAAATCGACAAAAAGCAGCCCGGCAAAAAAGTATTGGGCTGCCAATGCGGCCAGCGCCAGACGCCAATCCCAAATGATAATGACAAGAACGGCCGTTAGCAAAACCACATACGCCGCCGTAAAGCCACGCAAGCCATCCAGTCGTTCGAGCCAATCGAAAATAGTTGGAAAAGTCATAAACCCTCAAAAATGGTTAATTGTTAATTGAAGCAATTCATTAGCAATTAACCGTTTACCATTAACAATTTACTATTCATTAGCCTGCCAGAATAATGATCACAGCCAATAGCAGCAGCCACAGCAGCCCGCTGTCGCCATCCAAAATATCGGCGGCATCGTTAACGGCCGTTTGCAAACCAAGCCCTAACTGTTTTAGCGTGGGCAGCTTGCCCACAGGCGGCCGTTCTGCGCCCAGTGCCTGCCGCAGCATAAGCCGTACATCTTGCGCTTCACCCACAAACCGGGGCAGGATCACACCCGCAACGGCCACAGCCAAAATGGCCAGCCAGGCCAGCAGCGGTACATTGCCCCAGACCACCTGGCTCACGCTCAAAAGGCCCAGCGCTGGCAAAATCGGCAGCGTTTCGCGTAGCCAATCTTGCGGGGAGCGGGTAATTGATTCGGCATCGGCGGATTTTGCCAATAGCAGCCAGACGCCCGCCATGATTAGTGGCACATGTAGTAGAGCCAGCACCAAAACCAGCGCCCAACGGCCGTCTGCCAACCAAATCGTGTACAAACCAGCCCGACTGGCAAATCCGGCCGTCAGTGGCAGGCCAGCCAACGCGGCCAGCGCCACGCCGCCAACGGCCAATCGCAGCCATTTCTGGCCGGGTGTTTGGGTGACCAACAGATAAAGTGTGCCGCCGCCCAACAGCAAGACGCGCAGTTCGGCGGCCACGCCCGCTGCCCCCACCCAGATGGCCGATAGCAGCAGTAGATGGCTTTGGGCCAGCAGCAGGGCGGTGACGGCATAGCCGGGCAAATGCAGCCGATTCCAGGCCAGCTGAATACCGCGCATAAAGCCAACCAGCGCCAACGCTGTGAGCAGCAGGCTAATCCCTGGACTCAGTTGGGCCACGGGCAGCAAACGGAGCAGCAGCAGCGCGCCAGCGAATGGGGGCAGCAAGGGAGTGAGACTGGTTACGGCCGTTCCCATTTCGCCTGTGCGCGGCTGCCACAGCGGCAGTGGCCAGATATTGAGCAGCAGCGCGGCCGCCAGCAGGGCGGTGCGGCTGGAGCCAATTGGCCAGGCCAGCAGCAGTCCCAGCAGCAAAACGCTGCCCTTAAAGAGAAAGGCGTTGCTCCGTTCTCCAGCCAGCCACAACACCGCCAGCCAGCAGGCCAAAAGCAAGGTCAAGCCAGCCAGCAAGCCAGTGAAGCTGTCTGACCAAATGGCGCTGAGCGCTGCTGCTGTCAGCAGCAGAATATGGGCGGGGGTGGTCGGTTTATTGGCAGAATTTTGTTTTTTTAGGAGAGATTGTAGGGAAACGGCCGTACTCACTAGTAGTAGCCAAACCGTTATTCCCCAACCGGTGGCATCCACATGCCAGGTCCAATCCGGCAAAAAGCCACTGGTTGACCAGGCGAGAAATGTGGTGTCCAGGGGAAGTTGGGCACGCAGGATGAGCCAGATAAGCAGCGTAAGACCAAGGAAGGAAACGGCCGTTGGCCACACCCATGTCGGGCGAAATCGCAGTAAAGCGATACAGGCAATAGCTCCCACAAGCAAGAGCCAAAATAGAAGCGGAAAAATTTCCATACAGAGCGGCGATTGTAGCCCGTGGGCGCATTGCTGGCAAAGTGCCTCATGAGGGATTAAAATGGGCGCATGGCTCAAGAAAATAATCCGCAGATTACGCAGATTACGCAGATTTTCTTTTCTCTGCGAAACTCTGTGTATCCTCTGTGCAACTCCGTGTTCCGTATTTTTCCTACCAGAGGCAGTCTGAAAGTTTTGCTGCTAGGTATTCTTTTAAGTTTGTTGTTGATTAGTTGTGGCTCGCCGGATGATCCGCTGCCCACGCTGGCTCCGCTGGTGGTGCTGCCATCTCCCACGGCCACCTCGCTGCCGCCCACGCTCGACCTTAGCACCCGTGTACCGCAAAGTGGCATTTCTGATTCTGGCAATGGTGGGGAGACAACGGCTCAATCAACACCTAAACCGACGATTACGCCGACGGCCGTTAACCCCCTCATCAACATCAGCGATCCGAACCCGAACCAGCTGCTAACTTTGGGCAATGAGGTATCGGTGCGCGGCCTGGTGCAGATGGAGCCGGATCAGTCGATTCAGGTGTCTTTGGTCTCCAGCAACGGCCGTTTACTCACTGAAATTGCTGCGGTCCCCAACGAATTTGGCTGGCAAACCTCCTTTTTGCTGCCGCCATACGTCAGTGGGGCGGCGACGGTGCGTGCCTCTTTGCTGGCGGCAGACGGCTCTGTCTTGTCCGCTTACGATGTGCCGGTTTGGCTTACGCTAAACAAAGAGGCGTCCAGTCGTTATTTGGAGATGTTTCGGCCGACGTTTGAGGAAACGGCCGTTGGTGGGTTTAATATCTTCTTTGATGGGGAGGTTTTACTGCCGGTGAATCGCACCATTTCCGTTTCCATTTGGGCCGATGACTGCCAGACGCGGGTAGCCCGGCAAAACTTTGTCCTGGGGGCCAGCAACCGGCCTGTGTACTGGCAAGGTTTTGTGGTAGTGCCGCAAGATTTGGTGGGTCCAGCCTGTGCTGTGGCCAGCACGGGTGAACCGGGCACAGAAAATTGGCGCGAAGCGTCTGTGCCCATTGATGTATTGGCTCCCACAGAGCTGGAGGCGCGTGGTGTCACCATTGGCAATCCCCCACCAGACAGCGAGGCAATTGCCGGGCAGGAGCTGTTTTTGTACGGCACGGCGCTTAACGTAAGCGAAGGGCCTGTTAGCGTTTCGATTTTGATGGAAAACGGCCGTGTTGTGAGCCAGACCAGCTTCACTACAGATTATTGGGGGTATTGGGAAACGGCCGTAACGCTGCCCATTGACGTGGAAGGATTGGCCGAAATCACCGTTTCTGCGGGGGAAGGGGATACCTATAACGAATCAACAACGATTATTCGGGTGAATCCCGCACCCACGCCGACCCCAGGGCCGTAATCGGTAATCCGTAAACGGTAGTTGGTTTTTTACCGCAAAGGACGCAAAGCGCGCAAAGAAACATAAAAATCTTTGCGTTCTTAGCGTCCTTTGCGGTTTACAACTTTGTAATTTGGAAGGAAGCATCAATTATGAACAAAGGAATGTTATACGCCATTGCTACCTATAGCATGTGGGGTCTGTTCCCCCTTTATTGGAAACTGTTGCAGCATGTGCCCGCACTGGAGATTTTGAGCCACCGCATGATGTGGTCTTTGCTGTTTGTGCTGCTTCTGTTAATTGTGCGGCGGCGCTGGGCCTGGTTGAAAACGGCCGTTCATACGCCGCGCACAATTTTGCTTTTTGTTGCCTCCGCTGCACTGCTTTCTACGAACTGGTTTGTTTACATTTGGGGGGTCAACGCCGGTCACATCGTGGAAACCAGCCTGGGTTACTTCATCAATCCACTGGTGAGTGTGTTAATGGGCGTCATCTTTTTAGATGAACGGCTGCGGCGCTGGCAGTGGCTGGCCATTACGCTGGCGGCAGCGGGCGTTATTTACCTCACTGTTCGCTATGGTGCCTTGCCCTGGATTTCTCTGACGTTGGCAGGCTCCTTTGCCCTGTATGGTCTCATTCGCAAAACGGCCCCCTTGGGATCGCTAGAAGGTTTGTCTTTGGAAACGGCGCTGATGTTTTTTCCGGCGCTGGGCTATCTGATTTATCTGGAGGCGACGGGAACGGCCGCTTTTGGCCATGTGAATGGGTTGACGACGCTGCTGCTGGGGTTTGCCGGGGTAGCAACGGCCGTACCGCTGCTCTTTTTTGCGGCTGGAGCGCGCCTTATCAAGCTGGCTACCATTGGGATTTTGCAATACATTGCGCCCACGCTGCAATTCCTCATCGGTGTGTTCATTTACCATGAATCGTTTACGATGGATCGGCTGGTGGGGTTTAGTTTGATCTGGCTGGCCCTGGTTATTTACTCTGGGGAAAACATTCTCTTCAGCCGACGGCATCCCCGCTTGCATCCTGTAAGCGATTAGGGACTGGGGATTATTTTAATCTCCAGTCTCTTGTTAACGTTTGAGGATGGCTTTAAGGGCGGGGATAACTTTTTGCGCCGCAGCTGCGCCCAGTGCCATGTACTGTTCGCTTTTTTTGCGGGAGAAATTGAAGTAGCTGTGTCCAGAAATATCGGGCTGGATGAGGCAGTCTGCTTCCTTGAAGCCCCCACCAGATTGCCGTACCAGCGTTTGGATGGCGGCAGAGCCAGCTCCCAGCGGTCCTAACCGGCGCGAGTAGTGGGGCACAAATAAATCCACACCAATGACAAAATCGGCTCCCATCTGGCGCACTGCATCCACGGGCAAATTATCAGCCACACCGCCATCGCAGTAGCAGTGACCGTCCAGTTCTACCGGTGTCACAAACCCAGGCACAGAGCAGCTGGCGCGAACGGCCGTTGCTAAGCGCCCTTCACGCAGCACTACCTGTTCGCCCCGATCTAAATCTGTGACCACCGTGGCAAACGGAATGGCCAGATCGCGGATGTCTAGCTCTCCCAGCCAATTTTCCAGCAGGGTTTCGATTTTGGCGAAGCTAACCAACCCATAACGGGGCAAAGTTAGGCTGGCCACATTGCGCCAGCCGAGGTTGGCAGACAGCTCCCGCATGGCGGGCAGAGGCAAGCCTGCACAGTACGCAGCCCCTACCAGAGAACCAGCACTGACGCCCGCCACAAAGTCTATGGGGATGCCTTCCTGCTCCAGCACAGAAAGTACACCGACATGGACAGGGCCTCTGGCCACACCGCCGCTAAGGGCTAAACCTACTTGGATTCGGCCGTTTTTGTTTCGCATAACTTCGTCTGGTGAGATTGGACCAATTTTGAGCGATTGTCTGTTAAAAGCACCGTATCTTCTCAAATTGGTCCAATCTTTACATTTGGCGGCTAAAAATCGACGGAACGGCCGTCGAAAGCATACTGAAACAACTTCTCAATTTCATCAAATTCAGGAATACGGCGAGACATGAGCGTGTTGGTATCAATCATTACATGCTCAATCAGCGTCTCCAGATGCTCCTCAAGGTCGGCCGCAGAAATACCTGCTGCTTGCAGTGAGGTGGGCAAGTTTAGCTGCTGTATCAGATTGCGGGTGGCATTCGCCAGGTTTTGGGCGGCGGCCATCTCATCGTCGGCTGCCTGGCCGACCATCGCAGCCAGATCGGCATAACGACCCACGCCTCCGTTGGCTACAAATTCAATGGTGTAGGGCAGAAAGATGGCGGTGATACGGCCGTGTGGAATCGTCTTGAATAGGGCACCCGCGCTGTGCCCCAAGGCGTGGGCCAGCGCTACCTGGCTGTTACCCAGCGTGATGCCTGCGATGGAAGCGGCATTGGCCATTTTCTCACGAGCTTCTTCGTCGTTAGGGCCATCAGCCACGGCGCGAGGCAGGTAAGTGAATACCATGCGCGCTGCTTGCAAGCAGAGGCCATCAGTAAAGTCGTTGGCCCAGCCGCAGCTATACGCCTCGATAGCGTGGCTAAGTACATCAATGCCGGTGTCGGCGGTGATGAAGGCCGGCAGATTTTTGGTAAACACGGGGTCCACAATGGCGATGTCAGGTGTGGCTTCACGGGATCCGAGGGTGAGCTTGCGTTTTTCGGCCGTGTCGGTGAGTACAATGCCGTAGTTGGATTCGGAGCCAGTGCCCGCCGTGGTAGGAATGCAGATGAGCCGCGCCTTCTGGCGCAGTCCTAAATCTTCCATAGGGCTGATCGATTCTGGCTCGATGTCAGGCCGCTCATACAAGATCCACATTGCTTTGGCGGCGTCCATGCTAGAACCGCCCCCCAGCCCAATGATCCAATCTGGTTCGTAACTGAGCATTGCTTCTGCCCCGCGTTGGACTGTTTGCAGGGAAGGGTCTGGTTCCACTTCGGCAAAAATCTGGCTGTCGATGTTGGCGCTGGCCAATGCATTTTGTACCAAATCCGGGAAGCCCAGCTTGGCAATATTGGCATCGGTGACAATGAAGGCGCGCTTGCCGGGTAGCATTTCCAGCTGGCTCAGGGCGTCTTCACCAAAGAAAAATTCGGGACATTTAAAGAACCACATGGTTTACGGCCGTATCCTTTGCAACGCTAAATTTATGCTTCTGGCCAGGCTGTATCCAGCTGGGCACAAGCTTCTACCAATTCAATCGCTGCTTTGGGTGCTTTCATCACCTTCATCATGGGGCCTTTGAGCTTCAGTCGGCGGGTAACCAATCCCTGAATTGGGTCGATTTTCTTTTCCAGGACGCCGCGCCAAACCTTGAGTGGGGCACTCAGCTCAAATACGGGCGATTTTTGGCTGTAGTCTTCTACTTTGAAGGCATCGCGGCATTGTCCATGCCACAAATCCATGTAGAGGTAGATGGTTTCCGGTACGCTTGGTCCTTCATCGATGACGAAGTAGAAATCACCCTCCCAATTTTTAGCCGCTTCCGCGTAGCCAGGGCTTTCGTTGAGGGCAGCCATGACGGCTTTGACCCATTCATCGGTTCCAAATTGAATCCCCATTTTAACCTCCAGGTACGTGTGGGTAGTGGTTTGCTTACAGTAAAACTTAAGAGCTTGTTTCGAGGGTAAAAGATAGCACAGCTACCTCTTTATTGCCAGTGGGCCAGGCGGATTTGTCCTGCGTTTTTGGGGAGAATCTGGCTGTAATTTTGGAGATTCTTTTGCCGGGGAGGGGCTGAGCTGATGGAGGGTGGTCAGTAGACCCAGCAAGAACCAAAAAGCCACACCGGTCTTTGAACCTAGCGCCAGTACATCCCCTAAACCGTAAATGTGGAAGGCAATCAATCCTGCAAGCAGGCCCAAGGCATACGGCCGTAATTTGGCGTTGTGGCGGGCGGCTTGCCAGCCAAGCCCCAAAACCAGGCCAATGAGTGCCAGATAGATGATGAGGCCGGGGATTCCAATGTCTACGGCCGTGTGAAAGAAAATGTTGTGTGCATGGGCCACATCGTAACCTGGTTCAATAGCTAATGGGTAAAGACGGCGAACGACACGCCGGAAACTGCCTAGACCGACACCGGTAAAGGGGAAATCTTGAATAGCAACAATGGTCCAGCGCCATACTTCTTGTCGGAAACCGAGGGACCCCAGGGAGCCAACGGCCGTTTCCTGCGCTGGGTCTTGCCACAGAGAAATGAGTCGTTCAGGACCGATGAGTACCAGGCCAATGACGCCAACTAGTGTCAGCAGGCCAGCTAAGGCGAATAAATTGCGTTGTTTACGGCTTCCCTTTGCCACGGTAAATGCCCACAGAATGGTCAGGCAAAAAATGGCGGCCGCACCGCCCAGCCAACCTGATCGTGACTGGGTAAGCAGTAAAGCCAGCGTGCCAAGCAGCGTTAGACCCAACCAGAGCCAGTTGAACCAATTCACTTTAGACCACTGCTGCCCAATAAGAACTGACCAGAGCAAGGGAAAATAGAACAACAATGTTCCTGCAATTTGGTTGGGGTGAATCCCTTCGCTGGGCTGCCCTGGCACAGCAACGATCTGGTTGGGCAGACGATTGAGGATAGGTGTAAATGCCTCGATTTTATTAAGCCACGCGGCATTGAGGATGCCGAGTGAAACAAAGCCGAGCCCCAGCAGACCAAAAATAGCTAGAGCAATAAACCATGCTTTTGTTGTTTGTACCGTACGATTTAAATAGCGCCAGAGGAAAAGGCCAAACAGCACGCCCATCGCTTTGTCTAACGTCAGGTCTGGATCGGCCGTAATGAGAATGCTAACGCCTAGAACAAGGCCGAATAACAATAAGGGAATATCAAGTGGAGAAGGCGACTGTATTGGCCGCCATTTCAGCAGTACGGGCAAGGTTTCAATAAAAATCAGGCCGAACAGTGCCAGCAGCGTGCCTATAATGGTTTGGTTGGGAAACAATGAAAAGGGCAGGGCGACAGCTAAAATGAATCCTTCTAGCAGCCAGGTTTTATTGCCATAGGCCCAGACCCATTTAGTAGGCACCCTTGCCTCGCAAGACGACCCAGGGGGTTTTCAGCAAGATGTAGATGTCCATCCAAATGGAGTAGTTTTGGACGTAATAGAGGTCATCTTCGGTGTGGAGGTGGAGCGGTTTGTCGGAACGGCCGTTCACTTGCCACCAACCCGTCATGCCTTGCGGCACGGCAAACCGTTTGCGCTGCCACGGCTCGTATTGGTCCACCAACCAAGGCAGCTCGGGGCGGGGACCAACCAGGCTCATATCGCCCAGCAGGACGTTAAACAGCTGCGGGAGTTCATCAAGGCTGGTGCGGCGCAAAAAGCGGCCAATGCGGGTGACACGGGGGTCGTCGGGACGTTTTTTAAAGAGAATACGGCCGTTTTGCGGGTTAATTTCTGTAATTTGATCCCGTTGAGAATCGGCATTGGGTACCATGGTGCGGAATTTGAACATTTTGAAGATACGGCCGTTTTCGCCGATGCGTTCTTGCCGAAAAATAACAGGGCCATGGGAATCTAATTTGACGAGCAGACCAATAATGACCAGTATGGGCGAGATAGTGAGGGTCATGATCCCGCCGACAATCAAATCAAAAAGCCGTTTCACCAGTCGCTGCACCTCATTCAAGGCTGGATCGCGCAGATTGATCATGGGGATGCCCCCAAAATCATCGACGGAGGCGCGATACAGAGCCAGGCTGAAATAGTCTGGTACCACGCGAACGTGAACGGGTAAATCATGTAGAGTCATAGTGAGTTGATTGATTTGCCCATAGGCACGCTGTGGTAAAGCCACCACAACATCCTCGATATGATGTTTTTCAACTACAGCGCGTACATCGGCCACGCTCCCCAAAATGAGTAAGCTATTCTTCTTCTGTAGATTGTCATCCAGGTAACCTACCAAATTGAGGCCGGCCCAATGGTATTCTTGCATTAAATTGCCCACGCTGCGGCCTGTTTTACCCGCCCCTACTATGAGCACCCGGCGTTCCCGTGAGGGTTGATGCCAGAGGCGAAAGCTCATTCTTAACAGAACGCGCCAGCCAAGAATAAATACCGTATTGATAAAGACGAATGAAGCAAAAAGCCAGCGGGAAAATTCACGGAAGCCCAAATACAAAATTCCTGCACAAATCATAGCTGCGACTGCTTCAGCAATAACGATGGTTTGTACTTCATCAGTAATTTTGTAAATGCGTTTGGGATCGTAAACAGAAGAAAGCAAGAAGGTTAGCACCCAGACAGAAGGGACAATAATGTATAGAGTTTGCGATAGGGTGAGCTGATTAACGGGAACGAGGTAGGGGAATTGGGGGAGAAACGGCCGTATGACCACCGCCAAATATAATGCCAGTAAGGTTAGACAAGCATCCATACCTATGGAAAATATTGCAAAGTTAACGCTAAATCTTCGGAACATACAACTAATTCTTTAATTAAACTAAATGAAATGTTTACTAGGCGACTGTTGTTAAGCAATCCAAATCCCTCAAATTATAGCGGGAATACACTTCCATGCAATGCGACTAGATCCGTGAAATTGGTTTAGCTTTATCGATAGTTAAGTTCATAGTTCAACATTTAGAGTTATTGCAAGTAAATGTAACCTGAGTTAGAAGATTATATTACTTGATTGCCTCTACATATATCGATTCGGGTTTATATTGGTTTCCGTATTCATCAGTATCAAGGGCATATTCATTCCAATTAGGGATTAAGCTCCTATTATATTTTTGAACACAAAACTCTTTATAACCAAGATCAGTTAATAATTTATGTAAATTAATTTTATCGTACATCCATTGATGTGTTTCTCCTCTTTTTCTAGCATCGCCTAAAACTATATTTTCAATGAATTTCCTAAAAGGTTTTTGTTGGCGTGTACCAAAAGATTCTTTTCGCACACATTGCTCAATTATTGCTGCTATATAAGAATCATGATTATTGGCTTCATTAGGATTGTTTTCACAAACAGTTATGTGTTCAATATAAGCTTTACATGCTTTTTGTAAATCAGGAACCACAATACGATGAATACCTCCTGGCTTTAATACTCGCTTTACTTCTTTTAAGAAACCCACGGCAATATCTCTGTCCAAATGTTCAAAGAGGTGAGAATGGTAAACTACATCTATAGAATTAGATTCAAACGGAATTCCCTTTGCTAAATTGTGAACAAGGATATTGTCAGGCAGAGAATTAAACTTGGTTAACCGATCTTCGTTAAAAATAATGGGGGCGAAAAGCCACAATACTCGATTATGTTTAATTCGTAAGTATATAGACCAATCTATATTAACTATTTCGGGCTTATTACTGGTTTTAGTACCACATCCTAAGTTTAATATTTTCATTCTTTCTTTTTCCAGTTAGCGACATTTAAGTATTGGCATTCAACAACCATAATATATTCCCCATAAAATAAATATACCTAGATGGATTAACTAGGATTATCCATAACGAAGTTCGTGGGTTGGTTCAACTGGCTGGGTGAAGCGATAATGATTATATTGTAAACGCTGTTGAAGTAACAACCAAAGGTAATGAGGGTTTCGCAAGAGATACCTTTTCCATAGGCGAGATGGCTCGTGTAAAAATCGGTAGAGCCACTCAAAGCCGTTTTTTTGCCAACCTGTTGGAGCTTGAGGAAGGGTTCCCGCATGAAAATCGAAAGCTGCGCCAACAGCTAACATGGGCATTGGGAGATGTAAGCGGTGTTCATAAACCCAAATTTCTTGTCTTGGACAACCTAATCCAACAAGGATAAGCTTTGCTTCACTAGCTCGTATTGTTTTTATCATCTCAGCTTTTTCATAAGCTGAGATTTGCCGAAACTTTGAAGGCATCATGCCAGCAATTTTTAGTTCTGGAAATTTAGATTGCAAATTTTCAGAAAGTTTTCCTAAAACGCTCAACTTGCTTCCAAAAAGAAAAATAGGCAGACTTTCTAGAGCTGCATGTTGACATACACGGAGTGTTAGCTCTGGACCATATACTCGGTCGGTAAGTGTAGTATGATGTAAGAAATTCAGTCCCCAGCGTACCGGCTGCCCATCTGGCACGACCAAATCAAGATTGTTTAAGCGATAAAGATGTACAGGATCTAGAACACCTGTCATTACGCCATGGACAGCAAGGGCAGAAACGGTAAAGGGTTGTCCTTGTTTTGCAGCTGAAATAATCTTAAAAACGGCCGTTTCGTAATCAACAGCGTCTATATGAACACCAAGCAGATTGTGTTTTCCTTTATCTATCATAATTTGAATAGCTGAGCATCAAATAGCAACTATCTCATTTGTTGACCATTTATCTAGATTTGTCTCGTAAATTTCTTCAAGAATGTTAGAAACATTATATGTCAATTGCCAATGAGGAAAATGGCTTTGGAATTTGCTATTATCACTGATCCACCACATATGGTCACCAGTGCGATTGGTTTCTGAATAGTTCCAAATCAATTCGTTGCCGGTGATAGTTTGACAAAGCTCAATTGCTTCAGTCATAGAGCAATTACTGTAACGACCACCACCGATATTGTAAACTTCTCCTATTCTAGGAGTTTTAAAAAATTCATAAAATGCATTAATGAGGTCATTGCTATGTATATTATCTCTTACTTGCTTCCCCTTGTAGCCAAAAATAGTATAAGGAGTTTGGGTAGTGGCACATTTCATTAAATAAGCTAAAAACCCATGTAGCTGAGCACCTGAATGATTAGGACCTGTTAAACAACCACCGCGAAAACAAGCTGTGAACATGCCAAAATAACGACCATATTCCTGTACGAGTACGTCAGCTCCTACCTTTGACGCTCCAAATAAACTGTGCAATGTTTGGTCAATAGACATATCCTCACGGATACCATTGTAATAGGTATGACTTGGTTCGATTTCCCAACGCGAATCCATTTCGATGAAGGGTAACCGATTAGGCGTATCCCCGTATACTTTATTTGTAGATGTAAAAATAAAAGGAGCAGTTGGCGCAAATCGCCGTGTAGCTTCCAGAAGATTTAGTGTACCGTGTGCATTAATTGTAAAATCTGTATGTGGATCTTTGGCAGCCCAATCATGGGAGGGTTGTGCGGCGGCATGGATAACTAATTTTATCTGGTTGCCATACTCCTTAAATAAACGTTCAATTGCCTGTTGATCACGGATATCAATATTATTATGCATATATTTGGTGCGAAGGTTCTGGATTAATCTTTTCCGATTCCATTCAGTAGACGCCTCTTTTCCAAAAAAGTAGCTGCGCATGTCGTTGTCAATGCCAACAACATCAAAACCTAGCTCTGCAAAAAAAGAGCTTGCTTCAGATCCAATCAAACCGGCAGAACCAGTAACTATAATAACGGCCATAAGATTATTTTCTCCAATTTTAGATGCAAGGATCATATTCAACGCAACGGGTATTGCCAAAGTTCTAATTTAGGACATAGACTCTGTTAATCTAAGTATCCAAGCGCGCGCAAATGTTCACGTGTAGCATCATCAATTTCTGGATTGTATTGATCAGCTTCTAACAGCAATGCTTGTTCTTTGCAGGCTGTTTTCCATGATTCAATAATGTGTCGCAGTTTTTGACTTTGCTCGGGTAATTTTTGGGCAAGATTATGAATTTCCTCAGGATCTTTAATGAGATCGTAAAGTTCTTCCTCATCTCCCCTCATTTGTCTATTGAAGTAAAATTTAGGGTTTTTTGCAATAGCAAATAACAAAGGCCACAATTTGCCACTTGAAAACAATGATCTCAATCGTTTAAAAAACTGTTGTTTTTCTACATAAATATATTTCCATTTTAAGGAAAGGACTGAATATAATGCATTATTGTAATGGGTAGCTTGAGTTTCCGTAAAAACCATCTCATGGGTGCCAGCACCCTCTGAATTCTCGAAATGTAATAAACTTTCCCCATGGAAAGAGGCAGTATCAAATGAAATATCGGCAAGCTCTAATATTGTGGGAACTATGTCTAATAAGCTTACAAGTCCATGGAAATGGCTGCCTGCATTCTGTTGCTTTGGCAATTTTATGAGTAGAGGTACACGAATGATCTCATTATAGGGTAGATGCCCATGAAGCATTTGCCCATGATCGCCAAATGCTTCTCCGTGATCACCGAGCAGTAAAATTGCTGTATCTTGATATAGGTTATGTTTTTTGAGATATTGTAGGAGTTTTCCGAATGTGTGGTCGGTATATTGAATTTCGCCGTCGTAAAGGTTTACTAAATGGGCAATATCGGCGGCTGACTTGGCTTGCTTTGCAAGTTCCCGGGTACCGTCCATTGGCCCACTATATGTTGGTGACACAAATGAATTCCACCCCTTAGGGGGTAAATATGGATCATGTGGATCTAAAATCCACATGAAGGCAAATACGTTGTTGCTTTGCTTCTGGTTTTCGATCCAGGTGAAGAAATAATCATTGACATCTTCAGCAAGCGGGAATACCACTTTCCCTTGTTGTTCCAGGTGCAACTTTTCTGATACAACATTTGCTAACGGCCGTTTAGCCAATAAAGCTGGTTCCTTAAATAAGTCAATAAATGTATCAAATCCACGAGCATAACCTAACGAAGAAGAAACATTGCCGATTGCAGAGATGCCTAACGTTTCATAATTATGCTTTTGCAATATTTCTGGTAATACGGTCAATTGATTCTTTATGCCATCATTACGAGTACGAACACCATGTGAAGGCGGATACAGGCCTGAGAGAATGGATGCTGATACTGGCTTTGTCCATGTTGATGGTGAATAAGCATTATGGAAAACCATACAATCTTGAGCAAACTCATCAATATTAGGAGAAGTCTTCCGTTCATATCCATAAAGGGACAAATGATCTGATCGCAAAGAATCTATAACATATGTAATAAAAATCATTAATAAATGGCCTTGGCCTACAATTGTTCTAATAAAGAATTGTAAACTTGTTCGATACGTTTGATGAAGGCTTTAACAGTGTAAATTTGTGTATACCGTTCTTGTGAATTGCGACTCATAGAATAATATTTACTGGGATTATTAAGGATTTCACAGACTGCCTCACAAATTGCTTCAGGGTTGTTTTTCTCAATGAGCAACCCATTTTTATTATGAATAATTGTTTCTTCAATTGTTCCTTGACGTGTAGTAACTATAGGCAATCCAGCTGCCATAGCTTCTAAAAGTACAAGAGGCTGGCCTTCATAAGGATAAAATGTAGGCATGACAAAGATGTGGGCTTCACGGAAAAAGTTAAGTTTAGCTTCCTTTATGACGGGTGCTCGTATTTCAACATATGAGCTTAAGTCGAGTTCCGTGATGATTTGCTGTGCCTCCTGATAATCAACCTCTTCCCCTTTATTTCCGGCAAGAACACATTGTATCTCTGGGATATGCTGTTTGATGTCTGGCATTGCCTTAATTAAGTCAATAAATCCTTTTTCCTTAATAAGGTTACTTAAAAAAATTATTTTAGGCGATTCTATTGTTCGTTGTGGAATTTGTGCAAGTTCATCACCCTCTATGCCGTAAGGGATAATGAAAATCCTATCATTGCGGATAAAATCTGCAAAAATGTGCCTCAAATTCTCACCGAGGACAATACTGGCTAATACCCGTCGTAGCGTTTGACGAACCCACCATTTTTTAAGGCGGGAACTTTTGTTGAAAAACTTATGGAAGTAACCGCCATGCAAATGAATGACTACAGGTATATGGAAAAATGCTGCGATCCAAATAAAGCCTGAATCTTTGATAAATGCTGGAAAGTTTTGTCCAATAGGTAAATGCACAAAATCAGGTCGTTGTTTAATAATGATAAGAATAAATCGTAACCAATACTTGAGCCCTAAATAAACATTGGTTAAATCTATTTTTCCAAGTGTATTGATGGGACGAGGATCGGCCGTATCTAAATGCAACAAGTTGAATTTAGATCTAGTTGGCCAAAATCGAACAATATATTCATTGGCAACGTTCCGTCCATGATATGGGGGAGGAACAGAACTTACTAATAAAATTTTTTGTTTTTGCAAAAAAGCATCTCCAATTCATTGAAAACATAGGAATGAAATTGAGTATCCAATGATGGACGTTAGTGTAGACTAGTCAGTACAATACTATTTTGAAATCATCTTTCATATAATGGAAGTAGATTTGTTTTTACTATTTTATCCCAACTATACTGATGTGCATCTTCTCTTGCGAGGTTACCCATTTTGAGAGAGTGGTTCTTGTTTTCTAGAAGCTGGCAAATTGCATTTGCGAAAGCGTTTGAATTGTCGTCGGCTAATAAGCCGTTTTTTTTATGATTAATCAGCTCTCGATTGGCATAAGTAGCTGTTGCAATTGTTGGTAAACCAGAGGCCATATACTCTAAGGTTTTTGTCGGTGGCTGAAAATTAAAGTAAGGTGTAATGGGAATGTATGATAAAGCAGCATCGGCTGTTTGCAGATATTTGGGAACATCTTCGTATGGCACGTGACCTAAGAACTTGACACAATTTTCGATGCCAAGTGTATTAACTTGCTTTATTAATATTGGTAAGCTTGGCCCATCCCCCAATATTAAGAGTTGTATCCCTTTATTAATTGAAGTTGCAAAGTGGAATGACGAAATTATATTCTCAAGTTTACGCACCGGCCGCAATGTACCACAGTAAACAAATATAAATTCATGATCTTGGTAGCCAAGTTTTACTCTGGTGTCTTTGGAATTAGCTGGGTGGAATGTGGTTACATTTACACCAAGTGGAATTGTATGCCACGTTAATGATGGCCCAAAAATTGTTTCTCCTACTTTTTCTGCAATAGCAATACGTTCGTGGAAGCACCTGCTTTCTAATCGTGTAATAATGTGACTTGTTTTGCCTCGAAAACCGAGAGCCATACTGACCGTTCGGACGTCAATGACCCATTTATGAGATGCATGTTTATATAAGATCGGCAAAAGTCCGACACCACGAAAAGCGTGTGCATGTATTACATCAAAAGGTGTATTTTGAGACAAGAATCGTTTTAAGTTAAAAACAAAGGAATATTGTGCTTGGAACCTGCTTTGGATGATATTGGCAGAGGAAAGTAGACGGTTTACATGAACGCCTTTAATTGTTTCATAAGGCTTGTCTTTTTCCTTGCCCAAGGCAATAACCTCAACATGATGCCCTTGTTTTGCTAGGTTGGTGCAATATTCATATATTGCTGCATATTGTGGATAGTAGGCGAAAGTAATGTGACAAATTTTCATAATGCTTAAGGCAGGGTAGATGTTGTGAGCTCAATATGTTTGTCCATGTCAATATTTTTATATGCAAAACCAACGGTAATAAAAAACCATACAGTTAAAGAAATTTGTTGGACTTCAAAGATCGGATTTGTACCTATTCCTGCGAGATAAGCCATCAAAGCGCCAATTGCGGACAAGGTCAAACCATGCGCAATATGTGGCTTAAGTCTTTTGGTTTTTTTTTGTAAAGAAATAAAAACCAAAATATATACTAGAAAGATTAAGCTTGTTCCAATAATACCGTATTCTGTTATTGTAAGGCTAAGCTGGCTGCCACGTGAGAAAGAGTTTTTAAAGGGAAAATCTCGTTTGTATTCATCATAAAGGGGTGAACCCAAGGTAGAAGCTGTCTTACTAACATACCAGCCTGGCCCCACACCAATTAAAGGGGATGCGTGTGACTTTAATTTATCCCAACTATACAGAAAGAAACCAATGCGACCGGCTGAAGGCCTTTCTTCGGAAATCGCGAGCTGAGCTTTTACAATTGGCTCCAATTTATATGCTACTGGTGTGGTTAAGGGGGATTGTAGATAGGCATAAATAGCACCAACAAAAAACCCAATTCCTAAAAGAGCATACAGAACGTGTTTTGGTTTTAGAGATTGGGATATCACAAATAGGAGGAGTAACAATGGCATTAGGTAATATAAAGCGCGTGTACTTGTAAAAGCAATAGTAAGCATAGGAATTATGATCTGTTTGTAGTCGTTTTTGATTCCCGACCAGTTATTGCCAATGCCAATTAATAACATGATACCAGCAAAATACCCTAGCTTATGCGCACCGTTGGGCCCCATTATTCCTGTTGCAAAATCTTCTAAAAAGATGTCTCCTGTTTTTAAGAAAGAAACGATCATTTGTAGGAGGAGTACGAAAAAATTCGAATACAAAAAGAACCAAAATAATCGAACCAATTTATCCAAGAACGAAGAAGATACTCTTAATTGAATGATTGCATAAAAAAGCAAAACATATTGGAATGTGTCACGGAAGGCAAAAATTACATTGAAAGGATGCACGCTATTAATTATTGCAGCGAAAAAAGTAAAGATAATAAATAGCAGAAAGGGAAAATCTATTGGCGTGCGTACAAACGGCCGTTTATACAGCACAATTTTCAAAACCCAATTTAAGGTTAGCCCTACTAATAGAAATTCATCTAATAGGTCTACATTCTTTAATAATCCAGGTAGTGGTAAATAGAGAAATAAATCTTGAAGAAAAGTAAAAATAATAAGCAGAAACAAAGAAAGTTTGGGGGCATTTAAACACAGCAAAATTCCGAAAACTGCAACCATAAAGAAGCTTGGTAGAATGAGAAATGTAAGGAGAGTATCCATGAATTAAGTTGAGTACTTCTCTATTGCTTGTTGGAATGAATGCCCAACGGCCGTTGCTAAATATCTCTCCTGTATATGCTGATACGCATTGACTCCAAGTGTAGTTCTGTACAGATCATCATTTAATAGCTTTCGTGTTGCTTCAAGCACTGCTGTTAAATCTTTACTATCTACAAGAAGCCCTGTTTTATTATGAACTATTTGTTCTTTCATGCCGCCAAATTGATTGGCAAGGCACGGTTTTTGACTTGCGGCTGCTTCTAAAATCACATTGCCGAAGCTTTCCGCATATGAAAAATGAAGCAAAAAATCGCAGGCAAGATACCAATTTCTAATATGGTTGGAACGACCAATCATTTGAATACGAGATGAGTTGTTTGCTGCTTTTTCAAATTGATCCTTATAGCTCATATAGTAATATCCGCTGCCCACAATCACCCACCGAACATGTTGATATTCATTACTTATGTGCTGAAACACAGGTAAATAATCCCATAGTCCCCGCGCCTTATTCTGAAAATTAAAATTGGTGACCGTTAAGATAATACGGTCCTCAGAATTTAAGCGCAATGTATTTTTTGCCCTTTGTATTTTTTCCTGAGAGCTTTCTTGAAAATATGATGTAGCAATAAAAACAGGCACAACGATCTCTCTTGGCGAGCGAGTTGGGATATGTTGTGCTATCGTTTTCAAGAGGAAATGGGAGACAGGCAACAGAAAGTCGGCGCGTTTCACCAGAAGGTTTGCGACGTGAAGAAGTAACCAACTCTTGATTTTCTTAAAAATAGAGACGTCGCTTGTTAGCAGCTCCCTTGTTTCCAACCAAACATCCCCTCTCAACCGTGCAGCAAATTGTATACCAAAAAGACGGGCCGCTAAAAAGAGAAAAAGCGCATAAAATCCAAACATGTCAACAATGATTAACCATGGTCGCGAGCGCTTTTGAAGGAAAGAAAGGATCCTAAAAAGCTTTTGTAATCGTTGCAGTTTCGATTTATCTGTCAGTTCAAAATAAGCTATTGTCCATTTAGTATTTTCTAGAGCAGCCTTTAATTTATGTCCTCGTGATCCAGCCACGAAGAGGATGGTTTCATTGGTTTGTTTTATTCTATGCACCAGTTTCCTATGTCAGATAATCTTTGCTCTTATGTAGATAAACATTGTTGTAAAACCAACAAAATAGCTAATGACTGTTACGATAGCTGCCCCAATGAAACTCCATTGGGGGATTAAAATTAGGTTGAGGACCACATTAACAATGGCAACAAGACCTGTAATGTACATGGTTGCTTTTTGATGATTGGTAGCGTTTAAGAATATGCCACAGGTGCTGCTGAGGGACAAGAAGAAGATGGCCCAAGCCAGAATTCGTAGAGCCTTATCACTTTGCCCCACAAAGGCATCCCCAAAAAATAGCGTGATTATTTGTGTTGCTCCAACTGTTGTGACCACAGCGGCAAGTAGTCCAAAGATAAACATGATGCCTAAACTATTGTAGAAAAGTTTACGTAACGCTACTTTATCATTGACAGCTTTAGAAAATCGGGGAAAAACTGAGGCGAAAAATGCAGATGAAATAGCTGAAGTACCAGCCATAAAACTGTAGGCGGCATTATAAATACCAACAGCTTCTTCATTCGAGTAGATGGATAACATTACAGAATCAATCCGAAAATATAGAATAGCAAAGATGGATATAAAGGCGAGTGGGTACGCTTCAATGATAAGTGCTCCCCAGAACTTCATGTCAAAAGCAAGTCGAGGCCTCACAAATCTGGTAATCATAAAATAATTGCTTTGCAAAAACTTACTAATAGCAATGATTAGCAAGAGTAAAATAAACCACCATAGGTTCCCACCCAACGCAAATATGATAGGAGTAAATATTAGAAGGAGAACCCCCCGAATCAAGATAACAACCGCTTCTAACTCCATGGATTCATGCGCTTCGATCACCGCAAAGAATAATAGAGTTACGTAATCAACGGCCGTTATCAATGAAATGCTTAGGATGACAAGCTTAGTTTCCAGGCTATAACCAATAATGGTTGTAATAATGTAAGCGATGGCGAGTGCCAGAATAGAGCTAAGTAAACGTATACCCAAGGCATTACTTAAATACTTTTGAGTGATTGTTTTGTCGCGGGCGACTTCTCTGCGAATGATAATTTCTAGGCCAAATTCTACGATGCTAAAGATAATGACGGCCCATGTCATGCCTAATGAATAGAGTCCAAAATCTTTGACACCCAGATTCCTACCAATCCACGCACTAAAAATAAAGGCGACTGCCTTTGTAAACATCCTGGCAATACCTAATACTCCGATGTTTTTGACAAGTATTTTATTGTTGGTGATAAAAGGAATCTTCCATTCCTTGATGCCGAGAAATTTATAGTTAGACACGTCAATGGCCTCTAATAATTGCTAATTGACTTTGTGCATATTGATTCTTGGGCTCTATATTTAATATAGCCGTATACATATTTGCGGCTTGTGTCCACTTTTCCTGCTGGTTATATAAATCTCCGAGTAAACGATATGCTTGCATATTTTGGGGATCGATTTGAACGGCCGTTTGCCATAAAGCTTCCGTTTTCTGAACATCATGGTAAGTTTCAAAATAAACCATACCCAGCCAAATATGGGCCTGATAATGGATAGGATGAATCTTGATTGCTTCTTGCATATAAGTGATAGCGGCTTGGGGATTGTTTGTTTGCCATTTGGCATAACCCAACAAAAAATGCGCCTGAGCTTCTGACCATGAAGTTGAGAATTGATTTGCTGTTAATGCTGCTTCGTATGTTTGCAATATCAATGGCCAGTTTGGCAATGTCGCGTGATCTCGATACAAATTGCCGAGTTCCCAGTACACGTCACTGAGCTTGGTGTCAATGATGGTGAAGTTATTATTTTGCACGGCCGTTTCAAAGGCAGTCATCGCCTTTTCCCAATCCATTTGATAGATATATATTTTTCCTAATAAGTACCAAGGTGTACTTCGGGTTTTATCGTACAGAGTTGCATAACCTAACCAACGCTCTGCATAATCATACGCTTCAAGATCCATTGCTAGTTGACCCCAGGCAATAAGATCCGATGAGGGCACATACCCCTTTTCCCACTCTTCCAATGCAAGCTTTTGATTATCTTCAATGAAAAAAAGATAACCAGAAATGCGATGAGCATATGGAGCCGTTCCATATGAAGTTGCACGATCAATCCTATCTCTTAACATTTCTATTCTGGCAGGAGATAATACGCTTTCCCATTCCAAAAAGTTTTTAGTTACATCTACCCCGATTAAGGCATGGCTCCAGGTTAACCATAGTTGATTTTTGTAATATTGATTTGGTAAGTCTGCAGCATTTAAGACAATAAACGCAAAAATGAAAGCAGACAAAAATTTTAAAATTGAGTGATGATCAATAGTCGATACAAACTTAAGTCTCATCTTGATCTGCTGTTCATTCGTTTATGTAAATAGAAAATTTTGTAAATTGGGGTACTTGCAAGAACTGGGGATTTTAATGACTTTGCTGCCATTTAGTAAACCATGAATAAGTTGCCCTTAACCCTTCTTCCAATGAAACTTGAGGCTCCCAGTTGAGCTCGCGCTTAACCTTGCTGATGGCTGAGTAATTCTTCCTAATATCTCCTTGACGCCCGGGTCCCTGTTTGATGGAGATTGGAGAACTGATAGTGTGTTGAATCATTTGGGCAAGTTCTTGAATGCTAGTTTCTTTGCCTGTAGCAATTTGAAAGATTTCCCCACCAATATCACTTGTTAATGCTTTGATGATCACATCACATAAATCTTTTACGTAAATAAAATCTCTAGTTTGTTCTCCATCGCCGTCAATAGTGATTTCACCGCGTTCCACAATATCTTTTAAGAATTGGGCAACCACACTATTTTTGTGAATAGAAAATGGGCCATATAAATTTGCAAATCGCAAAACAACTGTGTTCACTCCCCAAGATCCGTGATAGGCTAAACAGTACCCTTCTCCAGCTAATTTGCTTGCACCGTAAGGTGAAATTGGTAATGGGGCTTTGTCTTCGGTTGCTGGCGGAGATTGCTTGCCTAGTGGTGCATTGGAAGATGCATATACAAACTTTTTGATATTATGTATGCGACAAGCTTCTAGTAAATTTAACGTGCCAACTATATTTAGCTGACAATCATGATATGGGTCCTCAATAGAACCTATGACCCCCGTTTGTGCAGCTAGATGAACAATAGCGTCAATATTAGAAACGGCCGTTTCTACATCCGACTTATTCAAAATGTCTCCACGAATTATCATTACATCTTTAGGCAAGTAATCTCGCTGGCCTGTACTGAAATTATCCAATATTCGTACATCGAAACCTGCGTCCAGCAAAGCTGATACGACATTAGCTCCTACAAATCCAGCACCACCAGTCACTAATACATGCAGACCCATAATTCAAAAAACCTTTCATTAACATACAAATAGCTATAAATTATTCAGGTACGATGCAACTGTTTGAAGAAAGCTATACTAAAACGAGTACATCGGGCCTTTATACCTTTCAAGGATGGGGCTTGCATTCAGTCCTGTTTACTTCCAACGAACACGGGGCATTATTTTCCCGGTGTCAATCTGCTCTTTATATTGGATGACCTTTTCTAGCATTTGTGCAAGAACCGCATCATTCATGTAATTGGGTTCTAATCCAAGGTCTATTAGGCCAGAATGTGCTGGATTGTAATAATGATCTTCAGATTCCTTGCGTGGATTCTCGATCTGCTTCACGCTTACATCTAGCCCCAACAAAAGCCCCGCCTTCTGCACTCGACTGGCTAACTCATTAACAGAGAAAGTTTCCGTAAATTGATTAAGGATTCGTAGCTGACCTTTTTTAGCAGGATTATTTATAGCTAACTCAATGCATTGCAACGTGTCTTTTAAGTTGAGATACCCACGAACTTGGCCGCCTTGCCCGTAAACAGTTAATGGAACCTTTGCTACTGCTTGTACCAAAAACCGATTCACAACCGTGCCAAAAATATCGTCATAATGGAAGTTTGGCAGAAGACGATCATCCTGGACTGATTCATTAGTGGATAGTCCATAAACAGGACCTTGCATCAAATCTGTTACCCGGATGCCGAAAGTACGAACATAAAACCATAGCAAGTCGGTATCCAGCACCTTAGTTGTATGGTAAAGGCTGCCAGCTTGACGCGGAAATAAAAACTTATCTGACCGGCCTTTATGCTCAATGTCAATCCAGCCTTCTTCAATATCAATATTAGGTGTGCCATATTCACCCATGGTTCCTAATTTGATGATGTGACAATCCGGCACATACTCCAAAACTGCCATAATCAAATTAAAAGTTGCATTCAAATTATTATTCAATGTCAACTTTGCTTCATCAAACCCAATCATAGAATAGGGTGCAGAAGGTTGCTCCGCGTAATGAACTACGGCCTCAGGCTGAAAATCCTCAAAAATGCGGCTCATCGTACGAAAATCAGTTACATCACCAATTTCTACGCGTATTTGATAATTGGATATAGACTGAAAAATAGCTGCTCTGTTATGTAAATTAGGCGTTGGTATAAGTGCTTCTGATTGAGTTTGCTGAGCAATATTTCGCCGTAAGTAATTATCAATTACAAATACATCATGCCCTTTAGCAGCAAACGACATGGCTGTTGGCCAACCTAAATAACCATCTCCACCGAGAATTAAAATACGCATAAATTTTCCTCTTCAAAAATCTTATAAAAGTTTATGTTCATAAAGAAACTGACGTAGTTCTTTTTTCGACATTGCTTTTTCTATTGCTGAATTATATGGATTTTCCACCCCGGTGCGAATCATTTCTGGATACTCATAATCAATTTCCCCGTAAACTGATTTGAATGCAGGCAACACCACAAAATATCGTGGCAATTCAACTGTCCGTCTAATTTCTTCGTCATTCAATAATTCTTCATATAACTTTTCACCGGGTTTGCTACCAATGATCTTTATCTGAACATCTTTTTGCTCGTCGTTATTCTCTTGAGTTAGCGCTTCAATCATAACCTCTGCAAGTATCGAAATGCCAACAACCGGCATTTTGGT
Source organism: uncultured Anaerolineae bacterium (assembly GCA_905479495.1). Classification (GTDB taxonomy): domain Bacteria; phylum Chloroflexota; class Anaerolineae; order Promineifilales; family Promineifilaceae; genus Leptofilum. The sequence goes on from CAJQMR010000007.1 coordinate 454,781, forward strand.
CACAAATACTTCTCCGCCTCGTGCCAACATTGTGGATTCCATTACTAATTGTACCGCTTCCTCAAGCGTCATAATAAAACGTGTCATACGCGGATCTGTTAGTGTGACTGGCCCACCCTGAGCGATTTGACGTTTGAATAATGGAATAACTGATCCGTGTGACCCTAAAACATTGCCAAAACGTGTTGAGGCAAATATGGGGCCTGAACCACGACGATAGGCATTCGCAGCAGTCATCAGACGCTCACCCATCAATTTCGATGTTCCCATTACATTTGTGGGGTTAACGGCTTTGTCTGAAGATGTGAACAGGACACGTTTCACTTGTTTTTGGATGGCCGCTTCAATAATGTTTTGAACGCCGAGGATATTAGTTTGTACTGCATCTGTAGGTGATTTTTCACATAAAATCACATGCTTTAATGCTGCTGAATGCAAGACTATATCTATTCCATCTATTAAATGGGTCAATCTGTCACGGTCTCGTAAATCCCCTAAATAAAGATTAACCGAAGCATTATCCCTATACTCTTCACTTAGGAAGAACAGTGCGCTCTCATTATTATCAATACCAATGATTTCGGACGGTTGGTGAGTAAGAACTTGTTTAAGTAATTCTCTGCCAACCGTACCGCATACACCGGTGATGAGTACACGTTGGTCTTTCCAAGTGTTGTTAGTCATATGGTTCATCAATTGCCTCGTTTTTCAAAGTGTTGTATTGCGCTTAATCTAGTTTCATGGATTGGTTTGGCAATATAGAAATATTTTGAAATTGAGCTATCAATTCAGCAAGTCCATGTTCAAGAGAGATTTTTGGCTGCCAGCCATGAGTACGCAATAGGTGGTTATTGGCAGAGAATGATAAGTGGGTGCGAATATCTTGTTCTGTAAAATGCAAAGCCGTCTCGATGGAAAGAGATTGAATAATATTTGCAACTCGGATGACAGATATATTTTCATCTACAAGATTAAAGGTCTTGCTGTTTGTTTGATTTGGATGGGTTAAGGCAAGGCAAATGGCTTCGCTTGCATTTCGCACATGTGTTAAGGAGCGCTTCTGCTTTCCATCGCCAAAAATAGATAGCGGACGACCAATTCCGGCTAAATATGCAAATCTGTTAGCAAAAGACGTAAACCTTGTTATTGGGGCTAATCCATAAAGAACACCTAACCGAAAAATTGTATATTGGATACCTCTTTCACTTGTGATGGTAATTGCTGCTTCCGCCTTTCGTTTGGTCTGAGCATAAATACCTTGTGGAAAACATGCTTCATTTTCATTAACAAGTTGATTACTAGGGCCATATACGGCCGTTGTACTCGTGAAAATAAATCGTTGTACTTTTGCCTCTAAACACGCTTCCAATAAATGAACGGTTCCCCAGTGGTTAACTTGTTCCACCCAAGCACTGCGATCAAAACTCATGGGTGTATGTTCAATAGCTGCAAGGTGGATAACAGTAGAAACTCCTTCTAGAGCACGTCGAGTGACATTAGGATCTAAAATATCTCCCTCAATAAACTCATAGGTTCCCTTTGCAGGCAAATTCATAATTGCTTGATAATCTCCAGAATGGAGATTATCCAAAATACGCACGGTGATTTCTGAATTTAAAGCAACAATATCCCTTATTAGCTGAGAGCCAAGATAACCTAAGCCACCTGTAACAAGAACGATTTTACTTTTCGCGTTATGTGTTGAATGTTTCATATCTAATTAGGATTGAGAACACTAGGAGGACATCGCCTAAATTGTATAAGCTTATTCTTTCCCAAATGGTTTACCATCCACATGCTCATGTAGATGGTTCAATTGATTTCCTCTAAGTAAGGTATGCAATCCGCACTCAACCTTGTTATTATTTACCCATCTTCCTGCACGATCGTTATTCTCATCCTGTTCAAAAACGGGGCGCGTGCAGGGTTTGCAGCCTATACTCAGATATCCTTGAGAAAGTAATGGATGTTCGGGTAATTGATGTTTGGTAATATATTGCCAAACATCTTTTTTTGTCCAGTTGGCGAGAGGATGAATTCTAAGGCATCCTTGAGGTAACCTTTCTATCAATTCAATATTGGCTCTATTAAGCGTTTGATCTCGGCGAATACCACTGATCCACCCTGACAGATTTGCAAGCATATCTTGAAGAGGTCTCGTCTTGTTTGCATAACAGCAAGCATCGGGGTCTTTGATATATAACGGCGTATGAGAAGTATTGTTTGACTGTGAGCCGCTGTTAGAGGGATAAATAACATGCAGATTTAGCCCCCATTGTTTAACAATTTGATCGCGAAAGAGTAAGGTTTCTGGAAAATGGTAACCTGTGTCCAAGAAAAAAATTGGTAAATCAGGGATTGTTTGGGAAACAATATGAAGTAAGGGCATCCCCTGAGTCTGAAAAGATGATGTCATTGCAAGTGGTTGTATATTGCTCCATGCCCATATTAGCATCTCTTGTACAGATAAAGGAGCTAATTTTTTATTGAGGTTTACTACGTCTTGGTGCATATAATTGTTGATCCTAAGTTTTTATATAGCGTTACAATATATGTATGGTAATCAGTTGCTTGACTATGTCCTGTATCGTTAATCACGAGTGTATGAATCCCACCAAAATTTTATTACCAATATGAATATGGATCCAAATAGACCAAGGAAAATAGCTGCAGCTATAAGGACTAACTTTTGTGATGAAACTGCATGATTTGGCACGGTTGCTTCACTCGCTAAACGAATATTTTGTATTGTATTTTGCGCTGTGATTCTTTTTTCTTGTACTTTTGTTGCCAATGCCAAATAAGTTTCTTCGGCAACTTGCACCTTTCGTGAAAGACGCACATATTCAGTGTTAGCTTCTAGCAATTGCTTTTGTAGCTGTTGTATTTGTGAATCAAGTTTCTCTAACTCCCCTGTAAGTTTTGTGGAACGAACCTCGATAACTCCAATAAGCGAGTCTAATAAAGCGATTTGGTTTGCAGGGGATAGGTTTCCCAAACCTGCGGTGTTGTCTACAGTAAACAGAAGGGGTACGATTTTTTCACTATGAAAGGTGCGCAATTGTAAAGTTAAGGTTGTTAGTTCGGATATGAAATAATTATTTTGATTATCTATTGCTGATATTTGGGTGCGCAATTCATTGGCATCCTGTTGTAGGGTGATTAAATCCTGTTTTTCTTGCAAATAAGCTCTTTGAGCATTGCTGTAAGTGTTTAATGTATTGCTGATAGTTTCAGATGGATTGATACCTTCATAAGTGATGAGAGCTTCTTCAGCAGTTTCTAAATTTTCTTGAGCCATTGCCAACTGTTCTTCAAAAAAAACAACTTCTACTTCACTCTGGTCGCTATAAATTGAATTTGCCCAAGGCACAAATTCGGATGCCCAATTATTCGCAATTCGAGCTGCCATTTGGGGGTCTTGGTCTGTTACCGTAAGGAGTAATAATGAGTGATCTGCACCTTGCTCGACAGATAATTTTGCCGCTAACTGCTGAATATCTTTGATCTCAGGAATATTAGCTCTGTTTAGTACAAGATTTAGAATTGCGTCACTTTTAGCGAGCTCAGGAAATGCATTTAAAGGCTGCATTGTAGCTGTTTCCCGGAACCGGGGATCGAATTCGATTACATTATCTGATTGTACAATTGTTACGATAGCGGTTGCTACATAATTAGGCGGTATGAAAGATGAAGCAATAAATGCCAGAATGCCAGCAACAAAACCAGCTCCCAAAACCCATATCCATTTATTGAGAATTATCTTAATATACGGCCGTAAATTAATTTCCTCTTCCAACTTATCCTCCATCAAAAAAATCAATCATATCTGAAATCAAAATCAGGGCAAATAGCGAAAAAGCGCCGATTTTAAGCATATTCTGCCTGATTTTAGGCTCAATTTTATCCGGTTTGGTGGAGATTACCTGTTGCGTAATTGCAATCTGAAGAGATTGCCGTATAGGGAACCATCGGCTGATTTAAGGTGGTGCCCACAAGACTGGAGCAAAGTCAATCAACTCGTTTTCGTAAGATGTTGTGTAACTTTGATAACCTATCGTATTAGGACTAAAGTACCTTCAATAGATGAAAGTATGGAAGATTTAACATGATTGCAATTTTGTGATTAGTATTTAGATTGGCAACAATATTTTGAAATAAAAATAGCTTTTGGTGTTGCCGATTCCTCAAGGAAGACGCACATATCTACTCAAATTTTGCACATTTTACCTAAATTTCGTAATGTGAATACCGTAATAGACAGAATGGAATTATCATAATAGGATGTAATTGGAGATTTTATTTATGAAACTCAAATTTAGTAAAGACAATAAATTGAAGCATCTAATACTCAAGGGCCGTTTCCCTCTAGGTGCCTTGCTTCTTATGATTGTACTTATCGCTCCAATTTCCTTTGTGCAACCTGCTGTTGCAGCTTCTCCACAAGCATCTTATGCACCTCCAGGGTTATCTTGCGTAGACTTTTCTACAATAGCTGTCGGTAGCAGTGTTGAAGGACTTGGTACAGTACACCCAGACTTGGCAATTAATACTAGCTCTGGTTCAGCTGTGGCTGTCGCTGAAGGAGTTTTCCCAAGCGCTTATGGTGGCCCTAATGGCACAAATAGTATTCCGAATGGTGGAATGGGTATCTTACAGGGATTTTATGACAAATCACGAGTTCATGATTATGTCTTTACCTTTAGACCTGGAAAAACAGTAAACGTTTTTTCTATTAAATCATTGGATTTTGGTGACTTGAATGCGCCACGGGCAACAGAACATGAGATGTCTCTAGTTGCTTATGATTCATTAGGCAATGTTTTGGATACACATACACTGGCTTTTACGAGTGATGGTTTAGGTTTCCCTCGTGATGGTTCTGCTGGTGATTTGTGGATTACAGGTGATGCTAGCGCAGAGGAAGGTCAACCTGGCAATTTTACCTTTACTGTTTCCGGTAATGATATTAGCCGGGTTGAAATGCATTACAATAGTAATAGCGATACGCCTGAACTGCCCACAGACCCATATTTTGGCTTGACACTCCTTTGCTTTGAAGAGGTTGTGCCACCAGCATCGCTATGTGCAGATTTTGCCACGCTTGAGCCTGACACAAGCGTAGAAGGCTTAGGTACTATTCACCCGGATTTAGAAATTCGTACGGGTTCTGGCTCTGCTGTGGCTGTTCATGAAGGTGTAACACCAGGTGCTTATGGTGGTCCAAATGGAGGCGGCAGCATTCCTAACGTGGGTATGGGTGTATTGCAAGGGTTTTATGACAAATCACGAATCCATGATTATGTCTTTACATTTGGACCGAATCAAAGTGTAAGTGTTTTTACGCTAAAAATGCTGGATTTTGGTGACCTAAATGAACAACTGGCTACAGAACATGAAGTTTCTTTGGATGCTTATAATGCAAATGGGGATATTGTAGATTCACAGGTTCTCTGGTTTACAAGTGATGGCAAAGGCTTCCCTCGAGGTGGTTCTGCTGGTGATTTGTGGATTACAGGTGATGCTACAGCCGAAGAGGGTGAGCCTGGAAATTATACATTTGTTGTGGATGCCCCAGGAATTGTGCGGGTGGAAATGCATTTTGACAGTAACGGGGATACCCCCAATCTTCCTACGGACCCATATTTTGGATTGGCCGTGCTCTGCTTTGAACCAGAAACCACCGTACCTGAACTCGACCCACCTACGGCCGATTTAACCCTTCTTCGCTCGAAAACAGCACCGACTATTGGTGGTAAGTACCTGGTTGAGTATGCTTGCAGCGACACGGCCCCCAATCTGGTTTCGGCAACGATTAACGGCTACGATGTGGTGAATGGGCAGGATGTCAATCTGGTGATAGGGGAGCATGAATCAGCCCGGATTGTGGATGATATGCTGCTCTGGCTCTTTGCCCCTGAATTCAGTTTTGATGTGACTTGTGCTGATGATAGTGGTAATCAAATCTCAACTACCGTTGTGCCTGAATTTAATATTCCGTAACGTTTGAATTGTTTAATCTTTAGAAGAGCGGATGGCTTGATGGCCATCCGCTCTTTTTGTTTATAATCAGCTCCAATTGAGTATGTTGCTATCTGCAACTAGAATCATGTTCGTTTTGCGTCCTTGTTGTGGGCGCTAGTACCTCGGCCATAGCCGGAAAAGTGGCTTGAACCAAACGGCCGTTCCCCGCTATACTCCACTCATTCTGCCATGTTAAGGAATAGTACCCAATCGTATGAAAAAAAAAGATGAGCTTTTACAAAGGATTGAAAACCGACAGGCCCCAATTGGTGTGGTTGGTTTAGGTTATGTTGGCCTGCCGCTGGCTGTTGCTTTTGCTCAGGCAGGCTTTTATGTCATTGGGGTTGATGTAGACCCCAACAAAGTTGAGCAGTTGCAGCGGGGTCAAAGCTATATTGCCGATGTGCCCGCTGCCGAAATTGCGCCCCTGGTGGCCAACGGCCGTTTCCAACCTACCACCGACTATAATCAGCTGGCCGACACGGATGCCATCTCCATTTGTGTGCCTACACCGCTGCGCAAAACCAAAGACCCAGACATCTCTTACATCATCAACGCTGCTGAAAATATCTCCCGCGTGGGGGCGACGGGCAAGCTGGTGGTCCTGGAATCGACTACCTATCCGGGTACCACTGAAGAAGTTATCTTGCCCCGGCTCATTACCAACGGGGATAAAGTAGGTCAGGACTTTTTCCTCGCTTTTTCGCCGGAACGCATCGATCCAGGCCGTACCGACTACACCGTCTACAACACGCCTAAGGTGATTGGTGGCATGACGCCTGCCTGCCAGGAAACGGCCGTTGCCCTTTACAGCACCATCGTGGCCCAACCGGTGCCTGTTTCCAGCACCGCTGCCGCCGAAATGGTGAAGCTGCTGGAAAATACCTTCCGGGCCGTCAACATTGGGCTGGTCAATGAGATGGCCTTGATGTGCGACCGGTTGGGGTTGAACGTGTGGGAAGTGGTCGAAGCGGCTGCCACTAAGCCGTATGGTTTCATGCCGTTTTATCCTGGCCCTGGGCTGGGTGGCCATTGCATTCCCATCGATCCGCATTACCTTAGCTGGAAATTGCGTACGCTTAACTACACTGCCCGCTTCATTGAACTGGCCGCCGAGGTGAACAGCGCCATGCCTGCCTACGTTGTCAGCAAGATTGCCGCCGGACTCAACGAATTTCGCAAGGCGGTCAACGGCAGCCGGGTGCTGCTGCTGGGCGTGGCTTACAAGCCCAACGTCGCCGACGTGCGTGAAAGCCCGGCGATGGACATTATTCATTTACTGCAAGCCCAGGGTGCAGCAATTAGCTATCACGATCCGCATGTTTCCACCCTGACGCTGGATGATTTTACGGCCGAATCCGTCCCGCTCACGGCCGTTTCCCTGCAACAAGCCGATTGTGTCGTCATCGTTACGAATCATGCCGCTTTCGACTGGCCGCTCATCGCCCAACATGCCCCGCTCATTGTCGATACCCGCAACGCGCTAAAAGCGGGTGACGTAAACGGCCGTCTTCTCACGCTGTGAGACTGGAGATTAGAGATTGGAGATTGGCTGCGACTAATCTCCAGTCTCCAGTCTCCAATCTCTGTTTCGCCTCAAGCCACGCGGATAATGGTTTTTCAGACGGCCGTTCACCCGCTTGCCCCAACCAAGAACAAAGCCATCCACCGCTACCAACAGCCAGCCATCTGGCCCTTTGCTAGGCAAATCCAATCCCTGCCAGTAGGCGGCAATCTCATCTGAATTGGCGGCGAAGGTGACGACATCAGCCGCATCTTCCGGGGTGAGTGCCAAAGCCAGGGCGTGATCGGGCCGGAAATACCCTTTACGAATCTCACCCAGCAGCAGGCCGTAACGAATCAGGTGCAGCTTGCCGGTTTCCAGGGCTAGTTCCGGCAGCAGGTAAAGACGGCCGTTTACCAACAACAATCTTTCCTCTGCAAAATCGGCCTGTAAAAATTCTCGGGCAAATAATTGCCAAATCGCTAAATCTTTTTTACCCGGCGGCGTAAACTCCATGGGTTTCCCAAACCCTTGGGGTTTTTCATCGCCCACATGCTGCATCACGGCAATAAAATGCCCTTCGCCGGGGAATTGGTGTGGCCAGAGACGGACACATTTTTGCAACGTTTCATCGGCCAGCGAATCGTTTAGCCAAGACGGCCGTCCTCGCCCAAACCCGGCAAAGCGCGGCGGATCGATCAGTTCAAATTGGGGAAATTCGTGCAAAAAGTGGGCAATGACCGCCTCATCTTCCTCTGGGGCGAAGGTGCAGGTCGCATAGACAAGCCGCCCGCCTGATTTTACAAGCGTGGCGGCGGTGTGCAGAACGGCCGTTTGCCGCCGCGCACAAGCCAACACCATTTCCTCGCTCCATGCAAATGGCTCCTGCTTGCTCACGGACTGTTGTTTGCCCGCAAACTGCTGTTTGCGAAACATGCCCTCGCCAGAACAGGGTGCATCCACCAGCACCCGATCAAAAATCGGGCCAAACTGTGTGGCCAGATGCGTCGGCTCTGCACTGGTGATGAGTGTGTTGCGCGCGCCCCAACGGGTCATGTTTTCCGCCAGCAGCCGCGCGCGCCCGGTGTGGATGTCGTTGGCGACCAGCAGGCCACGACCCTGCATTTGTGCTGCCAGATGGCTGGCTTTGCCGCCTGGTGCGGCCGCCAAATCCAGCACCAATTCACCTGGCTGGGCGGCCACCAGCCCGCCCACCACCATCGCCGATGGCTCCTGCAGATAGTACAATCCTGCCCCGTGGTAAGGATGACTGCCCGGCTTGCTGTCGTCTGTTACTAAAAATCCGGCTGGTTCATGTGCCCCCACCGCTTTCAGCGCAAACGGCGAAAGGGTGCTAAAATCGTTGGCGCTTACCTTCAGTGTATTCACCCGCAGCCCGATGGCTGGTGGTTCACTGTAGCTTTGCTCGAATTGGTTAAATTCATCTCCCAACAGCTCGGCCATTTTGGCCATAAAATCGGGTGGGAGAGCTTGTGAATTGGTTGACATAAATTATCCGGATGCTTTCTGAATTAAAATTGCCTCACGGCACGCTCCAACTTCCCATCTTTTTGCCCGATGGCACCCAAGGGGTGGTGCGTACGCTGGACGCCCGCGATGTGGAAGACGCGCACATTCAGGCCGTGCAGATGAATGCTTTCCATCTGATGCAGCGCCCTGGCTCCTCCACAATTCAGGCGTTGGGTGGCTTGCATCGCATGGCAGGCTGGAACCGGCCTATCTTTACCGATTCCGGCGGCTTTCAAGTCTATTCACTTTTGCGCCAAAACGCGAAAAGCGGCTCGATTAGCGACAAGGGTGCAACGTTTCGTCCCGAAGGCTCTGATCGCAAATTTAACCTGACGCCCGAAAAGAGCGTTCAGCTTCAGCTTAGTTACGGCTCCGACGTGGTGATTTGTTTTGATGACTGCACCCATGTGGACGATCCGCTGGTGGAGCAGGAAAAATCGGTGGCGCGGACGGTGCAATGGGCGGCACGCTGCAAGGCGGAGTTTGAAAAGATTGTGGGGCAGCGAGAGTTGGCGGAAGGGGAACGGCCGTATCTCATTGCCGTCGTGCAAGGTGGTGCAGCGCTTCATTTGCGGCAGCAATGTGCGGAACAGCTGCTGGCGATTGGCTTTGATGGCTACGGCTACGGCGGTTGGCCATTGGACGCTGACAACAATCTACTGACTGATGTTTTGGCTTACACACGAGAACTTATCCCCGACCAGTTCACCCTGCATGCCCTGGGCGTAGGCCATCCGGCCAACGTCGTGGTGAGCGCCCGGCTGGGCTACAATATTTTTGACAGCACCATGCCAACCAGAGATGCACGACACGGCCGTTTGATGATTTTCACCACCGACCCACGCAGCAGCCATCTGGATGATGCCGGCCATTTTTTCCGCTACATCTACATCAAAGACAAAAAGCACGTCAAAACCAATTTGCCCCTCTCTGAATATTGCGACTGCTTCACCTGCACCCGCTACAGCCTAGGCTACCTGCACCACCTCTACAATATTAACGACGTGCTCTACCAGCGGCTGGCCACGCTGCACAATCTGCGCTTCATGACCCAACTGATGCAAAACTTGCGGGGGGAGAGGGGAAAATAGGACGCGGATTACTCTGATTTTCCTGATCTTTTTTATCAGGTTAATTAGGCAAATCTGCGTTCTATATATCTTTTTAGTATGTCTGAAGAAATGCTTGAAACGTTGACAGAACAGGTTTTGCTGGGAGCCAAGTATCGAGAGATTGCCCCAGATTTAGTGCGGCGTATTGGGGCGCAGGAGCTGGAAAAGCGGCGCTCGCTTAAAGAGGCGGTGAAGGCCACCAAAAACAAGCTGCATCAGGTGGGCGGGGCGTACCAGCCAGGCCGAATCGATTATGAAAAAGGGCTGGCGCTGCTGCGGGAAACGGCCGTTTCCTCCCCCGATCAGTTCCGCGCCGCCTGCAATAACCTGATGCAATCCCACGCTTCCACCCGAGAGCGCTTGCCCATCCTCGACGACTTTTACCAGACCATTCTGGCTGATTTGCCGCCCGTGCATACTGTGCTGGATTTGGCTTGTGGGTTGAATCCGCTGGCCTATCCTTGGCTACCCTTACCACTAGATGTGCAGTACACGTCTGTAGACATCTATGGGGATATGCTCGCATTTATTCAGGGCTTTTTTGAGATTGCGGGCATAAACGGCCGTACCCAACAGCGCGACATTATCGGCAATCCGCCAACCGAACCCGCTGACCTCATTTTGTTGCTCAAAACGCTGCCTTGCCTGGAACAGGTAGACAAAACGGCCGCGGCCAACCTGATTGAGGCGTTAAACGGCCGTTTTCTCCTCATCAGTTATCCAGCACAAAGTTTGGGCGGACGCAGCAAGGGGATGGTGGAAAATTACACTCGGCAGTTTGAAGAATTAGCAAACGGACGGAACTGGCGGGTACGGCCGTTTGAATTTGCCACAGAACTTGCCTTTTTAGTCACAACCGAGCCTTAAACCGGCCCCCAGCCTTCATTGATACAACCCGCATCTTCAGGGGAAAATCCTTCCGGCCAGATTGTATGTTCGTTGTAACGCGCTTCCGATAAATCCGTGCCATTCAAATTAGCGTCGGTTAGCTTGGCCCACCCCAAACGCGCCTGCTGCAAATTAGCATGGCGCAAATCTGCCTGCGAAAAATCGACCCAGTTTAAATCTGCCCTGGCCAGATTCGCTTCGACGAGGTTGGCATTCTGCAAAACGGCTCCATTCAGGATCGCTTCTTCTAAATTTGCCTTCTCCAGATTTGAATCTGTCATGATTGAACCAATGAGATTGGCCTGAAACAAGTTCGCCCCTTGCATCTGGCTGTTGCTCAAGTCGGCCCATTCCAGATGCGAGGCGGCCATATTTGCCTCGGTTAAATGCGTGGCGCGAAGCTCCGCTCCTTGTAAATTCACCTGAGTCAGGTCGCTAAAAGATAAATCGGTATAGCTAAGAACGGCATCTTCTAAAGGCACCTGATCGACTGTTGGATGATTGGCAAAACGCACCGCGATTTTTTGGGCCCAGGCGCGGATGGCTTCCCAATTACGATAATCACCCTGAGGACCGTCGCCAACCATAATTGCCTGGCGTGCCGGGTCCAGCGCACCAGCAAAAAGCCCCAGACCAATGGGCTTAATGTCTGGCGCAATTTTCACCAGCAGCGGTTCCATATAGTTCAGCACGGTTTGTCGATTCTTTTTTGTGTCGTCCACCATTGTGAGGCACGTTGTAAAATAGGCAACGGGCCTTTCACCCACTTCGGTTTTAATGCGTTCCAGGCAGTCAATGGCGTCCGGCAGCCAGCGCCCAATCCGAATAGAGCTGCCAATAACAACACCGCTGTATGAGGCAATACTGTCCACCTCACTGACATTTTGCACAACGGTGCGCAGGCCTTCTTTTTCGATTTCAGCGGCAACGGCTTCAGCGACTTCACCCGTAGAACCACTACCGCTAGCGTAAGCGATTAAGATTTTTGTATCCATGGTTTGTTCCTTGGCTTTGGTTAACTTGTAATAGGTGTTCTGTAAATGGCAAAAGCGTTTGCAGTATGCTTCATTCTAGAATAACACTATACATGCCCCGTCCAAGTTCATCAACTTCATGGATACTGGTATAGCTCGGACCTTTTTACAATTTTTGCAAGGTAACTGTTTTAGAATGGTGAATGGGAAGAAGAGTAATACATTCTCAGGTGTTGAACCATTTGTTTGGCTAACGACATCTGAGAATGTACGGGGAACAACAATCCATTTTACCCCACCAGTTATAACAAAATAGGAAGCGTACATGTTGCCATCATTTTGATCACCCTTGAGGTGTATTTTGTGACCTTTTGTGCCAGAAAGGTACTAAAAATGGCGAAATAAAACGGTGGACGCTATTATCTTAACAAGCATTGTTAGTTTGATCGGCCATCTTTACCATTGGGGAATGTACAAATCTTGCTGGGCAAAATGATGCCTGGCCGATGAGAAGTTATAGACTTAACTAGAATCACCTTGAAAAGCTTATGTCGCAACAAGTTATTAGTGAACATACTGGGTATATTGCAGATCCAGACTTTGGCACAATCATTACAGAGGAGCTTGCGTATCGACCAGTTCCTTATGTGGAAGTGGATGAAAGAAAACAGCCAGTTTGGCGGGTGCGTTTCTCCTTAACGGACGAAAAGAAGCAGCTTGGTCTGGAAATTAACGATGAGATTCATTTAGGGCGGGGCAAGAATGAAAGCGATCTCATCGATCTCACACCGTACGATGCAGAAAAATTAGGTGTATCTCGACAGCATGTGGCGTTACGGCCGACCGCATCTAATTTGTTTGTGATTGACCTGGGCAGCACCAATGGCACACGGCGCAACGGCCGTTCCATTGGCCTGAATACACCCTACGCTTTGGCTGATGGGGATGTGCTTACCCTGGGTAATTTGCAGCTGACGGTTCATATTGTGAAACGGCCGTACATGCAAACCACCCCACTCAAAAATCGCCCCGACCTTGTTGATGCCCTGGCCCAAATTGGGCAGGCAATTACCTCCCAACTTGATCTGGATGAAGTGTTAAATCAGGTGGTTTCTACTGCCATGACCATTACCTCTGCGGGCGAAACGTCCATTTGGCTGGTAGACGAGGCCACGGGTGAGCTTTTTCTGGAAGCGCGCAAGGGCATTGATGACACCAGGTTACGTCGTACACGCCTGCCCATCAATGAAAATACGCCTGCCGGGCGCGTCATTCAAACGGGCAAGGCGATTCGCACAAAATCAGAACCGGGAGAAGTTTCTCAGCAGGTCATGACGGGGTATTTGGTTGAAGCCCTGGCTTATGTGCCTATTGCCCTGGGGGGCGTGACGTTTGGCGTGTTGGCTGCGGCTCATCGGGAGCCTGGCAAATCGTTTGATGATTATGACGAACGCCTGCTGAATGCTGTGGCTGATTACGCGGCGATTGCTATTCAAAACGCGCGATTGTACCAGGCGACTGATAAAGCGTTGAATGAACGCGTGAAGGAGCTGGGGGCCATCAATGAACTGGCCAGAACCGTTTCTGCTTCGTTGGATATGCGCGAGGTTTATCAGGTGCTGGTAGAGCAGGTCAAGCGGCACATGCCCGTGGCCGAGGTTCATGTTTATTTGCGTGATGAGAAGCGCCCGGTGTTACGGCCGTTTGGCAAGGCACCAGAACTGCCCAATTATCCGCTGGAACGAGGCATCTTGGGCCAGGTTGTTGCCCAGGGTGAATCCATCATCACCAACAATATTGCCGCTTACCCTAGCTTCGATGAACAGCTGGATGCCATTGCGCCCCAGGCCGAAGTGCCTATGGCGGCTGTCCCCCTGAAAGTAAAAGGAGAGGTAGCCGGGGTTTTGGTATTGCACAGCCAGCCTGGGACGCTTTTTTCTGAAGAGGACGCAGCGCTGCTGCGAGCCTTTGCTAATCCGGTGGCTACGGCCGTTGAAAATGCCCGCCTTTATGCCAATTCCACCCGGCAGCAAAAAGCCATTTTGGCCATGGGTAACACGCTCTCCGAGCCGCTCACAATTTTGGACGATATTGGCAATGTGCTGGTTTCTAATGAAGCGGCGCAGCGGCTGCTGGAAACCAATATGTCGCAGTTTTTTGCGGCGATTAGCAGCAGCGTAGGGCGGACCATTGAAGTGCAGATTGGCGACGAAACGTATCTTTCTACGACAGAACATGTGGCAGAGATCGGCACCATTGCCATGATGCAAGACATTACGTATGTGAAGCAGCTGGAGCAAGACCGTTCCGAGTTTATGCACATGCTGTCCCACGATCTAAAAAATCCCTTGATGGCCGTCACCGGCTATGCCAATTTGCTGGAGCGGACGGAAACCTTGGGCGAAAAGGGGCAGCGTTTCCTGGATGAGATCAACGTGGCCGCTGACAGAATGCTGGACATGATTACGCATTTGTTGGACACGGTTGCCCATGATGAAGCGATTCAGCTGGTGCAAGAGGTGGTTGATCTACAGCAAACGGTGGCCCAGGTGGTGCGCGATACGGAAGGGGCTGCCTTGCCAAAGTCGATTCAGGTAACGGCCGTAACCGAACACACGCCTTACCCAATCAATGGGGATAGCTTACGTCTCTATCACATGATCCTCAACCTGGTGGACAACGCCATCAAATATTCCCCCGAGGCCACGGAAGTGACCGTGAGAACCTGCTATGGTCCAGAAAAATTGGTGATTGAAGTAGCCGATCAGGGGCCGGGCATTCCAGAAAAAGATTTACCCCGCGTCTTTGACAAATTTTACCGTGGCATTCAGGAAAGCTTGCCCACTAAAGGCTCTGGTGTGGGATTGTCTGCTGTCAAGGGGATTGTCACGGCGCATCAGGGAACCATCTGGGTCGAAAATCGGCCAGAACGCGGTGCCCAGTTCACTATTGAACTCCCTGTTACGCTGCGCGCCGCTGATGGTAATCCGTAATCGGTTACCGATGCCCGTTTACCGTTCACCGATTACCGAATTAGGGGGCTGTCATGGCACAGCGGAAGCCCAGATTGTCTCGCTTGACGGTGGGATCGTATGAACTGCGGGTGACCACGCGCAAATCTTCGGCGGGCGAGAGCCAGGAGCCGCCGCGAATGGCTTTAAACTCACCTTCCGGTGGCCCTAGGGGATTGGTATCTGTGCTGCTTTCATAGTAGCGGGGATCGTACCAATCACTGACCCACTCCATCACATTCCCCGCCATGTCGTACGCGCCAATGGGGGAACGGCCGTCAGCAAAACTGCCTACAGGCGCGGTGCTGCGATGGCCATCATCCACACTGCTGTCACGCACACCCAAGGTGCAATTCTCGTCGCAAAAATTGGCTTTTGTGCCGTCAAAGGCATCGCCCCACGGATAGCGCAAGACGATCGATTGATTGGGGTCAAAGGCCGCTGCCATCTCCCACTCTGCTTCAGACGGCAATCGTGCGTCACGCCAGTCGCAAAATGTCTCCGCATCATACCACGACACCTGAATCACTGGATAATCGTCATAGGCGGGATCACCATAGTAGGCTGGGTGAAAGGGGGCGGCATTGCTGCCCGGCGAGGCACAGGTGCCTGCTGTCACACATTGGGCATACTGCCCGTTGGTCACTTCCGTTTCATCGATGAAAAACGGGTCCATACGCACCAGATGAGACGGCCGTTCATCGGCTTCACCTTCATCCGTGCCCATGCGGAACAAACCGCCGGGCATAAACACCATGCGCGCACCTGTGTCGGTGATGAGCGGTTCTGGGCTGGGTGTGGGCGGCAAGGTAGGTGCGGGCAGCGGCGAAGGGGTGGGAGCAATCGACGTGAGCGCTGCCACAATGGCTGATTCCAAGGTAGCGGTGGCTTCGGCCTCGGCTGTCTCGTCATTCTTCCGCAAACCTGGCAATGTAAAAATGGTCCCGATGAGCAGCAGCACAACCAGCAGCACAACCAGCGCAATGATGGTGCGCTGTTCTATTTGCCGCCGGGTACGCGGCGATAGACGCGGCGGTGGTGGGCTGCCCAGCTGTCTAGACGGGCTGCGGCGTGGTTCGGTGGGAGGGGGCGCTGGCTGGCTGTTGGGTTTGGTCAGGGCGTTGGCAAAGGATTCGGCCGTATCGTACCGGGCATCGGCGCGTAAAGAGAGCGCTCGATTGGCGACCAGCGAAAGATAAGGCGGTACGTCTGTGTTTATTTCACGCGCCGGAATCAAATCGGCCAGTCCGGTTTCGCGACTGAGCGCGTTAGGCGGTACCTGATTGGTCAGCAGCGCATAGAGCGTTGCTCCCAAACTGTAGATGTCGCTGGCGGCGGAAACTTCCTGCTGGGCCTGCTGTTCTGGCGACCCATATCCCTGGTTGTGCAGAGGGACACCCATGCCTGGCAGTCCACTATCTACCAGAAAAACGGTGCCTTCTGGGGTCACGCGGATGTTGGCTGGTTTGATGTTGAGGTGGAACTGATTTTTGTTGTGTAAATAGGTAAGCGGCTGGCAAACAGCTTGCAGCCATTCAATGATACGTTCGTGAGGGAGACGGCCGTATTGATCCAACAAGCTCTGCAAATCAATGCCGTCTATGTAATTGCTCACCAGATATTGTCCGTTTTGCTCAATGGCAAAATGGTCCAGCACGTCTGGTAGCTGCGGGTGTGAAAGATCGCTCAGGCGGCGGGCTTCCTGGCGGAACCGCTTTTGCATCTCGACTGAGCTGTCGAGATACTCCTTCACCGCCACATCGCGGTTATCCACCACGTCGCGCGCCCGGTAGACGGCACCGTACTGCCCTTCGGCCAGCAAATTGATGATGCGATACCGTTTGTTGAGAAGCTCACCAGGAAATAATGGCATGATGCTTGTTATCCATCCAAACGCAGCGTAACTTCTTCTAGGCTGCTGCTTTTGCCTACAATTGTAACCCGATCCCCCAATTCAAGCTGCGTATAGCCGTGCGAGATAATGGTGTGACCCTTGCGATGAACTGAGAGCACCAACGTGTCCAGCGGCAGTTGCAGCTCGCGCAAAGCAATGCCGTGCAGGGCCGGATTGCGCAGCTCGATGTCCATAATATCCTGGCCTTCTTCCATGCCCAGGAGCAGTGAAGCGGCCGAGGGAGAACGCACAAACTGTTCCAGCAGACCGATCATCGCTGTGGCTGGATCGATGATGAGCGCGCCTAGGGCATGGAATCGATCAAAATTGAGCCGATCGTTTAACCGAACCACAATCGTTTCCGTGCCAAATTGCTCATAGAGCATTTCACAGATCGCATAATTTTCTTCATCAGACAGCATAAGAACGGCCGCATCTGCCCGCTCGGTGTCTAGCGCATGTAAGCTCTCTAAGGATACGCTTTGGATGGGTATGAGGGTGACATCTGTTGATTCAGACTCTAACTCTCCGACAATCAGATTCGGCTCTAAACAGGCAACCTTCACTTCCCAATTGTGCCGCTGTAGCTGGCGTGCCAGCAGAATGGACGGCCCATCTACGCCGAAGATGATGACATCCCGTACACCGTCAAATTCGGATGCCTGGGCCTTGGTGCGGGATTCGCCAAGAAAGTTTATGGCCCATTTAAACGTCAGTGGACCAATGACCTGGTTAAGCACCACCACGGAGATGATGAGCGTAGCAAAATTGCTGCCTAAAAAGGGAAATTCGACAGCAACCTCTTTGGCCAGACCCAAGGCCACACCCGCATTGGTGATGAACGCCATCCATTTGACGCGGTTGTTACGCATGGGGTCATGGGCCAACACGCCACCAGCAAATGAGCCGATGATACGGGCTATCACCCGAATGGCGAACAGGGCCAGGGCAATTTTCCAGGCCTGCGCCAAGACATCTAACTCTAACGATTCGCCAGTCAGGGTGAAGAAGGCAACATAAATGTAGGGTGCTATGTCGTGCAGCCGTTGGGCATATTCGGCTCGAAACGGACTGTAATTATTGACCAGAAAACTGGCTAACATACAGACCAGCAATGGTTCAACGAGCAGTTCAAAGGGTAGATTCTCGTGCGTGTAGTTGCGCAGCCAGGCCGAGAAGATAAAGACGCTGTAGCCTGTGAGCAAGATCAGGAAGGTTTTGAGGGGCGCGTTAAAATGACGACTTAGTATCCAGCGCAGTGCCCAGTAGATGATGAAGCCAAGCACGACAACAAGTAACAGTTCGACGACTAACAGGAAAATGAAGTTGAAGTTGAGGGGGACGTCCTCAAAAAGCGCATCGGCAACGGAGGAGCTGAGGGCGAACAGAATGATGACGGCAAAATCCATAATCACGGTGACGCCGAGAGACATTTGGGTATAGGGGCCGCGCGCGCGCAGTTCATTGACAACGGCGATGACGGAGGAGGGTGAACTGGCAGTGAGAATGGCAGCGGCAAGCAGGGCAACCGCAAAACGGCCGTCTCGCCCCATTGCCTGTATAAATGGAATTGAATCAGCCAATAACAAAACGGCCGTAATAATAAAGGCCATTGTGGCGATGATTAAGCCAGCCGTGACCAGATTGATGCTGCGTAAGCGCCCCCGCAGCTCCGGAAGATACAGCTCGCTCCCCGCCGCAAACGCAATAAACGCCAGTGAAATTTCATCAATAAAAAGCAGCTGGTCCAGCGACTCTTTACTGGCAAAGCCCAGCACAAACGGGCCAACAAGCAGGCCGGTGAACAGATAGCCCGTAATGAGTGGCAGACGCAATCGCTTAAAAAACTCGCCAATTTGGCGTGCAGCCAGCGTAACAACGCCAAACGCGACTAGAATAACAAAGAAGTCAGGTAATTGATCCATAAAAAAGTCTACCCTCTATTGAGGTAGATGTATTTTGCTAGGTAGATGCGTGTTGGCTTTCGAAGCGTAGGATGACTTCATCTAATCTTTCTGCCGCGCCAAACAGGGTGATTTTGTCGCTGAGCTTTAATTGGGTATGGCCGTGCGTAACCAGCACTTGCTGCCCCCGCCGCACGGACAAAATCAGCACGTCCAGCGGCAGGCGTAACTCACGCAGCGTGATGCCGTCCAAATCTGCATTGCGCATCTCGATATCCACAATTTCTTGCCGATGTTCCTCACCCAACAGCAACATAGATGAAGAAGGGGCACGCACAAATTGCTCTAGCAGGGAGACAACGGCCGTATCCGGTTCCACAATCAACGCGCCAAGCTCTTGCAGGGCGGGGCGCATTTCCCGATCACGGGAATGGACTACCACGGTTTCTGTGCCAAAATGTTCGTAGATTAACTCACACACCTGCAAATTTTCCTCGTCAGACAACATCAGCACAAAACTGTCTGCCTGGGCTGCTTCCAATGATTGCAGTGACGCCAGCGAAAAATCGGGCAGCAGGCGTACATCTAACGAATTGTCATCGAGCAGCGCCAGACGCGTTTGCATCCGTTCATTGTCTAAAGCGGCCACGCGTACCTGCCAATGGTGTGTCTGAAGCTGTCGGGCCAGTGTCACCGACTGCGGTGTAAGGCCAAGTACAATGGCATCGCGCACGCCATCGAAGGGAGCGGCCGTCGCCTGCACATGCGATTCGCCCATGCGGTTGAGCGCCAGCTTAAACAGGATTGGCCCAACAATCTCGTTCAGCACCACCATGGCGATGATGGTGGTGGCAAACGAATCCCCCCAACCGGGGAATTCCACAGCCACTTCTTTAGCCAGGCCCAAGGCCACGCCAGCCTGGGTCACAAACACCATCCATTTGTAACGATTACTCTGGCTGGAATCTCCGGCCAGCGTGCCGCCCGCAAAAGAGCCAATCAGAATCACCACGACCCGGATGACGGCTAAGGCCAGGGCAATGGGCCATACCTGGGCCAAAATGTCCAGCTTGAGGCCAGTGCCGACCAGTGTAAAAAAGGCCACATACACAAATGGCCCTACATCGTGCAGAATTTCGGAGAACTCCAGGCGGCATTCGCTGTAATTGTTAACCACAAAGCTGGCCACCATGCAGATGAGCAATGGCTCCAGCAGAATTTCGATGGGGAAGTTGGCGTGGGTATAGTCGCGTACCCAGGTAGAGAGCACAAAGACAGCAAAGCCGAGAATGAGAATAACGGCCGTTTTCACCCAAAGCTGCCAATGTTGATTTAAGACAACCAGCAGCAATCGGCTCAACAAATAGCCCAGACCAACCGACAGCGCGATTTCTACCGCCAGCAGCAAAAGCAGGCCCAGGTTAACCGAAACGCCTGTGAGTACTGCCCCGGCAATGTCGGCACTGATGGCAAACAGCACAATGACCAACACGTCTGAGAGCACTGTGACGCCCAGCGCCATCTGGGTAAACGGCCCTCGTGACCGCAGTTCATTGATCAGGGCAATGGCTACCGAAGGCGACCGGGCGACCATAATGGTGCCAGCCATCAAGGCAATAACGATCTGGCCACTTACCGGGAATTCTTGCATGAAGGGAATAAAACGGGCCAGCATAAAAACTGCCAGCGTCCCGCCCACCATCGTGACAAAAACAATGGTGGCGGTGACCACGCCAATGCTGCGCAGCCGTCCCCGCAGTTCCGGCAAGTACAGCTCGCTGCCCGCTGCAAAAGCAATAAATGCCAGCGAAATCTCATCAATAAAGCGGAGCGATTCGATTTCTGCGACGCTGGCAAAACCTAACACAAACGGCCCGGCCATGAGACCGGTAAACAAATAGCCGCTAATTTTGGGCAGATTAAAGGCAGAAAAGAGGCGTCCAATTTGCCAGGAGGCCAGTGCCATAAAAACAAAACTGAGGATCGTGAGGGGCAGTTCTTGAAATAGTTCCATATTATTTGTAATGTCTCATTCCCAAGGCAGCATGACGATTAAAGATTCTTTCATCTTGCTTTGTGTTTAATTATTAGAATAGGGGAGTGGGCTGTCGGTGGCAAAAAGTCTATCTGAATTGTGTTTCTGCCGTTTGCAATATCTTACTTCAAATCTCTTGAATGCTCTCGCAAAATAACCGAATCAAAATATTTTTCTTGAAACTCTGTTTGGTTCCGAATTTGCTGATCGGTTAATAACTCACCCTGAGGAACCAACACAAGTTTATCATCATTATCGTTCAGGCGGTGGATAACGGCAATACATTCTCCCGTAAATTGCCGCAAAGGCACCGCGATATTTAGGATGTACACATCTAAATCCTCACCATCTGGGGCGGGAACGCCGGGTAAAAAGCCGTAGTTCACGGGGTAGGTAAACCCCCAATCGGGATGCTGTGAATGCAGTGGTCGGTCAATTTCGGCCGTCACAATCTTGCCTAAAAACGAGGTGGCCTCTGGAAAATCTGATTTTGTCATAGATCATTCGTAGGGGCGATGCGATGGGATGATACCCTTGCCACACCTGTAACCAATTCTCCCATCGCGTCGCCCATTTGACGGCCGTATTTTTACGTGGCGCGTTGTCCGTTTGTTGGCCGGGATGTGGGTGAGGCAATTGGAGATACATTTATTCGTTTTTCGTAGGTTACACCCAATTGCCTTGCCCCTACATGATATGCGACGTGATTTTGATCACGTTTTATGCCTCACGCATCATTTTTGTTGGCGGTCTCTCTAAAATAATCCAACAGCAGCAGATGGACAAACATGTAACCGCCACCTACTTTGCGCAGCAGGTTGCGTTCAGCGGCGTAATCCAAAAAGTGAATGTAATCTGCGGGGGCCAGCTGCTGCTGGGCCAGCACACGGCTGAGCTGCCGCTGCTGCAAGGCAGCCAGGCCACCATAGGCCAGCCCGGCCGAGATGCCCAGGTACAGGGATATGCCTACGGCAAAGGGCCAAAAGGTGGCCCCTGTCACCGGCATGTTGGCCCAGTTGGTGATGAGCCAGCCTAAGCCAAGCAGTACGGCCGTTCCCACCCCAGTCATAATGCCCACGAGACGGCCGTTCTGTGCCGACCGCACAAATCCCTGTCCTGGCGTCGTGCGCATCTTCATCTCATCTCGCTCTAGCGCGTGGGCCACCGTCTGGCTAATCAATCCAATCAATGCCAGCAGGATGACCCAGCCACCAGAGATGGGCGGCTCCAGGCCGCGCCCCGCTAGCCAAAGCAGCCCGCCCAGCAGCCCACCGCCCACCAGCCCCAGGCCACCACCCAGCAGCGCCCGCAGCCAGCGCCAGTTGAGCGTTTCCACCGTCTCAATGCGGAACCAGGAAACCCGCGCCCACACCAGCAGCAGGCGGAAAAAGGCCAGCAAGCCGCCAGCCACAAGCCCGGCACCTAAACCAGCCAGCAAAGCGCGCCAATCGGACACAAACAGGCCAACTAAACCGGCCAGCAGCCCAACCAAGACAAAAACGCCAGCCAGACGGGTACGCATCGCGCTGGCAAACTGGCGCTGCTGTTCGCGCGGCAGCCAGTTGGGTTGCAAATTCTCCAGGAAGAAGATCGTCTGGTTGAACTGGGACATCTTTTGCGCCAGCCAGCCCAGCCATTGCACCGTCTGTTCTGGCTCGTAGAGCGATTCCCCGCCGCGATAGCGGGCCATGCGCTCCACGTACACGTCAAACAGCAGCGTGCGCCCCATTTTGCGGCTGCCCAGCGACAAGGCTACATTTTCTGGCATCCGGTAGTAGGCCAGGGTCATCATGCTGAGCATGAGGGGGGATTCGGCCAGCTCGCGCAGCGTCATGTCGTTTTGCAGCGCGGCGCGCAGCCCGGCCAGGCGCGGCCCCATGCTTTCCAGATATTGGTCAATTTGTTCCAGCGACAGCGGTTGCAACACAATCGCCTGGGCCAGATTAAGCCGCGTGGCCAATGCCTCATAATCCTTGATGCGGCAGGTGACCACGGTGGGCATGGTCATATATCGTTGGCGGAACTGGTTGATCGCCTGGGCACAGTCCACGCGGTGCTCTTGCTCCACTTCGTCCAGGCCGTCCAGCAAGGGGAGTAGGTCGCCATTTTTGAGCCACAGCTGCCCCAGGCGGCGCGGCACCTCGTACCGGTTGGCCAGCTCGTTGACCATCCAGTCACCCAGAGGCATGTTGTTGGCCCAGCTGGCCAGGCTAAACACCACGGGAATGGGATGACGGCCGTCCATCTGCGCCCGTAACAATAAATCGCTCACCAATTGCAAAAGGATGGTGGTTTTGCCCGCCCCCGGTTCGCCCATGATGAGCAGCGTGCCTTCCGCTTCATCGTACACCTCAGTGATGTTGGTGCCTATGGGCAGGGGGGTGTCAAATAGTTCGTCGGGCAGCAAGTTGTCTGGCTGGTGGTAATCGGCCTGGGCCCAGTTAGCTGCCACCGGACTGGCAACGGCGTTGGTACGGTAGGTCATGGCCAGGTCGATCAGCTCGGCCCCATGCAGCGACTCTTGCAGCACGCCGACGAGCCAATACGTTTTCACCCGCTGGAGCATCACCTGGCGGTTGTGGTTTGTTTGTACTTCCATAACTGGTTTGGTGAGGGGTTGCAAGTAAGAAGTTGCAGGTGGCAAGTGGTTTGACTTGCCACCTGCAACTTGCCACTTCTTACATGAGATTTTTCACGATACGGCCGTCTTTCATCACCAGCCGAATATTGTCCACATCTTCTAAACTGCGAATGTCGGCCAGTGGGTCCGTTTGGCTGACGATGACGTCGGCCAGCTTGCCTACTTCTAATGTGCCGACCTGATCTTGCCAGCCCAGGCATTCAGCGGCCGTTTTGGTGGTGGCCACAATGGAATCCATCGGCGACAGGCCCACGTTGCACATCAGTCCCAGCTCGCGCAGGTTGGTGCCGTGCTTCATCACCCCGGCATCGGTGCCCATCGCCGTCTTCACCCCGGCCTTAAATGCTTTGCCGATGTTCTCGCTATGAATTTCAATCACCTCACGGGATTTACGGATGCCCCATTCTGGCATGTTGCCGCCCGCTTCGGCCTGTTCCAAAACGGCCAGCGGGGCCAGCAGCGTGGGCACCAGAAAGGTACCTTTTTCCAGCATCAGCTCAATTGCCTCATCATCCACAAAAATGCCGTGCTCGATGGAGTGGATGCCCGCTCGCACCGCATTTTTGATGCCTTCGGCCCCTTGGGCATGGGCCATCACCTTGACGCCGCGTCGGTAAGCGGCTTCTTGTACCATCACTTCCAGTTCTTCCGGGGTGAACTGGGTAAATTCAGGATGATCGGTGGGGCTGAGGACGCCGCCGGTGGAACACACTTTGATGATCTCGGCTCCGGCGCGCAGCACTTCACGCACCTTTTTGCGCACTTCTTCTACGCCGTCGCACAAGCCGCTGGGGCGGCCGGGCGTGGGGGGAATCAGGCCAAAATCCAGGCCAGAGGGCAGCCAGCTGTCGCCATGCCCGCCAGTGATGGTGAGCACAGAGATGCTAATTTGCATACGGGGTCCTTCGATGTAGCCTTGTTCTACCGCTTGCTTCATGCCTAAATCCACGCCACCGGCATCCCGCACGGAGGTGATGCCGGCTTCAAGTGTGCGCCGCATGGGGCCAATGGCTTTATAGTAGTTGAGGGAAAAAGGCGTGTTCATCTCTTCGATAAAGTTGACGCCATCAAAGATGAAATGGACGTGGGTGTCGATGAGGCCGGGCAAAATATGCCCCCCGTTGGCATCGATCATGTGCACGTCGCTGTTGGGCAGGCGGATGTCGCTTTTACGACCGACTTGCTCAATTTTGTTGTCGCGGACGAGGACTGCACCGTTTTTCAGGGGGGAACGGCCGTTGCCGTCGATAACCGTACCGTTGTGGATCAGGGAATAAGACATGCGATCTCTCCAAATTTACTTGTAGCCGGAGTTTGGTTACGACGCTTGCTGGCGGAGAAGTACCCGCAGCTACAGATTGGTTTTATAAAACGACTTGTGATTGCCGCGATGCGGCCAGGAAAGTTTACCGGATGTTAGAAGGTGGGGCTACTGAAACGCGGGAATGGCTAAAGGAATTGCACTGCCCAAGGCGAAAGCTACACAAAGATCCTCAATCTATAATAGAGTTGTTCCTGAATAAAATTCCGTTCCTGTCATTCCCGCGCAGGCATAACAATCATGTGTAGTTGTTAAATGGGAACAACTCTAATCTATAAATCACCGCGTACGATGAGGATGGAACAGGGGGTGTTGTCAATGATTTTGGGTGTTACCTGGCCCATCAGCAGACTGCTGAGGACGTCGTATTCGGCACGAGCCCCAACCACAATTAAATCGTACCCGCCTTCCTGAGCCTCTGTGAGGATTTCATCAAGGGCGATGCCTCGCCGCAATTTTAACTCAGCCCGCACTTCGGCTTGCACCAGAAGTTCAGAGGCCCACCTGAGGTGTTGGGCCAGCGGCGTATCGGTTTGCAGAAGTTCTGGCAGGGTTTCTTCCATCTCATCCAGGCCCGCATACATGCCCGGTAGGGATTCGGTGATGTGGAGCAAGGTCACCTCCGCATGGGCGGCCTGCGCCAGAGCCACGCCGTTGCGGACGACAATTTCACTGTTGATATAGCCGCTGGTGCAAATAAGCAGGCGGCGCAGCTGTGTGGGTTCACCACGGGCCACCAGGACGGAAACGGTGGCCTGGTTGGCTACTTTACGGGTGACCGATTGCAGGAACTGATCCCACAAGTTGTGGATGGCGTGGGCCCCCACCACAATGAGGTCGTAGTTGCCGCTTTCGGCTTTGCGCAAGATTTCTTTGGCGGGGGTGCCCAGGGTAACGGCCGTTTCTGCCACAGGTTCCTCAATGAGTGCTTGCACTTCTTCTAAAGTGATAGCGGCCGTTTCCGCTTCCTCGGCATCGGTGATAACTTTTAGCAGCGAAACGGGACGGCCCAACGCCCTGGCAACCAGGCCGCCCATGGTCACCGTGCTGTGGGCATGAGGGAGACTGCTGATACAAATGAGAACGTTCATAACAAATAATGACCTTTTACTGCAGAACTTAAAATTCCGGCATCCCTCCGCCCAACAAACGAATCAGCACCAAAATTGCGCCAATCAGCGGCAAGATTGAGAAAAACAGGCGAATTCGTGGTCCGGCAAAATAGCGGGTGGACACCGCGCCTATTTGGGCACCCACGGCCGCACCCGTCTGCATGACCAAAGCCATTAACACATCCACGTTGCCTTTTATGGCGTGGGTCAGCGTGCCATAACCCGCCGAAAACACAATTTCAAACAGGTCTGTGCCGACGGCGACATGGGTAGGCACACCCAGCAGGTAAATGAGCATGGGCATCCGAATAAAGCCGCCGCCGACGCCCAGGGCACCGGCCAGCACGCCGGTAATCATCCCCACACCCAGAACCACCCACAAAGAAACTTCAGCAATGCCAGAACCAGGCAGAGATATCATGGGGGGGATACGAATGGTGTGTACGCGTTTGGAGATGTTGGCAAAAGCCATCACCTCTTTCACACCCAGCTTTTCAGTGCGAATCATGCGCATCGCCTTAATGCTTTCCCAGGCGGTAAACAGACTGATGATGCATAAAATGACGATGTAGGTGATGCCAATTACCTGGTCGATATTGCCGGTATCCTCTAATGCTTCGATGATGTTGGCCCCAATTTCCACACCAATAATGGTGCCCACAATCATCAAAGCCCCAAGTTTTATGTCTACATGACCCAGGGTGCGGTGGCGTTTGGCAGCCACAATCGATTTGCCCGTCATATGGGCCAGATCGGTACCCACGACAAAATTCATGGGCACGCCGGACCAAAACATGAGCGGCCCAGCCAGAAACCCACCGCCTACGCCAAAAAATCCGCCTAACAACCCAACGACAAACCCGATGCCAATAAGGAAGAAGGGATCGATGGTGACGCCTGTAATGGGGAATTCCATAACATTACTCCAATTTCTCTAGACCGAGACGGGTAATGAGGAAGGAGGTGACCCATTCCAAAAAGACCCCTTGGGCAACGATAAGCAGGAGCGTGGCCACGGCGTAAACCAGGAGGTTGAGATGAAAGAGTCTGTTGAGCGGCTCGCCCAAAAAGCGCAGCACACCCCAAAAGTACAGCAGCAGCAGCAGGGCATAAAGAACCAGTTCGATGAGGAAGTTTCTGAGCAGGATTTTGTGTTGCATTTTCATGATGACTCCCTGGGTGAGGCTTAACTGATTGCAAGAAGACAGGACAACAACGGCGAATTGGATATTCCTTACTATTGTAGCATTTTCGGGTGAGGCTCTGTCAATAGCGGAGTTACTAAATTTGGGGTGACATTCCTCAATCACTATCTTTGCACTTTTGATTTGCCATTCCCCCACCTTCGCGGGTATGACACGACCCCTGGTAAGATTGAAATCTGCAAACATAGTGCTTCAATGTTGTCGTTTAAGATTTAAATCGGGTAATCAGTATGCCAAAGGACGGCCAGATGTCGCCGTTAGCTGAGGAGTGCCTGGTACACATCATCCAGCCAGCGGTTTTGCGGAGAAACGACGGTGGGTTTGGGCTGTAAGTTGGCCCAAAAGGGCGAGAAGATGTGGTTGTTATCACCGGGTAGCGACCAGTGGTCGGGGGTCTCTTCCTGGCAGCGCAGGTGGACGTAATGGCGGGTTTTGGTCTGGCTGAGCCACGCTTGCGGCAGCCAGCCATCAATATAGAGGGTGATGGCCTGGGGGTTGGGCAGCTGATCATATTCCAGATAGGTGATTTGGCGGAAACGGCCGTTCCTCTTCCCCACCTTAAACGTAACTCCCCGGGTAAACAGGGGCTGAAAGGGAATGGCATGTTCGTCTGGCTGGCTCAAAATCTGGCAGTTCCGGTTGAGGATCATTTCATTGGGGGCCAGCTCATTTTCAATCTGGCCTAGATAACGCTGGATGGTGAGCTGGGTCAGGTTGGTTTCTTCTTGAGCTTCGCGCAGAACGGCCGTTTGCCAATCTTCCCCAACCTCCACCGTGCCCGCCGGAATTTGTACCCCCGCCTGCGGATGTTGAAACAGCAGCAGCTGTGGCTGCCCCTGCGGGCCAGTGCGGGTAATGAAGGCGGTCACTTTATGAACGGTCATAAGATTCGTCTGGTAGGGGCGGTTCGCGAACCGCCCCTACTTGCGCTTTAAGCTGCTTAAAAAGCCCAGCAGCAGTCCCGCTGCCAATCCCAGCAGCCCCGTCGCAGCAGGTTGACGCCAGCGGGTGGCGGGCTGGCGGCGGCGTGTTTCATCTTCAGGGGAGATGGTGACAATACGATACGCCTGCGTCTCTTCTTCTGCTTGAGAAATGCCGGTGGCGTCTCGCCCCCGCCAGACGGCGTTGTTGGTTGGTCTCAGACGGGAGCCATATTTATTGGCGTACACCTGGGTAAACTCCGCGCCAAACAGAAAAATCTGGGCCGAGTAATAGACAAAGAGCAAAATCAGCACCAGCGATCCGGCCGCGCCATAAGCCGACGTAGAAGAGCCATACGTGAGATACAGCTCAATGAGGTACCGTCCCAGCATGAAGAGCAGCGTGGTTACCGCCGCCCCCAACAGCACATCCTTCCAGGTAAGTTGGGCATCTGGCAGCACCTTAAACAGCAGGGCAAACAGAATGGTAAGGATGATCAGGGAGGCGAGAAAGTTGATTTGGGGCAGCAGCGAGCCGATGCTGGGGAGCCAGATGGCCAGACGGTCGCCAACGGCCGTAATCGCCGTGCTGGTGGCAAAAGAGAGCAGCATTAACAAGCCAACCACAAGGACCATGCCAAAAGCCAGCGCTCGCTGGCGGAAGACATTGAGGATGCCCGTCTGTGGCGCGGGCCGCAGCCCCCAGATCATATTCAGGGCACGCCGCAGTTGCGAAAAAAGCCCCGAGGCGGCCACCAGCAGCAATGCTGTACCGGCTACTGTAGCAATAGGGCCAGTTTCGGATTGGCTGGCATTGGTAATGAGGTCCTGGATAACCACGGCCGCTTCTTGCCCCACTTCATCCTGAATTTGGGCCACAATCTCGCCGCGCACGGCCGCATCGCCATAAACGATCCCCGCCACCGCCACGGCAATCACCAGCAGAGGGGCCAGGGCAAAGATGGTGTAATACGTCAACGCCGCCGCCAACAGCGAGGCGTTGTCTCGCGACCAACCCTGGCCGCTTTCCTTTAATAGTTCAAATAGACCGGAAAAGAACGCTTTCATAGCCTGATCTTAGGCGGTTCAGAGCCAGGGCGCAACTATTTCTCTGGAAACTTTACAGGGTGAAGCGTGATGCGTGATGCGTGATAAGAGGCATCTCTGGCTCTATTTCTGGTTCCGGCTTCGCTTCTGGCTCCCGTGGCGGGCGCATCGCGACGCGCCCTTTGATGGGACGCCATGTTGTAAGGGCGACCCGCCGGGTCGCCCCTGCGTCACGGTGTGGGGGTGGGCTGCGGGCTGCTGGGGATGGGATTGGCGAAAGCGTAGCTGCCAATCTGCTGGGGGTTGGCCGGGTCGGCAATGTCCACAATTTCCAAGCCGTTCCAGCCGACAAGATACGCTGTGTCACCCTGTATAGTCAGGTCGTGCAGGTAGTTGTCGGTGCTGTACTTGCCAAGTAACATCGGTGTAGTGGGCTGGCTAATGTCCAGCAAATGCAGGCCGTCGCCGTTTAGATTGTAAGCAATCTCCCCTTGTACCACCACTCTGGCCGGGTAGAGGGCTTCATTGTCCATGGCATAACGGCCGTCTACCAGCAACGCCTCTTCATCTTGTAGATCCACCATCCACAGCCCCTTGCCCGCTACAAACGCAACATTGTTGGCCACGACAACATCGTGGCCCGGCAACTGGTCTGCTTGCATAGTGGTGATGGGATACGGCCGTAGCGGATTGGTCACGTCATAAAGGTGCAGTTCGCCGCCGCAGTAGCCGGTACGGAAGCTGCACCCGCCGCTGCTGGCGTACAGCCGCGCCCCGCTCACAAAAACACTGTTGGCTCCACCCGTGATTAAAAAGGGGCTGGTGGGATTGTCTTTATCACGCACATCCACCACGGCAATATGATCCCAATCGGCGAGATAGGCCACATTGTCGCGCACGGCCACATCGGTGGGGATGGCATTGGCCGGGAAGAAGCCGCGCCGCGTTGGCTGGGCTGGCTGGCTAATGTCCACAATTTGTAGCCCGGCGTCGGGTGGACCAGTGGCTGTGTCCCAGCTGAGGGCGCTGGTGGTGTGGGCAATGTAGAGGAAACGGCCGTCTACCACCACCTTCACCACCTCGCCGGGCAGCGTCACGCTGCCCACCAGTTCCGGCCTGGCTTCGTCGGCGATGTTGAGCACCAGCACCCGGTTTTCATCAGAAATGTAGGCAAACTCCCCCTGCACAAACCCGATGGCCATTGGGGCTTCCTGTTTGCAGCCAGCAATAACAAGTAGGAAGAGCAGCCATAAAAAAATTGTCCAACGTCGCATAAGCATCCTCCAATTGGGCAAGTTCTTTAAATTATCTGGCAAGGTAGGCAAGGGTGCTGAACGGCCGTCCGACGTTTTCGGCACGAATTGTGCCTGGTCCAAAACCTGACAGGTTTACAAAACGGGCTTGAAATCAAGCTAATTTTGCATGGCAAAGCATCATTTTGACGAGGTTTTGCCGCAAACCTGTCAGGTTTAGTTTCTCCAGTTAAAGCCGGTTCAGCACACCCTTCAAATCATTGATCAAATCCTGGGCGTTTTCAATGCCCACGGAAACCCGTACCAGACCGGGATCGATGGCCAGCGGTGAGTCGGCTACAGAAGCGTGGGTCATGGGCGCGGGCAGCTCGATGAGCGATTCCACCCCGCCCAGCGATTCCGCCAGGGTAAAGAGCTGGGTGTCGCGGGCTACCAGCCGGGCGGCAGCTTCACCCCCATGCAAAATGAAGGAGATCATGCCGCCCGGCCCGCGCATTTGCCGCTGAGCCAGCTCATACTGCGGATGGCTTTCCAAGCCAGGGTAGATCACCTCGGCCACGGCGGGGTGGTCGGCCAGGAATTGGGCGATTTGCATGGCGT
The DNA here is from genome assembly GCA_905479495.1 of uncultured Anaerolineae bacterium. GTDB lineage: Bacteria > Chloroflexota > Anaerolineae > Promineifilales > Promineifilaceae > Leptofilum. The sequence goes on from CAJQMR010000007.1 coordinate 485,756, forward strand.
TGTGGCAGTGCTGGGCCATGCGAATGGCCAGGGTTTTGATGCCACGCAGCGTGAGGAAGCAGTCCATTGGCCCCGGCACCGCGCCCACGGCATTTTGCAGGAACTTGAGCCGTTCATAGATTGCCGTGTCGTTTAAGATAATCGCCCCGCCCACCACATCGGAATGGCCGCCGATGTATTTGGTGGTGCTGTGCAGCACAAAGTCGGCCCCCAGCGCCAGCGGGTTTTGCAGGGCAGGAGAGGCGAAGGTGTTGTCTACGCCCAACCAGGCCCCGGCGGCGTGGGCGATGGTGGCCATGGCGGCAATGTCGGACAGGCGCAGCATGGGGTTGGTGGGGGTCTCCAGCCAGACAAGTTTGGTGTTAGGTTGAATGGCGTTGGCAACGGCCGTTTCATCCGTCGTGTTGGCAAAAGTGAACTCAATGCCGTAGCCAGACAGCACCTTGTCGAACAACCTGAATGTGCCGCCATACACATCATTGCCAGACAAAACGTGGTCCCCTGGCTTAATCAGCCGCAAAATCGTATCAATCGCTGCCATGCCGGAGGCAAAAGCCAGGGCGTGCTGGCCGCCTTCCAGCGCGGCCAGCGCCCCATGCAGCGCCGTGCGCGTGGGGTTGTCTGATCGGGAATAATCGTAGCCTTTATGCTGGGCCACATCGGTTTGAGCAAAGGTAGAGGTCTGGTAGATGGGCGTCATCACTGCGCCGGTTAATGGATCAGGTTCAACGCCCGCGTGGACGGCCAGGGTTTCTAAGTGGAAATCAGGGGATTGGGTCATCGGTTTGGTGCTCCTTTGATTGGTGTTCGGTAATTCGTAATCGGTAATTGGCGGTCAGTAATCAGTGATCAGTGGATGATGCCCGATTGTATCAACTTTTGTGGGGTTTGCTGGTATAGGGCAATTTATTAAGAAGGGAGGAAGGCAGGAAGGAACAAAGCGTTGTTTTCTTTGTCTCTTTATTTCTTCATTCCTTTGTATAAAGAATCAAGACGTCTCAAATTATTACCAGGGAGATTCAGGAAGGGGTACAATAGGCGCAGTATGGACACTGAACGACATCTGCCAGCTTCTGCGTCTTCTGCCCGACTTTCTTATTTCTCCAACCACCTTTCCTTTTTCCTCTTGACCTTTGTGGGCTGGCTGGCGGCGAGCCGTATTTTGTATGAAGGGTTGTTTCCCCGCTGGCTGTGGCTGGGACGGCCGTTCTTCACCCTCACCCTCACCGCCGTACTCACCTTCCTGACCTGGCTGCTGTGGCAGCGCGGGTGGAGGCAGAATGTGTCGCCTGTACAGTTGTCGCCGCTGCTGCTCAATCTCATCTACCTGGCTGATTCGGTGGTGGATTTGGGGCGCAGCCGCTTGATTTTTGGCGCGGCGCTGTGGCTGGTGCTGCTGTTGTGGTCGAGTAGAAGGTGGCGAAGGGATACGGCCGTTTGGCGTTGGTTGGGGCCGCTGCTGGTGGCGCTGGCCTTGCTGCCCGTCTACCTCAGCACGATGTCACGCACGGTGGGGCAGGCAGACACGTTTGAGTTCCAGGTGGTGGCCCCGCAGTTGGGCATTGCCCATCCCACGGGCTATCCGCTTTATTTGCTGCTGGGCAAGCTGTTTAGCCTGCTGCCGGTTGGTTCGGTGGCCTGGCGCATCAATGTGGGCACGGCCGTTTTGGCTACCCTGGCTCTCATCTTCTTTTTTAAGTTTTTGTGGGAATTGTGGGGTGAGGTGGAAACGGCCGTACTGGGTGCGGTCGTCATGGGCCTCACCAGCACCCTGTGGAGCCAGGCCATTGCTGCTGAAGTGTATGCGCTGCATGCACTTATTGTTTGTGTGGCGCTTTGGCTCATGTTGCAAGTGGCAAGTTCAAACTCTCTGCGGTTAAATCTTTTCCTACTAGCATTTGTCATTGGGTTGGGCTTGACCAACCACCTGACAACTGTTTTTTTACTGCCGCCAGCGGCGCTTACTGTGGTTTTGGCTCTGTGGCGAGGAAAAAGCGGAACACAGAGGGGCGCAGAGAAGGCACAGAGCTACGCAGAGATTGATTTCCGAATACTGATAACGGATTACCGATTACTGATCCAACTCGCCCTTGCCTTTACACTCCCGCTCCTGCTCTACCTTTACCTGCCCCTGCGTTGGCAGGCGGTGAATGGGGAGCCGATGGGCTTAAGCCGCTTTGTGGATTGGGTGGTGGGCGGCCGTTTTCAGGGGGCGCTGCAATGGGGTGCCTGGCTGAATGACACGGCCCGCTATGGCATTGTGGGGCGGCTGTTTGTGGAAAATTGGGGCGAGTTCAACTTGGTAGTGGCCCTGTTGGGGGTAGGCTACCTGGCCTGGCGCAACTGGCGGTTAGCGGCTGTTTTGCTGTTGACCTGGCTGGGCTTTACCTTTTACTGCCTCAACTATTACGTGCCTGATCTGGCCGTTTTTCTCATTCCGGCGCAGCTGGTGGTGGGATTATTTTGGGCTAGCGGGGTGACGGCCGTTTTCCAACTTATCAGCCAACGCCTAAACCACGACAGCCAGCCGCTGGTACCCTTGGTGCGTACGGCCGTCTTGCTCCTCATTCTCTTACCCACCTTGCTGCTGATCGTAAACAACCGCGCTCGACTGGACAGCTCAATGACCGACGGCCGTACCGTCTGGGGGCAGGGCGTGTTGCAGCAGCCGCTGGCTGGCAACGCGGCCATCCTGGCCGACAGCGACAAATTTCCACCGCTCTATTATTTGCAGCAGGCAGAAGGATTGCGGCCCGACCTGGACATCATGGTGCTGCCAGATGAAGCTGCTTATCGTGCCGAGCTGGATGCCCGGCTGGCGGCCGGGCAAACGGTCTATCTGGCTCGTTTTTTGCCTGGGCTGGCAGGGCTTTATCATTTGCGTGCGGCCGGGCCATTAACTGAAGTCAGCACTGAGCCATTGCGGGAACGGCCGTCTACCGTTGATCCCGTGCAGATCGATTTTGGGCCGATGCAGCTGGTGGGTGTGGGCCTGGTGCCAGAAGACCCCAGCGATCCAACCGCCACAGCGGCCACCCTGGTGTGGCAAACCGCTGCACCGATCAGCGAAACGCGGCACATTTTTGTGCGCTGGGCGGGCGGGCGTTACGTGGGCGAGCCGGACGTGGCCACCGGGCAGCACGCCGTCCACAACAATTACCCCACTGTGGCCTGGCGGCCGGGTGAGCTGGTGGTGGATGTTCACAGCTGGCCCCGCCCGCTGCTGGCCGAGGCGCAGACGCTGGATTTGCAGGTGGCCGTGGCGCCGCCCTTTACGCCGTTGGCAGCGCTGGATTGGCAAACGGTGGCCAGCCATGATTTCTTTACGGCACCCGTGCGCTCGCTGGCCCAGCCGGTGCGGGCGCAGGTGGGCCAGGCGCTGCTGACCGGTGTGGCGTTCCCGGCGCAGGTTCGCCCCGAAACGGATTTGCCTGTCCTGTTTGCCGGAGATGGCAGTTCGGTACTGCTTGATTTTGAGCTGCAGGAGCGTGTGGAGTTGCAGCCCAAGCCAGGGCTGGCTCCGGAAATGATGGTGCCTTTTAATCGCTCCTTTACTAACCAAATTAATGTGGCAACGCCGACGGAAAACGGCCGTTACCAAATCCTGGCCCAGCATCCCAGCGGGCAGGCGCAGTGCGGCTGGATGCGCCCCGTGACCAGCTTCTGCGTGGTAGGCGAGGTGCTGGTAAGCGGCGTGCCGCTGCCTGAAGGGGCGACCAATTTTGAGGACAAAATTGCCCTGCTTGATGTCGATTTACCCGACACGACCTTGCAGCCGGGCGGCCTGCTCGATTTGTCGCTGACCTGGCAGGCGTTGGCTCCGCTGGCAGAAGATTACACCGTTTTTGTGCAGGTGCTGGACGCCAATGACCAAATCGTAGGGCAGGTGGATAGCTGGCCTGTTCAAGGAACGTACCCAACCAGCCAGTGGACGCCGGGCGAACCCGTGGTGGATCGTTACCAGGTGCAGCTGGCCAGCGAGCTGCCGTCAGGGCCGTACCGGGTGCAGGTGGGATTTTACCTGCTGCAAACGTTACGCCGACTTTCTGTTTTGGATGGCACAGGAACGGCCGTTGATGATAAACTGCTGCTAACGGGCTTAACCGTGAAATAGAAATTCATCGCAGAGAACGTGGTGGAAAATTTAAACCAGATGCGGATGAGAACACAAAGACGATATCATCATCACAGAAACGGCCGTTTGCGGCGGCTGCGAGCTATTTGGCGGGATACCCTGCTGCTGGTGCGTGAATTTATACGGCCGTTATCCGTTTTTGCTTTGGCGATCATTGGCGGCGGGGTGCTGTACTTTCAACTGGCCCGTTTTTTTGGTGAAGAAGTGGGCGGCAATAATTTGGTAGAAGCCACCTACCAGGTGCTGGGCCTGACGTTTTTGCAGCCACTGGGCGATCATTTGCCCAATCATTTGCCTTTACAGCTGTTTTATTTTGTCATGCCCATCATTGGCATCTCCATTTTGGCCCAGGGCTTAACCGATTTTGGGCTACTTTTTTTTAACCGGCGGGAACGGAGCAAGGAGTGGGAAATGGCCGTAGCCTCTACTTTTCAGGATCATATTGTGTTGGTGGGTCTAGGGCATCTGGGCTACCGAGTCACGCAAAAACTGTTTGAGCTGGATCGGGACGTGGCCGTGATTGAGCTGAATCCTGACGAAGATTTAATTGCGGAAACGCAGTCGATGGGCATCCCGGTGATAAAGGACGATGCCCGGCGCGAGGTGGCGCTGCAAGGTGTAGGCGTGGCCAAAGCACGGGCCATCATTTTATGTACCCAAAACGACAGCATGAATTTGCAAATTGCCTTCAAGGCGCGTCGCCTCAATCCCCAAATTCGGGTGGTATTGCGTATTTTTGACGACGATTTTGGCCAGTCGCTGCAAGAGCAGTTTGGTTTCCGGGCGATGAGCGCCACGGGCATGGCGGCTCCCACCTTTGCTGCCGCCGCCGCCGATGTGGACGTGACGCGTCCCATCACGGTAGAAGGCGAGGCGCTTAGCCTGGCGCGCCTCAAGTTAGGGGGTGATTCTGGTCTGTTGGATTGTTCTGTCTCGGAGATTGAGCAAAATTATGAGGTGAGCGTGGTGCTGCTGCGGGAAGACGGCCGTTCCGACTTCCATCCTGCAGGCACACGTACCCTAAAACAGGGACATGTCCTTGGCATTTTGGGTGGTCCAGAGCAAATCAACCGGCTGGTGGATGCCAACCACAACCGGTAGCGCAGAACCTACACGAGCTATCGAAAACCTCTACACATTGCCTACATATTTGCCTGATACGCTTCTCACTATAAATGAAAGCGAATTTTGGGCAGCAATATATGGAGGCAGGAAATGCGAAAAAGAATCAAACGGTTGATTAAAGGGCTACTTAAAACAGGTGGCTTGTTTGTTCTGATTGGAATTGGCGTCATCATTGGCCTGGTCATTGGGGTGAATACGGTCGATAGAGGCGAAACCATTATTATTCGTGGTGATGGGTTTAGTCAGATGGGGAGCGAGCTGGCTCCGGTTATTGAGCAGCGTGTTGAGGACCAGATTGCGCGGCAGGTGGAAGAACGTATTCAAGAACAAATTGTGATTCCGCCCATTCCTACCATCCCGCCCATTCCCACGGTGCCGCCGATTCCGGCAATTCCCACCATTCCTCCCATCCCCACGATTCCGCCAATCCCGGACATTTCTAGCCACACGGTCTACGTTGATCATTCACCCTCCTTTCTTGAGGTAGTGAACGGGATTGGGACGGTATTGGCCTCGTTAGGTTTGATTGGCCTGGGCGTAGTAATGATTGTACGTGGGCGGCGCGCCCCGAAAGAAAAGACGCCGGAATCGTTGAATAAGTAAGGAAGTTACCAAACCTGACAGGTTTACACCGGAAATTAGTGGGAAATGGTTCTTTGCAATGCAAAATAAGCCTGATTTCACGCTCGTTTTGTAAACCTGTCAGGTTTATTCCCTAATCTCTTATGATAAAATCCCCAGACTGATGAGCGATAAAATTTTGATTGTAGAAGATGAAGTACGGATTGTGCGCACCTTGCGGCTCTATTTGGAGCAGGCGGGGTTTGCTGTAACGGCCGTTCACGATGGTGCGCAGGCGGTTCCGGCATTTCGGCAGGAACGGCCGTCTCTCGTTTTGCTCGATCTCAATTTGCCCGGTCAGGACGGGTTGGACGTGTGCCGCAGCCTGCGCCGCCTGGGGGACGTGCCCATCATCATGCTCACCGCCCGTACCGAAGAAATGGATCGCCTGATTGGCTTAGAACTGGGCGCAGATGATTACATCAGCAAGCCGTTTTCACCGCGTGAGGTCGTGGCGCGAGTGCGTGCAGTGTTGCGCCGTACGCAGGGAGGCCTGACTAACGCCAACCTGCTGCAAGCCGGGGCGCTCCAGCTGGACCTGGCGGCGTACCGCGTCTGGATCGATGGGCAGCTGTTGGACCTAACCCAAACCGAGTTTGAGCTGCTGGCCACGCTGATGCGGCACAAAGGACACGTGCTGAGTCGGGCGCAGCTGCTTGAAGCGCTCCAGGGCGTGGCCCACGAGGAGTTGGAACGAGCCATCGACCAGCACATCAAAAATGTGCGGCGCAAGCTTAAAGAAGCGGTGGGGGATGTGACGATTATCAACACCATTTATGGCGTGGGCTACCGGCTGGACGAGGTGGAGCTGCCTCATGCGTGAGCGACTGAACAAATTACGGCCGTCTTACTGGCTGCGTCGTCTGTTTAAGCGGCAGCGCGGACGACGTATTTCGCCCAAAGAGTGGCGCTTTGGTGATGAACTGGTCCTGCTCAAAGAGGAGACCACGCGCTTTGGTCGGTTGCGACGGCCATTTCGTTGGCTGCGACGGCCGTTTGGTTGGCTGTGGCGGGTGCTGGGCTGGTTGTTCCGGCTACTGCGCCACGCCTGGGGCCGCTTCCGCTGGATGACGCGCAGCCTTTGGTTTCGGCTAATGGGTGCCTTTGCTGTGGTCATTTTCCTTATGCTGTTCATCGTCACCAACGTTGTGGGGGAGATCACCTCACGTGCCTTTAGCCAATACATCGACCAGCGTAACAACTATATCCGCACCGTTTTGCCCACCGTGGTTGCCCCAGACGCTTTAGAAGATGCCGAAATCATCATTCGCGACGATCAGGTCATTATTCAGCGCCCCCAAGTTGAGCCGCTGCCAACGCCCGAACCGTTTGAATCCGCTGAATCGCGTGAACTGCTGCCGCTGGAGGAACTGCCTGAGCTTCCTTCGGCAGCCGCCCCAACCGTTGCCCCCAACTTTGAACCAACCATTGAAGACAGCCGAATCGTTGCCGAAACCGCTGAACAGGTTATTGTCGAAGAGGTGATTAACATTCCTTTGCTGGACTTGCTGGCTCCGAATTCGCCAGAGGCGTTGGGTCTTTCTTTTTTGTCTGATGTACAGGAGGCGGCGCAAACGGCCGTTATCGCCGCTGGGGCTGTCTCGCTGGTATTAGGCACGATTATCTTCTGGCAAATCACCCGGCCCATGTCCCAAATGCGGCGTGCCTCGCAAGCCCTGGCCGCTGGCGAACCGAACGTGCGCGTGCCGGTGCGCTCACAAGATGAGCTGGGCAAGGTGGCTGAAGCGTTTAACCAGATGGCCAGCAAAATTTCTGAACAGGAGCAGCAGCGGCGGCAAATGGTGGCCGATGTGGCCCACGAACTGCGCACGCCGCTCACCGTCATGCAGGCCAACCTGGAAGCGATGTTGGATGGCCTCCTCGAACCCAATCCGACTGAGCTACAGGAGCTAAACGACGAGGTTCATCGTCTCTCTCGCCTCATTGACGATTTGCGCCTGCTGTCATTGGCTGACTCTGGCCAGCTCTCCCTGGCGCTGCAAAAAGTGGACGTGCGCGCATTAACAGCCATTGTGGTGGCTCGACTGGCTCCCCTGGCCGACACAAGCAACGTCAAGCTGGTCGATGATGCGCCAGCGCAGCCCCTCTTCATTTTGGCTGATGCGGATCGGGTGCAGCAGGCGCTAACCAATCTAGTAGCCAACGGGATTCGCCATACGCCGAAAGGGGGACGGGTGCGGGTAACGGCCGTTCAAGAAAAGAAAACCGTCCACCTTTCTGTGATCGACAGCGGCCCCGGCATTCCCCCGGCCGATCTGCCCTATGTATTTGACCGCTTTTGGCGTGGTGACAAGTCGCGCAGCCGCCACAGCGGCGGCTCTGGCCTGGGGCTGGCCATTGTCAAGCAAATTGCCGAGCTGCACCAGGGCCAGGTGACGGCGCTTTCCCCCAACAACAGCGGCGCGATTTTCACCCTTTCCCTGCCTGCTGACCTTTCCTAAAACAATCGTAGGGAAAGGATGGCGCAGAAAGTAGTGTCATTCCCGCGAAAACGGGAATCCACACGTCTGGACTCCGCCTGCGCGAGAGTAACAAGCTGAGATGGCTGGTTAAGGCAAGGGTGGTGGGGCGAATTTCCAGATGCTGTTGCCTGCCTGGTTACTGACCCAAACGTTACCCTCTGAATCAAAAGCGACAGCCACGGGGCGGCTGAAACGGCCGCTTTCCCCGCCGGTCCAATCCATAATAAACTCGCCATCAGCCGTGAAGATTTCTACCCGTGCCCGGTCATAATCGGTGATGTAAATACGGCCGTTGGCATCAATGCCAATCCCTTCCGGTACGCCAGCTGGATTCACCGCCATGCCCCAGCTCAATAAAAAATTCCCTTCGCTGTCGAATTTTTGCACCCGTCTGAGCTGATAGTCGGCTACGTAAACGTGGCCTTCGTCGTCCACCGCAATGCCAGTGGGATGCTGGAACTGGCCATCCTCGACCCCTCGGCTGCCGAACTTGCGCAGGAAGTTGCCATCGTTGTCGAATACCTGAATTTCAGGACGGCCGTCATCGGACACATACACATTCCCAGCGGTGTCAATGGCAATGCCGATAGCCCGCTTAAACTGCCCATTGCGTAGCCCTTCGCTGCCCCATTCGGTGACAAAATTACCGCCGCTGTCCAACTTTTGAATGCGGTGGTTGCCATTATCGACCACAAATAGATTATCGTTGGCGTCAATGGCAATGCCGCCAAAGCCCAGCGAATCGAACGCGCCAGGGCCGCTGCCGCGCGTATCCCAGGTGTGCAGCAGCATCCCGTCGCTGCTGAATTTGAGCAAACGGTCATTGCCCGCATCCAAAACATACAAGTTGTCCTGGCTGTCCACGGCAATGCCGTACGGATTTTTCAACGAATCGGGGGCGTCTTCAATGGCGAGCAGTTCGGTGAAGGTAGGTTCTGGGGTTGGGGTCATGGTTGGCTCCTGGGTGGCGGTTGGTGCGGCTGTGGCCGTCGCTGTCGGGTCTGGGGTGCTGGTTGGGGCAGCCGTCGCTGTTTGGGTTGGGGCGATGGTTGGTTCCGGTTCGGCGGTGGTTTGGGAGACGGCCGTTTCCGTTTCCCCGGTGCTGCAAGCCAGTAAACCAGGCAAAAGCAGCAGTGCTGCCAGCAGGTAAAAAACAGGGGTCCATTTCATTCGTACACTCTCCAACTTATTGCTATGATCGAATAAAAGTCGATGATAAAAGCAGCTGCATGAAAAAAATGGTGCTAATTCGTACCACTTTTCCTGACAGTAATCAGTTATCGGTAGATCGGTAATCAGTCATGCTTTTACTGATTACTGAACACTGATTACCGATTACGGCAAAGAGTTGATGCGCGATCCAGACCAATTCACCACAGTCTTGAACCAATTTGTCCAGCGCTCGGCGTACACGCCGGGGCAGCTGGCTAGCCTATCCAGCGTGCCGAAAATGACGATTGTGAATTGGCTTAACGGCCGTGTGGTGCGGCCTAGGGGATGGCAAGGCGTGGTGGCGCTGGCGGCGGCCATGCGTCTGACAGAAGCAGAAGCCAATCAGCTGCTGGCTGCGGCCCAACAGCCGACTGTTCAAGAATTGCGAACCCTGACAGCAGATACAAAGGATCAAGCGTTGTTGCGGTTTTGGCAAACGGCCATTTTCTCCGAATTCTCCCCACCTTTCCAGACCATCGCCCTGCCGCCATACCTGGTGGGTCGGGAGGAAGAGCGGGCGCTTTTGCGAACTTACTTGATGGCCAAACGGCAAACGGCCGTAATCTGCCTGCATGGCATGGCGGGCGTTGGCAAAACCAGCCTGGCGGCACAGCTGGCCTATGATTTGCAGGATCATTTTGCTGATGGTGTGCTGTGGGCCCGACTGGACAGCTCCGACACGCTCTCCATTTTGGCCACGTTTGCCGCTGCTTACCAGCAAGACGTCAGCCAATTTTATGACGTGGCCAGCCGCAGCCGGGTGGTGCGCGATCTGCTGCGAGGCAAACAAGCACTCATTATTTTGGACAATGCCCAGACGAGCGCCCAGATTGAACCGCTGCTGCCACCCACCGGGAACTGTGCCGTGCTGGTGACCACACGGCGGCAAGATTTGTCTGTTCTGGCCGGGGCGCAGCGGGTTGCGTTACGGCCGTTTCCCTCCGAAGCCACCACCTCGCTCAGCCTGTTTGAACAAATATTAGGCCGTGCCCGCGTACAGGCCGAGCCAGATGCCCTGCGCCAAATTGCCGATGCATTGGGCCATTTGCCCCTGGCGCTGGTCATCGCTGCCAGCCGATTGGCGTACGAGCCGGGCTGGCAGATTGCCCAGTTTCAGCAGCGACTGGCGCAGGTGGAGCAGCGGCTGCCTGCGCTGCGCTACGAGGTGCAAAATGTGCGGCGCTCGTTTCAGCTGAGCTATGAACTGCTGGACGCGCCCGCGCAGCAGCTTTTTGCCGCCATCGGGCTGCTGGGGCGGCAAGATTTTTCGGTGGCAGCGGCGGCAGCCCTGGTGGCTGGTGACGCAGATGCTGTGGCGGATGGCTTGCGGCAGCTTTACACGCTTTCTTTGTTGCAGGGTAGGACGAACGGCCGTTACCAGCTGCATCCCCTGCTGCACGATTTTGCTCAAAGCTTGCCCGCGCCGGACAGTGCGACGGACCGATTTGTGGCCTATTGGGCGGCGTTTGTGGCTGAGCATCGGTTGGCTTATGGAATGGTGGCAAAGGAGATTGGGCATATTGGGGCGGCGTTGGAAACGGCCGTGCGCGAGCGGTGGCTGCGGCCGTGGCTCAACCTTCTGGAAAACCTGATGCCATTCTGGCTGGTGCGCGGGGCTTATCTTCAAGCTGAACAATGTCTGGCTGAAGCGCAAACGGTGTTGCAATCATTTGGTGACGATGTTGGGCTTAGCCACGTGCAATTGTGGTGGGGCCAGTTGCTGCGCCAGCGGCAGGAATTGGCCGCTGCTGAAGAATATTTGCAGGCGGGCTTGCAGCTGGCCCAAAAACAGGGGGACAAGAGGCAAATCGGCCGTTTTCTGGCTGAGATTGGCATTGTTCACAATTGTCACGAGCAGTATGCTTCGGCCAAAGTATATTTGGCTGAGGCGTTAACTCTGGCCCGGCAGGTGGATGATGTAGATTGTTTGCTGCTGTTGTTGGAGGAATTGGGCGTTTTGGCTTTGATGGAAGGGGAAACGGCCGTTGCCCGGCAGTATCAACAAGAAGGGTTCGATCTGGCGCAGGTTCACAAGCATGAGGCGCAGGCGGTGCTGTTCCGCAAAAGTTTGGGCGCGTTAAGCCATTTGGCGCAGGACCGGGAGAAAGCGCGGCAGCAGTTTGCCCAGGGATATGCCTTGGCGCAAAAGATAGGTTTTCGCAAAGGCATGATGCTGCTAAGTAACAATTTGGGCGTGGTTGATTTTTATGCGGGGAACATGGCGCAGGCGGCAGATTATTTGCAGGCTTCCCTGGCTGAGGCTGAGCGGCTGAACGATTTTCAGGCGCTCAGCCTGGTGCTGCAAAATTTGGCGCGCCTGGCTCGGCAGAACGGCCGTTTTGCTGCCGCACGGTCTTACTTCAATCAGCTGCTGGCCTTGGCCAAACGCCGTGAATGGCCTGAGGTGGTGGCTCAGGTGCAGCATGCGTTGTTGTCTTTGGCGGAGTTGGAAGAGGCAAACGGCCGTAATCAGGCCAAAGCTGGGCAAGAACATCTCAGAGTATTTATTTAACAGCCGATTTTTGGGAGCTTATCTTCTTTATTGGGTAACAAACTTGAGAATATCCAGAGTGATGTCGTATGGGTTGGGCGGTTTCATTTTGGGGAAGTTGTGATCGCCGGGAATTTCGCGGTAAGTCACAGGGCCAGCCAGCCGGGTGATGAGCTGGCGTGAGAGGCGAGAGGGAACCACTGCGTCGTGTTGGCCTTGCAGCAGCAGGGTGGGCGCTTGAATTGATTTTGCTGCCCGGCCACCGCTTTGCCCCAGCTGCCGCACTTCGTCGATGATTTTGGTGGGCAGCTGCACTTCCTGGCGAATACGCGCCTGCACCGCTGGGTCATCCAAATCAGCTCCAGGCATTACGTCGGCCAGTTGTTGACGAACGACCGTATCTGAAAAATCAGCTTCGGCAAATGGATAGAATGTTTTTTTGACGTGTTTCACGAGCGGCAGCAGCTTGCCCTGCCAGCCAGCAAAGCGCCAAAACGGAGCCAGCAGCACCAGAAAATCAGGTGGCTGTTCCGCCGCTAAATTCAGGGCAAGCGCACCACCCATAGAAAAACCGATGAGAACGGCCGTGTCGTGCTGGGCCTGAATCTGCTGCCATTGGTTACGGGCCGCAGTCAGCCAATCGTGGCGTGTCTTTTGGGCCAATGTGGAAATTTGCGGACCAAAACCTGGCAGCAGTGGACCATACGCGGCCCAGCCAGCGGCAGCTAAATTTTTTCCTAACGGCCGCATCTCTGCCGGGGTGCCGGGGAAACCATGAATCAGCAGGGCGCCAACGGTGCCGCTGCCCAAGGCAAATGGTTGATGGTCGGGCGTGCTGTAAAAATCACTCATTAATTCAGCAAATCTTTCAAGGCCGCTTCTGCTTCAGGATAGTTGAAGGTGAAACCATCGGCTTGCAGCTTTTCTGGGATGGCGCGACGGCCGTCTAACACGATGGCGGCAATCTCACCCAAAGCCAATTTTAGGGCGAAGGTGGGGGCGGGCATAATAGCGGGACGATTCATGACGCGGCCAATCACTTTGGCAAACTCCTTATTTTTGAGCGGATTTGGGGCACAGAGATTATAAGGACCTACGGCCGTTTCGTTTTCAATCAGGAAACGAATCGCGCGTACTTCGTCCTCCAGATGAATCCAGGGCCACCACTGCTGGCCGCTGCCTAACGGCCCGCCCGCAAAAAACTTAAAGGGCAACACAGTGATGGGCAGGGCTCCGCTTTCCAGGCTGAGCACCATGCCAGACCGAATGATCGCCCGGCGAACGCCCATGGCTTCCACAGCGGCGGTTGAGGCTTCCCAGGCAACGGTGACATCGGCCAGAAAGCCACTGCCGTTGGGCGCTGCTTCTGTGATGATCTGATCGCTTTGCACATCGCCGTAATAATCTGCCCCGGAGGATTGAATGAGCACCTTGGGTTTCTTGCTGGCGGCGGCGATGGCTTCGGTAACGGCCGTTCCGGCATCGATGCGACTTTGGCGAATGCGGTGTTTCCGTTCTTCAGTCCAGCGACTGGGGAGCAGCCCTGTACCGGCAATAGGTGCGCCAGCAAGATTAACAATGGCCTCGGCGCCATCCGCCAGGTGCCCCCAGCCAACGGCCGTTTTGCTGTCCCATTTTTCACCACGAATGCCGGCAGGGAAGGTGTGCCTGGCGGGATTTCGGCTGAGAACAATCACCTCATGCCCATCTGCTGCCAGATTTTTGGCGAGAGCTGAACCGATCAAACCGGTTCCTCCTGTAATAATTATGCGCATGCCAGACTCCTTTTCTTGAAAACAGTGTTTTCATCAATTTATATGTTCAATATTGTCTATTCTAATCTGGAACGCTCGTCTTGTCCATATTATGAACAGTTATTTGGGCAAAATATGAACAATCTGTGATGGTTCAAGCTGGACATATCATAAGCAAAGCTTATGCTAGTGGGTAAAAAGCATCCGCCTGGTGCTTGTTTTTGGCGTATAATTTAAGCAGTTACGCGTTTTGAGCAAATCACAAACAGATTCTCAATTGATGCTTTCTCGTGATTTGCTTACGTAAGAGCAGGCGAAGCGGCTCATCAGTTGCAAAATACTTCCTGCTTTTACAATAAAGGCCAGACATTTTTCCATTTGGGGTCAACTTTTAGCTCTATTCAACAATTTAAGGTGTCGGCCGCGCAATTTCTACCATTATTCTATGCATGGAGGAGAGCATAATGAAAAAGCTGTATGTAGAAAAAATTGGCCGACTTGTTTTCATTGGATTGTTTTTAGTCGTTATGGGCGCTGCTTGTGGGGGAGAGGAGGCCACGCCAACGCCAACAGCCGTGGCTGAAGTGGCCGAAGAACCCACGGAAACACCTGTCCCGCCCACCGACACGCCCGCGCCGACAGATACGCCAGTGCCCACGGACACGCCAGAACCAACCGATACACCAGAACCGACGAACACACCCACAAACACCCCAACCCCAGTTCCAACCGAAACGCCAGAGCCAACCGAAACGCCAACGGCAACGGCAACGGCCGCACCGACCAACACCCCGGTTCCCGCAACAAACACGCCCGCGCCAGCCCCTGCCGCTACGGCTACCCCCGAAGGTGATGAGGGATCTGCGGACGATGGTGGCGATGGCGAACCGGAAATGATAACTGTGTATTACATTTCTAATCCCAATGACATTTTGGGCGTTTTCCCCGAACTGCCTTTTGATGCTGCGGGGCTGAAAGCCAACATGAACAATATTAATTATTCCCTGCAAACGATGCGCGGCAGTATTGATGGGGCACATGCAGGCGACCAGGCCTCGTGTGATACGTATGTGGGTGCCTACAATAACATTTTGTATTCAGGCGTTTTCTACAAAGACGTGCCGGGCGACTGGGAAGAAATCGATTTTGTCTACTTCCTCTCCTTCATCTATTCGCTGGATCGCACCCGCCCGGCGTATCTTTCCTGCGTTAATGCCGGAACGGTGGATGATTTTAACTACAGCCTGGCCCTAACGGCGATCAATCAGACGCAAACCTTTATGGAGCCAGCGCTCAATTCTGCCAATTCCCGATAGTAACATAAAGAATTTTGGACACAGATAAACACAGATTGCACAGATGGAAGAAAGAAATCTGAGTTTATCTGTGGAAATCTGTGTCCTGTTTCTTAAAGTTGGAAGCGGCGGGGATCGCCCAGCCGTTGGGCCAGACTGTCTAGTGTGTAGTGCGTGTGGCGCAAAACCCACTCAATTTCTGAGGCCAGGGTGATGTCGAATGTGCCCGGATCATCGGTACAGATGCACAGGTTGACGCGGCTGGCCAGCAGGCGGTGAATGGGATGGTGTTCGGCATCGGGCACGCCGCCAATGCGCAGGTTAGAAGTGGGACAGCATTCAATGACGGTGCCCATTTGGGTGAGCTGATTGAGCACAAAGGTTTGTCGCTGCCGGATGTCTTGGAAACGTTGGGAGGTGTACGGCCGTTCCACCTGATTATCCGCCGCTAAATTGACCAACGACTGCTGCTCCTTTTGCAGCGCACTTACATCGATTGTCACACCAGCTTTTTGCAGCTGAGAAGCAAAGCCCAAGTCATAGGCAATTTGATCCAGCCGCTCGCTCACCAGTTCGGCTTCATGTGCTTGGGGCCGACGGTTAACGGCAATGGCTGGGTCTAGCCCCAAGGCAATGCAGTGCCCTAGTCGTTTGGCCCCAAGCAATGATGCCTCATGGCACCAGCGCACGGCACTTTCCAATGATTTATCAAAAAATGTTTCACCGACGTGGTAAACGGCCGTTAGCTGCTGATCTGGCTGGGCGGCATTATCTTGCTGAATTTGCTGAAAGATGCTGTGGAATAATTTTGGCGGAAACCCTTCCTCATAGCTGGCAAAATCGAGGCCACGCAGGATGTTGCTGAGGTGAGGCCGCTCTGTTAAGAGTTGGCGCACGGCCTGGTACATGGGCCAGGGGTCATCGCGGGGCAGAGCCACAATGTAGCGGGCGGTGAACTGTTCATCACATTCGGCGGCCAGCGTCTCGGCGCAAATTTGCATCTTTTCGCGCAGGTTGGCCCCTTCACCCCAAAAGCCAGCGCGGTACTCCACGTATTCAAGCCCTTGCCGTTTGTGGTGTTCAACAGCTTGGCGGATCATGGCAACGGCCGTCTGTCGCCCTTGCTCCCACCCGTAGCCCCACAAATGGGAAAATAGCCGATATTTCCACATGAATCGCTCAAAATCGCCGCTGTCCTCCGGGCCAAAAACGTAGGCGGCTTTGAGTTTGGGAAAACCTACTTCGGGGTTTTCTAATGCCTCGGCAAAAAGCTGCACTGGGTCAAGTTCGGTTTCCAGGCTGTTGTTATAGCCGTTCAGAAACTCCCGCGCAGTCCAATCTACCTCGCGGAAAATGGGTGCCCCGATGGCCAGCAAATCTTCCGCGTAGAAAGAACCCGCCAAATGCACATGTAAATCACAGTTCGCGAGGTTGTTTTTCAAGGTAAGTCCGAACGCGCTGGCCAATGAGCGGGTAGGTGAAATCGTGACCTTGCAAATTGCGAACGGCCGCATAAATGCCCATTATGATTGGCCCAATCGTTATTAAGACAATTAAACCGATGCTGCAAAACTGCAGGAAGAAACTTTCCAGTTGCTCATTGGTCGTAAAAAAGACATCGCTAACTATTAGCAATATGAAGGGAATGTAAGCGACAAAAAACAAAACGATTTGCAGAATCTGCCAGGCCAAAGCTTGCATCGATTGTTGGCGAATATACTCTGATTTTTCTCGTTGGGTCACCCAGATGAGCACGGGTACAACAATGCCCCACATGGGTAATAGGACGGCAGCGTGGGACAGTGCTCCAACAACTTTATCATCCTGAGAAGGGATTCCTTTTTCAACCAAATTAGTTGCTCCTTTGCTATTTTCGATGATTGTACTCTGAGAAAATTCTGGCTACGAATTGTTATTGCTTGTACTCTAAAATGCCTACGACTTGCAGCCAGGGCGGATCTGGGAAGGGATTGCGTTCTACTGCCATGCCCAGCTTGCGCATAACCGCTTGAGAGGCGAGATTGTCGTATTCGGTCGTAGCAATGAGGCGGTGGAGCCGCATCTGGCCAAAAGCGTAGTCGATGAGGGTTTGGGCGGCTTCGCTGGCGTAGCCCTTGCCCTGGTAGACTGGGTCGATGAGCCAGAGCAAGCCAACTTCGGCCGTGGCCAGGCAGTTAGCTGTGCCACCCAGGCTGGGCAGCTGGCCATACACATCCACGCAGGGTACCAACCCCACGGACCCGACCAGTTCATCAGTTTCTTTAAGTACAACGGCGCGGTCTCCGTAAGGCGGTTGCCCCAGTTGAGCCAGCTGGCGTTCATTGCGCACCGCCCATTCCAGGTAATCGGCTTCGTCCAGCAGCTGTTGTTCGGCCGTTTTTTCAGCATCGACCCAACCAATATTTTGTTTGATTTGGAACAGGTAGGGTAAATCGGTGTTTTGGAACGGCCGTATTCGCAAACGTTCACTTTCTAAAACAGGTATTTCTCTCATAACGGATTCCCATTCTCTAATCGTTTTTCAAAGGCCAATTGGGCGGTGATTTCGATAAAGCCCAGCTTTTTGTTCAGCGCCAGCATGGGATTGTTTTCTTCATTGCCGGTGCGGATGAACGTGTAGCCAGCGTTCTTCGCATATTCAATGGCCCGAACCTTCAGTGCCGTAGCCAGGCCGCGCCGCCGGAAATCACGCAGCACGCCAGTAAAACTGGTACTCAATCCGCCAGGTGCGCTGCCTTTTTCCAACAGAGAAAGGCCAATCGTTTCGCCATTATTCACGGCAATAAACCAGCTGGGCAAAATGACCTGGGGATTATCAACAACCAGCTTTTTGTATTGTTCAATCGGCATTTTTTGCGGCGTGTAAGGCAGTGGTTCATCCAGTGTGAGCTGCCACTCCAATTCATGCAGTTTTTCCAGCCATTTGGGGTCTTGCGTTTGCAGCTGGGGCAGGGTGGTTAATTCGATGCCCTGCGCTTCTAATTTAGCGAATAGGGGAGTATAGGGTGCGGCGTCAAAGGTGGGCAATTCGAGGCGGGTGATGACCCAGCGCATCACCTGCTGGTAGTCGCGCTTTTGCAAGAAGCGTACGGCTTGCTGATGATGTTGATAGCAGCCGCTCTCCACGATGGTTGGTTTTGCATCGCGGCTTTGTAACGTTTGCCAGATTTGGTTGTAAACGGCCGTTCCCACCCCACGTCCTTCAAATTCTGGATGGACCGTAATGTTGAAACGGTAACGACCGGGCTCTTTAAAATGGGGTGGATGGCTCACGTGACCAAAAGCAATGAGACGGCCGTCTTCCTCCACCACCCATCTTTGGAAGAATTGCTCTGGCTTGCGGTTGGCGTCGCCGTGTTTAACTTCGGCAACTGTATCGGCGTTTTCGGGGAAAACTGCTTTTTCAACGAGGTACATCCCTTCGTATTCGGTATCTGTTGGTTGAAAAGGTCGGATGGTGAACATAGTTACTCCAATTTGTTTAATTCTGTAGATAAGATAGAAAAGAACCAATCATCGACAAAACGGCCGTTGTCAAAATACCTTTCCCGCAAGTACGCTTCCTCGGTAAAGCCCACCTTGCGCAGTAAATTGGCTGACGCCGGATTTTCCGGGTCAACATTGGCTTCGACGCGATGCAGACCCATCTCAGACAGACCAAAACGAACGGCCGCTCGCACCGCCTCAGACATGATGCCTTGCCGCCAATAGTTGGAATTTAGCTCATAGCCAATCTCTGCCCGATGATGGCGGGCGGTGATGTCGTGGTAGCCGCAGGTGCCTAACAAGGTGTTGTCATCCTGGAAAGTGACGGCCCAGCGCAGGGCGCGCTTTTCGCTAAACGCTTTGGCATACCAGTTGATGAGCCTGTGTGCCTGAGCCACATCTTTGTAAACCGGCTGGCCATGTCCGGCCATCACTTTGGGATCGCTAAAGACGGCAAAAAGCGCCTCGGCGTCATCGGGCACCAATTCACGCAGCCGCAGACGCTCGGTTTGCAGTACGGGGAAGGTTTGGAAACTTTTGGTCAGATCAAGCATGTAAAAATTCCTTTAGAGGGGTTGGTCAAGTTTGTAAACTTGACCTACATTGGCTGCCAGCCGCTGCCGACGGGCAGCACGTCGCGTGCCCGGCCAATGTGGACCATAAACCAGTCTGGCTCATCGGGATAACGCAGACCGCCAAGTAACCATTGCAGCTCCAATGTGCCAGCCCAAAAGCGTGCCCGCTCGATGTGCTGGGCAATGTCTGGGTAAGCTGGGGCCATCAGGCGCACGAAGGTTTCGCCAAACTGGTCGATAAGGCAGGCAAAATCAGCGGCTGGATCGCCCACGCCAGCCGTGCCAAAGTCGATAACACCGTTGAGCCGTCGGTTTTCGCGATTGAACAGTAGGTGGTAACCACCCAGGTCGCCGTTCATAAAGGCAGGTTTGTGGGCCATAAAGTCAGGGTTTGCCAGAACAGGCGCAAAATGCTGCTCCACCCAGGCGCGGGCGAAGGTTGCCAGGTGGGGGAAAAGCATTTCTTTGACGTCGTTGTACAGTTTTTGCCACTTTTCCGGGGTGCGATTGGTAACAGACGGCCGTATCCCCATCTTCTCAACTTCACGCATGGGAATAGTGTGCATCTGAAATAAAAATGTGCCCAATTGTTCAGCGATGGCCTGCTGGTCGATCAGCGGCAGGCGCAGCAAGCCGTGCCGGGTCAGCGCCTCGCCCGGAATCCAATCATAAGCCACAAACGGATGGCTCAGCTGCTCACTCTCGTACACGGTCCAATTGGGCAGGGGCATTGTTAAATGCTGTCGGGCCAAGGTCAAACAATTGGCTTCCTGGCGCAGATGGTCGATGGCCCAATCATGTTTGGGAAAGCGAAAAACGCGACGGCCGTTCACAATCAGCACGCTATTGACCAGGCCTTCGTTGTTGATTTCCACAGACTCCTGCGACAAATTTGGCTCGACGCGGGCGATTTCTTGTTGGTAAGCGGCCGTTTTCTCCTCAGGTGTTAAGTTTTTTGGCAACATTTTGGATTCGGGTTGATTGGCAATTTCAGTCAGATGGCTTAAAAAACCTTGTGGATAACGCGCCTCCCATTCGGCCCGCAACATGCCATAACCCATGCCGTCGTAATAAGCACCATCAACGATGCGTGCGTCCCGAAAACGAGCCTCTTCACGGAAGCCAAGCTTTTCAGCCAGACGCATCATGCCCGTGTTGCCTGACCAGGTGCGCAAATCCAGACGAGCCAGCTGCGGCATGGTGCCTAATAAGTAGTCACACCATAAACCCAACGATTCATACCCCCAACCTTGTTGCCAATCAGCTGGATCATAAATAACAATGCCTACAGAAAGCCAGTTGGTTTCTTCACTTTGCCAATACCAGCTAACGCGCCCCCGCATTTTCCCGGTTTCCTTATCGCTAATGGTCAGACTTTGTCGCGGCGTTGGCCATTCGTTTTTCTCGATGCGCTGGCCTATTTTGGCCACATAACTTGGGATTTTTTCAACCGTTGGCGACGGGTAGTAGGGGCCATCCAGCGCCTGCCAGCGATGGCCTGGCTGTAGCCAATACGTGTATGTTTCTAAATCACCCAACTGCCAATCACGCAGCCGCAAGCGTTTACTGTGAATCTCCATTTTGTGATATTTCCTCAAAGTCAAAGTCGATATACGGCCGTTCCGCATGAATAATCTCCTTTCGCCCACGCATAAAACCGGCTACCCAACTATCATCGCTCAGGTCCGGAATGTCGCGCAAAATAATGCCGTACAGATCAATTTCGCGCAGCTTCATGAAAGGCAAAATTTCCCTCAGCCAGACGGGGTCGAGTTCGTTTTCTTCACAATAGCCTTGCCAGAATAGCGGCCAAAACCGACCGCAAAATTCAACCGGCTCTGGATGATTGGTAATGGCATAAAAAATCACCATGGCGATGTCGTAGATGAAATGGCCATAAACACAGTCGTCGAAGTCAAACAAGGTAATGTGACAATTTTCATCGACAAACAGATTGCCAGTATGGGCGTCCTGGTGGATGATGCCAAAAGCGTCTGGTGGGGTAGGCAGGCTGCGCAGGGTGGCCAGATTGGCTTCGGCAAGCGCCATTGCTTTGGGATCGAGCCGAGGCAGTGCGTTGGTTGTGTCGGTCATGATGGGATCGTCCCAGGACGGCCGTTTCCAGGCTTCATTGGGCAGACTGTACTGTTTAGTAAGCGCGTGAATTTTGCCGATGAGACGGCCGTAATTCAGCATAAATCGTTCCGTCCAGCCTTCCATTTTCCACACAGGGCCACCTTCGGCCCAGGCAAATGCCGTCCCCAAAAAATACTCTCCCTGCCCATCCGGGATCAGTTCAACAAGGTTATCCGCGTCCGAATTGACAGCTTTGGCCACGCCTGCCCCGCCTCGGGCAAGGTGGTTGATCCAATCGACCTCTCCCTGAATGAGTCCCGGCGTGCGGCGCAGGCTGTGCCCCAGCCGCAAGACGTATGGTGCGCCATCTTTTTCAAAGCTGTAGATGAAGCTCTCAAAGCCGCCCAATTCTTCCAGGTCGTCGTCGGCAATGCCGTACCGCTTTCGGGTTTCGGTCAAAATGTCATCATTCAGACGACTGCGTATTTTTTCTTCCATGATGTTTACTCCAGCTTATAATTTCGCCGATTTCGCCGCGATGTTCTGTTTCGTGCTGGGTGAGATGATACAACACCCACTCTGGTGTGACATGATATTGAGGCAGTTGGCGCGCCCGGCGGAACTCTGCCAAAGTCAAATCGGCATAGACATCCAGCAGCAGTTGGCGAGCGGTATCTAATCTTTGCCAATGGTCGGCGAGGGAAACGGCCGTTACCGGAAAAAGTCGGCCAGTTTCATCCCGCACCGGATAAGGCAGCAGCGCCTGGGCCTCTGCCGAAAATTCCTGCTCTAGCACCTCGCAAAACAGCCAGTCGAGCTCGATGGCAGCGATATGGTAAAGCAGCGTGCCCACACTGTTGCCACCGGGATACGGCTCCCAATCCAGCCAGTCAGGATCGAGTTTTGCCAAAGCTTCTTTTAGCCGACCACGCGCCCCTTCTAACCGCCTAAGTGCCCGACCAATTTCTGGATCGGTGGCAGGCAGTGGTTCAATGCGCAGCTGTTCAACTTCTTTTTCGGACACATTTCTCATTTTATTACCCCTCTAAACATAGAACGCTGATTTACCTGATCTCTCTGATCCTGGTAATCAGGTAAATCAGCGTTCCATTTAATTCATGGTAGTCTGCAAGCACCGGTGAAGCCTTCTATGAATCCAGCTGGGACTGAATAAGCTGCTCAAGCTCATCAATGGCTGCCTGCCGGGCTGTTTCGCCGTTGTTGTCCCACTGTACCTGCTTGCGCAACTCCGGCAGCGGATCGTCTGGATAGCCAAGCCAAAAGAAAAGCGTTGCCGCACAGTGGTAGCGGATCAGCATCTTGTCCTCACCGCTTTCTTGCCGCAGCACCTCTAGCAGCACAGGCGCGCAGTTCGCCAGGCTGCCAACCTGCCGCAGGCTGTACCAAATCTGGTAATAGGCATCGTACTGCCGCTTTTGAATCTTCTTTAACAGCACTGCCTCTGATTGTTTGGCAAGGTCATTTTGTGTTTGTTGGGCGTGCCATTCCCATGCCTCTTGCCAGTTACCAAATTCGGGCATTTTGGTCATTGGTTTCCTTCCAGGGTTCGTTTGGTGCACAGAAAAATAAGCATGGGGCTTTCATCCATCAGGGGGGAAAAGTCCCAATTACCATAGCGCTCTTCGATGGCAAAACCGTTGTAGTGCAGTAAATTTTCCATCTCTTGGGGGAAATAGCTGCGCAGCGCCAGTGGCGCTGTTCTAGTGATGGTGTCACCGGCGCTACCTTGCCAGCGACGGTAGGCGGTTTCGTGCCGCACCTGGTTGACGGCATCATAGTTGGTAATGCCGCTGACTTTGATGAACCGCCCGTTTCCCGCATCATATTCAAACCAATCCTCCTCTTCATCAGAGCTGACCATGTAAGGAGGTTTGGTAAAAAGGGCTGAGATGAGGAAACGGCCGTTTTCAGCCAGGTGGTTCCGCGCGCCAGCCAAAAAGGCTTCCTGGTCCGACCTTGTGAGTAAATGCTGAAACACGGCACCCATTTCGAAGATGAAAGCAAACTTCTCAGGCAGTTGAAAATGGCGTGCATCCGCTTCTATCCAGTGAACTGGCAGATCACCGGCTTTCTGTTGGGCGTAAGCCAGCATACCTGGCACAATATCCAGGCCTGTAACGGGAAAACCTTGACGCGCCAGATGGAGGGCATAGCGCCCTGTGCCGCAGCCCAATTCCAAAATTGGCCCGTTAGCCTGTTGGGCCAGCTTCAATAAAAATGATGCCATCGGCTCTTCATCAGCATTTTCCAGATCATACAGAAAGGGATCAGCATAATCTGCCAAATTATCATGATCTATCATCTTTTTTCCCCATCACGCCAGCTCTTACTTTGGCGCTGGCTATAAAATTGCTAAAGTTTTGGCGTACGGTCGTAGCTGAATACGGTCCGGCCTGCAACGTTTGCCATTCGGGAATCATGCCCTCCGGGTCTGGCATGAAGCGGGCGGCGGCGGCCAATTCCCAAAAAGCAAGGTTGGCTACGGGACGGCCGCTTGCCTGCACATATGCTTCTAAAAATGCGTGGGCCAATTGTTCGGTGCCCAACATGGCCAGTTCCAGGCGCAGGTAGGCTACATCGTAGCCAGGATCGCCAAAGGAGGCTTCTTCCCAATCGAGAACGGCCGTTATGCAGCCATCCTGCCATAAAATATTGCCAAGCCAATAATCGATATGCACCAGGGTGGGCGGCACGGGCTGGATGGTGGGCAGCAGATCCTGTACCGCTTGCCAGGCGGAACGGCCGTCTGGGTGCTCACACATTTTTTCTTTGGCGTTGTCGTTCCGCAAAAACCAGACAACTTCTTCATTACTATCCAGCAAAAAATCCATCTCGGCCGCCGACAATGGGATAGTGTGAATGTGGGCCAGCGTTTGGGCCATTTCCACGACCCAAGCCGCCTGGTTTGCTGGTCGGATGATTTGTTGGCCGTCTACAAAGCTGGTCACAATGCCGGGGCTGCCTAGCAGAGCACCGCTGGTATCTAGCAGCAGTGGCTTTGGCGCTGGGATGTGATGCTTTTGCAAAAGGGCCAGCGTCTTGAACTCGCGCTCCGCCTTTTCGCCTCGGTCGTAATCACCAAAAACGGCGTAACGTCGCACGACAATCTGTTTGGGGCCAACGGCCGTTTCGTAAGCCAGCCGCATGGATTCATTGGAAAAACTGCCGGGTAACGGCCGTACCTCTTGCAGTTTCGCCCCCTCATCAAGCTGACGAATCACGTTTTGGTAGGTTGAGTCTGCCATTTATTGTCCCATGCGCCAGCCGCCGCCAACGTAAACAAGCTGCCCTGTCACCCAGCGTGCCTGCTCCGAGGCCATGAAAACAATCACATCCGCCAAATGGTCCGGCTGGCCAATGCCGCGCAGCGGCGTGTGGGCCGCGATGTAGGTTTCGTTTTCTGGCTCAATGTAGCCAGTTTGGATGGGGCCAGGCGAGACGATGTTGACGGTGATGCCATATTTGCCCAATTCGATGGCGGCGGAACGGCCGTATGATTCAATGGCGTGTTTACTGGCGGCGTAATGCACATTTTCCGTATGGGCATGGGCGGCATCCGTGCTGATGAGAATAATGCGGCCCCAGCGGGCTTGCCGCGCCAGAGTGCGCTGCACATATTCGGCCATGAGCAAGGCGTAAGCACGGGCGTTAATAACAAAGTGGCGATCTGCCTCAGCCGCGCTGATGAAACCTACCGAAAACCCCTCGGTTGTCACCGCAGCCGGGTCAAACGTTTCCAGAACGCAATAGGTGTGGTTGCACACCAGCACATCCACCGGCCCCAACTGGGCTTCACATTGATCAAACAGCAGGGGAATGTTATTTGCCTCTGCCAGATCGGCTTCATGGGCAACGGCCGTTCCCCCAGCCGCTTCAATTTCTGCTACAACCGCTTCGCCCTGCTGCTGCTGGTTGGCGGCGTACAGGGCAGGCCCGCCCGCGCCGCTAGCTTGTGCCTGGGCCATTTCTTCCGTTGAAAACTCTGTTTTGCCCCGGAAATAGGTGATGAACACCTTTGCTCCTTGTGCCGCAAACGCTTTGGCTGTCGCTGCGCCAATGCCGTGGTTGGCTCCGGTAATGAGCACTACCTTTCCTTTCAAGTTTGGGTTGATCATTATTTACCTCGTTTTCTGTAGGTCAATTTTGTTAGTGTTTAAAAAAATCAGGTATTGGTAGGGGCGACCCTCCGTGGTCGCCCAAATCAGGGCAGACACGGGGGTCTGCCCCTACCCGAAATCGTTGCCCGTATTAGTTCTTAAAATGCAAAGTAAAATTGACTTATGGTGTAGCTGCCCACAAGTTGGCCCACCCCGGTTTTTGTCGATAAGGTGCAAACTCTGGTAGGGTTCTCAGCAGTTCCCAATCTTTAAATCCTGTAGCAATTGCCTCTTGTAAATACTCAATGGCCACGGGCTCTTCCAGGTGGGCCAGCGCTCGGGCAGCCAAAAAATAGACGTAGGCGGGCGGTGCGTCATCTACCTCAATGGCGATTTCCAGCATATCGGCGGCTTCTTCGTATAGTTGGGCTTCAAAAAAGTATAAGCGGCCTAGCTCAGCGTAATGGCGTGGCTCGTCGTAGTGGAAGGTGTAGTCGTTGTACGGCCGTTCCAAGACAAACCCCACTTTTTGGGCGGTGTTAATCGATGCTTTGTTGCTGGCTGCGCAGTGCCAGCTAAAATGGCGGTAGCCAGCCTGGGAATAATGCTCGACGGTGGCGGCGGTAACGGCCGTAGCCAGCCCCCGCCGTCGGTGGGCGGCGATTGTTTCAATGCCAATTTCACACCTATCGCCCACCGTCACATCTGCCATGCACCAGCAGACCATCTCGTTGTGATGCAGGGCGGCAAACCCAAATCCATTTTCCACAAAGTTGGCTTCATTTTGCCAGCCTATCCGAATCGAATCGATGATATGTTTGGGTAAAGTTAGCCCTTGTTCAGCCAGCAGGGCAATATCCAATTGGGTGATGGTGTACCCTGTGGGCAAAATTTTGTGCCAATCTACTTGTAGCTGGTCAAAGCGGTAATGCTGTTTGCTGTCCCAAATGGGTGGCCAGCGCCAATCGGCTAAAATCTCCGCCAGGGCGGGTTCCCAATTGGGCGAATCCAGGTTAAATGCCAATTCTGGATTGGCAGGATTGACCCGGTCTCCGGCGAGCAAGGTGTTGGCCAGCTCCTCACTCAGGGCCGTGTTAAAGCCATGATTGTTCGGATCGCCCACCAGATAATTACGATCCAACGAAACGAGAAAACCGCTGCGGGGCGCATCTGGATTATCTACGTAGACGCGGCCAGGACTTTTTTGTTGGAGAACGGCCGTTACGTACACATTCCACTCAGCTATCCCGGCAAACAATGGTGTGGCCTTGCTAAATTGTTCTGGGTTTAAGCGAATCATTGGCGATTCCTTTTCATCATACTAGTTTTACGGAGAAGAGCAGAGTTGTACAGAGAAAAAAGACACTCTGCGAAGCTCTGTGCCTACTCTGTGCCCCTCTGTGTTCCGCTTTTTGCGTGTTGAATAAACTTGAGTGTCTCTTGCCGTTCGTGCGGATCGGCTGGCTGGTGAATTTTTTGGCTGGGAAACGGCCGTTCCGCCCAGGCCCGTTTGAGCAAATTGGCCCAACGGCCGTCCAGATGATCTTCTGCCCAGCTGACTGCTGCCAGTTTGGAATGGATTTGTCCGGTAGCTAGAGTGTGCAGCATACGGCCGTAGCTCAGGGCCGCAAATGGCTGTGCCCAGCGGTTGTTAATCGAATAGCTGCCCGAAATGATCTCTGCGCCCCAATCCTGTATGGTTTTGACCACTTCCTGGTGCAGCGCCTCTGGTGGGATAGGGTCGATGACCTCACTGGGTGGCGGGCCAAGCAGCGGGATGCCCTGCTCGCGCACCGTCCAACGCACCACCCAGGTGTTGTCATGATCATGGCGCACTAGCTCCTGGCTGCCGTTGTCGATGTAAAACGGCCGATCCCGCGCCGGTTCGTACCGCCGCAGCATCACCAGCGGAAAATACGATCCTTCCAAATGCTGCGCCCAAGAGATGGACAGGGCAAAAATACGTTTGTGCATCGCTTGCAATTGGGCGAGTTCTGCTTCGGTCAGCTCTTCTTGAATGATGGCCAGAAAATCGACGTCACTGTGTTCGTCGCAATCGCCGGTAGCAAAGGAGCCTTGCAGATAGAGGCCGATCAGATTACCGCTCAAAATAGCCTGCACGGAGGTTGCCAACTCGTGCAGCACCCGGTTCAGGTCTGGGTAGTGTGTGGGATTATCTATTTTCATGCTAGTTCGGATAAGATTTCATATAGGT